>CAKPDN010000029.1 GCA_934149005.1 uncultured Clostridia bacterium | reverse complement strand
CCTTCATTGATATTTGTAGGAGAGGTTAATGGAGAATCACCAGAAAAAGCCGCTAGAAGAAAAAGATTTGATGAATTAACACCTATATATCCAACAGAAAGATTAAGATTAGAAACAACTTCAAATGAATATGCAATGAGAATGATAGACCTAATGTCTCCAATAGGAAAAGGGCAAAGAGGAATGATTGTTGCTCCACCAAAAGTTGGAAAAACAACATTATTGAAAAAAATTGCAAATAGCATATCTTTAAATAACCCTGACGAAAAATTAATAGTGCTTTTAATAGACGAAAGACCAGAAGAAGTTACTGATATGAAACGTTCTATAAATGGTGAAGTTATTTATTCAACTTTTGATGAATTACCAGAACACCATGTAAAAGTTGCAGAAATGGTATTAGAAAGAGCAAAAAGATTAGTAGAACAAGGTCAAGATGTCGTAATCCTTTTAGACAGTATTACAAGACTTGCAAGAGCTTATAACTTAACAATTCCATCTTCAGGAAGAACACTATCTGGTGGTATTGATCCAGCAGCATTACATAAACCTAAAAAGTTCTTTGGAGCAGCTAGAAATATTGAAAATGGGGGAAGCTTAACAATTTTAGCTACAGCTTTAATAGAAACAGGAAGTAGAATGGACGACGTTATATTTGAGGAATTCAAAGGAACAGGTAACATGGAAGTTCACTTAGATAGAAAATTATCTGAAAAACGTATATTCCCAGCTATTGATATCAATAAATCTGGAACAAGAAGGGAAGACCTATTACTTACTCCAAAAGAGAAAGAAACAGTTTTTGCATTAAGAAAAGCTATGAACAGTATGCCTGTTGCAGATGTTACTGAACAAGTTATTTCTATGATGGTTAATACAAAAAATAATGAAGAATTTTTGGATAGTATTGATAAATATATAAGAAAATTTAAATAGAAAGAATAAATACTCAAATTTTTGTCATAAAAAGCATTAGTATGCAATGTATAAAGTAGGAACAAAATAATAACTTATTTTTCTTGTTTACGATTTTTTATATAATAGTATATTATTAAATAAAAGGAGTAGTTTTAAATGAAAGAAAATGCAAAATTTTTAAAATGTCCAATATGTGACAATATAATAGAATTAATTGATGGAGATGTACAACATATAACTTGTTGTGGTAGAAAAATGGAAGAAATGAAAGCTAATACTACAGATGCAGCAACGGAAAAACATATACCAATATATAAAAAAGTAGAAGATGAAATAGTAGTAAGTGTTGGAGAAGTAGAACATCCAATGGAAAAGGAACATTATATAATGTGGATTGCACAAGTATCAGAAAATAGAATAACTCGTGTAAAATTATATCCAGAGCAAGCAACGGAAACTAGATTTCCATATATATCTGGTGCAACATTATATGCTTATTGCAACAAACATGGATTATGGAAAACAACAATAAAATAGTAAATAGCTATAAGTAGGGTAGATAATCATTGAAATTATCTATCTTTTATTATATAACCATAACAAAAATTAGTAAATTGTATGATAAAAAATAAAAAGTTAAGTTTAAGTGCTAAAATTCTAGTTAAAAATGGTAGATTAAAGTTAAAATAAATATTAAGATATATCTTAATTTATTTTAATATGGAAGGAAATGAGTGAGATATTTGAAATTACTTTAGATGATTTAATAAAAGATACAGAGCCTAATATTGATAAAAATAATAACTTTTTTCTTTCATGGTGTGAATTTTTATAATTTGTGTTATAATGCTAATGTATATAAAAAAAGGAGGATATAAATGTTAGAAAATATAGAAGTTTTATACCATAGTAGTATAAGAATTAACAAAGAAAAAACAATTTATATAGATCCATTTAAAATAGATAGAAATTATAATGATGCAGATATTGTTTTTATAACACACGATCATTATGACCATTATTCTGAAGAAGATATAGATAAGGTTATAAATGAAAACACAACTATTATAATACCAGAGGAATTATTAACAAAACTATTAAGAAAAGGCATAAATAAAAATGCAATTATTACAGTAGAGCCAAATAAAAATTATATGGTGCAAGGAATTAAATTTGAAACAATATCAGCATATAATACAAATAAAACATTTCATCCAAAAGAAAATGGTTGGGTTGGTTATATTATTATAATAAATGGTATTAGATATTATATTGCAGGAGATACAGACATTACAGAAGAAAATAAACAAGTAAAGTGTGATGTGGCTTTTGTTCCAGTTGGAGGAACATATACAATGGATTTTAAAGAAGCAGCAAGTTTAATAAATGAAATAAAACCTAAAATAGCAATTCCAATTCATTATGGTAGTATAGTTGGAACAGAGCAAGATGCAATAGATTTTATAAGATTATTACATCCAGAAATAAAAGGTATAATTTTAATGAAAAAATAAATGAAAGAAGGAACAAATAGTGCAATTTTCAAGCAAAGATATTCAATTATTTAATGAATCAGGAATACATGTAGAAGATAAAAATTATACAAATAGTGAAGTTGAAAGATTAAAAATTAAAGTAACAGATTTTATTGTCAGTCAAAGTACAAAAGATATTGATAAATATAGTAAAAAATTTAGTAGTTTATTATGAGGAGAAGATATGGATAAAGAAGAAATAATTAAATATTGTTTAACATTAGAAAATACATATAAAGATTGTCCATTTTCAGATGACTTTGAATCTGTAACAATGAAACA
>CAKPDN010000028.1 GCA_934149005.1 uncultured Clostridia bacterium | reverse complement strand
TCTGCTCCATTTTCTTCACTGTCATAACTTCTGCCTAAAATGTAATATGCAAATTTATCACCTTTTTCAGCTTTTCTTCTTACATCATCCAAATCAAATATTATTGGTTTAATATTATTATTCATTTTCGACTTCTCCTAATTTTTTTAACAAAATATATCTTTTAATATTTTCATCTTTTTGATACCAAGTCTGCTCTTCATATCCTAAATCATTTAAATTCCTTAAACTATAAACATTCCCGAAAGTTACTTCTGCAATAATATTTTCAATTCCTTTTTCTCTAGCCATCTTCTCAAGATGTTTTACTAATATTTTTTGTAGTCCATAACCTCTATATTCTGGTAATACAATAACACCATCTATGTCAGCACAACTTCCTTCTAAATTCGGAATCATTTGTTTTAATTCTTTCATTCTGTTTGAAACTGATAAGAATATCCATGCAATCATTTTGTCATCTAAAAAAGCACCATATATTTCGCCATCATTTATAGGGTCGTTAACTATTCTTAAATATGTTTCTTTTTTGAAAGGTAAAAAGTATCCTTTTTCTTCTTTTTTAAAATTATCTATTACAATATTTTGAATATTGTATATTGAATCCACATCATCAACAGTACATTTTCTTATCTTTATATTTCTATTCATAATATATTTAAAAAGATATTTATATTCTTCTTCGTGCATTAATAAACCTTCAACTTTCTCTTCTACCATTTTTTCTAAATCTCTATAAAAAATATATTCAACCTCTGATACTTCACCATCTTCAAAAATATATTCTTCTATTTTTTTATTACATTTCAATAAATATACATATTGAAATTCCATATTTTTAGGATTCTTTGTGCTTTTTATTGTTGTAATATATTGCAAATCTTTTTCTTCTGCTTTAACTCCTAATTCTTCTTTTAGTTCTCTAATTGCTCCATCAATTACGTTTTCTCCTGCTCTTATATGCCCTGCTCCAGATATATCCCAACAATTAGGGTGTGATTTCTTACTTGCACTTCTTTTTTGTAACAATAATTCATTTTTTTCATTTATTATCCATATATGTGCTGTTCTATGAAAGTTACCATTTTCGTGTGCTTGCTGTTTTTCTTTTTTCTCTCCTATTGGATTATTATTTTCATCAAATATATCTATGTATTCCATAAAACACCTCTCTATTTTTATCTAGTATTTATTAACCAAACAATTTACATTGCTCTTTATTCCATGCTGGAGTACATACAATAGCAAGTTTAAATGAACCTTCCCAATAATAAATATCTTTCTTATGTATAAATATACTATCTCCTTTTTTAAAATTAAAACATTCATCATCTCTTTTATAAATTGTTCCTTTTCCTTCTAAAACATAGCATAATTCTTCACATTCTAAATTTGAGCAATATCCTTTTTCTGGATATCTTCCATTAATTTCATTTATACAGAAATCTAAATTCTTTTCATTCAAATCTATTGAATAGTCTAGCACTGAACTGGTATCCGCATATTTAAATTTTTTTGCTTGTTCTTCTTTAACTATTTTCATAACTTTATTTTCCCCTTAAATTATATTTATTAATATTATCTATTACAATATTTTGAATATTGTAAATTGAATCTACATCGTTGATGGTACATTTCTTTATTATAATTGATTTTACAATTTTCATTTTCTTATACTCCATATTTATTTTAAGTTTTCCCCATTATTCTTATCTCTTTTACCTATTAAATTCCATCCATTTTTCCAAAATTTTTCTATCTCTTAATACAACAAATTTTGTAGCATATACAGATTCATATTTTGAAGCAACTAATTCGTTGTAACATTTTGTTATAATTTCTAGTGCTTTTTCAGGAGTCTCCCATAGTAATTTTGCACCTTCATCTTTTTCTTTCTCTGTTACATTTAATTGTTTAGTATCTTTTAAAACTTTTCCTACAAAGACATAAGAAATCTGTTTAAAATTATTTAATGATTTATATTCTTCTGTTGTTCCTAAGCATTCTATAATTTCTACTTCACAACCAGTTTCTTCTAGTACTTCTCTTTTAAATGCTTTTTCTGGTTCTTCTTCACCTTCTAATCCTCCACCAGGTAATTTATACTCATTTTTATTGCTTTTATTAAATATTGCAATTTTTCCATCTTCTCTTATAACTATTCCTCTCGCACCTAATCTTAATCGTGGATTTGTCCTTTCTGTAGGTGTTTCTCCTATATCTTGATCTGTTATTTTACATATTAATTCTTCTTTCAAAGTTTTACCTCCTATAACTACTACCTCAATTCAATAATCTCAAAATCATCTGGCACATATATATTTCCTTTAAAAGATTCTTGTGCTTCTTTAGTATATAATTTTTTTCTTTCATTTCCATGAGATTCTTCAGTATGATATAAAATTAAATTCTTGATATCTAATCTATTCATAACCTCACTAGCACTTTTAACTGTTGAATGGTTTTTCTGGTATGCATGGAAAATGTTTTCCTCTGAATCTAGGCAAAATGCTTCATGCATAACATAATCTGCATCTCTAACTCTTTCATATAGATTAGGATTTAAAGTTTCATCTCCTAAAAACACTACCCTTTTGCCTTCTATAATACATTCAAAACCAAATTGTTTTGTACCTCTCCCTTTTATATCAAAAAATTTATAATTTATGCCATTTATCTGTATTTCTTCTTCCTCATTTAAAATATGAAAATCTACAATACTTAAAACTGATGCTACCATCTTTTCTGGTAATATGTGTTTAGATACTTCCAATATTGATTCATAAACTACATCATTACAATAAATATTTATTTTGGTTTCAATCTCTCCATTTATTACAGCTATTCCTATTTTTTTAAACATCCAAATAAGACCTAATATATGGTCAGTATGACTATGAGAAATAAAAATATGCTTAATTTCTTTTATATCGATGTTTACTTTCTTTAATCTTTTTATTATTTCAATACTTCCACCTGTATCTACTAAAAAATTTCCATTGTCATTCTGTATCACAAAACATGTATTATATAAATCTAATGTTCCACCATTTCCTGTTCCTAACATAATTATTTTTTCCATTTTTTACCTCACTCATATATATTTATATCATAAAGTTCCTATTTTATCAATGAAATTACCATTTTTTACAAAATATAATTGTACTTACATTTACTTAATTACCACAAAATCTTCAATAGAAATAATGTCAAGAGCGAACAAAGTGAGTTCATATACTCTTGATGTTATTTTTATTGGAGATTAGAATTGTTTTGCAAATGTAAAAAATAAGCATCAGCACATATCTACTGACACTTACTTAAATAAAGATTCTCTACAACTCATTTCAATAATTTTTCTCTAACTCTTGAAACACCTAACTTTCTCTCATATCTACAAACCAACACAACTTATCCCTGTTATGCTCACAGTAGATACAATTTCAATTTTATCAGTATTTCAAGCATTTAGGCGTTTTTTCCAAAAAATAATTTATGTGTTTCCACTTACCACTTAAGCAACTACTTTAACTTTGACATCCAAATTTTGATGTTTTTCTTTTCCAAATCTACCTTTTTGTTCAAAAGTTATAATATCTGAAATCATATCAAAATCAAGTATTACATGCCTTGTTTTAGTTCTAGCACTGATACACACTCCACATGGCTGGTTTATCGCATAAGAACATATATTAGTCAGCTTGTATGTCAATTAAGAACATATTATTGCAAAATCAT
>CAKPDN010000027.1 GCA_934149005.1 uncultured Clostridia bacterium | reverse complement strand
GCTATCTCCTTTCTTATTGTATTACTTGCATAATACAATACTACTATTTTAAATTTAATTTGTCAATAAAAAAGATTGAATTTTTTTCGATTTTTTGATTTTTTGATTACTATTGCACTTGGATAACAAAAGACTGACAGTTCAAACTATCAGTCTCATTTATTGTAATTTATTTGATTAAATGTGCTGTAATGATTCTTCTTAATTCTATCAATACCCATTTCAGTAGTATGAATTTTATCTATAAATCTTTCAACTTCATCATTTGTATAATTTTTATCTTCTACATTTATTCCAGCTTCATTAAATAATTGAATATCTTTGCTTGAAAATTGCACTATTCGTTCCTTCTTTCATTTATTGTTTCATTAAAATTATACCTTTTATACTTGGATGTAATAATTTTATAAAGTCTGTGGCATCTTGTTTTGTTCCAACTACACTACCATAATGAATTGGAACTGCTATTTTAGGTTGTATTTCATTTATTAATTGTGCTGCCTCTTTGAAATCCATTGTATATGTTCCTCCAACCGGAACAAAAGCAACATCACATTTCACTTTTCTATTTTCTTCTGTAATGTCCGTATCTCCTGCAATATAGTATCTAATACCATCTAGTGTAATGATATAACCAATCCAACCATTTTCTTTTGGATGAAATGTTTTATTTGTATTATATGCTGGTATTGTTCCAAATTTAATTCCTTGTACTATATACTTTTTATTTGGCTCTACTGTAATAATTGCATTTTTATTTATCCCTTTTCTTAATATTTTTGTCAACAATTCTTCTGGTATTATAATAGTTGTATTTTCATTTATAACCTTATCTATATCTTCCTCAGAATAGTGATCAAAATGGTCGTGTGTTATAAAAACAATATCTGCATCATTATAATTTTTATCTATTTTAAATGGATCTATATAAATTACTTTATTTTTACTTATTCTTATACTACTATGGTATAAAACTTCTATATTTTCTATCATTTATATCCTCCTTGATTTTTTTGCATTTTATCATAAAAAAGCAAAAAAATAAATAGTACCAATTTTATTCATATTTTGGACTACCATATCCCATAACTTGTACATCATCAAAAGAGTACATTCTTTCAGCACATTTATTGCTTGTATTTCCCTCTATTGTATAGATATTTCTATTAGTAATATCTGTTCTCGTTACAATTCCAACATGATCACTTGTCCCATCTTGATTTTTAGCATAAAAAATAGAGATACTAATTTCTTAATATCTCCAATAACTTTACTATTCTTTTTAATTATTATACTCTCGGTCCGACAAATTTATCTCCGTTTAAATGTATCATATGGTCTGGCATTTCGCTTAACCATACTTCTGTTTCCCAAGCTAAATCTTCTGCAAATTTTTTAAATGTTTTCATATCTATAAATGCTGTAACAAATATTTTTCCAAAATCACATTCCTTTGTCATCTCATTTATTTCCAATATTCTCTTTGGACTTATCGGACCGACACTCGTAACTGCTTCAATGAAATAAACCCATTTTTTATCTTTTTGATATAAAATAACATCTGGCAATTTTTCGTGTTCTCCCATTGATATTTTCAATTTTTTTAATAGTTCATTATCTTTATATAAATCTTTATCTTTAGTATCTCCAATATATAACACTATACTATTTTGTGCAAATCTTGGGGCAAATTCTTCTATTATAGATTTCTGTAACTCATTATGCTTTCCTGTACTAAAATCAAATTTTTCTCCATTTATTATTATAGGCATTTTTGTAAGTTTTCTTTTATTTTCATAAATGTTTATTAGTTTTTCGTGATTTTTTAAATATCTTTCTTTTTCACTTTCCCACTTTGTTGTTTTATAACTTTTAATTAAATTTAAAGTTTCTATTGTTACTCTATATCTATAATTAGGACTATTAGTCGGTTTTGCATTATCTTCAATTACAGTTGCAATTCTAAAATGATGTAATGCTTGTTTTCTAAATGTTTCCCTACTATTTTCAGCATATACAATATTATATTTTTCTTTTATAAATTCCATAATATCGTGTATTCTAATATATTCATTAGTTGCTTTGTCCCACTTTTGATTTTCTTCTAATTGTAATAAAGCTAGTAAAGTGTATGCACATAAATCTGATTGTTGTGATTTTGGCATTCCTATTTCTTTTAATATTTCTCTTGCTTCATCTAATTTATTCATTACTAATCGCCTCCAATAAAACATTATCACACATTTCGGTTGTTATATTTACTTTTTCTTGTAATTTTTTTCCTATATTTTTTATAATTTTTTCATTTGGTATTGGTATATTATTTATTTCTGTTGCATTTACTTGAGTTGAGCCATTCAATATTCTATAGTATTTATCATATAATGTGCTATTATAAATTCCATATAGTCCATATATAACATCTTCATTTATATCTTTTTTATCAATACTTCCAATAAAGTTAATATGATTTTCAGTAGATATATATTCATAGTTCTCAAAATCTTTTTTGAAAAACATAACAGGTTGTATTCTTCTTTTTTCTTCTTTACTACTAAATCGTTTTATAAATAATGAGTTAGTATTTTTTTGTAGTAAAGCTGTATTATTTTTCCTTACATACTGCTGTTCATCTTCTTTACTTGGAAATTTTATAAGTCCCTTATTAAAATGAATAGATGAAAAAAGAGGAACAGTATTGCTCGATTCATTGTTTGTTAAATATTCCTCATTTCTAAAATCAACCGTTAAACCTGTTTTCAACTTCAAGCCTATATCTTCTAATTTAGTATGAAATGATTTTATTGTTTCCAATACTTCAATATCGTTATTATCTATTGGTAAATATACATACCTTTCATTCTCGCTTTCTATACACACATTATAATCAACATTATAAGATTTCACTTTTTCAAAATCTTCATTACTATATGACTGCGTTATATGAATAGTGTTCTTTATTTCTTTAGTTTTTATAGCTTTTAGAATCATAGTTTCTTGTAACACATTTTCTTTATTAAATACTTTATCTCTACTAATAAATAAATGTATATTAGTAATTCTAACATTATCTAAAAATACTTGCCTAAATTTTTTGAAATATGCTCCTGATGTCCACGATCTAGGTACTATAAATATCATTTCTCCATTATTAGTTAGTAATCTCATTGCTTTTGTCATAAACAGAAAATATAAGTTAGGCTGTCCATATATCACTTCACTCATTTCTTTTGCTTCAATGTCATTCTTTCCTATTTTTTTATATGGAGGATTGCTTATTATAATATCATAACTTGTTTTATTATTACTTAATATAAAATTTTCTTTGATAATATTATATTTTGTTAGTTTACTTACTTTCATTTTGATGTCTATCATATTTTTTTCTAATATTGGTATAATCTCTAAATCATTCTCATATAAATCTATTTCTATATTTTGTATAGTTTCTTCTTTTTCTAACTTTTCTAATAATGCTATACTTAAAATTCCAGTCCCTGCTCCTGCATCTAATATTTTTATATTTCTTTTTTTATAACTACTTAATTCTGCCATAAATATAGCCGTTTCCTTTGATGTAAAAAATTGACCTATTTTCTTTCTGTCACTTTTATTTTTAGAATTAAGATACTTATTTGTACTAATTAAAACCTTTTCTAGTAACATCTTTGCTCCTTTACTTTTTTACATTATATCACAAATTTTAAGAAAAAACATAAATAAGAGATATATTTTTTCAACATCTCTTATTTTTTATTTTATAATAAAATACTATCTTTAAGTCCTAATTTAAAAATAGGACATGGACATCATATTTCACTTTTTCTTGCTGATAGCTTTTTTGAGACTGAAATTCATCATCCAAAATTGAGAAATGCTATTAATAATTTTATTCCTCCAATAGTAGAATAAACTTAAAATATAGAGCAGATAAATTTTCTGTTCTATATTTGTTGATTTATTATTTAATTATCTGTAAACTATGTCATCTACTTTGTATCAATTAACAATTCCTTTGGGTTCTTTTTTAAAC
>CAKPDN010000026.1 GCA_934149005.1 uncultured Clostridia bacterium | reverse complement strand
GTGGCCCCTTAATCCCTTCGGGTGGTGGTCCTTTAATCCCTTCGGGTGGTGGCCCCGTAATCCCGCCTATTAATCACGAAAATAGAAAGAAGGAAAAAAATGAAATTAAATGTTGTATTAGTAGAACCAGAAATACCACAAAATACAGGAAATATTGCCAGAACATGTGCTGCAACAGGAGGAAAATTGCATTTAGTATATCCATTAGGATTTAGTATATCAGAAAGAGCTGTTAAAAGAGCTGGTTTAGATTATTGGGACAAGCTAGATATAGAAGAACATGAGTCTTTTGAAAAATTTTTAGAAAAATATAAACCAGAAGATAATAATATGTTTTTTGTAACTACAAAAGGGAAACATATTTATTCAGAACCTAATTATAGTGAAATGGATGAAGTTTTTGTACTATTTGGTAAAGAAACAAAAGGCTTACCTGAAGATATTTTGATAAAGTACATAGATAAAACAATAAGAATTCCAATGAGACCTTCACTTAGGTCATTAAATTTATCAAATTCTGTTTCAATTGTTGTATACGATATATTTAGACAAAAAAATTTTGAGGGACTTGAAGAAATAAGTAATTATTTTAATAACAAAGGATTAATTTAATAAAAATAATAAAAGGATTAAAAAAAGACAATATACTACAAAATATTACAAAATCCTGCAAAATTATATAAAAAATTTTTAAAACATTGGTAAGAATTAGTAAAATCATTGTAATTCTTACCTTTTTGTGTTAACATAAATATATGAAATATAAAAAGTTTTTTTTCGATTAAAAGTAATATTAATTTTAAAATCAAAAGTAAATTTAAAATCTAAAAAAAATCCCAATAATAAAAATATTAAAGAGATTAACAGAAAGGAGGTATTTATGTTATATTTCTCATATAATGATTTTGCAGATTATACAAATAATGGGAAAATATATGGAATAAATAAAGTAGAAGAAAAAATATCACAATATGAAATAAAAAATGGAATTAAAACAGAAAAAGGTAAAAACAAAATTATAGAAATTTTAAGAAATAAAATAGATTTAAAAATTTTTTTAAAAGAATTCTTTAATTTTGATGAAATTGAAGATATTCAAAATATAAATTATTGTAATAATATAAAATGTATATCAGATAAAGAAACAAATAACAACATAATTTGCAAATTAGAAGATAAAGAAATTTTTATATGTATAAAAATAATTAAAAATATAGACTATAATATTTCATATAAAATGCTAGAACATTCTTTAAATATTATAAAAAAATGGAACATTGAAGAAAAAGAAAAAAATAAAAGATATCCTATAGTCATTCCAATTGTTATATATACAGGAAAAAGTAAATGGAATAATAAAAACATAAATAACAAATTGAACTACATAATTTTTAAGGATAATGCAATTAATTTTTCATATAATATTTTAAACATAAATGATTTAGAAATAAATGAGTTAAAAAATATGAGATCAAAGGTAGCAAAAAGAATAATGGAATTAAAACATAAATATTAACAAATAAATTTAAAAAAATATTGACATATTGTCTTATAAGTGATATATTTACACTCAAGGAAAGAAGGGATAGTATGATACCAGATTACGGTGTGATAGGAAGAAGAATAAAAACAGCAAGAATCGAGCAAAAACTAACACAAGAAGAACTTGCGGATAAAATTGATGTATCGGTTGCTTTTATGAGTAGGGTAGAAAGAGGGAGCAGTAAGATTAATTTAAATAGATTAACACAAATAGCAGAGGCATTAAATTTATCTCCAGGATATTTACTTACAGGCAGCAATACAGCATCAAAGGATTATTTAAAAGAGGATTTTAGACAAATTTTAGATAAATGTACGCCAGAACAACAAAGATTAATATATGCAATTTCTGAATTAGTTAGTAGAACAAATCTTGAAATTGGAGAAAAAATGCATTAGAACAAAAATATTTTGTGTATAAATGATAAAATAGTTTATAATGTTAAAAGCATAAAAACAAAAGAGATATTTTAAGCAAGATATTTATCTCTTTTGTTTTTTATAAGTTAAAATTGTTTTCTTAAATCTGATAGTAAATCATTTACATCAATATTTAAAACATAAGCAATACCAAACAATTCATAATCTTTTACAGTTCTTTTATTATTTTCAATATCATATAAACTTTGCTTATGAATACTAATTCCCATTAAGTCAAGCTTTGCAGATAGTTGCTCATAGGATAAATTATTTTTTGTTCGATATTTTCTTAATAATCTTCCGATTACATTCATATTTCCGTTAAATTTTGTAATTAAAGACATAATAATAAAAATTCACTCCATTTTTTATAATTTATATATTGATTTTATAATTTTTTTTTTGATACATTTATAAGTGCTAACACTTATAAAGGAATAAAATAGGAGGAAAATTATTGAAAAGAACAAAAGATAGAGGAATTACCTTAGTAGCCATTATAGTGACAATAATAATTTTATTAATATTAGTAGGGATAGCAATAGGAACATTAAGAGGAGAAGAAGTAATATATAATAAATATAAATTTAAAGTAGATGAAAACTTTAAAGTGGTATAATATAGGAGAGGCAAATAAAACTATAATAACATAATACAACAGAACCAGAAGGATATACAAATCAAGATAGTATAAAATTAACAGTAAAAATAAGTAATTTAAAAGGAATTAGAACAATAGAGTTTCCTGATATATAACAGTATATTTAATGTTCCGAAATCAAAGTATAATATAGGATATTTGAATTTTGCAAAAAGTCCGTACATTAATAATTCAGATTTTTCATACGACATAGTAGCAGCGACTGGACAGAGCATGTATATATCAAACTCAAAAAGTATGATAATTCCAAATTATGACTGGGGGATAATAGCACCACCTGGAGGTGGAGAGTATTTTATTATAACTGAAATATGGTGTAGTGGTAAAGATAATTTATCAGGAAATCAATATACAGATGATAATAACCCTTTTTAAATTAAAAATAAAAAACAAAAAATTCAGATAAAAAAATCTGAATTTTTTATATTATATAGAAATTTACTTTACAAATTTATTCCACGAACAATTACACATAAGCTAAAAGCTATATTTAAAAATTTAAGAAAATTAAATCAAACTACAAGGGTGCTTTTACAAAAGATATTTAAATTTGATTTATAGACAAATCAAAGTAACCACCATTATATATTTGACATAAAATATAATAGGATAAATATTAAGGAGGCAATTTATGAATGAAATACTAGAAGTCAAAAATATAGGAAAAAAGTACCAAAATAAAGAAGGAGAAGTTCAAGCACTAAAAAACGTAAATTTTATAGTAAAAAAAGGAGAGTTTGTAAGCATAATAGGACCAAGTGGATGTGGAAAATCAACATTATTATCGATAATAGCAGGTTTAGAAGAAAAAACAGAAGGAGATATATACATAGAAGGTGAAAAATACGAACGGTATATCTTCTAAAATAGGCTATATGTTGCAAAGAGATTGCTTACTAGAATGGAAAAATATATTAAATAACACATTATTCGGATTAGAAATAAAAGGAATAAAGACAAAAGAAAATATTGAATATGTAAAAGACCTATTAAAGAAATACAACTTATATGATTTTAAAAACAAATATCCATCAGAGTTATCAGGAGGAATGAGACAAAGAGTAGCATTAATTAGAACATTAGCAGTAAAACCCAAATTATTGTTATTAGATGAAGCATTTTCAGCACTAGATTATCAAACAAGAATAATGGTAACAGAAGATATATACACAATATTAAAAAAGGAAAATATCACAACAATAATGGTAACACATGATATATCAGAAGGTAGATTTCAAAGTAGATAGTATACTAGATAAAAACAATGTGAATTTAATATAAGTACTTAAATTTCAGAGTTTGAAAAAATTCTGAAATTTATTTTTAACTATTGACAAAAACAAATGTTGATGTAAAATTGAGAAAAATATAAATTTTGTAAGTTTATGGAAAAGTTTTAAATATTATGATATAAATAGAATAATATATGGAGTATTAGATTTTCATAAACCACCAAAATTTGTATTGAACAAAGAGGCATATTTATGCACTAAAATTGCTTGGAAAAATCATAAATATTTCTTAACAAAAAAGAAAAAGATGACTTAGCACAAAGATATATAGCATTTAATTATTTAGAAAAAATGAATAAAGTCCAATATTTAAGCAAAAACTAGAATAATTAATATAGAAATATTGAGAAGGAAAAAACGAATTTATTGTCGACGAAAAATCTCCAAGAGAGGACACTTTGATTAGATTTTATGATGCAGATTTACTGTATGCACTCCATGACGCGACATTATTAGTTAAAGGAACAAAAGACGAAAATAATAAATGGAATTTAGAAATTGGAGTAAAAACAAATTTTATGAATATGAAATATTATTATGATAATAAAGGAATTTATGCAATATTTGATTTGAAAAATGAAAAGTTATATTATTTAAAAAGTTATATTTATGGTACACACAATAATTAAAGAAGTGCTTGAAATAAAAAATGGATATATTAAAGTTACGAAAAGCCTAGTAGAAGGTTTATCATTTGATATTTTATTATAAGAGGTGTAAATATGAGTGATTCAAAAGAAAATGTTGATGTGTTAAAAATGTATGGAGAAGACAGTACTACACAAA
>CAKPDN010000025.1 GCA_934149005.1 uncultured Clostridia bacterium | reverse complement strand
ATTATAATAATCCAGAAATAAAAGGAACATCAAAGAAACATAATCAAAAATATCATACACCAACAGAGATAGGAAAAGAATGCAAAACAGAAGGAATGACAAAAGATATAAATTATTATCAATATACATGTATAGATGAAGCAAGTAGAGAAAGATATTTATATTGGTATGAAGAACATAATGCAGCATATACGGTGGATTTTGTAAAAAGATGCATAAGATATTATGGCTATAAAACAGAAGAAATACAGACAGATAATGGAGTAGAATTTACGTTTAATAGATCAGATGTAAAAAGAGAACATCCAATGGATACATTATTGAAAGAATTAGGAATAAAACACCACAAGATAAGACCAAGAACACCAGAACATAATGGAAAAGTAGAAAGAAGTCATAGAAATGACAATGAAAGATTTTACAGTTACTTAAAATTTTATAGTTTAGAAGATTTAAGAAAACAAGGAGCAGCATACTTAAAAAGGTCAAACAGAATACCAATGGCGGTGTTAGGATATTTGACACCAAAAGAAAAAAGAGAAGAATTAAAAAAAGCATAAATATGAAACGAATTCAATCATACTATTTGAAAGAATTTGTTTCACATCATTGACATATATACAGTATGTCTATTACATGACATGGGAAATATAGTAAAAATACCAGAAGACTTTTCTAAAGATGAAAATTTTATTAAAACTAGAAGAAAATATTTTGAAAAATATGGGACAAATGACCATGAAATAAATTTAGAAATTGGAAAGAGTGAAGGATTATCAGATAAAGAAATAGAAATATTAGATGGAAAAAGGTCAAGAAAAAATGAAGAAACATTAAACTCAAATTCATATGAAAGAAAGATATGTGCATATTGTGATCAAAGAGTTGCACCAGATGGCGTAGTTGGAATAAAAGAAAGGCTAGAAGATGCAAAAGTAAGATACAAAAATAAACCATTATCTGTATGGTCAAATGAAGAAAAGGCAAATCATTTAATTGAATGTTCTTTGGGAATAGAAAAACAAATTTTTCAATATTGTAGTCTAAAACCAGAAGATATTAATGATAAGACTATAGAAATTTATGTTGAGAAATTAAAAGAATATGATATAAAGTAATTTCGATAGGAGATAAAATAATGAATGAAAAAAGCAAAGAGTCGCACATTTAAATTCAACAGTATGCTATTTAAAAAATGAAAATAAAGTTTGGAATGCCAATAGAAATTGTGCAAAAGCAGTATGGCAATGCATAAAAAGAGCAAAACTTAGAATGTAAAATCAATAAAGAGCAATATATAGAAAAATTTGATAACTTAAATGTAGAATTATTAAAAATAGAAAACAAGATACAAAGCCTACTAAAAGAAACAAACAGAACAGAAAGTGCTTAACCTTAAATAACTCTAAAATTATCTCTATTGTAAGGATAGATAGATTAAACGTTAGATAATTTATTTTATATATCTAACTAAAATCTAACTGAAGTACAATTTTAATTAAATATAATAAAATTATGAAAAAATGTAAGCAAATCTAGTTTAGAAAAAATGCTAAGCTAGATTTTTTTATTCTTAAAACTAAATGCAGAAGATATAGCTTCAGCAGATAGTAATTTAGTATTTATATCTAAAGTTTTAGTTCTATCTTTAGCCAAAATCCTATTCGTACCTTTTATTTTAACTTCTACAATTGTATGCTTAATTGTAATTGTTTTATTTTCAAAATTAATAGCAGACCATTTTAAGCCTAAAACTTCACTTCTTCTCAAACCATAAAAAGCTGTAAGTAAAATAACTAAATTAAGTGAATCGTTTTTAGATTTTTCAAAAAGTGTATTTAACTCATTTTCAGAATAAAATGAACCAACAAAAATATTTTTCTTAGGTCGTTTTACTTTGTCAGCAGGATTATTAACAATTAAATCATTTTTAAAAGTATACTGCAAGATTTTGCAATGTTTTTGCAAAAAATTATGTAAAATTTAAAAATAGAAAATCCTGAAATTTTGAAAATTCTATTGACTTTTAAAAACATTTGTTTTATTATATAAACATAATTGAATTGGAGGAAGTAAGGGTGAAATATATTTATAATAAATTAGTAAGAGATAGAATACCTGAGAATATTAACTCTATGGAAGGAAGAAAATGTAATTTTAAAATTCTAAATGATGATGAGTATTTAGAAGAATTAGATAAAAAATTATTTGAAGAAGCACATGAATTTATAGAAGAACATTCAATAGAAGAACTTGCTGATTTAATGGAAGTTATTTTTGCTATAATGAAGGATAGGAATATATCAATAGAAGATATAGAAAATGCTAGAAAAATCAAAAATAATAAAAAGGGGTCTTTTAATGATAAAATTTATTTGATTGATGTTGAGCAAGAAGAAATAGATAAAAGAGAAGAGAAAGAAATGAAAAAAGAGTGGAGGAAAAATACTTAAAATATGTTGGATTATGTTATAAAAAATGTTACTACACATATAGAAAGACAAGCTTTCTAATACTCTATGAAGAAGAAAAAACTGCAGAGGATATGCAGAGTGCGTACACTTCGGTGTATTTTTTATATAAAAGTATTGAAATATAGGCGATTGTAGTTATAAAAGAATAATAGATAAATTATTTTTTTAGTATATTATTATTAGAGTTAAATTAATATAATCATGTAAATGTAAATGTGAATAAATTTTTTAAATAATTAGTAAAGAACTTTGAAAAAATGTAAATATATGATATAAATAAAAGTATAAAAAATTAGGAAAGTTAAGGATATAAATTGTATGAAAACTTTTAAACCTAGTATAAGTGAAGAACATGGTATAAATTTAATAGAAAGTAAAGATAAAAATATTTTATCTATAGGAATCAGCACAGCTGGTTCTGCCGAGATAGAAATGGCAAGAAAAAATCCTAATAGCCATATTATTGCAACGACTATTGATAATAAAGGACTAGAATTTACAAAGAGTATTATTATACAAGAAGAATTACAGGATAGAATAGAATTAAAAATTGAAGATATATCAAAGAAATTACCATATAATGATAATTATTTTGATTTTGTTTATGCAAGATTAGTATTACATTATTTAGACAATAAACAATTAGAAAAGTCTTTATCCGAAATTTATAGAGTAATGAAATATGATAGTAAATTTTTTATAGTAGTTAGAAGCATAGAAGAATGGGAAGCAAAATTAGAAGGTGCAACTTTTAATGAAGAAACAGGAATTACTAAATATCCAGACATAAAAACATTAGGAACAGATAATGTTAGATATATAGAGAGAAGATTACATAGTAAAGCTTCAATTAAACAATTTTTATTAAAAGCGGGATTTAAAATAGATTATATACAGGAATATGAAGAATATTTATATAGAGATTATGAAAGGATAGATGTAAATCCAAAGCCAAATAAAATTGTTGAAGTTTGTGCAAGTAAAATAAGATTGGAGGAAAGTAATGTTTAAAACAGTAAGAAAAGCTGTAAGATGTTATTTGATAAAAGATAATAAAGTAGTAGTTACAAAATATAAAAAAGGAAATAGAAAAGAAGGATATTATGATATTCCAGGTGGTAAAATTGAAAATATGGAATTACCAAAGGATACAGCGATTAGAGAAGTAAAGAAAGAAACAGGAATAAAGATAAAAAATCTAAATTATAAAGGAAATATGATAATTGAATATCCAAATAGGATATTTGATTTTGACGTGTTTGTTTGTAATGATTGTGAAGGAGAACCACAAGAATTTGAAGAAAATACAGCAGAATGGATAGAAATAAAAGAATTATTGCAAAAAGAAAAAATATTGTCTAATATAATGATTTTGGATAGATTTTTTATAAAAGGACTAGTTAATAATAATTGTAGTTTTAAAATGAATATTCAAGTAGATGACGAAGAGAATATTTTAAATGTGAAATATGAGATAAAAGAAAATAATAATATTGAATGAAAATTTTGATATTATAAATAGTAAGTATTCTGTTATATAAAAAACATCTAACAAAAATCTAACCAAAGTAAAAATAATTTACAAAATAGCATAAATTTTGAAAGTATTTATACTATTAAAATTAATCAAAAAATTGCTAAAAAATACTACAGCCTAAGGGATTTAAAGTTACTTAACTAATAATAAAAAATCTTAAAGGATTTTTACATGAAAACATGTGGAGTGTGGAGTAGTATAATTTGATAATAGAAAATATGAATGTTTGGAGATAAAACTTAAAATGTAAAGTATGTAATAATTTAATTTGTTATATACTTTATTTTTTTGTTATTTTATGGTAAGATTTTAGCAGAATTAATATTGATTTAGGAGGAATTTATGTTTAGAATAGCAAGATATGAAGATATAGAAGAAATATCAAAACTAAGAGTAATGCAACAAAAAGATGATTGGAAAGAATTATATCCAAATAAAGATGAAGAATTTTATATAATAACAAAGAGCTATTTGGAAGAGCATTTAAATAAAGATATATTTTTTTTTATAGAGATTATAGAAAACAAAGTAGTTGCAACTTGTGGATTACAAGTAATAAAATATATGCCACAATGTGTAGAAAGTGGTATTGAAGGATATGTCTGTGATGTATTTACAATGAAAGAATACAGAAGAAAAGGGATACAAACTAATTTGATAAAAGAATGTATTAAATTTGCAAAGGAGAATCACATTATTGAATTAAAACTTTCAAGTGATAATCCAGAGGCTATAAAAATTTATCAGGAACAAGGCTTTGAACATGATAAATTAATTATGAAAAGGGAAATTAAGGAGGATAAAGTCGATGAATAAATATTTAACAGAACTACATTTGCACACAAAGGAGTCTAGTTCTTGTTCAGAAATACCTGCTAAGCAAATGATTGAAGAATATAAAAAAGAAGGATATTCTACAATTGTAATAACAGATCATTGTAGTAAAAGTAAAATGGATAGACTAGGAGATATATCTTGGAGAGAAAAAATAGATTATGTATATACAGGGTTTGATATAGCAAAGCAATATGGGAATAAGCTAGGAATGAATATATTATTAGGAGTAGAAATTACATTACAAATAACTGATAGTGATTATTTAGTATATGGAATAGATAAAGAATTTCTATATGAAAATGAAAGGATATATGAATATACATTAGAAGAATTATATAAAATTTGTAATAAAAAAGATTATTTATTAGTACAAGCACATCCTTTTAGAGATGATATACAACTAGCACCATTGGAATATATAGATGGAATAGAAGTATTTAATGGATGTCAAGATGAGGTATCAAGAAATGATAAAGCATTAGAATATGGAGAAAGTACAAATAAGATACTAACATCTGGTTCAGATTTTCATAGAATAGATGACTTGGCACGAGGTGGAATTATTACAGAAGTAGAAATAAAAAATGTTAAACAATTAGTAGAAATTTTAAAGAAAAAAAATTACAGATTAAATAAAAGATAAGGAATTATGTATGGAAGAATTAAAAATAGAATATAAATTTGATTTAAAAGATTTTGTAATGATGGAAAATTAGTTTTTTACAAACAAACACGCCATGTGGAGTGTGTGGCAGTGCTACAACTAAAATAAGAGAAGTAATACTTTATTTTAAAAGATACAATATCATATGACATGATATATCAAATAAAATGAAAGTTAAGAAATTAATATTCGTATGTGGATTTGACAATTATCTAGGAATAAATGAAGAATATGATAATGTTAATGAATCAATGTATTT
>CAKPDN010000024.1 GCA_934149005.1 uncultured Clostridia bacterium | reverse complement strand
TTTGATTGCTTTACTTTTGCTAATAATCCATTTTCTCCCACTAATGTTCCTATTGCTACTCCTGCTAATATTAATAAAATTATTATTGTGATTACTAGTGCTATTAATGTTATTCCTCTCATATCTTTCTTTGTCATTTTTTATCCTCCATTTTTCTTTATATTTTCAAACGCCAAAAAGATAGCAATATTAGCATATATCTAATTTTGATATATGCATAATATTCCTATCTTTATATATATTTATTTTTTTATTTTTTAAATTACATGTGTGTGTGTGTGTGTGTGTGTGTACAGTTCCAATGCTTTCAGCTATTTTTAATATTTTACTCATTTTTCTTTTGTTCCTCCGATAATCTATCTCTTAATTTCCATTTACATTTTTATATTATCACACTAAAAGTTTCATTTCAAGTATAATTTCTATTTTTATCATAAATAAAAAATCTAAATTCCTTTACTAGTAAATTCTAAATATAAATCATTTCAAAATTATAACAAAAAAATCAAAATTTCTCAATTTTTTTACAAAAAGTACTTGAACAATATCAAAATTAATATTATAATGTTTTTAGCAAAAGATAAATAAGGAGAGATATAACAAATGGAATTAGTAAAAAACATATTTTTTAATACAGACAAATTAGTTGAAAATAGTAATGTTAAAATATCTTATACAGGGAAATTATTTCAAGAAAACTCTGAAGAAGTTTACATTCACTATGGATTTGGTCTTAACTGGGATAATGTGAATGAAATAAAAATGGAAAAAACAGAACTTGGTTTTCAATCAGAAATATTTTTAGGTGAAGGTGAAACTTTTAATTTCTGTTTTAGAAATAATAACAATGAATGGGATAATAATGATTGCCAAAATTATGTATTTAAAATAGAAAAAAAACAAAATGAATTATTAGTTTTAGAAGATGAACCTATCTCTTTAGGAAATGCTAGGAAATTAAGAAAATCTTATTTATGGAGTAAGAAAATTCGTTTAGCTGTTTATAAAATAATTGCATACTTTCCAAAAATAATTTCTGGAAATTATAAAAGAAAAATAAATGAAAATTAAAAAAGAGGGAACTATCCCTCTTTTAAGTTTTATTGTTGTAATTCAGTTTTTACTGTTTCAACTTCTGTTGTTGTAGCCTTTTGTGCTGGTTTATAATAACCCTTTGTTTGTGCTATTTTAAAAAGCTCATATTGAAAACTTTCATCACCATTTCTAATTTGTTGAAACGCTTGTCTTAAATTCATGTTTTCTGCTTCTGAAATAGCTGTTTGATATGCTGTTAGATCTGACTTAACTCCTGATAAAATATCATTTACCATTGTTTTTTCATCCATTACATTTTCCTCCTTCTAATTATTTAAAAATGTCATTAATTTTTGTTTAGTATTTAAACTGTCTTGAGCTGCTTTTGTAAATAATTGTTTTATTTGAGGGTCTACAGCTTGTGATGAATAAGTATTTAATTTTTGATATGCTGTTTCATGTGCCCCTATTAGATGTCTTAAATGTTGTAACTCCATTTGATTTAAATCTGCCATTTTTATCCTTCCCTTCACTTTATTTTTCGCTTATCGCGTTATTCTTTAACTATTTTTTACACATTTTAATTTTTTATTCATAAAAAAAGAAAAATTACTTTTTACAAAATAATTCTTCCTTTTTAAAATTCTTATTCAATTACTTCTAAATTAGCAAATTTTGCCATTAATCTCTTATGTCCGACTTTATCAAATTGAATATCTACTTTTAAATCTTCACCTTCTGGCTCTACACTACTAATTGTACCTTCTCCAAATTTTTTATGAAAGATTCTAACACCTGATTTATATTTAGATAAATCAACATCATTACCTGAAGATTTTTTATTTAAAGAATTTAAAAAGCTTTCAGCCGTTCTAAACATAAATCCAGTATTATTTGCACTTGATGCAGCTACAATTGCAGGTTCTTTTTGATTAATTTTATAAGTTTTTATACTTTCATTATTTTTACTTCCATATGTCCAACTATATTTTGAATCCCCAAATATGTTAGTTTCTTGTTTATTTCCAAGTACTTCATCATATCCATCAAGTAATTCAGATGGTATTTCTTTTAAAAATCTTGATGCTTGATTACAACTTGTAGACCCAAATATTGTACGTTGTTTGCTACATGTCAAGAATAAATTTTCTTTTGCTCTTGTAATTCCAACATAACATAAACGTCTTTCTTCTTCTAATTCTTTAGGTTCTCCTATAGATTTGTAACCAGGAAATATACCTTCTTCCATTCCTACAAGAAATACAACTGGAAACTCCAAGCCTTTTGCACTATGTAATGTCATAAGTGTAACAGTATCTTCTGTTTCCTCCATATCATCAATATCACTTGATAATGTTATTCCCTCCAAGAAATCACTTAATTTATTATCTGCTGATTCTTCTTCAAATTCTATTGCAACTGTTAAAAATTCATCTAAGTTTTCAATTCTATTTTCCGCTTCTATTGTATTTTCATTTTCTAATGCTTTTGTGTATCCTGTTTTCTTAAGTGTTTCCTTAATTAACTCTGATATTTGAATTTCATCTTTTTTAGCTCTCAATTCTTGTATACAATTAATAAATTCTCTTGAATTTAAGTAAACTCTATTTAATCCATACTGGTCTGCATGCTCAATTATTTCATACATAGAAACACCTGTATTATTAGAAATCTCTTCGACTTTATCTAAACTTGTCTTTCCAATTCCTCTCTTAGGTTCATTTATTATTCTTTTCAAACTCAAATTATCAGATAGATTTTGTATTAATCTTAAATATGAAATTATATCTTTAATTTCTTTTCTTTCATAGAATTTAAGTCCGCCAACAATTTTATACGGGATATTTTCTCTTCTTAAAATATCTTCTATTGCTCTTGATTGTGTATTCATTCTATACAAAACTGCAAAATCTGAATATTTATAATATTCTTCTCTTCTTAAATGTTCAATCTGTTCTGCAATATAGGTTCCCTCATCATATTCATTACTAGCTGAATACACTTTTGGTAAATTTCCTATATCATTTTCTGTCCATAACTCTTTCTTATATGTTACTTCATTATTTTTAATCACTGCATTTGCAGCTTTTAGTATATTTCCTGTACATCTATAATTTTGCTCTAATTTAATTATTTTTGTTCCTGGAAAATCTCTTTCAAAATTTAATATATTTGAAATATCTGCTCCTCTAAAACTATAAATCCCTTGATCATTATCTCCAACAACCGTTATATTGCCATTTTTAGATGCAAGCAATGTTACTAATGTAAATTGAGATTTATTTGTATCTTGATATTCATCAACTAAAACATATTTAAATTTATCAGAATAATAATCTAATATATCAGAATTATTCATTAAAATCTTAATTGTATAATTTATAATATCATCAAAATCTATTGCATTATTTTCTTTTAATCTCTTCTGATACATTTCATAAACAAGTGCAATTTTTTCTTTTCTAAAGTCGCCATTAGCCCTAACAGCATATTGTTCAGGCTCTAGCATTTCATTTTTAGCATTACTGATTTCCGATAAAACACTTCTATCTGTAAACATCTTATCATCTAATCCGATATTTTTAATACACGCCTTTACTAATGTTCTTTGATCAGCTGTATCAAATATTATGAAAGATGAATCAAATCCTATTCTATCTATAAATCTTCTTAATATACGTACACAAATAGAATGGAATGTTCCCATCCATATATCTTTTGCAACATCTCCTACCAGATTTGCAATTCTTTCTTTCATTTCATTTGCAGCTTTATTAGTAAATGTTATTGCTAATATATTCCAAGGTAATACTCCCTTTTCTCCTATTAAATAAGCTATTTTATGTGTTAATACTTTTGTTTTTCCACTTCCAGCCCCTGCTATTACTAAGCATGGTCCTTCTGTATTTATTACTGCTTCATATTGTTTATTATTTAATCCTTTTAATATTTCTTGCATTTTTTCTTTCCTACCTTCAAAATCTTTAATTACATTAAAATTTTTTATAAAATCATCAATTTCTACTCTCTCCTATTTTTCTTGTCCAATTATACAATTTTCAATATTAAAAGTCAATAGAATCGAGAATATTTTCAAACATTTTTTCGCCAGAACCATTGCTATTTTTGTCTTGTCAAAATTCGACAAAATTCTTCAAAAAAATGAGACAAATTGGGACTGTCCCACTTGTCTCACAATTGTGTAGCAAAAATTCCAATAATAAATCCTAACATATTTCCAACAGCAGACATTCTTCCTTTATATAACTTATTAGATTCTGGTATTAATTCTCCAGATACTATATAAAGCATTGCTCCTGCTGCGAAACTTAAGCAAATAGCAATTATATTTTCTGATATTGATCCAACTATTGCTCCCAAAAATGCACCAATTCCTGTTGTTATTCCCGATAAAATAACATAGAAAATTACTTTTGATTTTTTCATACCACCATTTTTCATAGGTACTGCCATAGATATTCCTTCTGATTGATACAAAAATAGGCAGTTTTAATTTTTATTTTTGACTAATTTAATATTTAACATTAAATTAGCCTTATATTTTTTCTTTTAAGTTATTTAATTGTTTAAAATTAAAATACAAATCCAACTGTTTATCTTGATGTATCTCTATTCTATTAATAATTACTTTCATAATTTCTGATGTTGGTTTATTTAGACTTAGAAAATCCTGTACAATACTTTTTATTTTTTCAGTATCATCTTGTTTTGAATCTTCTTTTTGCCTCTTAATTTCTATGTATTCATTTTCTTTTTGTTTTATTTCATCTCCAAATTTTTCCGATAATCTCTCGTACATTTCTTCACTTATTTTATTGTTTAATTTGTCTACATACATTTGATCAATATTGTTATTTATCAATATAATCTCGTTTTCTAGTTTTTGAAGTATTTTTCCATAATCATATTTTGTCATTCCCTTTTTTACTTCTAATTCTATTTTTTCACTATCTATTTTTTGAAATAAGTTTTTAATATAATTAATTATAGTGTCTTCTAAATTAGAATAGCTAAAACCATGTGATGTGCAAAGTTTTAATTTTGAATTTCTGCGATAATTATTACATACCATATAGTAATTACCATTCTTTTTTCCTCTTACTCCTATTTTATGTTTGCATTCGTAGCAAAAAAGTAAACCATCTAATAAAAACATATTTTTCTTTTCATTTCTATTGTAGTTTTGAACTATTACCATTTTTTGCACTGCATCAAATACTTTTTTATCTATTATTGGTTTATGTGTATTTTCTACAGTTACCCATTTTTCTTCTGGGTTTTGTCTAATTTTTCTATTTTTATAACTTATTCTACTCCTTTTATTTTGTACTGTTATGCCTATATAAACCTTATTTTTTAATATGTTCTTTACGGTTTTATTTTCCCAATATGTTTCTTTATTGTATCTTGATTTATTGGCTGTCGGAATGTTGTTGCTATTTAAATAATCTCTTATAGTTCCAACCTGTTTTCCATTAGATGCCATATTAAAAATAGTCCTTACAATTTGAGCCTCTGGTTCATAAATTATTAGTTTATTTTTATCATTTATATCTTTTGTGTATCCAAGTGGTGTTTTTCCTCCTACCCATTTTCCTTGTTTTTGCATTGTGTGCATTGCTGTTCTGATTTTTTTTGATAAGTCTTTAGAATACATATCGTTTAATATTGATTTAAATGGTGCAATATCATTATTACCATTTGATGCTTCAAAAGTATCTATTCCATCTGTTACTGAAACATATCTTACATTATTTTCTGGAAACCATTTTTCTATATATTCTCCGGTTTCTATATAATCACGACCTAAACGTGATAAATCTTTTGTTACAACCATATTAATTTTTCCATTTTCTATATCTCTTACCATTCTTTGAAAATCTGGTCTGTTAAAATTTGTTCCTGTAAAGCCTTGATCTATATATGTATCTATTAATTGGTACTTCCATCCTAATTTTTGCACATATTCTGTTAGTAATGTTCTTTGATTTTTTATACTTTCACTTTCATCATATCCTCTATCTACATCTTCTTTTGATAGCCTTATATAAATTGCTACCTTGTATATTGTTTTTTCTATTTGTTCAAGCATTTCTCCTCCCTTCTATGCTTGATAAAAACAATTTGAATTTAAGTTTTATTATATCTTATTTTGAATAAAATTTTAATGCTCAAAAATATCTTTTTTTAAGATATTAATTATTAAGTGTTTTATTAATCCTTCTAACTCTTCACCTTTTTCATCGAAGTATATATTGATTTTGAAAGTTTCACTCATATTAACTCACTCTCCCTATACTATATATACATCCGTTTTCTTATAAAAATTCCCCCTTACTTTAAAATTTATTTTTTTAATTTTTTAAATATGTCCACATTTGCTCATAAATAGTTTAAGGGTAGCTATGCGATAGTTTTCACTATCACACACCTACCCTAGTTAGTAAAATATGTCATCAATTTTGTTCAAATACATTGGTACTACTGCTTTTTCTGATTATAAAAAATGTCCATTTTAGAAGTTTATTTTACTCAAAAATCTGGACATTTTTAGCTCACACATAATCTCAATTTAAACTACCAAAATAAAAATTTCTTTTTTAGAAATTTTCTTCTATAACATGATTACAATTATTATTAACAATTAGAGAAATTTTACTTGGATGTATATTATATTCACCTAATTTATTAATTTCTACCCATTTAAAATTAATCCAATCAGATTCTTTACTTTTAAAACTATGTTCTTCAATACTGCCAATATACTTACATTTATAAGTTAAAGTTATTTCTTGAATGTAACAATCTCTTTTAGAAATTAATTCTTCACATACTCCTGCAAAAGTAAATTCTAAATTTTTAAATCCTAATTCTTCATAAATTTCTCTTTTAATTGCATCTTCACTTTTTTCTCGTTCTTTTACTTTTCCTCCTGGCAACATATAAAAAGTCATATCATTACCATAAAATAAAAGTATCTTTGTTTCATCTGGACTATAAATAATTGCTGATACTCTATATGCAAAATTGTAATTTTCATTTTTATATTTAATATCATTCATTCTATTGTTCCTCCAAAATTAAATATTTACAACATTGTCTACTGTTGATTTTCAATTTAATATCCCTTGTTTAGATTCTACTATAATTCATAAATATAAAATACTTCTTTGTATGCAATTCCTAATTTATAAAAATCTTGTTCATAAGTAGATAATTTACCACCCCAAGCTTCATAGACAGTTCTCGCATTTTTATTATCTTTTAAAACACCAATTACATACTTACTTGCTCCGTTCTTTTTTGCCCATTCTTCAAATTTTTTCTTAAAAGAACCTCCAATGCCTTTTCCCTGAAAAGTAGGATCAATATATAATCCAACTAAATCTGCATATTCGTCATTAAAATATTCATAATTAGAATTAATAACACCAAGCATTATCCCAATAATCTTGCCATTATTTTCTGCTACAAGTGCAATCTTTTCATTATTATTATATATATTTTTATTAAAATTTTTTTCTTTTTCTTCTACATTACTTTCTTTTTCCAAAAATACTTCCTCTGGAAAAATATTTTTGTATGCATTTCTCCATACTTTATTGACAAATTTGAACCATTTGCTTGCATCATTTTCATTTGCTTTTCTTATCTTTATATTAACTTCGACTTGTTTTAAAGTATTTGAATTTATCTTCATATTTACTGACATTCCTTTCTTTTAAGGCACAAAATTCAATTAAAACTATTGTATTTTACAATTATTTTTCAAACTTTAGCTCCTTTAACATTATTTCTCATCTTTAATATTTTTACTCTTTAATAATAATTCATCAAAATCAGAAACATATATTTTATCTTGTACTATTCTATATTTTTCAAATTCTGTTTC
>CAKPDN010000023.1 GCA_934149005.1 uncultured Clostridia bacterium | reverse complement strand
AATAAGTAATAAAATTAAATTTTATTTAAGGAGAAAATTATGAAGTTTTAGTTGATAATAGAAAAGTAAAACTCACTGTTTTAGGCTATTATTTTTTTGCAATTATCAAGAAATTTTAATAAAAAACGGTGGAGTAGGGGGAAGAGTCTTATTTTCAGATATATACAATTTTAAGCCGTTTTTATTTTTAAGGCTTATAGTTTGTTGCCGGTGAAATACGGCAAATATAGAGAAATAAGCATTTTGAAGATTTTAGATAAAATTTAGATAGAAGATCAGAAATTATAAAAAATTATTGAAAAACAAATTTATAATTAAAGATAAAAATTATTTGAACATTAAATTATATAGATAAAATATTTAAATAGCTTAAAATTGATTTTAAAGCGTTATTAAAATAAGATTATATAAGTAATTGGATAACATTAAATAATATTAAATATGCAAAATAAAATAATTATATAATAAGTAAATATATTAAAGCCAAAGGCTTGAAAGTACTGAAATAACTGGGTAGGACTATAATCATAGTCTTATATATTTTACTCCTATCTCTTTTGGCACAAAACTTTGATTTTTATATCATTATATAGTATTATAAAATTATTTACTCAAATTTTATTAAAATTATTGACAAAGTAACATATTTGATGCTATTATGAATACAATAATTAAGAACATCACTGTTTTTAATAAATGTGTTTGTTGCCGCCTCTTTGAGCGACTAATAAATAGAGATTGTATAAATTTTCGAGGCTTACCAGAGATGGTAGGCCTTTGATAATAGTTTTTGGAAATGTGGCAAATACATATAGTGTTTTCTTAATACAAAATATGTTTCCTGTAACAGAGGAATATATAGAAAGTCAATATATAAAAAATAAGGTTGATATAAAACTGACAAATAAATTATATTTATGATAAGATAAAACAAAATTTAGAAATATAGAAATATTAAGAGGTAGAAGAATGAAAATATTAATAGCAGGATTTAAAGGAGATAATAACTCCGCAAAAATATTATTAGACTATATAAAAAAAGTATGTAATGTAGATATTTTATATTTGGAAAATGATTTTGAAATAAGTAGTAAACAAATAGAAGAAAAATTATTAGAAAATTATGATAATGTCTTGATTTTTGGTCAAAAGCCAAATACTACAAATATTTACCTTGAAAATAATGCTATTTTGGAAGAAACAAAATTAGTAACAGATTACTATTATAGTGCTTTAAAAGAAAAATTAGAACAATATACTTACCAAGTAATGAGTTCATATGATGCTGGAAAATATTTATGCAATAATGTATTTTTTAGAGCATTAAATTTTAAACAAAAAAATAATTTAAAATCAAAAATTGCTTTTATACATATTCCAACTATTAATAATATCGAAGATATTAACTGCTTATCAAGTTCTATAAAAAATTATATTGAAACTTTATGTAAGAAAGATAAACAATGCTAATTCATTTTTATTAAAAAGTAAGTTGCAACAAATGTTTAGATGATATAAAATTAAATAAAACCTATTCTTTAGATGAAGTTTTTAAGCATATTGATAATTTATAAGTTTGTTGTTGACAAAATACGGCAAATATAGAGAAATAGGCACTTTGAAGACTTTTGAAAAAATTTATATAAAATATACTATGAAATAAAAATTATTAAGTAATAAAATTAAATTTTAAATAGAAAAACTTGTGGGTAGGACCTTGATAAGGGTTCTATTATTTTGCTCCTATCTCTTATTGCACAAAACTTTGATGCCGCGACAGTTTTGAATAAAAAATGAATAAAATTAGGTGATATAAAATGTACAGCAATGTTACAAAAATATTACGTTTATACATAATATAATATATTTACAAATTATGTAAAATATGATAAAATTAACAAAATTTTAATAATTTAGAAATAATAAAGGAAAAAATATGAAGAAAATAATTTTTTTAGAGGGACTCCCAGGAGTTGGAAAAAGTACAATCACAAATTATATAGCAAATTTAAATAAGGATAATATACATACTGTAAATGAAATAATTGTTGAGATAGAAGATAAAACTCCTATTGAACAAGATTTATTTATCATTAATGACAATTTAAAAATAAGCAAATATAATGAAGGCACTATTGTAATAGATAGAGGTCCTATTAGTACATTAACATACAATATAGTAAAAAATGAATTGGTAGAGAATTTTTCTTCTAAACAGGTAGTAGAATGGTTTTCTACAATAAAGAATATCTTTAAGCAAGATAATGTATTTATTTATTATTTAACAACAAATGGAAGGGAATATTACTTACCATATAATAATAAAATGGATCCAAATGGTTCTATCGAAAATCAAAAAAGAGTAGAGAAAGTTGCACTTTATAATATAAAAAAATATTCCACAAATTATAAAATAATAGAATATAATAAAAAGAATATGGAGGATATTATAAATGAAATTATTAATTAATTTATGTGCTCATGATGGAATCATTAGTCATTATACTGGCGTTGGTACTATAGTAGATAGATACATTCAAACATTCAATTATATACTGAATAAAATGAGTAATATTGAATATAAATTGAATCTAATTACTCCAGAATATAAAAAGGACTCATTTGGATATTCATATATATATGAAAAAAATCATAAAAATATTGAAAATTCAAAAATAATCCAAATATCAAATGGAAGTAATGGAAAAGTAAATTATGGAACAATTGATGATTGGAAAAAATTATGTGAAAATGCAAAAGAATATATAAATAATTTAGATTTTAATAATTATGATTTAATTTTGACAATTTGTAACGATACTCCATTTGCAGGTTTAAATAATATAATAAAAAATGCACCAAATCATTATAAAATTTGGATTCCCCATTCAACTGGTAAAATTCATAAAGTTGATTCAGCAATAAAAGATAGTGAAAAAATGTTAGATATAAGAGTGAAATGGGAATATGATGCAATTAATTATATAAATACAGATAGTAATAGCTACTTAGCAGGAACAAGTGAATATATTTCAAAACATCTAGTTGAAGAATATAATTTAAATAAGAATAAATTAATATCTTTTATTAATGGTGAATTGTTATCTCAAAATACATTTTATGAAGAAAACGAAAATATGAAAGAAATTTTTAAAGAAATTGAAAATGAACAAAATATTATTTTTTCATTTGGTAGAGCGGAAGAATATAAAAATCTTGATGCTTGTATGTATTTAGGAAAAAAATTAAATATTAAGCCGGTTGTAATTGCACAACCATATTTTGATAATCAACCTATAATTAAAAAATATAAATATATTGCAAAACAAACAAATACAAAATTGTTTGTAAATGTACCTTTCGATTTTCCATTTTATATTTTAAACCATTTTAAAAATAATATGATAATGCTAATACCTTCTAAAAAGGAGATTTTTGGTTTAATTATTAATCAAGTTAGAAGATTAAATAAAAATAACATATTAATTGTTGCTAATGACATTGGAGGACTTCATGAACAAATAAATGACTGCAATAATGGTATTCTTGTAAATTTGGATAATAAAGATGAATCTGCAAATAAAATACAAAAATACTTTAATAAAGATTATTTAAAAATATTTAATGAAAAGTCACAACAAAAACTAAATGATTTTTATAATTTTGAAAAAATATGTTTTCATTTTTTAGAATTTTTTATGAAATTCTAATTTAATATATATTTATAAAGGTAAAGGAGGTAAAAAAATGTTTAATATTTTGCCACGGTACATTAAAGAATTGACTCCTATTTCAGGAAATAGGAACACATTTGGAGAAAATACATTTAGTATTCCGTATAATGAATTAACATTTGAACAAAAACTTAAAGTTGCTGTAGATTTGGTCAGACAGAGTATGTTATATTGCAAAATTCCAAATCCACAAATTGAAATGATTGATTTAAATGGTGATTCTTATACAGCTTGTTGTATTCTTAAAGATTATCTTATTCAAAATAATCTTGGAACACATCATACTGTTTGCTTTGTAGAGGGGAAAAGATATGAAACTATAAATATGCCAAGCAATCATTTTATTTTACTAGTAAGTGATTACAATGACAATTGGTTTCAATTAGATCCTTCTCCTATGGTAGGTTATAAATGTGGACAAGTTGAATCATACTCAAACAAATGGTATAAAATATGTGTACCTATTGAAGATAAAAAAGAAAAATACTTGAAAAAAATACGTCAAAGTATTTTCCAAGCAAAGTTTTTACAACAAGATTCAGTTTCAAGAGCATATGAAATGGCATATGAAATGATGGACAAGTATAATTTATTTAGTGGTTATTATGAAATGCTATGTTTGATGACTGGTAATTTAAAGCAGTGTATAAATATAGAAAAAATAAAAACCATAAACAAGCCTATGCTGGAACATGAACTTGAATATTTAACATCTCAACTTATAGAATTGCAAAAAACTAATGTTTCTGTAAAACGGCAGTTAAGCTTAATACAAGAAATTCATAGAGTAAAAATAGATTTAGAATATGCTAGCGAGAAAAAAATTTTTATTAATGGAAAAATTATAAATATCTCAAATTTGACACCTAGACTTTTTTATTCATGGAAGCTTAACACCGTTATGATTAAACCATCTTCATTTTATATTAATAAAGATGAAGAATTTGCAAAAATAATGCAAGGTGAAAAAAAGATGAGCAATAATTATTTTTCCAATATGGGAGATATATCCGAATATGGAATTTCGCTTATGAAATTTTTTCACCCTGATGGCTATAAGTATTGTGATGAAATGAATGGCATATGCAATATTTTTCTTGTAAATGAACCAGCTGATATTCTTTTGAATAGAAAGAAAGAAATTCGAAAAGAATATGCATCATTATATGAAGGAAAAAAAGTTAAATGGTTTAATGGCAAGAAAATAAAATGGACTTGTCTTGGAATGAATATGGTTCACTCATCTGACAATTCTTGTGAGGCATGTTGTAATTTTCAAAGTATTTTTCCGGAAAGCCAACTTATGACTAGATTTATGTATCCAAATCCAAAGTTGATTTTTTAATCAATACCTTTATAGATCCAATAATAAATTTATTATTGGATCTTTTACTTGACTATTTTTTAAATGTAATGATAAAATAAAATAACAAAGGAGAGATATAAAATGGAAAAAGAATATGAGTACAGTACAAAAGTGAAAGATATTAATTTTTTTATAAATTATTGTAAAGAAAATGATTATGTTTTAATAAATAAAACTACTCAAAAAAGGGTTTTATATAGAAATAATAAAATTCTTGCGAGAGTAACAACAATAAAAGAAGATACATCTAAAAGAGTATTTTTAGATTTTAAAGATGAAAATGAATCAAGTGATATACTTAAAATTTCCAGAGAATCTGGAAAAATAGATGTAACAGAAAATATGGATTTTGTAAATGCTGTTTTATCAATGTTAAAATTTGATTTTTATAAAGAATTAGACAGAGTAAGATATGTATACAATAAAGATAAGGTTACCTTTGAAATAGATGAATATTTAAAACCGGAAATGAAAGTTGTTGGAATCGAAGGAAATAAAAAAGAAGTTGATAAAGTTTATAAAGTATTAGAAAATAAAATAAAAAAATTGAAATGTTAAATAAAAATAAATTAACAATTGATATTTATTGTATTTTAAAATTCAAGAACATAATGGAATAGGGGGGATAGCCATATTTTTAATGTTGTAGATTTATATTTAATATAAATATTTTATTAAACGATTGGAGAATAAACAATGGATAATAGAAATGAAAAACTTACACACAATCTTATATATAATTCTATTTCTTTAAATGAAAATGAAAATATATTAGTAGAGGTAATTGGAGAAGATGGCTTAGAACTTGCAAATGAAATTATAAAACAAGCTAAAATAATAAACGCAAAGCCACATCTAAATATAATAAATTACGAAGATTTAAGGAATTTTTTAATAAATGCAACTAAGGAAGATATAATTGAATATGGAAAAAAAGATTATGAAATAATGAAAAAAATGCAAGCATATATAGGAATAAGTGCACCAACATCAGATAAATCTTTAAATGGTGTATCTCAAGAAAAATTAGAATTATATAACAAATATTATACTGCTTTAGTACATTTAGAACAAAGAGTTAAACATACAAAATGGTGTATTTTAAGATATCCAAACGAATATTTTGCAAAAAAAAGTAATATGACACTAAATGAATTTAAAGACTTTTATTACAATGTTTGTAATGTTGATTATAATAAAATGAAGATTGCAATGGAACCTTTGAAAGAATTAATGAATAAAACTGACAAAGTGCATATTGTAGCACCTGGAACTGATTTAACATTTAGTATAAATGGAATTCCTGCAGAAAAATATTATGGAACATTTAATATACCAGATGGTGAAGTTGCAACATGTCCAGTAAAAAATAGTGTTAATGGTTACATTACTTATAATACTAAAACAAAATATAATGATATTATATTTGAAGATATAAAATTTGATTTTATAAATGGAAAAATAGTAAAAGCAACAGCTAAGGAAAACTCTAAAGAACTAAATGAAATTCTTGATACAGATGAAGGAGCTAGATATATTGGAGAATTTGCATTTGGACTAAACCCATATGTTAATAATACAATGTGTGATACATTGTTTGATGAAAAAATAAATGGAAGTTTTCATTTAACTCCAGGAATGGCACTAGAAGAAAGTGATAACGGAAATAGGTCAGCAATTCATTGGGATATAGTTAAAATTCTTAGAAAAGAATTTGGTGGTGGAGAAATTTATTTTGATGATATACTAGTAATGAAAGATGGAAAATTTATATTAGAAGAGCTCAAAGAATTAAACGCTGAAAATTTAAAATAAACATTGAAACAGAGTTTTATGATTAGAACTCTGTTTTATCATTAAAAAATAAATGATAAATATATTTAATTATAACAAAAAATTGTTAAAAAATATATGATGGAGTAGGGGGAAGAGCTCTATTTTCAAAATGTGCATAAATTTATAAATTTTAAGAATTTTTTAAATTATTATTTACGATAAAATAGGTAGTAAAATATTTTGTGTAAAGTTTAAAAAATTATATAACAAAAATTTTTGAAAAAATTATTTTAGAAATTTTAGACTTTAAATTTTGAAATTTTATAAATTTGAATTTTTATAAATAATTCTAAAATTGAACATTTGTTAATTATGTTCGTAAATAAAAATTATTATAAAATTTTATAATTACTTATAAAAATATTATATAAATTTAGACTATTAATTCATAATATAATTTTATATATTGAACGTATCAAAATCAATTTTAAGACATTTTTATATTTAATTAAACAAGTTATATGTTTATGATTAGATATGCTAATTTATAAATCCAGTGTTTATTATATAAATTTTAGTAAAATGCTGATTTTCAGGCATTTATTAAAAATGCTCGAAAAAGGCTAAAAAAGCGACGCACGAGAATCGATTTTAAGGCGTTTTTATTTTTCAGACATATAACTTGTTGTTTGAATAATTGAGCAAAATATTGAAATATGAGGATTTGTGAAATTTTTATAAAAATAATCTAAAGTTATATAAATTTTTTTAAAATATGTGGTTACAATAATGAAAAAAAATCCAACCAAGAATAATTAAAAATAATGAGGCTTCAGAATCAAATTTAAGAGAGTTTTATAAGGAAGTAATATAGTTTGTTGTTTAGAATACACAGCTTAAATACTAGTAATAGCAAGGAATTGTAAGATTTTGTGGGTAGGACCATATATGTATGGTTTTATATTTTACTCCTATCTATTTTTGCACAAAACTTTGATTTTGTGCAATGTTATATATTCCTTTTTTTACACTTTTCCGTATCTACCTCTACCTCTTTCCAATATTATCCAGTTTTAAAAATTCATATTAAAACTGTTATTAATCATGGAAATTTTTATTTATAAAAAATATTTAAAAATTTTTTAAATATCCTATTAACAATTAATAGTTAGTCTTTCTTTATTTTTAATTTTCAAAATCTATTTTTATTTCTCCTATTCCACCATCAATGTCCAAATAATTTTTGCCAATTCCATAAACTCTATCCTCTTCAAGTTTTTGTCCATCAAGTGTAACATTGCCTAATCCTTTACTTACATCAATTTTATAGTTGTTTTTATTATCAATTAAATCTATATTAATAGTTCCAACACCTGAATCTATTTCGCTTTTTCCTGTTAGTTTACCACTAAAAGTAAATTCTCCCATACCTAGATTTGCTTTTAAGTTGTTTATTTCACAATATTTTAATTCAGTTTTTCCGACTCCACCATCTATTTTCGTTTCTCCAGTTGTTATGACATTTTCTATATATACATCTCCTGCACCCAATTCAAGATATAAACTTTGTGTGTTTAATTTTTCTATGTTTATTTTTCCAGCTCCTGTTTGTATTTTTGTTTCATCTATAGCTATCATATCTTCTGGAATATAAATTATCAAATTACTTGACATGTTATTATTGTTTAGCCAGTTTCGATTTTCTTCTTTTATTTTGACACTACCATTATTCTCTTCAAAAGTTATTTTTGAATTATTGGTTTCAACTTTAAAATCATCTCCTGTTTTTATATCTAAATTTGTATATGCTAAATCTATTTTTAAAGTTGTTACTTCCTTTACTTCCCTTGATATTACTTTTAAATTTTCTGTTACAATATCCTTATTTGTATGAATTAATCCTAGTGCACTTAATAAAGCATAAACTCCACTTAATATTGCTGAAATTATTGTAATAATTAGAAATACAGCAAAAGCTGTTGCTAAATATTTTATTACTTTTTGTGCTGTTGTCATTTTATTTCAACACCTCCAAATACCGCTGTACTATTTATATAAATTGTATGGCTATTTTCATCTACTTTAGTATTTGCTTTATTTTCAACTCCTCCGAAAATAGGCATTGACTTAATTTTTATTTTCACATTTGAAGGTACATAAATTTCAATTCCTCCAAATGTACTACTTGCATTAATAACAACATCTGATTCTATAATTGCATTTCTTAAATCACATTTAACTCCACCAAATACAGCTGTTAAGTCTGCTCCTGTAAATTTTTCGCCATCAAACTTTACATCTTGTCCTGAAAATGTGGCACAATATGTATTTTCTCCATTTCTCTTTTCATTTAATTTTTTTATTTCACTACTTACTTTTCCACCAACTGCATCTTTAAAAATGATTGATAAACCAATTATTACTAATATTGTAGGAAATGCTAATTTCCATATTAAATCAAAATCCAAGATATTTTGGCATCCTAAAAGTAGTGCTGTTCCAATTAATAATCCTATTAAATTTCCTGTTTTTTCATCATCTTTAAATAGTCCTATAAAACATGGTATAATAATGAACAATGTCCACCATCCATCAAAAAATATGTTGATATTTACTATTCCAAGTGCATTTCCTCCAATTATTAATCCTATAATTATTAAAACTATTCCCCATAATATATTTCCAAATTTTTTCATTATTTCTTTTCCTCCCTTTTTTCTTTTTTTGGTAACACACATTTGTTGTTTGGATTTTCTTCTAGTAATATTTTCTCTTATTTTTCCTCTTGCATTTAATTTTCTAAAAATATGACCATCTTTTAATTTACTTTTTATCCATTCTTTTTTACTATCAACACCTGCTTGATGTTTTTTATCTCCTATTGCACAGTAGATATGTTCATCATCAATATTATCTAATGTTAAGTTTATATTATCATTTTTTCTCATTATTGTATTCCTTTATAGCATTTGTTACTGCTAATTTTATTACATAAAATAAAAAAACTGACATTACTCCTATTAAATTTTATTTTTTAATATTTTTAATCTACATTTACACCTTTATTTAATAACTTATTACCCGCAAAATAAATTATAACATTATAAACGGCATATACAATTATTCCAACTATCATCATATCTTTAAGTGCATTAGAACTTATATCCATACTACTAAATACCAACATTATGTC
>CAKPDN010000022.1 GCA_934149005.1 uncultured Clostridia bacterium | reverse complement strand
TAATTCTTAGGTTAAAGAATTATACCGCTTTGGTTTATTCTCTAAAGGATTTACTGTTTACTTTTCAATGTACTTTTTGTTCCTTTTTTGTCGGAACGATTTGTATTATACTATATGTTTTTTTCTTTGTCAACACCTTTTTAAAATTTTTTTATTTTTTTAAAATTTAGTTTTTTATATAGTACTTTTTGTGTCTAAAATTAATAGTCTAAACAAGATATTAACACCATTTTTTTATAAAGTCAATACTTTTTCAATTATTTTTTTTTGGTATTTTTTTCTTGTTACAGTTCACAGTCTTTTTAAAATAATTACTGTGTAAAATGTTTGCTTAATGGTTATATATCTTTTTATATTGTATCCTGTTCATTACGTTCAAAAATAAAATCTAACATAAAAAACCGAGCCGCTCTCACTCTGGCTTAAAATTTATATATGTATATGTTGTAATCATTTTCAAATGTGATTGAAGCAATATTAGAATTTCTTAAATAAATTAATGGAAAGAGTTCACGTCGAACGAAGTGAGGACTAAGTGGAAGGGTGCCATTAATTTATTTTAGAAATTCTTATGTTGCATATTGAACTGAGAAAATTATTAAAACATATACATATATAAATTTTTCCCGTGAGCATTCCTCAGTTTTTTATTTAAGATTTTCTATTTTTCTCTTCATTCAAACGGATACAATATAAAAAGATATATAACCCTTAAGCAAGCATCTTACACATCAATTATTTTAATAACATTCGCATTGTAACTTATCTTTCTTGAATTTTTATTCTAATTAATCTAGTTAATCCATTCTCATCATATTGAATTGAAACATCATAATTATTATTATTATTTTTTTCAATAAATTTTAAAGTATCTTCTTTCTTTTCTTCATTATTAGTGTTTTCTTTTATAAATAAAAGAACTTCAGAAATATTTTCCATATAATTTGAAGATTCTTGAGATGAATCCATTTTTTCTAAATTAAGTTCCTCAATTTCTCCATTTTTTAAAAGAACTTTCATATTTTCTAAATTATTTTTTGCAACTTCTATTAAATCTTTTATATTATCTGTTGTTAGATCTTCACTTACAAAAAATTCAAATTGCGAATTAAATCTTTTTTTCTCTATTTCTGTAATTTCGCCTTCAGTAGGTAATTCTAATGAATTTCCATTTAATAAGTTTAAATTTTTAAACATTTTTACATATTCATTTAAATCAATTATCGAATTAAATTTAGATAACTGTTGTTGTATATTGTCGTTAAGTATTGATTTTATTGTTTCTAACTGTTCTTGTGATACATTATCTAAATTTACATTGTCTGTCTCTAAAGTAATTTGATTTTCAAATTCTTCTAATATTTCACTATTATCAACTATGTCAAAAGTTGCTTCATATTTTTCATTTAGTATTGTTAATTTTATTTTTTTATTTAATATGTTATTTTCAAAAGTTTTATTTAAGTTCAATTGTGCTGAACTAATTATTTCATTATTTTGCATTTTTTCATATTCTATTAATAGTTCTTTTTCATCTTCGCTTTTTTCTATTTTGATAAATTGTTCATTTGTGTTTTCATCTATTTCTATATTGCTTATTTTTATAGAATTTTTATTGTATAAATCTATTGTTATTTTATTAGTTGTTTTTTCTATTGATGTTCTTATGGTTTTTTCGTTGTTTTCATATACTACAATTTTTACTTCATCACTTCCAATATTGCTATTTTGAATTCTTTCTATTTTTTCATCTATACTATTAGTAAATTTACTAGTTAAACTTTCATTTTGATTATAATCTGGATTTATTTCTTTTATCTTATCATCAATTGTTTCTATTCTTGATAAAATAATTTTGTCCTCTTTTAATTGTTCTAAGATTTTTATACATAAATTATTATATTCTTCAATTGTAATTTTTATATAATATGCATTTGTATTTACATCTTTATTATCTACTGTTATAAGAGAATTTGATTGTTTATAATATTTGTCTTTAGATATATTTGATTTTATTATATTTAAATATGTATTTTGCAAAGTTAATTTTTCTTCTTCTGTAAAATTAAATATTGAGCTAATGTCTTCTATGGATAATAATTTATTTAGATTATTTAAGTCATCTATTTTTAACTCTTTTAATAGTTCACTATTCTGTTTATTATTTGTTGAAACAAATTGTTTTATCCCATTTAATCTTATTCCAGAAGTTTGTTCTTGATTAATATATTCTAATTTTATCAAATCTTCTTCATCTGTTTCTACTGAAATATCTCTATAATTGTAATTATTTTCTTTATCTATATTGCTTTTTATTTTTATACTTACATCATTTATTGGATTCTTTTTGTTTTCATCACTAGTTCCAATGTTTTCCTTATATTCTATTTTTCCTTCTAATTCTGATACATATTTATTGTTATTTAATAAATCTTCTATTTCTGCCATATTTTCGCTTTTTAATATTTCTACAATATCTAAATTTTGCATAAAGTATTTTGCAAATAATGTATCAGTTGGTGTAAATATATCTGTTTTTAAAAATAAAAATCCAATTATTCCTAATATTATGAAAATTAATAGTAGTATCGAAACTACTAAAATTGCTATTCTTTTTTTTCTTGGCATCATACAAATATTCCTCCTATGTTTATATTATACCTTTTTTCTTTTCCTTTATCAATATTTATTTTTATCTATTTCTTTGTTTAACCGCTTCATATACTATTATTCCTGTTGATACCGATGCATTTAATGATGTAACTTTACCTTTCATTGGTATTTTTACTAAGAAGTCACAATTTTTTGTAACTTTATCACTCATTCCCGTCCCTTCATTTCCAATTACTATTCCTAATGGTCCTGTTAAATCTTGATTATAATAGTATTTTTCTGTATTAATATGAGTTCCACATATCCATAACCCTAAATCCTTTAATTTTTGTATTGAGTCAGATATATTTGTAACTCTAGCTATTTTCATATGTTCTACTGCTCCTGCTGATGCTTTATTTACAGTACTATTGACTGTTGCTGCTCTTCTTTTTGGTATTATTATCCCATGTACTCCTGCTGTTTCTGCTGTTCTTATTATTGAACCTAAATTGTGTGGATCCTCTATTCCATCTAATATTAATACAAATGGATCTTCATTTTTTTGTTTTGCTTCTTCTAATATATCTTCAATTTCGCAATATTCAAATGGTGGTACTATTGCAATTACTCCTTGATAATTTTGATTTTGTGCCATTTCATCCATTTTTCTTTTGTCTTTTTCTACTATTATTATATTTTTTTCTTTTGCCATTGCTATTATCTTATTTATTGAGCCATGTTTTTCTCCTTTTGTAACAAATATTTTGTTTATATCCTTTCCGCTTTCTAATAATTCTAAAACCGAGTTTCTTCCTTCAACTTGATCTTCATATGTCTTTTCTTCTTTATTTTCATATTTGTTTTTTTTGATATTTTTATAATTATCTTTCATTTTTATCTTCCTTTTCTATATGTCTATTTTTTTAATGATTCTCCTATAAATTTCATTTCTTCTTGTGCTGACTTATTTTCATTAAGAATTGTTTCTTTACCATAATTTTGAGCTAAATATTCCCCTTTTTCTTTATCATAAATTAATGAATTCATAGGGTATCCTTTTATTCTTTCTTTACAAGGTTTTGAGACAAATAATCTATTATGCCTTGTTACTTTAGTGTATTCTTTTCCATTTTCATCTATAATTGTTATAGCTATATTAAAAGCCCCTGTTGTTTCTCCTCCTAATTTTTCTATTTCTTTACTATATAGATCTATTATTTCTTCATCTGTTAATTCTTTTCCATTATGTCTTCTTACATAAACTCCTGGTTGCATATCTATTGGTAAATTATCTAATTCTAGTCCTGAATCATCTGTTATTACTGGAATTTTTACTTTATTATAATATGCTTTAGCTTTTATTAATGAATTTTCTTCTACTGTTTTTCCATTTTCTTCAATGTTGATGTTTATATTTTTATCTTTTAGTGTACAATATTCTATATTTAGCTCTTTTAATATCTCTGAATATTTTTTTATTTTACCTGCATTATTGGTTCCTATTAATACTTTCATAATTTGCTCGTATAATCAATTATATAGAAATATTAATCTATATAATTGATTAATCCCTTTCTTTAAATTTTTATCTCATAATAGACTTTATTCATCATCTAGCTTTAGTACTGATAAAAACGCTTCTTGTGGTACTTCAACATTACCAATTTCACGCATTTTCTTTTTTCCTCTTTTTTGTTTTTCTAATAATTTTTTCTTTCTAGTAACATCTCCACCATAGCATTTTGCTAATACATCTTTTCTCATTGCAGAGATTGTTTCTCTTGCAATAATTTGTCCTCCTACAACTGCTTGTATTGGTATGGTAAATAATTTTCTTGGTATTTCTGTTTTTAGTTTTTCTACCATTTTTTTACCTCTGTTATATGCATTGTCTTTATGTACTATAAAAGATAGTGCATCTACTGGTTCTCCATTTATATGTATGTCTAATTTTACTAATTTTGATTCTCTATATTCTTTAAATTCATAATCAAATGATGCATATCCTTTTGTTTTAGATTTTAAATTATCAAAAAAGTCATATATTATTTCATTTAATGGCATTTCATATATTAATGTTACTCTATTTTCATCTAAATATTTCATATCAATATATATACCTCTTCTTTTTTGGCATATATCCATTATATTTCCAACATATTCTTTGGGTGTTAATATATTTGCTGTTACAAATGGTTCTTCTATATATGATATTTCTTGTGGTGTTGGTAAATCTGTTGGATTATATATATCTTCAACTTCTCCTGTTGTTTTATGAACTTTGTATATAACTGATGGTGCTGTTGTTATTAGTCCTAAATCAAATTCTCTATCCAATCTTTCTTCTATTATTTCTAAATGTAATAATCCTAAAAATCCGCATCTAAATCCAAATCCTAATGCTGCTGATGTTTCTGGTTCATATTCTAATGCTGCATCATTTAGTTGTAATTTTTCTAATGCTACTTTTAAATTTTCATATTCGCTTCCATCTATTGGATATAATCCACAATAAACCATAGGTGTTACTTTTTTATATCCTTTTAATGGCTTGTCTGCTGGATTATCATTTAAAGTTACTGTATCTCCTACATGTATATCTGATAAACTTTTTATGCTTGCTGCTATATATCCAACTTCTCCTGCTTTTATTTCTTTTGTTGGTATATATGTTCCTGGTGCAAAATATCCAACTTCGGCAACTGCATATGTTTTATTTGTTGCCATTAATTTTATTTCATCTCCAGGTTTTACTGTTCCATCAACAACTCTAACATATGCAACTGCTCCTTTATAATTGTCATAATATGAATCAAATATTAAGCATTTTGTTTTTGAGTTTTCATCTCCTTTTGGTGATGGTAAATCTGTAATTATTCTTTCTAATACTTGATCTACATTCAATCCTGATTTTGCAGAAATACATGGTGCATCTTCTGCTGGAATTCCTATTATATCTTCTATTTCTTTTTTTACTTCATCTGGTCTAGCATTTGGTAAATCTATTTTATTTATTACTGGCAATATTTCTAAATTATTGTCTATTGCTAAATATACATTTGCAAGTGTTTGTGCCTCTACTCCTTGACTTGAGTCAACCACTAATATTGTTCCATCACATGCTGCTAAACTTCTTGATACTTCATAATTAAAATCCACATGTCCTGGTGTGTCTATTAAATTTAATACATATTCTTCACCATTTTGTGCTTTATATATCATTCTTACAGCTTGAGATTTTATTGTTATTCCTCTTTCTTTTTCAATTTCCATGTTGTCTAACACTTGACTTTCCATTTCTCTTTTTGAAAGTACTCCTGTCATTTCTATAAGCCTATCTGCAAGCGTTGATTTTCCATGATCTATATGTGCAATTATACTAAAATTTCTAATGTGTTCTTGTCTGTTATTCATTTTTCCTCCTGTTTTTTTATTTTTTTACTATTTTATCACAATAAATATTAAATAACAACATATAAAAAGGAAAATCCATTTAGGACTTTCCTTTTGGAGATTTTTTATAAACTTATAATTGTATATGGACATATCATTCCTGCAACGCCCATACATCCAACATCTACTCCATAGCCTTTTTTTTTCAGTTCTTCTTCTAGTTTTTCTGATATACAGTACCCTAGTTTAATACTATATTTTCCTTTTCTCCGTGCCTTCTTTATTTGCCTATTTATTGCTTTTCTTCCAAAATAAAGATCTATTTTTTGGATAAAATGTACAATTGGTCTTTGTTTTTCACGGATCTTTTTTGCCTCGTTGGCTGGAATAATTTTAGATGCCATAATGTTTCCTCCTTATGCTTTTTATATTTCAATTATACCATATTTTATAGGTAATTTCAAATATAAACTGGTTTTTGATGTAAAAATATTAATATATCAACATTTATAGTAATTAGAAGTTATATCTTACTGAACTGTAACTTTTATATTATTATCCCTTCATATAAATTATAAACATTTGTATATCCTATATTTTCTAAAATTTGTTGTACCTTTTGGCTCCTATGCCCTGTTGAGCAATATACTATAATAAGTTCTTTTTTATTTGGTATTTGCTTTGATATTTCTTTTTTTATTTGATAGTCTGGTATTGAAATTGCACCATTTATATGTCCTTCTTTATATTCTTGTGGGCTTCGTACATCTATTATTGTTGCTCCTTGCCTTATATATAAATCTATGTCTTCTTTTGTAATATCTTTTTTATTATTAAAACTTCTTTTTAATTCAAAGTTTTTTCTTATCATATATACAAATCTTCTAAACATTTTTTCACCTTCAAAAATACTCCTAATATATCATATTATTTTTATCGAATTATGTTTCCTTTTTTGTTTACCATTTTTAATATGTATATATTTTATGTCTTTTGTGGAAACTGTGGATAACTTTGTGAATAACTCGTATATGGTGTTTTATTGTATAAAGTTATGCACATTCAACTGTGTATTATTATTTTTTCCAGTTATTTACATTTTTTATTGTTGTATTATGTGTACTATTATTGTTTTTTCTGTCACAGTTCAGTAAAAAGAAAAAGCAAAGAATTATCTTTGCTCTTTCTATCTTCTCAATTTTTGTTACTTATTTTTTTTGCTAGTTTTACAAGGTTCTGCATATTTTCTGTTTCTGCTATTTTTTCAAATTTCTTTTCTCCTTTTTCCGTTTTTGTTACTTCAAAAAAGTTAATAGTAAAGTCATCTTTAAATCGAAACAAGTCAACAATTATATCTCCCATACTTAGTGGTACATATCCATCGTGTTTCATTTTTATATGGCATCTTTTATCTCCAACCAGAACAACTCTACTAGTTATTTTGCTAGGAAACTCTGCATATTGCCGTAAAAATGAATTTCCTTTGTTGTCGTAAGAAACTTTTATATTATTCATATTGTTTGCCCTTTCTTTGAGAAGATTTTTTAGGTTTTCATAATATAATTTTAGCAAATATGCCTGCACTTGTCAAATTTTACCATTTTTTATTTTTCTTTTTCTGTGAAGTGTGCCATAATTATTTAATATATTATTTTATAAAACCATAATATATAAATGCTAATATTTCTAATATAGTAATAGCTGGAAATCCTAATACAAATGCAATCTTTTGAGTTTTGTGTCTAAATGTATACATTCCTGCAATTGTTCCTATCCCTCCTCCTAAAGCTGTTATTATAAATAATGTCTTTTCTGGTATTCTCCATTTTCCTTTTTTAGCTTTTTGTTTATCTATATACATTACTAAAAATCCTATTAAATTTATAATAATAAAATATATCATTATGTTTTTTGTTGTTAATATATTTTGTACTTCTGTGTTTTGCATATTATAACCTCCTAAAAATTGAAATCAAAATATGCATATTTTTTTGTATTCCAATTTAAAAATTCTTCAATTTTTTGATTTGCAATTTCTGAAACATCTTTTACTCTTTTATATTCCCCATTCACATTAACTAATGGATTTATATATCTTTTTTTACAATTAAAAGAAATCCAATAATTATTTCCATCTGGTTTTACATCGCTTTCGAAAAATTCAGTAGTATTTTGAAATTTTTTAAAACAATCAGAAATATTTTTATCTTCACATTTTTTTATTTTATCAATTACTTCACTTTCAGAATATTTATATAAATCTTCTTTAGTTAGCCAGTTTTTTTCTCCCATTTTCTTTACTGTGTCTGCATAAAATTGAGCTGTTAATTTATATCTATTATCACACCAATTTGGCCATAGTACAGATGCCATATTAATGAATTTCTCAGCTATTTTTTCATCTCTAAATCCAATTTCATCTATGCCTTCTTCGTCTTTTTGCAATTCTATATTTTCATAAATTTCCTTGATATCATCTATGGAAAATGTAATTCCATAATTCATTTTCATTCCATTTTGTAATGTATATTCTAATCTATCTGATGATAATTTTGGGCTATCATTATCTGCTATTGGATATATATGATAGTTATTTACTTCTTCTAATTTTATATTATCTCTTTTTAATAACTTCATTATTTCTTTGGAATTTTTTATTATTTCACTTGTTAAGTCTTCTGTTGACTCTTGTTTTTCATAATCTCCATTTAAGAAGTCTATGCAATGTTTAAATACAGGAGTTGATATATCATGAAATAATGCTGATAAAGTTTGTTTTTTATCCTTTGTAAAATTCCATACAATTAAAGCACACCCTACACTATGATCAAGTATATTATAAAATGATGTGTGATTATATAATTTTGTATAATCAGTACCACAAGCTTGACTTATTTTTGATAATCTTTGCATCTCTGGTACTTCTAAGTATTCTTCCAAAAAATTTGGTATTTCTGGTGATAATATTCTAAAATATTGTTTTGTTTGTTTATCTAAATTTTCAAAATATTTATTCATTTTTCCTCCTACTATTTCTACTCTCTTTTACAATTTCTTTGCTCTTTATCTTTAAATGCTTTTATTAAATTTACATTCATGCTCCTTTGCTAGTTTTTCTATTTCTTCTGTCAATAATAGCATTATATTATCCAAATAAACTTAGTTGATTGCTTTGACTCATTCCCTCTAAACATCCAAATTGTTTTAATAGTTCAGCTCCTGAAGTACCTATTTTGGCTCTTATTTTCATATCATCTATTGACATGAATTTTCCTTCTTTTCTGGCTTCTATTATGCCTTGTGCTGCAACTGTTCCGAATCCTGGAATACTGTTTAGAGGTGGTCTTAACTTGTTGTCTTGTATTTTAAATTTTGTACTATCAGATTCATATAAATCTACTGGCAAAAATTCAAATCCTCTTTCATACATTTCTAGTACTATTTCTAAGTCATCATACATATCAAGTTCTGCTTTTGTTGCTTCTTTCTTTTGGTTTTTCATTTCTATTTCTTTCATTTTGTTTTTTACTTTTTCTTTTCCAAATATCATACAACTTGCATCAAATGCTTTTGCTCTTATTGAGAAATATGCTGCATAATATGCTAATGGAATATGTACTTTGAACCATGCAATTCTGAATGCGTTGGTAACATATGCTGCTGCATGGGCTTTTGGGAACATATATTTTATTTTTTCACACGATTTTATATACCAGTCCGGCACATCATGTTCTTTCATTAGTTGGATGTATTCATCTTTCCATTTTGGCTCTTTTCCTTTTGCAACTTTTCCTTTACGTACTGCCTCCATTATTTTAAAAGCTTTATCTGGTGGCAAGCCTTTCTTTATTAGGTAAATCATAATATCATCACGACAACATATTGCTTCTTGTAGTGTTACTATTCCTTGTTCTATCAAGCTTTGTGCATTTCCAAGCCATACATCTGTACCATGTGATAATCCTGATAAACGTATTAATTCATCAAATGTTGTTGGTTTTGTATCTAAAAGCATTCCTCTTGCGAATTTTGTTCCATATTCTGGTATTCCATATGTTCCTACTTGTGAATGTATTTGTTCTGGGGTTACCCCTAATGCCTCTGTTGAATTAAAAATTGACATTGTTTCTTTATCATCTAATGGGATTTCTGTAGGTGCTATTCCTGTTAAGTCTTGTAGCATACGTATTACTGTCGGATCATCATGACCTAGTATATCTAGTTTTAATAAGTTTCCATCTATTGAGTGATAATCAAAGTGTGTTGTTATTATGTCTGAATTGGCATCATCTGCTGGATGTTGTACTGGTGTAAATTCGTATATTTCTCTTCCTTTGGGCACAACTATAATTCCACCTGGATGCTGTCCTGTTGTTCTTTTTATTCCTGTACATCCTACTGATAGTCTTTGAATTTCTGCTCTATTCATAGGTATTCCTCTGTCTTCATAATATCCTTTAACATATCCATATGCTGTTTTTTCTGCTACTGTACCAACTGTTCCAGCTTTAAATGTTGTTCCTTTTCCAAATATTACTTCTGTATATTTATGTGCTTTTGCTTGATATTCACCTGAGAAGTTTAAGTCTATATCTGGTTCTTTGTCTCCATTAAATCCTAAGAAAGTTTCAAATGGTATATCCATTCCATCTTTTGTTAGTTTATGTCCGCATTTGGGGCAGTCTTTATCTGGTAAGTCAAATCCATTTCCTACTCCATAATCCTCAAATTCTGAATATTTACAATTCGGACAACGGTAGTGTGGTTGTAATGAATTAACTTCTGTTATACCTGTCATGAATGCTGCTAAAGATGAACCAACTGAACCTCTGGAACCAACTATATATCCATCTTCATTTGATTTCCATACCAGTTTTTGTGCAATTATGTACATAACTGAATATCCATTGCTTATAATTGAATCCAATTCTTTATCAAGTCTGTCTTGTACTATTTGTGGTAGCGGGTCCCCATATAATTCATGTGCTTTTTTGTATGCTATGTTTTTTATGTCTTCTTCACATCCTGGTATATGTGGTGGACATTTTTCTGGTGATATTGGGCTTATTTGCTCACACATATCTGATATTTTATTTGTGTTTGTTACAACTACTTCATATGCTTTTTCTTCGCCTAAATAACTGAATTCTTCAAGCATCTCTTCTGTTGTTCTTAAATATAATGGTGCTTGATTATCTGCATCTTCATATTTTTGCCCTGCTTCTAATATTCTTCTATAAATTTCATCTTGTGGGTCCATAAAGTGAACATCACATGTTGCTACTACTGGTTTGTTTAGTTTTTCTCCTAATGCAAC
>CAKPDN010000021.1 GCA_934149005.1 uncultured Clostridia bacterium | reverse complement strand
TAATTCTTAGGTTAAAGAATTATACCGCTTTGGTTTATTCTCTAAAGGATTTACTGTTTACTTTTCAATGTACTTTTCGTTCCTTTCTTGAATGGAACGATTTGTATTATACTATAAGCATTTATACTTTGTCAAGTGTTTTTTTAAAAAAAATTTATTTTTTGTCAAAATAAAAATTAGTAATTAAAAGTATATATTTTTGTTAAATCATTACTAATTCATTTGTTAACTTTAATTTATTTTTTCTCTCGCAAAGTACTTATTTATATTAGCACAACTTGTCGATTTTTGTCAATAGTTTTTTAAAAATTTTTTATTATTTTTTATTAACTATTTGTATCGCTCAGTTGCTTATATATATTAGCATGTTTTTTTCGTAAAGTCAATGGTTTTTTCTATAAATTTTAAAATTTATTATAAGTTCAGTAAAAAGAATATATTAATCTGTTTTAATTATTGATTTATAAGTATTTATAGTAATTAAAATTTATATTTTACTAACTTGTAATGGATTTTTATTTAATTATTATATTTCTACAAGTATTAAATCCTCCCCAATACATTTTATATTTTTCCAAGGAATAACAATATCATTATTAGAAGAAAAAAAATTAATCATTTTATTACTACCTGGAACAATTATAGAAGTTATAACGCCTGTTTCCAAGTCTGCACATACATCTTGCACATATCCTAATCTTTTTCCATCCTTTATATTTACCACTTCTTTATGTTTAAAGTCTAGTCCTCTATCATGCATATATGTATTCCTCCATAATTTACAATATAATAATATATCATGCTTTATATATTAAAACACGATATATTATTATTCTATTATATTCTTTTATAAAAAAATATTGACTATTTATACAATCTTTTTATATGTTCAATAGCATTTTTTTCTAGCCTTGAGACTTGTGCTTGAGATATTCCAATTTCATCAGCTACTTCCATTTGAGTTTTACTATCAAAAAATCTTTTTGTTATAATCATCTTTTCTTTATCATTAAGTTTTTTCATTATTTGAATAATAGTCATTTTTTCTGTCCAAGCTTCATCCGTATTTTTACTGTCTTTTACTTGATCCATTATATATATGTTTTCTATTCCATCATTATATATTGGTTCTTGTAATGAAATTGGATCTTGAATAGCATCAAGGCTTAATGCTATATCTTCTTTTTCCACTCCTAATTCTTTGGCAATTATATCTATTGTAGGTTCTTTACCATTTTCTTTTGTATATTTTTCTTTAAATTGTATGGTTTTATATGCTAAATCTCTCACAGATCTACTAACTCTTATGCTATTATTATCTCTTAAATATCTTTTTACTTCTCCTATTATCATCGGTACTGCATATGTTGAAAATTGAACACCTTGATTTAAATCAAAGTTATCAATTGCTTTTATTAAACCGACACACCCAACTTGAAATAAATCATCTGCATTTTCTCCTCTTCCATAAAATCTTTGTATAACGCTTAATACTAATCTCAAATTTCCATTTATAAATTTTTGTCTTGCTTCTTCATCCCCATTTTTTATTTTAATGAATAGTTTTTCTTTTTCTTCTTTTGTAAGTAAAGGTAATTTTGATGTGTTTACTCCACATATCTCTACTTTATTTAGCAAAAAGAAAACCTCCTTTAGAAATAAATTTTAATTTAATTATTTCCAAAAAAAGTTTTTTTATTCCTGTTTTGCTTACATTAATGAAAGTTTGAAATTTAATGTATAATTTCAAAATCAGTATCCAAAAAGAGTAAATCCCTTTGCTAGGGATTTACTCTTTTATATTCTTTTCTTTTGTCTTTTATTTTCTCAAAGTAAAGTTTTGCATTATGTGTGTTATTAATTTTCAAACTTCTTTTTATTATTGCTTCCATTTCAATGTCAGAGATAATATTCTCTGTAATAGCTCTTTCTAATATTCTCCTGATTACTCCATCAGATTCAGTTTCATACTTTTTAGTATAATAAGATATTGGGTTACTACTAGTAGCAAAATCTTTTGCAATTTTACTAATCTGTGTTCTTGAATATCCATCGGCTAAGTATTTTTCTCTTAGTCTTATTATTTTTTGATGATGAGATAAAGAGCTACCTCCTGCTTCCTGCACCTTTCTTTTTTGGTTTTCAATTGTTTTTTCTAACACTTTTGTTGCAATATCTCTACTTACTAATGCTATAACAATAGCATAATCCATTAAATCTCTTAATCCTTTTTTAGTTAAATGATTATCTATAGCTGCGTTAGTTTGAAAATATTCATTTATGCTTAATGCATAAGCCTCTGTTACTTGCTTGGAAAAACTATTTAATTCTTCTAAGCTTTTTTCTTTTTGTAATTGCTTAAATGTCCGATTTTTTTCACTCATGTTTTTTACCTCCATTCAATTGAATTGTAAGTTTCCATTAATAAAAAATCTACTTATAGTTTACCACTTTTATATATTTTTGTCAATTTATCCTATTTTGCTTGAAATTTCCTTTTTCATTTTATTTATAATCTTTTTTTCTAGTCTTGATATGTAACTTTGAGATATGCCGAAGTTCATCTGCTACTTCTTTTTGTGTCTTTTCCTTTCCTGTTTTAAATCCAAATCTCATCTCCATTATATTTTTTTCTCTATCATTTAATTTTAATATTGATGCCCTTAATAATTTTTTATCGACTTCGTCTTCTAAATTTCTGGATGTAATATCTGGATCTGTTCCTAGTATATCTGATAATAGTAGTTCATTTCCATCACAATCTTTATTTAATGGTTCATCAATTGAAACTTCTCCTTTTATTTTATTGTTTTTTCTTAAATACATAAGTATCTCATTTTCTATACATCTCGAAGCATATGTTGCAAGTTTTATATTTTTATCAGAATTAAATGTATTTACACTTTTCATAAGCCCTATTGTTCCAATTGATATTAAATCTTCAATTCCTATTCCTGTGTTTTCAAATTTTTTTGCAATATAAACAACTAATCTTAAATTTCTTTCTACAAGAATCTGTCGTGCTTCTAAATTATCTTCATCTGATAATTTTTTTATTAATTTTTCTTCTTCCTCTGGTTCTAATGGTGGTGGAAGTGTTTGGCTTCCTGCTATATAAAATATTGGTAAATATTCTATTTCATTATTTTCATTTATATATTTTGCACAAACAGCAGATAAATTATAAATTCCTTTTTTTAATAATTCAGTAATATTCATTTTTACACCTCCAATTTATTAAAGTAACTCTATTCCTATTAAAGCTGTATATTCTCCTCTTTTTGTTAGAGATTTATTATATATTCCTATTATTGCATTATTTTTTTCTTCTATAATTTGATCACTTATCACTTCTATTTTCTCTGGTTTTATACCAACGAGCATTCCATTTTGCTTTCCTAATGATGAAAATGGAATTATTTTCATTTTTGGAATATATTCATTTTTTATATCTTCTGGTATTTTTTCGAAATCACCTCCTAATATAGATTCTGTATTATTTAGAATTTCTTTTGGTATTAATTCATATAATGATGTTTTTTCTACAATTAATACCGGACTTCCTGTTAATGGTTCTTTTAACATATTTCCTGTATCTACCATAGTATTTAAAATAGTTTCTTTTCCATTTAATTTTATCTTTACTTTGCATATCATATCTTTTTTGGTTATTTTATTTTTTGAAAATTTAAATGCTATGATTAATATAACTGTTCCTAATATAGCTCCTATAAATATAACTTTTAATACATATGTTCCAACATACATTCCATTTTTTATAATAATGTTTTGTGGTTTTAAAACATATATTAAATATGTTGCCACTCCCCCAAATGTAAAAGTTGTTAAATAAAATAATATTAATTGTTTACACATCTGCTTTATATTTTGTGTATTAAATGCTATAAATACTATAACTATTGACAAAATTAATTTTATTACTATATTTGAATATATATTTAATTTTGATTTATATTGTATTGCAACATATATTGCTCCAATTGCACTTGCAAAAAAAATTCTCCAATAGTGTATTTTGCATTTTGAAATCAATCCAGTTGCGTAAAGTATTATATAATTCATTATTAGGTTTTCTGCAATTATAATATCTATATAAATTGTCATTTTACTCACCTACTTTGTGTATTTTACTATATATGTAATACGAAGTCTGTCTTTTCTTATTGTAGAAAAAAAGAAATAATCGAGCATTTTCGATTATTTCTTTTTTATTTACATATTTTTATTTCTATTTTTTCTTAAAAATGGTGGAATATCTAAATCATTTTGTGATGAACCTATTTCTGAGTTTGATGGTATTGAGTTTATTTTCTTTTCCCATGTTTTTGATACTATATTGTCAACACCAATACTTGATATATTGTTTTCTGGTTTTTCAAATCCTGTAGCTATAACTGTTATTTGAATTTCATCTTGCATTGTAGGGTCTGTAACTGTACCAAATATAATGTTTGCTTCTGGGTCTACACTGCGTTGTACTAATTCTGCTGCTGTATTTACTTCATGTAATCCTAAGTCTTCTCCACCTGTAATATTTATAATTACTCCTCTTGCTCCTTCTATTGATGTTTCTAGCAATGGGCTTTGTATAGCTTCTTTTGCTGCATCTTCTGCTCTGTTTTCTCCAGATGCTCTACCAACTCCCATATGTGCCATTCCTGTATTTAACATTATTGTTTTTACATCTGCGAAGTCTAAGTTTACTAATCCTGGTACTGCTATTAAGTCTGATATACCTTGTACACCTTGTCTTAATACATCATCTGCCATTTTAAATGCTTCTATTATAGATGTTTTTCTGTCTATTATTTGAAGTAATTTATCATTTGGTATTACAACTAATGTATCTACTTTTCCTTTTAAACTTTCAATTCCTCTCTCTGCTTGTGAAAGTCTTTTCTTTCCTTCAAATGTAAATGGTTTTGTAACAACCCCTATTGTTAATATTCCCATTTCTTTTGCTATTGATGCTACTATAGGTGCAGCCCCTGTACCTGTTCCGCCTCCCATTCCAGCAGTAACAAATACCATATCCGCTCCTCTTAATATTTCGGCAACTTCTGATTTGCTTTCTTCTGCTGATTGAGCTCCTATATCAGGGTTTGCTCCTGCTCCTAATCCTCTTGTTATTTTTTCTCCTATTTGAATTTTTGTATTTGCTTTTGATTGTTGTAATGCTTGTCTGTCTGTATTTACAGCAATAAAATCTACTCCTTTTATTCCAGATTCTATCATTCTATTTACTGCATTATTTCCGGCACCTCCAACACCAATTACTTTTATTGTTGCTGTTCCATCTATCATTGTTATATTGTTATCATCATATTCCATCATTTTGTTTTTTCCTCCCTTATTATTTAGCTATTTTGTATTTTAGCTTTTTTTGATTTATATATTTATTATAAAATTAAAAACTTTTTATAAATGTTTGTAACATGTAATTTCCATTTAACTGTAGAAAAATTCTTTTATTCTTTCAAAAATATTCTTTAATATGCTTTCATCTGATTTTGTATCTATACTACTTGATACTGTTTTTGCAAATGGTCTTGATGCTATATATCTAACTAATGCATAACTTGTTCTATATACAGGCTTTGTTGTTCCTATTAATCTACCTGTTGATATTTTTACAGGTATATTTAAGTTTATTTTTCCGGCCACATCGCTTTTACTTATATTTACTATTCCTTGTCCTGTTAAAACAACATTGTTTATTCTAGATTTAATTCCTTGATTTGTCAAATCTTTATTTATTATCAAGAACATTTCTTCTATTCTGGCTTCTATTATTTCTATTAGTTCTGAGCTTTTAATTATTTTGTTTTTGTTATTGTCTTTACATGTATTTAATATAATATCATTGTCATTATCTATGAATGATTTTAAAGCTAGTCCATATTGTCTTTTTAATTTATCCGCTTCTTCATATGCTATATTTAACACTAATGCAATATCATTTGTTATATTTTCTCCTCCTAATGGTATTGAATTGGTATATATGAATGTTGAACCTTCAAATACTCCTATATCAGTATTTTCTGCTCCTACATCTATTATTGCTATATTGTCATGTAATTCATTTTTATCAAGAATTAAATTTCTCTCTGCTAATGTTGATGGAACAATTCCATCAACTTCTAATCCAGCCTTTTTAAAAATACTGTTTAATTGTCTTACATAATCTTTATCAGCTAATATTACTTGTGCACTTATTGTAAAGTTAGAGCTTAAACTTCCAACAGGGTCTGAAACTACCGTTCCATTATCTAATACTATTTTATCTGGAACAATGTCAATTAAAGTTTTTCCATCTGGTATTTCTATATCTTTTACTTGCATTATAGCACTTTGAACATCTCTTATTGATATTCCGGAATATTTATCTTTTGCTTCTTTAGTTATACTGTTTTGTACTATTGTAACATATTTTCCTGGAATTGTTACATAAGCTGAATTTATTTTTAAGTTTGTTTCATCCTCAGCATCTTTTATTGTTTTAGCTAAACTTAAACTTATTTCTTCTTCATTTATTATTTTCCCTTTTTTTAATCCACTACATTTATATGATGTACTACATATAGTTTCTATTTGTTCAAAATTATTAACTTCACCTACAACTACAGCTACTTTTGTTGTTCCTATATCTACACCAACTATAATATCACCTATTGCCAAGTTAATTCCCCCATCTTTTTAGTACTAAATTTCTTGTTGTATTTATATTACATTTTTTTTCAATTGTCAATAGAAATTGTTATATTTTTGTAATATTTTTGTAACGTTTTTGTAATATTTTTTAAAACCATTGAAAAATCAACTTTTAAAATTATTTTTTATTATTTTTCTGTTTGTTTTTTTATTTTTTCTGTCCATTTTTCGACATAATATCTTCTTATTATTCCCAGATTTGTAAACATTCTTCCAACAAAAACAACAATTGCAGCTAAATAAATGTCAACGTTTAATTTTTCACCTAATACTGTTAATAGTATTGCAAGTATTGCATTTCCAAAAAAACCAGAAATAAAAATTTTAATATCAAATTTTTTATTTATTACTGAAGATATTCCTCCAAATACTGAATCTAATGCTGCAATTATTGCAATTGCTAAATAACTTGAATATGTATATGATATCATTGGAGTATTTAATCCAACAATAACTCCTAATATACATGCTATTACCATAGTTAAAAAAATTATCATTTATATCATTCCTTTTCTTATTAAAATATATAATGCATATATGCATTTTTGTAATACTTTTATTGAATATACTTATGTCCTATTTCTTTACTATATTTTTTTATTGTTATTTTATTATCTTTTTCTATTTCTATATCAAACCCTATATTTCTTAATAGTTCAACATATCCTCCATTTCCCAATAATGTACTTTCCAATTTAGTAGGGTCTCCAATTGCTTGTATGATGTATGGTGATAAGATTCTTTGTTGATTTATATATATTATAGAATTGCTAACATATACTATATCAGACATATTTATTATTCTTTCCTCATTTATTGATATAGCCTCAGCTCCTGCTAATTTCAAATAATCTACTATTACTAATAAATCTTCTGCTGAAATCTGATTTTCTTCTTCACTATTTATATTTTTTATAATAATTTTTATTCCTTTTCCTTCAACATCTGTCTTTCCTAAATACATATTAGTTTTAGTTAATTCTTGTTCAACTAATTTTGAAGATTCTTCTGCCGATTCCTGTTTTTCTTTATATTCATTTAATTTAAATACTTTTTCTTTATATTGCTCTTCTGCTTCTTGATACATTTTTTTCCAATTAGCAAGTTCTGATCTTAATTCTTCTTCTCTCATTGTTTCAATAGACGTAATGTCTGTTTCTTTAACAATCTTAAATTGCATACACATAACTGTTGCTAGTGCAAAACATGCTATTGCCATTGTTGTTACAACTATTCCTTTTCCTTTCTTCAATTTAAATCACCTTTCCTTTATTAATTGACATTATTTATATACTTAAAGTTTAATACTCCGGAATATTTAGGAATTGTAATGTTGTTTGACTTTTTAGGATCACTAACATTTATTCCTTGTTCTTTTAAATTACTTAATATCCCGTATGGTCTAGTTAAGTTTGCCAAAGCTTCTGGTGAACCTATTGCTTTTATTTCAAATGGTGAACCAATTCTTTCTCCATTTATATTTATAATATTACCTCCACATATTATTGAAGTAGTAAGTACTACTCTTTGGTTATTTATAGAAATAGCTTCAGCTCCTGCATTTTTTAATTCATTGACTATTTTTAAAATATCACTATCATGTACCAATAGTTTACTTGAATCCACTACTTTATTAGGGTCTATATCGCTATCAGCAACAGTAATTGTTACTCCTGGTCCTGTTACTTCTGCTAATCCTATTATTTTATTTCCACTATTTATTTGATTTTTAGCTTCTTCTAATTCGGAATTGTTTTCTGATGCTTTTTCTATTTTTTGTTGTAATTCATTATCTACTTTTTCTGTTTCTTTTAGAAGATTGTCGTATTTTTCTTTATATTTTAATACTTCTGCTCTTAAATTATTTTCTGTATAATTTTGGCTTACTTTTGAATTATAGTTTTTAACTGTTTTTACTTGTATACAAATTCCTGTAGTTAATGCAAAACACATAACTCCTAAAACTAAACTAATTATTTTCTTATTAGTCATATTGTTCATCACACTTTCTCTCTAAATCTTGGTTTGAAATTATTATTTATATCTCCATTTACATATATAGTTCCTTCTTTGCCTTTATTTTCTTCTAATATAGCTGGAATATATAGCATTTTATTACTTAAATTGCTTTCATCTCCTAAATGTATGGTTTTATTTTCTTCTTCCATATATATAATATAATCGTTTTTGTTTGTTATATCTATAGTAGAAACTTTTTCATCTAGTTCATAATCTTTACAAATATTAATTATTTGTATTACAGTTTCTAATTTGTTTAAATCTTGTGTATTCAGTCTTTTACCTTCTATTATTTGTTCTGCTTCTGTTGAAATACCTTGTATTACTGGTAAATCTATTTTTTGTTCTGAAATCTCTAATATATATCCTTGATTGTTTATATACGCATATCCATTCAAAAATTCTACATTATAATTTTTCTTTCTTTCTTCTATACTAATTTCTATTTTATTTGGAATTTTCCTTTTTATATTTGCATTTTCAATATAAGGATTTGTTTTCAATTCTTTTATTATTTTATTTTTATTAAATCTAAATAAGTTTTGTCCTATTTGTAATTGTGATAAACTTATTACTGTATCATTTGATATTTGTTCATTATTTATTACATTTATTTCCTTTATATTAAATATTGGTGAAACTAAGGTAAAAACAACTCCACCTATTATTAATAGTAGTAATGTTATTAATTTGATAATATTTTTGATTTTCTTTTTTCTTTTTAATATTTGTGCCTGCTTTTTAGTCATTTTTTTTCTATTTTCATTTGCTCTTTTTGGATTGTTTTTATTTGTCATTCCTATAACTGTTTCTGTATCAAAATCAAATTGGTCTTTTTTTTCTATTTTTCTTTGTTTTATTCTTTTCTCTCTTTCCTTTATTTTCTTTTTATTTTCTTTTTCCTTTTCCTTTTCTTCGAATGTTGAATTTCCTGTAAAATTGTATAGATTATCAAATTGTTTTTTTTGTTGTTTTGTCAAAGTTCTCCACCTCCAAAATTTTCTATTATGCATTTTATCAAATTTTCTTTTATATTTCCATAGTTTTTTTAAAAAATGGCAAAAATTTCATATTTTCGTTTTAATGCGTTGACTTTTTATGTAAATTTTAGTATAATAATTTTAGTAACATAAATCAATGCATAGAAAAGGAGAAAAAAATTATGCTTACAATGAATCACACTATTACAAAAATCGCAGCAATGTTACGGGATGGACAGGATGTCAATAATATCGATGCTATCGTAGCTCAGTTATTGCTTCCTGATGCCATTCGGATGTATGGGCCTAGACAGGTATTTCATTTTACCGAACATCCTGTAACCGGCAAGGTTTCTTCTGTAGTGATTCACACTACTCCGGAAAATTTAAAGGGCATTAAAGACAAGTTAGAAACTAATCTTCAGGCGGACATTCCGAAGGCAGCAGTAGATGAGATGTCTCATCCGGAAGTTTTTGCAGAGCTGAACCCTGAGTGGGTAGGTTCTGGATATGAAACACATCTTTTTCAGGATATGGAATGGGATACTTGGATTAGAAGTTTGATCGATGTTTCTGGCCGGTTTGATGATATGTTTGTTTACAACAGTACCGGAAAGGTTGTTGATGGAGCGACTCTTCGTAAAGATCTGTTTCCGATGGATGACTTATTCTTTATTGCAGTAGCAAAGAGAATTAAGGCAGAGTACGGTATTACAATTGATGCCGATTGGTTCGAAGAACATGTTCACCAGATTCTCTTAAGAGATTATGATGAAGATCTCGCAGAAAACACCTGGAAGTACATCAATATCCCTTCATTGGATAAAGCTATTACTCTTCCGGAATTTGTCACAGAGGCAGACATCGAGGCAGAAATCGATAATGTCATTGCTGCAAGCAAGTAAAAAGTAACCAGTTAATCCTTTTACAAGCAGAGACTAATATCTCTGCTTGTTTTATTATTTTTATTTTATTTTTATATTAGCTCCTAATTTTCTCAATTTGTCGTCCAAATTTTGATATCCTCTTAAAATATATTCTATATTGTCTATTTGAGTGGTTCCCTTTGCAATTAGACCTGCTAACACTAAAGCAGCACCTCCTCTTAGATCTGTTGCTTTTACATCTGCACCATATAATCTTCTAGTACCTCTTATTATAGCACTTTTTCCTTCTATTGTGATTTTAGCACCCATTTTATTTAATTCTTGTATATATTTGTATCTATTTTCAAATATATTCTCTACTATTATTGATGTTCCTTTTGCTGTTGCTAACATTGATGCAAATACTGATTGCATATCCGTTGGGAATCCTGGATATGGCATTGTTTTTATATCTATAGCATTTAATTTTTTTTGTGCTATAATTTTTATTTTAGTTTTATCTATGCCTATTTTACATCCTGTTTCTTCTAATTTATTTATTATTGGAGTAATATGTGTTGTATTTACATCTTCTAATATTAAATTTCCTTTTGTTGCTGCTGCAAAGCATAAAAATGAACCTGCTTCTATTCTATCTGGCATAATATTATAACTTACATCTTTTAATTGTTTTACTCCTTTTATTTGTATTTTATCTGTTCCTGCTCCAACTATATTTGCTCCCATTTTGTTTAAAAAGTTTTGCAAATCTATTATTTCAGGTTCCCTTGCTGCATTTGTGATAACTGTTGTTCCTTCTGATAAAACACTTGCTAGTATTACATTTTCTGTTGCTCCTACACTTGGAAAATCGAAATCTATTTTTTCTCCTTTTATCTTTTCTGTTATGCATTCGATACTTCCATGATTTTGATTTACCTTTATTCCTAATTTTTCAAAGCTTTTTAAATGTAAGTCTATTGGTCTTGAGCCTATATCACATCCTCCTGTTTGTGATAGTTTGTGGGTACATGAATTTTAAGTGGAAAGCTAACCCTCCATTTTCATATAATTCATTATACATTTCATCTGTTAATCCATATTCTTTCCTTATATCTTCTCTTATTTCTTCTTTATCAAATACTACTATTTTATCAAATAGTCTTGATAATTCTTCTTTTGTTAATCCATTTTTCTTTATATCATCTATTGCTTTAAATATTAAATCTTCTTTATCTTCTAATTTGTTTAGTGTATTGAATTTACCTTCCGCTTCTTGCAATT
>CAKPDN010000020.1 GCA_934149005.1 uncultured Clostridia bacterium | reverse complement strand
TTATTTATGTTTTTCTTATGTCTAAAAAACATAAAATCGAATTTTCATCACTTTGCCAACTAAAATTTTACACTAACCTAAAGTAACTTAAGGTAAAAAAATATTTGAATTTCTTTTATAAAATCCAAATATTAATCGCAAAGCACACCCTAATCTCCCCAAATGTAGATAGGCTTTCCATATTATTAAAATAAATGTTACTCGCAAATTAACATTCTTTTTTTTATATCGTATATTATACACATTTTAGGATAAAATGTAAATAGTTTGTATAGTATTTTTACGGACTACATCTTATAATCATTAGTTCTTTTATTCAATAAAATACAGTATTATAATGGTGTGGAGGTATATATGGAAAGGAATACAGAAAACGTAACTTATGGAAAATCTTTACAAGAGATTCGCAAAAAAAATAATTTGACACAAGAGCAAGTTTCACAACTTACTGGATTAGAAACAAAATATATTAGTCAAATTGAGTGTGGTATTGCAAAAGGAACAATAAATACTATGCTTAAATTTTGTGAAGCTTATAATGTTACTCCAAATGATATATTATATAAGTTTATTCAAAAATCTAATGCCAAAAAAGATTCTGATGAATATGAAAAGAAGTTTATGAAATTAAGTAAAAAAGATAAAAAAGTTATTTATACATTAATTGACGCTTTATTAGAAAAATAGAGATATATTATTGCTAATACATCTCTATTTTTTTATTTTTCATTTTTAACCATATTTATAATGAAAAATGCTATGATTTTTAATGTTAAGTCAACACATTCTTGTTTTTTTATTCCAGTTCCAAATTTTATAAGCATTTTGTTTATTAATATATGCGATATTTTAGCGTATTCCTTAGCTGTCATTTCTTTATCTTCTACTTTTATATCTAGTATTTCTAATGTTTTTTTTGTTTCATCAGATAGTGATTCATATACATTTATTTTAATGTCAGGATAGTCTTCATCACTCCTAATTATATCTATCCCTTTAAAATAAATATCGTGAAATTGATCAAAATCTTTTATTGCTGACAATACTTGTTCATCAGTTAATGGTAATTCAGAAATTCTTTCTGTCATTCTTTTCATAATAGTAATAACAGAACTGGCATATTCTGGTTTTAAATCCTCTTCATCAATTTCAAGTTTATCCAAAATATATTTTTCTCTTTCGTTCAGCGTTTGATAAATATTAATAGTTCTATTCATTAAAACACCTCACTTCTGCGAATATTATACCATATTTTGGAAGAAAAATAAATAGATTTACATAAATTAAGCTAAATTCTATCACAGATTACACATAATCTTAATTTTTTTTGACCTTTTACACAAGTAATTAATGTTAGTTTATCAGTTGTAGACGGCTCTAATACAGAAAAATCAGTTTCTTCAATTTCTTTTATTTCACTTACTTTATATATGTATTCGCCAAATGCGTGATGATATATAACCTGATCTCCTTCTTCTAATTCATTTAGTCTTTTAAAAAATCCAATATCTTCTCCGTTTTTATTTGTTCCAGAATTATGACCTGCTAAACATACATTTCCATTATATATTGGTGTATCTTCAAAATGACCTACTGCAGTAGATAATACATCTAATTCAATTGTTTCTTTAATAGGTGCATTTAATTCGATTTTTTGACATTCTATTGTTCCTAAATCCTTAATTTCATATTTCTTAGTTTCTTCATTATTATCAGCATTTTGACTTGTTTCAGAATCACTACTTGTTTTTATTCCATTTTCTTTATTATGATTTGAAATTAAAACTATTCCTAACATTAAAACTGCTAATATACTTAAAATAATAATTATTTTATTCTTCTTGTTCATTTTCTTCTTTCTCCTTTTTATCAAATTTTTCAAATTCAACAAAATTTTCTAATTCAAAATTTCTTATATTTTTAGCCATTTCGCTTAAAGCTTTATTTTCGTATTCTTTTGAATAATATCCAACATCACATCTTGCTATTTCATTTACTCCTTCAGTATCAAATACAAGTATCTCTCCATTTAATGGCAAAAGATTCATTTTTATATCATAAGTTTTTGCCTTTGCAACTATATGACCATAAGAATATTCTATTTCTTTTACATTTTTTAGTTCTTCAGCTTTTTCTGGTATATTATCTTCATCTAAATATATATGTATATCTCTATGTCTAAGCATAAGTTCTTTAATTTTGCCAACATCAACTCTTTCTAACGCTTGTTTTCTTAAATATTCATATTGATTATAGACAACATCTGGATCAGGAAATTTAGTTGCAAATTCATATCCTTTATTCCATAAGAAATATATTAATTCTTTTAAATTGTTATCTTTGACATATTTTAGATATTTTTCATTATTTAATACATTTATAATGTCATAGTTATTTGTTCTTTTTTGAAACGCTTTTATTCCTTCTTTGACTGCTTTATATGAAATTTCTGTTTTTAATATAAAGTCTTCAAAAACATCTGGAATAATGTTAGAATCGAAATATTTACTATTCAATGTTCTTAAGCTAAATCTGCTACCTTTTTCAAAATGTTCGTTATATAAAACATATTCTTTTCTATTTTTTTCTTGTTTCGTATAGCAATCATATTTAATTCCTTCTTTTGTTATAACTGTGAAATTCCCCATAGTTTCTTCATAAGATTTTATACAATCGCTTCTTTGTAATTTTTCTCTTAATAACATCATTATTTCGTCTGATAAACTATTAACTATTAAAGCTTTATCCATTTTCTATCTCTCCATTTTCTAATTGTATTTCATTGATTCTTTTATCTAAAGTATTTATCAAATCGTCTATATTTTCCCTATTCACATTTACTGTATATCCATCAAGGTATTTATCTACAAACCCAGTAGTATATAATTCTTCGCTTAGTAAATTATACACTAAATCCTTATCTTCAACAGAATCATATTTATTGTTATAATAGTCATTAATTAAATCTTTTGTATTAGTTTTCAGCCATCTTTCAGGAGTATATGTCCTATAATCGCAAATATAATTTTTAAACTCTTTTAATATTCTTAATCTGCTTTCATCACTTATATCCAAATCGTCTTGAAAGTAATGAGGACAATACTCTAAATAAAAAACCATATCAATTTCTTTTTTATCAAAATCAACTTGTAAATCACTAACTCTTTCATCAAAATCTATTCTTTTTACGATTTCAGGAAAATTTTTAACTAGAAAATCATTATTTGTATATTCATCAACATTAAATATTCTATTGTTTTCAGAACAATCAGTAATACAATCATACACTATTTTATCTGCATAATATCTAATTGCTTCATCTTTATCCATTTCAACAATATGTGTTTTATTTACAACGTTTATATACTCATTTGCGTCAATTCTATTTTCTATAATCTTTGTTTCAATTTCTTTTTTTATTATATTAGTCATTTCAGTAATTATCTTTTTTGTTTTTTCATCTTCTATTTTGCTACTTAATAAGGTTTTATAAATCACATCAAGACTTTCTATATCCTTAAGAGCCTGTTCATTATTCTTTCCTTTGTCAGCTTTCTGGTTCATCTAGTTCCTCCTCTTGTATTAGATTTTCTTCAATATGGAAGTATTTTTCATTTACCTTATCTCTAAAATATAATGGTTCTCTGTCAATATATCTTTGTACTTCAACAGATACACATTCAGTTGTTTCAAATATTTCTTTAGCTTTTTTTATTGCTTGTCCTAGATCTTTTATATCATCTTCTTTTATTTGACCAAAACCATCATTTCTATCAGCATTGTTTTCCCATAATTCAATTATATATGTTTTGCTTTTTTCATTATACCAAGCCTCATATTTTTCCCATTCTTCTGGCTTATAAATAACATCACTTAAAAATATAATTCCATATTTTTCTTCTAATTCTTTTTTCTGTTTTAACCATTCATCTGTAGAATAATCAAGCATACTATTTAATTCTTTGTTATATTTATCATAATTACTTTTAGGACATACTTCATCTAAATATTTTTCAATGGCGTCATATTTTTCTGGTCCAATTATTTTTCTTGCTTCTTCAAAATCTTGCATTATACTCATTGAACAATTTCCTCACTTTCAGTTTCGGATTTGCTAACTGCAACAGCTTTTTCATATAAGTTATAAAATTTGTCCTGTTTAACAAATGTTTCAACTAAATTTTCAAATTCTTCTTTGCTTATAGCTTTTTGAATAAAAGCTTTCCTATATCCCATATATTCTTCCATAAGTGGATTAAATACAACACTATTACATTCTTCTAATGTTTTTTCATCTGATAAATATGGATTATTCAAATCTTCTCTATATTTATTTAAAAGTTCTACCATATCTTTAAGTTTAACATCTATTATATCTCTACCTTCAACTTCTTTTTTTATATTTTCAATTGTTAATTCATCACTCATACAAATTCAATCCTCCCAATTTTCTATTCTTATTAATATTTGAATATAGTTCTAATCCTTTGTTTTCTAATATTGCTTTACTTAATTCCTTTAGTTTACTACCTTTTATCGCAAAATTAGTAGAACTTAATATACGAACTATATCTGCTTTCTTCCATTCTTCATTAAATATATCAAATTCATATAAGCAATTTTCTACCTTTCCAATGATTTCTTTTTCTTTTGGATTATTAACATTAAGAAAGTATAAATTGCCATCTGTATCTATTTCTAATAATTTACTATTCATTCTCACTAAGTTATCATTTTTTAATTTTATGCCATAATCATATCTAATTCTGCTTATGTCAAATGTTTCTGATAGATTCAATCTTTTGTTTTTGTTTTCAATAATATTTCCAGATAACTCTTGTTTTTCTAATTCTATATCATTTATTTTAGATTTTATCCTATCAATATTTTTTATAATTATATCAAATAGTTTATTCAAAATAATTCCTCCTACTCTTCATTTGGTTCTGAAAGCTCCTCTAATTCTTTTTCTTGTGTAGGTTCATCAATTCTATCAATTCCAAACATCTTAAATAACATATTCTTTTCTTTTAATATATCTGATTCCTTTAGTTGTTCTTTATCTTCTAATTCATATTGTTTTCTTAATTCATTAACTTCTTTTTCAACCTCTTGAATCTGTTTATTAAGATCATTTTTATAAAACATTTTTTCAAATATTAATTCTGTATTTTTTATATTTTCTTTTTCTAGTCTTACAGCTTCACTTTTATAAAATTGATTTTGTTCTTCTATTTCTGTTTTTGAAAGTATTCTGTTTAAGATATTAATTGGTCTAAAAAATCCATTATTTCTTTTTAGTTTATCTACATATTTGTTGATAGTTTTGATATTTTCTTCTTTCTTTTCAGCTATTTCTATATATTCTTTTTCAATTTCCTTTTTTTCTTCATATAACTTATCTTTTTCTGTTTGTTTTTTAAATAATTGTACCCTCACGCTGTTAGCACCAATACCATTATTTTTAATGCTATCAAGTTTTGTTTCTAATTCTAGCAGATTATTAATAAACATTTTTTGTGTTTCTTCTGGTAGTTTAGATAAATTTTTAAATTCAATAAGATTAAATATATAAGGTTTATCCATATCTGTATAATTTTTGATTACATCTTCTACATTACTTGGTTTATCTCCAATTTTAAAATATGCTTCTGTAGAAAAAGATTCGTGTACTGGTTCAATAATTTCAGCCCATATTTCAATTTTATTTATTGTATTACTTAAATCTACTACATATCCTTTTGAATCATTATGTCTTCCATTCCAAACAGCTTCTTCTATATGACTTATAACATTTTTAATTTCTTGTTCTCTACTAACATTCATCTTCCAATTCCTCTATATCTAATTCTTTGTTTTCACTTTTTTCAATAAAATCATCTAATTGTTGTTTATCTATATTTATAAGGTTTTCAGTATTTACAACAAGTTCCTTTTTTCCATATCCAATGGCTCTTAAATTAGTAATATCCATATTATTTAATTGAGTATTTATCCAAAACTCTTTATAATTTGTCGCCAAAATGTTAGAAATTTGAGCAGGTACTTGTATTCTCCCTCCATCATTCAATTCTAATGTAACTGTTTTCTTGCCTTCTAAAAATTCATTTATTTTAGCAACTTCATTATAAAATGGTGGCGTTAAACCTTTTTTATATTGTTCATAAGCCAGTATTTTCTTTAATGAAGTTAGTCCATATACAGCTTTAAAAATATCTATTTCATTGTTTATAAACTCCATTTTTTTCATATCATAAATAAAGTCTTTTTTCCCTGTTCTTGTTGATATTTTTACTAAGCCATTAGAAATATCTTGATATTCAAAATTATTTAATAATAGACTAATATTATTGTGTAAACCATAATTTTGATTTTTTCTTATATCTCTACCCATTTCATATAAACTAATATTCTCATAGTCCGATTTATCATTTTCAAATAAATAAGAAATATTATTTATATTTTCATTTACAAATTTATCTATATTTTCATTTAAAATCCTTCTTAATGTATTATATAAAGTTCCTTTTAAATCTATAATTATGTTCTTTCCCTTAAATATTTCTTTATCTAATTCAGATTTACGTTCTGGTTCACTAATTATTCTTTCATTTAAACAATAAATATTCTTAGGTTCATCTTTAAAATAACACCAATAAAAGTATTGAGTAACTTGATTATTATATCCTAACATCTTAAATTGGTTTTTATCTCCTAACAAAACTAATTTATCTAAAATAAGTTCATTTGCATTTTTATATTTCATTTGTATCTCCTTGATCTTCATTTTCTTGTTCTGGAATTTCGCATATAATTCCCTTATTATCAATTTGGATAATATCATCTAGTTGCAACTCTAATGGTTTTAAATTTCTAGTATTTATTTCAATTTCTGTTTTTCCGTGTCTTATTGCTTTTATATTATTAATATTTCTTAGTTCTAAATCATCTTCATAAAAATCTAAATCAAATAAATCTTTTTTTAGTATAAATATTCCATTATAGAAATCTATAATATCTGTTATATCTGCTTTGGTTTTCACTTCTCTATCATCTGCCAATATTACTGTTACTGTTTTTTTATCTTTCAAGAATTGATTAATTTTAGCAACTTCGTTATAAAATGGTGGTGTTATCCCTAATTCATATTGTTTATATGCAAGAATCTTACATAAACTTGTTTCAGTATATACTTGATTTAAAATAAATCCTGGTTTTGACAATATTTTTTGTTCTTTTATATCCACTTCTACTGCATTTTTTTCAGCACTATAATGTGATGGTAAATATTTTAGTTTAGAATGATTAATTTGATCATAATATACAGCTGACGTATATACTCTTGCTCTATTATTTATATCTTCTCTTTCTTTTAAATAGTCTACCCCAATATCCTCTATTCTTAAATAATCAGGATTTGTATAATATTTATTTCTATTTGCGTCTGTATGTTCTGCTTTTTTAAAGAGATAAGATATATTATTAATATTCTTTCCTATAAAACTGTTTATTTCTTTTTCTAATATTTCAGCAAATTGCTTTTCAATTATTTTTCCTATATCAATTATTGGAATATTCTTTTCTTGAATTTCTTTTGATAATTTGTCATATTCTACATTTAGTCTTATTAATTCATCTGGTTTATCCTTAAATCTACACCAATTTATTTTAAATTTTGCTTCATTATCATACCCCATATATAAATCTTCTTTAGTTGCAAGTAATTCTACATCTCCAAAATCAATTATAGTTGCATTTTCTAATTCCATCTTATCCTCCGTTTTAGCCTAATATAAAATCTATATAAGCACTATTAAGATATACATTTTTAGTTATCTTATCTTTTTTTACTTTTATAAGCATATTTTTATTCTTATTATAGAATCCATTTGTAGTTTTTATTGCAAACATATTTGTAACAGTTTTATGTTTGTAATTGCTTAAATTTACAGTATTATGTTTTTTACTTAATCTAACCACTCTTATAAGTGTGAATCCATTATCCGTTTTTACATATACCCTTGCTGTATTTCTTCCAATTAGATATACAATTACTAATGCAATTCCTAAACCACTTATTATAATTGTAGGTACAGTATAATCATTTTGTTCCTCTATAATCACTTCTGGTTCTTCTTCGATTTTTTCATACTCTATTGTATATAAATAAATAGGATCTTTTTTTCTTACTTCTCCTTCGTATGTAACAGTTATTTCATAGCTAAAAGGATTGTTTCTTGTAACTACTGCTTGATAAATCATTACACCTTTATAAGTTGTTGGTACTTCTTGACCATCAATGTTTTCTACATCATCATTTTCCCAATTAACATTTATAAGATAATATGTAGTTCCATTGATATTCTTTTCTTTCTCAATATTATCTAAATCATTCTTACTATATTTACTAAAATTTATTTTCTTTTCATCAATAGCTTCATATTTTCCATTACTGATGGTTTTTATCTCATAATCTTTAAAGGTAATTGTTCCAGAATATTCTTCATTATCATAATCAAGGCTTTCTCCAAAATGATTAATTATTGATTCTTTAGTATTACTTTTAATAGTGTCTTTTTTATATGCTGTTACTACTTTTGAATTTTGTTCATCATCTTGCTTTGAATAATCTGAAAGTTTATATTTTACATTATTCTCTTCAACTTCTTTTTGGATTGAAGATACAAATGTACTTTCCTCCGATCCTAAAACTGATTTATTTATTATTTTGTTACTATCTGTCGCATATACATTCGACATTAAACACATTACTAATAGTCCAGTAACAAGACTACCTTTAATACTTTTATTCATAAACTCCTCCTTAGATAGCAAAAAAGAAAGCTAACTAGATTTTCTCTAATTAGCTCTCTCATTCACATATAATTTTTGATATTAATATTTTAGCACCTAAAAAAATGAATGTATACTGCAGGATTTTGCAATGTTTTTGCAAAATTTTATGTTTACGATAAACAATATTTTTATTTTCTTAGATTAATAACAAATTCAATTGTTTCGTTTTCACTATTTGCAGAAATTGTTCCGTTATGTAATTCAATTATCTCTTTTGTGATTGCAAGACCTAATCCTGCTCCACCACTATTTGTCCCTCTTGATTCATCAGCTCTATAAAATTTATCAAAAATTTTTTCTAATTTATATTCTGGAATAGTAGCACCTTTATTTCTAAAAGTTACTTCAATATTCTCTTCATTATCAATCATTTCTATCTCAATAACAGTATTTTCATAACTATAACTAATAGCATTTTTTAATAAATTTCCAAATGCTCTAGCCATTTTATCTCCATCTGCATTATATATTAAAGTATTAGGTTTGTTCACTTTTAATTCTAATTTCCTGTCTTCTAACATTGGATAAAATTCTTCTATTAACTGATCAAATAATATTGATAAATTAAGTTGTATTTTATTTATTGGCATATCATTCAAATTATATCTAGTAATTTCAAAGAATTGATTGGTTAGTTCTTCTAATCTTATTGACTTATCAAGTGCTATTTTCATATATTTTTCTTGTAAATCTTTTGATATTCTCTTTTCTTCATTAAGCAATGTCAAATAACCAATTACAGATGTAAGAGGAGTTTTTAAATCGTGAGCCATATACATTATTAAATCATTTTTCTTCTGTTCTGCTTCTTTTGCCATTTTCTTGCTTAGAGCATATTCATACTTAATTTTATTCAATTTTTCAGAAAACTTAATCATTTCATCAGGTAATTCTACATTTTGACTACTTTCATCTAAAATATTATCTAATGAACTATATAATTTTTCTCTATTTTCAACTTTTAAAGAAAAAAATCTATATAGAGCAAATATAAAAACTGTTATTAAATAAACTATAAAAATTGTTTCTTTACTGGTTACACACCAATAATATAAATCATAATTTATTCTATACAAGCTATTTCCTAAAAAATTTCCTAAAACTCCATCTAAAACTACAATATAGAATAATATTGAAATAATATAATAAATTATTATTCTTAGTATTACTTGACCTACTAATTTCATTTTTTCTTTAAATAATCCCTTATTTTTCAATTTTATATCCAACTCCCCATACTGTTTTTATAAATTTAGGCTTCTTGCTATCTTCCTTTAATTTTTCTCTTATTCTCCTAATATGTACCATTACAGTATTATTGTTCTCCAAATATTTTTCTTTCCAAACTTTTTTAAATAATTCTTCCGAACTAACTACATTCCCTCTTTTTTGTGCTAAATACAATAATATATCAAATTCCATTGGTGTTAATTCAATTATATTATCATATAACTTGCAGATGTGTTTATCCTGATCTATTTCTAACCCATCTATATATATGATATTTTCTTCAACTTTTTCATTATATTTTGTGTATCTTCTATATGCAGATTTTACTCTTGCAATAAGTTCTAATGGATTGAAAGGCTTGGTTATATAGTCATCTGCTCCGAATCGTTAATCCCTGTATTTTATCCTTGTCTTCAATTTTAGCTGTTAGCATTATTATAGGAAAATTAAAACCTTTATCTCTTATCATTTTACATATCTTAAATCCATCAACATCTTTAATCATTACATCTAAAATTGCAAAATCTAATTTTTGATTATTAATACAGTCTATTGCTTTATTAGAATTATAAAATTTATAAACATTATAATTTTCATTTTTCAAATAAACTTCTACTAAATCTGCAATTTCTTTTTCATCATCTAATACTAAAATATTCATATTTTCCTCTTTTCTATCAATTAGTATTCTATCACAATAAGCCAATAAATTCCACCGATTCGACAAATTGTAAGAAAATGTTAAGATTTATTTAATAATTTCTTAAAACTTATTATTTTCTTTATTTGTATAATATAGACAAGTTACTGGAGGGATTTCAAATGAAGAAAAAAAGAAAGAAATTAAATAAAAAAAGAATTTTAATATTATTAATTATAATTTTTGCAATATACTTATGTATAAAAAATAGCATATTTAGTAATATTTCTTATGATTTGAATAAAGCTATTTCAGAAATTACTGATAATTCAGAATATAAAACTATTAAACAAGATACAAATGACAATTACTCTGGAATTGGTCAGAAAAAAGTCAAGAATAAAGATGGCTATTTTACGACATTTACAACGATTGAAAATCATCAAAAAACATACATAGAATATAAGCAAAATGGTAATTCATCTTGGAGTAATAAACAATATTGGAATGGAACTATGGAAGAAAATGGTTGTGGTATTACTGCAGTTGCAACTATATTAAGTGGTTATGATAAAAATTATACACCTGAAGATCTTAGACAAAAATATTATCCTGTCCTGGATTATGATTCACTTTCAAAAGAATTATCTAATACTTTTAATATTAAAAATACTGATTTTTATTATGATAGTGTGCATTTATCTAAAGAAAAATTACAAGAGCATTTAAAAACTAATAGACCTATTTTAATTTGTGTATGGAATCAACCTCATAATAATCGTTGGACTACTGCTTCTCATTATATGGTTTTGCTTGCTTCTGATGATAATGATATGGTATATATATCAAATCCTAATGGAGGAGAAAATGATAGCAAAAGTTCTGGTTGGTATAAATTTAAAGAAGTAACACCATATATTGCAAAAGCTTTATATATAGAAAGTTATTAAAGACAGTTTATTCAACTGTCTTTCTTAAATCTCTCTTTACATTTTATATATTGTGCTACTAAGAAATAATTTTTTATATCTTGCTCATCTAATCCAGAAAAAGCAATAAGTTCATTATATAGATAACTGCTACCTTCAACAAATTGTAATTTAGCGAATAGTAACTTAATTTTCTTTTTTATTAAACATATGGCGTACTTTATCTATTCGATTAT
>CAKPDN010000019.1 GCA_934149005.1 uncultured Clostridia bacterium | reverse complement strand
AGAGAACTTATTACTACTATTTATGGAACAAATGATATTGTAGAAGACGTGAAACAAGTATATTTAGATGAATTTGAACAAGCTAGAATTGAATTTAATGATAAGCAAACTAGAAACGATAGAAAAATAGAAAACTATTTTCAAAAAGTATGTGATTCTCAAAATGATATAGCTTGTGAAATTATAATAGAACTTGGCGATATGGACTTTTGGCAAGATAAAGATAACGAGTATAGATATAAAATGACAGATGTATATAATGAACAAATACAAGAATTATCAAAATTACTTCCTACTTTCAAGGTAGCCAATGCTACAATACACTATGATGAAACGTCTCCACATATGCATGTTATAGGTGTTCCAGTAATAGATAATTGTAAAAGAGGTATGAAAAAACAAGTTGGAAAATCACAACTATTTACTAAAACCTTACTTTCTGAAATACAAGATAAAATGAGAAATGCTTGTATTAAATCATACAATAAGTTCTATGATGTTGATAGTAAGCTTAAAACAAAGCAAAAAGGCAGAAATCAAGATATTAATGTTAAAGAAATGGATAATTATAGAGAAATGAAGAAAAAACTAGAAAAGCAAAAATCGAAACTAGAAAATGCTAATAAACAAACTAAAAAGCTAGATAACACAAGTAAAGATATTTCTAAAATATTAGATAATCTAAAATCGCCTTTACTAGATAAAAATAATAAGCTTATTTCAAACGAGAATATAGATAATATCAAAAATTATATTAAAAACGTAACTAATGTTACTCAGACAGTTAGAAGTGTAAATGACTTAAATGTAGCTATTGAAGATTTTGAATTTTATACACTTGAAGTAGGTCAAGAAAATTGTTCGCTTCAATATCAGTTAGAGCAAAAAGATGAGCAGATTGGAAAACTAGAAGATAAATTATCTGATAAAGAAAAGATAATTATTAAACTACAAGAAGAAAAAGCAAGCTTAAAATCACAATTACAGAAATTTAAAGGCTTTTGGCATAATCTAATTAGCCACTTTCATAAAAGGATAACTTATGATAATGACCTAAATTATAAAATAGTTAGTGATGATTTATATAGAAATGGCATATTTGATGATAACGATAATGAAATTGCTAATAACATTTTAAGAAAAGTAACTATACCTAATGAAAATAAAGTTGAAAAAAATAAAAAAAGAAATAATGATACTAGATTTTAAAATGGAGGTAATAGAAAATGGAACAAGAAAAAGTAAAATATTTAATAGAAATGATAAATAATATGGATATTAACGATAAATTAAGATTAGCAATATGTATGAGCCAAAGCAAATGGTCTGGTCTTATATACAATACTAAAGAACATTATGAAAAATTTGATAGTATGTTAAAAGATATAGATGAAGAGTATAGAACTACACTTATAAATTTTGGAAAATATAAACTTGTAATGTTTGCAATGGCTAAACTTATGGAAATGGAGACTATAGAACAGAATAAGGTTGCATTATATCTATTTAATAATATAAATATTAAATTAGGTGTAAATATATTGTAAAAATTTAATAAAATTGATACAATATTATTAGAATAAGTTGAATTTGGAGAAAATAAATGAAAGATAAAGTAAAAGATATTATAGATAGAGCAACTAAATTAAGGAATAGTGGAATATCTGACCTAGACATAGCAAGATTTGTGCATATAGAATTAGGAAATATTTTAATTTACGATAACAGCTATACAGCAAACTATAACAAAGAGAGCAATGAAGATTTGACTAACATAAGTAGAAAAAGACAAGAAATGCTTCTAGGTAAAAAAACAGATATATCTGATAAAGCACAGATATGTAAAGGAATGGCAGAAATCTATGTAGCAATTTTAAATAAGGTTGGTATTACTTCTAAAGTGATTGGAGTTGAATATAAAGGTGATGTTGATGGTGATATAAGAGACAATGGAACAACTATTGATGTACCAGAAAGTTATGATTGTTTTTTTGATGATAATTTTGAAATTACTACTGTGAAAAATGAAAAAAGTAATAATTATTCATCACAACATTATTATGGAATATTTGAAATAGATGGAATTGAGTATGTTCAAGACTTTTTGATTGATAATGCATTATTTAGGATAAAAGTAGGAGAAGCTTCCTTAAATGATAATACGCCAGGTTTGTGTCGTATAGAAGATTACAAAACAAGGTCGATGCAAAGTTTACCATTTGCAGATGATTATATAGAAAGAGTTCAAGCTGATTATGAAGAATATACCAATGAACCTAATGCAGAAAGAACATTTCAATTTTTATTTGAACAATTAAAAAGCCACAACGAAAATTTTGGATTTGAAGAATCAAAAGATTTTTTCTTGTCAATAGCTAAAAAAATTCTGCCAAGAGACTTTAATCCTAGAGATTTAAAAATTGTAAATTTACTAAAAGAAAATCAAAGTACTTGTGATATTGTTTCTATTTATAGCTATAACGAAATTAATTATTTACTTAGAGGTGGAGATGAAAGCACAACTGTAAGAAATGCTCTTGGAAAAATTAGTACTAGTCAAATTGAAACTTTATTATCTCAAGGGTTTGAAACAAGGAAAAAAAGTGATATGGTAACTTTAAATGAATTACAAACAGGATGTCAATCAAACATATCAATGAAAGCAGTTGTTTCAAATGCTATTACAAGTGGAGTCACAATAGAGGATGTAAAGAAAATTGATAATGTAGAGATTAGAGAAGCACAAGAAAATCGAATTGAAGGAGTATCTAAAGATGATTAATACTTATGCTAAAGCATATACTGAAGTTTTAGAAATACTAAAATATTTCTCAGAAGAAGAATATTCTAAAATTCCTCAAGAAAAAATTGATTTTTACAAAAATAATATGGATAGAAATTATAATTATAATATTAATCCTAATATTGATTTATCTCAACAATATATTTCAAAAGAAGCAAATGCAATATTGATTTCTTTATTTAGAGATTATTTTGCAACAGAAAATCAAAAGAAAACTTTAAATAACTTGTTAAATCAAAACCAAAATAAACTTGAAAATATAAAAAGAGAAAAATATAATTCAAATGATATTTTTAAAAATAATTATAATAGTATTATAGAAGATAAGGACAATATTCAAGAAAAATCATTAGTAAATGTTTCTAATATTAAGTGGTATGAAAAAATTTGGAAGATATTTAAAGATTTTTTTAAGAAATGAGATAAATCATGAAATTTCATTTGACTTTTTGAAATAATCTGTGTATAATAAATATAGGAAATGACAATTCCACAAACGTGGTTTTGCCGATATAGATAGAAAAACTCACATCTAAATCGTCAAATTTTTACAGATGTGAGCTTTTTTTATTTATGTAGTTGCTTATCAACCCAGTTCTTATACAGAACTGCTGTCAAGGCAACGTTTAATGTTAAAGATAACATTAAGGATATTATAAAAAATAGTATCACTTTAACCATAAACATCACCACCCTTCCTACGAAGATTCGTAAAAATTGGTGGCAAAACCACATCTGCTTATCATCATTTCCTATGATAGTTAGTATAACATAATTTTTACAATAAAGCAATAAAAAGAACAAATTTTCACAAAAGTTTTTAATAGTATATATCTTGAAATTTTTTTTATAAGCTGTTAATATATATCTAACTTGATTGATTATTGTATCAATGTTAAATAGAGAGAAAAAGTTGTAGATAACTACGACACCCGCTCCATAAGATAAAATCGTCGCACCAATGTGACGTTAATCGAGTAGAGGATAATTCTTAAACAACATGCCCGTCACACATGATAAAGACAATGCCAAATAAGCATTGTCTTTCTACATTAATTACTATCTGTTAATTTGCTAAACAAATCTTTAAATATTTCATTTGCATTTAAATAATTAACAAATTTAATACTATGTCTGTTTTCAGTTAGTTTAAAAGTATTATCAGTATTTATAAGTGGACAACTAACATCCATTGTATTAAACCAATTTTTATTTATCATATATGCTATTACACTAATATCCCATAGTGGCCATCTTTTAGTAGGGCCGTAGGCTCTATTATAAAATCTATAGCATAAATAATCACATAATTCGTTTTTGCCTTTTAATTCACTTTCTAATTCGTATATTGATGTCATTAGATTCGATGTTATAGGAGAACAAGGCATAACAGTAAGTTTAACTTTTGATTCAAAAACTACTTTTACCGCTTCTACATCTTGATCAAAATTGAAATCTTTATTAGTACCAAATAAAAAGTTACTTCCTAACCATATAATTTCTATCCTATCAACAATATTTGGGTTAGATTTTAGTGCTAATGCTATATTTGTTAAACACCCTATTGCTAATATATATGTTTTTTTATTTTGGTTAGCAATTTCAATTATTTTATTAATCGCTGAATTTTTTTCATTATATCCATTTTTTAAATAATCACGGGAACCTTTATATATAAGTGATTTATCCTTTAATCCTAATAAATCAAATATTTTGCACGCTTCATTGTAACTGGCATCTATAGAATCAGAAACTGTTCCTTGCCATTTTTCATGTCTAAAAGGTGCTATTGTTATAGCTTCAATGTTGAATATTTCTTTGCTTTTTAGTAAATAAGCTAATGCGAATTGGTCGTCTGCTTCATTATATGTATCTGTATCCAAAATTACATTATATTTATTTTTTTCACAAATTAAACTATATAGTTCTTTCCATCCGTTTACTATTGGAATATTTAAACTATAATTCTCATTATATCTTGTTTTCATTAAAAAACATTCTATTCCTGCATTTAATATATATTTACATTTATCTGCTTCATCATCAAACATAATATCAATACTATTTTCAATACACTCTGAACTTTTATCTCTGCTTTTTGTAAATAATAATTTATCATATTTTATGCCTTTTTCATTTAACCAATTTATAGTTACTAATTCAGGATTTTTAAAAAAATGATTTGATCTATGTGTTATTAAAAATATCTCGTTTTCTTCATATAATTTATTAATATATTCCTTAGCACCTTCTATTAAATCGAATTTTTCAGCCATTCTATCCATATTATTACAGATAAAATCTTCTATTTCTTCTGAGCTCCAATCAAACATTCCTTCAGTAATGTGTTTAGCTTTTTTATTTATAATTCCTTTATTTCTTTTATTTTTATCTTCTTTTTCAAATTCTTCTAAAAATGTTTTATCTAAATCTGCTATTACATTATCAATATCTATTCCCATTCTCATATAAGAACCCCCAATATAAAATAAAGTTTTAATCTATAAAAATTATACATTATATTACAATTTTTTTCCATACTTCATTGAAAATATATAGACTTTTCATTAAGTAAGAAATCATAAATGCTAATATATATTATACCATTGTCATCTTGCCCTTTTATAAAACCATCCTATTCCATTTTTTATATAATCTGGAGATAACATTGAATAAATACAAAAATTAGATATTACATATTTACTTTTTATGTAAATTGTAGTAAAATATTACTGTCTCAATAACTATTAAATTTCTAAATTTATGCAATACTACTAGGAAGACAATAGTTAAATAACTTTTAGAAAGGGGAAATACTTTATGACAAGAGACAACTCAATTTTAGCAGAAAATGTTTCTGCAAAGCACTTTGCGTTAGGTCCTTTGGATGGACGGTACTCACAAATTGGCGAGAAATTAGCCCCTTACTTCTCCGAATACGCTCTGGTGAAAAACAGAGTTAAGGTAGAAGTATTCTGGCTCAAGTTCTTGTTGGAAAATGTCAACGGCTCAGAAATTTTGGATGCCTTTGATATTAACAGACTTCCTGAAATCATAGCGATTTACACCGATTTTTCTGATAGCTCTTATATAAGAGTTAAGGAAATCGAATCGGTTACTAATCATGATGTGAAATCTGTTGAACTCTTTGTAGCTGAAAAACTCAAAGAAATGGGAATGGATAGTCTTGTCAGTTTCGTGCATATTGGTTGCACTTCTGAGGACATTACTAATCCTTCTTATGCCAATATGATTTCTACTGCTATTTCAGAAGTGTGGATTCCTACAGCTGAACAGTTGATTGATAAGATTTCTGAAATTGCAATCAACCATACTGATACGGCTATGCTTGCACACACGCACGGACAGCCTGCAACCCCTACTACCATTGGTAAGGAAATGACTGTTTACTCGTATCGTTTGAAAAAGTCTCTGGAAAATATCAAATCCATTAAGGCTTGTGCAAAATTCAACGGTGCGACTGGAAATTATGCAGCAATCTCTGTTGCATTTCCGAATGAAAACTGGCCTGTACTGGCTAAATGTTTCATTGAGGAATATCTGGGGTTGGAATTTAACCCCGTAACAACTCAGATTGAAAGCCACGACTATGTCTGCCACATTCTTGATGGTATTCGCCATTTTAACAATGTCCTTAGGGACTTTGATTTAGACATGTGGCTGTATATCAGTATGGAGTATTTTAAACAGATTGCAGTCAAAACTGAAGTTGGTAGCAGTACTATGCCTCATAAGGTCAATCCTATTCGCTTTGAGAATAGCGAAGCCAATATAAAAATGGGCAACGGCATTTGTTCTGTACTTTCTGATGAACTTCCTCGTTCTCGTATGCAGAGAGATCTTTCCGATTCTTCTTTACAAAGAAACATCGGACTTGCATTTGGCTATTCTATTCAGGCTATTGAGCAAACAATCGGTGGCTTGGAAAAGGTTGCTGTCAATACAGATAAGATTTCTTCTGATTTGGACAGCAAGTGGGAAGTTTTGGCAGAACCGATTCAGACTGTACTTCGTAAGTATGGTATTCCTGATGCATACAATCAGTTGAAGGAATTGACAAGAGGAAAGAATATTTCCAAAGAATCGATTCAGGAGTTTATTAAATCTCTTGATGTGATTTCTGATGAAGATAAGTCAACACTTCTTGAGCTTACTCCTTCTGGCTACATTGGTCTTGCAGTCAAAATTGTAGAAGATGAACTGTAAAATTGTTGTTTAACTGAAAAAAGAGAGCCGTTTCTATTATGGATTCGGCTCTTTCCCTATATATTTGCTTAAAATTCAAAAGAGCAGAATCGGTGTGTAGTCATAAACTACACACCGATTGCTCATATCACCCTTTTGCTCCATACAATCTCACAGTAGAAACATGATAGCCATTGTTGAATGCAATATCTGTGAAACTGTCTTTGTGAAAATCATCTGCTGTTTGAGGTTTTTCAATGATTTCAAATGCTTTAACAAGAGGAAGATCATATTCCTTAATCTGGGAAAGAACTTCACCGACACTTGGTTTGAAAAATCCATAATATGAATAGCCGTGCAAACAAACAAAGTCTCGGCCTTCCAAAACCTCAAGTTTCTCCTCTCCTACTTCTTCCCTTACATCTTTTTCATAATCCCACAGATAGCTGATGTCACTAAGTTCTTCGAGAGTATATTCTCGAAAATAGTGCAATTTGCCATTCACTGTAATAACGGGCTTAATCTGTTTGTACCGTTTCATCATCTCCTCATTGGAAATCTTAGGAATTGATACTTCAAACATTGTAATTACCTCCTTAAATTTTCTTGGAGGTTAGAAACCTCCAAGTTGTTGACTTATTGGTTTCTAAACAATACTATCATTTATATCTTATCATATTTTACATAAAATTTCAACTTTTTTCTTAAAAAAATTAATAGCATGTAGAATTTGCAATATTATGTAAAATATAGTGGAATAGCTATAGGACTTTTCATATAAATAGCCCTTACCAAAATTTGAAGGGCAACATGTCCTCCAAACTACATGAATTCGAAAGGTTATTCACAAGGCATTAAAGATAATATGCCAATTTATCATTGGGATAATGTTCCATGTACTTATTACAATTTGACACCTGGTCACTATGTATATGCCAAATTTTACTTTTAAGGTAATTATTGCAAATTATTTATCCTTTTGTTATAATTATCAATATAAATGAAAATAAGAGGAAAAAATTATGAACAAAGAAAAATTAGAAAAAAACGCAATATTTTTAATTTCAAGTGATTTAATATATACAATAACATCATTATTTGCAGAAACATTTTTAGTAGCATATTTATTAAAAATAACAAATGACAATATAACTCAAGTATCATTATATTATATGATTATTAACTTTATACATGCATTAGGCTCTATATTTATTGGAAAATTTGTAAAAAATAACAAATATAAGAAAACAAAAATATTATCTCTGGGAATAATAATAAGAGCAATATTCATATTGTTTATAGCATTACTAGGAAATAAATTGTCAAATATGTTTATAATAATAGCAATTTTTTGTGGTATATCAGAAACATTATACTGGTCAACTCATGAAATGATATTTGTAAGTATAACGAATAATGATAATAGAAAAAATTATATGGCAACTAAGAAAATAGCTAATACGATAATACATATAGTTGCTCCAATCATATTAGGTTCAACAATAGAATTGTACTCTTTCACTAAAATTGCAATATATGTTTTTGCATTATCTATTATTCAAATAATTTTATCTTTACAAATAAAAATAGATAACACAGCTAATGTTGAAACAACAAAATTTAGTATAAAAAATTATATAAATAAAATAAAATCTAAAAAAGACTTAAAAGTACATAAATACTATAAATCAAATTTATTGTATGGAATAGTAGAAGACCCTATGAAAACACTAGTAACGATTATTACAATAATGACTTTTAAAACATCTTTAAATTTAGGAATTTTAACAACTATTTTTTCAATATTTCAAATTATAGTTATGTATTTATATAAAAAATTTTATAATAAAAATAATTCAAAATACATATTATTTGCAATTTCTAGCTTAATTTTTATAGGTGCTATGGGATTAGTTGTTAATATAGGAAAAATAACTCTAGTAATTTATAATTTTGCTTGTACAATTGGATTATGTATTTTTGATGCCATATATAACACTCAAAAAGGTGACTTAATAAAGGAATGCAATATAGAAGAATATGATGTGGAACATGTAATGCTTAATTCTGTTTTAACATGTTCATCAAGATTTATTGGTTTTTCTTTAATATTAATTGTAGGATTAATAGATAATATTATAGTTTTTAAAGGATTATTAGCTATTTTAGCTGTATTAGTATTAATTTATTCTAAAATAATTACAAATATGGAAAGTAAAGATACTTATTAAAAATCAAATATTTTTACAACATAATATATTATTTTTAAAAGTAGGTCATATGACCTACTTTTCTTGATTTTCTCGTATGTATCTTATATCACTTTGTATGGTTCTTCTCTTAAAACATTCAGCTATAAATACTTTTAATTAACTTCAAAATTAGCATCATCAATAATAATATTTTCTTCTTTTGTTTCTACATGATTTGGATTGCTCAATAATGTATCTCTTAATGAATTTTTTAATTTATCGCAACAAGTCTTAAAAGATACATATGTAATGCCTCCGCCTATAACCCCTCCAACAATAGGAAGTGATTTTTGAACCATACCAGATAACAACTTTTTAGTCATTTTAACTCCAAACCATTTAGCTATACTTTTTACTATAGGATATAGTGTACCTTTTGTAAGTGCTGTTGTCATTATTTTTTTACTTATTCCTTTAGCAAGTCCAGCAGCCATTGCTTTTATTGCTGTATTAGCTCCTGCAACACCATACATTACTCCAAAACATATTATAAGAATATTTAATGTTTCAGAATCAAAAGTTTGATTTTTTTCTTCTACATCTATTTCTGGAAACCCATATAAATACATAAGTTTTTGTGTAGCCCTTAACATATATCCATAATATTGAATTATATCTGCCGGAAGTGTAGCTACTATACTTGCACCTCCTGGTGCCCCTAATGCTGATGATATTCCTGTTACACAATTACGTTCAAACTTAATAACATTATCTGCAATTAAATCTACTTCTTCAACAGTAATTCCTGCTTTCGCAGGTGTTGTTTCAATTGCTTTTTCTATTACATCTTCTGGATAAGTTTTCATTAATTCCTTTTTTAAAAATTCTTTTCTATTTATTTTTATGCCTGGTGTTCTTAATCCCAAAATAATTATATCCTCGATATCAACATGTCCATCTCCATTTGCATCCATTAATGTTACAACTTTTTTTCCTAGTTTTTCTTTGTCTGTTTTCATTTACATTCCCTCCTTTATTCTTATTATCATTATAGTAATTGTAATTTTCGCGAATTTCTTTGTTATTTTTATTTTAATAGAATGAGTTTTGTTTATACAGAACTCATTCTATTAAAATCAACTTTTGAAACTTATTTTTATTTCGTAATCCATTTTATTAAATTTAGGTTCTTTGAGTCTAATATCATTTCATGTCTTGGCATAATTCTAAAAGTATATCCATAATTTCCACCTGTTTTTAATTCAATTTTTGTAGTATATTCATACACTCTTTTTTCTTCATCACTATTTTCTAGTTTCATTGGAATTATGCTAACATTTTCAACTATTCCATTATCTAAAATTTTGCCATAATAACATTCTACATCAATATTATTCACATCTACATTTGGTAGTTGTACATCACATTTAACTTCAATATTATTTCCTGCATCCATTGTAATATTATTTAAATTATTTTTTTGTGTAATTTTAATATCCTTCCAATTAGTATACAAATTCTTCTTCCATAAATTAAATTCTGCTACATTATCAACATTTTCATAATATTTCTTTGTTAAATCACATAATGGTATATATAAATTATTTGTATATTCAACAAGCATTCTTGATGTACTATATTTTCCTCCTGTTGATATAATAGAATTTTTCATTGTTTTCATCCATTCTTCTGAAATTCCTTGTTCATTTTTATTATAGTACATTTGTATTATTTTGGTTTCTAATGTATGGTACATACTCTGGCTATCTGCAATGTCTTGAGCTTCATAAGAATCATATTCTGCATTTGTTCCTATAGTCCATCCATTTTCTTGATTATATCCTTCAGCCCACCATCCATCTAATATGCTAAAGTTTACAACTCCATTTACTGATGCTTTTTGTCCACTTGTTCCAGATGCTTCCATTGGTCTTCTTGGATTATTAAGCCATACATCAACACCACTTACTAAATATCTTGACATAGCGATATTATAATTTTCTAGTAAGAATATTTTTCCTTTGAATTGTGGCATCATTGATATTTCATGTATTCTTTTAATTAAATCTTGTCCTTCTTTATCTGCTGGATGTGCTTTTCCTGCAAATATTAATTGAACTGGTTTATCTTGATTATTTAATATTTGTGTAATTCTTTCTAAATCTTTAAATATTAATGTTGCTCTTTTATATGTTGCAAATCTTCTTGCAAATCCTATTGTTAATGCATTTGGACTTAATTTTGATGTTATATCATTTATTTCTTCATAGCTATAGCCTGATCTTCTAAGTCTATTTGTTGTACTTTCTTTTACTAAATTTAATAATTTTTCTTTTCTTTCTTGATGTATTTTCCATAATTCTTCATTTGGTATATTATTTATATTTTCCCAAACTTCATCTTTATAGATATTGTCTTGCCAATATGGTATCAAATATTTGTTATATAATTCTTTTAAACTTGGAGCTAACCAAGAACATGTATGAATACCATTTGTTACATATGTTATTGGTGATTCATTTGCTGCAATTTCAGGCCAAACATCTCCAAATAATTCTCTTGAAACTGCACCATGTAATTTACTTACACCATTTTTCTTTCCTGCAACTTTAAGTGCTAATATTCCCATGTTAAAGCCACATTCTAATTCTTCACATGGTTTCATTCCTAATTTTAAGAATTCTTCTCTTCCTAGTCCTAATCTTGGCCAAAATTCTTTAAAATATTTTTCTACTAATTCAATTGGGAATATATCATTTCCAGCAGGAACTGGCGTATGTGTTGTAAATACTGTTTTTGAACTTGCTATATCTTTAGCAACTTCAAATGATACTTGTTTTTCTTTTATTATATTTTTTGTTAATTCTAATATTAAAAATGCTGAATGTCCTTCATTCATATGATATACGGTTGGTTTTAATCCTAATGCTCTTGTTAATAAGTTAACTCCTCCCATACCAAGAACAATTTCCTGTTTTATTCTCATTTCTTGGTCTCCACCATATAATCTTAATGTAACTTCTCTGTCTTCTGGTTTATTTTCATCAATATCTGAATCTAGTAAATATAGTTTAATTCTTCCAACATTAATTTGCCAAACTTTTAAATATACTTTTCTTTTTTCAAATTTTACATATATTTTTAATTCTTCACCATTTTTATCTTTTACTGGATTTATTGGCAAATTGCTTAATTCTATATTATTATATTCGGTTTCTTGTTCCCCATATCCATTTATTTTTTGATAAAAATATCCATTTTTATATAATAATCCTACTGATACTAATGGGATCCCTAAATCACTCGCAGATTTAAGATGGTCACCAGATAAAATTCCAAGTCCACCTGAATATATTGGGATTGTTTGGTCTAATCCATATTCTGCTGAAAAATATGCTATTAAATCATTTTTATTTTCAGGATATTTATTTGAAAACCATGTATTTTTACTATTCATGTAATCTTCAAATTGTTTTGATAATTTATCATATTTTTTTAGAAATTCTGCATTCTTTGCTACTTTTTCCAAATTTTCTTGAGATACTAATTTCAAAAATTTTACAGGATTTTTTTCACAGTTTTCCCATAAATCTCTATCTATCATTTTAAATAGTCTTAAAAATTCTGTATTCCAAGACCACCATAAATTATTTGATATTTCTGATAATTTTTCAATTCTTTTTGGTAATTGTGGATTTACCGTTATCTTATTAAATATGTACATTTTTATTTCCTCCTTGGTATTTTTATATAATATTATCTTTCATCATGTTCTTTATCATCTTCTATTTTTTCTGCTTGTTTTATAATTTTATTTCTAACTATTGCTGTTTGTTGTACTGCTACTTTATATTCTTCTAATATTTCTCTTCTTTGTGTATTGCTTTTTCCTTTATCTCTATTTTTTTCTTTTTCTTCTATCTTTTCTCTTAATATCTTTTCAAAATCACTATTTTTTGTGTCTTTCTTTTTGGACTCTTGATTTTTTTGATAAAATAAATTATTCCTCATTCTTTGGATTCCTTTTATTTCTTGTATTTTACTCATTTGTTTTTCTTCTCCTTTTTTATATTAATATTATAATAATAAATTTAAAAAAGTACAAGTCTTTTTTTATAAAACTTGTACTTTATGCAAAATATTTTATCTTAGGATATATAAATATATTTTTTCTCACATTTTATAAATACATATCATTTATAATTTCTAAAATATATCATCATCATATTCCCATGAATATGTCCCTCCATATACTCCTAAATTAGCTTGACTTCCATCAGGATTTGTACCTGTTCCTACATTTTCCCATATTTTTTCATCATCTATTATTTCATATGTTGTACTGTCTACTTTTGGTGTTGATGTTATATAATTTGTTTTATAATTCCATTGCCCTTCTATTGTTGCATATCCTGATTTAAATATTCCATAACAATTTGTCAATTTTTCTTTTCCATAATCACATCTTAATACCACTGATTTTTTTAAAGATATGCAATTATAAAACTCAAATATAGTTTCTGGTGTATTCCCATATAAATTTCCTTCATATTCAATTTTAAATACTATATTGTTAAATTTCAAATTATTAGCACAACACCAATAATTAAATCTGGTAGAAGATTTAAGTTCTATTATCATTCTATAAAAGTTTAGTGAATATTCTTTTGTCCCTCCAGCTCCTGCATCATTTCCAATTCCTTCAGTAGGTAATTCTAATATTGTATTTTTCCTATTTCCAATAATATTAATAGATTTATTACAATTAAGTCCGAATCATACTATTAGTAAAATTATATATTCCACTATTTAATATAATTCCATATGAATATCCTTGTTCAATAATTCCACTAGCTGCAATTTTATCTAATGTTGCATATGGCTTTTC
>CAKPDN010000018.1 GCA_934149005.1 uncultured Clostridia bacterium | reverse complement strand
ACAAATGGAATGGTTAATGTAAAATATACAATGCCAGATGATGAAAATTACATTGAGTATGGATTAAATAAAACAAAGCAATGTACAGCAACTGATGCACTGAGTACAGAAGCATTTGATGGAGTAGAAACAACATGTTCAAAAGCATCTGAAGGAAAGACAACATTTTTCGTACAAAAAGATGTAAAACAATGGAATGTTGTATGTAAAAGTAAAGATAATCCATATTTTACGTTTTTAACAGCTAGTGGATATTGGGGAGGAAGTAATTGGAAAAACATTGGAAATGATTGGTGGTATGTAGTATATTATGGCAAAGATTCATATATGAGTTCAAATGAAAAATTAAAAACAACTTATGATATTTATGAATTAAAATATGATGTAAATCATCAAGAATAAAATAAATTGAATAACAAATTTAAAAGCAAGAAAAATTTTCTTGCTTTTTTAAAATTATTAGCATATTTATTTGAAATTTTAACCAATTTATGTTATACTAATAACATTGAAAAAAGAAGAAAAAGAGAGGACACTTATATATGGAGAAAAAGAGAATATTAACAGGAGATAGACCAACAGGAAGATTACATATAGGACATTATTTTGGTTCATTAAAAACAAGATTAGAAATGCAAGAAAATCCTGAGTATGAACCATTTATATTAATAGCAGATGTACAAGCACTTACAGACAATTTCAATAATCCAGAGAAGGTAAGAAAAAATGTAAGAGAAGTAGCAATGGATTATCTATCAGTAGGAATAGACCCTAAAAAAACAACAATATATATACAATCAATGATACCAGAAACAGCAGAACTAACTGTATTTTATTCAAATTTAGTAACAATAGCAAGACTACAGAGAAATCCAACAGTAAAAACAGAAATATCACAAAAAAAAGACATATTTGGAGAAAGTGTAACCTATGGATTTTTAGGATACCCAGTAAGTCAAGCAGCAGATATAACAACATTTGAAGGAGAGCTTGTACCAGTTGGAGAAGACCAATTACCATTAATAGAACAATGTAGAGAAATAGTAAGAAAATTTAATAGCATATACGGAGAAGGGATTTTAAAAGAACCAAAAGCAGTATTATCAAACTCAAAAAGAATAAAAGGATTAGATGGTAATGAAAAGATGGGAAAATCTTTGGGAAATGCAATATATCTATCAGATACTCCAGAAGAAATTACAAAAAAAGTAATGAGTGCAGTAACAGACCCAGCGAGAATAAAAAAAGATGATCCTGGAAATCCTGATATATGTATGGTTGCATATTACCACAATTTATTTACACCAAAAGAAGATTTAAAGATAATATGTGAAGAGTGTAAAGCTGGAAAACGTGGTTGTGTAGCTTGTAAAAAACAGTTAGCTTCAAATATAATTGAAGAATTAAAACCTATTAGAGAAAAAAGAGAATATTATGAAGCACATCCAGAAGAAGTTGATAAAATTCTAATGGAAGGAACAGAAAAAGCTAGAGAAGTTGCGAAAGAAACTATGAAAAAAGTTAAAGAAGCAATGAAACTAAATTATTTTAAATAATGTCCTCAATGGGACAGTCCCTCTCGGGACATTTTGGAGGAGAGAATGTTTACAGATTATACAAAAATAATTATAAAATCAGGAAATGGCGGAAATGGAGCTGCAACATTTAGAAGAGAAAAATATGTAGCAGCAGGTGGACCAGACCGGTCGGAGATGGAGGAAATGGTGGAAGTATTTATTTTCAAGTTGACAAAGACAAAAATACACTAATTGATTTTAGATATAATAAAAAATTTAGAGCTAAAGATGGCCAAAATGGAAGTGGAAGCCATTGTAATGGAAAATATGGAGAAGATTTATATATTAAAGTTCCAATAGGGACTGTTGTAAAAGATGCAGAAACAGGAAAAATTGTTGCAGATTTATCAAAACCTAATCAAACAGAACTAATATTAAAAGGCGGTAGAGGTGGTAGAGGAAACTCACATTTTGCAACAGCTACAAGACAAGCTCCTAGATTTTCAGAAGATGGAGAAAAAGGAGAAGAAAAAGAGCTAATATTAGAATTAAAATTGTTAGCAGATGTAGGATTACTAGGATTTCCAAATGTAGGAAAATCAACATTTTTATCAACAGTAACAGATGCAAGACCAAAAATTGCAAATTATCACTTTACAACAATAAATCCAAACTTAGGAGTTGTAAAAACTAAAGATGGCGATGGTTTTGTAATTGCTGATATACCAGGAATTATAGAAGGTGCAAGTGAAGGAGTAGGACTTGGAATTCAATTTTTAAGACATGTTGAAAGAACAAGATTATTATTACACTTTATTGATGTATCAGGACAAGAGGGTAGAGACCCAATTGAAGATTACAAAACAATAAATCAAGAACTTGCAAAATACAGTGAAAAGCTGGTAAAACGAAAACAGATATTAGTTGCAACAAAAATAGACAGTATGCAAGATGATACAAACTTGAAAAAATTACAAGAATTAGCTAACAAAGAAAAATTAGAACTATTTAAAATCTCATCAGTAACAGGAGAAGGTGTAGAACAACTAATAGACCATGTAACAGAAGTTTTAAAAACTTTACCAAAAGAAGAACTAGTTGAAATAGAAGACAGGGTAGTGTATACTTTACAAGATAAAGACCAAGAATGGGAAGCATACGAAGAAGAAGGTGTTTTCTATGTTAAAGGTAGAGCAGTTGATAGACTTATGGGGAGAATTAATATTGAAGATAATGAGTCTATGTATTATTTCCAAAAATGTTTAAAAAATATGGGAATTGAGGACAAACTTAAAGAACTTGGCGTATGTGAAGGAGATACAGTTAAGATTAGTGATTGGGAACTAGAATGGTATGAATAAAATGAGGGATTACGGGGCCACCACACAAAATCCCTCTAAAATAAGAGATAAAAAAATAATAAAAATAAGAAAAGAGGGATTTTGTGTGGTGGCCCCGTAATCCCGATAGAAGGAGAAATATAAAATGAACGAAAATAATAACGAAGTAGAAGAATTAGATATAAATCATCTAATGCAAATAAGAAGAGACAAATTAAAGGAACTACAAGAAGAAGGAAAAGACCCATTTGAAATAACGAAATTTAATAGAACAAATTCAGCTGGAGAAATAAAAGCAAATTACGAACAATTTGAACAAAAAGATGTAACAGTTGCAGGAAGAATAATTGCAAAAAGAATAATGGGAAAAGCATCATTTTGTACAATACAAGACAGTGATGAAAAAATTCAAAGTTATGTAAGTATAAACGATTTAGGAGAAGAAAGTTATAAAGCATTTAAAACTTATGATATTGGCGATATTATTGGAATAACAGGTTTTGTATTTAAAACAAGAACTGAAGAAATTTCTGTACATGCAAAAGAAGTAACATTACTTTCAAAATCATTAAGACCATTACCAGAAAAATTTCATGGATTAAAAGACCCAGATTTAAGATATAGACAAAGATATGTTGATTTAATAATGAATCCAGAAGTTAAGAAGACTTTTGAGACAAGAAGCAAAATAATAACAGAAATAAGAAGAATATTAGATGAAAAAGGTTACTTAGAAGTTGAAACACCAATACTAAATACAATATCAGGTGGAGCAACAGCAAAACCATTTATAACACATCACAATGCATTAGATTTACCAATGTATTTAAGAATTGCAACAGAATTAAATTTAAAAAGGTTAATTGTTGGTGGATATGATAAAGTATATGAAATGGGTAGAATATTCAGAAATGAAGGTATGGATATTAGACATAACCCAGAATTTACATCAATAGAATTATATGCGGCATATCAAGATTACAATGATATGATGGATATAACAGAAGAAATATTCACAAAATGTGCTATGAAAGTTTTAGGAACAACAAAAATAACATATCAAGGACAAGATATAGATTTAACACCAGGATGGAAAAGAATTACTATGATAGATAGTATTAAAGAAGCTTGTGGAGTTGATTTTAATGAAATAAATTCAGATGAAGAAGCAGTAGCATTAGCAAAAGAAAGAGGATTAGAAATTCCAGACCCAACAAAAGAAACAAGAGGAGATGTAATTAGTTTATTCTTTGATGAATATGTAGAAAAAAAATTAATACAACCAACATTTATATATGATTATCCAGTAGAAATTTCACCACTTGCAAAAAGAAGTTCAAAAGATCCAAGATTAACAGAAAGATTTGAAGTATTTATTGGTGGTAGAGAATATGGAAATGCATTCTCAGAATTAAATGACCCAATTGACCAATATGAAAGATTTAAAAAACAAGTAGAAGCTAGAAATGCAGGTGACGAAGAAGCTGGTATGATGGATGAAGACTTTATACAAGCTCTTGAATATGGTATGCCTCCAACAGGTGGATTAGGAATCGGAATAGATAGACTAATAATGTTATTAACAGATGCTGCATCAATTAGAGATGTATTATTATTCCCAACAATGAAACCTTTAAATTAATTTAATTGAGAAAAGATAAACTACTAGGAGGATAAAAATGATTTTAGAAAATAAATTAAATATTACTGACCAAGCAGAATTGGCAAGAGAAGAAGAAAAAATTAGTAAAATACGAGCAAAAAAGATGTTTGAAACAGGATATTTGAATATATTAGAACCAGGAACATTTGAAACTTTAAAGAAAATTCATAAATATTTATTTGAAGAAATATATGAATTTGCAGGAACTTTAAGAAAAGTAAATATTGCAAAAGGAAACTTCAGATTTACACCTCTTACTTATCTTGAGGAAGCAATTAAAAATATTGAAAAAATGCCACAATCAACATATGAAGAGATAATAGAAAAATATGTAGAAATGAATATTGCACATCCATTTAGAGAAGGAAACGGCAGAAGTACAAGAATTTGGTTGGATTTAATGTTAAAGAAAGAATTGAATTTAGTAGTTGATTGGAGTAAAGTTGATAAAACAGACTATTTGCTTGCGATGGAACGTAGTCCCATAAAAGATATAGAAATTAAAGAGCTGCTAAAACAAAGTTTGACTGATAAGATAAATGACAGAGAAGTATATATGAAAGGTATAGATAATAGTTATCTATATGAAGGATATTTAATATTTAAAACAGAAGAATTATAAAAAATAGAGGGAGAAATTTATGTTTAATTTTTCATTTGACAAAAAAACAATGTATATAATAATTGGAATAATGCTAATATTTTTAGTAGTACAATATGCAACAAATCCAGGAGAATTAATAGGACTGTTATTGAGTGCACCAGGTGTATTAATAGCAATAACATTTCATGAATTTGCACATGGATATGCTGCATACAAATTAGGAGATGATACAGCTAAAAATCAAGGAAGATTAAGTTTAAATCCATTAGCACATTTAGACCCAATAGGAACATTAATGTTATTGGTAGCAGGATTTGGATGGGGAAAACCTGTAGAAGTAAATCCTAGAAACTATACAAGAAAAATATCAATGGAAAAAGGAGAAGCAATAGTTTCGCTTGCAGGACCATTAATGAATTTTATATTAGCAATTCTATTTACATTAGTATATTGTGCGATATATAAATTTACAGGTATTTCTTTTAAGACATCAACTATTGGCGAAATAATAATGTTGTTAATATCAAGTACAATTTCAATAAATATTGGACTTGGAGTATTCAATTTAATACCATTGCCGCCATTAGATGGCTCAAAAATAATAATGCCATTTTTGCCGAATAATGCAAAACAATTTTTTATTAACAATGAGCAAATATTTTATATTGTATTTGTGTTAATATGGATAACAGGAATTGCTGGAACAATAATAACACCAGCAATAAAAGGTGTTTCAAAAGGAGTTTTAGCACTAGGAAAATTAATATTTGGATTATAAAAAAACGGGATTAGGGGGCCAGGACATTCAATCCCTCTAATTTTTTGAAGGGAATAGTTTTAAATGAAAAAAGATATACTAACATTAGGGATAGAATCAAGTTGTGATGAAACATCTGTATCAGTAGTAAAAAATGGAAGAGAAATATTATCAAATATAATAGATACACAAATACCGATACATGAAAAATATGGAGGAGTTGTGCCAGAAATAGCATCAAGAAATCATATTGAAGCTATATCAAGAGTAACAAAAAAAGCATTAAAAGAAGCAAAGGTTACTTTTGAAGATGTAGATGCAATAACTCCAACATATGGACCAGGATTAGTGGGAGCTTTATTGGTTGGGCTTTCATATGCAAAAGCTTTGAGTTTTGCTGTAAATAAACCACTTGTAGGAGTAAATCATATACAAGGCCATATTGCAGCAAATTATATAACATATAAAGAATTACAACCACCATTTTTATGTGTAATGATGTCAGGTGGAAATACACAATTGATTCATGTTAAAAATTATAATGAATATGAAGTTTTAGGAAAAACAAGAGATGATGCAATTGGAGAAGCATTTGACAAAGTTGCAAGAGTAGTTGGATTGGGTTATCCGGGAGGTCCTAAAGTAGATAGACTAGCAAAAGAAGGTAATCCAAATGAGATTGAGTTACCTAAAACACATTTTGATAATTTAGATTTTAGTTTTAGTGGAATAAAAACAGCAGTTATAAATTTACATCATAAAATACCAGATGTAGATAAAGCTGACTTATGTGCAAGTTTTCAAAAAACAATTACAGAAGTTTTAATAGAAAATACTAAAAAGGCACTAAAAAAAGCAAATGTAAATACAGTAGTGTTAGCTGGGGGAGTTTCCGCTAATAGTTATATACGAAATGAGTTTTTGAGGCTTGAAAATAATGGAACAAAATTGTATATGCCTGATTTAAAATTGTGTACAGACAATGCAGCAATGATAGCTTCTGCAGGATATTATAATTTTATTAATGGAAAAATAAGTGATTTAACTTTAAATGCTATACCAAATTTAAAATTAAATTAGAAATACTCTAGGATATTATATCCTAGAGTATGGGTTTCTTGGACTACAAGTTGATAGATACAACTGGAATAGATTTTATCGTGTTTAAGATAACATACGGAGAAATACGATGTACTTCAGAAGTTTTCCAGCGACTATCATTAATAATGAATTTAACATTGTTAGTTGATTTTACTTTTTCAACCCATTTTGTATTACTTTGTAACATTGATACAAGATCTTCTTTAAGTTCTGGAAATTCTTCCAATAACTCAATAAAGTTCTTTTTTGCATCACAGTCAAAAGGGGTCATCCGCTCAATTAAAGTTTGTAAGTCCATATATTTACCTCCTGAAAAGTTTTTACTACTATTATTTTAACATTATAAAAATTAAAAGTCAAATTCGACTAATTATATAACTAAAACTATATAGGTTAATTGATAAAATATTATAAACTATAAAAAGGAGAAAACAAATGGCAATATATACAATAGCAGATTTACATTTATCGTTTGATACAGATAAGCCAATGAATATATTTGGACAAAATTGGCAAAATTATGAAGAAAAAATAAAACAAGACTGGCAAAATAAAGTAGAAGAAAAAGATTTGGTAATATTGCCAGGAGACTTCTCATGGGCAATGTATTTAGATGAAACAAAAAAGGATTTTGAGTTTATAAATAAGTTACCAGGTAAAAAAATATTATTAAAAGGAAATCATGATTACTGGTGGACAACAGTAACAAAGATGAAAAAATATATAGAAAAAAATGAATTTAAAAACATAGATTTTTTATATAATAATAGTTATGAATATGATAATAAGATAATAGTAGGAACAAGAGGATGGATATTATCAGAGGAACAAGAAGATGTTAGATTAACTAAAAGAGAGGTTGCACGACTAGAACTATCAATAAAAGATGGAATATCAAAATTTGGAAAAGATAAAGAAATATTGGTATTTATGCATTATCCTCCCCTAACTAAAAATCACATAGATACAGAATATATTAAATTGATGAAAAAATATAATATATATAGATGCTTTTATGGACATTTGCATGCAAATTCAATCCAAGATGCTGTTGAAGGTAAGGTTGATGGAATAGAATTTAAATTAGTTAGTAGTGATGGACTAGATTTTAAGTTATTTAAAATTTAATTATAGATTTTAAAAATAAATTGTTTTGTTTTATAAAAAGCAAAATGTATAAAAAATATAAATTTAGATAAAACTAATTATAAATTTGAAATAAACAGGTGGTAAAAATGTTTAAAAATAGAAAATTTATAGTTAGTTGTATTATTTTTTCAACAGTAATTTTAGTATTAGTGGGATATTTTTTATATAAAAAATATAATTCAGTAGAAACATTATCAAAATATGGTTCAAGAGGTTCAGAGGTAACACAAATACAAACAAAATTAAAAAGATGGGGATATTATTCAGGAAGTATTGATGGTATTTATGGAATGCAAACAGTAAATGCGGTAAAATATTTTCAAAGAAAAAATGGATTAACGGTAGATGGAATAGCAGGACTAGCAACATTAAAAGCAATGGGAATAATGACATCTTCTTCAAGTTCAAGTAGCTCATCATCAAGTTATAATAGCAATTTGAATTTGTTAGCTAGAGTAATTTATGGAGAATCAAGAGGGGAACCATATACAGGACAAGTAGCAGTTGGAGCTGTTGTAATGAATAGAGTAAAAAGTAGCTCTTTTCCTAATACAATATCAGGAGTGATATATCAATCAGGAGCATTTGATGCAGTGAAAGATGGGCAAATAAATTTAACGCCAGATTCAACGGCAAGAAAAGCGGCACAAGATGCTTTAAATGGATGGGATCCAAGCTATGGGGCAATATATTATTTTAACCCATCTACAGCTACAAATAAATGGATTTGGTCAAGACCTATGACAATAACAATAGGTAAACATAGATTTTGTAAATAGTTATTGAAATATCTAAGATAAGATGTTATAATTTACAATACAAAAGGCAATAAAGCCTTTCGATTAATTTCGGAGGCTTATTATCATTTATGGCCTCCAATAACAATAATAAAGGAGGACACAAAAATGAAAAAAACCGCAATTATTTATGAATGGATCGAGGAAGGGAAAGATTATCAAAAGGAAGTGGACAGAAAAGCTTTTTATTCAATGTTTGAAGGTTTAGCAAAAGGCTTTGGAAAAATTGGAGATAATGAAATTTCTAAGAAGCTAGTTAAAGTTATTCCTAAGGTTGATAAAATATGCATCAACAAGGACTTGAATGATACTCAAGATGTGCCGAGTATAATATGTACTACAAATGGTACTAGAAATCTCATAAAAATAATGCGGAGACATGTTATTGTTTGGTCAATATTAAATAAGTATTGTACCAAATAATAGTGGGAAAAGCTCAATTTTTAATTGGGCTTTTTCTAATATTAAAAGTAATTTTAAATGTTGTTTTTGAGGTATGTTTTTTCCTTAATGGGGGCAATGGTCCTTAAATATTTAATATATTTATTCATTACATTTGCTAAAAATTTATAATTGTTTATCTTGAGCCGCTTTCACTCAGGCTCTCAAAATCTTTTCTTTACTATGAAAAAATTTAAAGTGCAACTGGAATGAACATAGAAATTCTTAAATTTTTTATGGAAAGAGTTCACTTTAGTGGAAAGGTGCCATAAAAAATTTATAGAATTTCTAGTGAATAAAAGGCAGCCGATAAATTTATGAATAGTAAAGAAAAGATTTTTCGCCCGTGAACATTCCTCAAGATAAACAATAACAAATTTTAAAGCTCATTTCATTCAATCATATATTAAATATTTAAGGACCATTGCCCCCATTAAGGAAAAAACATAGCTCAAAAACAAAACTTAAATTTTATGATTTATTTACAGAACAACTAAAGTTATGATATAATTCGATTTAATAAGATACTTAAATAAAAAGGAGAAACAAAAATGTCAAAATTTGTACACTTGCATATACATAGTGAATTTAGCCTATTAGATGGAGCAAACAGAATAAAAGACCTACCAGTAAGAGCAAAAGAACTAGGAATGGATTCAATAGCAATAACAGATCATGGAGTAATGTTTGGAGCTATTGACTTTTATAAAGCGTGTAAAAAAGAAGGTATAAAACCAATAATTGGATGTGAGGTTTATGTTGCTCCACGTACAAGATTTGACAAAGAACCAGGCATAGATAATCATTATTATCATTTGATTTTGCTTGCAAAAAATAATCAAGGATATCAAAATTTGAGTAAATTAGTTTCTTTGGGATTTGTTGATGGATATTATTATAAACCACGTATTGACCACGATATACTTAAACAATATAGTGAAGGTTTAATTTGTTTAAGTGCTTGTTTAGCAGGAGAAGTAAATCAAGCGTTATTAAATGGACAAACAGAAAAAGCTGAACAAGTAGCTTTATGGCATAAGAAAATTTTTGGAGAAGATTATTACATAGAAATTCAAAATAACGGAATAAGAGAACAAGTATTGGCAAATCAAAAATTAATTCAATTAGCAAGAAAACTGGATATACCATTAGTTGCAACAAATGATGCACATTATTTAAAAAGAGAAGATGCATATAATCATGAAGTTTTATTGTGTATTCAAACTGGAAAAAGAATGAGTGATGAAGACAGAATGAGATTTGATACAGAAGAACTATATGTTAAATCACCAGAAGAAATGTCAGAATATTTTAAGGCTTTTCCAGATGCAATAGAAAATACGGTTAAAATATCTGAAAAATGTAATGTTGAATTTGAATTTGGACATACAATTTTGCCCAATTATGATGTACCAGAAAATTATCCTACTCACTATGACTTTTTAAAAGAATTATGTGATAAAGGTCTGAAGAAAAGATATGGAGAAAATTTATCAGAAGAAATACAAAAAAGAGCAGAATATGAGTTAAGTATAATAAAAAAGATGGGATATGTAGATTATTATTTAATTGTTTGGGATTTCATACATTATGCCAAAACACATGAAATACCAGTTGGACCAGGAAGAGGTTCAGGAGCGGGCTCAATTCTAGCATATGCAGTTGAAATAACAGATATTGACCCTATTAAATATGGTTTACTATTTGAAAGATTTTTAAATCCAGAGAGAATAAGCATGCCGGATTTTGATGTTGATTTTTCGGATGAAAAAAGGCAAAAAGTAATTGATTATGTATCAGAAAAATATGGACATGATCATGTATCACAAATAATTACATTTGGAACAATGGCAGCGAAAATGGTAATTCGTGATGTAGCAAGAGTTTTAGATTATCCATATTCAGAAGCTGATAATTTAGCAAAAATGATACCTAATGAAATTCATATTACTATATCAAAAGCACTAGAACAAAATAAAGAACTAAAAGATAGATATGAAAATGATGAGCAAGTAAGAAAAATTTTAGATATAGCAATGGCATTAGAAGGAATGCCAAGACAAGCTTCAACACATGCGTGTGGAGTTGTTATAACAAAAGACCCAGTAGATACATATGTTCCACTGTATGTAAGAGATGGCCAAATAAATACACAATATATAATGACAACACTTGAAGAATTAGGATTACTAAAAATGGACTTCTTAGGATTACGAAACTTAACAGTAATTCAAAATACAATAGAAATGGTAAAGAAAAATCATGGAATAGATGTAGAATTTGATCAAAATATGAATGATCCAAAGGTATATAAATTGTGGCAAGAAGGGAACACTTCCGGAATATTTCAATTTGAATCACAAGGCATGACAAATTTTATGAAAGAGTTAAAGCCAGATTGTTTAGAAGATTTAATAGCGGGTGTTTCATTATATAGACCAGGACCAATGGATCAAATACCAAGATACATAAGAGGAAAACAAAATCCAGGACATAATGAATATACACATCCAAGCTTAGAGCCAATATTAAATGTAACATATGGATGTATGGTATATCAAGAACAAGTTATGCAAATAGTTAGAGATTTAGCAGGATATTCATTGGGAAGAGCAGATTTAGTACGTAGAGCAATGGGAAAGAAAAAGCTAGATGTAATGGCAAAAGAAAGAGAAGTATTTATACATGGACAAGTAGATGAAGAAGGAAGTATAGTTGTACCGGGATGTGTAAGAAATGGAATAGATGAACAATCTGCAAATAAGATATTTGATGAAATGGCAGAATTTGCAAAATATGCATTCAACAAATCACATGCAGCATGTTATGCAGTAGTATCATATAGAACAGCATATTTAAAAGCATACTATCCATCGGAATTTATGGCAGCGACTTTAAATAGTTATTTAGGAAACTTAGATAAAGTTCCACAATACATAGACGAATGTAAAAGACTAGGAATAGAAATATTAAAGCCAGATATTAATAAAAGTTTTGAAAAATTCACTGTTGAAATTGGTGAAAATACTCAAGATGTAACCGATGTAGCAAATGTTGGAAAAATAAGATTTGGACTAGGAAGCATAAAAAATGTTGGAGTTGTACCAGTTGAAAAAATTGTAGAAGAAAGAGAAAAAAATGGAGAATATAAAAATTTTATAGATTTTTGTGAAAGAATAGTAGAAACGCAAGTAAATAAAAGATGTGTAGAAAGTTTAATAAAAGCAGGAGTATTTGATAAATTTGAACAAACAAGAGCAACATTATTAGCATCATTTGAAACAATTATTGACACAATACAAAGTGGAAATAAAAAAGGGTTTGAAGGACAAGTTTCAATGTTTGATATAGGAACAGAAGAAGAAAAAGAAGAAAGAGAAAAACAAAAGTATAAATTTGAAGAATATGAAGAATTACCAGAAAAAGAATTATTATCAATGGAAAAAGAAATGCTTGGAATATATATATCAGGACATCCATTAGAAAAATTAAAAGAACAAATAATTAATTTAACCAATATAAATTCTTTACAATTAAGAAACACGGAGGAAAGTCCAGATGAGACTCAGCAAAAAAATAGATTTGCAGATGGCCAAAAAGTAAAATATGCAGGAATAATAACATCAATTAAGAAAAAATATACGAAAAATAACAAAATAATGGCATTTATAACAATAGAAGACTTATATGGAACCGCAGAGGTAATAGCATTTGAAAATGCAGTAATAAATGCAGGAAAAAGCTTAATAGAAGAAAATATTGTAATTATAGATGGGCGTTTAAGTATTAGAGAAGATTCTGATATAACTATTATTGCAAATGAAATAAAAGACTTAGGAGAAGAAAAAGCAAAAGTTATAACTTTTGATATTACAAACTATTCGGAAGAACAAAAAAATAAATTAAGAAATGCAATAAAATATTTTTCAGGAGACAAAAATAATAGTAATGTCCAAGTTAAAATAGGTGATGAAATAAAACCTTGTGGGGCTATATATTATAATGAAGACATAAAGAAAGTTTTTGATGAAATTTGAGACAAATGGGACGGTCCTAATTTGTCTCGTTTTTTTGTCAAGATTTGTCGAAAAAATATTGTTAAGAAATGAATAGAAATTTAAATAAAACTATATACAAAAGACTTTTCAAATGATACAATACATAGGAATGCATAAAATATGTAAAATATCTACACAAATTGGAAAAAATGTGATATTATATATAAGTAAAAAATAAAAAAGAAAACAAATACCTATAATAAGTTTAAATATTAAGGTTTAAAGGGAGGAAAAGAACATGTCAGGACATAGCAAATGGCATAATATACAAGCCAAAAAAGGAAAAGCAGATGCAGCAAGGGGAAAAGTGTTTACAAAATTAGGAAGAGAACTATTAATAGCAGTAAAAGAAGGTGGACCAGACCCAGCAGGAAATTCAAAATTAAAAGCAGTAATGGCAAAATGTAAAGCAGCAAATATGCCAAATGATACAATAAATAATGCAATCAAAAAAGCATCAACAAGTAACGAAAATTATGAAGAAATTACATATGAAGGATATGGACCAAATGGAGTTGCTGTAATAGTAGAAGCATCAACAGATAATAAAAATAGAACAGCAGCAGATGTAAGACATGTATTTGATAAAGCAGGGGGAAACTTAGGAACAACCGGATGTGTATCATATATGTTTAACAAAAAAGGTGTAATAGTTATAGAAAAGTCATCTACAGAAATGACAGAAGATGATGTAATGATGTTAGCATTAGATGCAGGTGCGGAAGATTTTGTAGCAGATGAAGAAGTATATGAAATAACAACAGAACCTTCAGACTTTACACAAGTTAGTGAAAAATTAGAAGAGGCAGGACTAGAATTTTTAGAAGCAGAAGTACAAATGGTTCCAACAACAACAGTTCAATTAGATGAAAAGGGCGTAGAAAAAATGGAAAGGTTAATAGAAAGACTAGAAGAACTTGATGATGTTGCGAATATTTATCATAATTGGGAAGAATAAAGAGGGATTAAGGGGCCACCACACAAAATCCCCTCTTTTTTATATATAATAATTATTTATAAAAATTTAATTAAAAGAGGGATTTTGTGTGGTGGCCCCTTAATCCCTCTAAGGAGATATTTATGGAAATTCCAGTAAAAAAAAATAAGGAATATATAGTAGAAATAATAGATAATGGATTTGAAGGAGAAGGAATTGCAAAAATAGATAATTTTACAATTTTTATTAATGGAGCAATAAAAGGAGAAAAAGTAAAAATCTTAATTGTAAAAGTACGATCATCACATGCATTTGGAAAAATAATAGAAATATTAGAAAAATCAGATGTCAGACAAGATGTAGACTGTACAACATATAAAAGATGTGGTGGCTGTAACATGAGACATATAAAATATGAGGATACACTAAAAATGAAGCAAAATGCAGTTCAATCACTAATAAATAAAACATTAAAAAATAAAATTCAAGTTAAGCCAACAATAGGAATGGAAAATCCACTACATTATAGAAATAAAGCTCAATATCCAATTGGTATGGATAAAAATGGAGAGCCAGTAATAGGTGTGTTTGCAAATAGAACACATGAAGTAATACCTATGGAAAAATGCTTAATTCAAAATCAAATATCAGAAGAAATTGCAAAAACAGTATTAGAATTTATAAAGAAAAATAAAATTTCTGTATATAATGAAAAAACTGTAAAGGGGCTATTTAGACACATTGTAATAAAAGTTGGAATAAAGACAAATGAAGTAATGTGTATATTAGTTATAAATGGAAGAAAAATTCCTAAAGAAAATGAGTTGGTAGAAATTCTAACAGAAAAATATCCTAGTATAAAAACAATAGTTAAAAATATAAATATAAAAAACACAAATGTCATATTAGGAAAAGAAAATATCAATATATATGGAAATGGTTATATTGAGGATAAATTAGGGGATTATACGTTTAAAATATCACCACTTTCATTTTATCAAGTAAACCCAGTTCAAGCTGAAAGACTTTACAATATTGGCGTAGAGGCAGCAATGATAACTAAAAATGATACAGTGTTTGACCTATATTGTGGTATTGGAACAATTTCATTATTTATGGCAAAATATGCTAAAAAAGTGTATGGAGTTGAAATTGTAGAGCAGGCAATTAAAGATGCAAAAGAAAATGCGAAAATTAATAATGTTGATAATACAGAATTTATTGCAGGTGATACAGAAATTGTTTTGGATGATTTAATTAATAATAAAAATATTATTCCTGATGTTGTTATGGTTGATCCTCCTAGAAAAGGACTTGATAATAAGTCTATTGATAATATTTTAAAGATTAAGCCTGATAGATTTGTGTATATTAGTTGTAATCCCGCTACTTTGGTTAGGGATTTGGCTAAGTTTGAAAATACTTATGAGATTAAAGAGATTCAACCAGTTGATATGTTTCCATTTACAGGACACGTGGAATGCGTTTCGGTGCTATATCTAAAATAAATCCTGTAATACTTGAATTTACAATGAAAGAAAAAATATTTAAAAAC
>CAKPDN010000017.1 GCA_934149005.1 uncultured Clostridia bacterium | reverse complement strand
ATTTCATCTTGTGGGTCCATAAAGTGAACATCACATGTTGCTACTACTGGTTTGTTTAGTTTTTCTCCTAATGCAACAATTTTTCTGTTTATATCTCTTAAATCTTCAACATCTCTTACTGTTCCATTTCTAATTAAGAATTGATTATTTCCTGTTGGTTGGATTTCTAAGTAATCATAGTCATTTGCAATTGCTTCAATTTCTTCATCTGGGCGGCCTTGTTCTATTGCTTGATACAATTCTCCTGCTTCACATGCACTTCCAAGTATTAAACCTTCCGAATATTTTTTGTATAAACTTTTTAATATTCTAGGTTTTCTATAGAAATAATTTACGTGTGATAATGAAATTAATCTATATAAATTTCGCAATCCTACATAATTTTTTGCTAAAATTATTGCATGATATGTTTTCAATTTTTTATATTCTTCTGCTTTTGCTACTGGGTCTGCTGCAACTTGGTCTATATCTTCTAGTTTTTTTGCTCCTTTTTCTTTTAGCATATCTATCATTACATTAAATACTTTAACTGTTGTATCAACATCATCTAATGCTCTATGTGCTACTTCAACTTTGATTCCTAAGTTTTCCGCAATTTTTCCTAATTTATATTTTTTATAATCTGGGAATAAATCTTTTGCCAAGCTTAATGTATCTAAATATGAATAATCAAAGTCATATCCTAGTCTTTTAGCATTTTGTTTTAAAAATCCTATATCGAAATTCGCATTATGTGCTACTATTACAGTTTCGTTTTGGTCACCTAAAAATTCTAACATTTTAGGGAATACCTTTTCAATTGTTTCTGCATCTTTTACCATATCATCTGATATGTTTGTAACTTCTGTAACTCTTTCTGGTATGTGTCTTTCTGGATTTACAAAGCAACTGAATTCATCTATTACTTCTTTATTTTTAACTTTCATTATTCCTATTTCTGTAATTCTATCATTTGTTGCTGAAAATCCTGTTGTTTCTAAGTCAAGTACACAATAGGTTGCATCTATATTTTGTCCTTTTCCGTTATAAATTGATTTTGTGTTATCTGGTGCTAAATATGCTTCTACGCCATATATTACTTTAATATCTGGATTGTCATCACCAACTAAGTGATATGCTTCTGGAAAGCTTTGAACAACTCCATGATCTGTTATTGCTATTGATTTCATTCCCCATTTCATTGCTCTTTTTATTAAGTCTGTTGCTGATGTTACTGCATCCATTTGGCTCATCTTTGTGTGCATGTGCAATTCTACTCTTTTTACTTCTGCGTTGTCTTGCCTTACTTCTTTTTTTACTCCTATACTTTCAATTATTGTATTTGCCATTACTGTAAGTTCACCTGAGAATGAGTCCATTTGTGCATTTCCTTCAATTTTTATACCTTTACTACTTCCCATTCTTTTTATTATTTTCTTTGCTTTGTCTTTTTCTAAAAATGCTTTACATGTTAAAGTACTTGTTCCATCATATAAATCAAAACTTAATAGTGTTTTACCAGATTTTAGTTCTCTTGGTTCCATAAATATAATTTCCCCATCTAGTGAGACTGTTCCATCTTCTGGTCCTAATTCTGAAACTTTTGCAAGTGGTGCTGTTATATTCATATTTTTACCTAAAATTAATGGTGTATCTTCTTCCTCTTCTTCTGTTGGAAGTTCTGGTATGTTATCTTCTATTTCAATAATTGTATTTGCAATTACAGTTACATCTCCTGCATATGTATCTAGTCCGGCTTTTCCTATAGCTTTAATTCCTTTTGCTTGTTCAATTTTTTCTTTTATTTCATTTCCTTCTTTTGAATCTTTTGCAAATGATTTACATGTTATTGTTCCTGTTCCATCATATAAGTCTATTATTAGCATACCTTTACCTGATTTTGTTTCTCTACATTCACAACTAATTACTCTTCCTTGTATTGTTACTCTTCCATCATTTGCTGTTATGTCTTTTATTTTTATTAGTTTTTCTTTTGTTTTTGATGGTTTTCCCATAATATAACTTTGTTCTTCAATAACCGCTTTATCTAATTCATTATCTTCATCTATAGTTCTTTCAATTTCTTCTGATGGTATATAAATATCTCCATCTTGTGGCGGCATGTAATCTGGATCATTGTATTCTAAAATTTGTTCATTTGTTGATAAATATGATGTCTTTATTTTTAATTCATTTTCTTCTATTTCTTTTATTTTTTTCTCATATTCTTTTTTATCTTCTTCTTTTACAACTTCTTCAAGTTCTATTTTATATTCTTTTCCATATAGGTTTTTTATTACATTTTCTAGTTCTTTATCTGTTTTTTTGGCTCTTATAAATTCTGCTCCTTTTATATGCATTTTTACGTTTATAATATTCTCATTGATTTCTATATCACTCTTCATTAATAGCATTGGTTTCATTAATGGATATTTATGTGCCATATAACATATGATATTTCTCCACTCATCTTTTATAGACTTTAGCTGTGTATCTTTTTGATATTTTATTGTCATATCTATGTTAGAAAATGAAAATCTTTCTGTTAGGAATTTTTCAAAATACCATATTTCTTTTATTTCTATGTATTCATCTATTTCTAGCACTATTCCTAGTGTATTTGTTTTTTTTATTACATTTAGTGCTGTTACATATGCTTCTTTTATATTTGCTTTTGTTTCATAATCACTAAATATTTCTTTTACTTTTTTTGTTTTGATTTCTGACATTTTTGAGTTCTCCTTTGTCCTGTCCCATGGGGACGGTTCTTTTGGGACATTTTTGTCCTATTGGGACGGTTCTTTTTGGACATTTTTTTTGTATTTTATCATATTTTGTAGAGAGATTAAAGCGAACAAAAGAAAAAACGCAAAATATTTTGCGTTTTCTATTTTATGAAAAGTGCTGGGCGGAAACCGTGTGTTGTATGGGTCACGCTAGCAGTACCACTACCTCGATAGCAAATTGGTCGAGTATTGCAACTGTCTTGAAAACTTCCGGCCTCTAACCATGTAGTAGTTGTTTGATAAATCATTTGATATTTCTTCTGTCCATTCCCATACATTTCCTGCCATATCATATATATTACATTTTTTTGTTTCTTCTGTTGAACCACAGGTCATTATTCCGTAATGTCTCGCTCCATCAATATTTGTTGCTATATCTGATGTGCTACCATCACTATTTGCTGCTATATATCTTCCTTTACAGTTTGTTAATGTTGTATTGCTATAATTTCCCCATGCTGTATTGGTTACATTTAATGTACTGTCTTGTGCTATAAAATAATTTAATGTTACATCCCACATCGTTCCTGTTATTAATCAGCTTGATGGTGTTACTCCATTTTTTTCTGTAAATTTTATTGTGCTTGATATTAAATCACTTGTTCCTGCTTCATATCTTCCTATATAAAATCCTCCATATTTTTGAATATAAACTAACTCTCCATTATCAGTATTTTTCTCCCAAGCTCCATTACTTAATGTATTTGGCCATTGTGTAGCTTGATTCCAAACATTGCATTTTTTATAATTATCAACGGTACAAGGTATCCATACAAATTGATTTCCTTTTAAGGTTGAATTCGTTTTATCTACAGTTCCATCACTATTATATTTAGTACCTGTTGGTATTCCAGTTGGTACTTCTTTTGTATTTGTAAAATCAACATATTTGTTTTTATCTTGCGGAGAATCTGATATTACTACTCCAGAATTTTTTGTTCCTCCTACATAATAAAATCCTTTTGGAATTGGTACTGTATCTCCATTTCCAACTGATACTGCATATACTGTTGCTACTGTTTCTATTGTTTTTACTTCTGTTCCATCACTTGTTTTTATATATGTTACATTTTGTGTTCCCCATCCATCTTTTAGTGCAACTTCTTTTCCTGCTTCTTGTGGATTTGTTGGTGTGTTTTCTGGTAATTTTGTTTCTCCATCTTCTGCTATTTCAATGTCCTTATTTCCTGTTATTGTTCCAAATTCTGATATTGTGAATTCAAAGCCATCAACTACTACTTTTAAATCATATTTTACCTCTTCAACTTTTTCTTTAATTCCATCTATTTTATTTAAGTTATCTTTTAAGTAGTTGTCATTTAATTTTCCTGTTGAATCATATGATGTATTTACTGCTAGTGTAACTTTTTCCGCAGCATTTGCATATTTACTTTCTTGTGCTGCTTGCTGTGCTTTTGAAAATAATCCATTTCCTGTTAATTGCTGAATTGTCACACCTGCAAGAATAAGTAAAACAACTATTGTTATTACTAGTGCTATTAATGTTATGCCTTTTTCTGCTTTTATATTTTTTAGCTTACTTAATAAGCTTTTATTTTCTAAAGTATAGCTCTCTCTCTCTCTCTCTCTCTCTACAGTATCAACTGTTCTAGCATATCTATTTTTCAAGTATATTTCCTCCTCATTCTTCATTTGTTTTTTCTACTTTATTTAATCTGTTTATCTAAAAAATCCTCAAAATATCATTATAAGTAATATATAAGGATAATACTATTAAAACTGAAAATCCTATTAATTGTAAATTTATTTCCGTTTTTTCATTTAATGGTTTTCTACGAATTGCTTCAATAAGCAATATTAAAATTTTTCCACCATCTAGTGCTGGAATTGGTAATAAATTTGTTACTCCTAATGATAATGAAATTAGTGCTAACATATATATAAATTCTTTAAGCCCATTTGTTTTTGCAACTACTTCAGATATGCCAACTGGTCCCATCATCTGATCTACACTTACTCCTCCTGAAAAAATAATTTTTATGTTATCTATTATAGAAAGAGCAAATTCTTTTGTTTCCATTCCTCCATATATTATATGGTTGATGAATTTATTTTCAGCTTGTTTTAAATTTACACCTAAATAATATGATAATATTCCTGTATTTTTACTCTTTACTTCTGTTGGTTTTGTATTGTATTCTAATTTTTCTCCATTTCTTTCTATTTTTATGTTTATACTTTCTCCATTGCTTTTTTTCATTACTTTATTTAAGTCATATTTGCTTTTTATTTTTTTTCCGTTTAATTCTATAATTTTATCATTTGGTTGTAATCCTATTTCTTGTGCAGCATATCCATCTATTAATGTATTAATTTCATTTGTTATATATGTGTTTGATGTAGACATTAAAATAAAATATACTAATAGTCCAAATACAATATTAACAGTTGCTCCAGCTGCTACAATTGATATTCTTTTTGGTATACTTGCTTTTGAAAAAGAGTTTTCATTTTCTGACCTTTCTTCTTCACCTTCCATGCTGCAAAATCCACCGTAGTGGTATTAGTCTTAAAGCATATTTTGTTTCTTTTCCTTGTTTCTTCCATATTGTTGGTCCAAATCCTATTGCAAATTCATTTACTTTTACTTTGCATAATTTTGCTACTATTAAGTGTCCTGCTTCATGTATTAATATTAGAAATCCAAGTAAAAATATTATTTTTATAGCCGATATTATAATTGTCAATTTCATGCCTCCTTTTTCTATATTACATTATATCTATTATTTAAATTTAGTTAAGTCATAAAAATTAACTAGTCTAAATATTGATATATTAATATTTTGAATGTTATATGCAAGTAAATAACATATATGCAAATGGTGCTATAAACAAGATACTATCTATTCTATCTAGCATCCCTCCATGTCCTGGTAATAGGTTACTGTAATCTTTTATATCTACATATCTTTTTATGCAAGATGCTGAAAAGTCCCCTAATTGTCCTATTAAACTTAAAACTATTCCAAATATAGTTATTATAATATATGGATATTCAAAGGAAAAACATTTATTTAAAACTAATGTATATATTAGTATCATAATTGTGGCTCCCAATGTTCCTGCTATACATCCTTCAATTGACTTTTTAGGACTTACTTTGCTAAATTTATGTTTTCCAAATTTTTTGCCTATAATATATGCAAATACATCTGTTCCAAATGCTGCCATAAAAATATATATTAATAATATTTTTCCATTTCTCATCCCATCAACTAATGATAGAAACATTAAAAACGCTGGTATATAGCATATTCCAAGAAAAGTATATGCCATATCTTTAAATGTTATTTTCATATCTGTTGCTATTACTTGTGCAAATAATATTAATAATATAGTTGGTATAGAAAGCATTAATGTTTTGGTTAAATATTGTTCTGGTATATAATTAATTATTGCTACAATAATGCAGCTTAAATATCCTACCCATTTTATTGGATTACATACTTTTGATATTGCTTTTAAATATTCATGCATGGCAATTATTGCAATTATTGTAAATAAAATTCCTGTTATTATATTATTTGGCATTAGTAAAATAACCATTAATGCTAATGCTACTATTAATCCTGATGTTATTCTTTTTAGATCCATATTTTTTCCTCCCGCTTCGTTTTATCTACTTATTTTGCTCCGAATTTTCTATTTCTTTTTTGATATATCTCTATTGATTTATTTAAGTCTTCTTCATTAAAATCTGGCCAATTTTTTTCTATAAATACAAATTCTGTATATACTAATTGCCATGGTAAAAAGTTGCTTAATCTTATTTCTCCACTTGTTCTTATTAATAAATCTGGATCTGGTTGACCTTTTGTATATAAATTTTCTGATATTGTTTGTTCTGTTATGTCTTCAATATCCATTTCTTTATTTTTGATTTTTTCTGCTATATTTTTTACCGCTTTTATTATTTCATCTCTTCCACCATAATTTAATGCTATATTAAATGTTATACCTGTATTATTTTTTGTTCTTTCCATACATTTTTTTATAGAGTCTTTCATTTTTTCAGATAAGCCTTCTTCGCTTCCTATTATTTTTACTTTTATATTTTCTGAGTCTGCTCTTTTGCTGTAATCATCTAAATAGCTTTGGAATAATCTCATTAATCCTGATACTTCTTCTTCTGTCCTTTTCCAGTTTTCTGTTGAGAATGCATATACTGTTATGTATTTTATTCCAATTTTGTTGGCATACCTGACTATTTTTTCTAAGGTTTTTGCTCCTTCTTTATGTCCTAAACTTACTGGTATTCCTTTGTTTCTTGCCCATCTTCTATTTCCATCCATTATGATTGCAATGTGTTTTGGTAAATTTTCTTGTTCCATTTTCTCCTCACTTTCGCTCGCTTTTTTGCTAATCATCATCCTATTTTTTCTCTTTTGACTATTTATTTCTGTCTTTTATATATAATGCTAGTTGTTTCAAAAATTCTGCTTTCTCTCCATATATTTCTAATTCGTTTATTGCTTCTTGTGTTAATTTTTCTAATTCTTGTTTTGCTCCTTCTAATCCATAATAAGATACATATGTGCATTTTTTGTGTTCTTTATCATTTCCGACTGGTTTTCCCATTATTTCTGGATTTCCTTCTTCTGATAATATGTCATCTTTTACTTGAAATGCTAATCCTATTTTTTCTGCGTATGTTGATAATCTTGCTATATCCTTTTGTGTACTATCTGCTAAAATCGCTCCCATTCTTACACATAGTTTTAATAAGGCTCCTGTTTTGTTTGCATGGATATATTCTAACATTTCTTTTGATATATTTTTTCCCTCTAATTCTGTATCTAAATATTCTCCTGCAATCATTTTGTCAACAGCTTTTGTGAACTCATTAAATGCTATTATTTTATTTTTTAAATTTTCTTTATATTGATTTTGTGATGAATATAAAAGTTCATCACTTATTACTATATATGCTTGATTTAATAACCCATCACCTGCAAGTAGTGCAGTTGCATGCCCAAATTGTTTATGATTTGTTGGTTTTCCATGTCTAAAATCATCATTATCTACTTCTGGCAAATCATCATGGATTAATGAAAAATTATGTATCATCTCTATTGCAACTGCAAATGGCATACATTCTTCATAATCTTTTTTAAATAATTCATATGTCGCTAAAACTAATATTGGTCTTAGTCTTTTTCCTCCTGCCATTAGGCTATATTCCATAGATTCGTTTAAAGTCTTTTCTGGACATTTTTGTTTTCTTAAATATTTTTCTAATTCTTTATTTATTATATCTTGATATTTTTTAAAATTTTCTTTGAATTCCACTTTTTATTTTCTTCCCTTATTAATTTTATTATTACTTTTAAACAGACATTACTTCTTTTTCTTTATTTTCTAATATTTTATCTATTTCTTCTACACTTTTATCTGTTAGTTTTTGAATATCATTTTCTGCTTGTTTTAATTCATCTTCTGTCATTTCTCCTTCTTTTTGTTTTGCTTTTGCTTCTTCAATTCCATCTCTTCTTATTGCTCTAATTGCTATTTTAGCTTCTTCTGCCATTTTTTTAATATCTTTTACTAAATCTTTTCTTCTTTCTTCTGTTAGTTCTGGGAATGCAAGTCTAATTACTTTTCCATCATTATTTGGATTAATTCCAATATCTGATGCTAATATTGCTTTTTCAATTTCTTTTAATACACTTATATCCCATGGTTGAATAACAATAAGTCTTGCTTCTGGAACAGATATTCCAGCTACTTGATTAATTGGTGTTGGTGTGCCATAATAATCTATTTTTACTTTGTTTAATATTGCAGGGTTTGCTCTTCCTGCTCTTACCTCTGATAATTTTTCATCATATACACTTATGCTTTTTTCCATTTTTTCTTTTATATTTGAATAATCCATAATTTTATTTTGTACTAATATTTTTTAGTACAACTCCTTTCTTTTTTATTTTTTTGATTCTCCTAAAAATTTGGTTATATCTGCTGATAAAGCTATTATTATAACTAAAATTATATATAGCCAAACTATTCCATCTTTTGTAATTGATTTTGTTACTTTTTGTAATATTATACCTATTGCAACCGCTATAACTAAAATTATTATAAATTTTCCTACTGGTTTTTGGGTGGACTTTGTGGCATTTTTTAATACTTTATCATCTGTAAACATTTTTTTAGCTTGTGTATTTACATGTAATGCAATAGAATTTGCAAAATTTTTATCAAGTACTATTTGATTCATTGTTTTTTTGTTTGATAAAAATGCTTGTTTTTCAATTTTGTTTTTGTATTTTATTATATTATTTCTTAATTTTTCACCTTTATCTGTATAATTGCTTGCTTTTAAAATTAGTATATTGGTAATTGATATTTCTAATATAGATGTTAACATTCCTAATAGTGATATATTGGGAAATGCTGTTATTTTTAATATAAATAATATAATTATAGCTGAAATTGAAATTATTTTATATGTTTTTGCAACTTTTTTTAATTCTTTATCTTTATATTCATCTATAATATTTTGTTTTTTTAGTTCTTTTTCTAAAACCTGTTGTAAATCATTATATTGTACATTATATGAATTAAATGTATTTATTAATTTTTCTTCTAATTCATCTCTTGTAATTTCCATTTTATCTGAAAATAGAAAATTTAATACTATTAATTCATATTTTTTTATATCATCTGTGTTCATGTCAAAACTTTGTGTAATTGTGTAATCATATGCATTAATATCATTTCTATCATATTCTATTTTTATATAACCTTTTATATTTAGATTAATTATTTCAGATAATATTAAATCAAAATTATTATTAAATCCTCTGTCATTTATGCATCCCATAATTATTGGGTCAATTTGTTTTATTTTTTCTGTGTTAGTATCTTCTACTTTTGATATATTATAATATTTTAGATATATCCATATAATAATAAGTATATTTATTAATATTAATATTAGCATGTAATCTCCTTATTTTACTAATGTACCTATTGTTTCACCTTTTACAGCTCTAACTATGTTTTGTGGGTCTGCTATTCCAAATACTAATAGTGGTATGTTGTTGTCTCTGCATAGTGCTGTTGCTGTTGAGTCCATAACTTTTAAGTCTTTTTCTAGTACTTCTAAATATGATATTTTATCATATTTTTCTGCTTTTGGGTCTAATTTAGGGTCTGCTGAATATACTGCATCTATTGCTTTTCCTAATAATATGATATCTGCATTTATTTCTGTTGCTCTTAATACTGCTGCTGTGTCTGTTGTAAAATATGGGTGTCCTGTGCCACATGCAAATATTACTACTCTTCCTCTTGATAAGTGTTTTTCTGCTTTTCTTATTATAAATGGTTCTGCTATTTCTCTCATTTCTATTGCTGTTTGTACTCTTGAATGTATTCCTCTTGCTTCTAGTGCATCTTGAAGTGCTAGTCCATTCATTGCTGTTGCAAGCATTCCCATGTAGTCTGCTGTTGCTCTTTCCATTTGATGTCCATTTCTTCCTCTCCAGAAGTTTCCTCCTCCTACTACTATTCCTACTTCTACTCCCATTTCTGTTACTTCTTTGATTTTGTCACATATTTTTCCTACTACTTCTACGTTTACTCCTGTTTTTTGTTCTCCTGCTAGTGCTTCTCCACTTAATTTTAATAGTATCCTTTTATATTTGGCTTCTGACAATTTTTTCACTCTCCTTATTAGTTTTATAGTTGTATTCTATCATATATTTTTTTAAATTGATAGACTTTTTAGAAAAAAATATAATATCTATAATAACAAAATTATAGATATTATATTTTTTTCTAACCATTTATTTCTTTTCTTTTGTAGTAACTTTTTCTAAGTCTCCATCTAATTTAGTAGTACAAATATAAGTTGATAACATATAAACTAGTAAAACTGTAGGAATTGTAAATTTACCTATTGGCATTCTTGTAATTGCCATTATGCATAATAATACTATTTGTGCTAACACAATTATTCCTATTGATTGTGTTAATACTTCAAGTGAGTTTAATTTGTTATATCTAATAACTAAATATGCTAGTATTATTGCTGTAACTATTGTAAATGGAACAAGATATGGTTTTATAATATCTCTTCCTCTTACATGTGCTATTTCTTCTATTGTTATATTTTCTGCTTTTAGTTCTGTTTCATATTTTTCATTTAATTTTGTTATTAATTCTGATTTTTGTTCTTCTGTTATTTCTGTTGTTGTTATACTTACTGCATCTTTATATACTTCTATCGCTTGAATTATTACTGGTTGTTTTCCAAATATTTCGTTTGTTATTTCTTTTATGTCTTTTTTTTCAAATTCTTTTCCTAAATTTATTTCAACTTTTTTGCTGTCTTGATATTTTAAGTCAAAAGCTAGTCCTTTTGTAAATATCATTATGATTCCTACAATTAATATTATAGCAATCATCGCCACTAAAATTTTTGTTTCTTTTTGTTTCATAATATATACCTCCCGTTTGCTTATTATTAATTATTTTCTTTTATATTTAATATACTTCTTGTAATTACTGCGTTATAGGCTGCAATTAAAGTTAATCCCCAGAATGATATCATTCCAAAACTGCTTATTGGTATCCATTTTATAAAACAAAATGCTATTGCAACTATGCAAATTGGTACTATTCTGTTAAAGAATTTTGCATATGTTTCTATTGTAGCTTTATTTACTGTTTTTTCTTTTGTTTTTATATTTTTTAATAGCATAAATGTAAAGATATAATCTAATATTAACATTATTGCAATTCCGAATAGTGATTCAACTGATATTATTACATTTGCATATCTAATTAATAATAAATATGTTGCTCCTAGTCCTATATATGAAATTCCTGCTAATAATCCATTTAGTCTAAATTTGATAATTAAAACTATTATTCCTATAACTGATATTATTGACATAGCTATTGCTATATATCCTAGTTCTTGTTTTGTTATGTCTGATAAAATATATTGATTTTTTTCTATATCGTATTTTACTGGTAGATTTCCACTATCTAATACTGTTGCTACATTTTGTGCTTGTGTTATATAATCTTGTAATGTTGATGTGTCTTTGGTCGCTGTTCCTACTGATAATTGTATTTTTCCTGTTGTTATTGGGTCTTCAAAATTTGTTGTCATTATTTCTTCATCATCTATTTTCATTGTTATTTTCTTTTCTGTTGTTTTTGTTTCTTCTGCTGAATCTTCTGTAGTATTATTTGTAGTTTCATTAGTTTCTGTTGTATTTGTATCTTCTGTTGTTGTGTTGTTTTCTTCTGTTTTTACGTATGTTTTACTTATTTCTTCTAATTTTTTCTTTCCATCTTTATTAAATGCTATTTCTAAATATACTGTTGTTCCTGATGTTGTATTATTATATAATACATTTGATGATGTTATATTGCTATTGTCTAGCAATACTTCTTTTGTTTCATTATCTATTATTTCAAATTTTCCAGTTGTATTTAATCTACCTACTACTGTATCTGTTTTTGAGTCTTCTGGAATTTCTATAATCATTTCTCCTGTTTTTTCATTTAATGAAATGTTATAATCTTGTATTTGTAAATTTTTTAACCTTTTTTCTATTATTTTTTTAGCTTTATTATAATTTTCTTCTGTTTTTACTTCTTCACTATTATTTAGTATTTCTTCTTTAGTATATCCCTTTTCTTTGATTTCTTCATCTGTTGCTTTTTCTATTATATTGCCTTCACTGTCTTTTATAATTTCTTTTGTATCTGTATTTAATTTTAATTTTATGGTTCTTGCTCCATCTATATCCATTGCATAAGTATAGTCTTTAACTTTGTTAGCCATTTGACTTTTATTTTTTGAATATATTCCAAAGAATCCTATCATTGATACTAATATAATCAATAAAATTATTGTTAATATTTTTACTATTTTCATCACATTTTTATTGTTTGTTTTTTTATTTTTCATTTTTTACCTCCATATTATAATAATTTTGTGTCATTTATAATTAATTCAAACCATATTTTTAAAAATTTTGCTGCATATTTACTCATCATTGTTCTTTCCATAAATATTTCAAAGTAATCTAAAACAGGGCATATTTTATTATCTATTTTTAAATTTAAGATAATTTTTCTTTCTTTTTCATCTAAATTAAGTTCTGCATTTGTAACCGCATAATTTACTCTATCATGTTTATCAAATGTTGATAAATTTCTATTAACTACCCTATCTCTGTGTACATCTGATTTATCTGCTAATATTAATGCGGCTGATATATCGCTTATTGCACTTCCTGTATTTTCATCATGGTTTCCTATTGCCATTATTATTTCTGTTCTTTCATCTACTGGCATTCCCATGTCTTTTAAAATGTTATATGCTAAAATTGCTCCACTATGTGCATGATCTACTCTGTTTATACAGTTTCCTATATCGTGCATATATCCTGCTATTCTTGTAAGTTCTACTGTCCTTTCTGGGTATCCTAATTTTTCTAATATATCTCCTGCTCTTTTTGACACTATTGATATGTGTCTATGTCCATGTTCAGTATATCCTAATGCATTTAATTGTTTTTGTGCTCCTCTTATTAGAGCATCTACCTCTGGATTTTCTTTAATATCTTTTAAAGTTATCATTTGTTTCCTCCTTTTGTCTTTATAGATTTTATATTAAATGTTTAAAAATATCAACTGTTTTTTGATAATTTATAAAAAATTCTAAGTAAGCAAATTTAATATCATTAAAGTTATTTTATAATGATATTAATGTAATAAAATATTAATGTGCATAGTTATTAAAATTAGCTTTAAATATTTTTAGGAGGTATTGATATGAATTTTGATGAAGTAATTATAAATAGGCGTTCTGCTAGATTATTTACAAATGATGTTGTTTCTAAAAGTCAAATTGAAAAGATTTTATTAAGTGGAAGTTTAGCACCTTCTGCTAAAAATAGACAGTCATGGAAATTTTATATTTTAAATAATAAGCAAAAAGATGATATTATGAATATGCTTTTTGAATGGGATAAATTAAATCCTGAACAAAGGACAAGTGTAAAGGGTTCGGCAGAGCAAATACGTACTGCCGATAAAATGATAATGATTTATAGTAATAATTATAAATCTAAATCTAAAAATAAAAATTATAAAAAGCCTGATTATATATCTTTAGGTTGTGCTATAGAAAATATGAGCTTAGAAGCTGTAAACTTGGGATTAGGAAGTTGTATTTTGTGTGATACTTTATATATAGAAAACGAAATTAATAATTATTTAGAAATAAAAGATTTTGAGCAAATATGTGGATTTATTGTTGGTAAACCAATATATAATTACCCACCTAAAATAAAAAAAGATTTAAAAGATTTATTATTAAATTAATAAACATAAAACAGGTGGTATTTGCCACCTGTTTTATGTTGCGGAATATTATTTTTTGTTGCACTCACACCTTGTTTGCCAAATTTGATCAAGTATTTTCTTACGATATGATCGATTCCAATTGCAATAAAAATCATGGTAGAATTCCATTAATCTTTCTTTGCATTTATCACATGTTTTGGGAAACTGTATTATATTTGGAGTAAAAGTGTTTTCTCTGTTCCCCCACCATGCAATAGTAAATCTGTCCAAATATTCTTCAGGAATAACATGTAAAAGTTCAATAAAATCCCATGATGAAATTTGGTCATAAACACCTATATCCTGCCAATGTTTTAACATTGTATTCATTTTGATGTTTATTGGAAATAAAACTGCATATGTTCCCTTTGGCATTTTTTCGTAGATAAACTTTAAAGAATTTAAGCAATCTTGAATTTGTTCTTCATGTGTTAAAAAAGGAGCTCCGAAAAGTACATTAATCTGTAAACCTATTTTGTATTTTTCACATAGTCTACTTACTTTAAGAAACTCTTTGATATCTATGTCTTTATTATAGATCGCTCTAACATCTTCATCAGCTGACTCAAATCCTAATTCAAATTGTATTTTTTGTTCTTCTCCAAGTATTCTTCTGATATCTTGAAGCTTCTTTTCTGTTATTGTGTTGTAGTGTGTCTCCATTGTAATTATTGTAATATTTCTGTGAGATACAAAATCTAATATCTCAAGAAATAAATCATATGGTATCTCTCTTTCTGAAAGAAAAGACCCGTTTGCTTCTAGTTCAAGTTCAGCTATATCAAATTCTTCTAACCTAATTTTTTCCAACTCTGGCTTAACCGTTTCTAAAGTAAGATTGTAGTCAAAACCATAATTGCAAAATGTACATGCATTTTCACATCCACATGACATGAAAAGAAGTTGATATGTTTTGTTTTCTACTTTGGTAAGAGCAACTTTGGGTGTTTCTGCTTCTGTTTTTATATTTTTCCGCATTTTCCAGATTTCACGAGTTAAATATTCATTCATCTCATATCCTCCTAATAAGTTTAAAATAAGAGCGTTCTCTACATATTTATTGTATATCTTTTTAGAATAAAATAAGTAACTTTTTCAATGTTAAAAAAGTTACTTATTTTATAGGTATATATAATCTTAATTTATTATTTGGTAAATATTCTTCAATATCTGGCAAATCTCCTAATCCATATCCTGAACTTGGAATAATTGTTCTATATATTTTTTGACAGAATTCATATAGATTTGTGGAGTTTATATATTCAAATTCAAATACTAAATAATTACATGGTTTTAAATTTAATTCTTTTGAATTTTTAAATTTTTCTTTTGATGCTATATAGTATATGGCCTTATCTATGTTACATGTTTTATCATATTCTAATAATCCATATTCGCTTTTGCCTTTTATATATTGGTAATTATCTTTCCAAAATATTGGTGCTTCATTGTGACAGTTTTTGATTGTTGTTTTCATTGAAATTGCATATAGGTTGAATTTTATGTTTTTTTCTATATGATATTGAAATTCATCTGTTATTTCTTCATTTATCAATTCATATGGTGAAAAAAACTTTATATTTGTTTTATTGTTATTTATTTCACTTGGAGTAAATCCCATCATATTTTTGAATGCCCTTGAGAAAGCTTGAGAAGATTCATAATTATATTTTATTGCAATATCAATTACTTTTTCTTTTCCTTCAAGTAAATCTAAAGCAGACATACTTAATCTTCTTTTTCTTATATAATCAGCTAAAGTATAATTTGTTACAAATAAAAATATTCTATGCATAGTATATTCATTAACTCCAAGTATTTGGGCTAATTTTTTGTAGCTAATTTCTTCACAGATATTGTCTTCTATATATTTAATTAATTCATCAAATCTTTTATTACTTTGTTTATTCATATTTTTTCCTCTATTTTCTATAAAACTCTGTTTATTACTTTGTTCGTAAAAGCATAAATATCTTTAAGCAATTTACTTAAAGATATTTTTTGGAGCAGGTAGTGGGAATCGAACCCACGTCATCAGCTTGGAAGGCTGAGGTTCTACCATTGAACTACACCTGCATATTAAGTTTCAGGTTATAAATTAGTATTTGGAGCAGGTAGTGGGAATCGAACTCACGTCATCAGCTTGGAAGGCTGAGGTTCTACCATTGAACTACACCTGCATTTCTCCTGACAGTTATAGATTATAAATGATTTTCTTATAACTGTCAAGGGGTTTTTGAAATTTTTTTAATATTAATCTAAAATTGTAGCAAAAATTATATAACATTCTTTTTATTAATCTGTTGTTTTTGTATATTGAACTATCATTAAAAAATTTTTATTTGTATAATCAGTATACATATTTATTTTGTTTTCCTTAAATCCAATGCAACATGTTGTTGGGTGGGGGATAAGAACTCTATCATTTGTAGAATTATTTGCTATTATTTCACCATATACCATTCTAATATATTTGGCATTTTCTAGTGTATATACTGTTTGCCAAGACTGTGATGATGGTGTTTTTCCAGAAATTACTTTTTGATATAAAGGTTTTCCATCATACCAAGTACCAATTTTTTTCTCTGTTTCTGAATAGGAATTAAGATTTTCTAATTCTTCTATTTTCGTTTTTAATGCATTTATTTCTGTGTTATTGTCTCTATTTCCACTAATATAATTGCTTATTTCATTTTCATACTTAGAAATTTGTGTTTCTTCATGGTTTTGTTCATTTTTATATTTTTGTGTGGATGTTTTTGTTTTGTCTATTATCCCATTATCTACTAATGTATTTATTGTTACTCCTGCTAATATTAATAATACTATAATAGTTATAACTAGTGCTATCAAAGTTATTCCATTTTTCTGAATAGTCATTATTTTCCCTCCATATATCTTATTTATCTATTTTTAATAATATATCATAAGATTTATTTTTGTTCAATATTTTTTATTTATAATATATAAATGTTACAAAAACGTAATATTTTTGTAACATTTATTCTTTTTTTATTTTAATTAATACATTCCATCCATTCCTGCTGCTCCCATTCCACCTTCATGTCCGCAATGGCAATCTTTTTCAGGTACATCTGTAACTAAACTTTCTGTTGTAAGAACCATTGAAGCTATTGATGCTGCATTTTGTAAAGCACTTCTTGTAACTTTTGTTGGGTCTACTATTCCTGATTTTTTCATATCAACATATTCTTCTTTGCTTGCATCAAAACCTACACCATCTTCTGATTTTTTAACATTATCAGCAATTACTGCTGGCTCTAATCCTGCATTTCTTGCTATTTGCTTTACTGGTTCTTCTAATGATTTTAGTATTATTTCTGCTCCTAGTTTTTCTCCTCCTGTTAATTCATTTACAGTTTTTTCTACTGCTGGTGCCACATTTATTAATGCTGTTCCACCACCTGCAACTATTCCTTCTTCAACTGCTGCTTTTGTTGCAGATAAAGCATCTTCTATTCTTAATTTTTTGTCTTTCATTTCTGTTTCTGTAGCTGCTCCAACTTCGATTACTGCAACTCCACCAGCTATTTTTGCAAGTCTTTCTTGTAATCCTTCCTTATCATATTCACTCTTTGTTTCATTTATTTGAGCTCTTATTTGCCCTACTCTGTCGGCAATTTGTTGTTTATTTCCTGCTCCATCAACTATTATTGTATTTTCTTTTTGAACTTTTATTTGTCTTGCTTTTCCTAATTGTTCAATTTGTGTATCTTTTAGTTCTAATCCTAAGTCTGATGTTATAACTTCTCCTCCTGTTAATATTGCAATATCTTCTAACATTGCTTTTCTTTTATCTCCAAATCCTGGTGCTTTGACTGCTACAACGTTTAATACACCTCTTAATTTGTTAAGTACTAATGTTGATAGTGCTTCTCCTTCAATGTCATCACATATTATTACTAATTTGCCTGATTGTTGCATCAATGCTTCTAATAATGGTAATATTTCTTGAATATTGCTTATTTTTTTATCTGTTATTAATATATATGGGTTATCTATTATAGCTTCCATTTTCTCTGTATCTGTTACCATATATGGAGAAACATATCCTTTATCAAATTGCATTCCTTCAACTACATTTAATTGTGTATTTGATGTTTTTGATTCTTCTATTGTTATAACTCCATCTTTAGAAACTTTTTCCATTGCTTCTGCTATTAATTCTCCAACTTCATCATTGTTTGCAGAAATACTTGCAACTCTTGCAATATCTTCTTTTCCATTTACTGGAACACTTATTTTCTTCAATTCTTCAACCGCTGAATTAACCGCTTTGTCAATTCCTCTTTTCATTGCCATTGGGTCTGCACCAGCTGCTACATTTTTAACACCTTCTTTAATCATAGCTTGTGCCAAAACTGTTGCTGTTGTAGTACCATCACCTGCAACATCATTTGTTTTTTCAGATACTTCTTTAACAAGTCTTGCTCCCATATTTTCAAATTTATCTTCTAATTCAATTTCTTTTGCTATTGTAACACCATCATTTGTAATTAATGGTGCACCAAAACTTTTATCTAATACTACATTTCTTCCTTTTGGTCCTAATGTAACTTTAACTGTATCTGCTAGTTTATTAACTCCTTCTAATAAAGATTTTCTTGCATCTTCTCCAAATTTTATTTGTTTTGCCATTTTAAATTCACTCCTATCTTCGAGGGATTACGGGGCCACCACACAAAATCCCTCTATCTTATTTATATATTATATATTTATGTTTATTTTTCCTTAAGAGGGATTTTGTGTGGTGGCCCCGTAATCCCTCGTAATCCCTTTTTTAATCTACTATTGCTAGTATATCTTCTTGTTTTACTATTAAATATTCTGTTCCAGAATATTTTACTTCTGTTCCAGAATATTTACTTACTATTACATTATCTCCTTTTTTTACATACATTTCTTCTACTTTTCCATCGAATTTTTCTCCTGGCCCTACTTCTATTACTTCTGCAATTTGTGGTTTTTCCTGTGCTCCACTTGTTAGTATTATTCCACTTTTTGTTGTTTCTTCGCCTTCTTTCATTTTTATTAATACTCTACTTCCTAATGGTTTAATCATAATATTACCTCCTTTAATTTT
>CAKPDN010000016.1 GCA_934149005.1 uncultured Clostridia bacterium | reverse complement strand
TACTATAAATTATTGAATATCTTTCTCTTTTCATAATACATAATCTCCTTTTTCTTTATTATCAAAATTGTAATTTTGAAATTAGATGTTTGAGGTTTGAAGTTGGATTTATAGTAATTCTTCGAGGCTTTACTTTATGTCTCAAATCTCCAACTTCTAGCATTCATTTATTTCACTTGCATATTTTTTTGTAGCGGAGCACAGTGTGCTCCATTACTAACTATAATATTTATCTAAATCCCATTTTAATATATTTTCGTCAATATATTTCCATATCCTCAAATAATCTTTTTCATTTCGTATTATGTGATCATAATATGATTTTTGCCATATGGATTCTTTTATTTGCTTTGTTATATATTCTTTATATTGTTTAATTACTCTTGCAACTGATATTGTTGTTTCTTTTCCAACTATTAAAATCATATGTATATGATTCGGCATAATTATATACTTCTCTAACTTTATTGACTTATATATATCATTTATTTTCTTTATACACTCATTTGCAACTTTGCCAATATCATTATATTGCATTTCGCCATCTACAATTTCACCAAAATAGTGCACTTTTTCTTTTGTACATATTGTAATTTGTTTGTTAAATCATTAAAATATACTTTATATTATTTTTTATAAAACCAAATTTCTCATATAATTTTATTGCTGGAGGGTTAGAAGCATCAAGTTCTATTTTTTTGCAGTTAATCTCCTTAATAAATGCTAAAATCATTTTCATTAATTCATTTTGAATTCCATTTTGTCTATAATCTTCATCAGTATATACACTTGTTATATATGCTTTTGTATCAGGTAGCATTTGATGAATAATCACACCGTTACAAGCAACAGTTTTATTATTATCTTTATCTATTGCTATAAAAAAATGCATTGTTTTATTTAGTTCTTGCTCTAATACATTTTTTATGTTTTCTCTTTTTTCGTTTTCATTTTTCATTATTACGCCATCTCTATTATAAAAAAATAACATTTGCTTTATTTTTAAATCCACTAAATTATCTATATCATTTATATTTGCTTTTTTATATATTAAATTCATTTTTATAATCTCCTCTCAAATTTAATAACAAATTACTATTTATTTATTATAACTTTATATTTTTCTTGACTTTTTATCTTTAAATAGCTTATAATAAATATAGGAAATGACAAATCCACAAACGTGGTTTTGCCGAATTAAGTTTGAAAAAACTCACACCTAACTCGCCAAAGTTACAGATGTGAGCTTTTTTTATTTATGTAGTTGCTTGTCAACCCAGTTCTTATGCAGAACTGCTGTCAAGGCAACGTTTAATGTTAAAGAAAACATTAAGGATAATATCAAAAATAGTATCACTTTAATCATAAACATCACCACCTCTCCTACGATATTTCGTAAAATTCAGGTGGCAAAACCACATCTGTTTCTCATCATTTCCTATGCTAATTATTCTACAATATTATTTAAAATCTGTCTATAATATTAATAAATTTTATAATCTATTTCTGTTTATAAATTCATAAATCTTATTTTTAATATGGTTGTTTCCTAAATAACAAAATCTAATAAGAGTTATTTAAAAGTATAATGTAATAATCTTATAATATACAAAAATGTCATTTTTTATTGAAAAATCAACATTTGTAATTTACAAAGAGATAATATTTCAAAACTCGGAAATTATAAATTTCCGAGTTTTTTTATTTTTATCTTTCTTGTTCTATATATCTTTTTTCTATTAATTGATATATATCTTTTAATATTCGACTTCTAATTTCATCTTTGCTTTTTATTATAGGTATATTCAAATGTAAGAAACTGTCTAATTCTCCTGGATAACTTACTATTCTTCCATTATGATAGTGGTATAATACTCTTTCAAAATTTTTTATTATTCTTTCTGTCTTTATTTCACTTATCAAATCTTGTTTATTATAATTATTATTAAAATAATTTTCCTCTTCATTATATAATAACGGAGACCTTTTTTTTCTATCTTCTGGCCACTCTTCTTTAAATTTTTTATAAATTTTTCTACTTCTTTTTTCGTGATATTCATAATCTAAAACATACATGCTAGGAATTTCAATATCAGTAATTCCTTTTTTACTCAAAATATCAATAAATATACTTAAAGCTAATATATTTTTAGGTTCTACTTTATCTCTTTTTTCTTTAGGCACACCGCTCATTTACTTTATATTTTTTTCTCTCTATATCTTTATTTACTTCTTGACTTTTTTCTATCTCTCTATATGCTAAAGATGTTACTCTATTTTGTATAGATCCAATATAACAAACTTTTTTTCCATCTTTTTCATAAATTCCATATCTTATAAGAGGAAGTGTATAATGTGGTCTATTAAACAATTCTATATTATTATAATATTTTTTATCATAAATTCTTATTTCGACTTCTCTTAGATTTTCATCCCAAGTTCTTGCAATTCCATTCCTTATACAAATTAAATTATCATTTAATATTTCCAATTTTCCTAAACAAGTTTCTTTATCATATTTTTCAAGTGTATTATCTGTTATCATTTGTACTTGTTTTTTTAAAAAACTTTCTGGATTATTAAAATCATCTGGCGTAGCTCTTAACCAAATTTGTTCAAAACAATTATCCTGCTCATATACAGGAAATGCTGTTTCTCCTATTCTTTTAAAATATAATTTTATATCCTGTTCATAATATTTCCTTAATTGTTCAAAAAATTCCTTATAATCTTTTACTATCATTACAGGTAGTATTTCATTTCCGTTACTCTTATTTTTTATGCTCTCCAATATTTTTTTCGCTCTTTCTTTATAAAAATCATACTCTCTAGTACAATTTTCTAAAACTTTCTCTATAAATTCTATTGCCTCATCTTCTCTAAATTCAAATTTAAAATTTGGCAGTTCTTCATTAAATAATATATCATACATAGTTTCTACTATAAATTTTCTCGTTACATTTTCAAATGTTGGTTTTAAACTTTCCGCGATACTTCTATTCTCCATTATTTTCTCCTTATATCATTTATATTACATTTATTTTTAAAAAAATACCATATTTAAATTATACCATGTTTTACATAAAATTTCAAATTTGCTATACATCTTAATTTTTAATATAATTGTATTTTTAAAGCATTAATTACAGCATAAATGTGTAGAACAAATTTTGCTTTTCTTTACCTTTTTCTATTAATTCATTTGAATTATAACTACTAGCAAAATTCACTAATATATTTGAATTAGTAACATTTTTTAATCTATTCTTAAATTCTCTTAAATCATCTTTTAAACCAACTTTACTAATATTTTCGTATTGTATTCTAATACATTCATTAATGAACTTTCTAAAGCTTATTGAAGAATTTAATACTGCAATAGGTTTGTTATATTTAATCGCCATATTACTTGCAATATTTAATATAAAATTTTTCTTTTCTTCATCTGATTTTGAAAAGGCAATAATTAAACCATTTCTATTAACATTCAAAATATTATCAATTTCATTAATTTCTGTTTGTATCAACATTTTTATATCTCCTATTATCTACATATTGAGATAGCAACAATTTTTGTATTTAGTTCATCTGCTAAATTTTTTAATTCTTCTTTTATTAATTCTAATTCTTTATTTCTACTCAAACATTTTGATTTATCAAAACCAATTAATTGTAAATAATCTATAACAACAAATTGAGGTTCTTTTTCTTTAATTTCTGAAATCATATCTTTAATAGTTATTGGTCTATCATAAATGGTTAAATAATTTGAATCTTTATTAATCATTCTTTTTATTGTGCTTTCACTTGTTTCCAAACTGAAAAATAATGTGTTTATCTTTTCCATATAACTAGCATTATTTACTAATTTAGTAGCAATAGTTGTTTTACCACAATTAATCTTTCCATTTAATATAATAAAGTTATCATTACTGTTTTTGATTTCTTCTTTTAATTTTTCAAAATAATTTGCAAATTCTTTTTCATTAAATCTTTTTAAATATTCAACTTTAATACACATAACAACCAGTCCTTTCTTATTATTTAAGGGGTGGAGAATTTACCGAAATAATAAAATAAATTCTCCAAATGACAGATATACATTAAGTAATTCTAAATAAATATTAATATGGTCGATTATGTATGTAAATGGCTGTTATGAAATTTCTCTTAAAATGCTTTTTTATATGTATTTTTCTTTTTATGCTTAATTTTATTATGGGTTATTAAATCTTGATTTTAAAAGAGTCTCATGCTTTCTAACTATATATTTCATAATATAATGTCAAAAAAAATGTATTACAACTTTTTATATACCAGTTACACAAATATTATGTAACTACAAAGTCGTAATACATTTTATATTCTTTTCTTTATAATATGGCTGTTTCCTAAATAATAAAATCTAATAAGAGTTATTTAAAAGTATAATGTAATAATCTTATAATATACAAAAATGTCATTTTCTATTGAAAAATCAACCTTTGTAATTTACAAAGAGATAATATTCTTTTATTCAAAAATATATCAAAGCTCGGAAGTCTTAATACTTTCGAGCTTTTTGTTATTGTTCAGTAGCTTTGTATTTTATTAGTACGATATGTCTTTTAGTTTTACTAAATTCATTTATTCCACCTAACCTATATTTCGTTTTTTGTAGTATTATCTGATTTTGTACCATTTTCTTTATAATTTTTCCAAGGGTTATTTGTATTCGGATCAGTAGGATCCCAATTTTTTAAATAATCTGGATAAGATGATATTTTTTTAGCACTTGGCTTTCCTAAAGGTCCTGGATTAGAACTACTATAAAATTCTACTTTAGTTCCATTTGCACAATTGTTATATAACCATATTAAATCATCGACTTTTAAACGTATACATCCAGCTGATGCTGCTGTTCCCAATTTATCATATTCCCAATATTCTAAACTTGCATTATCACCCTTTCTTAAATATGGTACTGAATGAAATAAAATATTTTCTGTTATTTTTACGCAGTATTGCCCATATACATTTCCGAAAAGTACTCCCCATGTCCATCTTCCTGGAATTGAATATACACCGGACTTTGGTGTAGCAGTTCCTGTAGAACATATCATCGCTTTTATAGGAATTGTATAGTTTCCATTTGAATCTTTTCCATATATTGTTACTACTTGAGCTCCATAATTTACTTTTATATAATATGGTGTTGTATTATTACTTTTATTGATATTTTTATTAGCAGCCTCATTAATAATATTATTATCTTTTTCATTATTCTTTGTATTTTCAACTATTATATTCTCTTGAAGCTCCTCAATGTTATTAATATTTTCTTCATATAAATTCTCTACTATTTGTTCTTCTTCAATTGGTTGTGTTGATGTTTCTACTTCCTTGTTTTTAGAATTAAAATATATTATTACTGATATTGATATTAGTATTAATATGGTAATTATTACTATTGGCTTTATTTTATTCTTTATTTTTTTTGATTTTCTTTTTTTATTTTTCATATTTTTCTCCTCTTATTGAATTTATATTATCATATATTGTTTTTATTTTCAATTTATTTATACACAAAAAAAGAAGACAAAATATCTTCTTTTTGTTACTTTTCCATTGTTATAGTCTATTTATATCATATAATTATAACTTTTTCAATTTAACTTAATTAATTTTACTCTATAATATCTATTGCACTATTATTATCAAGTCCCTCCAAGTTATAATATGTATTTGGAATTTTACCAACAATTACATTTTCTGCAATTAATACTTGATTTGTTATTTTTTCGGTTATATTATCATATGGTGTTAAAATGCTTACTTCACATACTACCTGTAAATAAACTCTATGTAATGTTTGATTTATTCCCTGTGCTGTAAATTCACTTCTTAAATCTGTTTCGACATTTCCAAGTGTTGATATTTTTATCGGAATTCCTGGTCCTTCACCTGATAATAATTTAAATGTTGTAAAACTTCCGAATTGCTATTTCTATATTGTCTCTTCCCTTTTTATCAATCTCATTTTGTATTTTTATTGCTACATCTGAAATTATTGCATTTATAGGTCCTACGTTTGACTTTATCATTATAATATTTCCATTATTATCTTTTTCTAATGTAAATAATTCTTCATATTCATGTTCTTGCATAACAACTGTCGCTTGTTCATTTGATATTATAGTTGCTATTGATTTAGCCTTGTCTCTACACAAAGAATCAAATATTGGTAAAATTGCATCTAATACAACTTTAACAGTACTAAATGCAATTATCATTATAATAAAAAATTTACTAATTTTTTGTTTTTTCTTAAACTTTTTGTCTCCTACATTTGATAAAAATATTTTTGGAATTCTTATTCTTGGTCTTGAATATATCTTACTCATAGTTTCTTTCCGAAATTCTTTCAAATTTTGGTATATACAATTTTTGTCCAGGCATTATTATGTCTTTATTTTCAATTCCATTTACTCTTGCAATTCCATCAATTGTACTTCCAAATTCTTTAGCAATCTTCCATAAAGTGTCTCCTTTTTTTACAATATAAATTACTATACTATAATCTTGTTCTTCTCTTTCTCCATTTTCTTCTATTTTATCTATTATGCTAATATTTGCATTTCTATACATATTTGTATCTGTCTGAATATCTATATTGCAATTAATATCTCCACCATCTTGAATTACAAAATCTTTATTTTTTATTTCAATATTACTATTTGCATTTAAGTTTTCTCCATTTTTTAAGTTTTCTACTGTATATTCAAATGGAATTTTTGTATCTTTTATTATAATTTGTGATTTCGAATTTTGAAAAATAAATTTAAAATTTAATTCTGTTTCATACAAAATTTTTGAATTTATTTTATTTTCATTTATTATTGTAGGAGTAATATCTACATCAATTAAATTTAATCCTTCTATATCTTTCAAATTGATTTTTTCTCTTATTGATTTTATATCTGTTACATTTTGCTTTTCTGTCATTGTAATTATTTGTTTTTTTTCAAAATCTAATTTTTGAGTAGGAATATACATATCTTGAATTAAATTTATTTGTTTTTTCTCATATACGTAACATGTAACTCCTATTTCAATTTCAACATATATTGAATGTTCTTCTTGTGAATTTGGCTTTATAATTATATTTCTAATTTCATAATTTACATCACATATATTTTCTTCCATTACATTTGGTATATCTATAAATCCTACAACTGGTATTTTATATGTAACACAATTTATTCTATTATCTTCTGTTAGATACATTATTGATACTTCTGCTTCTGATTTCGTTAAAACTTTATTATAACTAATTTTTATATCTCTATCTTTGATATTCAATTTAACCTTTAAAATTTCAGCAAGATTATCTATATTATCTATTTGTATATTATCTTTTGCATAAATCTTTGTCTCACCTTGACCTATTAATGAATTTACTATCATATCTTCCTTTAAAATTTGAATATCATTTTCATTTTGTATTTCATTTATTATTTCTACTTCTTCATTAAAATAAATTTTTAATGTAACTTCTAATGTAGCTTTAATTCCAACTTTTCTTCCATTTATCACCTTTCCCTCTATTGATTTCACAATTATATCTGAAATTACATTCATTCCTTCTTTACAGTTTAAAACATTTATAATCTGTGAAAAATCTATAGTAGTATTTAGTCCTCTCACACTGTCTTCTGTTCCATCTGGCATATACATTATATATGTATTTATAGCTCCATCAAGCTTAACTTTTTCATCTTGTGCCTCTTTTTTGTATATTGACACAACCCCACTTGTACAAATTGTATTCAAAATATCAGGTTTTGAATCTGGTACTATCATATCTCCTTCTACAAATATAATCTCCTTTTTTTCTGCTATTAATTTATTTATACTTAAATTTTCTCTTTGTGCCTCTATCATTTTTACCTCCTTATCCTTTTTGCTATAAGTCTTTTCAAAAAATTTATAGTGTAATTATTTTCTATGATAAAATTGACTAACAGCATTTTTCTTTATACATTTATATGTATCTCTTTTCTATTTATGACTTGTTATTTTATAATAATTTTAAAATTATTTGTATTTAGATGGTATTATAATAATGTTTAGAGATTTATCATATTTGTATTCTCTTATTATCTTTTCTGAAAAACTTGCTAATTCATTTTGAATTATTATGGTTGTAAATTTTTGTTCTTTTAATTCTTCTATTTTCTCATCTACTTGCTCTGGCTTTTCAATCTCTTCTATATTTATTCCAAATAGTTCTGGAATTTTAAACTTTGCTTCTTTTTCACATTTTATAAAAGATATTTTCATTTCTATCACCTTTTATTATTTTGAGTTTATTATATAAAATTATTCCTTAAAATCTTTTACATTTTTTTCACAAAATTTTCACAAATCTATTGTATTCTAATATATAATTGAGATATTATATATATAATATTTTAAATAATTCATTTAGGAGGCAAATAAAATGGAAGAAAAAGAAAAAAAATTCACAGCAATTCCAGTAAAAGGAGAAACTTCTTGTAATAAGACTCAAAAAAGCAATTCTGGATTTGGAAAAAGTGTATTAATACCTTTCGTTAGTGGTGTTGTAGGATGTTCTGTTGTAATTGGTACATGTTTCGGTGTTCCTTCTATAAAAACTAAATTAATTGGAAATACAAATACTTCGATTAGTTCTACAAACAATAATTCTACAAACTCTGATGGATATGTTAAACAAATATCATTAAATAATTATTCTGACACAGCTGTATATGCTGCAAATAAAATTTTACCATCAATAGTTGGTATAAAAATTGAATACACAGTAAATACTACTTCTTTTTTTGGTAGAGGTGGCACATCTACTGCATCCGCTTCTGGTTCTGGTATTATAATTAGTGAGGATGGATATATTTTAACTAACAATCATGTTGTGTCTTCAAATTCTTCTGAATCAAGTTCTTATTATCAAATATCTGAAGCAACAAAAGTAAGTGTAACATTATTTAATGATGAAACAGAATATGAAGCAAAAATTGTCGGAAAGGATGAACAAACGGATTTAGCTGTTATCAAAATTGAAAAATCTGGTTTGACTAAAGCTGAATTTGCTGATTCAGATGATGTCAAAGTTGGTGAATTTGCTATGGCTGTTGGAAATCCTGTAAATATGACAAGCACTGTAACTACTGGTATTGTTAGTGCTGTTAATAGAACTATTACAGATTCAGATGGTAAAACATATAAATGTATTCAAACTGATGCTGCTATAAACTCTGGAAATAGTGGTGGTGCCTTAGTTAATAGTGATGGTAATGTTATAGGAATTAATACTTTGAAATTATCTGGTACTGGTATTGAAGGTATTGGTTTTGCAATTCCTATTAATGCAACTACAGATGTCACATCTCAATTAATTCAATATAGTAAAGTAAAAAGACCTTATATAGGTATTTCTGGTATTGATTTAGATGAAAATTATGCTAAAAAATATAATTTAGTTGTTGGTATATATGTAAAATCTGTTGAAGATTTTTCTTCTGCTGAAAAAGCTGGATTAAAAATTGGTGATGTTATCATAGAGGCTGATGGAAAGTCTATTAATACAATGGATGAATTAAATTCAATAAAAAATTCACATCAAATTGGTGATGAAATGAAATTGAAAGTTAATAGAGATGGAAGTGAAAAAGAATTAACTTTAACTTTAGGTGAACAACCTTAGAAAATCTTTTAAACTTCACTTTAAATTCACACAATGGACAAAATCTATTATTATAATATATGCATAGTCAGATATTAATATATTCAAACTGACTTAAATAAAAAAACATCCCCTTTTATTTTCAAAAAACTAGGAATTAACTTCCTAGTTTTTTTATATTTATATTATAACTAAATCCATTTCACTTGTTATACTATCATTTCCATAAGCAAAGATTATATAAATATTATTATTATATATAAAAAATTCTTCTATATTTTCAATTTTGTATATGTGATTTTCTAAATTTCTTGAAAATACATTATATCCTAAATTCTTTAAATCATTTGATTTTCTTTGTGCTTCTTTTATATCTTTATTAATTTTATCTTGTACATCTTTTTTACTCAAATCATATATTTTTAGGATATCTTCTAATGCAAGTTTTTTATTTTCTTCTAAGTCAAAATTAAATGTTTGTACAATAACTCTTTGTGCATTTGTATCTTGCTTTAAGTCTGAATAAATGATTAAGGATAAGATATTATTTTCTATTTTAGCTTTATATTTTACTGTATATATAGTATTTTTATTGTCACTCCTTAATACCTCTTCTGCTTTTGCTTCAAAGGTGTTTTTTATTTCTTTGTTAAAATTTTGTACTCCTATATTTTCTATATTTATATATGGAATATTAACATTTATTTCATAATTGTCTGTTTTTTCTTGTTTACTATAATTTGTATGAATAATATCTCTATTTTCTTCATTTTTTGTGTTGACTTCTAATTTATTATCAAATATGTTTTCAAAGTTTGCCTTTAAATTTGCTTCTTCTTGTTCTGTTCTTTTTATAATTTTATTTATTCCAAATATGTTATCAACTATATCATTTCCTAAAATTTGTACACCAACTACTATAATAATTGCTAATATACAAATTATTATAGAAATAATATATATTGATATCGTTTTTTTGCTTACTTTTTCCTTTTCTGGAAGTGTTAAATTCATATTTTTTCTCCTATTAATTTTTTTTTACAGTTTATAGTTAGTTAATGTATAGTTTAAATTATAACATACATTTGTAAAAAAATCAAAATTTATTGACTATTGAGCAGTTTTGCGGTATTATATAGATATTATTTATGATGTTAACATATTTATCATCTAAGATAATAAAATTATATTTATTTTAAAGAAATGAGGAATTCGAAAGTTATGATATGTTCAGAATGTAAGAAAAATCCAGCAATACTTTTTTATGAAAAAATAGATAATGGTAAAAGTACAATGGAAGGTCTATGCTATGATTGTGCTAAGAAAAAAGGGATAAATGCAACTGAAGTATTGTCAAATCAACAAAATATTTTATCTAAAGATAAAATAAATTTGGCAGATATGAATAATCAATTAGAGTCAATTTTTAAAGATTTTGCTGAAAATTTAGATATTAATAATTTAGAGAATATTGAAGGTGCTATTACTTTTGGCGATTTAGGTGATGATGAAAATAGTAACTATGATGATGGAAAACCAAAAATTTCAGGTGCAGCTATACCTTTAGGTTCAATATTTTCAAATATGTTTTCACAAAACAAACAAGAAAATAACGGAAATCAAAATACAGAAAAGAAAAATGTTAATGCAGAAAAGAAAAATAATTCAAAACAAAACAAAAAGAAAAAATACTTAGATACTTATGGCACTAATCTGACTAATAAAGCAAAAAATAATCAACTTGATATTGTCATAGGTAGAGATAAAGAAATTCAAAGAATTATTCAAATTTTAAATAGGCGTTCAAAAAATAATCCTTGTTTAATTGGTGAACCTGGTGTGGGAAAAACTGCAATTGCTCAAGGTTTAGCTATAAAAATTGCTAATCAAAATGTTCCTGCAAAACTTTTAAACAAAGAAGTATATCTTTTAGATATGACAGCTGTAATTGCAGGAACTCAATTTAGAGGCCAATTTGAGTCTCGAATGAAAGGTATTATTGATGAATGTAGAGAATATGGTAACATCATTTTAGTTATTGATGAAATTCATAATATCATTGGTGCAGGTGATGGTGAACATTCTATGAATGCTGCAAATATTTTAAAACCTGCTTTATCTAATGGAGAAATTCAATTAATTGGTACTACTACTTTAACAGAATATAGAAAATACATAGAAAAAGATTCGGCTTTAGAAAGAAGATTTCAACAAGTTTTAGTTGAAGAACCTAATATTGATGATTCTATTAAAATTCTTGAAGGCATTAAAAAATATTATGAAGAATATCATAAAGTAAAAATATCAACAGATGTTATTAAACAGGCTGTTATAATGTCTGAAAAATATATTCATGACAGATTTTTGCCTGATAAGGCTATTGATATTTTAGATGAGGCTTGTTCTCGAATCAATTTAGAGAATAAAGACTTATTTAAACTTGAAATTCTAAAAAGAGAATTGTCTGAAGTTCAAACTCAAAAAGAGGAAGTTGCTCAAGCTGATACAACAGAAGATTATCAAAAAGCGGCTGATTTAAAAACACGAGAGTGTCAAATTATGGAAGATATTGATAAGTTAAGTAAAAAGATGAAACCTAAAAATCTTACTGTTCAAGATATTGCAACTGTTATAGAAAACTGGACTAAAATACCCGTTAAGAAAATTACTGAAGCCGAAACTCAAAAGTTGCTAAACTTAGAAACAAATCTTCATAAAAGAGTAATAGGTCAAGAAGAAGCTGTTAATAGTGTTTCAAGAGCTATTAGAAGAAATAGAGCTGGACTTCAAAGTGAAAAAAGGCCACCTTCATTTATATTCGTAGGTCCTACAGGGGTTGGAAAAACAGAACTTGCTAAATCTTTGGCTTATGAAATGTTCGGTTCAGAGGATTCTATTATAAGAATCGATATGTCTGAGTACATGGAAAGCCACTCCACATCAAAATTAATAGGTTCACCTCCAGGATATGTAGGTTATGATGATGCTGGTCAATTAACTGAAAAGGTTAAAAGAAAACCTTATTCAATTATTCTTTTAGATGAAATTGAAAAAGCTCATCCAGATGTATTTAATATTTTATTACAAGTATTAGACGATGGAAAACTTACAGATTCTCAGGGGAATACTGTTAGTTTTGCGAATACTATAATAATTATGACATCAAATGCTGGTTCAAATTTAAATAATAATTCTATTGGTTTTGGAAAACAAACTGTTGATAAATCAAAAATTGAAGATAGTTTAAAAGAAGTATTTAGACCTGAATTTTTAAACAGGGTTGATGAAATAATTATGTTTGATTCTTTAAACACAGAGCAATTATTGAAAATAGTTGATTTGATGCTTAAAGATACTGAAAAAGCTTTAAGTCAGAAAAATATTTCTTTAGAAATATCTAATAAAGCTAAACAGTTTATTTTAGAAAAGGGTACTAATATTAAATTTGGAGCTAGACCTTTAAGAAGATCTCTTCAAAGATATATTGATGATGAAATTTCTGAAAAAATTCTTCGCTCTGAAATTGTTGATGGGCAAATTGTTAAAGTTGACTTAAAAGATGAAAATTTAACTTTTAATGTATTATAGAGTTAAATTAAAAGGGAGAGAAAAAATGTTAAAACATATACCAAATATATTAACTATATTAAGATTTATTTTTATACCAATTATTTTACATTTTATATTTATAGGGAACTATGTTCTAGGGATTGTATTTTTTACAATCTCTGGAATTACTGATGTTTTAGATGGTTTTATTGCAAGAAAATTTAATTTAATTTCTAATTTCGGTAAGTTGATGGATCCTTTAGCTGATAAACTCACTCAAATTTCTGTACTTGCTACTTTAGTAACTGTAAAAATTATTCCTGTTTGGATTTTAGTTATTGTTGTTTTTAAGGAATTTATAATGGTAGTTGGTGCTTCTTTTCTTTATGGAAAAGATGTTGTTGTTTATAGTAAGTGGTATGGCAAATTAGCAACTGTTCTATTTTATTTAGCTATTGTTATTTCTTTAATTACTAAACAATTTGGACTTACTGGTTTTTGGCTTAATTTTGATTTATTAATTTATTGTATTGCTTTAATATGTACAGTTTTCTCTCTTATCATGTATGTTAAGTGTTTGTATCAGGGTGGATTTATTAATAAAAGTGATTTGAATACAGAAACTAAAAATGTTGTTGTAAAAAATAAATCAGAGTCTAAAAAGTCTAAATAATTTTTAAGTAAAATTTGACATTATATTATTTTGAATAAAGAGAAAAATAAAAAACTGAAGATCCTCATGGAAAAAATGTATATATGTATATGTTATAATCATTTTCGAATGTGATTGGAGCAATATTAGAATTTCTTGAATAAATTAATGGAAAGAGTTCACGCCGAACGAAGTGAGGGCTAAGTGGAATGGTGCCATTAATTTATTTTAGAAATTCTTATGTTGCATATTGAACTGAGAAAATTATTAAAACATATACATATATACATTTTAAGCCAGAGTGAAATCTGCTCAGTTTTTTATGTTAGTTTTTTTATATTTTATTCAAAATCTTCTATTAATTGATTTAATTCTTCTATTCCATTAACTCTAATTCCATTTTGAATTTCAATTTTATCTGTTTCTGTTAGATATTCAATTGAAATTTCGGTTTTTTCATATACTTCTTCTTGCATTTCTTCATTTATTTTATAAATTGTAATTTTTCCATTATCATTTTTCAAAACAAAATGTTGACCACAATTACTATCAAATTCTCTATATAAAATTATTTCATTACTTGAATATTTCTGTATCTCCCAATTGGAATATTCTTTTTCTACATCTTCTTTTGTTCCATTTACTAAATTTTGTGGTATATCTATATATTCATTTATTGTATGTTTGCATTCATTATAGTATCTTTTTAAAGTCACTAAGCAATTTGGAGAAATCTTTTCTTCGTTTGAGTTAGTTTCTATATCTAATTTTGACTCTTTTTCTAAGTTTTCATATTCATCTATGCAATCATCTGTTATTTTTTCTGAAACTATGTTTACTTCATTTTCAACAATACTAGATTTAACATTTTTGTTATATATAATTATTCCTTCTATTATTCCTATTATTATAATTGCAAATACTATTATTATCCATGTTTTTCTCATAAATTTTTCCTCCACATTTTTTTGTTTTAGTATTTACTAATTTTTCCTAATTTATACATTTCATATCTGCTTTTTAATTTTATATTGGCTATTTTTATTGACTTCAATTGAAATTTCTCCATTTAAATCTGTTCTAAAGATTTTACAATTTAAATTATTTAGTCTTTTTAATATAACATCATTTGGATGTCCAAATTTATTGTTTTTTCCAACTCCTATAATAGCAACTTTGGGGTTTACAATATTTAAAAATTCTGTTGTGCTAGATGTTTTAGAACCATGATGGCCAACTTTTAAAATATCTGTTTTTAAAAGTTTTTGTTTTTTAGAATATGTGTCTAAAATTTCTTTTTCTGCAATTTCTTCTATGTCTCCAGTAAACAGCATTGAAAAATTTTGATAGTGTAAATTACTGACAATTGCATTATTGTTTAAAATATTTGTAGTAATTTGTTTATTTGTTGGCCATAAAATATCAATATATAAATTTTTTTCAATTTGTATTCTATTTCCAGTAACCACTTCATATACTTCTATTTTTTTATCATTTACTATTTTTAAGAATTTCTCATAATTTTTTGATTTTTCAATTTGTTTTGAAATATAGACTTTTCCTACTTTTAACTCTTGCAGTACAGTATATATTCCGGCCAATATGATCTAAATCAAAATGACTTATAATAATAATATCAATTTTTGTGAAACCTCTATTTAAAATATATGGGATTAGCGTACTTTCTCCAATATCAAAATCTGTGTTTCTATTTCCTCCTCCATCAATTAAAATTGTTTTATTTTTAGGAGTAATTATTAGACTGGAATCTCCTTGTCCTACATCTATAAAATGGATTTTTAAATTTTGTGGTAATCGATTTATAAAAATGATTAAAAAGATTATAATCATAAATATATATTTTATTTTTTTTCTTTTTTTCCTTAACTTTATTTTTATTAAAGCTACTAAATTTTTTATTCTAATTTGTGTTTTACTTGGATTTTTAGATGAATAAACATTATAGAAAAATAATATTCCTATTAAAACTATATAATAAATTATAATTAAAAATAATTTAGGCGTTGCTACATAAATTTTAGAAAATGGTAGTTTTCCAATTTTTGATATATAATCTAAAATTTTAATTCCTATTTGAATTATTGGCACAAAAATTTTAGCTATTTTAGTGTTCAAATATGCTATTATTATAAATAAAAATCCTAAAATTACAATTGGGCCTATAATCGAACTTAAAATTAAGTTTGATATTAAAAAATATGGATTAAACATATTTAATTTATATAAAATTATTGGAGTTATGGTTATTTGAACCGAAATTGATATTGAAATAATTTCTTTTATTTTATCTAAATATTTTTGAATTTTTGGTTTTATTTTATATTTATATATTTTATTTCTTATATTTATATTTTGGAAAAATTTTAAAATACTTTTGTTAAAAATTATTATTCCTAATGTGCCTCCATATGATAACTGAAGTCCTAAATTTTGAATTAGGAATGGATTATAAATTAGAATTAAAAGTAATGACAATGATATAGATGTGTATATATCATTTTTTCTATAAATCAATTTTGAAAAAATCATTATAACTCCCATTATCCCTGCTCGTATAATTGATGGAGAAAAATTTGTTATGAACATATAAACTATTAAAATTATAATAATTAAAATATTTGTTTTTCTTTTTCCTATTATTCTTTTTAAAATAAGATTTATACCTAAAATAATATATGTTACATGCATTCCTGATACCGCTAAAATATGTGACATACTGGCATATCTAAAATTTTCTTCTGTTTCTTTATCTATATCTTCTTTATCTCCTAATATTAAGCCTAATAAAATCGAGGCTGTTTCTTCTTTTAAAATATTCTTTGTGTTTAAAATCATTTTATTAGATATCCTATTTGAAATTTGAAAAATTTTATTTGCTTGTTTTTCTCTTAGAATTTCTATTTTTTCGCTTTTTATTGTTCCATATATTTTTAGTTGTTTTAAATATTCTAAATAATCAAATCCTTTGTAGTTTCTTTGTATTTCTGGCTTTATATATGTTCCTGTGAAACTAATTTCATCTCCATATTGTAGTTCCACCTCTTTTTTAGTAGTTATATAGAATTTTAAATTTTTATTATTATATTTTACTTTTATTTTGTATTTATTATAATATTCTTTTTCTTTCTTTTCACTAACAATTATACCTGTTAAATTTAAATTTTCTTGAATTGATAAATCTTTGTAATGTTTTTCATAGTTTTTATTTTGAAAAATTACAATTGTATTTGAAATTATTGAACTAATAATTAATAATATTATTACCACCGAATTACAATATATTTTAAGATATCTTAAATACCTTTTCATAGATAATAATTTGAATTTTTTTATTTTTGTTTTACTAAATTCCTTATAAATTACATATATTGCAACTATTGGAATATAAAATGAGACTATACTATTTTTAAAGTATAGTCCCACTATTATACCTATTATATATCCTATAACTGCAATTAGAACTGGTCTTTTCAAGCTTTACTCTCCTTTACTTAACTCTTCTTGCACCTACATAATTTGTTTTATAATATCCACTAGATAGTGTATCTGTTGTTACACCTCTACTTGTATTTGCAGCATGTATGAATGTGTTTCCCCCAATATATATTCCTACATGATTTATTCCTGATTTTCCAAACATTACTAAATCACCAGCTTGTAAATTTGTTACTGTTGTTCCATTACTATATTGTCCAGCTGCTGTTCTATTTAGATTTACTCCAAAATGTTTGTATACAAATTGTGTGAATCCTGAACAGTCAAATCCATTTGTCGTTGTTCCACCATATACATATTTACATCCTAAAAATTGTTTTGCATATGATATTACTGATTCTCCTGATGATGTTGTTTCTGTATTTGAATTTGCTATTGTACTTGTTCCTTGTGTTTTATTATCATTTTTTTGTGTATTAACTGTGTTTCTTGTAACTGTTGCACTTCTTGATATTTCTTGCTTTTTGTCTGATAATAGGCTTTCTGCTATATATCCCTTTGTTCCATTTATATCTACATAAGCCCAGCCATTATCTGTTGATAATACTGTTATTTGAGTATTTATTGACAATTGTTTTATGGCTTTTGACGTTTTATCTGCTTTTTCTCTTACATTTATTGTTTGTGAATTAACATACATTGTTTTTGTTACATTTGTTGTCTCTGATTTTGATTGTGTATTTTTTTCTTCTTGTTGTTCTACTGGTTGTTCTTCTGTTTTTTGTTGTATATTATTTTCAGAACTTTCTTGAATTATTACTAATTTTTCTGTTCTAACCCAGCCTTCTTTTCCATCTTGTGTTTTTATTTTAGCCCAGTTGTTTAAAATTTCTGTAACTTCTACTTCTGCATCTTTTGTTATATCTTCTAATTCTATTGAACTTATTAATGGTATTACTTTTAATTTAATGTTTTGTGATAATTTATATTTTCCTTTTTCAATCTTTTTATCTTCGATTGGTTGTGTAGTTGTTTCAACAGTAGTGTTTTCTTGTATTGTATTTTCTACTATTTTATTTTTATCTGTTTCTGTTGTATTTGCAACATTTTTTGTGTTTGTCTCTTTATTTTCTACCTCTACTAGGTCTTTCCTTATATATCCTGTTATATTTTTGTATTTTACTTTATACCAACCATCAACTTGTTCTAATATTTCTACTTCATCTCCTAATGATGCAAGTTCTAAGACTTTTGCATCTGTTTTAGGCTGTTCCCTAAGTCTTGCTGTTTCTGTTGTAATTTTTCCCATATCTGCTGCAAAACATATATTTATAAAAAACATACTTGCTAAACATATTATTGCCATTATCATTATTATGCTTCTTATATTCATTCTTGCTTTCATTTTTTTACTCCTCTTATTATTATTTTAAATCCTGTATAACTACGGTTCATAGTATATAATTATTTTATAAATTTGTCAAGTTTTCCATATTTGTGCTTAAAACTGCATGAAAAATAGATGGTTTTTCCATCTATTTTTCTTTTGTGCTTTTTTATTTATTTTTAAATATTTTTATCAATTTGTGGTAATAATTGTTTCTTTCTTGAAACAACACCTTCTAAAAATGCTCTGTTATTTTCAAGTTTTTTATCAAATGCTTTTTCTACAGCATCTGTTTTTGAACCTAATGCAATTATTTCGCTATTGCTATTTAAAATATCTGTTATTGCTAAAACAAATAATGATAAGCCTTTTTCTACAATTGTATTATTAATTGTTTCTTCTAATTCATTTTGTCTTTTTAAGACATCTTCTATACTTACAGTATTTACTTGTGCTATAACAAATTTTGTTCCATCTTTATCCCAGCTTTTAGCATCTAAGTTTATTAATTCTTTTGCTGAAAAATCGTCTAAATCAGTTCCTGCTTTTAACATTTCTAATCCGTATTCTTCTATATTTATTCCTGCTATTTTTCCTAATTCTTCTAATGCATTAATATCATGTTTTGTTGTTGTTGGTGATTTTAATAATAATGTATCAGAAATTATGGCACTTGCCATTAATATAGCTTCTGTTTTTTCTATTTCATGTCCTAATTGTTTAAATTCTTCAAATAATATTGTTGATGTACATCCATATGGTTTTGCTGTATAATATAATGGTTCTGATGTTTCAAAGTTTGCTATTCTGTGGTGGTCCGTTACACCCAATATTTTAGCTTTTTCTATTCCTTCTACACTTTGATTAAATTCATTATGGTCTACTAATAATACTTCTTGACCTTCTTCTACTTTTTCTATTAACTCTGGTGCTTCTAATCCTAAATAATTTAATACATATTGTGTTTCTTTATTTACATTTCCTAATCTTACGGCTTTTGTATCCCATCCATTTTTTCTATTTAATATCTCCTCTGCCATTGCTGAACAGATTGTGTCTGTGTCTGGGTTTTTGTGTCCAAATATTAATACTTTATTTTCCATTTTTTATTCTCTCCTTTTTTGTTGACTTTTTTTATAATATGATATAGTTTATCTCATTTCCTGTATGTTCACTACTATACAACATTTATATCTAAAAAACAAGCGAACACTTTAATTATTTTTATTTTTTTCTAATATATCTTCTAATTCTTCCTTAGAAAATTCATATTTTTTATTGCAAAAGTGGCAAACCAATTCGGCTTTTCCATCTTCTTCTATCATTTCTTTCAAAACATTTTTATCTAATGTAGCTAATCCGTCTGACATATGTTCTCTTGAACAATCACATTCATATATAGGTGTTATATTTTCTTCAATAACTTGAACACTTTCATCACCTGTTACAGCTTTTGCTATTTCTTGTAATGTCATGTTTTTATCTAACATTTTTGAAATTGCTCCAGCTTTAAATATTGATTGCTCTATTTTTGATATTTCTTCCTCTGTTGCATCTGGCATTGGTGTAATTATATATCCACCGGCTGATTTAACTCCGTTTTTATCTACTAAAACCCCTAAAGCAACTGCTGTATTTTTTTGTTCAGATTTTGCAAAATATTCTGCGAAGTCTTCTGCTATTTCTCCTGAAATTAGTGGGCATATCCCAACATATGGTTCTTTTAATCCAATGTCTTTTATAACATTTATAAATCCTGAATTTCCAACTGCTCCGCCTACATCTAATTTTCCCATATCATTTAATGGTAAATCTACAACTGGATTTGCTACATATCCTTTTACTCTTGGAAAATTATCTGCTGTTACAAGCATTGTTCCAATTGGCCCATTGCCTTTCATTTGAACTGTTAGTTTATCTTTTGTACTTTTCATTTCATTTCCCATTATTGCTGAAATTGTAAGTAATCTACCAAATGCTGCTGTTGCAACTGGGCTTAAATCATGTATTCTTCTTGCTTCTTCTACAAGTTCTGTTGTACTTGCACATACTACTGATATTTTTCCTTTATATGCTAAAAATTTTATTATTTTGTCTTGCATTTTTTGTCTCCTTTTTTATTTTTCAACTTATTCGTGAATTTGGAACATGTCCTTACCCTCACCACAAACTGGGCAAACCCAATCTTCTGGCAGATCATCGAATTTTGTTCCTTTTGCAATTCCTGCTTTTTCATTTCCAAATTTAGGATTATAAATATATTTGCACTGTGTACATTCGTATTGCTCTTTTCCAGTTCTTTCTATAGAAAAATTTTTATATCCAGCAGCAATTGCAACTATTACAATTAATAAAAATGATACTGCTTTCCATATTCCACTATCACATAAAATTACTGCAAACATTCCAAAAATTGCACTAATCCCATATAATATTAATACAGCTTGTTTTTGACTAAATCCTCTTGCTACTAATTTATGGTGTAAATGTCCTTTATCCGCTTTAAATACAGCCTTTATTGATTTTCCTTTTATTAATCTTCTTATAATTGCCCAAACAGTATCAAATATAGGTAACCCTAAGACTATTAGTGGTAAAACAATTACTGCTGCTGTATATGTTTTTGCTGAACCTAGTATTGATATTACTGCTAAAGAAAAGCCTAAAAAATTTGAACCTGTGTCACCTATAAATGTTTTTGCAGGTGTAAAATTAAATGGTAAAAATCCTACTAAAGCTCCGGCTAAAGCTGTTATTAATACTATTGATATTGATGATGAACCATTTAATACAAATATTACTAATAATGATATTGCTGATATTACTGATATTCCTGATGATAGTCCATCTAATCCATCTATTAAATTTATTGCATTTGTTACAATTATTATCCAAGCTATTGTAAGTAATACTGATGTAATTTCGTGTATCTCTGGGAAATTTAAAAACGGTAATGTTATTCCATCTATTCTAATTCCAGCTGTTACGATACATATTGCTCCTAAAGTTTGTCCTATTAACTTTGTTATTGGTTTTATTGTTTTTATATCATCCACTACACAAAATATTGATATTACAATTATTCCCATTAAAAATCCTATTAATTTTTTCCAGTATTCTTGAGGTCCAAATATATTTATTGAATTTTCCATACTCATTATAATTAATAAGTATATTGTTGAAATAAGAAAACCTAGTATTACAGCTGGTCCTCCAAACTTAGGTATTGACTTTTTATGTGCTCTTCTTCCATCTTTTGGAATGTCTATTGCTCCAACTTTATTTGCAATTTTCATTGTGTATGGCGTAGTTACAAAAGTTACTACAAATGCAAGTATAAATGCTATTGCTATATTTCCCCACATGATTATTGTTCCTTTCTCAGACATTAATATTTAATTTTTTATTTCATATTATTATTTTCAATTTCTTCTATCATTTTAAGCCTTTCTTCGTATCTACCACCTTTAAATTCGGTTCCTAGCCAATTCCTTATTATACAAATTGCTTCATTTGTTGTTAAGTAGTCTCCTCCTAATGTGATTACATTTATGTCATCATCGGCTTTTGCAAATTTTGCTGCTTCCTCATCATTTATTGATGCTGCTCTTATTCCTTTAAATTTGTTTGCTACTACTGTCATTCCATATCCTGATCTACATACTAATATTCCAGAATCACATTCTTTTTTTTGTATTGCCTCTGCTACTTTTTTTGCATATATCGGATAATCTGTTCTTTCTTCATCATATGTTCCATAATCTTTATATTTTATTTTTTTTTCTTCAAAATATTTTTTTATTTCTTCTTTTAATTTATATCCTCCATGATCTGCTCCTAATGCTATCATTTATATCACTCCTTTTTATAATATATACTGCTATTTTTTATTAAATAATCTGTCAGTAATTAATTTGTTTGGATAACTGCCTTAACTATATCATATTTTTTCTTCTATTACAATAATTTTATCTTAAATTTAATAATATAAAACTTTTAAAGTTACTACTGATAGTAATTAATTTTTTATATTTTCTGACTAATTTCGACATTTTTTTAATAAAATTATATTATAATTTCTTACGTCTAAATAAATATCATTTAGTTGAGTGAAAATATGAATTCTTTTTTGAGCAATGAAAAAATTTATTAATTTGAAATAAAAGAAAATATTTCATTTTTTTGATAGAAAACAAAAATTTTCTGAACTATTAGATAATTATGATTATTATATGCAATTTTTAAGAAAGTATATTCAAGAATCAAACAAATCTAATTTAGACCAATTATTACATTAAAAAATATGGATTGGAGCTATTTTTTCCAACCCATATTTTTTCATTTTATAGCTTCTTCAGCATATTTATTATTAACAATTTTATTATAAGGAGCCTTTTGAGTTAATTCTCCTGCCTGACTTATTACTTCTTGTAATTTATCAAAACTTTCTTTTTTTAATATTGGTGTGTCATTCCAAGCGTCTATATCTTTATAACTTTGAATTGCTGTTGTCAATAGTTCCAAATCTGTATCTGGAAATAAATCTTTAATAACTTCTGCTATTTCTTTTGATGTGTGTTCTTTTGCCCATTTTTGTCCTTTGTAGATTGCATTTGTAAAGTTTTGAATTGTTTTTTCATTGTTATCTATATAACTTTTTTTGGCAAAATAAGCTGTATATGGTATTTCTCCTGATTCTTTTCCAACAGAGGCAACAATATAACCTTTTCCTATTTTTTGTATATTTGATGCTGTTGGTTCAAATAATGTTACAAAATCAGCATCTCCTGATGTGAAAGCACTTGCCATTAAATCAAATTTTATACTGTCATCTAATGTTAAATCTTTTCCAGGTACTAATCCATTTTGTTTTATAACATATTCTAATGTCATATATGGTACTCCACCTTTTCTTCCTGGTATAACTGTTTTTCCTTTTAACATGTTCCAGTTAAATTTATCTATTTTTTCTTTTGATACTAAAAATGATCCATCTCTTTTGGTAAGTTGTGCAAATACTTGTGTATAATCTTCTTTTCCTTCATTATATACATATATTGATGCTTCTGGTCCTGCAAATCCTATTTGTGATTCTCCAGATAATACTGATGTCATTACTGCATCTGCACCTTGCCCTGTTGTTAATTCTATTTCTATATTATAATCATTAAAATAGCCATTTTTTATTGCGACATATTGTGGTGCATAAAATACTGAACGCGTAACTTCATTCATTTTTATTTTTGTTATGTCATTATTTGTTGTTTTATCTCTATTTTTAACCATTGCAATTCCTATTATTATAGATATTATTGCTAGTATAACAACCCCTATGATTATTTTCTTTTTCACTTTGTACCTCCTTAAATTCTATTTACTACAATTACTGTATTATAAAAATTGTAGCTATTATTTTCGGATAAATTTTTCAAGCAATAAAACTCCTCCATACATAATTCCTGCAACTATACCTAGAATTATTACACTCGTCATTACTAAATCTAATTTAAAAACCTGGCCTCCATATACAATTAGATAACCTAATCCTGCTTTTGATACTAGAAATTCTCCTGATATTACACCTACTAGTGAAAGCCCTATATTTACTTTCAATGAATTTATAAATGTTCCTATGTTCGCTGGTATTACTATTTTTGTTAACAATTGTAATTTGCTACAATTAAAAGTTCTAGCCATTTTGATTATTTCTGTATCTGTTTTTAAATATCCATTTAACATTTCTAGTATTGTTACAATTAATGAGATTGCTATTGCCATTACTATTATTGCTGGTTTTCCTGATCCCACCCATATTATAATAATTGGTCCTAATGCAACTTTAGGTAAACTATTTAATACTACTAAATATGGTTCGGCTACTTTTGCTAAAAATTTGGACCACCATAGAATAATTGCTATTCCTACCCCTAAAATTGTTCCCAATCCGAATCCTACTATTGTTTCATATACTGTTACTTTTGTGTGCATTAACAATTTATTTGATGTTAAATTCATAAATGTTTTTAATATTCTGCTTGGTTGACTTGTTATAAAACTATCTATTATTTTTTTGTTTGCAAGTATTTCCCAAATTGCTAAAAATCCGTATTAAAATTAGTAATTGAGTTACTATTACTAATATCTTGTTTTTCTTTATTCTATTTAAATATTTTTTTCTTTCTTTTGATATTTCATTATTTTTCATCTACACCAAGCTCCTTCCATAATGTATCAAAATACTTACTGAATTTAGGACTTTGTCTGCAATTTATTGGTGTTCTATTCTCTATTTCAAAATCAATTTTGTGTATATCTTTTATTGTTCCTGGTCTTTTACTTAAAACCAAAACTCTATCTGCCATACTTATTGCTTCTGGTTGATATAAAAATAGACTGTTATGATTTTTATTTTTGACTAATTTAATATTAAATTAGCCTTATATTAATTCACTCTCCCTATACTATATATACATCTGTTTTCTTATAAAAATTCTCTCTATATTAAAATTTATTTTAATATTTTTTAATATGTCAACATTTGCTCATAAATAGTTTAAGGGTAGCTATGCGATAGTTTTCACTATCACACACCTACCCTTGTTAGTAAAATATGTCATCTATTTTGTTTAAAATCATTGATATTGCTGCTTTTTCTAATTATAAAAAATGTCCAATTTAGAAGTTTATTTTACTCAAAAATTTGGACATTTTTAGCTTATACGGAATTTAATAAATAGTAATGAATTTTTTGCGTAATATTTTTAAAGTGAATTACAAAACCTATTTTTATTTCATTTTCTACATTACTCTATCAACTTTCATTATAATATTTTCTAAATTGCTATTATTTTCCTAATTTGCTGATAAGTTTTCTTTATATTTCTTTTCGTACGCTTTCATTTCTTCTTTAAAGTCATTATAATCCATAAACCAAGAACCTATCTTTATATCATCAAATCCTGCTAATGTATGGAAATCTATTCTATAACTTACTATTCATTGATTCTTTAATAAACACAAATCACTTTTCTAATTTTAAATTTATTTTCTATATCCATTCCTTATATTTCTTTATATAAATTTTCTTTGCATAACTTGCTATAATACAATATAAGAATGTGACTCCAAATATCATGAAACTATATTTTAATGCAATTGGTGCTAAGCCTATCGCAGTTCCTAGAGGAGTGAATGGTACTAAAATTCCTATTATAATTAACAGAATTGAAGATATATAAACAGCCTTATGTGCATTACTTTGTATAAA
>CAKPDN010000015.1 GCA_934149005.1 uncultured Clostridia bacterium | reverse complement strand
TTTTCTAAAAATAGGAATGGCTACACGCCTAGAAAATCAACTGAAAGGACGGTTGCCAACTATTACTTGACACATACATTATTGTAAAATTGTTGATTTAAGTATTGACATTTAAATTAATTATATGTAGAATGTTAATAAATAATTAAAACGGAGGATAAAAAATATGAAACACCAAAACCTTGCTATTGTAGAGAGAGAGAGAGAGAGAGAGAGCTATTCTTTACTAAATAACAAAAAAGGAATTACATTAGTAGCATTAATAGTAACAATTATAATTTTATTAATTTTAGCAGGAATTTCAATAGCTAGTTTAACAGGAAATGGACTTTTTGAAAAAGCAAAATTAGCAAAAGAAAAACAAAAGAATTCTCAAATATTGGAAGATTCAAGATTAGAAGAATATGAAAAGGCTATATATGGAGATACAAGAGGAAGTAATTTATATAATGAAAATGTATATGATATATGGACAACATGGCTTTATTTGGCAGGAATAGAAAAACCAGAACAATATAACAGTCAAGATATTGTTTTAAATCAGGAACTTATGCAAAGAGTTATGGGTAATGAAGCTGCAGTAAAATATATGTTAAATAGCAAATATTTTATTATGCCAAAAGTATTGAAATCAGAAGTAGCAATGTCAGAAGCAAGAAAATCTAATGTTACAGTAAAAGCTATATTAGAAAATGGTGATTGGATATCAGAATTTAAATATAATGTTTTACCGGTTATGTCTTCGAATATAACTGAAGGTGTGAAATTGACAGTATCTAATGGAGTAGTTAATGAAACTGCATATAAAATAACAGATGGAAATTCATCAACTGGATGTGATACAATTAGTGGAAATTATGATATACATTGGATTCAAATAGAATTTGCAAAACCTAAATATGTAACAAATTATTATTTATTAGGAATGGCATCAGGAGGAGCTTTACCTACATTTTATATAGATGCAAGTAATGATGGAACAAATTGGACTAGAATAGAAGGAGAAACAGTTCATACAGGAAATGCATCACATTATTCTGGACAAAAAGAATTTAATGTTGATATAGAGTCACCAGGTTTTTATAAGTATTATAGAATATATTCTCCAACAGGTGGATGGACATATGGTTCTTCAGGTAGTTATTTTGTAACAGTATTCAAATTATTTGGATTATAAAAATTAGAATCTCACTTTTAAAGTGAGATTCTAATTTTTATTCAACTGTAACTGATTTTGCTAAATTTCTAGGCTTATCAACATCTAATCCTTTTTCTTTAGAAATATAATAAGCAAGTAATTGAAGAGGTATAACTGATAAAATAGGAGAAACAAAGCAATTTGTTTCAGGAATATCAATTACTAAATTAAACATAGTTTTATCAATATCTTGATTTGTAATAACTAAAGTTTTAGCACCACGTGTGATAACTTCTTGAATATTACTAATAGTTTTCTTAACTAGATTTTTATCTGTCAAAATACTAATAACAGTAATTCCATTTTCGATTAGTGCAATAGGACCATGTTTTAATTCACCAGCTGCATAACTTTCAGAATGTATATAAGATATTTCTTTTAATTTTAAAGAGCCTTCTTTTGCAACTGTTTCATCAATACCACGTCCTAAGAAAAATACATCTTTTTCTTGGTAGATTTCTTTTGCAAAATCTTTTATAATTTTATTACATTCTAAAGTTTCTTCAATTTTTTTAGGTAGTTCTAAAATATCTTTTTTAAGGTTATTTAAAAATTCTTTACTAGAACTTTCTAAAATTTCAGCAAAATATATAGCTAAAATGTTTATTAAAACAACTTGAGAAGTATATGCTTTAGTTGATGCAACAGCTATTTCAGGACCTGCGTGTGTATAAATTGAATAATCTGCTTCCCTAGTTATAGAACTTCCAATTACATTAGATATTGCAATTGTTTTTGCTCCTTTTTCTTTTGAAAGTTTTAGAGCTGCAATTGTGTCGGCTGTTTCTCCAGATTGAGAAATAAAAATACATAAAGTTTTATTATCAACGATTGGGTCTCTATATCTAAATTCTGATGCAATATCAACTTCTACTGGTATTCTACAAAGTTTTTCAATCGCATTTTTTCCACTTAAACCTGCATGCATAGCTGTACCACAGGCTATAATGTAAATTTTGTTTAAGCTTGATAAATAATCTTTAGTAAATCTAAGTTCGTCAAATTCACATTTAGAATTTAAATTTATTTTAGCTCCTATTGTTTCTCTAATTGCTGTTGGTTGTTCGTAAATTTCTTTTAACATGAAATCTTCAAAGCCATCTTTTTCAGCAGCAGATGCATTCCATTCTATTGTTTGAGTTTTCTTTTCAATTTTGTTTAAATCTTTATCATAAAATTTTGCATTATTATTTGTTAATAATACAAATTCTAAATCATTTAAAAGATAAAAATCTCTAGTATAAGAAAGTATTGCTGGAATATCAGAAGATAAATATTTTTCATCTTCACAGGTCCCTATAACTAAAGGACTATCTTTTCTCACAACTATCATATTTTTAGGATATAATTTTGAAATAACTTCAAGTGCAAAACTTCCTTTTAAATCTAAACAAGCATTTCTTACAGCCCTTAAAAATTTTAAATCATCTGATTTTGTATCTTTACTAAAATAGTAATGTATTAAATTTGGTATAACTTCGGTATCTGTTTGGGAATAAAAAGAGTAACCATTATCTGTTAAAAATTTTCTTAATTCATTATAATTTTCAATAATTCCATTGTGGACTACACTAAATGTTTTTGAATTATCTTGATGAGGGTGAGAATTTTCTTTTGATGGTTTTCCATGAGTTGCCCATCTTGTATGAGCGATTCCTATTGTTCCTTCTAATTTATCAATTCCGTCTAAGTTTGATAGATTTTTAACTCTTCCTTTATCTTTCATTATTGATAATCCATTTTTTTCAATTGTTGAAATACCGGCTGAATCATATCCTCTGTATTCTAATCTACTTAAACCTGCTAATAAAATAGGACAGGCTTTTTTTGTTCCTATGTATCCTACAATTCCACACATATTAAATCCTCCTTAATATTTTTTAATTTATTGGAATTGAAAGTTTGCAAAACTTAAATATATTAATTTCTGTTCTAATATTACTATTAGTTTTTAATTAATACTATGACTTTAAGTAAAAGCCACTAGAGCATCCGCCGAATGTTTCGATAACTCTAGTCCTCGTCAACCAATATGTTTTAATAATGGTCCTGGCGCTTAAATTGAAACTCCTTTCTATAAAAATGTATGCAACTTTCAAAACTATGGTATTATATTACATCAAATATTAAAAATGTGCAAGTCTAACCGAAAAGTTTAAAAACTTGATTTTGATGTTATTTATAGGATATAATAATAAGGGGGGAATAAGAGTGGAAAATATAAATGTACTAATAGATAATGAAAGAATTGAAGAAAGATTAGATGAAATGGCAAAAGAAATAGAAAAAAATTATAAAGGAAAAGATATAGTCTTTTTAGGAATACTAAAAGGTTCAGTGCCATTTATGTGGGAATTAGCAAAAAGAATAAAAAATAATGTAATATTTGAATTTATAGAGGTATCAAGTTATAAAGATAATAAAGATACAGGGGTAGTAACTTTACACAAAGACATAAATGGGAGTGTTGAAGGAAAAGATGTAATTATAATAGAAGATATTGTTGATACAGGAAAAACAATAAAATTTTTATTAGAATATTTAAAAGATAAAAAAACTAATAGTGTAAAAATAGCTACTTTACTTAGTAAACCATCAAAAACAGCTATAGATTTAAATATAGATTATATAGGATTTAAAATAGAGGATAAATTTGTATTGGGATTTGGATTAGATGATAATCAAAATTTAAGAAATTTGCCATATATAGGGTATATTGAATAGGTGAAAATATGTTTAATATTGAGGAAGAATTAAAAAAATTACCAGGAAAGCCTGGAGTATATGTAATGCATGATAAAGATGATAATATAATATATGTTGGAAAAGCAGTATCATTAAAAAATAGGGTAAGGTCATATTTTAGAAAGACAAATAAAACAGAAAGAATAAAAAAAATGGTAAGCCTTATAGATCATTTTGAATATATTGTTGTAGACAATGAAGCAGAAGCATTAATTTTAGAATGTAATTTGATTAAGAAAAATAGGCCTAAATTTAATGTTTTATTAAAAGATGATAAAACATATCCATATATAAAAATAGATGTAAAATCAGATTATCCAAATGTAATTATAACAAGAAGATTATTGAATGATGGAGCAAAATATTTTGGGCCATATGCAAATCCAGGAGCTGCTAAGGAAATGCTAGATTTTATAAAACAAAAATATAAGATACGCCAATGTAGAAATTTTAAATCAACTACTAGACCTTGTTTAAATTATCAAATAAAACGATGTTTAGCTCCATGTGTTGGATATGTAACACCAGAAGAATATAGAAAACAGATAGATGAAATAATCGATTTATTAGAAGGAAAAACTGATAAAATTATAAAAGAACTAGAAAAACAAATGAAGGAAGCGGCAGAAGAATTAGAATTTGAAAAAGCAACAGAATTAAGAGATAGAAAAATGGCAATAGAAAGAGCATCTTCAAAACAAAAAGTATCAAATATTTCAGAAAATAATATAGATGTAATCGGATTATATAAATCAGAATTAGATGTATGTGTAGAAATATTTTTTGTTCGTGGAAGTAAGATGATAGGAAGAGAACATTATTTTTTTCCAGAATTGAAAGATATGGAAAATAGCGAAATTTTAACTGGATTTATAAAGCAATACTATTTAGATAATCCGAACATACCTAGTAAAATAATGTTAAGAGAAGAATTGCAAGAAAAAGGGGTAATAGAACAATGGTTATCCACAATATTAGGAAAAAAAGTGGAATTAAAAAGCCCTAAAAAGGGTGAAAAATTAAGATTTGTAGAGATGGCAGAAAATAATGCAAAAGTTACATTGGAAAATAAGGAAAAAGATAAATCTGAAATTCTAATGGAATTGAAAGAGGCATTAAAAGTGGACAAATTACCAAGAAAAATAGAAACATATGATATATCAAATATTTCAGGCGAATTTATGGTGGCAGGAATGTGTGTAATGCAAGATGGAGTTATAAAAAAGAATTTGTCAAGAAGATTTAAGATAAAAACAGTTTTGACACAAGATGATCCAAAATGTATGGAAGAAGTTGTTACTAGAAGATTAGCACATTCAATAGAAAAGGAAGATTCTGGATTTGGAAAATTACCAGATGTAATATTTGCAGATGGTGGAATAACTCAAATAAGAGCTATAAAAAATGCTATAAATAAGTATGAAAATCTGGATATAAAAGTATTTGGAATGGTAAAAAATGATAAACATCAAACAAGAGCATTGATAAATGAAAATAGAGAAGAAATACCAATTTCAGAAAATTTAAGGAATTTAATAACAAAATTTCAGGATACAGTACATGATACGGCGATTAGTTATCATAGAAAATTAAGAGAAAAAGCAATTACAAAATCAGAATTAGATGATATAAAAGGAATTGGAGAGGTAAAGAAGAAAGCATTATTAAAACATTTTGGTAGTGTAGAAAAAATAAAATTAGCATCAAAAGAGGAATTGATGCTAGTAAAGGGAATAACAGAAGAAATAGCAAATGTCCTTTTGGGACGGTTCTAATGGGACATTTATGTCCCATTAGAACCGTCCCCATGGGACACTCACTAAATAATAGTTATTATTAACAACTTCAGATGAATTTTCAATTTTATAAAGTAAAGTTATATTTTTAAAGTCAGAATTATTTTTAATTTCATTCAAGATTTTTTCATTATCCATATAAGATTTTATTGCTAGAATAAATGAACCTTCGTTATTTAAATTTTCATCATTATAAGCACATTTTAATTCATTTTTATTATAATTAATTATTAAGGTTTTTTCGTAAATCATCATTTCTGGAACACTTTGCATATGATTAAAAATATTATCATAAACATATACAAATGATTTTTCAGAATTTTCATTTGCGATATTTAAGGCATTTTTATAATTTTCGTATAAAAATTTAGGTTTAGAAAAAATAAAACCTGGTAATATTAAAATTATTGAAATTACAATAAATAAAATTTCTTTATATTTTATATTTATAAATTCATCTAATATAAAGAATAAAGTTAAAACTATAAAAGGTATAACAGTCATTATGTATCGAAGTTCTTGAAATGATGTCATTTTTACAGCTATAAAAAAGTATAAAAAGCTAGGTACAATAGTGATTATAGGTATAATTTTTTCTTTAGATTTTATTATTAAAGCAATTGTTGATATTGCAAATAGTATTAATACAGAAAATATTAAAATAGTATTTGTATTATTAATTGTAAATGCATAACTTAAATGTTTTATATAGTCAAGCATATGTTCCCAATAATTAGAATTGCCTAAATTAGTTAATCCTCTATCTGAAAATAGTAAATGTTTTATACATGGAATAAATAAGAGTATTCCTAAAGTTCCATATATGATATGAGATATAATATATTTTATAATTACTTTTTTATCTTTTTTATTTTTTATCATTTGAACTAACATAAGGATAAATATAAAAAGTGCATAAATTGCGAAGAAATATTGTGTTAAAAATCCTAAAATAGTGGTAATTCCAAGCTGAATAGTTAATTTTTTATCCATTACAAAATCATTTTTATATAGTTTTAAACTTAAATAAAAATATAACATTATAAATAAATTTAATAACATATACATTCTTTGGTAAATAACCATTGAAATAGTTCCCATTGATAATCCATAAAATATCAACGTAGGGATTATTAAATGTTTTTTATCTAATAGTTTTAAAACTTTAATAATAATTAAACAACTGAATATAAAAGCGATTATATTAACAATAAATACTGTATAAATATTAAATTGACCGCCAAATAGAAGACTTGAAAAATGTACTAAAGTATAGAATAAAGGCGGATGATTATCATTTGCTTGATTCATATATAAAGCTTTAAAATTTAAAATGTTATTTGGTGTTAATGTCATGGCGTTTTTTACATATTCCTTTGTTCGCCAAACTGGTGAAGCTGCCCAATCATCATATGCAGCCATTAGTCCATCATTTGGATTTACAGCTGAGCATAATGTATAACTTTCATCTTCATGAAATCCAATTTTTTTTGTTTGGTAAAAAAATATAATTCCAGACATTATTGCAATTAAAATTATTACAAAAATTTTTCTTATATTTTCTTTGTTTTTGAACATTATAAATCACTCCTTTTTAATATGTTAAAAGGATTATAGCATTATTTTAAATTTTAAACAATAAAAAAGTAATATAATTGGAATATTTTAAAAAGATGAGGAATATATATAATAAAAATGGGGGGATTTTAATGGAAAATATTTTTAATGTTAAGTATAATACAAAATTGGACAGGCTTGAAATACCAAAAGAAGCTACTAAAAATAAAATGTTTAAATTTTTAGGAAGTCATAAATTTATTTCTGTTATAATTATAAGTTTTTTTATTTTATCTTCAATAAACTTTTATTTAATATATAATTTTGTGAAAATTTTAGAGAATATTTGAATGATATATCTTTAAAAAAATAATAAAATGTGGTAAAATAGAACTATTCTAAAAAAAAAAGAGGAGGATAGTGGCTATTAAGCTATTAGAAAATTATGAAATTAGCAAATGAATGGAAAGATTATAAAATATTAGATATGGCAGATGGACAAAAATTAGAAAAATGGGGCGATGTAATACTTTCAAGACCTGACCCACAAATAATATGGAAAGATAAAAGTTACCCTAAAAAGTGGAAAGAAATAAATGCGACATATCATAGAAGTAGTTCAGGTGGAGGGGCATGGGAATTTAATAAAAAAATGCCCAAACAATGGCAAATAAAATATAAAGATTTAACATTTAATATTAAGCCAATGGGATTTAAACACACAGGATTATTTCCTGAACAGGCAGTTAATTGGGATTGGATGATAAACAAAATAAAATCAGAAAAAAGAGAAATAAAAGTATTAAATTTGTTTGCATATACAGGTGGAGCAACAGTTGCATGTGCTTCAGCTGGAGCAAGTGTATGTCATGTAGATAGTTCAAAAGGAATGACAACTTGGGCAAAAGAAAATATAGAAAGTTCAGGGTTACAAAACAAACCAGTTAGATTTATTGTTGATGATGTTGTAAAATTTGTAAATAGAGAAATAAGAAGAGGAAACAAATATGATGCAATAATAATGGATCCTCCATCATATGGTAGAGGGGCTAAAGGAGAGGTTTGGCAATTTGAAAATAATATATATGATTTAGTAGAATTATGTACAAGAGTGTTATCAGATAATCCATTATTTTTCTTAATAAATTCATATACAACAGGAATATCAAGCAAAGTTTTGGAAGATATTTTGAATCTAACAGTAAATAAAAGATATAATGGTAAACTAGAATCAGGAGAAATTGGGATTCCGATGGAAAATTCAAAATTAGTTTTACCTTGTGGAATTTATGGAAGATGGGAAAAATGAGACAATTGGGACGGTCCAAAAATGTCTCATTTTTAAAGTAGAATAATGTCGAAAAAAGTAATATGACAAAAAACGACAAAATAATGAGACATTTTTGGACCGTCCCAATTGTCTCAAAAAGGAGAAAATAATGCAGAATTTAAAAGTGATTTATGAAGATAATCATATAATAGTTGTGGAAAAAGTACCTAATATTCCATCACAGTCAGATAAGACTGGTGATATAGATATGCTTACAATTGTTAAAAAATATATTAAAGAAAAATATAATAAACCAGGAAATGTTTATTTGGGGTTGGTGCATAGATTAGATAGGCCTGTTGGTGGTATTATGATTTTTGCTAAAACTTCAAAGGCGGCGAGCAGACTTAGTGAACAGGTAAGAAATAAGACTTTTAGGAAAAGATATTTAGCAGTTGTAGATGGAAAAATAGATAGTGAGAAACGGAATTTTGGAAGATTATTTGTATAAAGATGAAAGAAACAATATGAGTAAAGTTGTAAATAAAGATAAGAAAAATGCTAAACTTGCTAAACTAGATTATGAAGTAATAACATATAATGAATTGAAAGATTTAAGCTTAGTAAAAATAAATTTACATACAGGGAGACATCATCAGATTCGTGTTCAATTGTCACATTTTAGGCATAGTATTTTTGGTGATCAAAAGTATGGAACTAGAGGACAAGGAAAACAAATAGCATTATGGTCATATGAGTTAACAATTGAACATCCAATAACTAAAGAAGAAATGATATTTAAAGATTTGCCAGAAAATGTTGGTACATGGTGTATTTTAAGAGATATAAAAAATTTGTAGAGGATAGATATATAGATTTATCTTCTTTTTTTTGCAAATATTCCTGAGTTTTTATGAAAATACAAAAATGTTTTATGAAACTAAAAAATAAAAATAATATAAAATAAAAATAACATTTTATAAAATAAAAAAACAAAAATGGAAAAATCATGGTAAACTAATTTCAGCTTAAGAAAAAAGTGGGGTGAGAAAATGATAGATAAAATCACAGAATCTCTAACCAATAGAATTAGAAAAGAAATGCCAGATGTTGATGATGAAAGAGCAGAAGTAATAAATTATGGATTACAAATTCTTTTAGGAGAAATTCCGAAAATTTTTATAATGTTAGGAATTGCATATATATTGGGGGCATTTAAATTAAGTTTAATTACACTGTTAATCCTAATGCCATATAGATGTGCTTCAGGTGGATTTCATCTAAAAACACACATAGGATGTATAATATCAACTTGTTCATTTTATTGTGGTACAGCTATACTAGCAAAGAATATAATATTTAATTATATTGTAAAATATTGTTTAATTGCTATTATAGGAATATTTGGAGTAATTATGATAAAACTTTATGCACCAGCTGATACAGAGAATGTCCCTATTATAAGTCATAAAGAGAGAAGAAAAAAACGAATATTATCATATATTTTCTTTTTAATAGGCTTGATAACATCTATATTTATTAAAAATAATGTAATATCAAATATTATAATAATAGGATATTTTATACAAACTTGCATGATTACAAGATTTGCATATAAAATAACAAATAATAAATATGGATATGAAGTATATGAAAATGCTTCAAATTAATTTAGTTAATATGAAAAATACAAGCCGGCGTATTTTTATATTATATAGAAAAAACAAAGGAGGAAATCTTTATGTTAAAATTATTAGCTAAAGTTGCAGAAAAATATGCTAGAAATACTAATACAGCTTGTGGAATATTATGGATAATGCATCAACCAAAAATGCCAGCTAGTTTAGTAAAAAAAGATTAATTAGTTTTTAATTTTAAGTATAGGTAGTTCGACAATACTTATACTTAAATACAATATACTTTAATGTTATTATAAACAATCCGCTGAAAAAGAACAGTTTAAAACTGTTCTTTTTCAGTATAAAAATAAAAATTGATAGGTTATCCTATCAATTAATAATATATTTCTAATTGTTGTGAAAAATATTGTTCATTTTTATTTGTATGTAAATTAACATTATTATTTTTCTTTAAAATTTGTCTAATTTCCCATAGGCCTAATCCAGTATGGTTTTCTTTTCCACTAACACCTTTATTAAAGATTTCATCTATATTTACATTTTTATCTTTGTAAGTATTTTCTATTAAAATAATATTTCTATGATTTTTTGAGTCATTTCTAAAAACGATATTTAATATTTTCTCATCACATTCAGATGCGGCTTCTATGGCATTATCTAATAATATTCCTAAAATTCTTGCAAATTCATAAATTTTCATATGTAAATCATTTAAATCTAATAAAAATGTTAAATTAACTTTAATATTTTTTTCAAGTGCTTCATTATATTTTGTTGTAAGTAAATTATATATTCCAGGATTATTTATAATATCTGGGTTTAGAACATATAAATTATTAACTTTTTCACAATCTTCTTCAAGTTGATTATAATATTTTTTCAATCCTTCAATATCATTAGTATTTATGTATCCACCAATTGTTGTAACTATATTATCAAAATCATGTTTAAAACCTCTAACACTATCATGTAAAATATGTAATGTTTTATTATATTCTTCAGCATTTTCTAATTTTTGAGTTGTTGTAACTAATTTAATAACTCTTGTCAAACTGTAAAAACTTAAAACAAAATATATAATTAAACATATTGAGTTAAAAAATGTAAATTGTATAGGTAAAATATCAATATAATTTGCTGTTAATATAACTTGCATTATGATGTTAAAGAAACCAAATATAAAATTTAAAACAATTATTGTTTTATTAGTTTTATCAAGGTTTTCTAAAATATTTAGAGTAACTTTCCTATATTTTAATATTAGAGTAAAAATATATATTATTAAATACATAAGAATAGCAAAAGGTATTCTATAAATAGGAATTGTTGTTGCTTGTTCATATGTGATTTTTAATATACTTAAATAAGGGTTAAAAAGTAAATTTCCAACTAAATTAAAAACAATACTTGGAAAAATAGAGGCTACAATTGTTTTTATTATATTCATTTTGAAAGTTAAGTAAATAATTATAAAAGCGGATATATAATTTAAAATAACATTATATGGTAACTCTACTATAAATAGAGCCAATAATGAAATAGTTGCAGTTACAAAAATATAAATATATTTTTGTTTACTAGTACAAGTAATGTTAAAAACATTGCTAATAAGAAGAAACATTAATGGAGCCTCGATGAAAATATTAAAAAATATAAAAATTATGTTTAATAACCCTTCATTCGGCGTACTTATAGCAATCCAAATATTATTCAAAATGTCCATGTTTTTTCACCTCCTCAATAAAATCTTTCTTGTATTTAGGACCAATATCACAAGTAGAACCATTATCAAAGAAAACGATATTAGACACAGGATCTAAATTAACAATATTATCCACATTAACAATGAAAGACTTATGTGACCTAATAAAGTTAGAAGGCAAAGAAGCCTGAATTTTAATAAAAGAACTATAAGTTTCATAGTCACGACTTTTAGTATGAAAAATTAATTTCATCCCATCACGTTTAATATATAAAATTTCACTTTCATCAATGATAGTTTTTTTATTATCAATTTTAATATATCTTTTAGGTAATCCATTAACATCTTCAAATAAACGAATTATAGTTTCTTCTAACCTCTCAGAAGTTACAGGTTTGGCTAAATAATCAAAAGTTTTAAATTTATAAGCCATCATAGCATATTCTAAATGTGCTGTAGTAAAAATAAAATAAGTGTCTTTATTCCTTTTTCTTACTTTAGAAGCTATTTCCAAGCCGGATTGATTTGATTTTAAATTAATATCTAAAATTAATACATCGGTCTTATTGTCATCAATATAATCTAATAAATTATCAACATTATCAGTTTTAAATCCTATTTGAGCATCATAATTATATTTAATAAAGATATTTTCAAGTATTTTTGAGAACTTTTCTAAGATATTTAAATTGTCATCACAAATAACAAAATTTAACATATATTTTCCTCCTATTGAATATAAAATATTATAAAAACATCCAGGAAAAAAAGTAATCGACAAAAAAGAAAAAATTTCCTTTATTTTCCAGAAACAATTACAATATAATCTAAAAAGATTGTTATGTCAATAGTAAATTTACAAAATTATCCAAAAGGTAAAAACAATTAATATTAATAATGTTTGGAGGTAAAACAATGACTATTAATTTAAGAAAAAATATGTCAAAAATTGTAAAAGTATTAGTGTTGTTACTAATCATTTTTTCAATAAGTATAATTAATATGAAAAATAATAAAGAAAAATCCATATTAACAAGTTCACAAGGATTAAGTAACGAAAAAATAGGATGGGGAATAAAAAGAAACAATAATCATGAGCAACCAGATTTAGGAACTAAAAACAAAAAGATACTTGAATCTAATAATGGGATAGCTATGGGAAATAGTGAAGAACAATTTGTTTATTTGACATTTGATGAAGGATATGAGGCCGGATATACTCCACAAATATTAGCAACATTAAAAGAAAATGAGGTTAAAGCTACTTTTTTTATAACAGCTCATTATGTGAATACGCAACCAGATCTGGTAAAACAAATGATAGATGAGGGACATATAGTTCGGAAACCATACAGTAAACCATAAAAGTATGCCTACATTAATTGAAGAACAAATAAATTCTGAAGTAATGGACTTACACAAATCAGTTTATGAAAAATTCCAATATGAAATGAAATATATAAGACCGCCGATGGGAGAATTTAGTGAAAAAACTATAAATATAACTAATTCATTAGGTTATAAGACTGTAATGTGGTCATTTGCATATGAAGATTGGAATGAAAATAAACAACCAGAAGAAGCAATAGCTAAGAAGAAGATTTTAGATAATGTTCACAATGGAGAAATTATGCTATTACATGGAAATTCAAAAACAAATACAAATATTTTAGGGGATATAATTAAAGAAATAAAGAATATGAAATATGAATTTAAGTCATTAGACGAATTTAAACAGTAAATACGGGAGGAGAACGCTATGAAAAAGAAGAAAAATGGTATTTCTAGGATAGATAAAATTTTAGAAATGCCACAAGAAATTTGTTCAGATATACCTAAAATAATAATAACAGGTTTTAATGAAATGATAATAGAAAATTTTAAAGGAATTTTAGAATATGAAGATTATTATATTAGAATAAATACATCGTTAGGTATTATAAATATTAATGGATATGAATTAAAACTGCAAAATATGACAAATGATGATATAAAAGTAAATGGAAAAATTGAAAGTTTGGATATTGAAAGAAACTTTGAGTAATTGAAGGGGACAAAAATGTTAATTAAAATATTATTTAATTATATTATTGGGTACATAAGGATATCAATAGAGGGATATTACATAGAAAGATTTATAAATATATGTAGAAATAACAAAATAGCAATATGGAATTTAAAAAGAAATAAAGATGTAAAATTAGAATTAAACATAGGAATAAAAGATCTAAAAAAAGCAGTTAAAATAGCAAAGCAAACAAAATGTAAATTGAAAATATTAAAGAAAAAAGGAATGCCATTTTTTCTTAATAAATATAAGAAAAGAAAAATATTTTTTATATTTTTAATAGTAATTATTATTTTATTAGCAATATCATCAAATTTTGTATGGAATATAGAATTAACAATAGAGAATAATGAACAGTTAGAAAATATATATCAAGATATAACAAATTCAGGATTAACAATAGGAAAATTAAAATCGCAAATAAATAGTAAAGAAATAATAAATAAAATAAGATTAAAAAGAAATGATATAGCATGGATGGGGATAGAACAAAAGGGAACAAATGTAATTGTTAAAATTGTTAAAGCAACATCAAAACCAGATATAGTAGATGAAAATGATTATTGCAATATTGTATCAGATAAGCAGGGAATTATTACAAAAATAAATGCACAAAATGGTACTATGGCAGTAAAGGTAGGAGACACAGTTAATATTGGAACAACATTAATAAATGGATGGATGGAAGGAAAATATACAGGAATAAGATATGTTCATGCAAAGGGTAAAATTGAAGCAAAAGTGTGGTATACTAAAAATAAAATTATTCCATATGATATTACGGAAAGAAAAGAAACAGGAAATGTTGAAAATAAATATAAAATAAAAATAAATAATTTTGAAATAAATTTATCAAAAAAGCTTTCAAAATTTGAAATTTATGATACAATAGACACAGAAAATAAATTTAAAGTATTTTCAAATTTTTATTTACCGATTTCCGTAATAAAAACGACTAATAAAGAAATAAAAGAAGAACCCAAAAAATATACAATAGAAGAGGCAAAACAGCTAGGGATAGAGCAACTTCAAAAAGAATTGGAGGATGAAATAGAAGATAAAGAAAAAATTGTAAATAAAATTATTAATACATATGAAAAAGATGATGGAATTGCAGTTTATATAACATACGAGGTACTAGAAAATATAGGGACTAATGAAAAAATAGTTTTTTAATACAAGGGAGAGATAAGTATGGAAGAAAAAAGTTTAAAAATAACAGGAGCAAATACTACATTTTTTAATAAAATAACAAAGACACTAACAAAAATGTTAATACCAACTAAAATAGGAATTAATGGAATGTTAATTACTATAAAAAGAAATAGTTTATTAAAAGTATATGAAAACTTAAAAAAAGATGCAGAAAATAATAATACAGAAGAATTAGAAAAAAAATATGAGGAAGCATATACATTATATTTAGAAACATTAGATAAATATGTGATGGATTCAATTTATAAAAAAGTAAAAAATAATACAGCAACAGAATTTGAAAAAGATGCTTTATCAAGATATTATGAAGTAACAAGCTTAAAAGAAAAAGAATATATGGATTATAAATATAGAAAACAAAAATATTTATTAGAATTAGATAAAGAAACTGTAGATATTTCTACAAAAGATAAAGTTCAAGAAAAATACAATAAGTTCTATGTAGATAAAATGGATACTTTATATAAAGGGATTTTAAAAAACTATTCAATAAAGATTGCAGATACAACTAATATATATGATTCATCAAAAGAATGGATATATATAAAAATTTTCTATACATTAGAAGATTATATTCAAAATATTTTAACATTAAAAATGAATATGGGAAAAAAAGAAGATTTTAAGGATATAGAAGATGATTACGAAAAATTCCAAAGTTATACAGTTGGAAAATTAGATACAAAAGATAATATTGAGAAAAATATGCTACTTTTAGCATTAAGCAGAAAATTGTTCACACATAGTATACCATTAGTAGTAGCACAACAATGTTATGAAAAATTATTAAAAGATGCAAGAGTTTTAGTACAAGATACAAAAATGGCAGCAAAAAGAGAAAAAGCTTATTCAATGTTAATTAATTTAATAGAAGATTATAATATACGTTTATTGTCAACAAAGGTATATTGGGACAACATGCAAGAAAGAGAAAATTATAAAAAATATTGGGACAAGTATAAACAAATATGTAAATTAAAGGATATTGATTTTGTAGAATATATGAAACAAAAAGAAGTATTGTTTATTAAAGATGATATTAAGAAAATAAAAAATGATAAAGTAGATTATTCTAAACTAATAACTTATTATAAAAGAAAATTAATAGATTATGGGGCAATAAGAGAATTGAAAAATCAATATAAATCAGAAGGAAAATATATTGGAACAATAAAGAAAGAAAATAGGGTGGTTGCATAATGTATGAAATAACATATTTAAATATAGATGAAAATGAAGTTTATAAAGAAATAATTGAAAAGGTAATAAATAGATGTTTTGAAGAGGAAGGATTATTAGATTCAAAATTATTAATAACATTTACTTTAACAACACCAGAAGAAATTAAAAAAATCAATAAAAAATACAGAAAAATAGATAAAGCAACAGATGTATTATCATTTCCAATGTTTGAAAAAAGTGAATTAGATGAAAAAATAAAAAATCAGGATTTTTTATATGAAGATGTTCTAGGAGATATAATAATTTCAATTGAGAAAGTAAAAGAACAGGCAAAAGAATATGAACATAGTTTTGAAAGAGAATTAAGTTATATGATAGTACATGGATTTTATCATTTAATGGGGTATGACCATATAGAAGAAGAAGATAAAAAAATAATGAGACCTAAAGAAGAAAAAATTCTGAGTGCTTTAAAAATTACTAGAGATTAAAAAAATATTATATATAATTGTTTTTTAATAAAATATATTGTGTGAAGGGAGTATTCATCATGAAAAATAAAGGGACAAAGCTATTAATTGTATTGTTAATATTATTAATATTAATTGCTGGAGGAATAATGGCATATAAAATAGCAAAAAGTAAAAAAAATGAAACTCAAGAAGTTTCAGAAAATCAAAATGAAGAAATTTTAACAACAGAAGTGGAAGAAAAAGAAGTTCAAATTTTTAAAGGAACAGATAGACCAATAGCAGTAATGATTGATAACCATAGTGGAGCGTGGCCACAAGCTGGGTTAAATCAAGCATATTTAGTATATGAGGCAATAGTTGAAGGTGGAGAAACTCGTTTAATGGCACTATTTAAGGGAGTAAATGTTGATAAAATAGGACCAGTAAGAAGTGCAAGACATTATTTTATTGACTATGCAATGGAAAATGATGCAATATATACACACTTTGGATGGAGTCCACAAGCACAAAGTGATATAACAAAATTAAATATAAATAATATAAATGGGATAACAGAAAGTTCATCAACGTTTTGGAGAGTAAAAGATAAAGCATCTCCACATAATGCGGTAACAAGTACACAAGCATTATTAAAAGTAGCAAATGCAAAAGGATATAAGACTACATCTAGTAAAGAAAGCGTATTAAATTATGTTACAGATGATGTGAAATTAGAAAATGGACAAGGAGCAATAAGTGTTACAATACCACATTCAACACTTCAAACAGTAAAATATGAATACGATCAACAAAACCAAGTATATAAAAGATATGCAAGGAAAAAAGCACAAACAGATTGGGAAACAGGAAATGCAATTACAACTAAAAATATAATAATAACATTTTGTGATAATTACACATTAGAAGATGGTGAAAATAAAGGTAGACAAGGACTAAAAAATATAGGAACATTTAATGGATATTACATAACAAATGGTAAAGCTATAAAAATTAAGTGTATTAAAGAAGCTAGAAACTTACAGACAAAATATGAAGATTTGGAAGGAAATGAAATTAAAGTAAATGATGGAAATACTTGGATTAATATTTGCCCAACAAATGCAAAAGTTGAAATTGAAGCTCCTGAAGTAACAGAAAGTACAAATACAACAAATAATATATAAAATGTCCAAACGGGGAGATAATCCCCGTTGGGACATTTTTAAAGAAAGTGAGAATAGATATGAATGTATATGATACAGCGAATAAATTAGGACAAGAGTTAAGACAGTCTGAAGAGTTTATAAATTATAAAATGGCAAAAGAAACATTAAGTTTAAAGCCAGATTTGAAGAAAAAAATAGAGGATTTTGAAAAAGCTAGATATGAGGCACAAATTACAGTAATGCAAACAGGAAAAAATGATGAAGAGAAAACCAAAATAATGCAACAATTATATGTCGAATTGATAGAAAATGATGATGCTAAAAAGTTTTTTGATGCAGAAACAAAATTTAATATAGTTTTAGCAGATGTTAATAAAATAATTGGTGATGCAGTAATGGATGTACTTAAATAAAATGTAGGATTAAGTTTATAATACATTATTAGTAAAAATATAAGGAGTAAAATATGGAATTTATAGTTTTATTAATAATAGTAATAATAATGTATTTTATATTGAAATATATTTTTGATGTAAATATAAAAAAGATAAAGGAAATTGGAGAAAACAAAGAATTAGATGAGTTAATTCAAAAATATCCAGATAATATTGAAATTTGCAAATATTATCTTAAAAGATTAAAGAATGAAAATGTAAAGATAGAAGAAGATAAAAATTCAAATTCTACTTTATACTTAGTAATGAGTAACAAAATTTTTATCGCAAATTTAAAAAATAGTTATACAAGAATTCAAACAATAGCACATGAATGCATACATTCAATACAAAGTAAAAAATTATTATGGTTTAATTTTATATTTTCGAATATTTATTTGATTTATTTTATTATGATTTGTGTTTTGGCAATTTTTAAAGTATTGCCTTGTAAAATGTTCTTTTTATCAATATTAATAATATTAGGATTGGTTTTCTATGTTGTAAGGTCATATTTAGAAAATGATGCTATGATTAAAGCAAAGTTTTTGGCTAAAGAATACATGGAGGAACAAAAGGTTTCTGATAATGAAGAAATAAATAGAATTGTTAGAAAATATGATGAGTTAAATGATATTGGAATAAAGTGTACTAATTTTCAATTATTTGGAAATGTTTTAGTAAAGATTATAATTTTATTAGTACTATTTTTTTGAGAAAAGAGGCATTATCCCCAAAAAGAAATTAAAAGAATTTAAACTATTGCAATTTTAAAAATTGTATGCTAAAATATTCAAGTAATAAAAAGATACAGGGAGGAATCATAGATGGAAATAATAAGAACAATATTAACAATTATATATGTTATAATAGCATTGGTGGTAATAGTATTAGCATTAATACAAACAAAAGATGATTCAGGTTTGTCATCAACAATAACAGGTTCATCAACAAATAATTTTTACGAAAAAAATAAAGGTAGAACTAAAGAAGGAAAACAAAAAAGAACAATGATAATATCATCAATTGTATTTGCAATTTTAACAGTAGTATTAGGAATATTATATTTAGCATAAATAGAATGAGGGGAAATAAAAATATTTTCTCTTTTTTATTTTTAAAAACATAAAGTAAGAAAGGAAAATTATGAAGGATAGCAATATAATTGTGAAGAATATAGAAGAATTAGTAAAAAAAATTTCAAATCAAGTATTAAATGTTACTTCTTTAACAGAAATTGAAAAAGTTGTATCAGAAAAAGGAAAGGGCAACTATGTTACAAAATATGATTTAGAGGTGGAAAAGAAATTAAAGAACAATCTAAAAAGTTTTATACCAGGTTCAACCTTTTTTGGAGAAGAAACTGGAGGAAAATTGTCAGAAAATAAATATACATGGGTTATTGATCCTATTGATGGAACTACAAATTTTATTCATGGACTTCCATTTGCCATTTCAATAGGATTAGTAAGAAAAAATGAAATTTTACTCGGATGTATCTACAATCCGATAACAGATGACTTTTGGTATGCGATAAAAGGAAAAGGAGCATACAAAAATCAAGAGAGATTGCATACTAGCAATAGAAGTAAAATTTTTGGTACTGTTATTCAGTTTGGTTTTCCATATGATATAAATAAAACAGAAGAAATTTTAAAAAAAGTTTTGGATGTAAAAAATGCTGGAGCAGCGGATATCAAACGAATTGGACCTGCATGCTTAGATATATGTAGAGTGGCATCTGGTGAATGTGATGCATATTTTGAATACGATTTAAAAGCATGGGATATTGTAGCTGCAATGTTAATATTAGAGGAAGCAGGAGGAAGTATTTGTAAAATTGATGGAACTAGATATGATTTCTTACAGAGTTCAATAATAGCATGTAATCAATCAGAAAAGCTAAAAATGGAGTTACTAAAAGTATTGTATAATAACAATGAATATGAATAAAAACTAATTGTTTGGAAGGAAAGAAAATGAATAAAAAAGATGTAATTTTAGAATTCATGAAAGATAAAGAATATACTCCTATGAAGGAAAAAGAGATAGCGATGATATTAGGAGTACCTAAAAAAGAATACCAGGAATTTAAACGAACGTTAAAAGAGCTAGAGGAGAATTATAAAATAGTAAAAAATAGAAAAAACAGATATAGGCTTATTGGTGAAAATTTTGTAGAAGGAATATATAGAAAAAATCCAAAAGGGTTTGGATTTGTAAAAATAGAAAATAAAGAAGATGAGATTTATATATCAAAGGAAAATTCCTTGAAAGCATTAAATGGAGATAAAGTTTTAGTAGAAATAATTGAAGAAAAAAATAAAATAAAAAATGCAGAAGGAAAAATTAAGAAAATTATCAAACATGAAAGAGATACTGTTGTAGGAATATTTCAAAAAAATGATAATTTTGGATTTGTAGTACCAGATGACAGAACATTAGGAACAGATATATTTATATCAAAAAGTAATTTTGGAAAAGCAAAAAATGGATACAAAGTTATAGTTCAAATAACCAAATATCCTGAAAAAGGGAAAAATGCAGAGGGAAAGATAATAGAAGTTTTAGGATCTCCAAATCAAGCTGGAGTTGACATGTTATCACTAATAAAAGAATATAATTTACCATCAACATTTCCAGAACAAGTTGTGGAAGAAGCAAGAAAATTTGGAGATAGAATAGATTTAAATGATATACAAAATAGGATAGATTGTAGGAAAGATGTAATTTTTACAATAGATGGTGAAGATGCAAAAGATTTAGATGATGCTGTAAGAGTTACTAAAAAAACAAATGGTAATTATAAGCTAGATGTTCATATAGCAGATGTTAGCTATTATGTAAGAGAAGGAAGTTTGCTAGATAAAGAGGCACAAATAAGAGGAACAAGTATTTATATGCTTTCAAGAGTAATACCAATGCTTCCAAAAGAATTATCAAATGGAATATGTAGTTTAAATGCGGGAAAGGATAGATTTACTTTATCATGCTCAATGGAAATAGATTCAAAAGGAAGAACAATTAGTACAGAAGTGTATAAAGGGATAATAAATGTAACAGAAAGAATGAATTATCACGATGTACAAAAAATATTAGATAAGTCAGATAAAGAGGTATTAAAAAGATATAAAAAATATATTTCAAATTTTGAATTAATGGCGGAACTTGCCACAATTTTAAAAAATAGAAGATTAGATCAAGGTTATTTAAATTTAGATATACCAGAAAGCAAAATTGAATTAGATAAAGATGGATGGGCAATAAATGTAGGAAAATATGAAACAAGTTTTAGTAATGAAATAATTGAACAATTCATGTTGAGTGCAAATGAAGCAATTGCGGAAAAGTTTTATTGGTTAGAAGCTCCATTTATTTATAGAGTTCATGAAGACCCAGATATAGATAAAGTAAAAGATTTAAATAAATTTTTGTTTAATTTTGGATTAAAAATAAGAACTACAAATGATAGGGTTTATCCAACGGAAGTATCAAAAATATTAGAAGAAATAAAAGGAAAAGAAGAAGAAAAGGTTGTATCAACTTTAATATTAAGAACATTAAAAGTTGCAAAATATGAATCAGAAAATAAGGGACATTTTGGAATTGCAAGCAAATATTATTGTCATTTTACATCTCCAATAAGGAGATATCCGGATCTATTTATACACAGAATAATATCAAAATATTTGGAGGAAAATTATGTTGTAGATGATAAATGGATAGAGGAGTATCAAGAGAAGGCAACTGTAAGAGCAGGATTATCATCAGAAAGAGAAAAAATTGCGACAAAAGTAGAAAGAGATAGTGAAGACTTGAAAAAGGCTGAATATATGGAAGGCAAAATTGGAGAAGAATATGAAGGGATTATATCATCAGTTACTCAATTTGGGATTTTTGTTGAACTTGAAAATACAGTTGAAGGATTAATTAGATTTGAAAATTTAGGTAATGAATATTTTATTTATGATGAAGAAAGAAAAAGATTAATAGGAGAAAGAACTAATAAGACTTATAAGATTGGTGATAAAGTAAAAATTAGAGTTGTTTCTGCTAATAAAATTCTAAGACAAATTGATTTTGAAATAGTAGAGAGAGACTAATGAATTCATTAATCTCTCTTTTATCTAAAGAATACAATAATATTTGTAAATGCAACAGCCAAAATAGAAAAAACAATAACAGTAATTCCACCAGATTTATTATTTTCAGTATTAATTTCATATAGACCATAGAAAATAGTTTTAAGTAAAATAAAAATAGTAATAATTATAAAAATGAGATGAAATAAAAAATTCATATAAACCTCCATAAAATTATTGAATTAAGGACTTTACCCGAATTTCTAAGAAAAGGGATTTTAAGTACTGTCCCTAAAATCCCTACGTTTGTGTTAATAAAAATCCAGAATTTATAACAGTATTAATTTCAACATCAAAAGCAGAATTCCTATAATTATCTAACCAGTTATAATTATCAAATTCAGTAGTTGTAAAAAACTTAGAAAGAGCATTTGAACCGATTGAATTTATATCACTTTCAAAAACGGTAGATGTTTTATACAGATAATTAGTAAATTGTGTTTCTAAATAGTCATTACAAGAATTTGAAATAGAGTTTAAAACATTAATATCAAGATATTCGGAATTCTTACGCATAGAATAGATTTTTCCAGTAAATCCTAGCTTGATTTTTATAAAAGGAGAACCATTAACAAATGATACATCAATTTTATGTTCAAGATTAGGTTTTAAATAAATGTCAAGTTTTGAATTAGTATCTTGTGGATCTGAAATTGAAACAAGAAAACTATCAATTTCTCTTTTTAAATTCAAAAAACATATTGTTTCAATACCATTTAATTCTCCGACTAATTTTGCATCTTTAAAAACAGCAAGACCTATATTATTAATCTTTCTACTACCATTTATTGGAGTTTCATTTGATTTTATAGAGGAATCATCTGAAACAGTTGATGGTGAAGAATTATCATCTGTAGAATTTATGCCTCCTAATATAGCATAAGGGGAAGAATAATTACATACTAAAGCATTAAAAAAATCGCCAATTGTTGCATTACAAGTATATCCAGTATATTCACTTATATTAGGGAATACTTCATAATATTTTGGAATTAAACTTTCAAAATTTGGAGTAGAATTTTCTATATAATATTTTGTATTACATTTACTAATAACAATATTTGCTGAAGGTCTTACTTCTACATCATTTATTAAAGAATATACTTCATCTGATATTCCTTGTTTTGCTAATTCTTCGGAAAAAATAAATAATTTGCAATGTGTAAGATTAACTTTTCTTCCTAAATATACATTCATCATATTTATGCCACTTGTTATAGAAGAACATTCAACACTATTTATTATGGGTGTTGATTCGGATATACTGGTACCACTAGGTGATACTGATAAAAATTCAAAAGTAACGTTTAATTTGTCAGAGGAAGATTTATCAATTCCTAGTGAGACAACAAATGCGGAATTATCTATATTAAGAGATTTATAAGAGGAGGCAAATGTAGATATAAATACAATAATTGATGTTAGTATAATAATCTTTTTTAGTGTACTATTGATTTTTATCACCTACCTTTTTCTTTTTTAGATTAGCTAAAATTAATATTGTCATACCTAAAATAAAACTGATAATAATTCTAAGATATTTATAAATATAAGTTTCGAATAAATTTGAAACAGCATAATTATTTGGAATTAAGGAAACTCCAAATATTAATATTGCAAAAATATTCAATATAGAATTTATATCAGATAAATTAAACATTTTACTAAAAAGATGTCCTGAAAATTTACATGCTATACTTAAATAACAACAGAAAGAAATAATCCAAATTAGTAAAAATATAGATTCAAATCTTTGAAAAAATGAACTGAATTCTATATGTCGAGCTGCTGAAAATAATGGAATTATTTCATCAGTAGTTGCAAAAAACGAAAACATCAAAAGTAATGTTGCAACACATAAAAATATAAATACACCGGTAAAAATAACTGAAATAACAGATATTTTTTTAAAGTCTTCAGGTTTTTTTAACATAGATGGTAAGAAATATAAATAGGAAATTCCACCAAAAGCTCCAATATTTCTAAGACCTAAAATGAAAGTGTTATAAAAGCTATTACCTAAAATAGGATAAATTCTTTTAAAAGAGAAATTATTAAAATTACCTAAAAATAAAAGTAATATACTTATTAATACTAAAGGGAAAATTATTGATGAAGCATTTAAAGTTGCAGTAAAATTTAAGTTATTTACCAGTGAGATAGCAATAATAAACATTAAAATTATAAATACATATTTAGTTAATGGATAATATACAACAACTAAATCTTCACAAAAACTTCTTAGCATCATACTAGAACTAATTATGAAATATGTTATAAAAAGGCTTCCGACAATATTTTTAAAAGTATTACCACCTAAAAAGTTTGAAATATCTAAAAGGTCTAATCCAGGAAATTTTTTTAATAATTTGCAAAGAAGTAGAATAATAAATAAAACAATAACCGTATTGTATATTATATTTAGTAAGGTAGCTGATTTTGTTGTATTTATAAAAAGTCTTGGTAAAGAACTAGTAATGTATGAAATTACTACTGAAAGTGTTAACATTATTGCATTAACTGTACTAATTTTTTGATTTGTCATTATTTAATACCTCCACTTCATAGATATTTTTTCTTGTTTCTTATTTTTTTTAGGTGAAAGTAATGGTGAACGATTTTCCCTTTTCCATATAGGTGGAAGTATAATACCACTATCTTTGAAGTTTCTTATATGAGAATATGGAGTAGAGTAAGCAACTCCAAAGGATTGCATGTTACATATTATAGAGACATAAACAAAAAGTCCAGTACCAATTCCTAAAAAACCAGATATATAACCAAGTAAAATAAATAAAAATCTGAAAACTCTTAGGTGAAAACTAAAGGCATAATCAGGAATTGCAAAAGAACTTAATGCTGTTATAGCAACTATAATAATTAAAATTGGACTCACAATACTTGCACTTACAGCAGATTGACCTATAACTAAACCACCAACTATACCAATAGTAGAACCAATAGCAGAAGGAATTCTAAGACTGGCTTCTCTAATAATTTCAAAAGAGATTTCCATTATTAATATTTCGAAAATAATAGGAAAAGGAACCCCCTCTCTAGCTGCCAAAATAGAATAGAGTAGTTCAGTAGGAATAATTTCTAAATGAAAACTAGTGATAGAAATATATAAACCAGGTAATAAAAGTGCAAAAATAGCACAAATTACACGTATTCCTCTTAAGAAATTTGCAAATATACTTTTTAGATTTCTATCTTCAGGGGAAGTTAGAAAATCTATCATAATAGAAGGTAAAATTAAAGCAAAAGGAGAACCATTTACTAAAACAACAACTCTACCTTCTAAAAGATGTTGAGTTGCATTATCTGGTCTTTCTGTGGAGATAGTTTTAGGTAATCCTAATAGATTATTGTCACTTATTAATTGTTCTAATTGACCAGAAGAAAGAATAGAGTCGACATCTAAATTGTTTATTCTATATTTAACTTCAGCTACTAAATCATTATTGGCAATATTTTTCATGTAACATACAGCACATTGAGTTTTTGTTAATTTTCCTATTTTTAATCCTTCAATTACTAGATTTTCATTATTTGTAAAGCGACGTAATAAAGATGTATTTGTACGAATATTTTCAACAAAACCTTCGTGAGCACCTTTTATAACAATTTCATTTTCAGGTTTATTAATACTTCTTTGTTTAAACCCCTTAACATCAATGTCAAAAGCAATAGACAATGTATCAACAAAAAGTGCACAATTTCCGGAATTAACACCAAAAAAAATGTCTTCAAAAGAATTATTTTTGGTTATATCATTTTGTGGAATTAAGCAACTTTCAATATAATCTGCTAAATCAAATTTTTTAACTTTTCTAACAGTTATATTATTACTGATAGCTTCTGAAATGATTCGATTTTGTTCACCGTCAAAAAGATTATTTTTATTACGCATCATTAAAGGTTCTAAAACAAAATCATTCAAAATATGAGAATCAACCATACCATCAATATATAAAAGTAGTGCTTTATATTGTTTTCCTCTAGCATTTAAAATAAATTCACGAGTGATAATATCGCTATTTATTAATAAATTGTATTTAGTTTTTATATATTCCAAATTAACATCTATGCTCGTAAAAATATTTTTATTTTCAGTTGATTTACTTTCTTCTTCTTGTAAAGAAGATGTATCAGGATTATCTGTAAGTGTGAATTCATAGTTGTTAGGTGGATTATATTTGAATATATTATTAATAATGTTTTTTATTTTCATATTTTTTTCCTTTATTTTTTTAAAAAATCTTGTAACTAATATATAATATTAGTGGTTACAGTTTGCAAGAAAATATGTTAATTTGTTTTAAATGTTGATATATTAATATTTTGCAGTAAAAGACCTATAGGTAGACCCCAGCTATGTTTTTTACAAAAAATATCAATATATCAACATTTATAGTAATTAGAGTTTATATCTTACTAACTGTAACTATTATTAGCAAAAAAAATTAAAATATACTAGTTTTTAACAGTAAAAAATGATATAATAAAAATATATATTCACGAAAGAGAGTGGATTAAAATGAAATCAAAAATAACATCATTTATAATGTCATTAATGATGATATTAATGATAGGTGTAATAGTGTTTTTAGGACTAATTGTATATAACGAAATCACTGAAACAAATATTGTATCTGAAGTACAAGAATTTGTATCAAATATAACAATTTCAAATGATAAAATAAATGAGAATACAATTGAAGATATAAAAACACCACAAATCATAGAAATAGAATCAGATTCAATAAAAGATAGAGAAGAAAATATAAATTACAATACAAAAATAGATAAATATTTTTATAATCAATTAAATGAATATTCAAAAACAATTTATAAGGCACTTGAAGTAAATAAGGAAAATATGAAAACAGGAACATATGAAATAAATTTAGGTACAGAGTTTTCAATATTACTTTCTCAAAATGATGGTGAAGAATTATTAGGGGAATATTATCAAACAGCAATTGAAAGTTATACATATGATAACCCAGAAATTTTTTACATACAATTTTCAAAATTATATTTGAATATAGAAACTACAACAAGAGGTACTAAAAAAACGTATAGAGTATTTATAAATTCAGGAAATGAAAATAATTATTTAACAGATGAATTTTCATCAAAAGAAAAAATAGATTATGCTATTAAAGAAATAGAAAAAATAAAGGCTTACTTTGTTCAAAACAAAAAAGTTAATGTATATGAAAATATAAAAATGGTACATGATTATTTGATTGAAAGTATAGAATATGATCAAACAATTTCAAAGTCTAATATATATGATTTGTATGGTGCACTTATAAATAAAGAATGTGTTTGTGAAGGGTATGCAAAAGCATTTAAATATTTAATGGATACAATGGATATTCCATGTACAATAGTAATAGGTAAGGCTACAAATTCAGAAGGAGATACTGAAAACCATGCTTGGAACTATGTACAATTAAATGGAATATGGTATGCAGTAGATTGTACTTGGGATGATCCTATATTAGAAGGACCAGGATTTATAAGCTATTCATCAAAATATAAATATTTTTTAAAAGGTGAAAATGATTTCGATAAATCACATTTTCCAAATGGACAATTTACAGATGGGGGAAAAGTATTTATATTTCCAAATTTAAATACAAGTAACTATTAATAAAAAGTTTAAAATTATAGTTGAATAGATAACTGAAGGGGAGAAAAAAATGTTATTAAAAGATAAAATACCTAATAAAATACCAAATTTATCAAATTTATCAAAAATAATTTCTAATAAAATAAAAGTTTATGCTTTTGTAGGACCATCAGGAACAGGAAAAAGTTATAGAGCACAAATGGTAGCAAGTGAAAAACATGTAAAATTTATAATAGATGATGGTTTATTAATAATGGATAATCAAGTAATAGCAGGAGAATCAGCTAAAAAAGCACCAACTAAAATAGAAACAGTAAAAAAGGCATTATTTTATAAAGAAGAAGATAAACAGCCAATATTGAAAGCATTAAAGAAATATAAACCAGAAAGCATATTAATATTAGGAACTTCAGATGGAATGGTACAAAAAATAGCTGCTAATTTGGGATTACCAGAAATATCTGATACAACATATATTTCAGATGTTGCAACACAAGAAGAAATGCAAACTGCAAGAAAAATAAGGGAAACTGAAGGGAAACATGTAATTCCAGTTCCAACATTTGAAATAAAAAAAGATTTTTCGGGATATTTATTAGACCCACTTCAGATATTTAAAACAAAAGGGAGAGGAAATAAGCCATATATATCAGAAAAGTCAATAATAAGACCTACTTTTAGTTATTTAGGAAATTTTACAATTTCAGACACAGTATTTAGACAAATATTGGAATATTTGGTCTCTAAAACATCTGGTATATATAAAGTCCAAAAAATAAGAGTTGATAATTACGGAGAAGGTGCTAAAATTTATATGGAAGTTACTGTAGTATATGGCTTTAATGTAATAGAAGGAATTAATGAATTTAAAAATAAAGCTAAAAAAGAAATTGAAAAATTAACAGCTATGAATGTTGAAGAATTTGAAGTAGTTGTTAAAAATATTTATGTTCCAGAAAGTGAATAAAAGTTATATACTAAAAATGATACATTAAGAAAGGAAGAGTTATTATAATGAAGAATTTTTTAAAAAAAATTGAAAGAGGAATAGTAAAAGGTGCTATTTGGATTTATTGTAAAATAGTATATAGATTTGAATTGGTGGGAAAAGATAATATACCTAAAGATGGTCCTGTAATTATTTGTGGAAATCATAGAACTTTTTTAGATCCACCTTTGATGGAAGTTACAACTGGTAGATATACTAGATTTTTAGCTAAAGAGGAGTTAACTAAAAATAAATTTTTAGCTTATTTGGGATATGTTTTTGATGCAATTTTAGTAAGAAGAGATTCAAAAGAAGTTAAAGCATTAAAAGAATCCTTGCAAACTTTAAAAAAACGGTGATTGTTTAGCTTTGTTTCCAGAGGGAACAAGAAATGGTTTAGCAAAAGGTGAAAAAGTTAAAGATGGTGCTGCATTTTTTGCTGTAAGAAGCGGTGCTCCTGTTGTACCTTGTGGTATAAAAGGGGGAGAAAAGGGCAATAGAAAAGTTACTATTACATATGGTAAGCCACTTGATTTTAGTCAGTATAAAGGTAGCAAAGATAAAGAGGTTTTAGACAAAGTTACAGAAGAAATTATGAATAATATTATTGAGCTTACAAAATAAAAAATAATATAAAAATATGGAGATGTATATAAATGTTAGAAGTTAGCAAATTAAAAGAATTGGGCTTTTTTGATATGAAAATAGGTGACCAAAAACACTTTTTGAGGGAGCATGGATTTTATGAGTACAATAATCAAAAAAAGATAGAAATATTAGAAAGATTAGGTTTATTTTATATTGATATAAATGATGATCCACCTGATATACCATTAGAACCAGAAGAAGTAGATTATTTAAAAGAAAAACCAGAAAACAGAAATAAAAACGAAATATCAAATTATTGGAAAGATACTTTTGTAAGAAATGCAATAAAAAGAAAAAAATTAATTATAAATGAAGTAAATCAAATTAGTAATGTATTTGATGTAAAGGGAGGTGCAATAATTACTTGTAATCATTTTAATCCATTTGACACATTTGCTATAGAAGATGTATTGAAGAGTAATCGGAATTAATAAAAAGATATATAAAGTTATAAGAGAGGGAAATTATACAAATTTTCCAGGAAAGATTGGTTTATATTTCAAATACGATAACACATTGCCATTAAGTCAGATAGCAGAAACAATGAAAAAATTTGAAATTGCCGTAGAAAAAATTTTAAAAAGAGGAGATTTAATAATAGTTTGCCCAGAGCAAAGTATGTGGTTAAACTATAAAAAACCAAAACCATTTAAATATGGAGCATTTAAATGGGCAACTGAAAATAATGTTCCTATTATACCAACTTTTATAACAATGAGAGATAGTAATGTATTAGAAGATGATGGAAAAAAAATTCAAGAATATACAATAAATATAGGAGAAGCAATTTATCCAAGAAATGACTTTTCTAAAAAGACTAATATTTCTCGAATGAGGGATGAAGATTATAATTTTTGTAAGAAAATATATGAGAGAACATATCAAATACCATTACAATACCAAACAATACCACATAATTACTTAAAAGAATATATTAAATCAACCAAAGGGTTCTATAGTATGTTAGGAGAAATGGAAAGAGATTAGGAACAATAAGTATTAATATGCCTTAAACTAATTTGAAAGGAAAATAAAATGAAAGATATATTAAATTATGTATTTTAATAATTTTTACTATAACTATTAAAAATGTTAACATAATTTTAAGTACGAAATTCGTTGACAAACTTTTAATTTAGTAGTATAATTTTAAAGTTAAAAGAGAAACGGAATGTAAAATAATAAAAAAGGGGTAATAAAAATGAATAACAAAAATATAAGAAACATAGCAATAATAGCACACGTTGATCATGGAAAAACGACACTAGTAGATGCGTTATTAAAACAAAGTCATGTATTCAGAGAAAATGAACAAGTACAAGAAAGAGTAATGGACTCAAATGACCAAGAAAAAGAAAGAGGAATAACAAT
>CAKPDN010000014.1 GCA_934149005.1 uncultured Clostridia bacterium | reverse complement strand
TTGGTGGCTCGAAGTGGAATCGAACCACTGACACGAGGATTTTCAGTCCTCTGCTCTACCAACTGAGCTATCGAGCCTTATACTCTTATATAAAAAAATGGCGACCTGGAACGGGCTCGAACCGTCGACCTCTAGCGTGACAGGCTAGCGTTCTAACCAACTGAACTACCAGGCCGTAAAAGAATGGTGGTCGTTATAGGGCTCGAACCTATGACCCCCTGCTTGTAAGGCAGATGCTCTCCCAGCTGAGCTAAACGACCATGTCCTTTCGACAAGAATTAGTATACAAGATTTAGAATAAAATGTCAAGGCTTTTAAAAAAATTTTTCTAAAAATTTTAAAAAATTTAAAAATGATTGATTTTAATATTAAAATATAATAATATATATAAAATAAATTACATATGTTTTATATAATAATTTAGAGATTTAGAAAAAATATCAAGGAATTTATAAAATTTTGTATAATAAAATATATGTAGGAGGAACAAAAGATTATGAAAGAAAAAATAAAAAAAATAATATATACTATTATAATAACGATTTTAATAATATTATTAATTTTTCTTTTTCAAAAAGTGTATAATGAAATAATAACAAAGAAAGATTTTGAAAATAGTATAATGTTATTTTCAGAAAATAATAAAGAAACAATATTTTCAATAAAAAAAGTAATATTTTTTAGTAGTAGTGATTCAAAAAACAAATCAAGTTCACCAACAAATTTTACAATAGAAAATTTATATACATTTACAGATATAGCATTATTTATAGATAACAATTCAGAGGAAAATAATTTAGAAAATACATTAAAAAAGGCCAAAATAGATAATATAAAATTTGATAAAAAGCCAACAGTAGGAAAGCAAAATTTATATTATAAATCAATAGAAAATTTTGCAAAGAGTGAATTGGAAGAAAAAAATTTAATAGATAAAGAACTGGAATTTGAAGTTACATCTGAAGAAAAAGTTGATTTAAGCAAGCCAATATTGTATAATAATTGTGCAAATCCAATTACATTAAGTTATATAAATCAAAACATAAAAAATGACTATACAATGACAGATGTAGAAAATCCAATAACTTATAATGGAAAACTTTTAAAAAGATGTGGAGTGTTAATATCAGCATTAGATGTATCAGTATCATTTGATATAGAATTAGAAAATAATAAAAACCAAAAATTTAGAACAACAGTATATTTGGAAATACCATATGAAGATGAAGGAAAATCAATATATGATGGAAATATAACTGTAAAGAAAGATACAAAATTTAATTTTTATAGATATGAATAATAAAAATGTCCCAAAAGAACCGTCCCCATGGGACAAGAAAGGAAGTTAAAAATGACAATACAAGAAAAATTAAAGAAAAAATATCATAAATGCGAAGAAGTTACAAATTTTAAAGATATGTTATATAGGTCAGCAGAAATTTTTAAAACAAGAACAGCTTTTAAATTAAAGGATAAAGATGGAAATATTTATAATAAAACATATGAAGAATTAAAAGATGATGTACTAGCACTAGGGACAAGCTTAATAGAAAAAGGTCTTTTAAATAAAAGAATTGCAGTAATAGGAAAAAACTCATATAAATGGGCAATATCATATTTATCAGCATCAATAGTTGGTGTAGTTGTTCCAATTGATAAAGAATTGCACCCAAGTGATGTAATAAATTTTATGAATGTTTCAAATACAGAATGTATTTTAGGGGATAGTAAAAATTTAAAACAAATACTTCAAAATATTGATAAAGTGGAAAATAAAGATACCATATTTATTGACTTTGATAGTAAGAACAAAGAAAAAGAATTTTTATCGATTGAGACAGAAATAGAGGATGGAAAGAAATTAATAGAAAAAGGTAATACAAAATTTGATAAGATTACAATAGAACCAGATGAAATGAAAATATTGTTATTTACATCAGGAACAACAGGAAATGCAAAAGGAGTATGTTTATCACAAAGAAATATATGTTCAAATATATTATCAACATATGGAATAGTAAAAGTAAAAAGAAGTGATTTATTCTTTTCAGTTTTACCATTGCATCATACATATGAATGCACAATAGGATTTTTGTTACCAATATATAGTGGAGCAAGTATTTGCCATTGTGATGGTTTAAGGTATATAACAAGTAATATGACAGAATATCATCCATCAGTAATATTGTGTGTACCATTACTTTTAGAAAAGATGTATCAAAAAATAATGAAAAACATACAAAAATCATTACCTAAGAAATATACAGAAAATTTAAAAGAAAATGAAAATGTGATTGATAAATTACCATTTTTTATAAAACAAATAGTAAAAAATAAAGTAAAAAATACTTTGGGTGGAAGATTAAGAGTATTCATAGTAGGTGCAGCGGCAGTAAATCCTGAAGTTGCAGATACATTTGATAAATTAGGCTTAAACTCATTACAAGGATATGGTTTAACAGAATGTGCACCACTTGTAGCTGGTAATACAGATTATTTTAAAAGAAATGATAGTGCAGGACTTCCAATTCCGAATGTTGAATATAAAATAGATAATCCAGATAGTGAAGGAGTAGGGGAGATTATAGTAAAAGGTCCGAATGTAATGCTTGGATATTATAATATGCCTGAAGAAACAGAAAAAGTATTAAAAGATGGATGGTTTCATACTGGGGATCTTGGAAAAATTGATGAAAATGGTTTTTTATATATTACAGGTAGATGCAAAAGTGTTATAGTAACCAAAAATGGAAAAAATATTTATCCGGAAGAATTGGAAGCATATTTAAATGATAGTCCTTTGATTTCTGAATCACTTGTATTGGGCGTTCAAAAAGAAAATGATAATGAGATTTATGTAAATGCTCAAATTTTTCCTAATATAGAGGCTATAACAGAGTATTTGAAGGGGACTGTTCCAACTAAAGAGGAAATTAAAAAGATTATGAATGATGTAGTTGCAAATGTTAATAACAAAATTCCTAATTATAAACATATTAAAAATATTGTTATTAGAGATAAAGAGTTTGAAAAAACAACTACACAAAAAATAAAAAGATATGGAGATAATATGAAAAAATAAAAAAGGGATTAAAGGGGATTAAGGGGCCACCACATAAAATCCCTCTTTGATAAGAGGGATTTTATGTGGTGGCCCCTTAATCCCCTTTAATCCCTTTTCGGGTGGACCTTTAATATGTTGTACTATGAAGGATTAGCAACATCCTCCTCTACCACCACCGCAACAGCAGCAGATTATTAATATTAAAAGAATTATACAGCAGCAGTCATCACCAAATCCGAAACCACCACATCCTCTGTTTTCTGGCATAGTCTAGCCCCCTTTCAGAAAAAACTATCATCTTTTTGTGCTTTCTTTCGTTCCTTTGTATATTACATATTATGATAAAATAAAAAAATGGTTACAAAAAAGAAATTAAAATAAAAAAGTATTGAATTTGGCTTTTAAATTGTATATAATATGAAAAAAATGAAAGAAGGTATTTATATGTCTAATATTAAGTTGAATTTAGAAAATGCAGGGATTAATAAAAAAAATATAATGGAATATAAAGAACAAGTAGAAAATATTCATAAAGAACTTCACAAAAGAGCAAATGATGAAAAAGATTTTGTTGGTTGGTTAGAATTACCAACCAATTATGACAAAAAAGAATTTATCAGAATAAAAAAAGCAGCACAAAAAATTAAAAAAGAATCAGATATATTAGTAGTAATTGGAATAGGTGGGTCATATCTTGGAGCAAGAGCTGTAATTGAAGCATTAACTAGCACATTCAATAATATGCTTACAGAAAAACAGAGAAAATATCCACAAATATTATATGTAGGAAACAATTTAAGCCCAAACTATATTAATGAACTAATTGAATACATAGGGGATAAAGATTTTTCAGTAAATGTAATTTCAAAATCAGGAACTACTACAGAACCTGCAATTGCATTTAGAATATTTAGAGAAATATTGGAAAATAAATATGGAATTGATGAAGCAAGAAGTAGGATATATGTAACAACCGATAAAGAAAGAGGAGCATTAAAAACATTAGCAGATAATGAGGGATATGAAAAATTTGTCATTCCAGATAATGTTGGAGGTAGATATTCCGTATTGACAGCGGTAGGACTATTACCAATCGCAACAGCAGGAATAGATATAGAAAAATTAATGCAAGGAGCTAAAAATGCCCAAGAAAGATATGATGATTCAAACTTAAAATACAATGAATGTTATCAATATGCTGTAGTAAGAAACATATTATACAAATTATATAAAAATACAGAAATATTAGTAAATTATGAACCTAAAATGCATTATTTTACAGAATGGTGGAAACAACTGTATGGAGAAAGTGAAGGAAAAGAACAAAAAGGAATTTTTCCGTCTGGAGTTGATTTTACAACAGATTTACATTCAATGGGACAATATATACAAGAAGGAAGAAGAAATTTATTTGAAACAGTTATATCAATAGAAAATTCAGAATTTGATATAACAATTAACAAAGATGAGGATAATTTAGATGGATTAAATTATCTAGCAGGAAAATCCTTAGACTATGTAAATAAAAAAGCTATGGAAGGGACAATAAAAGCACATGTTTCAGGAGATGTTCCTAATATAGTAATTAATATGGAAAAATTAGATGAAGAAAATATTGGAGAGTTAATATATTTCTTTGAAAAAGCATGTGCCATATCAGGCATAATTTTAGGAGTAAATCCATTTAATCAACCTGGTGTAGAAGAATATAAAAAGAATATGTTTAAATTATTAAAGAAACCAGGTTATTAAAAAGAGAGAATAAAATCTCTCTTTTTAGAAAGGTAAGCAATAAAATGATTTTTGAAGAGGATTTTAAAGTACCACTAAAAGATATTGGAAAAGAAAATTATATAAAAAATATAGGAATATTAGAGATATTAGAAAACATTGGAACACATCATTCTGATATTGCGGGGTATGGACCAAATGAAATAGAAAAAACAGGATTATCATGGGTTTTATTAGATTGGAAAATACAAGTTTTAAAAAGACCTAAATATGGACAAAATTTAAAAGTTAATACATGGGCAAGAACAATAGATGGTAAAGTAAAGAAAACATATACATATAGAGATTTTGAAATATATGATGAACAAAATAACTTGTGTGTTATAGGAACATCGAAGTGGGTTTTAATTGATATTAATACAGGCAAAATAGCAAAAATAGAAGAGAAAGTGATAAATAAATATAATATAGAAGACAAAAATGTATTTAATATTGGAGAACTGGATAAAATAAATGTACCACAAAATTTTAATAATGAAATTACATATAAGGTTGCTAGAAAAGATATTGATTTAAATGGACATATGCATAATTTATATTACTTAGATTTAGCATATGAGGCATTGCCACAAGATGTATATGAGAAAAGACCTTTTGATAATTTTAGAATACAGTATAAGAAAGAAATAAAATTAGGAGATATTGTTAAATGTAAATATACTTTTGAAAATGATGAACATATTATAACTATATGTAATGAAGAAGAAACTAAGGTTAATGCTATTATTATTTTAAAATAACCATAAATTTTGATATTTTTAACAATTTTTTCAAAAAATGTTGAAAAATGGCATTTAATTATGGTATAATAAAATTCGGTTTTAGAAATAAGGGAGGAATAAAAATGAAACAATTAAGAAAAACAAAAATAGTAGGAACAATAGGACCAGCAAGTGAGAATAAATTAGAAGAATTATTTAATGCTGGATTAAACGTAACAAGAGTTAACTATTCACATGGAAGTTGGGATGAACAATCAGAAAAAACAGAGAATATATGTAGATTAAGAAAAGAAATGGATATACCAGTTGCTTTACTTTTAGATATGAAAGGTCCTGAAATAAGAACAGGTATGTTATATACTGGAAAAAATAAGAAAATAGAATTAAAAGATGGACAAAAATTCACATTAGTAAATGATGACATTGAAGGAAATGAAGAAAAAGTTTCTGTAACATATAAAGAATTATATAAAGATGTTGAAAGAGGAACAAAAATATTAATAGATGATGGTGCAATTGAATTAAAAGTAGATGAAGTTGTAGGAAAAGACATAGTTTGTACAGTAGTTCATGGAAATGGATTAGGAAGTAGAAAAACAATGAATTTACCTGGAACAGTAATAAGATTACCAGGTTTAGCTGAAAAAGATATAGCAGACTTAAAAACAGCATGTGAACATGATTATGATTTTGTTGCAATCTCATTTGCAAGAAATTTAGATGATATAAGACAAGTAAGAAAAGTATTAGATGAAAATGGTGGAAAAGATATCCAAATAATAACAAAAATAGAAAATGTAGAAGGATTATCAAATTTAGAAGATATATTAAATGAAGCTGATGGACAAATGATAGCTAGAGGAGATATGGCAACAGAAACAGATTTTACAGAACCACCTGTAATTCAAAAGAAAATAATAAAAGTTTCTAACGAAATTTGTAAACCAGCTATAACAGCTACACAAATGTTAGAATCAATGACACACCAACCATTACCAACAAGAGCAGAAGCAAGTGATGTTGCAAATGCAATTTATGATAGAACAAGTGCTATAATGTTATCTGGAGAATGTGCACAAGGTGATTATCCAGTAGAATGTGTTCAAACGATGGATAAAATAGCAAAAAGAGTTGAACCAACAATTAATTATTGGAAAAGATTTGAACAAAATGACAATATCAAATTAGAAGGTTTAGAATCAAATATTTCATATTCTGCATGTGTTATAGCTAAAAATATAAAAGCAGATGCAATTGTATGTTATACAAACTCAGGAGATTCAGCTAGAAGATTAGCAGGAATGGGAGCTGGATGCCCAATATTAGCTGTAACAGATAATAGAAGAACATTTAACCAATTAGCTTTAGCATGGAATGTAACACCAGTTTTAGTAGAAAAACAAGAAACTATAGACAAAACAATAGAATTAGGTCTTAAAAAATTGCAAGATAAAGAAATACTAGAAAAAGGAGATACAGTTGTATTATCTAGTGGATCTAAAATGTTAGAAAATAGTACAGAAAGCAAAATAATTGGTGGAGTTGTAAGAATATAATTTAAATATATATTATCAAAAGGAGAACTTATAAATATAAAAGTTCTTCTTTTGTTGCTTTCTAAATTTTTTTGACATATAAATTAAAATAAAATTATAAAAATGAAAGGAATATAAAATGGAATTAATAGATATAGTAGATGAAAATAATAAATTAACAGGACAAATTGAAGATAGATGGGTAGCGTATGATAAAGGCTTATGGAGAAGAACGGTTTCATGTTGGATAATGAATGAAAAAGGGGAAATACTTCTACAAAAAAGGGCTGCAACAAAAAGAAGAAAGCCTAATGTATGGGCAAAAACTGGGGGACAAGTTGATAGTGGAGAAAGTGTAGAAGAAGCAATATTTAGAGAAGTGAAAGAAGAAGTAGGAATTGAAATTCCCAAAGAACAAATAAAAACAATGGATATTCGTAAGAGTGATGATAAAAATAAGAGATTCTCATATAATTTTATATTTATTGTAAATTACAAAATAGAAGATTATGTATTACAAAAAGAAGAAGTGTCAGAAGTGAAATATTTTACAATAGAAGATATAGAAATAGCTAAAAAGAATAATGATATTAATTATACTTTTTATAATTGGAATGAAGATGATTTTTATAAAGATATGAATATACTAAAGAAAAAAAGGGAAGAAATACTAAAATAAGTTAAATAATTAAAAATTCAACAAAAACTCCTAATTATGTAGCAAATGTCGAAAAAGCTCATATAATAAAATTAAAGGAGGAAATAAAATGTTTGGAAGATATAAAAAGTGTTATTGCATGAACAATAATTGTGAAAATAATTCATGTGATACGCAAAATGAAATAATAGAAGAAAATTGTTCAAATATGGATAGTTGTTGCTCATGTTCTACTCAAAGTAATTACATGGATTGTTGTGAATGTGGATTTGATGAAGAATATAATGTATTTCCAGAAAATCCAATGTTAGGTCAAAGTTATGTGCCGATCCAATATATGGATAAAACATTTAAACCATGTGTAGGGCTAAAAATGGGAACAATATTTCCAGAATTAGTCAGTCCATATACTCCATGTCAATCTATGCGTGAAATAGAGTATATAGCAGAAACAAATATTATAAAGGAGGGCTGCAACAAATGTCAATAGATGAAAATAGAAATTGTAATTGTAATGAAAGTATGGAAAATAATATAATGATGAATAATCAAGGAAGAACAATAGACTGTTGTGAAAAAGAAGAAATGTTACAACAAATTAGATGCTGCGATTTTGCAATAAATGAACTTGCATTATATTTAGATACACATCCAGAAGATGATAAAGCCCTTTGCCTACACAGAAAATATTGTAGAGAGGCAAAAGATTTAAAAGATAAATATCAAAAAGTATATGGTCCTTTAACTATAAATTTTCCGTGTAATAAATGGAGATGGCTTGAAGAAAAATGGCCTTGGGAAAGGGGGAATTTCTAATGTGGACTTATAATAAAACATTGCAGTATCCGATTAATATAAAATGTTCAGATCCAAGATTAGCAAAAGTTATTATTTCTCAGTATGGTGGACCCGATGGAGAATTAGCAGCATCTCTTAGATATTTGTCTCAAAGATTTGGTATGCCAGACCAAAATGCTAAAGCAATATTAAATGATATAGGTACAGAAGAATGAGTACCTGGATGTTGTCAATAGCTAAAGACAATATTTACAATTAGCTATTGACTGTAAAATGTGATGTTTTGAACTTGCGATTTTATGTAAAATGTGCTATAATTACAATATAAAATTATGAAAGGTGGTAAAACCATATGTATGAAATCGACAGTAAAAAACGGTATAATGTAATCTATGGATTTGGAAAAGGATGGAATTTTAAACTTGAAAATGTTCAGCTTAAAGTTGTGGAAAGAGATTTCATTGTTGTAATCGATGAAAACAATAAAGAACATATTTTCACAGGTACAGTAGTACTCCATCTTGCCGAAATTTAGTCGAAAATTAAAAAAGAGAATTTCTTTCCTACGCTTTAACAGAGCGTAGGTTTTACTTTTATGTTCGAGGTATCTTTGGATATATATGTAATTCAAAATTAGTTGGGTCAGAATTTTTTTTTATAGCTTTTTCAGTTTTTAAATATGTAACTTTTGCAATTATACTTTTTAGCAAAATGTTTTTATCTTCAGCAGATTCTAGCATATAATATAAATTCATAACATTTTCTAATTTAGGTATTATCATTTTTTTATGATGTTGAATTTCATTATTTTTATTTGAAAGTTCAATGTAGTCTCCTAATTTATTTTCTAAACTTTTAATATTATCTTTTATAGATTTAGAACGATTTATAAATTCATCTTTATTATAAATACCGTTTTCTAGGAAGTCATAAATTTTATTAAGTTTAGTATTTTCTTTTTCTAATTCTTTTTTAGTAGTCAAAATAGATTGTTCTATTACTTTGTTATTCTCTGTATTTGAATTATCTCTTATTTCATAATTTATTTTATAATTTTCAAGCCATATGTTTAAAGATTCAACTATTTTCTTTTCTACAATATAAAGTTTAGAGCTTACATTATCACATTTTGAATTAGAACACATAAGAGTAGGAGGTTTATCAGCTTTTGTATAAGGCCTTCTTTGCATGGGTTTACCACATTTTTCACAAAAAACTAAACCAACTAGAGGATTTTGGATAATACTGTTATGTTTTATTTTAGGAGCATTTTGTTTCCTTTTTTCTTGTACTAAATCCCAAGTTTTATTATCAATAATAGGCTCATGTAATCCATCATATATTAAATATTCTTGATTACGAGGTCTACTAATTATAAGATGTCCGTTTTTAGTTTTCTTTTTTTGTTTCCTTCTATTCCAAACAATTTTGCCGATATATGTTGGATTAGAAAGAATATCTTTAACAGAAGAAATAGTCCATTCATTTGAAATTCTAGGCTTTAAATTCATATTATTTAATTGTTTAGCAACCGAATTTATTGTATTATTGTCAAATGTATATAATCTAAAGATTTCCTTTACAATGGTGGCTTCATCTTGATTTACTGATAAGGTATAGCCTTTTGAATCTTTTAGTTTTACTCTATCATATCCAAAAGGAGCAATGTTGCCAACAAATTTACCCTCAGAAACAGAAATTTCACGACCTCTTTGTAAACGTCTATTTATTGTTTTATATTCTCTCCTAGACATAAATAAGCCAAACTCAAAATATTCTTCATCAAATTCATTATCTGGGTCATAAGTTTTAACAGGGGTAATAATTTTTGTATGAGAATACTTAAAGGCTTTTGAAACTCTGCCTTGATCAGCAGTATCACCACGAGCAAGTCTTTCTACTTCGACAACTAAAACTCCTGCCCATTCTTCATTTTCAACATCTTTTAAAAGCTTTTGCATTTCTTTTCTTTCACTAATAGTTTCACCACTTACAACTTCTCTATAAATTTTACCAATAGTTAAGTTTTGTTTCTCTGCTAATGTAGTCAAGATTTTTTCATGCCTTGCCAAAGTTTCGCCTTCACCATATTTTTCAGCTTCGTAATCTTCTCTTGATTTTCTTAAATATATCGCATATATGCTATTTTGCACATTTACTCCTTTCCTTGTAATGTGTTCTTAAATTGTAAACATTATATATGAGAATTGGACATATTACAATAAAAGAGATTTGCTTATCAAATTAATTATAACTTTATCTATAAATTCTTTTTGAGTATCAATATTTTCTACTATATAATCATCATAAAATTTTATTTTTGTATTTTCTAAAGTGTATTCTTCTAATATCATATAAATCGCCTCATTTAATTTTATGAGAAAAGCATAAAAAAATACCCAAGACAGGCTTGTCTTGAGTAAATTTACATTTTTCTATGCTAACATTATATGATAGGGAATTTATAAAATTAATTCCCTTTTATTTCCCTTTATTCTAAAATTATAGTTAATAGATGAAATTAATTGTAAGTTATTGAATTTTGTGATAGAATAACTAACATGAATTACAATAAATTGAATAGGAGAAAAATATGAATTATAAAAAAGAATACAAAAAATACTTAATTTCTTCTGTATTAGATAATGCAAACAATAAAATAGCTAGTACATCATTTATATCAGCTTTTGCAGTATATTTAGGTTTGTCAGACTTTGCAATTGGCATTTATGCTGTTTTAGATACAATAACTAATATTATACAAATATTTGCAGCACCATTATTTTCAAGAATAGGACAATCAAAAAAAGTTGTTTTAGCAAATTATTCAATATATAGAATATCATCTATATGTTTTGCGGTTATTCCATTTATATCAAGTGATATACGCGTACGAACTATATTCTTCTTTATATTTGCTTCAATATATGCAATTACAGGAGAAATGGGATATATAACTTTTGTTAATTGGAGAATGTCTTTGTTAGAAAAAGAAGATAGAACCAAGTTTGCAGCAACAAAAAATATGTATAAAAACACCATGGTTTTAGCATTTAGCTTAATTATGGGAATCGTACTTGATACATTTACACAAAACGGGTATGAATTATATGGCTTTATAATGCTATTTGCAATTGTATTTTTAATTGCATTTATAGATATAGTAATAAGAATTAATACATATAAGCCACCTATAAAGGAAGATAAAATAACCATAAAGGATACAATAAAAATTCCAGCAACAGATAAAAAATTTAGAAAGATTTTTATAACATGTGGAATAAATAGATTTGCCAATGGAATTGGTATAATGTATTTAAATGTTTTCTTACTTAGATATTTAAACATAAATTATATATATTATAGTTTGTTAAATATCATAATAAATTTATCAGAAGCAATATCAAGTAAGTTTTGGGCAAAGAAAGCAAATGATAGAAATTGGAAAAAGGTTATTTTACCAATGTGTATGATATTTATATTTGCCTTTTTAAGTTTATTTATAACATCAAATGAAATATTAGAATACATATTACCAGTTATTTATATATTACTAGGAATTGGAAATGGAGCTTATGAAATATTTGATAATGTTGCTATATATGAGGCTTCAAAGGATAAGTTACAGACCTCGTATGTTACTTTTGAAAGATTTATTGAAGGGATAGTAACAGCAATATTACCAATACTATCATACACAATTTTGTCTGAAAATGATAATGTTATAAAAGTTACTTTTGGTTTAGCGATATTATCATATTTAGTATTAGGAATTTATTTTGTAAGTAGAAAGAGTGTAGAAATTATTAGATAAATATTCAATTATGACAAGTGCGAAAGTTCACCGAGTGAACTAAAAAGTACCTTCATTGTGGTACAGAAGAACTTGCACACTTAGAAATGGTTGGAACAATAGTACACCAACTAACACAAGGAGCATCAATAGAAGAAATAGAAAAAGCAGGATTAGGACCATATTATACAGATCATGGAGTTGATGTATATCCTCAATCAGCAGCAGGGGTACCATTTAATGCAACATGTTTAGCTTGTAAAGGTGACCCAATAGCAAACTTACAAGAAGACTTGGCAGCAGAACAAAAAGCAAGAGCAACTTATGAAAAATTAATAGATTTGTGTAGAGATAATCCTGATGTTATAGACCCATTAAGATATTTAAGGGAAAGAGAAGTGGTTCATTTCCAAAGATTTGGAGAAGCACTTCGTGGAGTTCAAGATAAATTAGCAGAAAAGAAATTTTATATGAATGATTGTAAATAAAAAAGCCCCCAAGTACATTTTGTACTATGGGGGTAATTATATTACAAAAATTTACTAAAAACTATTGATAATTATGGAAAAATATAGTATACTATTTAAGCAAAGCCTTTTACTTAGCTTTCAAGTAAAGCACCAAAACTAAAAGCTCAGTTAAAGGATAAATAAAATATAGGAGGTGTAAAACATGACAAAGGAAAGAAAACAAGAAATCATTAATACTTATAAAAGAGAAGAAAAAGATACTGGTTCACCAGAAGTACAAGTAGCTCTTTTAACAGAAAGAATTAATGAACTAACAGAACATTTAAAGGTACATGTTAAAGATAATCACTCAAGAAGAGGATTATTAAAAATGGTTGGTAAAAGAAGAAATTTATTAAACTATTTAGCAAAAAAAGATGTTCAAAGATATAGAGATATTGTTGAAAAATTAGGATTAAGAAAATAATTTCATAAAGAAGCCTATGCAAACAAAAGATTTGACATAGGCTTTTTGTGAGATTTTTAACTAATATCATTTTATAAAGCCAGAAATTTAGGTAAGTAGCTTGTATAATGTTTTAGGAAAAACTAAAATATTATAGAGGTTACAATCTAAATTTGGCTTAAACTATGGATTGAGGAATTGAGAGGGATTAAGGGGCCACCACATAAAATCCCTTATAAAAAATATTAAAAATAAATGAAATATAAAAATAAATACTATAAGGGATTTTATGTGGTGGCCCCTTAATCCCTTTCAATTCCTAAAGGAGGATAAATATGTTTGATTTTATTAAAAAATGGTGCAAAAGAGATGAAAAAGGAAAGAAGGAAAATAGTATGTTTAAAACTTATGAAACAGAATTAGCAGGAAGAAAACTTGTAATTGAAACAGGGAAAATGGCCGGATTAGCTAATGGAAGTGTGTTAGTTAGATATGGAGATACAGTTGTAATGGTAAATGTTACAGCATCAAAAGAACCAAAAGATGGAATCGACTTTTTTCCATTATCAGTAGATTATGAAGAAAAATTATATGCAGTAGGAAAAATACCAGGTTCATATCAAAAAAGGGAAGGAAAACCAAGTGATAAAGCAATCTTAACATCAAGAGCCATAGATAGACCATTAAGACCATTATTTCCAAAAGATTTTAGAAATGATGTAGTTGTTGTGTGTACAGTTCTTTCAGTTGATCAAGATAATTCACCAGAAGTAGCGGCAATGATAGGAGCTTCAGCAGCATTATCAATTTCTGATATACCATTTGGTGGACCAACAGCTGCTGTGAATGTAGGTTTAATTGATGGTAAAATAATAATAAATCCAACAGAAGAGCAAAGAAAAGTATCTGATTTAACATTAACAGTTGCAGGAACTGAAGGAAAAATTGCAATGATTGAAGCTGGAGCAAATGAAGTTTCAGATGATGTTATGTTAGATGCAATAAAAGCTGGACATATTGAAATCAAGAAAATATGTAAATTCATTGAAAAAATGAAAGAAGAAATCGGAAAACCAAAATTTGAATATAAATCATTTGAAGTTGATCATGATGTATATGAATTTATTGAGTCAAACTTTGAAGAAGATGTGAAACAAGCACTTCAAGAAGCTGATAAAGAAACGAGAGATAATAATGTAGCTGAAGTTTCTGACAAAATAGTAACAGCTTATACTGAAAAATTTGGAGAAGAAGCAGCAGAAGAACATAAATCAGATATTGGAGAAGCTATTTATAAATTAGAGAAAAAATGTGTAAGAAATATGATTTTCTTTGAACATAAAAGAGTTGATGGAAGAGCAATAGATGAGATAAGACCATTATCATGTGAAATAGACTTATTACCAAGAGTACATGGAAGTGCAATGTTTACAAGAGGACAAACTCAAGTATTATCAGTCACAACTTTAGGAATGGAATCAGAAGAACAAGAATTAGATGGAATTGATACTCAAAATTCAAAAAGATATATGCATCAATATAATTTTCCAAGCTATAGTGTGGGTGAGGCAAGACCATCAAGAGGACCAGGAAGAAGAGAAATAGGACATGGAGCATTAGCAGAGAAAGCATTAGTTCCAGTATTACCATCAATTGAAGAATTTCCATATGCAATAAGAGTTGTATCAGAAGTATTATCTTCAAATGGTTCAACATCACAAGCAAGTATATGTGGAAGTACATTAAGCTTAATGGCAGCAGGTGTTCCAATCAAAAGACCGGTTGCAGGTATTTCAACAGGACTTGTAACAAATCCAGATAATGAAAATGATTATGTAATGTTAACTGATATTCAAGGAATAGAAGATTTCTTTGGAGATATGGATTTTAAAGTTGGTGGAACAGAAAAAGGCATAACAGCTATACAAGTTGATATAAAGGTTGATGGATTATCATATGATATAATAAAAGAAGCTTTTGAAAGAACAAGAGCTGCTAGAAAACATATATTAGAAGATATAATGGATCCCGTAATAGCAGAACCTAGAAAAGAAATTTCAAAATACGCACCTAAAATAGTAAATACAAAAATCAAAGTGGAAAAAATAAAAGATGTTATCGGAAAAGGTGGAGAAACAATAAACAAAATAATAGATGCAACAGGTGTTAAAATCGACATTAAAGATGATGGACTAGTATTTATTTATTCTGAGAATTCAGAAAAAGCAAATCAAGCTTTAGAAATGATAGAGGACATAGTAAGAGAAGTTGAAGTAGGAGAAATCTATTACGGTGAAGTTACAAGAACAACAACGTTTGGAGCTTTTGTGGATTTGGGAATCAATGGAAAAGAAGGATTGCTTCATATTTCTAAAATTTCTAAAGAAAGAATTAAGAAAGTAGAAGATGTTCTTAAAGTTGGAGATAAAGTTACTGTTAAAGTTCTTGATATTGATGAACAAGGTAGAATAAATTTAACTGCGATTTTGTCAGATGATAAAGATGATAAGGAAGAAGTTGAAGAATAAAAAACATAAGGAGGTAGATTAAATAATAATCTAGCTTCTTTTGCTTGAATATCTAAATTGAAAACCAAAGCTTTATTGCTATTGGTGGTTTTGAAATTTTTGTTATAGTTTAGTAAGATATAAGCTATAAATGTTGATATATTAATATTTTTTGTAAAAAGCATAGCTGGGGTCTACCTATTGGTCTTTTACTGCAAAATATTAATATATCAACATTTAAAACAGATTAATATATTTTCTTCTCGAACAGTAACAAATTTTATTTTGTAATACTATGAAAATTCTTGCTAAACATCGACAATTAATGTATAATATAAATAGATTGCAAATCGACAAAAAACAACAAAAATATGAGACAAAATTGGACCGTCCCAACTGTCTCACGGGAGAAAAAGTATGAAAAAAATAGTAAACATCATATCTTGGATAATAATTATAGCTATACTAATAGTAGCCTTTAATTTTTACAAAACTAATAATTTTAATGATTTTATAAGAAGTGAGATGGAATTACATACATCTGAATTTAAAAGAGATTCAAAAATAAAATATTCTAAAGTAAATAGCTACAAGATAATATCGAATACAGCAAATGATGCTACTTTTTATAAAAAAGTAAAAGTTAAAAAGAATATGCCATATAAAGTAACATGTATGGTAAAAACAGATAATGTTGTTGCACAAGATGATGTTTCGGGAGTAGGGGCACAAATATCAGTAGTTGGCACTACGGAAAAATCAGTGGCAATAACTGGAACTCAAGATTGGAAAAAGATTGAGATGATATTTAATTCAAAAGATAGAGAAGAGGTAGATATTGGATTTAGATTAGGTGGATATTTAGGAAAATGTACAGGTACAGCTTGGTTTTCTGATTTTACATTTGAAGAAGGAACATTAAGTGAAGGGAAAAATTGGAATTTTGCATGTTTTATATTTGAAAATACAGATGTGATTGTAAATGGAAAAGAAGTAAAAATATCTGTTACAGATAATGATATATCAGATATTAAAGATACAATAAAAAGATTTAAGACAACAGTAAGTGAGTTGTCACAAAATAAAATGACAGCAAATTGCGATTCGTATATAGTAAAAGAACCAATTAGTAAATTAACATATGATGAAGAATTTGGATATTTTGTAGCAGCAGAGGATATTGAAAATAGTATAAAAGAAGTAATAAATCAAAATGATTATGATCATATATTTGTTATAATAAGATTGGGAAATGAACAGTATAAAGATGAAATACAAATAAATGACTGGATAGGACTTCGGGTCAATGGATTATTATGGAATAGGTTATTCAAACATAAGATTACCAAATTCATCTAAGAGTTATATATATAGATACAGTGAGAGAATAAATACATTTCCAGAAGAAGTATTTCTACATGAATTTTTACATTCATTAGAAAGAACTTCAGAGGAATATGGGTATGAAATACCAGCATTACATGATTATTCAAAATATGGATATAGAAATCAAAACTTGACAGGTTTGAAAGATTGGTATAAAGATTATATGAATAAAAATATTAAATCTTCAAATGGATATATAGGACTTCCAAAAGAAGTATATACTTTAAAACCAGCCAAAAATTCTGATTTTAAATATTCTTATAAAATAGATGAATTTCATGAACCACAAAATATAATAGAAGAAATTAGACAATTGTTTAAAAATGTTGTAAACAATGTTAAAAATCTTACTCAATTAAGCAATGTAACAGTATGATAAATAATATATCTTCAATTTAAAGATTAAAGAATGGAGTAAAAATGAAAGTTTCAGATTTTAATTATAATTTACCAGAAGAATTAATAGCACAGGTACCATTAGAAAAAAGGGATGAATCAAGATTAATGGTACTAAATAGAGAAAAAAAAACAATAGAACATAAAAGTTTTAAAGATATTATAGATTATTTAGAACCAGGAGATTGTTTAGTTAGAAATAATACAAAGGTAATTCCTGCAAGAATTTATGGAAAAAAGGAAACAGGAGCTAATGTTGAATTTTTGTTATTAAATAATATTGAAGGAGATATTTGGGAAAGTATAGTAAGACCAGGAAATAAGTTACATGTAGGAACAAATGTAATATTCGGAGATGGTTTATTAAAGGCAGAAATATTAGATACAATGCCAGGCGGAACAAGAAAAGTTAGATTTTATTATAAGGGAATATTTAATGAAATTTTAGATCAAATTGGTTTAATGCCATTGCCACCATATATACATGAAGAATTAAAAGATAGGGACAGATATCAAACAGTATATGCTAAATATAATGGGTCAGCAGCTGCACCAACGGCTGGTCTACACTTTACACCAGAATTATTGAAAAAAATAGAAGAAAAAGGTATAAAGATTGCTAATGTGACTTTGCATGTTGGTATAGGAACTTTTAGACCTGTGAAGGAAGATACAGTAGAAGCACATGAAATGCATTCAGAACATTTTTATATTAAAAAGGAAGATTGTGATAAAATTAATCAAACGAAGAAAGCAGGAAAAAGAGTAATTGCAATAGGAACGACATCTTGTAGAGTCTTAGAAAGTATTGCAGATGAAGATACAGGATTTGTAGAGCCAATAGAAAGTGATACACAAATATTTATTTATCCAGGTTACAAATTTAAATGTATAGATGGATTAATTACAAATTTTCATTTGCCACAATCTACATTGTTGATGCTAGTATCAGCATTAGCCGGAAAAGATTATATAATGGGTGCATATGAAGAAGCTGTAAAAGAAAAATATAGATTTTTTAGTTTTGGAGATGCAATGTTTATAAAATAATAGTGATTAAGAGGGGGATTAAGGGGCTACCACTCGAAAGGGATTAAGGGGCCACCACTCGAAAGGGATTAAGGGGCCACCACTCGAAAGGGATTAAGGGGCCACCACATAAAATCCCTTATAAAAAATATTAAAAATAAATGAAATATAAAAACAAATACTATAAGGGATTTTATGTGGTGGCCCCTTAATCCCTTTCGAGTGGTGGCCCCTTAATCCCTTTCGGGTGGTAGCTCCTTAATCCCTTTGGTAATCTTTATTCTAGGAGGAAAAAATGAAACACGCAGTAACGTATGAATTATTACACGAATGTAAACAAACAGGAGCAAGAAGAGGAGTAATACACACTCCACATGGTGATATACAAACACCGATATTTATGCCAGTAGGAACACAAGCTACAGTAAAATCAATGACTCCTGAAGAATTAAAAGAAGAAGTAAAAGCACAAATAATATTGTCAAATACATATCATTTATATCTAAGACCTGGACAAGATATTGTAAAAGAAGCGGGAGGACTTCACAAATTTATGAATTGGGATAGGCCAATTTTAACAGATAGTGGAGGATTTCAAGTTTTTAGTTTAGGTGATTTAAGAACTATATCTGAAGAAGGTGTTGAATTTAAATCACATTTAGATGGAAGTAAACATTTTTTTACACCTGAATCTGTAATGAAAACAGAGGAAGATTTAGGTGCTGATATTATAATGGCATTTGATGAATGTTGTCCATATCCATCAACATATGAATACACAAAAAAATCAATGGAGAGAACCACAAGATGGGCAAAAAGATGTAAAGATGCTCATATAACAACAGATAAACAATCTTTATTTGGAATTATTCAAGGTGGATTTTATAAAGATTTAAGGGACCAAAGTTTAGAGGATTTAGTACAATTAGATTTACCAGGATATGCAATAGGGGGAATAAGTGTTGGAGAGCCCAAAGAAGAATTTTTGGATATATTACGTTATACAGCACCAAAAATGCCTAAGAACAAACCTAGATATTTAATGGGAGTTGGAACGCCAGATTATTTAATAGAGGCAGCTATTGCTGGAATTGATATGTGTGATTGTGTATTACCAACAAGAATTGCAAGAAATGGAACAGCATTAACATCACATGGAAAAGTTGTTGCAAGAAATGCAACATATGAAAGAGATTGGGGACCATTAGATCCAGAATGTGATTGTTATACATGCAAAAATTATACAAGAGCATATATTAGACATCTTATAAAAGCAAATGAAATTTTAGGAGTAAGATTATTATCAATTCATAATTTAAGATTCTTGACTAAATTGATGGAAAGAGTTAGAATAGAAATAGAGAATGATAATTTATTAACATTCAAAAATGAATTTTATAAAAAATATGGTTATATTAAATAGTTTTTATGACAAAATATACATAATTTATAAAATGTTAGGGGGATTACAAATGAATTTAATTGATGAAAGTTTTGAGCCAAAAAAAATAGATAATTCTAAAAAAATGGCAAAGATAATACTTATAATGATGGTAATACTAGTAATTGCTATTATTGCAATATTTGGTGCCATAGTATATATACAAGATAGTACATTAAAACTTTATATAAATGGGGCTACAAATGAAAAAGTAAAAGAAATGATGGTAATTGAACCAGATGGAAAAATATATTTTCCAATAAGAGAAATAGCAACATATTTAGGTTATGAAAGCTATAGTGGAGAATATACGGACAAATCAGAAGAAGCAAGCAAATGTTATATACAATGTGAAGATGAAATAGCAAACTTTGCTTTAAATTCAAATAAAATATACAAATTATCAATATCTAATAACGAATCAAATTATGATTATTTTTATGCAAGTAAACCAGTAAAAGCAATAAATGGAAAATTATATGCAACAACAGATGCAATAGAAGAAGCATTTAATGTATCATTTACATATGATTCAGATAAAAAAAGAGCATACATATATACAATGCCATTTTTAATAGATACATATACAACAAAAGTTTTGGATTATGGGTATGAATCTATTAGTGAAGAATTTGTAAATAAGAAAACAGTACTTAATAATATGTTAGTTGTAACAAAAAACCAAGATAAAGCCTATGCTGTAATTGATGTAAAAGGAAATACAATAATAGAACCTAAATATGATTACATTGAATATTTACCAAACTCTGGAGATTTTTTAGTAAAAAGCAATAATAAAGTAGGAATTATATCAGCAAAAAGAGAAACAAAAGTACAAATTCTATATGATAGTTTAGATTTAATAGATAAAGATACAGGATTATATCTTGCAAAAAGAGACAATAAATATGGAGTAATAGATTCAAAAGGAAATATCAAAATTTATATTGAATATGATCAAATAGGAATTGATAGTAGTAAATTTGAAAAAAATGATATAAAAAACAAATATTTATTAGATAATGGAATGATTCCAGCTAGAAAAGATAAAATGTGGGGAGCATTTGACAAAAATGGAAAAACAGTACTTGAATTTGAATATGACAGTTTTGGATATATAGCATCAAACAATAAAGATGCAATTGATTTACTTATGATACCTGATTACAATGTAATGGTTGCATGTAAGAATAAAAAATATACACTAATAGGACAAAAAGGAAATGAATTATGTTATCCAGTATTAGATGATGTTTATATGACAATAAATTCTGGAAAAAAATATTATTATATGAATTATAATAATAATTTAGAAGTTAGTGTTACAGACTTTTTAGATCAACAAGGAGTAAAACCAACAAAAAATACAAATAATAATAGTAGTAATAATAATGATAATAACAATAATAATACGGAAGAAGAAAATGCCATAGAAGAAAATAATAATAAAACTACTGAAAATAAAGCTGAAAATACAGAATTTGTTGAAGTAGAAGATAATGGAAATGAATAACTTTTAAATAGTATATTTTTAATATTAAATGAATATACATATATATAGTAAACTTAGGACAAGGAGAATGTATATATGTTTAATGTAGCAGTATTAAAAATGAAAGATATAATAAAATATCTTGTAGAAATTATAATAACAATTACAGTTATTGTAATAGCTTCAAGGTATTTTTCATCTGTAAAAATTAAAGAAAAAAACAAACAATCTAAAATAGAAGCATTTCAATTTGGAAGTTTAACAAGTTGTTTAGATAAAACTATTCCAACAATGTCAAATATAAATAAAGAATATAATGAAATTGAAAAAGAAAATGAAACTGAAAAAATATCAGAAAACAGTTTTTTGGAAGAATTTTTAAAAACAGAAATAGGAAGTATAAAAGGAATAGAAAAAATAGAAGAAAATAATAATAAATCAGAAAATAAAGATGAAAATTCAGAAAACTTTGAAAAGGAAAAAAACACAGAAGTAGAAGAAAAAATTATCTTAGCAAATACTTCAAAAACAGAAACAGAAGTAGTAACACAAAATCCAATATCTGAAAGCTTTAATACTCAATATGAAAATGTAAAAATAAAAAACCAAACATCATATACATTAACAGAAGATATGCTAAAACCGGATATAAAGATTGACAATAAAAATATATTAATATTTCATACACACAGTTGTGAAAGTTATACATCAAGTGAAAAATATCCATATACACCAACAGGAAATTATAGGTCAACAGATTTAAATTATACTGTAACAAGAGTAGGAACAGAACTTGAAACATATTTAAAACAGTATAATTTAAATGTAACACATAATACATCATATCATGATTATCCTGCATATAATGGATCATATACACGTTCATTACAAACGGTAGAAAATATGTTAAAAACAGATCCATCTGACATAATAATAGATTTGCATAGAGATGCAATAGGAGCAAGACCAGATTATGCACCAACAGTAAAAATAGGAGATGATTATGTTGCACAAATAATGTTTGTAATAGGAACAAATGATGGAGGGTTATGGCATCCTAATTGGAACCAAAACTTAAAATTTGCTATAAAGATTCAACAAAAAGCAGAAGAAATGTATCCAGGATTATTTAAGCCTATTATGCTAACAAAATCTAGGTATAACCAGCATACAGGAAAATATGCGAATATTATAGAAGTTGGAGCAACTGGGAATACTTTAGAACAGTGCTTAAATAGCATGAAATATTTATCTGCGGTTATTAATGAGACATTTGGGACGGTTTAAAAATGTCTCATTTTTTTGTCGAAAACTGTCGAGTTTTTATATTATAGGGAAATTCTCTGAATTTCTTATAATACTTCACATTTGTTCTCAACATTTAAAACGGATTAGTATATTTTCTTGTTGGATTGTAACAATTAATATTACGATAATATTACGATTATATTACAAATGTATTAAGGGTATTGTAAAGTTTTAATAAATTATATATAATAGTTCTAGTAAAAAATAAAAATTTTATATGGCGATGAACGAAGCAATTCAAAGATTTGACAGACAAAATTTCAGAGAAATTTTGGATGGCGATGAACGAAGCGTAGCGTAGTGAAAGGGGAAAAGAAAAATGAACAAAAGCTTAAAATCATTGGGAGAGTACACACACACACACACACACACACAGGTAGTTTAAATAATTTGAAAGTAAAAGATGCAAGTCTAAAAAATGAGGTAGGAATTACATTAGTTGCATTAATAGTAACAATTATAGTATTATTAATTTTAGCAGGAATTTCAATTGCAAATTTAACAGGAAATGGACTTTTGGAAAAAACCAAAAAAGCAAAAGAAGAACATGAAATTCAATCTGCTCAGGAAACATTAAATACAAAATTAATGAGTATAATAGCAGATAATAATGGAAAAAAAGAATTAAATAATTTAGATGGCCTTACAATAGATGGGTATAATACCAAAGTTAGTAATGCAGGAAAAATAATAACAATGACTAAAAATAATAAGTCATATTATTTTTTAGTAGATTCAGAGTACAATATTGAGAATTTAAATAAGATATCTGGAACAACAGGAGAAAGTAATTCTGGATCTGGAAGTCAGAACAATGCGGATAAAAATTTTAATTCACAAATAATAAATGATTTTGAAATTGAAATTTCATTTAGAAAATCGAAATCTTTAACAGTGAATGCTAAAACTGAAATAACAACAAAAAACGGAAGTAAAATAATAGGATATGTGATTTTTTTAGATGGAAAAGCGATAGATACAACAACTACATTACCATATAATATAGAAAACTTAGAACACAATACTTCTTATTCAGGAATATACATACAAGCAATAGATGAAAATGGGAATATAAAAAAATCAAAAAATATATTGGATAATGAACATACATCAAATGAACCAATAGAATTAATTCCAGATGATTATGTAGCTGGAACAGTATGGTCAGGATATCCACCTAAAAAGGCATTTGATGGTTCAGAGACAGAGTATAATTATTGGCATGCCACAGGTGGTCCTCCAGATTATTGTGGTGCAAAATTCAATGAAAAGGTATATGTGCAAAGATTTTATCTTAGTTGCTATTATCAGTCTAAAAATATTGTTTTACAAGCATCAAATGATGGAAGAAACTGGATAGATATACAATCATATATTTGTTCGAAACAAAAGGATACATATGAAGTAACGAATTCATATGATGAAAAATATAATTACTATATTATCAAGACAATTACTGGTGCGTCATATACTGCATATTGGGAAATAAAGTTTTTCGGATATTAAAATAGTAACAATTATAGCATTATTAATTTTAAGATAAATTTTAATTGAAAACCTAACAGAAAATTGACTTTTGGAAAAGGCAAGGCGAGCAAAAGAAAAACAAGAAAATGCAGAAATTAAAGAAGAAAAAATAGAAGAGTATGAAAATAAAATTAACAAAGACATTAAGGACTAAATAACTTAATGTCTTTTTATATTGCAATTGACAAAAAACCTTATAAATATTAAAATATATATAGGTGATGAGATGAAAACGAAAGAAAATAAAGTGAAAATAACACTAAAAAGTATAATATATATATCTTTTGGATTTTTTATAGTATTATATTCTATAATATTTTACAATATGTATTTTCCATTAAACAAATCATATGCCAAAGAAACAGTTATAGAACCAGAAAAAGAAACGAAAATCAGTAATGCAAATGAAATTGATATAGAAGAAATAATTAATAAAAATACTAATAATGGACAATTTGAGCAAATAACAAAAAAAGAGGAAGTACTTGAATATTTAACACAATACAAAACAAATAAAGATATTCCAAAAGGAATAGCATATGTTATACAAGAAGGAAGACAAGGAAAACAAGAAATAGCAATAAAATCAATATATGATAAAAACGGAAATTTAATATCAGAAGAGCAAATTGGAATAGAAGTAATAAAAGGTGCTGCAAATAAAATAGTTGAGATAGGAGGAGCAAATTACACAAGTAATTATAAAGTAAAAAAAGGAGATACAATTTATGTAACATCAGACATGCTTGCACTTTACTCTGAACCAACAGAAGAAAGTAGAAAAATAACAACATTAAAACATAATGATGAAATTAAAATATTAGAAATAATTTCAAATTGGTATAAAATATCATATAAAAATATGACTGGTTGGATAAAATCTGAATGTACAACATATATAAATCTAAATTCAAAGGAAGAACAAAAAGATATACAAATTGCAGAAAAAACAAAACAGCAATTATTATCTAAACTTAGCTTTAATATGAAATTAAATGAACCAAGTGGATTAACACTAGAACAATTTAAAAAAGTATTATCAGATTCAAAAGATGTAAATAAAACTTTTCAAAACAATGCAGAATATTTTTATTATATAGAAAAACAATACAATATAAATGGAGTATTTGTTTCATCAATTGGAATACATGAAAGTGCATGGGGAACATCAAAAATTGCTTTACAAAAAAATAATTTATTTGGATATGGAGCATATGATTCAAATCCATATAATGGAGCGTATAATTTTAGTAATTATTCAGAAAGCATAGATTTGATTGCAAGAGTTCTTGTTAAATACTATTTAAATCCAAGTGGGACAAGTATATTTGGAGGAGAAAAGGCTGTTGGTTCATATTATAATGGGGCAACTTTAACAGGTGTAAACACAAAATATGCAACTGATAAAAATTGGGCAAATGCAGTATATACATATATGAAATATTTATATAATAAATTGTAATTTATAAATTGTAATTTTTTTCTAAAATTCCTTGATATTTTCAAGAAGTTATTGTATGATATAAAGGTATAAATAAGGAATAAATATAGGCAATTGTAAGAAGATAAGAAAGGGGCTAAAATAATGAAAAAAATAATAGCAATATTTACAATACTAGTATCACTAATAGGAATATTTACTTTTACAAATAAAGTATTAGCAGTAGAAAAAGCAATAGATAGTGAAACAGAAAGCAAACTTGTAGAAATAAAAGATAATCAAGCCAAGTCACTTCAGGATTATCAGGAAAAATATGGTTCAGAGGCATATGGATTAGTTGCATATATTCTAAACCTAGTCAGAATATATAGTATACCATTTTGTTTTTTAGGAATAGCAATTGGAGCTATACATCAATATGTAATAGGAATAAGAAAATTGGATACATTAGAAAAGGGAAGAGGAGTAATAGTAACATTTGTTACATTATTAGTAATATGTCAAGTTTTACCTCTAGCATTTGCAATGCTTGTTAAATTCGGAAGAGGATAAAATGGAAAGGAATGGATAGAACGAATGAAAGTTTTGTTTGCTGTAAGTAATGAAGAAATATCAGAATCAATTGTAAAAAAATATCAAAAACAATATAAAGAAATAATTTCATATAAAAATGTTTATTACTTTAATGCAATATTAAAAGAATTACAAAAAGATAAAAATTATGATAGAATAGTAATAAGTGAGGAATTAGAAGCATTTACAAATACGCAATATAATCAAATTGATAAATTTATATTTGATAAATTAGATAGCATAAGTGATGAAGCATCAAATTTAAAAGGTGATGATATTCCAATAATATTAATATGTTCAGACAGAAGAGAAAAATCTGAAGAGATGCTAGTTAAATTATTTGGAATAGGAATTTACAATGCATTAATTGGAAATGACAGAAGTGTGGATAATGTATGTAATTTATTAAATAAACCTAGATTAAAAAAGGAAGCAAAAGTTTATTACAAAATTGATTCAGAAGATGTATCATATCAAGCTGAAAATGAGAATGATGTAAGTGAAGTTGAAATTCAAAATATTTTAGCACATTATAAAAGACTTGGAAAAGATGAAAAAAGATATGTTGATAGTTTTGATAATATAGCATCACAATATAATGATGTACAATTAAGAATAATAAGTAAGTTTTTACCTTTGAATGTAAGAGCAGTACTTGAAGAACAATCTCCTAAATATCAACAAGTAATATCTTTTAATAGTAAGATTTCAGATAACTTAAGAGCTCAAAATACAAAGAAAGAAAGTAAATCAGGAACAAGTGAAAAACTTTTAGGAACAAATAATAATGAAAAAATTCTTTCAAAACCAGTTGTTATACCGTCTTCTGTTAATATGAATAGTAATAGAAAATTAGCAAAAGTAAAAAATGAGGTAAAACCAATTCAGCCAGTACAAAAAGAAAGAATCAGAACTGATGTTAGAAAAATGGGACCAATGTTTGATGAAGAAACAAGAAATCAAATAGAAGATATAAAAGAACCAGAAAAAATAAATGAGCCATTGGTAGAAACACCAAAAAGAGGAAGAGGAAGGCCAAGAAAAAATCCTGTGCCAGAAGAAGCAATTGATGGAACAACACCAAAAAGAGGAAGAGGAAGGCCAAGAAAAAATCCTGTAATAGATGAACAAGAAAAAATGGTATTACCAGGTTTAAATGATGAAGAAGATGAAACAATTTTACCAGGATTTAACAATGAAGAATCAGAAGATGTTTTATTACCAGGTTTTCAAGAAGATACAACAATACCACCAACACAAGATGAAGAAAATATAATGTTACCGGGATTTCAAGATGAAGAAGAAAATACAATATTACCGGGATTTCAAGATGAAGAAGAAAATACAATATTACCAGGATTTAAAGAAAAAGAAGAAAAAGATGTGGTATTACCAGATATTCATAACAATAACAAAGAAAAGATGAATCAAATGTATCCAGATGTCGATATATCAAATTTATTAACATCAGATAAAAAAGTAGCATGTTTTGTTGGAACAAGCAAAAATGGAACATCTTTTGTTGTAAATAATATAGCAGAAATAACATCTAAGATGGGAATAAGTACAGCGATTTTAGATACAACTAAAAATAGAAATTCATATTATATTTATACAAAGAATGAAGAAGATTTAAGAAAAATAGCTATGGATAGTATAAATAATTTATTAGAAGGAACAGCAAAGGGAATACAAGTAAATAAAAATTTAGCTGTATATACATCATTGCCAGATGAAACAGAAGGAATAGAAAATGCTGGAATGATATTAAAAACACTATTAGACAAATATTCTTTAGTATTAATTGATTGTGATTTTAATACACCAGTAGATTATTTTGAAAAAGCACAAGAAATATATTTAGTTCAAACTTTTGATATATTAACTATACAACCATTAACAGCATTTTTAAGAGAACTAAAATCAAAAAATATTTTAAAAGAAAATAAATTAAGGATAATTTTAAATAAAGCAGTAAAAGTTAGAGGAATTAATGATAAAACAATAATAGGTGGAATGGCTTATTATAATGACCCAGCAATGTCATTTATGACAGAATTATTTGATAAAAATACTATAAGATATATAACAATACCATTTAATGAAGAAGTATACACTAAATATTTAGAAAATGTAATAAATTGTGAAGTATCAATTAAAGGGTATCCTAAAAATATTGTACAAATATTAAATGAATTATCAAATATGGTATATCCATTAGTATCAGGAAAGTCAACATATGCTCCACCAAAATTAGAAAATAATGGATTTACCGCAAGTATGAATTCTACACTTAATCAAATGAAAAATAGATATTAATAAAAGCATTAGGGGGGAAAATAGTGTTAATAGCAATCGTAATAATATTAATAGTATCAGTAGTTGGATTAATATTATATAATCTTAACATACACAAAAAAATACAAACATATAAAAACATCAATCAAAAAATAAACAATTTATCAGTAGTGCAAGATTTTATGAGTACAATAGGAGAAACATCTAATGTTGATGATAAAATAAAAAAAATAAATAATATATTAATAGAAAAATATGAAATAAAATATTCGACAATTGTAGTTTTTAATGGAGCAGAATACGAGATAAAGGCATCAAATGTAGATGAAAGACATTGGGAGGCATTAAAATCTCTTCAAGATGTGGACATGTTTAAAGATAGTATAGCACAGGCGACCCCTAAATATGTTACTGTTAATAATGACCAAGAAAGATTACCATATCAACAAATGGAATTTGGAAGGGCAAAATCAGCAATATTTTTCCCATTATATATTGATAATGTGTATATTGGATATTGGATAATAGAAAGTGGAACACCACATGATTTTGACAATGTTGATACAACTGTTTTAGAGGTAATAAAAGACAATATAGTATCTGTATTAAAAACTGTAGAACATCAAAAGATTATTGAATCAATAGTAAGAACAGACTTATTCTCAGGATTATATTCAGAAGAATATTTATATGGGGAAGGAAGAAAAATTATTGACCAGTTTACAACATCAACAATATGTATGTTTAAAATAACTAATTTAGAAGAGATAAATCATAAATGTTCTAGGGAGCTAGGAAATGAAGTAATAGAAAAAATTAGTGATTACATAAAAAATAATATATCAGACCAATATATATTTGTAAGATATATGGGTCCAAAATTTGTTATTGCATTTTCAGGTGTTGAAATAAATGGTGTTGCAGAATATGTAAATGACTTAAAAGAGAAAATAGAAAATACAAAAATTGAAGACAAAGAAGATGAAGAAATATATGTTTTCCCAAGACTAAACTTTACAATATCTACATATTATAAAGGTACAGGTTTGGAAGAAATATTGAAAAAACAAGAAGAATATTTAGATAATTGTGACATAGATGAGAGTGATATTACAAATATATAAAGGAGGTATGTGTAATGGACTTTGATAAAACAATGAACTTTCAAGTTGAAAGAGAAGAAAATACAAGAGCAAAAGAAATATTAAAAGAGGTATATGAAGCTTTAACTGAAAAAGGATATAATCCAATAAATCAAATTGTAGGATATATATTATCAGGTGACCCGACATATATAACAAGCTACAATGATGCAAGAAATAAAATAAGAACAATAGAAAGAGATGAATTATTAGAAAAAATGGTAAGAAGCTATATTGGGTTAGATTTAGAGGATTAAAAATGAGAAAATTAGGAATTGATTATGGAGAAGCAAGAGTTGGAGTAGCACTAACAGATCCATTAAATATAACTGCACAAGGTTTAGAAACAATACAAAGAAAAGCTTCAGATAAAGTTATATTAAGAAGATTAGATGAAATATTATCAGAATACGAAATAGATACAATAGTTGTGGGAATGCCTTTAAATTTGAAAGGAGAAAAAACTGTTAGAGCAGAAATTACAGAACAATTTATTCACAAATTAAAATGTAAGTATAATAAAATTAAAATCGAAACAATTGATGAAAGATTAACAACTGTTGCAGCACATAAAACTATGAATTTTTTAGAAGTAAACAAGAATAAAAAACGTGATATTGTAGATACTATATCTGCAGTATATATTTTAGAAACATATATTAATAAATTGAAAAATATTTAAAATTATAGTTTTTTACAAAAAAAGTTGCAAAATTTAAAAAAATAAGATATTATATTTATAATATTTTAAAAGTATAAAATATAAAAAATGAAAGGAGAAATTTTAATAATGGATGAAAATTTTGAAGGAGAAGAATTAGATAATATAGTAATATTAAATGATGAAGATGGGAACGAAGTAAAATTTGAATTTTTAGATTTAGTAGAACTAGATGATGAAGAATATGTAGTATTATTACCAGTAACAGAAGAAGGAGAAGAAGATGAAGGAGAAGTAGTAATATTAAAAGTAGAAGATAATGATGATGAAGAATCAGAAGAAGAATCATATGTAAGTGTAGATGATGAAGATACATTAAATAAAGTATTTGAAATATTCAAAGAAAAATTTAAAGATGACTTTGATTTTGTAGATTAATTAAAATAATAGTGGAGAAGGGGCGGATAAAATTCGTCTCTATTTTTATATTATAGGAATGTTCTTTGAACTTACTATGATATAAATAAATTAGAAGGGAATGATATTAAAATGAAAAAACTTTCAACATATTTATTAGTAATGTTTATGATAATATTTTGGGTAGTAAGAATAGCAGTTACAATAATGTCACAGATAGGTAAAGATTTTATGGGAATGGTACCTATGAATGAAACTTTTGAAATTGTGATTTTATTTGCAACTTTGCTATGTATAGTTTTAGTAACAAAAAGGAAATTAGTAGGTGCTTTATTATATCTTACGTTACATGCAATATATTTTGGTGGAGATATAACAATGAAATTAAATATTATGGCAAACAATGAAACTTTAACTTTAGCACAAAATACACAATTAATTTTTTCTATGTTAGGTATAATAATACCATTGACAGTATTGATAGACTTATTATTAGATAAAAACAGAAAAAATAATCCAAAAGATGAAAAAACAGATTGGTTTTATCAAAATGAACAATTTGATAGAAAACTAGATGATAGAGCTGATAAAAATAATTATAGAACAATGTAGACTAAAAAATATTTGATAACTAAATATAACAAGAGTATGAAAAAGAGCAAGATGAGGAATATGATAAAGCAATTAAATGTTTGAATAAAATGTCGAATATTACGGTAAAAAAATTAGAATAAAAAAGGAAGTGAGCTAAATGGATATGTATCAAAAAAGGAAAATGAGAGCAGAAAATAAAAAAAATAAAGAGAATAATACAGAAAAAGGTTTTGCAAAAGCCAGTTTTTCATGGTATAGTACGAATTATCTAAACACTTTCAGAAAGTATTGGAAAATCAACATTTTTTAAAAATTTTAATTTTCGTAATTTAATAAAATAAGTGGAGTTTTAAATATGAATATAATAAAAGGAAAAAACAAAGTTAGAAAAATAGAAGATTTAAAAGAAGAATATGATAGATTGCAAAAAAAATATGGTGCAAAAGAATTAGACTCAATCTATAATGGGGGATGTGAAGATAATCCAGATATTTGTTTTGTGTTTATGAATCCAACTGGTAGAAATATAGCAAGTGATAAATCTTGGAAAGGTAGAAAATCACCTTGGCTTGGAACAAAAAACATTTGGAAATTATTTAATAAAGTTGATTTATTAAGTGATGATACATATATTAAAATTTTAGAAAAGAAACCTAAAGATTGGGATTATGATTTTTGTGACTATGTGTATAATGAAATAGAAGATAATAAAATCTTCATTACTAATTTAGGAAAATGTACACAAGTAGATGCTAGACCTTTAAATGATGATGTACTAAAGCAATATTTAGATTTATTACTAGAAGAAATAGATATAATAAAACCTAAAGTAATAATTACATTTGGAAATCAAGTGAGTTCTATTATATTAAATAAAAAAATATCAGTATCTGAAAACAGAAAAATAAGTCATGATTTGAAAACAAAAGATAATATATATAAAGTATTTCCAGTTTACTATCCAGTAGGTAATGGAATATTTAATATAGATAAATCAATAGAAGATATAAAGTGGATAATAAAAAATATAGAAAGGGAATGATAAAATGAAAAAAGTATTATTTGCAACAGGAAATGAAACTAAGGCAAAAAGATTTTCAAAAGGATTACAAGAAAAAGGAATAGAAGTAATAACTTTAAAAGATATTGATGCTGAGATAGAAGTAGAAGAAAATGGTAAAGATGCAATAGAAAATGCTATTATAAAAGCTAAAGCATATTCAAATGTTGTGAATATTCCAGTATTTGCAATGGATGATAACTTATATTTAGAAAATGTTCCAGAAGAAAAACAGCCAGGAATGTATGTTAGAAGAGTAAATGGAAAAAGACTTAATGATGATGAAATGATAGAACATTATACCAATCTTGTTAAATTATATGGAATTGATGGGAAATTAACTTGTAGATGGGTATATGGAATGACTGTTATAAATAATGGAAAAGAAAGTACATATACATGGAGTAATGAAGATTTCTATATGGTAGAAAAACCTTCAAATAAAATAAATCCAGGTTATCCATTAAATACAATTTCTATAAATAAAAAGTTAAATAAATATTTTACAGAAATAACTGAAGAAGATAAAGCTTTACTACATGAAGATGAAAGTGATATTGTAGAATTTATAGCTAATAGTATTAAGGAGTGATTAAAATATTAAAGTGGAATGTAGCATCAGCTTTGAATATTAGGTTTATATCAGTAATAGAAAATATAGATAGTATTTATGATGATGAAAAATTTTTTAATCAATATGAAGAATTACGAAATGAGCAAAAAGATAAAAATGCAAATGATTTGATAGAGATACCTATGAATAAAGATGGATATTTAGTTTTTTCACAAGAACATCCATTTACAACATGTATTAAATTTACTGATAATGTAAAAAAAGGACATACTGTTATTGATAATAAATATTTTGGTATATTTTCTGATTATAATAGACCTCGGAGAGAGAATTAAAGAGTGGTTTGGAGAAAACGTAATAAAATATCATAGAAATTTTGAAGAAATTATAAACACACTTATAGAAAATGGATTTGTAATAGATAAGATATTAGAACCCTTACCTTCAGAATATGCAATTAAGAATAACCCTAAATATATTAATCAATATGATAGACCATTTTTTCTATTTGTAAGAGCAAAGAAATAATAAAAAAGTAAATAAAGGAGTGAATATAGATGGAGAAAGAACAAGAAAATAGTTATCACAAAATGAACCTTAACTGGTATCCAGGACATATGGCAAAAACTAAAAAACAGATAATACAAGATTTAAAATTGATAGACATAGTAATAGAACTATTAGATGCACGAATACCAATATCTAGCCAAAATCCCAATATAGCAGAAATAACAAAAAACAAAAAGAAAATAATTGTTTTAAATAAATGCGATTTAGCAGATGATAAACAAAATAAATTATGGATAGAATATTTTAATAAAAAAGGAATAACAGCTGTTTTAACAGATTCTAATTCAGGAAGAGGAATAGAAGAATGCATTAGAAAAATAGAAAAAATTATGCAAGAAGACTTAAACGTACAAGCAGAAAAAGGAAGAACAGGAAGAAAAATAAGAGCAATGATACTAGGAATACCAAATGTAGGAAAATCATCATTTATAAACAGAATTGCAAAAAAGTCAACAGCAGGTGTAGGAAATAAACCAGGCATAACAAAGCAAAAACAATGGATTAGAATAAATGAAAAAATAGAATTACTAGATACACCAGGTGTATTATGGCCAAAGTTTGAAAGTCAAGAAGTTGCATTAAATTTATGTTTTACAGGAACAATAAAAGAGGAGATTTTAGATAAATTAGAAATTGCATATGAATTAACAAAATTTTTACTAAATAATTATAGAAAAAATTTATGTGAAAGATATAAATTAGATGAAAAATACATAGAAGAAATTCTTGCACAAGAACAACCGGAAAATAATAATATATATGAAATAATGCTTGAAATAGGCAAAAAAAGAGGATGCCTAATGTCTGGAGGAAGAATAGATGAAGAAAAAACAGCAAGAACAATATTAGATGAGTTTAAAAATGGAAAATTAGGAAAAATAACAATTGAGAGTCCTCTTTGAGAAATGGAGAAAAAATGAATGATTTTATAGAACTAAAAAAAGAAGAACAAGAAGTGAATTTAATGCCACCATTAACATGGGCATATGTAGGAGATTGTGTTTATGAATTATATGTAAGAACAAAGCTAGTAAATGAAACAAAACTAAAACCACATTCATTACATATAGAAGCCATAAAACATGTTAAAGCACAAGCACAAGCAAAAACTTTGAATAACATATATGAAGAACTTACAGAAAAAGAAAAGGATATTGTAAGAAGAGGTAGAAATGCAGAAAATCATCATTTACCCAAAAATGCAAATGTCCAAGATTATATGTATGCAACGGCTTTTGAAGCATTAATAGGATACTTATATTTGACAAAACAAAATGATAGGTTAAAGGAAATATTAAAAAAATCGCTTGACTAAATTAAGAAAAAATGATATAAATATTTCAGTTGATTAAGGCCCCTTGGTCAAGCGGTTAAGACGCCACCCTCTCAAGGTGGAATCATGGGTTCGATTCCCGTAGGGGTCACCAAAACAAAATTTAATATTTAAAAGGGAGTAGCTTTAATTTGCTAATCAACAGTCGCGATAGTTAAAACCTATCTGGTTAGTAAGCTTAGAACTTCTAAGTAAGTGAGACTTTTAAAAGAAATTTAATTGCAAAAGCAAATAAGGTTTCTTTTAAAAGTCTCATTTAATTTAATATCAAAAATTGTATAGGTAAATATAATTCAGTAAAAAATATTAATAGTATTTAAAATTTGACATCTGAATTTTTGAAAAAAAATCAAATGATGATGAACGGAACAAAACAGAGTGAAAGGAAGAAAATATGGAAAATAAAAATTGGTTTAACAAAAATGTTAAAGAAATTGAAAAAGAATTAAAAACAAATGTTGAAGAAGGTTTAACTGAACAACAAGTAGCAGAAATTATACAACAAAAAGGTTATAATGAATTACAGGCAGGAAAAAAGAAAAGCTTATTACAAAGATTTATAGATCAATTTAAAGATTTTTCAATAATAGTATTAATAATAGCTGCAATAGTATCTGGAATTGTTGGAGTAAGTGAAGGTGATGGAATAACAGATACAATAATTATTATGATAGTAGTTATTATAAATGCTATTATAGGAGTAGCTCAAGAAAGTAAAGCTGAAAAATCTTTGGAGGCTTTACAGAAATTAAGTGATCATGCTGCTAAAGTTATAAGAAATGGACATTTGCAAGTAATACCGGCAAGGGAATTAGTAATAGGAGATATTGTGGTCTTAGATACAGGTGATTACATACCAGCAGATTTAAGAATTATAGAAGAAGCAAATTTAAAAGTACAAGAAAGTTCATTAACAGGAGAATCTGTACCAGTTGAAAAAACATCAGAAGTAATAGAAGATACAGAAATTGGTATTGGTGATAGAAAAAATATGTTATTTTCATCAAGTTTGGTAACATATGGAAGAGGAAAAGGAATTGTTGTAGAAACAGGAATGACAACAGAAGTTGGTAAAATAGCTGGTATGATAAGTACTACTGAAAAACAAGAAACGCCATTACAACAAAAATTAAATAAATTAGGTAAAACATTAGGAATAGTTGCAATTGTAATTTGTATATTGATATTTGTAATTGGGTTGTTACAGGGAAAAGAAACAATTCATATGTTTATGACAGCAGTATCTTTAGCAGTAGCGGCAATTCCAGAAGGATTGGTTGCAGTATCTACAATAGTTTTAGCAATTGGAGTACAAAAAATGGTAAAGAAAAATGCAATTGTAAAAAGGTTGCCAGCTGTAGAAACATTGGGAAGTAGCACAGTAATATGTTCAGATAAAACAGGAACATTAACACAAAATAAAATGACAGTAGAAAAGGTATTTTGGAATGATGCAATAAGAGATTTAGATAATATACAAGAAGATGAAATTGATGATGAATTAGAAAAACTTGTATATGCAAATATGTTATGTAATGATACAAAAATATCAAAAGATGGAAATTTAACTGGGGACCCAACAGAAACAGCATTAGTAGATATGGCATTTAATTTGAATTTTGATCCAAGTATTTATGATAGAACACCTAGAGTTCAAGAATTACCATTTGATTCAGATAGAAAGTTGATGACAACTGTAAACAAAGTAGATGAAAAATATATAATTTATACAAAAGGTGGAATTGATGAATTATTAAAGAGATGTACAGCATACGAAATTAATAATGAAATAAATGAAGATATAGAAAAATATATAAATAAAATAAGAGAAAAAAATGAAGAAATGGCAAAAGAAGCACTAAGAGTATTGGGATGTGCATATAAAGAAATTGACCATATACCATCAAGAGAAGAAATGTTGACAATAGAAAATGATTTAATATTTATAGGAATGGTAGGAATGATTGATCCACCAAGAGAAGAAGCTAAAAAGGCTGTAGGGGAATGTAAAACAGCGGGAATAAAAGTTGTAATGATTACAGGAGATCATAAAATTACAGCAACAGCTATTGCCAAGAAATTAGGAATACTAGAAAATGATGATGAAGCTATAACAGGTGCGGAATTAGAGCAAATGAGTGATGAAGAGTTAGAAAAAAATGTTAGACAATATTCAGTTTATGCTAGAGTATCTCCAGAACATAAAGTTAGAATTGTTAAAGCATGGCAAAAAAACGGAGAAATTGTAGCAATGACAGGAGATGGAGTAAATGATAGTCCAGCACTAAAAAAAGCGGATATAGGATGTGCTATGGGAGTTGTTGGAACAGATGTAGCAAAAGAAGCGGCGGATGTAATTCTAACAGATGATAATTTTGCAACTGTTGTTTCAGCAGTAGAAGAAGGAAGAAGAATATATGATAATATTTTAAAAGTAATACAATTTTTATTATCAAGTAATATTGGAGAAATAGTTGTTTTATTTTTTGCAACATTATTAACACCATTATTTAGTAAATGGTTTGGAATAGAAAATATTAACAGTCTGGAAATATTGTTACCAATACACATTTTGTGGATTAACCTAGTAACAGATTCATTACCAGCATTAGCACTAGCATTTGACCCAGCAAACAGTGATATAATGCAAAGAAAACCTATAAAGCCAGGCAAAAGCGTATTTACAAAAGGAATGACTTGGAGAATAGTATATCAAGGTATTATGATAGGAATATTAACTTTAGCTGCATTTATGATAGGGTTAGCAACTACTAAAACATCAATAGAGGGATTATCTTTAGATGAAACAAAAATAGAAGTTGGGCAAACGATGGCATTTGTGACTTTAGCATTTTCTGAATTAGTTCATGTATTTAATATAAGAAATAATAAAAAATCAATATTTAAAACAGGAATATTTAATAATATTAAGTTGATTGGAGCAGTTGTAATATCAGCAATTTTAATGCTTGTAATTTTGTTAATACCTGGATTAAGAGAAATATTCAGTATACCAATTTTACCAGTAGAAAATATTATTGAACTTATTTGTCTTGTTTTTGCTCCTATTGCTATTGTTGAGATATTTAAATTGTTTAAAATTAATGGTGAAGAATAAATTTATTGTAGAATGTTAAAAAATAGAGAAAAGGATTACAGTAACCTTTTCTCTATTTTTAAATTTTAACCTCTTATTATTCAGAATCGTCAACATCTTTATATTTCTTTAAATCCATTTCATCTAATGAATTTTGGATGCAACTAACAATAACATTATTAAAACTCATATTTTCTTTTTTGGCAATTTTTTTTAATGTATCATTCATATTTTCGGGCAATCTTATAGAAATTTTCACATTACTTTTTTTGTATTTTGATATTTCGAACATAGTTATTCCTCCAATATTTTTCAATTAATATTAGTTATTGTCTCACAAAAATGTTTCAAAAAATACCAGACAAAAGTATTGCATTTTTTTATGAGGAATGTTATTCTATTAATAGAAAGATGATGAAAATATAAGGAGAAAAAATAAATGCAAATAAAACAAAATAAAAGAAAATTAATAATTTTATGTGTTTTTATAGTTTTGTGTTTTATTTTAGTAATATTTATAAAACCAATGAAAAAATCGATTATTGCAATTGTAAAAAAAGAAGAGCCAATAAAAGAAATAACATATGAAATATATTCAAATAAAAATAATATAATAAGATTATTAGTTAGTGTAACAGACAC
>CAKPDN010000013.1 GCA_934149005.1 uncultured Clostridia bacterium | reverse complement strand
AATTTTTTTCTACCTTTAGCTCTTCTTGCTTTTAAAACGTTTCTGCCTGCTCTAGTTTTCATTCTTTTCATAAATCCATGTTCTTTTTTTTCTTGTCTTGTTTTTGGTTGAAATGTTCTTTTCATTTTTAGCACCTCCTAATAGCTTTCTTTTATTTAAATTCCATTACTGGATATTTTATGCAAAATAATCAGTATACCGATTATACAGTAAAAAATTATAATTTGTCAATAGTTTTTAAAAAAAAGTAAAAAAGAACTATGTAAACTTAGAAAAACATTTTTTGTAATATTTTTGTAATATTTCTTTATTTATCCACAATTAAAAAACAAATTATCCACAACTTAAAATTTTTTTCCACAATTCTATTGACTTATTTATATCTTTTTTGCTATTATATGAATTACAAAAAAATACAAGATTTTTATTTAAATATCAATAAAAATTATGTTCGTAATTTTTTTGTTTTTTTTACTTAAATATTACAAAATTATCAACAGTTGTGGATAAATATGTGGATAATTTTGTTAGAAAGGATGAATAAAATGGAAATCAAAAAAGATGAACTTTTAAGCAAATTAAAAGAATTACTTAAAGATGAAGTTTCACCTATATCTTATGAAACTTGGATACTTCCATTAGATATAGAAAGTATTGAAAACAACCATATTGTTTTTATAGTTACTTCTGAATTTCAAAGGGATTTTATAGAAGTAAAATTTAAAAATTTAGTTTTTAATGCTCTAAGATTTATAACAAATATTGAATGGACTTTTTCAACAATAGATGCATCAAGTAATGATAATCAAGGTAAAGTAATATCTGACAAAACATCAAATATTTCTGATACCGAATTAGAAAATAATCATTTAACATTAAATCCAAAATACACTTTTGAAACTTTTGTTGTAGGTAATAATAACAGATTTGCACATGCAGCAGCATTAGCAGTAGGAAATGAACCAGGAAAATCTTACAACCCATTATTTTTATATGGGGGAGTTGGATTAGGAAAAACTCACTTAATGCATGCAATTGGAAATAGAATTTTAGAAAATAATCCAAAATCTAACATTCTATATGTTACCTCTGAGAAATTTACAAACCAGCTTATAAATGCAATAAAAGATAATAAAACAGAAATATTTAGAAATAAATATAGAAATATTGATGTTTTACTAATTGATGATATTCAATTTATAGCTGGTAAAGACAGAGTTCAAGAAGAATTTTTCCATACTTTTAACACATTAAGAGAAGATGGAAGACAAATTATTATATCTAGTGACAAACCACCTAGAGATATTGAATTTTTAGAAGATAGACTAAAATCAAGGTTTGAATGGGGACTTTTAGCAGATATTTCATGTCCAGACTATGAAACAAGACTTGCAATACTAAGAAAAAAAGCTCAAGATGAAAATGTAATAATTGATGATTCTATATTATCAGATATAGCAACAAAAATAGACTCAAACATAAGAGAATTAGAAGGAGTATTTAACAAAATTGTAGCAAGAGCATCTTTAACACACAGTCCAATTACAATAGAACTAGCAGAAAACATAATAAATGAATTCAAATATGAAAGCGAAAAAGTAATATCATCAGATTTCATTAAAGAAACTGTTGCAAAATATTTTAGCATTGACAAAGAAGATTTAGCAGGAAGCAAAAGATCAAATGATATAGCATTCCCAAGACAAATAGCAATGTATCTATGCAGAGAAGTAGCAGGAATGTCCTTCCCACAAATAGGTGGAGAATTTGGAAATAGAGATCATTCAACAGTAATGCACGGATATAATAAAATATCAAAAGAAATAAAAGAAAAAAATAGTACTAAGTTAATTGTGGAAAGTGTGAAAAACATAATTACTAGTGAAAAAAAATAAGAAATATCAATATAAAAAGTAGTATTTTAAAATTTATGTTTGTAAAAAAGATTGTTTGCAAAAAAAATATAAAATTATTCTTACGGAAGTAATACATTGGATATCCACACCCAATTGTGAATAACCTGTTTATAATATGTGTAAAAGTAGATTATACACAAGTTAATTTTTAAATTGTGGAAAATTAACAACGTTATCCACTAACTTATTCACAATAGTTTTTCTACGGATATCAACTTTCAACATAGTTTTCCACAGTTTCCACATGACCTAATACTAATACTACTAAATATATTTATTATTTTATTATATATATAAAGGAGGAACAAAAAATGAAAATAGTTTGTTACAAAGACAAAATATTAAAAGCTATAAATTCCGTAGTAAAAGGTGTAGCTTCAAAAACAACAATGCCTATATTAGAAGGTATTTTAATTCAAACAAATGATAATGAAATAAAACTAACAACATATGATTTAGAAATTGGAATAGAATACATAATGGAATGCGATGTAAAAGAACAAGGAAGCACAGTTGTAAATGCTATAATGTTTAGTGAAATAATAAGAAAATTACCAGATACAGAAATATATATTTCTATAAATGAAAAAAATTTATTAGAAATTGAATGTGAAGGTTCTTTATATAAACTAGCAACAATGAATCCAGAAGAATTTCCAGAACTTCCAAAAATAGAAGTAGAAAATTCAATAGAAGTAGAACAAAATACATTAAAAAATATGATAAGAAAAACAATATTTGCAGTAAGTACAGAAGAAAATAGGCCAATATTTACAGGATGTTTATTTGAAATACAAAAAAATAAATTAAATATAGTAGCTGTAGATGGATTTAGATTAGCATTAAGAAGTATATTTTTAAATAAACAAACAAATGACTTTAGTGCAGTAATACCAGGTAAAACATTAAATGAAGTTAATAAAATATTATTAGATTCATTTGAACCTGTAAAAATAGGAGTTTCTAAAAATCAAGCATTATTTGAAATGGATAATTGCAAAATAGTAACAAGAGTACTAGATGGAGAATTTTTAAATTATAAAAGTGTAATTCCAGAAAATTGGGAAACAAGAGTAAAAGTAAATAAGAATAGTTTACAAAATAGTTTTGAAAGAATTAGTTTAATATCATCATCAACAGTAGAAAAAGAAAAAAAATATCCTGTAAAAGTAAATGTAGATATAGGAAAATTAGTTATATCATGTACAAATCAAACAGGAGATGCAAAAGAAGAAATATTTGTAGCTACAGAAGGAAAAAATTTAGAAGCTGGATTTAATCCTAAATATTTTTTAGACTGTTTAAAATCAATAGATGATGAAGAAATATATGTTGATTTTGGATCAAGCATTTCACCATGTTTAATAAAATCAACAGAAAACAAAGAGTATGTATATATGATTTTACCAATTAGACTTAAAGAAGATTAATAAAAATAGAATTTCTAAATTTATAATTTAGAAATTCTTAATTTATTTTATAAATATCCACAATTTATAAAATAAAGTGGATAAAATAATATCAATTTTTATATAAAAAAATTAGAATAAATTAGAAAAAAATAGAAATAATAAAAAAACAACAGCTTAAAATCAAAAATAAGACAATAAAAAAAAATAAAAATATAATTTAATTATAAAAAATAAAATTAATTAAAAAGGAAAATAACAAAAAAATAGAAAAAAATAGAAAAAAAAAGATAAAAATAGAATAAAAAAGAGAAATAATTTATAAATTATAAAAAAATAATTAAAATAATTTTAATTATTGAAAATAAATAATAAAAAATATAAAATAAAAAAATAAAAAACGATTAAAATCAAAAATAAGGCAATTTTAAAAAATAAAAATATAATTTAATTATAAAAAATAAAATCAATTAAAAATGAAAATAATAAAAAATAGAAAAAATTAGAAAAAAAAAGATAAAAATAGAATGAAAAAGAAAAAAATAGTTTATAAATTGTGGAAAAAAGATTTTAAAAATTAAAAATAAAAGAAAATAAATAATAAATTTTTTTTTAAAATTAATAAAAATAAAAAATTGGAGAAAAAAATGTGGATAAAAAAAATTAAAATAAAAAATTTTAGAAATTATATAAACGAAGAAATTAATTTAGAAAAAAATATAAATATTTTTTATGGAGAAAATGCACAAGGAAAAACTAATATAATAGAATCTATATTTTTATGTAGTTTCGGAAAATCTTTTAGAACAAAAAAAGATTTTGAAATGATAAAATTAAATGAAGAAAATGCTACAGTAGAAATAGAATATGAAAAGTCAGATAGAGATGGAAAAATAAAAATAGAAATAGGAAATAAAAAAAATATATATTTAAATGGAATAAAAATAAAAAAATTAAGTGAATTATTAGGAAATTTAAATATTGTAATTTTTACTCCAGATGATATAAATATTTTAAAAGGTGGGCCAGAAAATAGAAGAAAATTTTTAGATATAATGATAAGTCAATTAAGACCTAATTATATGCACATATTAAATTTATATATGAAAACAATTGATCAAAGAAATAAATATCTAAAGCAAATAAGAGAAGAAAATAAGGATGAAAAACTATTAGAGATTTGGGATGAAAAGCTAGCAGAATATGCAATAAAAATATGTAAATATAGAGAAGAATTTATAAATAAAATAATTGGAAAAATAAAAATAATTCATAAAAATATAACAAATGGAAAAGAAGAAATAGAATTAGAATATATAACAGAATGTAGAGATAAAGAAAAATATTTAAATTTATTAAAAGAAAGAAAAAAATTAGATATTATAAAAGGATTTACAACAAAAGGTATACATAGAGATGATTTTATGATATATATAAATAAGAAACAAATAAATATATATGGTTCTCAAGGGCAAAATAGAACAGCAATGTTATCTTTAAAATTGTCTGAACTTCAAGTTATATATGATGAAATAGGAGAATATCCAATATTATTATTAGATGATTTTATGTCAGAACTTGATAAAAAAAGAAGAAAAAATTTTTTAGAAAATATTGAAAATACACAAGTAATAATTACGGGAACTGAAAAATTAGATATTGAAAATTTAAATTATTTGGAATATAATGTTTCTAATGGAAAAGTTATAAAATAAAAAGTAGGAGGAAGACAAATGGAAAAATACAATCACGAATATGGAGCAGAACAAATACAAGTATTAGAAGGGCTAGAAGCTGTAAGAAAAAGACCAGGTATGTACATAGGAAGTACATCTGTTAGAGGATTACATCATATGGTATACGAAATAGTAGACAATGGTGTTGATGAAGCTTTAGCGGGATATTGTACAGAAATAAATGTAAAAATAGAACCAGACAATATAATATCAGTTCAAGATAATGGTAGAGGAATACCAGTAGAAATACATCCAAAAACACATATATCTACTGCGGAAACTGTATATACAGTTCTTCATGCAGGAGGAAAATTTGGAGGAGATAGCGGATATAAAGTATCTGGAGGGCTTCATGGAGTAGGAGCATCTGTTGTAAATGCACTTTCCGCATGGACAGAAGTAACAATTGAAAGAGATGGCGGAATATATCAAATGAGTTTTGAAAAAGGAAAAACTGTTAAAAAACTAGAAAAGATAGGTGAATCTAAAAAAACAGGAACATTAGTAAGATTTTTAGCAGATAATACAATTTTTGAAAGCTTAGAATATGAATATGAAGTTTTAGAAAAAAGACTTAGAGAAATTGCTTTTTTAACAAAAGGACTAAAAATAACATTAGAAGATAAAAGAGATGAAGAAAATATTAAAAAAGCAGAATTTTGTTACGAAGGTGGATTAATATCATTTGTAGAATTTTTAAATAAAAATAAAGAAAAGATACATCCAACACCAATATACATTGAAAAATCTGGAGAAGTACCAGTTGAAATAGCAATACAATATACAACAGCATATAATGAAAACATCTATACATTTGTAAATAATATAAATACAGTAGAAGGTGGAACTCATTTAGAAGGATTTAAAAGAGCATTAACAAAAGTATTTAATGACTATGCAAGAAGTCATAATATATTAAAAGAAAAAGATAATAATCTACAAGGCGAAGATATAAGAGAAGGAATAACAGCAGTAGTATCTGTAAAAGTAAAAGAACCACAATTTGAAGGACAAACTAAAACAAAATTAGGGAACAGTGAAGTTACAGGTGTAGTACAAAGTATGGTAAATGATGCATTATCAACATTTTTAGAAGAAAATCCCAATATAGCAAAAGCAATATTAGAAAAATGTGTAAGTGCATCAAGAGCTAGAGAAGCAGCAAGAAAAGCTAGAGAATTAGTAAGAAAGAAAAATTCTATGGAAACATCAACATTACCAGGAAAATTAGCAGATTGTAGTAGTAAAAATCCAGAAGAATGTGAAGTATATATAGTAGAAGGGGACTCAGCAGGAGGAAGTGCAAAACAAGGAAGAGACAGAAAATTTCAAGCTATTTTACCTCTTTGGGGAAAAATGTTAAATGTTGAAAAAGCAAGAGCTGATAAAATATATGGAAATGATAAATTAAATCCAGTAATTTTAGCGGTCGGAGCAGGAATTGGTCCAGATTTTGATATAACAAAAATTAGATATGGAAAAGTAATAATAATGGCTGATGCCGATGTTGATGGAGCACATATTAGAACATTACTATTAACATTCTTCTTTAGATACATGAGACCATTAATAGAAAATGGAAATGTTTATTTAGCACAACCACCTTTATATAAATTATCAAAAAAAGGAATGGAGGATGTTTATTGTTACACAGATGAAGATTTAGATAAAGCATATAAAGATTTAGAAAATAAAGGTATTTCAAGAGAACAATTAGGATTACAAAGATACAAAGGTTTAGGAGAAATGAATCCAGAACAATTATGGGAAACAACTATGAATCCAGAAACAAGAATACTTGTAAAAGTAACAATGGATGATGCAATACAAGCAGATGAAACATTTACATTATTAATGGGAGATGAAGTAGAACCAAGAAGAGAATTTATAAAACAAAATGCAAAATATGTTAAAAACCTTGATATATAATTCTTTAAGCAAAAGCAAAAATTATATAAAAGAACTTTCATATAATATAAAAAATTTAATGGCAGGTTATTAAAAACAACCTGCCATTAATCGATAAAGCCGATAATAATCTTAGCTAAAACTAATATATCTAATATTAAAACCTAATATATATTGCTATATAAATAAGCTCGATACCACATATATTAATCAGTCACTCGACTATTAATTCACCACAAATAACTGTATTTATCCAAACAAGGGATTAGTAACAACCATTTATACTAGATAAAGGAATAATCTTAGCTCGAATATATAACATATATTGTGACCATATAAAATTAGAATAAAAATAAATAATATAGCCTGCCTACACATAATATACTCTTATCGCCGACATATAATAATATAATTAATACACCATTATACATCTTTGCTCGAATATTAATAAACTATAAATAAATCTATTAATACTCTTTGCTCAACTATTATCAACCTTATAATTATATTATGTTCAAAGTAAAAAAAAATATACAAAAATAAAAATATATTTAAAATTTTTTAATATTTCTTAATATTTAATAAAAAATAATATTAAGTAATAATTAAATAAATAAAAAATAAAAGTGATTAAAATCAAAAATAAAGTATTAAATTTATTTAATAATATAATTTAATTAAAAAAAATAAAATTAATTAAAATTGAAAATAAGAAAAAATTAGAATAAATTAGAAAAAAATAGTAAAAAAAAGAAAAAAAAGTTAATAACATGTGGAAAAATAATAACATAAATAAATTAAATGTGGAAAATAATATTAAAATTAAACTTAATCAATATAAGTTTAATAATAATTATTAAAGTATAAATGTCGAAATTTGTCAAAAAGTTTTTATTGACAAATTATAAAAATGAATGTACAATGTAAAAACAAAAGGAGGCGAAAAAAATAAAAAAATTAACAACTCAACAATGGATACCAATCGAAGAAATAAAAGAAAACGGAATTATAAAAATTAATAAAAATAAATATATAAAAATATTAAAAATAATTCCAATAAATTATAATTTAAAATCAGATTTAGAAAAAAAATCAATTTTAAGCTCATATAAAATTTTATTAAAAACTTGTAACTTTAATATTCAAATTTTAATTCAAAGTAATAAAGAGGATTTAAGTCAACATATTTTAAGTATCGAAAAAAATATTCAAAAAAAAGAAAATAAATTTTTAAAAGAAATATCAAATAATTATATTCAATTTATTCAAAAATTAAATTATTCGAGAAATTCCGCAACAAAGGATTTTTATCTTATAATATCCAATGAAAAAATAGAAAATTATAATTCAATAGAAATAATAGAAAATGATTTAAAAGAAAAATATTTTAAAATAAAAGAATGTTTATTAAGGTGTGGTAATGATGTATTAGAAATAAATGATAAAAATAATATTATAAATATTTTTTATTCATTATTAAATACAAGAAAATTTTTAAATAATTAAATAAAAAAATAAAAATGATTAAAATCAAAAATAAGGTGTTAATTTTTTTTAATAATATAATTTAATTTTAAAAAATAAAATTAATTAAAATTGAAAATAAGAAAAAATTAGAATAAATTAGAAAAAAATAGTAAAAAAAAGAAAAAAATAGTTAATAATATGTGGAAAGAATATCAACATAAATAAATCAAATGTGGAAAAGGAGGAGTAATTATTTTAAAAAAAATAAAAAAAGAAAAAATAAATAATTTTTTTTCAGGAGTTTTTTCAAAAAAAGATTTAATTTCACCAGCATATATTAATATGCAAAATCCAAAATATTTAGAAATTGATAATTTATTTTATTCATCATTAATAGTTGTTAATTATTATAGAGAGCAAACAGACTTATTATTGAAAAATTTAATAGAAACAAACATTAATATGAATATATCAATTTTTTATGAAAAACAAGATAGCTATAAAACAATAAAAGATCTTACATATCACATTGGAAACGTAGGGGTAGAAATAAAAGAGGCAAATGAAAATAGACAAGATATTGACATAGCAGCATATACATATAATGATGCAAAATATATAAGAAAAGAAATGCAAGTAAATAATGAAGATTTATATTTTTTATATATTTACATAACACTATACTCAAAAGATATAAAAGACTTAGAATATAATTTAAATAAAATAGAAGGAATAACTCAAAGTAAAGGAATGCAAACTAGAAGGGCAAACTTTAGACAAGAAGAATGTTTTTTTGCATTATTACCAATAATGGAAAATAAAGAGATAATAAAAGAAGCAGCAAAAAGAAATATATTAACAACGGGACTTATATCAACATATCCATTTATATCATCAACTATTTTTGATAAAGAAGGTATATTTATTGGGACTAATATCTATAATAATTCCTTAGTTTTTATAGATAGATATAATAGAGAGAAATACAAAAATGCCAATATATGTATATTTGGAACAAGTGGAGCAGGTAAATCTTTTTATACGAAATTATTAATTTTAAGATATAAATTATTAGGAATAAAGCAATATATTATAGACCCAGACAGAGAATATAACAAAATATGCAAAACACTAAAAGGAATACAAATAAAATTGGGACCTACATCAAACACATATATAAATGTTTTAGATATAAGAGAAGAAAGTATTGAAGATGGAGAAACTGGATATTTAGCAACAAAAATAAGTAAATTAATAGGATTCTTTAATTTAATTTTTGGAGAAATGGATGAAGAAGAAAAAGCATTATTAGAAGAAAAAATAATAGAAGTATATAAATTAAAAAATATTACTTTTAATGATAAAAGTTTATTTAATGAAAATAAAAAATTTAAAAAAGAAAGACAAATGCCAATATTAGAAGATTTATTCAAAATTTTAGGACAAGATCATAGAACAAAAAAATTCAAAATTAAATTAATACCATTTGTAGAAGGATCAATGAAATTTTTTAATAATTATACAAATATTAAAATAAATAATGAATTAATAGTAGCAGATATATATGATTTAGGAGAAGAAAATTTAAAATATGGAATGTATCTTTTTACAGATATTTTTTGGGATAAAATTAAAGAAAATAGAGAAGAAAAAAAGGCAATATACTTAGATGAAATTTGGAGATTAATTCGGAGTTACTTCAAATAAAAATGTTGCAAGTTTTATTTATAAAATATTTAAAACTATTAGAAAATATGGAGGAAGTGGTGTAGCAATTACACAAGATATATCAGATATTTTTAGTTTAGATAATGGAACATATGGAAAAAGTATTTTAAATAATTCTAGCATAAAAACATTTTTTGCACTAGAAGAAGAGAATATAAAAATTTTGAGTGAATATGCAAATTTATCGGAAAAGGAGAAAATAGAAATAAAATCTTTAAAAAGAGGAGAATGTTTAATGTTTGTTGGAGAGGATCATATACTAACAAAAATTCAAGCATCTGAAAGAGAAAAAGAAATAATAGAAGGAGAAAAAGAAAATGAACACAATAATAACAGCAGTTAATAATCCTAATTTAAATGAAGAATTAAAAAAAGAAAAAGAAGTACAAGTATTATTTAAAGATATACAATACAAAGAAGGAATATTAGAAATATTAGAAAATAAAAAAATAGAAATTAATTATATAATAATAGATGAAAAATTACCAGGAGAAATTAAATTAGAAAATTTAATTGAAAAAATAATAGAAAAAAATAAAAAAATAAAAATAATAATTACAATAAAAAAAGAAAATAAAAATAAAATAATTTTTAGTAATAAAAATATAATAAAAATATATTATGAAAAAAATATTAATTTAGAAAAAATAAAAAATTATAATAAAAATTTGGAAGAAACAAATATAAAAAATAACAACATTAAAATAAAGAATAAATATAAAGAAAAAAATAAACAATTTGAAACTAAAATTATAACAGTATTAGGAGAAAGAAATGTAGGAAAAAGTATTACCATAATTAATCTTATTGGTTACATAATTCAAAAATATGATAAAAATATGAAAATATTAATAATTGAATTAAATGGAGATAGCCCTAGCTTTTATGCTTTATTTAGATGTAAAAAATTCAACAAAATTTATATAAATGATGATAAGAAGTATAAAAAAATATTAAATGCAAAAAGATATTATAATAAACAAAAATATAAACAAAAATATGTTAGTAAAACAATTATAGAAAATTTAATTATAAAAATAAACAAAAATATAGATTTAATTTCTTATAATAAATTAATAAATTTTAATCTTATTAAAAATATAGAAAAAAAATATAATTATTTAATCATAGAAATTTATTCTAAAAAAAATAAAAAAATTAATAAAAAAATATTAAATAATTCAAATAAAAATATTTTATTAATTAGACCAAATTTATTAGGAATAAAAAATAGTAAAAAAATAATAGAAAAAAATAAATTAAATAAAAATAATAATTTAAAAATATTAATAAATAATTATAATAAAAATTCAATCAATACAGAAATAATAAAAAATATATTTAAAGAAAATAAAATAATTGGAAAAATAAATTATGAAATGAAATATGAAAAAATTATAAATACTAATTTTAAAAATATAAAATTCTTATCAAAAGAGTACAAAAATAATTTGGATGAAATAATGAACAACCTAATGAGATAAGTCAAAAAATTTTTATAAATAAGAAAAAAAATCAAAAATAAATTTAAAAAATATCTACGCGAGCAAAAGAAAAAGAAAAAAAGCAAAAGAGATAAAAAACATCCAAAATGGTATACATAAATTTAATAAAGGTATATAAAAACAATAAATCTAAGTATAAAAATAACAATTTTTTAAAGGCAATTTTTTAGTATATATAAAATTTTTAAAAATTAAAAACAATTGTAATTAAAAATTTGAAAGAAAAAATATTATTATAAAAAATAAAATCAAAATTAATAATATTAATTAAATTATTTATTATTAATTAAAATTTAATTTTAAAATAAAAATAATATTTATAAAAAAATAATTAACTTTAAAATAAAAATAAAAAAAATTAAATAAAAATAAATAATTAATTATTAAAAAATAAAATTAATTCATAAATAAAAAATAATTAAATAAAAAATAAATAATTAAATAATTTTATAATTATAAAAACGAAAAGGAGAGAAAAAATATGGAAAATAATTTAAATAATGTAGTAGAAATAAATAATAATTTAAATAATAATATAGAACAAAAAAATTTTTTAGAAACAATACTAGGAAAAACAATTAATACAGGAATTGATATTGGAATAAGAGCATTGTTACCAGATTATATAGAAGAACAAATTATAGATTTAAAAAATAATTTAATTAAATATGGATTAAAAGATGGAATAAAAAATAGTATAGATGATGCACTTAATTTAGGGAAAAGTGCAATAGGAATAATTACAGGAAATTTTGAAAATATATCCCAAGTTCAAGAGGCAATAAAGAGTGGAGGCATAATAGATAATGTATCTAATCTGTTAGATGATATTATAAATAAAGTATATAGTAAAGGAATAATTAATTCTACAGTAGCAAAAACAATTAAACAAGGAAAAAATAGTATATTAAATAACGTAGAAAAAAATATAGAAAATACTTTTAATAATCAAATTAATTCTCTAAAGTATACAGAAAAATATATAAATAATTGGAAAAAATATTTTAACAAAAAAAATTTCGAGGGAATGGAAAAAGAATATAAAAAAATAGAAAAAGAAATAAATAATTTAATTCCAATAGAAAAAACAATTAATGATGTTAGAGCGATAGAGAATCTACATAATTTAATAAAAAATAATGGACAAGATTTTAATTTAACACACGCTCAATTAGAATTAGCAGAAAAATTGAAATAAATAAATTAAAAAATATAATGCAAATGAGTAAGTTAAATACATAAATATATTATATATTTTTTATAAAATATATATAAAAATATATATAAAATATAAAAACAAAGATAATACAAAACAATAGATTTCCCTAAGTTTTTTACCATTTTTTTACTAAAATCACTTGCAAATTTTAACATGGTTTAGTATAATACAAGTGTATAAAAAACAATGAAAAGAGGGAAAAATAATGGAAGAAACACCACAAAGAAGAGACGGAAAAATAATAGAAAGAGATATAGACAAAGAAATGAGAACAGCATATATAGATTATGCCATGAGTGTTATAGTATCTCGTGCACTTCCAGATGCTAGAGATGGTTTAAAACCAGTACATAGAAGAATATTGTATTCAATGCACGAAGATGGAATAACATCAGATAAAGCATATCGTAAATGTGCAAATACAGTAGGTTCAGTTTTAGGACGTTACCATCCACATGGAGATAGCTCTGTATATGATGCAATGGTAAGATTAGCACAAGACTTTACAATGAGATATCCATTAGTTGATGGACATGGAAATTTTGGTTCAGTAGATGGAGATAGCCCAGCAGCTATGAGGTATACTGAAGCAAGAATGTCAAAAATTTCAGAATTAATGTTAACAGATATTGAAAAAAATACAGTTAATTTTATGCCAAACTATGATGATAGACTACAAGAACCAACAGTTTTACCTGCAAGAATACCAGCACTATTAGTAAATGGTTCATCAGGTATAGCCGTAGGTATGGCAACAAATATACCACCACATAATTTATCAGAAGTAATAGATGGAATTATAAAAGTTATAGATAATCCAGAAATAACAATAGAAGAATTAATGGAAATTATAAAAGGACCAGATTTCCCAACAGGGGCAACAATTTTAGGAAAAGAAGGCATAAAAGAAGCATATACAACAGGTAGAGGAAAAATCACAATGAGGGCTGAAGCTGAAATTGAAGAAATGAGTGGAAATAGACAAAGAATTATAATTACATCTTTACCATACCAAGTTAATAAAGCAAAATTAGTAATGACAATAGCAGATTTATCAAAAGAAAAGAAAATAGAAGGAATTTCTGAAGTTAGAGATGAATCTGATAGAAAAGAAAAGACAAGAGTTGTTGTAGAATTAAAAAGAGATGCAAGACCACAAGTTATTTTAAATCAATTATATAAACATACACAAATGCAAGAAACATTTGGTGCAATAATATTAGCACTAGTAGATGGAGAACCCAAAATATTAACACTAAGGGAATGTTTAGATTGTTTTATAAATCACAGAAAAGAAGTTATACTAAGAAGATCTAAATTTGAATTAGACAAAGCCCTAGCAAGAGCACACATTTTAGAGGGATTAAAAATAGCATTGGACAACATAGATGAAGTAATAAATATTATTCGTTCTTCGTATGATAATCCAAAAGAAAGATTGATGGAAAGATTTGGTCTATCTGAGATACAAGCTCAAGCAATTTTAGATATGCAATTAAAACGTTTATCAGGATTGCAAAGAGAAAAGCTAGATGAAGAATATAATGAATTAATGAAACTAATAGCATATTTAAAAGATATTTTGTCAAGTGATACATTAGTATATTCTATTATAAAAGATGAATTACTAGAAATAAAAGATAAATATGGTGATGATAGATTAACAAAAATAATACCAGCAGCAGGAGAATTTAATGCTGAAGATTTAATAAAAGAAGAACAAACAGTAGTGGCATTAACACATTTTGGATATATTAAGAGAATGCCAATAGATACATATAAGAGCCAAAGAAGAGGAGGAAAAGGCATTACGGGAATAGCAACAAGAGAAGAAGATTTTGTAAAACAAATATTTACAGCATCAACACATGATACAATATTATTCTTTACAAATAAAGGTAAATTATATAAATTAAGAGGATTTGAAATTCCAGAAGCAGGTAGAACAGCAAGAGGAACAGCAATAGTTAATTTATTAAGTTTAGATCCAGGAGAAAAAATATCAGCAGTTATACCAATTCAAAACTTTGCAGAAGGTAAATATTTATTAATGGCAACAAAAAATGGATTAATTAAAAAGACTGCATTGACCGAATACAATTCTGCAAGAAGAACAGGATTACAGGGAATTACATTAAAAGAAGATGATGAACTTATAACAGTAAGACTTACAGATGGAGAAGACAATGTTGTACTTGTAACAAGAGAAGGTATGTGTATAACATTTGATGAAAAAGAAGTAAGACCAATAGGAAGAGTATCACAAGGAGTTATAGGAATAAGACTAGATGATAAAGATGAAGTAATAGGAATGGAATCTGTAATAGCAGGTGGAAAAGCTACACTTCTAGCAATAACAGAAAATGGATTTGGAAAAAGAACAGAATTAGATGAATATAGAGTTCAAATAAGAGGCGGAAAAGGAGTTATAACTTATAAAATTACACCAAAAACAGGAAAAATAGTTGGAGCTAGAGTAACAACAGAAGAAGATGATGTAATGTTAATTACAGATAAAGGAACAATTATAAGACTTCAAGTAAAAGATATTAGTGTTCTTGGAAGATCAACACAAGGAGTTACTTTAATGAGAACAAGTGATGGAGGAAAAGTTGTAAGTATAGAAACTTTAACACCAGAAATGAAAGATACAGTAGAATAAAAAATAAAAGAGGGATTAAGGGGGATTAAGGGATTACGGGGCCACCACATAAAATCCCTCTTTTTTTATTTTGATTTTTCTAAAAACTAAATTAAATAAAAAAATAGAAAAGAGGGATTTTATGTGGTGGCCCCGTAATCCCTTAATCCCCCTTAATCCCTCTTTTATTTTTTAAATCTTAAATCATCTCCAAAGAAATAATAAATATCATAATAACCAGCAATTCGAGAACCAATTCTTTCTTCGTAATTTTTAAAAATATCATTAATATTCAAATTAGTAGAAATAATAGTTTTAGTAATTTTATTATTCAAATTTAAAATTCTAGTATTTATAATTGTAAATAATTCACTAAGTTTCATACTATTTAAACTTTCAGTTCCCAAATCATCAATTATTAATAAATCACAATCAAGTATAGATTGATAAAAATCGTAACCTAAGTTTTTTTGTCTATTCATTTTGTAATCTATTACGCGTTCTAGTAAAACAGGTGCTGTTTGGTAAATTACTGTTTTTCCATTTTTTAATAATTCTGAAGCAATGCAATTTGACATAAATGTCTTACCGTAAACCAGTTGAACCCACAAATAATAAATTTTTATAATCTGGACTATCAAAATTATCAATAAATTCTATGCATTTATTTTTAATATTAGAAATATTTTTTCTAGGAGAAATATTAAATCTATATTTTGCTAAATCTACTTCATTAGAAAAAATTAATTCATTAAAAGTATTAAAGTTTTCTTTCTTTAAATTAAACATATTTGATTTATTAAAAGAAATATCTAATAACTTTTGTTTTAGGCAATTACACATAGTTGTTTTATAATTATTATCTAAAATAAAGCCTGTATCATTACAAATCTTACAGTCATAAAAAGGTTTTAAATAGTCTAAACTATAATTATTTTGCAGTAAAATTGATTCTCTTTCTCTTTTTAAATCTGATATCTTTTGTTTTAAAATATCAATAGCAGAAGAATCAGAAGAATTATTTAATATATTTTTAGCAGTATTAATTGCAAAACTATTTAATTCGTTATCAATTTCTTCTAAATGCGGAATTAATTTATATAAAGTAGTTTTTCTTCTATCTAAATCTAATTCAGCATTTAATTTTTTTTGTTCATATTCTTTTAATAAAGAATTTAAAACTTCATTTGACATTAATTATCTCCTTAATTATTATTTGTATTATTATTAGCATATAAAAAATCCAAATTGTCATATTGTCTCTGTTCGTAATTAGCCTTATTTGCCTTTGAAACCTGTGATTTCATTTCTTTTAAATTTTTATTTTGATTTTTACGTTGCTCCAAAAAAGCATTTACCTGATCTGGAGTTTTTAAATTTCTTTCATGCCAATCAACAATTATATTATTAATATATTCAAAAGTTGGATTTTGTTTATATGTAGTCCTTTTTAATGCAATTTCAATTATATTCATATCATAACCAAAATCTATAACCCAATTTTCTATATAGGCCTCTTCATATTGAGTTAAACCACTATGCTTGCCAAGTTTTTTAGCAATAAGATTTTTAATTTTCTTCAACTTCTCTTGTTTTTGATCATATGAATCTAAATCGCTCCAAGTATGAATATTATTAGCACCCCATGCTTCTGCGACAGCTTGTATATAATTTTTGTGTAATGCTGAACGCTTATAACAATAATCAAATAATGTAATCATAACTTGTTCATCAAAATTATATTTTTTAAACCATAAATCAATATCATTATACCATGTTGGCCCCATAATACCTTGAAAGTACATATTGTTAATATGTTCAATAGCTTTTGCTCTTGATTGATTTTTAGATATTTGTTCAACAGTTTCTTTTGATTGAGTAAGATTTGGTTTATATAAATTATTTAAAGTAACTTCTTGTAAATCTATAATTATAAATCCGGTAGTCTTTCTTAAAATTAAATTATTATCTTCTAAAAACTTTAAACCATCATTAATTGTTTTTAAAGGTAAAGATAATTTTTTGGATAAATCATTTATTTTTATATCCTTTTTATATTTGGCAAGAAATACCAAATATAAATAGATTTTTAAATAATCACCAGGTATTTGAGATAAATGTTCTGCGAAAAATATATCTGGTATTACTGTTTCTGAAAATAATAATTGTTTTTCATTATGTTCTAATTTCACTAAAAAAACCCCCTAATAAAATAAATGATTTGTATGATAAATTATAACTTTTTTAGACAAAAAATTCAAGCAAAATTTTATTTAAAAATGACTTTTCTGAAAAAATAATAATTTTTGTTTAAAAATAAAATTAAGCATATATTTAATAACATAAATAATATTTTCGCCATTAAAACCAGAAAAACTAAATAAAATTAAAGGAAAAGATAATAAAAAGAATAGAAAGATTTTAATATTTAAATTATGGAATAAATTTATAAAAATAAAAACAAATAAATTCCAAAATAAATTTAAAAAAATAGTACTATAATCTATTACACCCAATAATTTAGATTTAAAATCATAATTTTGAGGAAAAATAAATTTCATAAAAGAGCCTCCTATTAAAATTTAATATATAAAATATAATTATTTTAAAAATTTAGAAAAGTTATTCACAGTTTGTGATATATCTGTGGAAACTCCTCCTAAAAATTCTCTGACAAAAGAATTTGATTTTATTAATGCAAATAAGCCACCAATATAAATAAATTTATAAAAAAGATTAGAAGAAGAATAATCAATAGAAAATAAGATTAATAAAATTAAAGCCACAATAATTTGTATAAATAATAAAGAAAATAAATTTTTAAACCAGGATTTAAAAAACCAAGATGTAGAAACTAAAGCATTTGATAATATAGCAAAAGGGCTAATTAAAACAAATACTTTTATCAATACATATCTAAAAGAATAAGAAAAAACTAAGTTTAAAAGAGAAAAAGAAATTATACCTTTTATTAATCCATCTAACGAAAAAATATTAATAGATGCAGTATCAACAGAAATATTAGTATTTATTTCTAAAATAAGTTCAGAAAAACATATATTTTTATTAAATAAATTTTCTCCCAAATTTCTTATAGACAAAGAAACATTTGAGATAATATCCAAAAATTGAGATAATATAAAATAAGAAAAATTCATGCAGATGCCACAAATAATTAATTTTATTAAAAAACTATGAGGGGCTTCAATTTGTGAATATGTAAAATGTGAAAGTAAATATTTTATTGCAAAATATAATAATATACCTAATAACAATGAATTTGCAATTAATAAAATTCCATTAGAAGTAGAAGTGCCAAAAATATTTTCAAAATTTTTATCATTTAAAATATCTGAACTAATAAAAGTTATATCATCTAATAAAGAATATAAATTATTATCAATAGAACTAAATAAGTTACCTAAAATAGTATTTATTGTATCAATTATAATTTGAGTTATATTTGTTTGCTCCAATTTTCCTCCTAACTAACTAATGATTTTATTGCAGATAAAATTAAGTCTATTGCTAGAATAAAAGCATAAGAAAACAAAGAACCTTTAATAATTTTTTTTCCAGTTCTTATTCTATCTTCATCACCAAAACTAAATTTTTTCATAAAAACTCCAGTTCCAACAGCAACCGCAGCAGCAGGAGTTGCAAGCTTTAAAAGCCAATTTTCAATACTTTCAAAAGCAGAATTGATTTTTGAAACTAATTTTGGTTCCCCTAAGGCAAAACAAAAACTTTCAAAAGTAATAAATAATATAATTGATAATAATAAAGTAAATAAAATAAAAAATATAGATTTTTTCAATTTTAACATAAAATCTCCTTTCGTTTATAATAATTAGTGATATTTATTGTAATTCTTAAAATAAGGCAACATTTTAAGCTTTTTTGGTTCATAAATTTTATTGCCATCAGATAGAAAAGTAAGGGCGGTAAATGTTTCAAGATGTCTAGTAAAAAAATTTGTATCATAAATATAGTCTAACTGGTAATATGAATTATAAGACTCAGAGATATTAGAATTCAAAGAGTTCAAAGAATTTGTAATATAATTAAAATTAGTTTCTTTTGCACTTTCAGAAATAGTTTTTGAAAGTTTTTCTTTTTCTTCTTTCCCTAATTGTTTTTGAGCTTCTTCGACAGTAAAAATATCATCAGTTCTAAACCAAATTTTATTAATTAGATTTTGAGTTATTACTTTTACAGAACTTTCATCTTTTAAAGTATTTTTTAAAGAAGAATAACTTTGAGTACTAACAATATTAATACATTTAGCCTCTCTACTTAAAGAAAAAAAATCACCATCAGTTTTAGTACAATATTTATCATATTCATCACAAATAAAAGCCGTTTTTCTAATATTTTTATGAGATAAACAAGATAATATTTCTGTTTGAAAATCTAGCTTTAAATATGTAGCGATTATTTTAGAAAGCAAGTCATATTCAGAAATATTCATATTAAGAACGACAATTTTTCCTGATTTAATAACATCATTGAAACCTAAAAAATTAAGTTTTTCCTTAGGTGAAGAAAAAATATAATTAATATCATAATCAGAAATAAATATATTTGTAATTCTCGTAATTTCTGAAATTAAAATCCCCTTCGTCCTAGAATCTAAATTTTCAAACTCCTGACTAAAAAAGTTTAAACACTCATTTAATTCATAAACTTGAGAATGATTTAATTTAGAAGAAATAAAGAGATTTCTTAAAATTTTAATTTTATCTTTGTAATAATTAGGAATTGTTATTAATTTATGTAATTCTGAAAAAGTAACGTAGTTATTATTATATAATCTACAAAGTTTTATTGCTTCACACAAAATTTGTTCTGCTTTATCAAGCCAATATGATTCAGAATTATTTTCAGAAAATAAAGTTAATATTGTCTTTAATCTATTTGCCAAAACAATAGGCTTTAAATTAGGCTTGTGTAAAGGATTATAAAAAACATTAGAATGTAATCCAATAACGAGTAAATCATTTTGCAAATTATATAATTTTGCATATTCTAAAATTTGATTATGATAATTTCCTTTCACATCTAAAATAAGCATTCCAATCTTATCATTTAGATTTTCACTATTATATTTTAATAATTGTTGAGTAAATGGATACATTGCAGAAGATGTTTTTCCTGAACCGAATAGTACCAGTAATTAGAAAATTTTGATATAAACCATTCTCTGGTATATAAATATTCTCATCTGTTTTTAAATCTTTTCCAATCAATAAATTTAAATTTGAAGTAAATGCTTTTTTATAATTATTTTTTTCAGAAATTTTTATTTTTTTTAAAAAAATATTAATAAAAAAATTATTAAATAAAAAATTAGAAAAAATAAAATTAGAAAAAATATAAGTAAGAACAAAAAAATTTTTAATATATTTCCAGAGTAATGGATTTTTAGTACAAATATCAAATGGGTGTACACCGTAGGTAATAATTATCTCCTTTGCAATAAAAATTGGATAAAAGACAGAAAAAGAAATTAAGCATGAAATAAATACAAAAATAAAACAAAAAATAAATCGATATCTAAATATTATAAATCCTCCTTTTTAATTTTTAATTTTGAACCTTGAAGAGTGTGTAAGATTTTTACCTCAAAAAAAGTATATAATGAATATAATGTGATAAAAAGATTAATAATAAATATGATAAAAAATAAATTAACTAAGCTGAAAATAACATCACCGCCTTACTAATTTAAAAATATACAACATTTTTTTAAATTTGTCTATACTTTTTAATAAAAATATGGTAAAATTTTTTTGTAAACTAAAAATAAGGAGGAATTATAGTGAAATTTAATAAAAATACAACAATAGGTGAAATATTAGAAAAAGCACCAGAAAAAGCAGAGATTTTATTAGAAATAGGAATGCATTGTTTAGGATGTCCTGCTTCACAAATGGAAACATTAGAAGAAGCATGTGATGTTCATGGAATTGATGTAGAAGAAGTAATATCAAAATTAAATGCATAATATAAGGCAATATATTTGTTGAAAAATGTAAGAAAAGAAAAAATTTGAAAAAATTTCAACAAATTTTAACAAATGTATTGACATCCGTAAAAAAGTATAGTAATATATAAAGGCGTTCTGAGTTAAACTTAGAATGTTGGTGATGGGCTATTAGCTCAGGTGGTAGAGCACTTGACTTTTAATCAAGTTGTCCCGCGTTCGAGTCGCGGATAGCTCACCAAAAGAACTAAATAATTATTAAATTATTTAGTTCTTTGTATATATGGCCCCTTGGTCAAGCGGTTAAGACATCGCCCTTTCACGGCGGAGACATGGGTTCGATTCCCGTAGGGGTCACCAAGAATGCCACTTTAGCTCAGTTGGCCAGAGCACCGCACTTGTAATGCGGGGGTCCTCAGTTCGAATCTGAGAAGTGGCTCCATATAAGGTCAGTAGTTTTGCATAAGCTTAATTACGGGCTTTTTTTATATTATAGGAGGAAAAATTATGAACCAAGTTGTAATAGTAACAGGAGCTTCGAGAGGAATTGGTAGAGAAATAGCAAAAGAATTAGCAAAAAAAGAATATACTGTAATAGCAAACTATAATAAATCAGAAGAAGAATCAATAGAGTTAAAAGAAGAATTAGAAAAAGAAAATACAAAAATAGATATATTTAAAGCAGATATATCTAAGAGAAATGAAGCACAAAAATTAGTAGAATACACAATAAATAAATATGGAAAAATAGATGTTTTAATTAATAATGCAGGAATATCACAAATAAAAGAATTTACACAAATAACAGATGGAGACTGGAATAATATGATTAACACAAATTTAAATTCGGTTTTTTATATGTCACAAGAAACTTGTAAAAATATGATACATAACAAAAGTGGATGTATAATTAATATATCATCAATATGGGGAGTAATAGGGGCATCATGTGAAGTTCATTATAGTGTTAGCAAAGCTGGAATAGATGCAATAACAAAATCACTAGCAAAAGAACTTGGCCCATCAAATATAAGAGTAAATTCCATAGCACCAGGAATTATTAACACAGAGATGAATAAAAAATTAAATCAAGATGAAATTAATAGTATAAAAGAAGAAATACCACTTGAAAAAATAGGAAAAGCAAAAGATATAGAAAAATGTATCGAATGGCTAATAAAAGATGAATATACAACAGGACAAATAATTTCAATTAATGGGGGATGGGCAATATAAAAAGAGGTGAAACACCTCTTTTTATTCTTTCCAAAAAGCCTTATAAGTTTCAAAAGCAGAATATATATCAAATTTACTTGTAACTTCATATGGAGCATGCATTGAAAGCACTGGAACACCACAATCTATTACATCAGCACCTTTATTTGCTAGTATATAAGCAATTGTTCCGCCTCCACCGATATCAACTTTTCCAAGTTCTGCTATTTGGTATTTTATATCATTTTTTTCTAACATATTTCTAACCCATGCAACATATTCAGCATTTGCATCAGAAGCTCCTGATTTACCTCTTGCTCCTGTGTATTTATTTAAACTGATACCTTTTCCAATAAAACCTGCATTTAATCTATCTGAAACAGAAGAATATAAAGGATCAAAACCAGCATCAACATCAGATGATAACATTTTTGAGAAACAAAATACTTTATCTAACATATTTGGTTTATTAAGTCCTAATTTATTCAATATTTCTGATATAAAGAAATCAAACATGTGAGATTCCATACCAGTATTTCCAATACTTCCAATTTCTTCTTTATCAGATAAAATACATACAGCTGTATTTTTAACATTATCCAATGTCATCATTGCAGCAAGAGATGAAAATGCACATACTTTATCATCTTGACCATATGCAGCTACCATACTTGAATCAAATCCTAAACTTCTTGCTTTAAAGGCAGGGATAATTTCTAATTCTGAACTTTGTAAATCAGCTTCTACAATTCCATACTTTTTATTTAAAATATTCAAAATATTTAATTTTACCTTTTCTTTATCATTTTCATCTTTATAAGGAATACTTCCAACAAGAAGAGTTAAATCCTCTCCATCTATACCATTTTTTAATTTCTTCTCCATTTGGTCTTGGGCTAAATGTGGTAATAAATCTGTTATTGTAAATATTGGGTCATTATCATCTTCACCTATATTTACTGTTATTTTTTCTCCGTTAGTTTTTACAATAACACCATGAATACTTAAAGGAATTGTAGTCCATTGATATTTTTTAATTCCACCATAATAATGAGTTTTTAAATATGCCAATTCTGAATCTTCATAAAGTGGATTTGGCTTTAAATCTAATCTTGGTGAATCTACATGAGAACCAATTATATTAAGTCCTTTTTCTATATTTTCAGTTCCAATAATTGCTAAGTACATACTCTTATCTCTGTTTATAAAATATACTTTATCTCCGGATTGTAATTCTTCAAATTCTGAAATATCTTTATATCCATTTTCTCTTGCCATTTTAGATGCTTCTAAAACAAATTCTCTTTCGGTTTTTGCCTTGTTTAAAAAATTCATATAATCTTTTGAAAAATTAAATATTGTTTCTTTTTTTTCCTCGTCAACTGTATCCCAGCCGTTTTCTTTTTTTTGAAATAATTTTTTTTCTAAACTTTCTTCCATGATATCCTCCTTATTTTTTTCTTAGTATATCACTTTATTTTTTATTTTTCCACTTTTTTTTGTATTTATTATATTTTTGGGTAAATAATAGTTATAAGACAGTAAAACATAAAAATAACTGTAATAAATAATAAATTTGAATTAATATTTAGGAGGAATATTATGAATTTCGTATGGTAAAGAAAAAATATAGATAATAATAAATTTGAAAATTTAAATTAAAATATATTAACAGATGTATACAGAGAAAATAATATTTATGACCCAGCATTTAAGAATTTACAAAGATATAACTTGATTTTTAAATATTTTTGGCTTTTTTATTGACTTATTTCAAGGTTTTTGCTACAATTTCTTTAAATTCATATATTTATATAATTTTTTATTGAGCTAGATTTCTTCATATGAGATAAATCTAGTTCTTTTTAATTTTTATAAATGAAAATAAGTGTTTCATAAAATGTCATTGAACTTTATGTAAATTTATGATATAATTTAATTATCTAATATATAAGGAGGGCATACCAATGCAGTATGATATTTTTTCAGTAAGGCGGTTAATTTCCAAAAAAGGCTTTATGGGAGCTTTACACTTTTTAGCAGATGATGATTCTTCAAAGGAAGCTGGAATTTTTAGCAAGGCAAATCTTTCTAAATTAATTTCCATAGCCGGAATTCAAGGAGCTTTAGTCTTTTTAGGAGATTCAAACTTCCCTGAAACAATGAAGAAAGAATTAGCAAAAGAACATTATTTTGTTGGAGGTTATCCAAATGTTGAACTGATTTCTACCTTAATGTAACTCCTAAATGTCAATATGTTTTTATTGACATACAAAATAGCTCTCTTTCAAAAGAAGGAGAGCTATTTTTAAAATTTTAAAACTATAAATATTAATATATCAACTTTATAATAATTAGAATTTATATCTTACTAAACTATAGCCTATAAATAGTGAAAGATAAATAAAATATAGAAAAGAGAATTTTTATATGATATAATTAGAAAAATATAAAAATAGGGGAAAAAATATGAAACCAAAAACTATAATAATATGTGTATTAATAATATTAACTTTTACTAATGTAGTATTAGCAGTAAATACTCACACAAATACAAATTCTAATAAAGTCAATATTAATGAGAATCTTGAGTTTACAATAAATTTTGAAGAAAAAGCTATAACAGCGGACTTTTCAATTTTATTTGATTCTGATAAATGGGAATATATTAAAGAAGATACAGATAAAATCGAAACAAATTATATAAAAGAAACATCAGAAATTATTTGTTGCTATTATGATCAAGATAAAAAAGGAATAGACAATATTTCTTTAAAATTTAAAGCAAAGCAGGAAACAAATAAAACTAAATTTAAAGTTACAAACATAACGATACATACAATAACAGAAGAAAAGCAAATAGCAGATTTAGAGAGCCCAAATATAAGAATTGTAAAAAAAGAAGAAAACAACAATATTATAGCAAATAACAGTAAAGATGAAACAGTTATAAAAAATAATATTTCCAATAATTTCAACATAGAACACATTGAAAATAATACGGAAAATAATAAAAAAGATAAAATAAAAGATGATACAAAAGTATCAACAAGACTCCCTAAAGCAGGAATACGGATTTGATTTTTCTTATATAATTATAATTTTATTAACATTGATACTTTGTACATTAATTTTAAAAAATGATAAAATATCACACAAATTTAAAATCATAATCATAATAACAATAATTGTAATAGGAGTGAGTACTATTACATGTAAAAAAAATTCGGCAACAAGTAATGAAGAAACAGTATATATAAATAAAGAAAAGAAGTCCATTTTAGTAGTACTTTCAACCACAAATGAAAAAAGAAGTATATCAGTTAAAAAATTTAAGCAAATAACAAAAGCTGTTTCTGTTATAGAAAGCAATAGCAACGAGAATGTAAGTGAAGAACAATTAATTTCTTCAAGTAAAATAGCAATATTTGAGAACAATGAAAAATATAATTTGAATATTTTTAAAGATGAAAATAATAATGGATATGTAAATTCAGGAGATATATATGAATTACTAAATAAAAAAGAAAAAGAAATAGACATGGAAAATATAAAAGAAATAGTAAACTTTATACTAAAAAAAGAAGAATTTACAGAAAATAAAATAATAGAAAAAGGATATGAAAAATTCACAGAAAAGTCAATTATTGTAATACCTACAACACCATTAGAACCGGATATAGATAGATATATAAAAATAACAAATATAGAAGAATTAAAAAATACAGATGCCAAAATAGGTGATAAGTATAAAACCTTAGGATATTATACAAAAAATGATGGAGGAGCTGGAAGGTATGATATTATAGAAAATAATAATAAAATAAAAATAGATAACGGACTATATATTCAATTAAATAATGGATTAGTTGCTAAACTAGCGGTAATAAATGATACTGCAAATATAAAACAATTCGGAGCTACAGGAAATGGAAAAAAGGATGATACTAAATCAATAAATGCAGCAATAAATTCAGGCGTACAAAATATAGAATTTCCAAATGGAGAATACAAAATTACTGATGTAATAAGAATGAACACACCATCAACGAACATACTTGGAAATAATAGCATTATATTTACGGATAATGACTTTTGCCCAGAAACAAAAAATGAATTTTTATTTAGTATGCATACAGACAATTGCACTATGAAAGGTTTAAAAATAGAAGCAAGAGAAACCAAAAAATTAGAAAACTTATATAAAACACAGGTTTATATTGGAGCTACAAATATAAAGATTCAAAATTGTTCATTTAAAGTTCCAGAAACAGCAAGTAGCGAAAATTCATATACTAATTTAGATTTATATACAGCATGGCACAATGTATTAATAGAAAATTGTGACTTATATATAGGAAATGATGCTAAAGAAGGTGGATGCATTTGGATTAGAGACCTTTTCAATAAAGGAGCAAGTGATGTAACTTTTACAAATAATAGATGTTATAAAAAATGTCACGATGAAATACTGGCAGTATTTATGGGATGTATAGAAAATGTTAATATACTAAATAATACATTTATAATGGATAATAGTACGGATTCAAGCACAATGGCATTTACTTTAGGATCAGGTTCTAGTAAAAAGGCCAATAATATTAGATTTGAAGGAAATAATATAGATGTAAAAACAACAATGGATTTATTAGTATCAAGAAACTCAACAAACTTAAGCATAAAAAATAATAATATAAAATATGAAAGAGTAACTACACTAACAAATACATTTGTAATATATTTTCCCGAAGATAATATAGAAAATGCCGAAATTGAAAATAATAAATTTGAAATAAAAAATCAAACAGATAAAGCAATAAATGGATTAATATCATCAAAATCTAAAAATATATCATTTAAAAATAATAATTTAATTTTAGATACAGAGGTATCAGAAGCATTTACTGGTGGAATCTTAATTGAAAAAAATGACATAACATTTAATAGAAAAGTAAATATTTTAGTAAATAAACCACAAGAATTTAACAATAATGAAATAACTTTTAATAATGGATTTGGAGCAATTGCACAATATTATAATAGTAATTTAGAATGGGAAAGTAATATAAAAAACAATACCATTATCAATAATTATGATGAAATAGGAAATGATGAGAAATCAATATTACTAATGTTTAATGGTGGAACTTTAAATAACCATATTGTTAATTTTGAAGGAAATACAATAAAATCAGATAATGCAAATTATAAAAGAAATTTGATATGTTTAGTTAATTTAAAAGATGCCAATCCACAAAAAATAAAAATAGTAAATAATAAAATGAGCGAATACAGAAGTTCATGGTGGAATCCAGGACAAGTAAAGCATGAAATTATAGAAGAAGGAAATACATGAGAGGAATTTATGAAAAACGAAAATTTATCGATTATAATTTTATTAATAATCATATTAGTATTTGGTGGTATTTTAGGATTTAAAATATTCACAAACAAATCAATTGAAGAAGGAATAAACTATACCGAAGAAAAAGCTTCAGAAGCACAAGAATATTTCAATATAAAATATGAAAAAGAAAATATTAAACTGGCAATTTCAATGGCTATGCTTGGAAATAATACAGTACAGTCTTTAACTTTCAACAATCTAAATGAACAACTAGAATCAAAATTTGGTGCTGGAAATTATACATTAATTGGACCTAATTCATTAGGAAAATTTACTTTAGAAATTAATACAAGAAAATATACAATAAATAGTAATGGAACTATAGATAATTAAAAAATATATCCCCCTACTTTCAATTATGTGTAGGGGGATAATATATTCAGTTGATAAAATATATCTGTATTCTTTTTCTTAAACTAATCTTGGATCTTTTTTTATTATTTTCTTTATTGGTTGATTTTTTTACTTGTTCATTTTTTGATGTATCTATCCCATTGCCATTCTTTCCATTTTTTATTAAAGTACTTGATAACTTTTAGTAAAAGTTATATAATTTTAATGTAATATTATTATATTATACTTAAGTTTTAATCAGATTGCTATTATTTAAGTTAATTAAACTGTTAACATTATGCTCTGTGAGGAAATAACTACCAGTATTTAGAGGAAATATACAAATAATAGAGATACGGAGCTAATATATGTTCTATGTAATCCTGTTAATTCAGCTAATTTTTCCTGGATAAAATTATTCTTTAGCCTATAATTTTTTCCATTTTTTCCAAATAATTCACAAATTTCCATGTAATATCCATCCTTTCATAAAGTATTTTATAAAAATGCATTAAATAAGTCTACAGACAATAAGTATCTTTTTAAAATTAACCAAAAATATATGAAGGCATACATATACAAGAAGATATAAAGAAGCACAAATATATTTAATAATTTCAAGTAATACAATATCTAATACAATTCTTTTTAGACTGCTATTTATAGAATTCTCTACATACATTGTTCTATCTTCTTTACAAATTACTTTATTCATTTTTCGCTTTCCTTTCTTGTCAAACTTAAGGAAAACTCTTGATACATTTTGATTTTTTGTGTATAATTATTTTAATACTATAGCAATAGTTTTTTGGTGATTCATATTAAAAATTGATAAAATGGATGATATTACCTTTTTAAATAAAGCAAAAGTTTCCTATACTAAAAAATCCGGCTTCAATGATCAATATTATAAAGATTTAGTTTTGAAATATATAAATGAACTTGGAAGTATTACAAAGAAAGATTTATATGAATTATTAATAAGCAAATTGCCTGACCATCTAAACAAAGAGCAAAAGAAAACAAAAATAAAGTATCTTGTGAATATTTGCTTACAGAAGAAAGAAGAAAAAATAAAGGTATCGACTAAAATAAAAAAACAAATTGTAAAAAAAGGGAGTATTTATGAAACAAGGAATTATTATAGCAGGATTTACAGCATTAGGAAAAACAACATTAGCACAAAAATATGATAATATAATAGATTTAGAGTCAAGTTTATATCAATGGAAGTATAAAAATAAAATGACGCTTGAAGAAATAGAGACTAACAAAGGGAAAAAAGAAAGAATACCAAATGATAAATTTCCAGAAAACTATATTAAAGCTATTTTAGAGGCTAGAAAAAAATATGATATAGTTTTAACATCTATGCATTGGAAGTTATTAGAATATTTTAATAAAAATAATATGAGTTTCTATTTAGCTTATCCTAAATTAGATTCTGGAGATATTTTAAAACAAAGATGTATAGATAGAGGAAATACTGAAGAATGGGCCCAAGCAATAAAAGATAAAGTTAATTTATGGTATCCTAGAATAAGAGAATACAATATAAGAAATGTTATATTTATTGATAAAAATGAATGTTTAGAAGATGCATTAATTAAAATGAATTTAATAAAGGAATAACAGGAATGAAAAAAGACACGAAAAGTTTAATAAAATTAATTAAATATTATAAAAAATACAAATTTCTATGTATTATAGTTATTATATTAAGTTTAGGATATGCTGGAATATCATTACTTTCGCCTATTTACGAAGGAAAGATGTTAGGATATTTTGAAAATTTTGATAAATCTAATATATTAAAAATTGCACTTTTCCTTATGATATTGCGAATTGTAATAGAAATAGTTACTAATCTATGGTCAAGAGCAGTTTTAAAACTCAACGGAAAAGTGAATTTTGATTTAAAACACGATATGATACAAAGCTTAACTAATTTTGAGTTAAAAAATTATGATAATACTAATTCAGGTATATTTATCTCAAGATTAAATAAAGATACATCTGAATTATCTGAATTATTTGATTATATAACAGATGATTTATCAGGGATTATTCTAAATTTAAGCTTTATTATATATGTATTATATCTTAATAAATATCTTGGATTGTTTTTGATATTGAATATTATATTAGTATATATATTGACTTCTAAAAAATTATTTTACTATAAAAATGTAAAAGCCAAGTATAAACAAAAAGATGAAGAAATAGTAGGTATATACACAGATGTAATAAGAGGAATTAGAGAAGTTCAAAATTTAAATTTAAAAGATACCTTATTAGATAGAATAAATATTAAACAAAAAGATGTAATAAGTTATGATATAAAAAAGACTCATACAAGAAGAACTTGGAATAGATATATTAAAGCTTTTCAACATATATTAGATTTTATATTTATAATTCTTTCTATTTATTTTATAACAAATAATACACTACAAATCAGCTCTTTTTTGATAATATTTTTATATAAGAATAAAGTATTAAATTTAATAGATTATATATCAGAAATAAGAGAGAAATTTGCTGATGGAAAAGTATCTGCAATAAGAGTTTTTGATATTATCGATTATAATACATTTACCAAAGACTCATATGGTGATACCCAGTTAACAGATATAATAGGTAAAATAAAATTTCAAGATGTAAATTTTCAATATAATAATAAAGAATTATTTAAAGATTTAAGTTTTGAAATAAAACCTAATACTATGGTAGCATTTGTTGGAAAAAGTGGAGAAGGTAAATCAACAATATTAAAACTAATAGGAAAAAATTATAAAATAAATAGTGGTAAAATTTTAATAGATGATACTGATATTAATGAACTATCTGAAAACACAATTAGAAATAATATTTCTATTGTTTCTCAAGCTCCATATATTTTTAATTTGTCAATTAAAGAAAATATAAAATTAGCAAGACCAGAAGCAACTGATGAAGAAATAATTGAAGTATGTAAAAAATCTCAAATACATGATGATATAATTTCAATGAAAGATGGTTATAATACTTTAGTTGGAGAAAATGGTGTTATATTAAGTGGTGGTCAAAAACAAAGAATAGCTATTGCTAGAGCTTTGATTAGAAAATCAAAAATTATATTATTAGATGAAGCTACGAGTAGCTTAGATAACAACAACCAAGAAAGAATTAAAAATGTTATAAAGGAATTATCTAAAGAACATACTGTTATTATAGTAGCTCATAGATTAAGTACAATTGTTGATTCAGATAATATATATTTATTACATAATCATAAAATCATTGCAAATGGTACTCATAAAGAATTAATTAGTACAAGTTGTGAATACAAAATGTTATATGAAAATGAAGAAGTTTCAATAAGTATATAATTGTTCATAAATTGCAAAGTACATTAAAGAGAGCAGTTAATTTGCCCTCTTCAATATTTTCTATCAAAATCTCGTACAAGTTCATCCTCAGATGAATATGAGAACCTATGGTAAATCCACTTAATAAATCTTTTTAAAGTTACTTTTAATTTATCTATCATTTTATTTAAGTGCTTATTTCTTGCTTTAATTTGTTAATTTCTTTTTTATATTGATTTTCTATATTCGTGAAAAGCATTTTGCAAATTTTTATAACTGTCTCTACCTTTTCAAAACTCTCTACAACATACTTTATCTGATGTAAATACCATTTCACACATTAAAAAGTTCTCCTTTCTGTTTATTCGAAGAACTTTAAAACTACTTGATATTTTTCCGTGAAACTTTCTTGAAACATTGTAAATATTTTCTTGAAACTTTTTCTTGAAGAAAATATGCACATTTTATAGAATTTTTCCGAACTCAAAAAAATTATGCTATTCTTCATTTTTATTGAAAAATAGCATAATTCATAATTTTTGAATTTTTATAAATTCTCTTAAATTCCCTTGAAAAAGGGCAAAGTATGGTCGAGGTGACAGGGATCGAACCTGCGACCTCATGGTCCCAAACCACGCGCGCTACCAACTGCGCTACACCTCGATAAATATTAATTTTTTCAAATACTTATATATAATAACATATTTATTAGATGATTTCAAGAGATTTTTGAAAATTCAATACAGAAATTTAAAAAAATTTGATTTTTTTAAAATATAAAAATTTTTGCATCGAAAAAGCAATTTGAAAGCAAAGAATATTAAATTATAAAAAGGTTAAATACTATATATTTAACCTTTAAAACTAAGCAGAGGAAATTAATTTTATAAATATTATTAATTTTAACGGAAACCACCACCGCCACCTCCACCTCCGAAGGAACCACTACCACCAGAAGAACTGCCGCCTCCAAAAGAACCAGAATCACCAGAAGAGTGATTTGAAGCACGAGACATAGAACGTTTGGCTGTAGAAACACCGCTATATGAACAACTATCAATAAAGCTTATGTTATCATAAGAAACATATTTAGATTGCTTTATTATTTCTGGATACAACTTTTTAAATTCTTTTCCAACTATTTTTGCAATACCCATCATTTGTGCATATATTAAATATTCTTCAAATAATGATACTTCAATAGATTCTTTATTTGATATTAAAGTATAATCCTTTAAAAATTTTTTTAGTCCGGCCAATTCTATAGCTTTTTGCTTTAATTCCGGTGTAGCTATATATAAATCTTCTTTCAATTTCCAAAATTTTGAGACTGTTTTTTGCTTAATTAGTCCATCATCTACTAATTTCATCTTTTCTTGATATAAAATATCATTAAACCAACTTAATATAGAATGATAACTTGATGAACACCATTCTGTAAATTCATTATTTTCCAATATACCATCTTTACTTGCTTCAAGAAGCATTATAAACAAATCTCTTTCATAATCATTTTCAATAGAGCTTGGAACAGTATTTTTTAGTATAATTTGAGTATTTTCTCTTTTGAAAACTTTCCCCATATCTTTTTGCTCTATTTTAATTTTCCCTTCATATAACCATTTTAAAATAATAGCACCTAATATATCTGTTTTATTTTTTAATAATTTATATTCATATCCTATATAATATGCTCTAAAAATATCATTATTAAATGGAATATTTCTACAATAAGATAGATTGTGTGGCATCCTTTTTCCAGAAACACCAAATTTTAATTTGGAATTATAGAAAATTTCATCAATTAATCCTATAATAACAATAAAAATAAGAATAAAAGGAAAACATTTAGCAAAAAGTATATAACCATTGTAGAAAGTTATTTCAATTTGTTGTGCCAAAGAATTTATTCTGTATTTATATCTATTAACAGTATATAATATATTAGATTCTACAGTAAAACGATAACAATCATCAAAATTATAAGTTGAAATATTTTTAACATTAAATGTATTAGCTGGAAATTTAACAAGTAGAGACATATATTCACTCTTTTTAAGGACACCAAGTGAGTACATTTCTATATTACCATTACGGACATAAGCTAATCCTAAATGATTTCCAAAGCCATATGTTCTAACTGCATTAGACATATTGAAATAAGTATGTATTTTAATATTAACATTACCTATTGACTCTGAAAAGTCATAAGGAATAAATGTCCAATTTAACATTTGAGAATCTGATAACTGCATAATAAAATCAGTAATAGTATATTGTATAGTATAAGTATGGAAACCATATTGACCAATACCCCAACATAATTCTACTCCCTGTGAAATATAATTAACGCCACATTTATATGCCTTATCAGAAAAAGTTCCTGAAGCGTCCCAAAAATCTAATGTTTCATATTTTTTTCCATTTTCCTGTACTTGTAAATCTTTAATTTTTGAGCTACCTAAATTATAATAAGGATGATATGCTTCAGTTCCTTTATTTACAAAGCAATTCCATACTTCAGTAACATTTGCTTCTCCATCTTCATTAATATAAATATCCATTGAAATTTTATAAATCGAATTAGCATTAACTTCTTTTCCTAACCCAAATACAATAAAAGCAAATAAAAAAATTAATATAATTTTTATCGTTTTTTTCATAAACTCCACCTTGTTTTAATCAATTTTCTCTTATATTATTTCATAATATAATTTTTTTTTCAAGGGAGTACGAATTAAATTTCAAAATAGACTTGAAAAATATATAAAATAAAAGTATAATATATATTGTTATAAATAAACAAGTTGTTTAGTTGAATAAATTATTAGACTACTACAATAAAATATATATGTAGCTGTAGCTCAACTGGATAGAGTACCTGGCTACGAACCAAGTATGCAACTGGTTGCAAAATCGTTGATATATGGGAAGTTCGGGAGTTGGTTTTGTTGTATGCCCCCAAACTTTCCCCCAGATGCTTAATTTAAAAATACTTTATAAGTATATTGAAAATTTAACAAAAATGTTTTATAATAATTTATATATGCGGCTATAGTTTAACTGGATAGAATGCAAGCCTACGAAGTTTGAGATTTGGGGGTTCGAGTCCCTCTAGCCGCACCAAATTAAGCATCTGTATATACTTTTAAGCACTTATTTTCATAGGTGCTTTTATTTTTTTCTTTGTAAACCTTGTTCCTTTTAATTTAGTTTCTTTTTCTGTTTCAAATGACTTATGACTTGCTTTTTTAAATTCTTCTTTCTTCCTTTTATCAGAAATAAAGATATAATAAAATTCTGTAGTTTCAAAATCAGCGTGTCCCATAATTTCTCTTAAAACTTCTTTATCCATTCCATTCTCACTCATTAAAGTTGCAAAAGAATGTCTAAAACCATATACAGTCATATGTTCCAAGCCATATTTCTTAATTATAGATTTTAATTTTTTATCAAGTCTTTCAGGTAAGTATGGTGTTCCTATTGTATTCAAAAAAACATGTTCCTTTGAAGGATCAAATTTTCTTCGTTGCTTTTCTCTTAATTCTTTTCTTTCGTTGTATATTTCTTGTAGCATTTTCTTTAATCTAGGACTTAAAGGAATCTCCCTATAACTTTCTTCTGTTTTTAAGTCATCATCTACATACTCATGACCAATTATATTGAAATCATAATCATAAATTGTAGTATCCTTATGTGCATTATCTACATATAACATATCTTTATCAAATAATATGTTTGACATCAATAATCCACATCCTTCTTCTGGCCTCATACCAGACTGCAATAATGTTGCAAATAACTTGCAAAAACTTCGACCATCTTTTTCTAAAATATCAAGCCATATTGGTTGTCTATCAGCAGGTAGATATACTAATTTTGTCTTTTTAGACCTTTTCTTTTTAGAAAATTTTAGTTCAAATTCAGGTATTTCCTTAATAAGTTCTTTCTTTTTTGCATATTGAAGTATTTGTCTAATCATTAAAAAAACATCTTTTGCAGCACGAGGATAAATTTTTCGTAAATCAGAAACATATTCCTCTACAATTTCCTTTGTCATTTCTGGTACAGTATATTGAGAAAAATTGCCTTTTATATGTTTTTTTAATGTATATGCGTATGTTTCAACTGTTTTTGGACTAATTTTCTTTCCTGTCGTAGGATTAATATATTCTTTTTTATAATTAAGCCACATAACAGCAAAATCGGCAAAATTAATACAAGAACTTATACCACGATGAAGTATAACATCTTCTTTTGCATCTTTATACTCAGGAAAATACTTCAAATTTTCTTCACATTCTTCCGAAAACACACTTTCTTCAACTAATTCATGGTTTTGTTTTATTAAATAAGTATCAATAATTAGTTCTGCTAATCTTTGTCTTGCTAATTGTTCTGTTTGTGCTGACCTAGATAGTCTTGGGTTGCAATCTACCCCTTTCAATTTGTTTTTTAATTCTAATCTCACTCTAGCTTCAAAGCTGTTGCCTCTTTTTCTTATTGTAACGGTTCCTTTTTCAGCCTTCTTTGCTTTTGTATTAATTTTAGTAGCTCTTTTATTATTTATTTTTTCCATTCCGTTTTTATACTCCTTTCAAAAGGCTTAAAATAAACAACAAAAAAGATATATTATAAAACTGTATCAATTATATAATATACCCTTTTATAAAAGCAATGTTGAAATCTTAATATTTTCCATAAGTACCATAATTGTTATCAAACCATTCTTGTAATTTTGCTCCGTTAATAATTATTTTTCTTTTGAATCTTATTGCAGGAAAACCTGGAACTGTTACTAACTTTAGCATCAGATTCCTGCCTATTCCTAGTTGTTTTCTTGCTTCATCAATACTTATACCAAATCTAGCAATATCAAAGTTATCATTATTCATTTGTATCACATCCGTTTTTCAAATCTTTTAATTTCTTTTCTGCATAAACTTTACTTTCTGCAATACTCACTACAATATTTCTTGGATACATTTTGAAGGCCTGTTTCATTTCTATGCCAAAATTAGCAACACTTAATTCACCTTTAAAATCAGAGTGCATCATACTTTCAAAAGCTATTTGACCATAAGCAACTGCTTCTTTTTTATTCATAGCTTACACCTCCAACAAAAGTTTCAAAAAGAGAAATAATATTGTCCCATTGAATTTCCGAATCTTCTGTTATAGTAATTTCGCATTTTTCAATATAAGAATAATCTTTTTTTGACCTTATAATAAATTCTAATTTTTGTGAGTCATTTGCTGAATAATTTATTTCTGCATAAACTTTACTCTGTTTTGTATTTAATTTATCAGCTAATTTAAAAACTTTTAATAATTTTTGTTCCATATTTTTTTACCTTTCTTTTATATATTTAGGTACATCTGCGGAACGCCCAAGTTTTTCATCAAATTCGTACCTATGCTTAGAAGGGTTATATTTATAAGCACTAATGTTCCATTTTCGATAACTTTCATTGCTTAAATGTTTAGATTTTGATAATTCAAAAGTTGCCTGTCTGTGTTGTTCTTCCACAAAAGCAAAGTTATCATCAATTCTTTTTTGTTCTCTTTTGTGTTTTATAAATCTATTTTGATCCTTTTTTCTTTTTTCTTTTGACTTATTGCATCTATATTTTTTTTCTTCAGAGTATCTTTCATCTTGCTTAATTATTTTTGTAATATAACTAGAAGATGTATGTATCATTTCTGCTATTTCTTTTACTTTTAAATGCTCATTAAAAAAATACTTTATAATTAGTTCTTTTGAATTTTCCATTTAATCACCTATGGTTAATTTTTTGTCGACATTATTTTGATACGACAAGGATATTAGAGAAATTACTTAATCTCTAATTCTTTCATCTTTTTTCTAAATGCTTCTTGTTTTTGTTTCTTATTTTTTAATTCTTTATGGAGTCTAATTTTTAATTTTATTTTTGGTAGTAAAACGTCCATAAAAAATATTACAAATGTTAGACATATCCCTAATAATACAAATCTTAAAAACATCTTTTTTGCTCCTTTCCGTTTAAATAAGGCAAAAGACAGATAAGAGCTTGTCCTACCTGTCTTTTTATATAGTGCTTTCTTAAAATTTGCCCTTCACTATATAAACATCCCTTATTTTTAAAAAATTCTCCCCTTAATTTTAAAATTTGTAATTTTTTATTCCTTCTATTAGTTTTAAAATTAAATATTGGTATCTATCTTCATCACCAAAACTATATTTTTTTAGTAAAGGTTTCTTTCTGTCAATTATCTCTAACATAGCCATTTCATCACCTTTTTGTGCTAATATACCTAATTCATATATATTTTTATTTTTCATTTTATAAATCCCCCTTAAAATATTTTTTTAATTTTTCAATAGCCCTAATTTTTATTTTACTAACAGTTTTTGAATATATTTCAAGAATTTGTGCTGCTTCATTCTGTGTTAATTCTTCTTGAAATAGTAAAAAAATAACTGCCTGCTCAATAGCAGACAGCGAATTTAAAGCGTCTTTTATAGACAAAGATATATCAACTCTTTCATAGTCATTTTTAGCTCCATTGTTAAGCTCAAAAAAACTCTCAACAAAGGCACAATATCCTTCGTCATCAAAAATTGTTTGTTCTTTTGAACTCATATCAATTTGTTTTTTGAAATACTTTTTAGATGATAATATTATAGTTTTTGTTAAGAAACTATCAAACTTTGCTTCATTAGAATTTTTACTTTCCATAAATGTTCCTCCCAAATTTTCATTTGGGCTTAACAGCACCTGTGTTAAGTGAACACATGAAAAATAAAACCTCCTCTCCTAAAAATATAAAATTTTTGCATACAAAAAGAGCCTAATATACTATGTCTAAAAAATTACTTCCTTTGTGAATCTTTAACTTTTAATTCTTTTGCAAAGTATTCTCCTAAACAAGCTCTATTAAGCCCTGTGGCAATTATACTGCGGAAAAATTTAAAAATTTGTCGAAATCTGTCGCCTAAAATTTGGAAAAGTACACTTTTGAACAATGTATAAATTATGAAACACTTTAAAATCCAACATTATTCGACAAAATTCTACTTTGTCAAAGTACATATTTTCAGTCTGTTACAGTATATAAAGTTTCTGCCAAAGAATATAAAATATAGCTGGTACAGTAATCTCTTGAAGGGAGGTCAGTTATGGCATTAGATAAAATACTAATCGGA
>CAKPDN010000012.1 GCA_934149005.1 uncultured Clostridia bacterium | reverse complement strand
AATATAGAAAAAGAAAACTTAATAACAGCACAAACTAGAAAAAAAGGAATGTTTATATATGTAGCAGGAGAATTAACCAATAATGGAGAAATAAGTATGACAGCAAGAGGAGCAAAAGCAGAGGGACAAAATGTTTATTTACTAAAAAATACATATGGAGGCTATGAATATGTACCAGCAATAGGAGCAACCGGAGGAGCAAGTACAAGTGCGTATAGTTACCCTGTGTCAGTAGGATGGAGTGGAGCATATACAACAAAATCAAAAAATCAGGGTTGCAATCCAGGAGAGAATGGAATAAATAGACAAACTGCTGGAGGAAGTTCAGGAGCTGCTAATGCAACAGGAGGAGGAGTGTCAGGAGATCGCAAAAAATGTGCGTATGCATATGGCGGAAGAGGTGGAAATGGAACCTCTTATTCTGGAGGAAATGATGGACAGACAGCAATTGCAATTGCAACAATTCAAAATAATGTGAGTGTTTCAGGAAAATCAGGTTCGGATTTAGGCGGAAATGGAGGAGGCCTTTTAATAATATATGCAGATATATTTGCAAATAATGGACTTATTTCTTCTAAAGGTACAAAAGGAGAATATGGTAATGGAACTGGAGGAGGAAGTATAAACATATTTTATAATAATAAATTAATAGAAAAAGGAACAATAACAGCAGATAAAGTAAATGGAAGCAATGGCGGTAATGGAAGTGTCACAGTTCAATGTAGCAACATAAAATCACCAAAAATAACAGTAGATGAAATAACAGAAACATCATTTAGAGTTAATATAAAGAATGAAAACCAGAATATAGATGGAGTATTATATGATTATTATATTAATGGTATAAAACAAATAGAAAATACAACATCAATTAGTGAAACATTTCAATTTTCAAAAGCAAGAAAATATTTAATAAAAGTTGTTATGAAGTATAATGATATAGAAATTCGATCAAATAATGAAGAAGTAATTAAAAATAATGTAAATTATATAATAGAAATGGCTAATAAATATGATAAATATATTTATATAGATTCAAATAGTGGAAATGATACAACTGGAAATGGAAGCAAAGAAAAACCATATGCAACATTAGATAAAATTGCAGCTAGTGGAATTATTGAACAAGGATATTCATATGGAATTATATTGAAAGATGGAAAATATAATTTAACAACGAAAATATTTGAATTAAACTGTGATAAATCAATAAATATTATTGGAAATAACGAAAAAACAACATTATTAGTAAATGGAATATATTCTAATAGTGGAGGAGGAAGTAATAAATATTCAATAAACTTGTACAGATTAGTTTGGGATGGGAATAATTATTACAATAATAATATAATTTTGACATACACAAATATAAATTTTTATGCAATAGCTTTTACAAATATAGTAACAGATGGATGGACATCATATTTTTGTCCACCTAATAGTAGTAATATTACTTTAAATAATTGTACAATAGATAAAAAAGTATCTGCAATGTTAAGAACTGCAGAAGGAACAATAAAATTAACAAATTGTTATGGAGGATTTACATCAGGATATATTACAAATGATAGTAGCTGGGACTACCAGACAAATAGAATATTAAGTACATATACATTAGGAGATAATTACAGTATTACAGAAGATGAAAGTTTATGGATAAATGTAGGGACAGGTACAAATCCTGATGGAAGTCAAGCTAATTTAGGAGTATATGGAGGAGCATATTCTTGGGACTATGATGATGATATATTTTAGAAAAATGGTAAATGGCATAAATTTACAAAGCAAATGAAAAATAAGGAGGAGATATACTTGAAAAATAGATATGTTAGAACAGTTGATACTGTAGAGAGAGAGAGAGAGAGAGAGAGAGAGAGAGAGCTACACTTTAGAAAAAGTAAGAAAAAATAATGGAATTACATTAGTAGCACTAGTAATCACAATAATAATATTATTAATATTAGCAGGAGTAGCAATAGGAACATTAGTGGGAGAAAATGGATTATTAGCAAAAGTAAAGCAATCAAAAAAAGCACAAATAAAAGCAGAGATGAAAGAAAATCTAACCTTAGCAATAACAGAATTACAAACAGAAAAACTTGGAAAAGCAACATTAGATGATATAACACAAGAATGGGCAAATGAAGCACTAAAAGATTATGAAACAAAAATAAGTACAGATCCAACAATAGATGGAAAAAAGATACAAATGACAAAAAGTGATATAACAGGGAAGTTCTTAATAAATGAAAAATTAGAAATAACAGATATAACAAAAAATGACAGTGGAATAGAATTTACATATGAAGCAACAGGAAGAATAGAAAATAAAGTAAAAGTATTAATACATATACAAGATAAAGAAAATGGATTAAACAAAATAGAATTCTCAAATGGAGAAAGTATAGATTGTTTTGGAAGAAAAGAATATGCAATAGACAATTTTGAAGCAGAAATGGGAAAAGAATATAAAGTAAAAATAACCTCAAGTAATGGAGAAACAAAAGAAGAAACAATACTAATAACAGATTATTGGTATAAAGTAACAAAAAAACTAGGAAAAAATGCCCAAATAGACAATACAGCAACAAAAGCAGCATATAATAAACCATATGAAGCAAAAATAACAACAACAGGAAATTATGCAATAACAGGACTAACAGTAAAAATGGGAGGACAAGAAGTAACAACATCTGGAAATAATATAGTAGATATACCAACAGGAAGAATATATATAGAAAAAGTAACAGAAAATATAGAAATAACAGTAACAACAAAAGAAATAAAAATAACGTATACAACAATAGCAGTAAGTACAAGCTCAAGTGCAAGTAATACATCATCAGCAGAAGCAAACTCACAACCAAAAGGAACACCATTATATATAAATATAATAGCAAATATAGAAGGAACACCATGTATAATAACATTAAAAGATAGTGGCGAAAAAGTGCCATATCAAGTAACATCAAATGGAAAATATGTGTTTAATGTATCAGGAACATATAATGGAAAAGAAATAATAGAAGAAAAAGAGGTAACAGTAAATCAATATCAATCAGTACAAGGATTAGTTGCCTATGATGCAGGAGAATGGACAGCAGAAGAAATAGAAAGTTTAAAAACAGCAGGATTATATAATTTAAATGCAAGTAAAATAGCAAGTAATACAAAAGGTTTAAATTTTACATTTGGAGGATTTACATATAATGGAGATACAGCAAATAAAAGTTATATAAATAATGGAACAGTAATAACAAATAGAAATAAAAGTGTAGCACCACAAAGTGGATTTGGAACTCCAAAATATGATGGATGGCAGTTATTAAAAACAGAAACAAAAGAAGATGAAAAAGGAAATGTAATAAAAAATGCAGATGGAACAAACAGAATATATGTAAAGAAAATAGTACACGCAGGAAGTCCAGAAAATTTTGTATATAATAATGAAACAAAAAATGATAATTTCAAAGCAGCAGATATATTAAGTACAAGAAGTTGGCAGATGTATGTAGATAAAAACCAAAAAGATTTGATAGAAGGTATACATGTAATGACACGTAGTGAAGCATTTGAAATAACTGGAGACAATCGTTGGACATATGGGATACGAAACATAGGTTCATATTACTGGCTCGGTTCTGCCAATGGCAGTAATGGCTACTGCGTATGGTACGTGGAAAGAGATGGCAGCATTGATGATGGCTGGGGCGTTTGCTTAGGCTGCCGCCCAGTTGTTTCTATGAAGTCTGGAGTCTATATAAAGAGTGGAGAAGGAGTAGAAGGGTCACCATATGTGCTTGGAATAGATGAATAAGAGTAGATAGTGTAGATATGGTGTGTAAATTTTATTTACGCATCATATTTGAGCTGGTCAAGATTAGTGTGTGAATTTTAAAATAGGCTGGTTACTGCAAAATATTAATATATTTTTCTACTGAACTGTAACAGAATAGTATTCAAGTTTTACTTTTTTGTTGATAAAAACTCAAAAATAATGTATAATTTCAAATACTAAAAATAATAATTAATAAAAAAGAAAAGAGGAAAAGAAATGCTATTAAATATAATATTGATAATAATAGGATTTGTACTATTAATAAAAGGAGCAGACTTTTTGGTAGATGGAGCAAGTGAAATAGCAAAAAAATTTCATATACCAGAAATAGTAATAGGATTAACAATAGTAGCAATAGGAACATCTATGCCAGAATTAGTAGTAAGTGTAACATCAGCCTTAGAAGGCCACTCAGACTTAGCAATTGGAAATGTGGTAGGAAGTAATATAGCCAATATGTTTTTAATATTAGGAGTATGTGCTGTAATAAAACCATTAATTTTCAAAAAAGAAACAAGATTATTTGAAATACCATTTACAGTATTTACAACAATATTACTATTCTTTTTATGCATAAATGGCTCAAATGAACAAATTAACACAATAACAAGAGAAGAAGGAATAATTTTATTAGTATTTTGCTTATTATTTATAATTTATAATCTTATAATGGCAAAAAGAGGAGAAGAATTTGACAAAGAAGGAATAATAGAAATAAAAACAAATAATAGAAAAATATCACCAGTATGGGAATCAATATTTGGAATAATAGTAGGTATAGTTGGATTAAAATTAGGTGGAGATTTAGTAGTAGAAAACAGTGTTGAAATAGCCAAATTATTAGGAATAAGCGAAAAACTAATAAGTTTAACAATAGTAGCATTTAGTACAAGTTTACCAGAATTAATAACATCAATAGCTGCAACTAGAAAAGGCGAAACAGACATGGCAATAGGAAACATTATAGGTTCACAAATATTTAATATATTATTGATAATTGGAGTATCAGCCACATTAACACCAATATCATATTCAAAAAGTTATGACAGTAATATAATACTTTTAATAATAGGAACAATAATTTTAGGATTGTTTCCATTTATAGGAAAGAAAAATGAAATGACAAGAGTAAATGGAATTTCATTTGTACTGATATATATAGTATATTTAATAAGTATAGTTTATTTTGCTTAAAACATTTTGACCAACTGTTCTATACTTGAAAAAAACATTAATATTGTATATAATATATAAAGTAAAAATAAAATAAAAGAGGTAATGCAAATGGGATTAAGAGACATAAAAGTTCCAAAAATGAAGTTCAAAAAAATGAAAATGGATGTAATTGATGAACTAGAACAAATAGACTATGAAAAATTAGAAAAAAAGAACTTAAAGAAAAAGAGAGAAACACCATATGAAGACATGACACACTATAAAACAGTAAAAGAATTTTTTATGCAATCAGTACAAAAATATCCAAATGAAGATTGTATATTAGAAAAACCAGACCATAAAACACCATACAAAATAACAACATATCAAGAATTCAAAGAAGATGTATTTGGTTTAGGAACAGCTTTAATAAATGTACTAAATTTAAGAAATAAAAGAGTAATAATTATAGGAGAAACTCAATATGGATGGTATGTGTCATATATGGCAATGCTTTGCGGTGTAGGAATTGCAATACCAACAGATAGAGAATTACCAATAAATGAACTAGAAAATATAATAAGAAGATCAAAAGCATCTGCAATAATATATTCACCTAAAAAAGAAGAAGATATTAAAAAGATTAAAGAAAAAGTTCCAGAAGTAGAATACTTTATAGAAATGAAATCAGACAAAAAATTAGAAGAAAAAGATGTAGGATTACAATATTTAATAGATTTAGGAAAAGCCATAATTAAATCAGGAGACAATAGCTTTGAAAAAATAGAAATAGACCCAGAAGAATTCAAAATACTATTTTTTACATCAGGAACAACATCAAATGCAAAAGGTGTAATGCTAAATAATAGAAATTTAGCAGAAAATATAAATGCAGTATCAGCATATGTAAAACTATATCCAATAGATATGCTATTTTCAGTATTACCATTACATCATTGTTATGAATCAACAATAGGATTTTTACTTCCTATTGCAACAGGAGCATCTGTAGCAATATGTGAAGGATTAAGATACATAGTACCAAATCTACAAGAAGCAAAACCAACAGCAATTTTAACAGTACCACTTCTAGTAGAAAGTTTATACAAAAAAATAAATGAAAAAATAGTAAAAAGCAAAAAAGATAAAGTAGTAAACACGATGATATCTGTTACAAATGCTTTAAAAGGAGCAGGAATAGATATTAAGAAAAAAGTATTTAAAGAAATATATGACAATCTAGGTGGAAACTTAAGAATAATAGTTTCAGCAGCAGCACCAATTGACAAAAAAGTAGGAAATTGGTTAGAAAATATAGGAATTTCATTCTTACAGGGATATGGACTAACAGAAACAGCACCAATATCAGCATTAACACCGGAATACAAACCTTGTGTAGGATCGGCTGGAAAAGCAATTGTCCAAGCAGATATTAAAGTAAAAGACCCAAATGAAAATGGAGAAGGAGAAATTTTAATAAAATCACCAACTTTAATGATGGGATATTATGAAGATGAAGAAGAAACAAAAAAAGTAATAGATCAAGATGGATATTTTAACTCAGGAGATATAGGATATATTGATGAAAATGGATACATCTTTATAACCGGTAGAAGTAAAAATGTTATTGTTACTCAAAATGGAAAAAATATATATCCAGAAGAAATAGAAATGATTTTAGATAAAGTTGATGAAATAAAAGAATCTATGATTTATGGAAAAAAACCAGAATCAACTAGTAAAAAAGAAGAAAAAGAATTAATTATTACAGCAAGAGTTATACCAGATTATGAGAAAATAGAAGAATTACATGGTAAACTTTCTGAAAAAGAAATTTATGATATAATTTGGAAAAACATTAAAGAAGTAAACAAAAAGTTAACTTCTTATAAAGCTATTAAAGCTTTAGAAATAAAAGAAGGAGAATTCGAAAAAACTTCAACTATGAAAATAAAAAGATATAAAGAATTAAATAATAAATAAAAAAGTCAAGACCAATTTTAATTATTCAGATGTGACGTAAACACTCGTAAATATTATAATGTTTATGATTAGAGGATGAGTAGGAAGAAACAAACAAAGTCATAGAACCACGTGTTTCAACCTGCTCTTTGATAGGTTCAGCAAATTTTTACTCAAACAATACGAATAATCACTAATTAGCATAAAAATTAAATTGTGAGAAATGTTGCTAAAAAATTGTAAAAAAAGTCATATATGATAGAATATACATTGATTTCAACAAAAAAGTATAAATGAATTTTTAGAAGATGTAACAATGACATAAGAAAAGAGGTTATTATGAGAATTGGAATTGATATAGATAATACATTAACAGAAGTACAAGAAGAACTTAATCAAGCAGCATTTGAATATGCAAAGAAACTTGGAAAAGATGTAAAAGATTCTAATAATCCATTAGAAGATATAAAGAATAATGGAGATACATATAAAGTTAAGTTTAAATTTAACTATGAAGAATTACAATATTTTTTAAGAGAAATACAAGAAGAAATAACAAATAAAGCAATTCCTAGAAAGGGCGTTGTTGAAATAATAAAAAAGTTAAGAAAAGAAGGTCATGAAATATATATAATAACTGCTAGAGATAGCGAATTCCATAATGACCCTTATGTTCTAAGTGAAAACTGGCTAAAAAAGAACAATATTGAATATGATAAATTAATTGTAAATGCAAGACAAAAAGCACCAATATGTGAACAAGAAAAAATAGAATTATTTATTGATGATCAACTAAATAATTGTTTAGATATACAAAAAATAGGAATTAAAACAATAAGAATAAGTGATGATGATAAAAAATTCAAAAATATAACAACTTTGCATAATTGGAATGAAATATACAGATATATAACAGAAAATGTTACTTGGTTTGAATAATACACAAAATAGTTTTATTATAAATATATCGATAGTTATAGATGTATTTTTAGATATATTGTAAGATATTTAGGTGAAGCTGTAGGAGTATTTTTATGTGGTTTAATGTATGAAATGGGACTTAGATATATGCTAGGATTATCAGCCATATTTATTTTTTCCAAATAGCTCTGGCATATTACTTAATATATTTAAGAAAAATATTGTAACAGAAGGTGAACAAAAAAATGAATGTGGAAGTGAAAAGATTGGGTAAAAATAATATAGAAGAAATTATACCTTTACGAATAGCATTACAAAAAGTTGACTTTAAAAACAATTTAGGTATTGAAGAAAAAATATTTTTCTTGCGAGGAATGAAGGGAGATTATGGAAGGTAAAGAATATAAAGACTGGAAAAACTTTGGAATAAGAGTAAAAAATGCTCGAAATAGTGTTGGTATGACAGTAGAAAAACTTGCAGAAAAATCAAATAGAACTGAAAATTTTATATTTAGAATTGAAGGTGGACAAAGTTGCAGTATTCATACTTTATACCAGTTAAGTAAATCATTAAATAAATCTTCTGATTACCTATTATTTGGTGAAGATATGAAAGTAGAAGAAATTAATTATTCTGATAGAGAAATAATTGATAATATTTTAAATCAATGTGATGATAAGAAATTAAAAATAGTAAAAGATGTTCTTGTTGCTATGTTTTCTGATTTTGATGAATTAATAAAATAGTTATTGACATTAATTTTTTAATGATATATTTTATAATAAATGAATTCATATATTTATAACTAAATCTAAAATAGAAATTGCATACTTTTGTGTATGCTTTTTTTCTTTTAATTGAGAATATCTTACACGAAAAGGAACAGCAACTTCATTTGAAGTGTGCTGTCCTTCTTTAATACTAGGCGATTGGAAATTACTGAATGTTGTGGCATTGAGAAATAGCATGTTCAGCTGCACCATTGCCGTTATCTCTGTTATAACCCCATGTGTTAACAGTATCGTTTCCCAAATCGATTTTCATAACACGTCCGGCAAGATAATCAAAGTATGTAGTCTGCTCTAAAATTTCACGAGCCTGCTCAATGGTCATAGGTTCAGGATTATACTGAAGAAATCCCATTCCATGAGGGTGTGAATTATTGTAAAGTGCTGCCAATACTTCGGCTTTATCTTTATTAGAGATATCAACTACACCTTCTTCAACAATAGTTACGCCAAAATCTTCTTTAGTTTCATCAACTGGTGGCTCTGCCTCTCCGAATACCTCAGTAAACATTTTCCTGAATTCCTGTGCGAACTCTTTACTTGCAATCTTATCTATGATAAGAGGGAAGTATTTCAGATAAATTATAATCTGAAATTTTTCCTTTTTGAGTTCTTCTGGAACTGGTACTTTATTAGCAAATCCACAGTATCCATTTTCGAGGTCATTCAAAGCAAATATCAGAAGATTTAACATTCCCATAGGAACAACCTGATCATTTCCAGCAACACTTGCCAGATAATCAGTCAAATCATGGAGTTCATAGGGAACATTTGTCGCTACAGTCCGAGCCTCACGAAGTTTGTTAGCTACATCCATTAATAAAACCTCTTCATTGTTGTTTTTGTTGTTTTCTTTCATCATGATAATACTTCCTTTCTGTAATTGAATTTTATTTTTTCGTCTAGCGTTTTTGCAAAACAATAGCTTAAAGCTGATGTAATATAAAACACTATTATAAATATATTATACTACAATTTTACATAATTTGCAAATTACAGAAAACGGCAAATAAAAAAAACCTCTTGTGAGGGAAAGAAATAAATTCTTTTTTTGACATACCTTTCTAATTTTTTGTTACTTAACAATAACATAAGGTACACCACCAGGCAGAATAGCCCACATCTCTCTTGGAAAGCAGTATGACATCAAATCCAATCCAATAGCCATAACAATGAGTTGTTCACAAATGGTATGTTCTCCAGTCCATAACTCGCCATTTTTATTTGTGCAGAAGTTCAGAAAAGTATAACCTTCTTTGAATTCTGCCGGTAATTCGGCAAGTAATGCAGTTACAAGTTCTCGTTGTTCTTCTAATCGTTGGGGATGAAGTCCAAAAGCACTCATAATACCGTCTACCCGAACATGATTTGATGTATCTTCGCCTTCTTTAAAAAGGCATTCTGTAAAAGCGTTTCTTACCAATTCAGACATGTTTGTTGCAGAAATTGTAATGTTTTCCATAGTTATTCCTCCTAATAAATTATAATGTATTTAACGGTTATTCTAATTATACCATTAATTAACATAAAAATCAATGTTTTTAACCTTATCTATTGAAATATTATGTAAAATACTGTATAATAACAATAATCTTCTTTAATTTTCCTCTACTATGCACCATTGGAAAGACAAGAAGAAATAATTATTAGGAGGATTTTATATGGATTCTACACATGTATCAGAAGAAATTATGTTTCTGTTGGAGGGAAATGAAACTATTTCGTTTTCAAGTAGTTCTATAACTCCATCTTGCAAACCTACTGAAGACCAAATCCGGAAAAAGGTTATAGGGATTCAGCTGTCCTATGCATATTGTGGAGAACAAGATTTTGGAATCGACCCAATGGCAAGAGCCTTTGGCACAAATTCAGATGGTGTTATCCAAAAAGTGCCTAATGGATTAACGTTAGATACAGAAAATGATGTAACTATTTTGAAATATGGTCGTACAACTCTCTCTCCTCGTATGATTGCTATTGCAAAGGAAATCGGAATGGCTGGTTATTGGGATGATTCGAATTTAATTATTTGTGCTGCAAAGGAATATGAAACTATAATTGAGAATGTAATCGATTTTATTCAGCCTAATAAGGTCAGATTTGCCTTTAGAACTGTTTTCGCAGGACCAAATTTTATGATATTATCAATTTGATTAAATGAGATTCCATTAATGAGAATGGAAAGTAGAACAGTTTCGGCTGTTCTATTTTTCATATAAATAGTAATATTTTTGAGAATTTAGCATATAATATAAAAGTATTCAAAATCTTCCAAATAAATTTTTTGTTAAATTCTCAAAATCTATTGACAAAAGAGATATATAAGATGTATAATAAAAAATGTCAAAACATCGCGGGGTGGAGCAGTTGGCAGCTCGTTGGGCTCATAACCCACAGAGCAGAAATAATTACTTTTTGAAACCGCCTCATGCAGAAGCATTACAGAACTTAAATTTATTAAAAATTAGTTTTTATAATTTCTTGACGACCAATTGACGACTTAATAACATATTTTTAATAGATTAAGTAAAAATATCAATTAAATATCGCGGGATGGAGCAGTTGGCAGCTCGTTGGGCTCATAACCCAAAGGTCGGTAGTTCGAGTCTACCTCCCGCAACCAAATGTAACTCAGTAATCTCTAAGATTATTGAGTTTTTTATTTTAACAATATTTTAATTTCTAGTAGAAAAGTTAACATTGACGACTTGTTTTTCCGACTTAAATTTCATTAATTTTTTCATTTTGTTTATTACATTAAAGTAAGAACCGCAACTTGGGTTATAAAACTATAAAAATAAAGCTGTTATAATAGTAATAAAGGGCTTTTAAGAAAAAAGTAAGAATAAACTAAAAATAACTGATTATTTTGATTTTGGGTAATTAGGGCAAAAATTTTTATAAAGTATTTTTAAAATGAAAATTATTAGTATAAAAACTTATAAACATAATCATTTTTTTAAAAATCAATATTTTAAAAAAGTTTCCCATTTTCCCCATAATCTCAATACTTTCAAGAAAAGGAAAAGGTTTTTTCAAAAAGAAATACCCAAGTTTCCCATAATAAAAAGGAAACAGCCTTACCAATAAAGGAGCGTTGGGCGATTAAGCCCATAAGCGACGCTAACTGACAAAACAAAAACTATCTTGCGATATTTTGCGTCAGCCAAATAATTCTCGCGAAACGAATAGCGAGAATAGCAAGGCTACTTGGGATAACCCTAACAAGACTTTCAGTATAAATATTTTATGAATTTTGCCAATAATCATATACTAACAACTATTTTTTTGGTATAATATATATGTATAGGTAAAATACAAGGAGTGAATTACAATAATGGAAGAAAAAGAAATATTGAAAGAATTGTACGACATAGCAGTAGAAAACCTTAAACCAAGTGCAAAATATATGAAGACACAAGACAAAGTTGTCATAGCAGTAGATAAACTATTGAAATCAATAGGCGACAAATACAGAGAAGAAATAGACAACTTAACTTGCTTACAGAATGCAATGTATGATGTAGTAGATTTTGAGATGTTTTGTGCAGGTTTCTCAATGGCAATGAAACTAAATAAAGAAATAGAATACAAATAATAAAGGGATATCTAACAGCAGATATCTCTTTTTTGTTTCTATATTAGTTTTTTGAACTGATAATATAATCAATTAAATCTGTAACCATAGCTTTGTCTTTCTCATTGAAAAGATTAAGTGACTTTGTGATATAGTTGTCTGCCATTTCAGGAGATGGAGCAATAACCCCCTCAAAGATAGTATTTGCGTCCACTTCTAATATCCTACATAGGTCAACAAGTGTTTGAATAGACAAACCAGATTCGCCACGTTCGATTAAACTAACAAAGTTAATAGATTTATCTAAATCGTTTGCTAATGTTTCTTGACTAAGACCATGCAATAATCGAATACGTTTGACATTTTTGCCAATAGTTTCAAGAAAACTAGTTTTTGTAATATCTTCCATAGTTTACACCTCTCTCCTAGTATTCTACCAACAATAGTAATTTATTATAAGAAAATGAAACTTTAAAATATAACAATAATACTTGAATAATTAAAGTGAATATGATATGATAGGAGCGTGAAGAAAAAATGTATACGAATATAATAACAACGGCAAAAACTGGCTATCCAGAAAGGTGTTGGAGATGTCGGAAGAACAATATATGAAGACCCTAGAGGACACACTGGTTGTTTAAATACTAAGTGTTTCGGCTATTTGTCTGGTGCTAAGAGATACAGAAAAGAACAACTAAAACCAGTCAAACATAAGCAATAGTATTTTGGAAATAAGGGGGTGAGAAAAATGAGTGATAAAATAAAAAGAAACATACAAATAATAGGAAGCATAGTTGGAATAGTAATTATTGTGCTAATTTTAAGAAATACTTTTTCAAATAACAATTCAACAAAGAGCTCATCAGCATTTCAAAACTCGAAAAGTAAAGTATCAGATGAAATTATTATATCCTGTGCAAGAACAGAGGTAGGAAGAATTTTAAAATCTGTTTCAACTGCTAATTGGGGAACTTCTGAAATAATAGATAAAGATAATTATGGAAGATATTTAGTATATGTTCCATTAGAAGCTCAAAATGGTTTTGGAGCATATAATAAGTTATATTATCTAGTAATAGTAAAAGATGTCGACCAAGAAGGAAACTACAAAGCCATGACTTATAATTCTAGATTAGAAATTCCTAACTATATGGGAGCAAGTACACCATCTATAATAGCAGATTATAAAAAGGGAGAAACTGCTAAAATATTAAAGGATTTTCTAGAAACTAATAATTGGGGACAAGGAGAAGGACAAAATTAATTATAATAAAACATAGAAAGGACAAGAAATAATGAAACAGAAAACAAAATCAAAAGTATTTTTTATACTATCAGCAGTTTGCTTAATAATTACAATAATATGTATATGCATTAGTACAAAAATGACTGATGAATTTAATAATATAAATTGGAAAAGCGATTCGGGTGAATATTATCGTGCTCAAGTTGAATATGAAGTTAGTGGTGACAGAACTCAATTGAATAAATATGAAGAAAAACGACAAAAAGTAAATAATTTAGAAGATAAAAGAGATACTTTCTTTATTATTTCAATTATATTTGGAGGAATAACAGTTATTTCATTGACAACAGGAATTGTTTTTACTGTAGTTGAGAAAAAGAAAAAATAAAATTAAAAATAAAGTTCAGCATAAAAACAAATGCTGGACTTTTTCTTTGCCTAAATAAAAGAAGAAAGTAACCTCATAAGTCTAAGGATAACCTCAGAACGTTGCAGATAATAAAAGCGAATACTACCCTATATAAGAAAGATAAAGACCTTAAAAACAAAATATAGAGTTTTTAATAAAATTGGATCTCCTCTCCTACTTTAACTAACAACAGATAAGAAAATAATCACAAATTGAAAAAATATTAGTAGGAACGAAAAGTAAAAGGAGTTGTTGTTTTATGACTGGATACGGATAAAAAATAAATCGAGAATTTTGGAACAGATACAACCAGTCGTGAAGAACACACATAAATCAAGAAAGGTGGTCAGAAATATGTTAAAAATAATGTTGGAAAGCAAAGCAAGTGAAGAAGAGCAAATCATAAAAGCAAATGAAGAAGATGCACTAGAAGGAGAATTTTACTATATGTCAACACGATATAAATCATTAATCCCCTTAATAAACGAAGTAAAATCACAACGTGGAGAATTGCAAAACTTAATGTCAGCAATTAACAATACAAATGATAAAGTTGATAAAATAATAAAATGGATAAAAATCAATACAGATAATAAAAAGAAAAAATAATATACATCTAAGGTATAATAATTGAAAGAAAAAGATAATAAAAATAAACAAGGGAAATCCACTTATAATAACAAAGGTGGCATTTCCCTCTTTTTTCAGCCATTTTGTGAATAAATTGAAAAGAAAATTCTTACAACAAATATGGCGACGATTAAAAAATAATCGAATTTTTTTTGAAAAAGTATTGACAAAGATAAAAGAGCATTGTATAATAATTTCAACGATTAAAAAATAATCGGAGGTGAGAAATGAAAACTGTAAAATTAAAAGATATATGTAGTCTAATATGCAAAGGATATGAGGCAGAAAAAGTTGACTTAGAAAGTAAAGTAGATAAAGGTATTAAAATAGATAAAATAAATTATAGTAACATTACAGATGTAATAAGAAAAAGTACAAGTACAAATCAAAAAATTATTCTAAAAGAAAAAGAACTTTTGCATAAATATAAACCAGAATATAGAGACCTAATATTACCAAGCACAGCTAGTAATTCTGTAAATACAAAAATATTGTTGGACGATAAAAATTCGACAATATATGACAGTATATATTCTTCTAATATTGTTGTTGTACGATTAAGTAATGAAAATAGCAATTTGGCAATAGCAATGTACTATCTTTTTAATCTTGAAGCAATGAAACAAAAGTTATTCGAAAATGTATATTCACAAGGAAAAATTAAAGCAATTTCATTGAATAAATTAAGAAATTTTGAAGTGCCAATAGTAACAGAAGAAATAGCAAAAGCAATAGATAAAATGGTAACTAGCAAAAAAGAACTAGAAAATTTAATCAATGATATTATGTCCTAAATTAAAAATAGGCAGTTGCTCCAACAACTCCCTATAATAAGGACTTAATATATATTAACTGTTCATTTGAGTAATATATAATAAATCTGTGACTAGTAATATTATATACCTCAAATGTGCAGTCTGTCAAGATTGGTTGTAAAAAACAAACTAATTTTGAGGACTTTTTTGTTGCCAAAAAACAATAAAAAAGTCAAAAACAGACTATAATGAGGAGGTGAAAATATGTCTGAAAAAAGATTGACAGAAGGAGCAGCTAGAGACCCAACAGCAAAAACAGATGGTGTAGTTGAAAGTAATTCTCAAAAAGAAATACCCGAATCTCCCAAGGAACAACAGTTACCGTTAACAATGGAAACTGTTGGAGGAATTGAACCTTTATACGATGCGTATCTAAAAGGCAAAATTGTAGAATTTCCACCGTGGTTAATACAGAATGCAGATAAAATTGAGGTTTGTTCTCAAGAGTTATACATTTATATTAGTGATAATATAAATATTATTCGTGTTAAGTTAGGAAATTCAAAAGGTATCGTTCTTTACAAATATGAAAATGGATATTATAAGCTTTGGAATGAAAGTGACTTTAAAGCTTTCATAAAAAGCTTTATTCCAAGACGAATTAGAAGATCAAAGTATTGGGAAGATGTAGTTAAAGAATTAAAAACAGAATATTCCAATACAGAAGAAAATGAACTTAATTCAAATGAGGATATAATAAATTTTCATAATGGGATATATAACTTAAAAACAGGGAAATTGGAATCACATAGTCCAGAATATTTATGTACAATACAAATACCTTGTAATTATGTACCAGATTTAAAATTAGAAGATGCACCAGTAGCCAGTAAGTTTTTTAATGACATCACTGGAGGAAATATTGAAGATATTACTACACTACTTGAAGTTTTAGGCTTAATTATTAGTAATGTTAAAGGTTCAAGATTTAAAAAATTACTAATTTTAAAAGGACCTGGAAATACTGGGAAAAGTGTAATTCGTGAATTTGCGATACAACTTGTAGGTCTGGAAAACAGTCATACAATTGATATCAAGCAGTTACACAGTACATTTGGACTAGGTGGAATCTATGGGAAACGTTTAATTGGTTCAGGTGATATGAAATTTTCAAAGCTTCCTGAAATAGATAAAATAAAGGAACTAACTGGAAATGACCATGTAAATATGGAATTGAAATATCAAAACAGCTTTACAGCAGAATTTCGAGGTTTTTTATGGTTTAATACGAATCAACTTCCAAGTTTTGGAGGAGACCGTCGGAAAACATGTGTATAGTAGGTTCTTGATTATTAGTTGTGATAATCCAATACCAGAAGAACAACGTGACCCACAATTATTGGAAAAGTTACTTGAAGAAAAAGAAATAATTGTATCAGTAGCGATAAGATACTTACAACAAGCAATATCAAGAGATTATAAGTTTACAGAGAGCGAACGAACAATAAAAAATCGTGAAGATTATGCAATTAAAAATAATTCACTTGCATTATTCTTACAAGAATGTTGTGAAATTGGTACAGGAAGAACAATTACATCGGTTTTTAAAGAAAAATATAAAGCTTGGTGTAAAGATAATCAACTTGAACCAGAAAAAAGCAATAATATAAGTAGAATTCTAGTAGACGAATTTGGTGTTGTGAAGAGCAAATCATATAGCGAATACTATGAATTAACAATAAAAAATAATTAAAATGGGTAAGTTGGGGAAATCTTTTCAAGAAAATTTAAAGCTTCTTTTTGAAAATAATTTCCCAGCATTCCCAAGAAAAATAAAGAAAGGAGGCTGAGTTTTATGTTATACACATACAACCCAGAACAGTCAAAAGTAAAAAATGCCATGGCTTATTTACAAAAATATTGTGGAGGATTTGATAGAACAATTGAATGTAGTCAATACACAGATTGGTCCCCAGAAAGTCGAGCAATAATAGATATGGAATTAGTACCAAGAATAAAAGAAATAAAAGAAACTGTTGATAAAATAGTTCAAGAAGAAGAACTTACAGAAATACACTTTCAGTTAGCTGAAAAACCTGTTGCAAATGTAAAAATAGAATGTTGCAATAATGAATTTATATTAATAGATACTTTAAATAAAGTAGAAATTTCCAGAGGAAATGTAACAATGATTAAAGGTCTTTTAATTGGAATGAACCAAATACAAAATAAAAATGGTACATCAGTAGAAAGTAAGAATAAAGATAAAAAACTGCCAATAGCAGACGACAGCAATGAAGAGGCTTTTTAATATAAAGTTATAAAAATATTAATTGTGGGATATTATCATTACCCTTTGGGGTAATGATAATACCAACTGACAAGCTTCGCCTTAGTGGGCTTTGCTGTCAGCACAATTAACTTAATGAAAGGATGTAGTATATTATGGTAAGAACATTAAAACGGAGCATTAGAAGAAATAAAAAGAATTGACAAAAACACAAGCATAACATTATATGCTATAAGAAAGATGGTAAAGCAAGAAAAAATACCATATATAAAAAGTGGTAATAAATATATGATAAATGTCGAAAATTTACTTGAATATATCAACAAAAAATAATTATAAAAAATCAAAAAATGCTAGAAAAATTAAGTGTTTTGCTATATAATATATTTTATATAGTAGAACATTTGTTTTTATATGAAAGGATACTTTAAAATGGCAAGTTTTAGAGAAAGAGTAAAAGGTAGCGGAAAATGGGAAATTACTATACATGAGGGATATGACAATTTAGGCAATAGAAAAAGAAGTTCAAAGACAGTTTATATTCCAACTGATTTAACTCCCAAGAAAAGAGAAAAATTATTAAAAGAAAAAGCAGAAGAATTTGAAAAAGAAATAAAAGAAGGTTTTTATCAAGAAAAGCTTAAATTTTCAGCATTTGGAGAGAAATTTATTAAAGAACATGCAGAAAAACAATTATCTCCTGTAACAGTCTTACGATATAAATCTTTATTAGAAAGAATAAATAAAAGCATTGGACACATTGTTCTGCAAGAACTAAAACCTTTTCAACTTATGAGGTTATATGATGAATTAAAAGATGAAGGTTTAGCACCAAAAACTATTTTACATCATCATAGATTAATTTCTAGTATTTTGCAAAGACGGTGTTTATTGGCGGAGTTTTAAAAGAAAATATCGCCAAACGAGTTGAAAGTCCTAAACTACCATATAGAGAATCAAAATATCTTGATAAAAAAGAAGCAAAAAGAATGTTAGAATTGTTAGACAAAGAACCAATAATGTGGAAAACTATAATTTTAACATGCTTCACAACAGGAATGAGGCGAGGAGAATTATGTGGTCTAAAATGGGAAGATATTTCTTTTGAAAATGCTGAATTACATGTTGTCAGGACCTCACAATATATTTCCAAAGTAGGAATAATAGACAAAGAACCTAAAACAAAGTCTTCAATTAGAGTAATAGATTTACCATTAGTTACTATTAATGCTCTTAAAGAATATAAAAAATGGTACTTACATAGAAAATTGCAAGTTGGTGAAGACTGGATTGATACAGATAAAGTGTTCACTCAATGGAATCGGTCTTACTATACATCCAGACTCGATTAGTGACTTTTTTCATAAATTTGTAGTTAAAAATAAATTTGAAGAAGGTTTAACTCTTCATTCTCTAAGACATTCATATGGCTCTTTAATGTTGGCAAGTGGTTCGTCAATAAAAACAGTTTCCTCATTGCTTGGACATGCACAAACTTCAACAACTGCAAATATATATATTCATCAAATAAGATCAAAAAATGATGTACATAATTTTGAAAACATGATGTTTAAAAAATCTTGACGACGATTTACCGACCAAAGTTACAAGCAATTACAAAATGATATTTTAAGATACAAAATAAAAATAAGTTCTGTATGTTTATATAGCAACAAATTATTTAACAATACAAAACATGAATTTAAGATAAAAATCTTCTAAAAGACAACTCATAACCCAAAGGTCGGAGGTTCGAGTCCTCCCCCCGCAACCAATTCGGAAGTTTTTACCTAAAGGGATGTCCCTTTAAGAGTAATTTTTAATACAGAGATTTTACTAGAAATAGTAAGGTCTCTATTTTTATTGTTTATAAATCACTTTCATACTTTTTAAATTTGCCCTTCGCGAAATTTGAAAACATGGAGGTGTATATTATGGGAGAAAAAGAACAACCCAATTATTATGCAATAATACCTGCAACAGTTAGGTATGACAATAATTTAAAATCAGCTGAAAAATTATTATATGGAGAAATAACAGCACTAGCAAATAAAAATGGTTATTGTTATGCAAAAAATAAATACTTTGCAGATTTATATAATGTAACAGCCGTCTCAGTTAGCAGATGGATTTCACATTTGCAAGAACTTGGATATATAGAAACAGAAATTATAAGAAATAAAAATAAAGAAATAGTATCAAGAAATATTTATATTGTAGATATACCCTATTATCAAAAAAATCAATACCCCTATTTACAAAATAATACAGATGGTATTAAAAAAAATGTTAAAGATAATAATATAAAATATAATATAGATGATTTATTTTATTTAATTATAAATAAAAGCGATAAAATTCCAGAGAAATTTTTAGCAATAATTGAAAGATTAGAATTTAATTATAAACCATATATGTTTCAATACATAAATCAAGATAAACTTAGTATGATAAAAAATATTATATATGTTTTGTATGATTTATATAATAGTGGATTTTATTTTCTACTTCAAAGTATTAAAAGAGAAAATTTAGTTAATTTATATTTGTTAGCTATTGATAAACGACCTGATAATTTATTAAATTATTATAAAAAATCTATAATAAATAGCAATAAAAATTGCAAAAAAATGTAAAAAGTCTAGTGCAAAAAAATAGCCAAAAATAAGCATTTTTTAAAAAGAAAAAAAGGCTACTTTTAAATATTAAAATTTGTTGATATCTCAATGCTTTCCAGTCTTTTAAAGGCGATTTTTGCGAGTGGAGGTAGGTATGTGATACGAAAGTATCGCATAGCTGCCAAAATAGACGTATTTATAGACGGTTTATTTCTTATTATTTATTGGGAGTAATATGATGAATTGTTTTACAAATATGTGTTAAGAATTTTTTTAGATAAAGTTGATCATAAAATTATTTCTAGTTGAAGGATATCAATTTTTGTGATATTATTTATGCAAATGAAATAGGTTTTAAAACTATATTGTTTAATGATATAGAACAAGTAAAAGATATTTTGAAAATAAATTAGGAGAAATTAATGAAAGAGAAAGTTTTTATTGAAGATATAGCAAATAACAAAAACAGACTATCAAAAGTTTTATCTAGTCTAAATATTGATAGCATTTTTTTAGAGCAAAGTGGAAAAATAGATAAAATATTTTATAATGATGATAATTTACATGAATTAAGAAGTTGTGCAAAAATTTTAGTGGCTATGGCAATAGGAATTGCAATAGATAAAAAAATGCTAGTTGATGGAGAACCTTTATCATTACAAACAAAAGTATATCAAACTATTAAAAATGTTACCAACATTACTAATAAAAACAATATAGAAAAAATTGAAAGTTGGACAATAAGAAATTTATTAACTCACACAACAGGTTATGAAAGTCAAATGATGTCAGAAAGATTTACAGAAAATATTCCTAAAGATACATTATTAGATTATGCTCTAAATTATGATATACCGTATGAAGTAGGAACTAGATTTGCCTATAATAATGTTGAACCTTTTATAATATCTGTATTCTTTCAAGAAGCGTTTAATGTTAATTTAACGCAATTTATTGATGACAATATATTTAAAAAATTAGACATAACAGAGTATAGCTGGGAGAACTATGGAAAATATTGCCCTGCTGCTACAGGACTTTATATGAAACATACTGATTTTCATAAAATAGGAAAGTTACTGCTTAATGATGGTGTTTATAATAATAAGCAAATTGTATCAAAAAAATGGATTAGTGAAATGTGTAAAAAGCAATTAGAAACACCACTTGCATACAAGCCAGAAAGAGTTTTCCCTAAAATTGGAATAGGTTATTATACTTTTATTTCAAGAGATGGTTATATTTTTAGAGATGGATCAAACGGACAATATATTATTGTAAATAAAGATAAAAATATATTAATTACTATAATGTCAACAGAAAAAGATATGAAAAATGTAACAGAAATTTTAAGAGATTTAATATAAGGTATTAGAATATGATAATAGTGGATAAAAAGTAAATAATAAATATAAACTAGGAGAATGCTAATGGAAAAGAAAATAAGAAAAGCAGTAAGATGTTTTTTAATAAAAAATAATAAAGTTATAGTTACAAAATATAAACAAGGAAATAGAAAAGAAGGTTATTACGATATTCCTGGTGGAAAGATTGAAGAGGGAGAAATTCCAGTGCAAACAGCTATTAGAGAAATGAAAGAAGAAACAGGAATAGATATTAAAAATTTAAAACATAAAGGGATTATGACAATAGAATATCCTGATAGAAAATTTATATTCGATACCTTTATTACAAGTGAGTATGTTGGAGAACCACAAGAATTTAACGAAAATACATCAGAATGGATAGATATACAAGAATTATTGCAAAAAGAAAAAATATTATCTAATATAATGATTTTAGATAGATTTTTTATAAAGGGATTAATAGATAATAATTATAATTTTATTATGCATATAGTAGTTGATGAACAAGAAAATATTTTAAACGTAGATTATAGTTTGGAGGAAAAATGAAAGTACTAAGTATTAGAGAACCATGGGCTAGTATAATTATAAATGGGTATAAAGAATACGAATTTAGGAGTTGGAAAACTAATTATAGAGGAAAAATATTAATACATGCTAGTAAAAATATAGAAAAAGAAAATGTAGAAAGATTTAAAGAGTTGAATTTGAATTATAAACAAGGATTTATTATTGGAGAAGCGGAATTAGTTGACTGTATACCAGTTACAAAAGAATTTGAAAATAATTTAATAAATAGAAATGAACTTATATATGGAGGAACTAAAAATAGAACTGGATATGCTTGGAAATTGAAAAATATTAAAGCAATAGAGCCAATACAAGCAAAGGGACAATTAGGCATTTGGAATTATGATGAGATAAATTAGAAAATATGTCAAGGAATATTTATAGTTATAGGAGAAAAATTAAAATGGATAATTATTATAATTGGTGTTTGAAATTAAAAGAAAATTGGAAATCAAAAGATGTAGAACAGATTATGAAATTGTTTGATGAAAAAGTTGAATATTATGAGACACCTACATTGAAAATAAATACTATACAAGAAGTAAAACAAATGTGGGAAGAAATAGAAAGTCAAAACACAGATAATATAGAATTCAATATAATATGCCAAAATGATGAATGTTGTATAGTTAACTTTGTATTAAAAGACCAAGTATCTTATGACATGATTTATCAAATAAAATTAAATGATGAAAATAAATGTATATTTCTAAAACAATGGTATATGGAGGTGTGAAGTTTGTATGGAACAAGAATTTAAAGATAGGATTAATCTAAATACTGATTTGAATACAATTTCAAAAGAAATATGCAATGACTATGATTTAGGAGAATATATTTCAGACACAATTATTACAGTTGGATATGAAGATTTCAATTATATATTAGAAACAACAAAAGGAAAGTATTGTGTAAAAATATTTCATAAAGAGAGAACGGATGAAGATTGTAAAAATTATATTGATAGAATTGTGCTAGCATCAGAAATGGATATAAATACCCCAAAACTATATAAAACAAATAATGAGAGTGAATGTATCATTGAAATGAATGGCGTAAAATATAGATTATGTGTATTCGAGTATATAGATGGTAATAGTTTTTTTGATTTAGGAATTATTCCAAATGAAAATGAGATAAAAGAAATTGTAAGACAAATGGCAATTATACATAAACAACAATTAAATTCAGAGTTTATATATGATAAATGGGCAATAGTAAATTTTATAGAAGAGTTTGAAGATAAAAAACAATATTTAAATGAACGAGATTATAAAAAATTAAGTGAATTATTAATGCAATTTAAAAATATTGATGTAAAAAGATTACCACATGCTTTTACACATGGAGATATAATAAGCACTAATGTTATGAAAGATAATAATGGAAAATTATGGATAATAGATTTTGCAGTTTCTAACTACCTACCTAGAATTGTGGATTTAGCCGTAAGTTCTTGTAATTTATGTTTAAATCCAGATAGTGTTAAAGAAACAAGAAGTAAAACGAAGATGATTTTAAAAGAATATGAAAAATATAATAAATTAACTGATTATGAAAAAGAAGTCTTTCCAATATTTTTTGATATTGCTAATGCAATGGGAATTTTGCAAATAAGTTACTTAATTAGTCAGGGTGAAGCATCTGAAGAAGATAGATTTTGGTATAATGAGAGTGAAAGAGGACTAGAATTTAGTGATAAAGAATTTTGGAAAGATATTTGTGTAAAAGAAGAAAATAAAAGATAATATTTGATTGTAAGTAGAAAAGATATGTTTAGTTTTAATCATGTAACAATAAGTGCAGAGAATTTAGAAAAAACACTAGAATTTTACAGAAAATTTGGATTTGAAAATCACAAAGAATATCACGATGAAAATGTTGATATTGTAATGTTAAAATTAAAAGATATGGTATTAGAGATATTTTATTATCAAGAAAGAGAAAAATTACCAGAACATTCAAAAAATTTGGGTGTTGATTTAAAAACCATTGGTAATAAACATTTTGGATTAGGTGTAAAAAATATAATGGAAGCTAAAAAGTTTGTTGAAGATAACCAATTAAATGATTCAGAAATTATTATAAATAAAGGAAGACTTGGAAAACCATATTTCTTTATTAAAGATCCAAATGGAATATTAATGGAGATAATTGAAGAAGATTAATACTTTAAAAGGAGATTAAATAATTATGAAAGAATTTGATAATAGAGTAGCATTAGTAACAGGAGGAACATCAGGAATAGGAAAAGAAATTGCTAAACAATTATTAATAAATGGTGCAAAAGTAATTATAAATTATGGTAATAATGAAGAAAATCATGAAAAAACTAAAAAAGAATTTGAAGAATACAAAGATAAAGTTATATTCATAAAAGCAGATATATCTAATGAAGATGATGTAATAAAAATGTTTAATAAAATAGAAAAATTAGATTACTTAATAAACAATGCAGGCACTAATATAGATAGTTACATAGAAAAATTTGATATACAAGATTTTAGAAAAGTATTAGATGTTAATTTAGTAGGAAAAGTAATATGTACCAAACATGCAATTCCATTATTAAAGAATAGTGAAAATGCAAGTGTTGTTAATATAGCATCAAGATTAGGAACAAAACCATGTGTAGAAGCAAGTGCATATTGCTCAGCAGAAGCAGGGATTATAAACTTTACACAAGCAAGTGCACTAGAACTTTCAAAATATAAAATTAGAGTAAATACAGTAAGCCCAAGTTTAACAATAACACCATTGGCATTAGAAGGATGGACAGAACAAGAAATAGAACAACATAAGCAAAATAATCCATTAAAAAGATTAGGAGAAACAATTGATATAGCAAATGCAGTATTGTTTTTATTATCAGATAAAGCAAGCTATATAAATGGAGAAAATATAAATGTAAATGGTGGATCATTATTAAAATAAAGATAGGAGTGAAATTAAATATGAATGAAAATTATTTTATAATACATGGAAGTTTTGGAAGTCCATTTGGAAATTGGTTTAGTTGGTTACAAGATTTTATATCTTCAGATAGAAAACAAGTATATGTACCACAATTTCCAATAGGAGTAGGATATCAAAATTATGAGAATTGGAGTAAATTACTTAAATATTATTTAGATTTAGGATTGATAAATAAAAATACAACAATTATTGGACATAGTATTGCACCAGTATTCATATCAAAATTTTTAACTCAAAATAAAGTAAAAGTTAAAAAATTAATATTTGTATGTGGATTTAATAATTATTTAGGGTTAAATGAAGAATATGATAATGTAAATAAATCAATGTATTTTGATAACCTGCAAGATGTGAAACAATATGCAGATGAAATTATTTGTTTCTATTCAGATAATGATCCATATGTAAAATATGAAGTTGAGAAAGAATTCGCAGACACAATTGCAACAGAACAAATTTTAATACCAAATGGTGGACATATTAATAGTGAGAGTGGATATGATACTTTTGAAGATATTGTAAATTATTTATAGTTAATTGATATAGATGTTATTTATATTAGATTAAGGAGGAAATAAAGTGAAAAATGTTATAATTACAGGTGCAGCAAATGGTGTAGGAAAAGCGATAGCAAACATGTTAAAAGAAGAAAAACTAATATTAATTGATATTGATGAGAATAATTTAAAACAAGTAGCAGAAGAAACAAAATCAAAATATTATATTTGTGATGTTTCAGATGATAAACAAATAACTAATATAATTCATGATATAAATAAAAATTATGAGAAAATTGATTGCTTGATTAATTGTGCTAGCATGTGAATTTCAGGGGATATATCAAAACAAGAAGAATCAAATTATAAGGAAATGAATGATTTATCAAGAATAAAACATGTTATTGATACAAATGTATTTGGTGTAATTGCTATGATAAAAAGTATATTTCCTATAATGAAGAAACAAGGCTATAGACAAATAATCAATATTAATTCACAAAGCGGTGTAATGTGCTAACCACCATTTCCTATTTATAATGCATAAAAAACTGGAGCAAATGCATTTAGAAAAGCTATCCAGAATGATTTAGCACAAAATAATATAAAAATAACAGATGTATGTCCTGGATTAATACAAACGGATTTTTATAAAAGAGCAAATAATGAATTGCCAGAAAGTGTAATGAATACAGGATTACCAGCAGAAGATGTTGCAAAAACAGTTAAATACATTTTTGATTTACCACACGAAATAACAATACCTAGTATTGAAGTTAGACATATAAAAAATTATTGATAGGAGAAAAATAAATTGAATATAGAAATTAACAAAGTAAAGATAATTGTAACAATACCAATAGAAAATGTTGGTGAAGTGAGAAATGCAATATGTGAAGCAGGAGCAGGAGTAATTGGTAACTATACACATTGTTCAATGTCTACAAAATGTGTTGGAACATTTAAACCAACAGATGAAGCTAATCCATATATAGGAGAAAAAAATAATTTAGAATTTGTAGAAGAAGAAAAATTAGAAGTTGTATGTGATGTTAATATAGTAAAAAACGTAATTTCTAAACTAAGAGAAGTTCATCCATATGAGGAGCCTGCAATAGATATTGTTCCATTAATAAATGAAAGTTTTTTTGATAAAGGAGAATAAGGAAACTATGATAGATATTCAAAAAGCGAAAATTGCTTTTAAAGACTTTTTAGAACAATATGAAGATAAAGAACATTTGAGTTTTAAATTAAAAGTAGTACATACATATCATGTAACAGAAAATGCAAGAAAAATTGCTGAAAAATTGAATTTAAGTAGAGAGGATATAAAACTTGCAGAACTAATTGGTTTATTGCATGATATCGGAAGATTTGAAGAATTGAAAATTACAAATCAATTAAATAGTGTTAAATTTGATCATGCAACACATGGCTCAAAAATGTTATTTGAACAAGAAATGATAAGAAATTTTATAGAAGATAGCCAATATGATGAAATAATAAAAAAAGCGATAGAAAATCATAGTAGATTAAAAATAGAAGAAGGTTTAGATAAAAGAACTTTACTACATTCAAAAATAATAAGAGATGCAGATAAATTAGACAATTATAGAGTAAAGAAAGAAGAAAGTATAGAGGTAATATTTCCTACAAGAGTAAATAAAAAAGAAGATATGGAAGAAAGCTTATTGAGTGATAAAGTATATGAAACAATATTAAGCCAAAAGTGTGTATATATTCACGATAGAGTAACACCATTAGATTTTTGGGTTTGTATATTAGCATTTACATTTGATTTGAATTTTGATGTAACATATAAAATTGTAAAAGAAAATGATTATATAAATATATTAATAGATAGATTTGATTATAAAGATAAAGAAACAAAAAGTAGGATGGAAAATATAAGGGTAATCATAAATAAATTTATAGACAAAAAAATAAATAATTATTAAATTAATAGGAGAAAAATATGAACTTAAAGGAACAAATACAAAATTATAAACCATACAATGAACAAGAAGAAAATGACAAAGAAATGATGTTAAAATATATAGATACATTTGATGATGTATTAACAAGAGAAAATAAAATGTGTCATTTTACTGCTTCAAGTTGGATAGTAAATAAAGAAAGAACAAAAGTAATAATGATATATCATAATATATATAAATCTTGGGCATGGACAGGTGGACATGCCGATGGAGATAGCAAGTTACTACATGTAGCTCTAAAAGAGGCTGAAGAAGAAACAGGATTGAAGAATTTTAAATTATTAAGTGATGGCATTTTTGGAATTCAAATATTAACAGTAGATAGTCATATAAAAAGAGGGAAATTTGTACCTTCTCACTTACATTTGGATTGTTGCTTTTTACTAGAAGCAGATGAAAGTGAACAATTAAGAATTAAAGAAGATGAAAATAGTGGTGTAAAATGGATTAATATTGAAGACGTTTCAGAAATTACTAATGAAGAGAAAATGAAACCTATTTATAGGAAGTTAAATGAAAAAATACTAGTAAACAAATAAAGAATAAAAATTTAAAGTTATCAAAATATTATTTGGAAATAGCTATGAAAGCAGGGTTGCCTAGAGCAAGAGCTAAATATGAGCAATATAAAAATGAATATGATAGTGAAATGGAAAAGTAAAATAGGAGTTATATATGAAAAAAGAAAGAATAGCACATCTTAATTCAACGGCTTGTTATTTAAAAAAAGATAATAAAGTATTAATGATTAAATTTTCAAAAAAATGGCGGACAAGTATATGCACCACCTGGAGGAAAATTTGAATCAGGTGAAACACCTTTAGATTGTATAATTAGAGAATATTATGAGGAGACAGGTTTAACATTAATTAAACCAAGATTACAAGGAATATCATATTGGAAAGACTCCAAAGAGGGCATAATATTTATTTATACTGCTGAAGAATTCAAAGGAAATTTAAAGGAATTATCTGAAGAAGGAAAATTAGAATGGATTGACATAGAAGACTTACCAAATATAAATCAATTTGAACAAAATGAGAAATTTACACCTTATTTATTTAAAGATGAGTTATTTGAAGGAAAGTTTTTGCTAGGGGATAGTTGCAAAGTCTTAAATTATCAAATAAGAAAAATGTAAAAAATAAATAAAATTAAAAAAAATAATTATGGTATAGCACAAAATTATCTAAAATACAAATATACCATTAAAAAATAGGTCAATTGAAAATAACTGGACTTCTTTGCACTTATCTTGAATTATACATAAATTTGTGATAGAATATGTGCATAATTTTTTAACCTTGCCAAGTGCAAGTTTTTATATAAATGTAGCTTTAAAAATAATTATTTTTAAGGAGGTAAAGAAACATGATAAATGCAGATGCACCAATAAAAGTGGAAAATATGGAAACCCTTTTAGAGCGTTTAGAGGACGAAAATGGGAGTGGTTTTGTATATGAACATTCTGGCTTTTTAGATTTTCATGAACCAGAGATTCTAAATGACTCTGCATTCAGACAATTACAATTTAAAAAATATGGATATGCTGTAAGCAATGGAGGACATTAAAATGAGACAAAATTACGAAGTAATAGTAGACAAAGAAGACGGAATATTTTCCAAAATTGAGATTAGATATTCTACTAACTTAAGTTTATTTGCAGGAATGAACCCTGTTATTCGGAAAGTTTTAGAGGAACATTCTGCAGACCAGAAAAATGTAACTAGCTTAAATGTAACAAAGGAAGGAGAAAATGTAAGAATTGAACTAATATATACAAAATTCAATTTATTTAAATTGATTAAATGCAAGAATGAAAAAGAACAGATTATTGCCGTTTTGGAACAATTAGGCTACCCTATTGACAAGATTAGAAAGGTAGAATATGAAAAGAAATGGAATGTTGATGAAGTAGATGACAGAGTTTGGAAAGTTGAAATTGATGAACATTATGATCCAGATGAAAGTCGCTCACAGCAGTCTGATGAAATTTATATGTCTCGAATGATAACTAGAGCATTAGGTTTCGAAGTATCTGTTTCAATGTATTAATAATTTAGGAGCAAGTACAATACTTGCTCCTAAATCATTTTGTCGAAATTTATATTTTTATACAAATTTCGACAAAATTTGCATATCCAGTATAGTATATTATTTAAGGGGAATATTTATGGATATTGAAGTCGAAAAATATAAAGAGTTTGACGTATATCACTTGGAAGATAATTATTCTTTTTTTCATATAAAGATTAATAATGAAGATGCTTTTTATGAACAAGTATCACAATTCTTTTTAGACAAAGAGAACTTAATAAGGTATATTGAAAATGCAAAAGATATAGAGATAGAAGATGATATTGAAATAATAGAATCTATGTATGATTTATTGTATTTATTCATAGATGAAGAAAACGATGAAATAGATATATCTGACTTAGAAGAAACTATAAAAAATATTATGAAAGAAGAAGCAGAAGAAGTAAGAGAAGAAAAAACAAAAACTCTTATAAGACTAAATAAAGTAGGAAGATTCGGCGAATTTATTATGAGTACTATTCTAAAAGATTTTTTTCATTTTGATTGTATAGTACCAAAATTAAAGTTGACAACAGACAGAAATATGAGTGTATACGGAATAGATACTGTTTATATGAACACAGAAACAAAATTATTATTATTTGGAGAATCAAAGATAAGTAAAAACTTAGAAAATGCTATAAAATTAATAAATAAATCATTAAAAGAATATGAGAAAAATATAGAAGATGAATATATGTTAATATTTAAGAGTAACTGTATAAAAAAATTAAAAGAATTTGAAACATATTATAGTGAACAAAAAAGTAATGGAATCTGTTTGAAATTTAAAGATTTTATAACTACAGCAAATATTACAAAAATAGGAATACCTATATTTATGGCACACGGTACAGAAAAAGAAAGTAAAGAAATAATAGACAAGCTAAAAAAGTCAATTAAAAGAGATAAGATTTTTGATTTAGAGGTAGAATATTATTTAATATCACTACCAATCATAGATAAAAGTAAATTTACCTTAGCATTTACTAAAATAGTAAAGGAGAAAAAAGAAAAATATGAATCAATCATCAGAAATACTAACAATACAGAAATGTAGAGAAGAATATATAAGAAGAATTGAAGATTCGTCAAATAAAGAAGAAGAAAAAAGAATATTATCAGACAACTTATTTAGCTTAGATTTAACAATGTATGCATATCCAAGAACATTACAAGAAATCTTATATAAAGCAGTATCAAAGTCAAAAGTTGATAAAGATATATATTTGCATCCAGAACAATTAAAGATTCTAACACAAATAAAAAATGATGATGCATTGATTGTAAGCGCACCAACAAGTTTTGGAAAGACTTTTGTAATTTTTGAGTACATCATTAGAAATAAGCCTAATAATGTTGTATTGATAGTTCCTACATTAGCCTTACTAGATGAATATAATAAAAAAATCTTAAATAAGTATAAAGAAAAATTTAAAGAATATAAGATATATTTAAACATTGATGAAAATAAAGAGTATGATTTTACTCAAAAAAATATATTTATTCTTACACATGATAGAGTAGTTAGGGAAGAAAATTATTCTATATTAAAAGAAATAGATTTTTTAGTAATAGATGAAGTATATAAACTACAGAAAGATGAACAAAATGATAGAATATTAATATTAAATTTAGCATATTACTATTTGTCTAATATAGCAAAAAAATATGTGTTATTAGCTCCTTTTATAGGTAATGTAGAAAATACAGAGAAGTTAAATAAAAGTCCAAAATTATACAGAACAGACTATTCACCAGTAATTAATGATGTATATATAAAGAATATATCAAAAGAGTCAGAAAGAATAGAGAAGACAAAAGAAATAATTAAAGAGGTTGTAAATGATAAAACTTTAATATATTTTCAAAGTGTAACAAAAATATATACATTTATAAATCAACTTGATAATGAAGATATAGTTATAAAAAATAATGAAATTAATAGATTTATAAAATGGGCAGAAAAAGAAATACATGAAGAATGGTATATAGTGAAAGCATTGAAAAAAGGATATTTAGTGCATAATGCACAGTTACCAAATGGAGTAAAAATTATGCAGTTGGATTGGTTTGAAAATAGTAAAGAATTTAATAAATTATTATGCACATCAACATTATTAGAGGGAGTTAATACAACAGCTAAAAATATAATAATAACTAAGCCATATACTGGAGGAAAAAATGGAAAATATTTTGATGCATTTGATTTTTTTAATTTAGTAGGAAGATCAGGAAGAATGAATAAGCACTATTTAGGTAATGCATACTATATAAAAGGACCTGAAGATAAAGAATATATAAAAGAAGATGCTATAAAAAATATTGAATTTGAGATAACACAAAATTCAGAAGATATTGAAATACATAAAAATAATTATGAAGAAAATGAAGAATACAAAAAATTATTGGAAGAATTAAATATCACACATGAAGAATATAAAACTAATATTGGCTGTAGATTTAGAAAAAATACAATTATAAGATTATATAAATCTTACAAAGAGTATAAGGGAAAACTAATACAGGAATTGGAAGAATATATTAAGGATGACAAAAGAGGAAGATTATACTTAGTTAGGATATTATACAGAATATTTGAAAATAAAGATGAAAAGCTAGAAACAGCAATAATAAATTGTCTTCTACATAAGCAAAGAAGAAAAATAAAAACAACTATAAATGAAGTAAGTTCCTATTATTCAGATACAGCATTAGATTATTTAATATCTAAAACAATATATTTAAAAAGCAATTACATAGAATATGAATTTTACTCAAAACTTTTAATTTTAATATATATTATGGAAAAAGAAAAAATAGATGAAGTATATATTGATATTATAAATAAAAAAATAAAATCTAATATTGATTTTTTATATTATTTTGATTCTAAAAATAAAAGGATTTTAAAGGATTTAGGAATATATGAAAGTGATATAGAAAAAATTATAGAAATAGTAGGAGAAGAATTTAAAGATATGAATGAACTGAAAGATAGATTTATACAAAATGAAGAAAAAATTAAAAAACTAAAATTAAGTATAGTATCAAAATATATTATAAAAGATTTTTATAAATAAAATATAATTAACACAAATTAAAAAAGGCTACTAAAATTGCTTAAAAATGCTTAAATATCAACGAAAAAAATTTTTTGCGTGCTTATTGAAATTAATAATAAAAGGCTATAAAATAATATACAGAAAGGATGTGATTCAGAAAAAAGTTTAATAAAAAAGTTAATTTCTTTATGGTTTTGCCCTTCCACAAGGCAGTTTATTATAAATGTGCCTAATCTATATATGGAAGTGATGATATAAATGAATGAAAATTTTAGTGAAAAAATAGGTTTAAATGTTAGTGAAGCAGCTAACTTACTAGGCATTAGTAAAAACTTGATGAGCGAACTTATAAAGTACCCTGATTTCCCTTGTATTAAATTTAGAAGAAGAATTGTTATTAATAAAAATAAATTACAAGACTGGTTTGATAAAAATTCTGGAGGATTTTTTGTTTAACATTGTTTTTTCATAGAATATGCACTATAATAGAGAATATTAAATATTGTGCTTTTACTTTTAATGTTCTCTATATTGAATGGAGGCAGAGCTATGGTAAAAACTTCACAAAACCAGCAAGTAAAGAAAAAACGAAACACCAGAGGAATGGGATCTATTAGACAAAAAAATGGTGGATATGAAGGAAGAATAACAATAAAAGTAAATGGCAAATCAAAGCAAATATCTTTATTTAATAAAGATAAAAGAATTCTAGTACAAGAAATGATAAAAGCAAAACAAGAAGCAAACGATAATGAATATGTTGAAAAAGACAAGATAACATTAGAAGAATGGCTAAAAAAATGGATTCGTATTCATAAAAGACCGTTTGTTAAACCTAGAACTCTACAAGGGTACATTGAAAAAATTAGAACAAATATCATTCCTTATTTGGGCGACTATCCTATGCAGTCTTTGGATAGATTAATTCTTCAAGAGTATTTTTCTGACTTAACTACAGGTAATGAAAAGAAAGGTATAAAAAAATATTCTCCTAAAACAATAAAGGAGATAAAAAGCATTTTGAACATGGCATTTACGGATGCTGAAATAGATAAGATAATAAAATTTAATCCTATTCCAACTATTCGTACACCAAAAGTTCAAAGAAAGAAAAAGAAGCCTACAATATCACCTGCAGAGCAACAGCAATTAATAGAAATATTACTTTCTGAAACAAATGGACTATGCTACATTTTTATAATGAATACAGGTGTCAGACCAGGAGAAAATGGTGGTATGAAATGGAAACATTATAGCTATGAAGATGCTAATGTAAAAGTAAGAGATAATTATGGAAAAGTAACCTATTATGATGATAATTTTGAAAAAATTGAATCTAAATTTGAAGAGAATAAATTTCCTATACAATCTGAAATGACTAAAAATGATTATATAATTATTTGTGGTGATTTTGGTGGAGTATGGAACTATATAGTAGAGAGTATATATGAAAAGCATTGGCTAGATTGGTTAAATAATAAAAATTTTACAACTTTATTTGTTGATGGTAATCATGAGAATTTTGAAAGATTTATTAATAACAGAGTTTCATTAAAAATACTAAGCGATGAAAATTATAAAAAAGAACTATTAAAATTTATAAAGACATTTGATTCTGGAATTGAAGGAATAAGAACTACACCAGATTCAATAGAAGCTGTTAAAAGTAATAATGGTATTATAGATATTGAAGTTCTTCACAGAGGAGAAAATGGAGAGTTAAAAGCATTAACATTTTATTTAGAATCTAATGGTACGAGAAAAATGTTTCACTTATTTGATTTCTTTATAGATGCATTAAAAAATGGAATGGTATTATTTGTTGATGAATTAGATGCAAAATTACATCCACTATTAACTAGATATATTATTAACTTATTCCATAATAGTCAGACTAATATAGGAAATGGACAGTTAATATATTCAACACATGATACGGTAAACTTAAACAAAGAAACATTTAGAAGAGATGAAATATGGTTTGCAGAAAAAGATAAAGACGGAATTTCAGAAATATATGCATTATCTGATTATATATTAGAAGATGATAAAAATGCAGGTAAAAAAGTAAGAAATGATGCAACATACAATAAAGATTATTTAACTGGAAGATATGGTGCTATTCCAGTATTAGAAGATTTTGAGGTATTATAAATGAAAAGCAAAGAAGTTGGAAAAACAAACAAACCCTAATTAATTTAATGGATAAAAACAAGAGATAAATAGAAAATATGGAAAGAAAGTAGAGATACTAATTTCAGATATTAATATTAAAGGAACAGGAAGAAAAACAACTGATTTAGTAAAATGTACTCAAAAATATAGCGAATTAACGGTTGATGAAGATAGTAAAGAATATAAGTATAACTAAAAATCATATTTATGGAAAAGTAGAATATTTTAATGTAAAAAGCAAAATAATGTAATTATACAAAATTATTGCTTTTTAAAGTTATATATTTTAATTTAATTTTTGTAATAAAATTTTAAAGAAATATTTTGTCCCAAATATTGACTTTTTTGTCCCAAAAGTTTATTATATAGGAGAGGTGATAACAATGAAGAAAAAGAATGTAATAAATTTAATTAAATATCATGCTGAAAATAAAGAACAAGAATTTAGAAATGAAGCATACGAAATCGCCCAAGATTTTCTTAGAGGTGGAGATGACGAATTAGCTCATTATATAATGTCTATATTAAGTAAGGCTAATATATTTACTCCACAAAGTATCGATGGAACAAGTGGTTATTTTAAATTAAATAAAAACTATTCAGATACTTTTAAATTACCGCATTCAATAGAAAAAGATATTTTGGGAATAATTAATGCTATTAGGCATGGGGCTGATGTTAACAAGTTTTTATTTGTGGGGAATCCTGGTACGGGCAAAACAGAAGCTTGTAAGCAAATTGCAAGAATTTTAAATAGAGAATTATATTTTGTTCAATTTGATGAAATTGTTGATAGTAAATTAGGGCAAACTTCAAAAAACATTATTAAATTATTTGATGATATAAACGCATTAAAAAAACCTAATGAAACAATAATTCTTTTTGATGAATTAGATGCAATTTCATTAGATAGAATAAATTCTAATGATTTAAGAGAAATGGGAAGAGTGACATCTACATTATTAAGAATGTTAGACTCTTTAGATAGAAGAATCACATTATTTGCAACAACGAATTTATATGAAAAATTTGACAAAGCACTTTTAAGAAGATTTGATTATATAGTGAATTTTAATGAATACTCTAGAGAAGAATTAATAGAAGTTGCCAATTCAATTTTGACAAGTGAATTAAATAAATATAAAGAATTAAAACAAGATCAAAAATTAGCTAATAAAATATTCAATATGTATAAAAATATTCCATATCCAGGAGATCTCTATAATATTATAAGGAGCACAATTGCATTTAGTGATTTTTCGAAACCTTATGGATATATGTCAAATCTCTATCAAAAAATAGTAGGAAAGGAAATAAGTAATGATTTAAAAATGTTAAAAGAGGAAGGTTTTTCCGTTAGAGAAATAGAAAAACTAACTGGTATTTCAAAAAGTAGCGTTTCAAGGGGGATTATAAATGAATGATTTATTAGAGTTAAATGGAGTTTTAAACTCATCACCTTTTACTGGAAAAATAATACCATCACTACCTAAAGACAAAATTATAAAATCTAGTAATATAGATAAATTTGCAAGTCAGCTTGAAAAATTATATGGTTTTTGGAGTGAAAAGAAATTAATTGATGGAGCATTAATAAGTGTTTATTACAATAGGATTATTCCTAAGAGTGGAAGGATTGAAAGACTTTTATCATTAGGGTCTGAAAAATCTAATAATTATGTAAGAGGAGTAAGATTTGATAGTACAGGAAACAAACATATAATTACATACTATATAAAATTGCCTACATTAAAAATTATAATTAATAGGTTTAGAATAATATCTAATATAGTACAAGAAATATGTAGTGGAAGTGTATCAAAGGACAATTTTAAACTTATAGACGATGGTCAAAAATTAATAGAAAATAAATATAAAATGAGTAAATCAGAAGTAAAAACATTAATAAGAGATTTTTTAGATATAGAAAAATTTGATGTATTTAGAAATCTAGATGTTAATTTAGAAAAAAGTGGGTATATTACATTATTTGCAACAGACAAAAATATAGAACAAATAATGAATGATCTTAATATTCCTAATACTGATTATTCATTGTTTGATACAGATACTATTTATACAGGAAATAACAGTGTTCTTTCTAAAATAAAATCAGAAGCTGATTATCTTATTTCAATGACAATGCCTGATCTTGCTAAATATGATAACGAAGAATTTAATAGAATCGATCCATTATTTGATTTTTCAAGTTTTCCAAAGCCAAGTAATGAACCAACAATTGGAGTTATAGATACTCTTTATTCTGAAAATGTATATTTTAATGAATGGGTTGATTATCAGGATTTAGTATCTAATGATATAGAGAAAACAGCTGAAAGTTATCGTCATGGTACAGAAGTAGATTCAATTATTGTTGATGGAGGTCACATTAATCCACAATGGAACGATAACTGTGGGAATTTTAAAGTTAGACATTTTGGTGTAGCAATAGATGGAGATAATAATTCATTTGTTATTATTTCAAAAATTAAAACCATTATAGAAAAAAACCTAGATATAAAAGTATGGAATATTTCCTTAGGTTCAATATATGATACTCAATTATATACTATTTCTCCTGAAGCAGCTGCATTAGATGAACTACAAAATAAATATAATATAGTATTTATAGTTTCTGGTACAAATATTTCAAATTCTAATCCAAGTGCAGTAAGAATTGGAGCACCTGCAGATTCTATAAATTCTATAGTAGTAAATTCTGTAGATAAAAATGGGGATATACCTTCATATGCAAGAAAAGGAAAAGTATTATCATTTTTTATAAAACCTGATATATGTGCTTTTGGAGGAGATAAAAATGGATATATAAATGTATGCAATTCAACAGGATTAGGAAAGGTTGCTGGTACTTCCTATGCTGCACCATGGATTGCTAGAAAAATGTCGTATTTAATTGATAAACTTGGGCTATCACGAGAAATTGCAAAAGCATTGATTATAGATTCAGCATTAAACTTTTCGAAAATAAATTATGACATGGAATATTTAGGATATGGAATTGTTCCTACAAAAATAGAAGAAGTATTATATGGAAAAAATGATGAAATTAAATTTTTTATTGAAGGATTTTCTACATCATATAATACATATACATATAAGATACCAGTTCCAATAGTTGATAAAAAATATCCATATAATGCAAGAGCTGTAATGTGTTATTTCCCTAAATGTACAAGAAATCAAGGAGTAGATTATACAAATACAGAATTAAATATATCTTTTGGAAGAATGTACGATAAAGGAATTAAGTCAATAAATAATAATATACAAGATTCTGAAGTACAAGGAATGACTACAGAAAAGGAAGCAAGAGATATATTCAGAAAATGGGATAATGTAAAAATTGCTCTAGATGAAACGAAAAATACAAAAGTTCCAAGAGATACATTTGGTAAAGAAACATGGGGGTTAAAGGTTACTAATAAAGGAAGAATAGGCCTAGAAAGTGACATAAGATTTGGAGTAGTAATAACTTTAAAGGAAATGTATGGAAAAAATAGGATAAGCGAATTTATTAATAAATGTGAATTAAATGGCTGGCTTGTGAATAAGATTAATATTGATAACCAATTAGATATATATGTATCAGCTGAAGAAGAACTTGAATTTGAATAAAATATAATGGTACTACATTTTATTGTAGCACCATTATATTTTTTCTATTTGTCACAGCATCCACCAATCAACTGCACTCCGTCACAGAACCCATTCCTATAATACTTCTCATTCCAATAATCAATATAATCCAGAAAATTATCATTAAGCAAATTTAGCTGTTTCTCCACATATTTTTTATTCTGCTTAGGCACATTCCTCAAAATCTTCTCAACAATCTCATCAAATTCAACAGTATGTTTTCTATCTTCATCATTAATAAAACAAAGTTCAGTTTCCTCTCTAAAACTTAACCAATCTCTTAAAATATCATCATTAACTTCTCTAAAATTATTCATAATCTAAATCCTCCAAAAATTAAAATTTTTATCAATAAAATTATCCTTTACAAGAGCTTAAAATACCGGAACAAACGTACTATATGAATTGGGTAAAAATTGGGTAAAATCCTCTCAAAAAATGCCTTAAAAATACACAAATGTTCTGTAAATAAAAACTCTTGTAAATACTGAAATACCAACAAAAACTCTAATTTTCACAAACTTACAAAAAGTGGTCAGGTCTCGCTCATAACCCGAAACAAGTAAATAAAAATTAAATTATAGAATATAGATAGGAGTAAGACTACAAGAAAATAAGTAGTCTTATTTTTGTACTTTACCCAAGTAAAATACCCCTACCACGATGAAAAGTAATAGAATTAATGGTAAACTATGGAATAATTGAGGAATTTGTGATATAGTAATAGCAATAAGGAAAGAGGAGAGCTTATGGAATATATAGATATATTTGATGAAAATAATAATCCAACAGGACAAATAAAAGAAAAGGGG
>CAKPDN010000011.1 GCA_934149005.1 uncultured Clostridia bacterium | reverse complement strand
GTTTCTTCGCCTTCTTTCATTTTTATTAATACTCTACTTCCTAATGGTTTAATCATAATATTACCTCCTTTAATTTTCCCATTTAAGGATATTCTAAATTATTAGCACTCTTTTTAATGACTGCTAATAATTTATACCTTTTTTTAGCAATTGTCAATACTGTTTGCTAAAATTCACACAAAATTCACATAATTTTAATATATATTATTTTTTTATTATTTGACTATATATTATATTTTGATTTTTAAATTTTAGAACGAAAAAGAAAACGATTATAGTTTAATGTATATAATCGTTTTCTTTTTTGTGTTTACTTAATATATCCGCTTATTGGAATATGTATAGTTGCAGGAATAGGCATTACAAACTTCTCTCCGTGACAAACAGGACATACTTTGATTTTCTTTCCCTCTACTACATCCTCTTCCTCAATAAACACTTCTCCCTTGCATTTAGGGCAAATTATTGCCCCCTTCGGTAGCTTTTTCAGTTCTTCTTCTAAAATGTGCCGTTTTTCGTGTTTCTTGCATTCTTCAATGTTTTCAAAGTCATCTTTGCCACAAAATTTACACGTATACTTCATTTTTTCTACCTCCAAAATGATTATAATAAATTTGTTACAGTGTTATTATATATCTATTTTACATAATTGTCAATTTTTTTGTTGCTTTCACTAGTTCTATAAACAATGGTGCTGGCTTGTTTGGTCTTGATTTTAGTTCTGGATGAAATTGACTTGCAATAAAATATGGATGTTTTTCTTGTGAAATTTCTACAATTTCTACCAATTCTCCATCTGGAGATGTTCCTGAACAAATTAGTCCTGCATCTTCTAACATTTCTTTATAATAATTATTATATTCAAAACGGTGTCTATGTCTTTCTGATATTTCTTTTTTTCCATATACTTTTTCTGCTAGACTTCCTTCTTTTATAATACATGGATATGCTCCTAATCTCATTGTCCCACCTTTTTTGTCTATTGATTTTTGATTTTCCATTATATGAATCACTTGATTTTTGGATTTTTCATCAAATTCTTGCGAGTTACTATCTTTTAATCCTAGAATATCTCTTGCATATTCAACTACAGACATTTGCATTCCTAAACAAATTCCTAAAAATGGTATTTTGTTTTCTCTTGCATATTTTATTGTTTCTATTTTTCCTTCTATTCCTCTATTTCCAAATCCACCAGGAACTATAATTCCTTTAAAATCTTTTAATAATTCTTTTACCGTTTCTTTTGTTACTTTTTCACAATCAATTAATCCTATTTCTGTTTCAACTTCATTTGCAAATCCTGCATGCTTTATGCTTTCTATTACTGAAATATATGAGTCTTCTAATTTTATGTATTTTCCAACTATTGCTATTTTTACTTTTTTTGTTTTATCTATATTTCTTATTTTTTTTATCATTTCCTCCCATTTTCTATTGTCTGGAATATATCTATCTAATCTTAAATGATTACATATTTCTCTTGCTAATCCTTCTTCTTCAAGCATTAATGGTACAGCATATAAGCAATCTGCTGTTTTATTTTGTATTACACTTGTTTTTCTTACATTACAGTATAATGATAGTTTTTCTCTTATATTTTCTGGTATGTCTTGCTCTGTTCTACATACTAAAATATCTGGCTTTATTCCATAGCTTTGTAATTCTTTTACTGAATGTTGTGTTGGTTTTGATTTTATTTCATTTGATCCATATATGTATGGAAGTAATGTAACATGTATAAAACAAACATCTTCTGGATTTTTTTCTAATCCTACTTGTCTTATTGCTTCTATTATTGATAGTCCTTCTATATCTCCTACTGTTCCTCCTACTTCTGATATTACTATATCTGTATCTGTATTTTCAAAGTCATATATTTTTTCTTTTATTTGATTTGTAATATGTGGAATTACTTGAACTGTTTTTCCTAAATAGTCTCCTTTTCTTTCTTTTTCAATTACTTCTGAATATATTTTTCCCATTGTTATACTAGAATTTTTTGTTAGATTTTCATTTATAAATCTTTCATAATGGCCTAAGTCTAAGTCTGTTTCTGCTCCATCATCTGTTACAAATACCTCTCCATGTTCATATGGATTCATTGTACCTGGATCTACATTTATATATGGATCAAATTTTTGTATTGTTACCTTATATCCTCTATTTTTTAATAACCTTCCGTATGGATGCTGCTGTTATTCCTTTTCCTAATCCTGATACTACTCCGCCTGTTACAAATATATATTTTGTATTCATTGCTCTTCTCCCTTCTTTTAAAAAAATAAAAAAAGATTAAAAAAATTTTTCCGAAAAATTCGGTTTTTTTTTAATCTATTATTAGTTTAACACTTGCTATTTAATTTAGCAAGTGTTTTTTGGTTATTTTTCAAATTAAATTATTTTTGGTCACATTCCTAAATACACAGATGTAACAAGTCCTGAGGCTATACCGGTATAAGGATTACATATATTCCAATTTCCAGTATCTACTTTTTCCATAGGTGCAGAACAGCACCCTATAACAATATATATTTTTTCATTTATTGAAGTTAAATCAAATACTATTTTCTTTTTATCTGTTCCATTGAAGTTTCCACTAAATATTTCTCTTTTTATATAGTTGTTTGAAGAATTATATATACCAACATAATATTCACATTCATTGCCTTCACTACTTGTTAATTCATCTATTTCTACAGTAAGGTTTTTATAGTTACTTGAATCAAATGTTTCTGAAGTAAAACTGCACCCAGCGACAATATAAGTATATGTATCATCACATTTAAAGTATAATCCATTTTTTCTTTTTTCCACTGAAGATATACTATTATTATTTCCTGTAAATTTTATATTTTCAACTCCATCTTTATATAAATACATTATATCATTTGTCTTAAATGTTGCTGTACTTTTATTAGAATTGTAATTTTCATCTATTGCTACTACTACAACAATATAATTATGGTTTCCTGTCAAATCTTTCAATATTATAGTATTATCTGATGATGTTACTTTATATTGTCCATCCAAAAATACTATATATGCTTTTATAGTATCACTTGTTTTTTGTATATTTAGTGTTGCTTCTATACTTTTTATATCAGAAATATTTATAGAAAAATCTTGCATTGAATTATTATTTCTATTACCAATTATTTGGCTTATTTTTTCTTCATACTCATCTAAAGTTAAATTTTCTAATTCTTGTGCATTTTGTTGTTTTTCTTTAGAAAGTTTAGCCTTTTTTAATAATCCATTTTCTGTTAGTTGTGATATTGTTATTCCCGCTAAAATTAATAATATTATTATTGTTACAATTAATGCTACTAGTGTTATTGCATTTTCTTTTTTATTTTTATAAAGTATAGCTCTCTCTCTCTCTCTCTCTCTCTCTCTCTCTCTCTCTACAATAGCAATGTTTTCACGTTTCATATTATTCTCCTTTTCTTTTGTTTTTTATTGACTTACTCCATATTGTTTATACATCCATGAAGTATAATCAAATGGTGTTAAAGTTTCTGGTAATCCATAGTCAACTCCATAAGTTTCAACTCTTATTGATGTTACTTTTGGTGGGTTTACTGGTGTACTAACTTCTGCTCCTTCTTTTTCTTCTTGTCCTTGAGCTACAGTTACTTCTACTTCTTCTATTTTATGTACAATGTCTAGGCCTTCAATTACTTTTCCAAATGATGTATACTGTCCATTTAAGCTTGTATTTTCTTTTGTCATGATAAAGAATTGTGAGCATCCTGAATTATAAGATTCATCTGCTAAATTTGAAGAATATTGTGTATAATCTGCTCTAGCCATTGCTAAAACTCCTTCTTCAAATTTTATAGTGTTTGTTACATTATTTGCTAGGAATTCTCCTTTTATTGTATAATCTTTATCTTCACCGTCATCTTTTAAGTCGCTTATTTTTGCTCCTGTTGTTCCATCTCCATCTTTTGAGCCTGCTTGTATCATAAAGTCTTTTACTACTCTATGGAATTTTGTTCCATCATAAAAGCCTCTGTTGGCTAAAGCAATAAAGTTTGCTACTGTTTCTGGTGCTTGGTCTGGATATAATTCCATTTTTATTGTTCCAAATTCTTCTACTTCCATTGTTACTATTGGATTCTGTGTTTTAAATGTAGCTTTTCTATAATATCCGAATCCTACTACTCCTATTAATACTATTATAGCAATTAGTGCTATTATCCAAATTATTTTTCCTATGTTTTTCATTTTTTCTTCTTTCCTTTCTCTCGCTTCGCTCGTTCATCGTCATCCAAAATTTTTCAAATTTTGTCTGCCAAATCTCGAGTTGTTTAGCTATATTTCTATTTTTTACTCAAACATAAATTGTTCTTGCATTCTTCTTAATGATTGTTTTATTGTTCTTGCTCTTACTTCACCAATACCATCTACTTCATCTAAACTTTCTATATTGGCAGATAATATATGTTGAAATGATTTAAATGATAGTATTAGATTTTCTACTATATTAGATGGCATTCTTGGTATTTTATTTAATATTCTATATCCTCTTGTATATACACCAACTTCATCATAATTGTCAAATGTTTCATATCCTAATAGTTTGGCTATTGTATTTTCTTTTGTTATTTCTTCATATTGATTTTCTGTTAATTCTTTTAATACTTTTTCAGGTGTTCTTTTTTTCTTTGTTGGTGCCATATAATCTTTTATAATAAGAGCTTCTTCTTTTTCAAGTCCGCCCATTAATTCTTCTAATTGCATGTTTACCAATCTTCCATCTACTCCAAGTTCATATATTTGTTTTCTAATTTCATCTGCAATCCTTCTAACCATTTCTGCTCTTTGTATTACATCTATTACATTTTTTAATGTTACTATATCATTAAATTCATATTCGTTTAGTATGCTTAATTTATTGTCAAATACCTTTTTATATCTTTCTAATGTTTGTATTCCTTGGTTTGCTTTATTTAAGACTGCATTTGTGTCTTCTAATATATATCTAAAATTTCCTTTAAATATTGTTATTATATTTCTTCTTTGTGAAATACTTATTACTAATTCTCCTGTTTGTTTTGCTGTTCTTTCTGCTGTTCTATGTCTTGTTCCTGTTTCCCTTGTTTCTATTTCTCGTGATGGTATTAATTGTGCATTTGCAAATAAAATTCTTTTTAAATCTCCACTTAAAACTATTGCTCCATCCATTTTTGCTAGTTCATATAATTTTGAAGATGTATATTCTTCATTTATATAAAATCCTCCATCTACAATTTCTTTTATTACTTCATTATTATCTGTTATAAGTAATAATGCACCTGTTTTTGCTCTTAAAATATTTTCTAGTCCATCTCTTATTGGTGTTCCAGGTGCTATTAATTTTAGTAATTCAGTCAAATTCCCACCTCCTCTTTTGCTCGTTTATCCTCATATTAAATTTAAAATTACTTTAGTCCTATTTTTTTTATTGCTTCGTTTATATCTTTAACACCTATTATATCTAATTTAAAATCTTCTTTCAACCCTTTTTTATTACTTTCTGGAATTATGCATTTTTTAAATCCTAATTTTTCTGCTTCTTTTAGCCTTTTTTCAATTAAATTAATTCTTCTTATTTCTCCTGTAAGTCCTACTTCACCCATTATAACCATTCCTTTTTCTATTGGAATATTTTTATAACTAGATGCTGTTACCATTAAAATTCCTAAGTCTATTGATGGTTCATTTAATTTTAGTCCTCCTGCTACATTTAAATATACATCTTGTGTTCCTAGATTCATACCTGCTCTTTTTTCTAAAACCGCCATTAAAAGTGCTAATCTATTATAATCTATTCCGTTTGCAGTTCTTTTTGGAAATCCAAATACACTTTGAGTTGTTAGTGCTTGTAATTCTACTAACATTGTTCTTGTACCCTCCATACAAGCAACTATACAAGAACCAGGTGGATTATCTTCTCTTTCTGAAATTAAAATATCTGAAGGATTCGAAATTTCGCACATTCCTTCACCTCTCATTTCGAACATTCCAATCTCATTTGTAGAACCAAATCTATTTTTTACTCCTCTTAAAATTCTATATGAAAAATATCTTTCTCCTTCTAAGTAAAGTACTGTATCTACCATGTGTTCTAGTACTCTTGGACCTGCAATATTACCATCTTTAGTAACATGTCCTATTATTATTGTTGTAATGTTTCTTGATTTGCAAACTCTCATAATCTGAGAAGTAATTTCTCTAACTTGGCTTACACTTCCGAGCTGCTGCTGAAATTTCTTCTGAATACATAGTTTGAATTGAGTCTATTATTACTAATTTAGGATTTAAATTTATTATATTTTGATTAACAATATCTATATCTGTTTCTCCTAAAAATAAGATATCCTCATTATTTATGCCGTAATCTATCTGCTCTTAATTTTATTTGCTCTGCCGACTCTTCACCTGAAACATATAGTACTTGTCCTTCACCTTTAACTTTATTGCATATTTGCAAAATTAATGTTGATTTTCCAATACCAGGCTCTCCGCCTAATAAAATTAATGAACCTTTTACTAGTCCTCCACCTAACACTCTATCTAATTCTTCAAATCCTGTTGAAGTCCTTATTGTTTCTTGTGCTTTATATGTATTTAATTTTTGAGGTATACTATTAGAATTTTTTTCTACCTTTAGTGAGCTGTTTTTACTCTCAACAATTTTCTGTTCAAAAAAAGTATTCCAATTATTGCAAGCAGGACACTTTCCTAACCATTTTCCTGATTCATATCCACATTCATTACACACAAATATTGTTTTGTTTTTTGCCATTTCTTCCTCCTTGTCCCATGGGGACGGTTCTCTTGGGACATTTTTGTCCCATTGGGGACATATGTCATTTTTTATGCTCTTTCTATAATCTTTCTATTTATTCCAATAATTCTTGATAATTGTCTTATAGATATAACTTTTAAAGACTTTAATTTTGATAAAATTTGATTTCTAGTTTCTTTATTAAATTTTAAAATTTCATAAACATTATCTATTTCTAAAAATTCACATATAATTTTTTTGGCTTCTTCATCTAACATTTTTCCATAGTTTTCATATTCAATCATATCATATATTTCTTCTTGTTTATTTTTTTCTAAATCAATATTATGAAATTTTATAAATTCCTCTTTTGCATTTTCTTTATTTTTTGAAAAAACTGATAATAACAATTTATTTTCTATTATTGTAGATTTTCTAATATACTCTTTATAACTACTCCATTTATATTCTTCAGTTTTTCCAATTCCTGCTTTTAAAGGATTTTGATGTATATATCTACAAACCATTTTTAAATAATTACTATCTTCTACTTTCTTACTAAAAAATCTATCTTGAAATAAATGTCCTACTCTTTCATACTTCTTATTAAAGAAAATCGCATAACTAATTTCTATACTTTGCATTATTTTAGATATTTGTTGTTCTTTGTCATAAACTACCAAATGCACATGGTTATCCATTAAACAATATGCATAAATATCATAATCATATCTTTCTTTTGTTTCTTTGATAATATCTATAAATTTATATCTATCATCATCATCAAAAAAAATATTTTGTTTATTAATTCCTCTTATTGTGATATGATAAACTTTTATTTCACTATATTTTCTAGCCATTCTAGGCATAGAGTCACCTTCCTTTTATATAAATTTTTGTGCCCCTTTTTTTATTTTTCCCCCTAAAATAGCTATTAAGCAAAAAAAGTATAACACATTTTTTCTTTATGTGCTATACTTTTTTAAATTTTTCACTAAAAATTCATATAACTACTTGACATCTGTCACTAATGGGACATTATTTTTTCTTTCCAAAGCTAACTTCTTGAAATAAGAAATCATGTACTTTTTCCCATGTAATTTCTTGGTGTAAAAACTCATTTATGTCATCTTCAATTTTTTGTTGATGTGGTGTTAATTCTACTTTTATTTCTTTATTCCAGTCAATTTCTTGTAACCAAAATGCTTTGAATTTTTGCCAAAATCCTATTTTTGCAGGTAATGCTTCTTTTCTTATTGTTCCTACATTTTCTATAGTTCCTGCATTTTCTACTTCATTTCCAAATGAAACTCCACCAAATATACCTGTTTTTACTTCTTCATTTTGTTCTGACATTTATATTTCCTCCTTTGTATTTTTATTCAGCTATTTAATTTATACTATAAATTATCTTAAATATCAATATATTTTTGTTTTTTTTATGTTAAATTTTCATTACATTTTCATTACATTTTTGTTACATTTCTGCTATTATGTAATCTTTTTCTGCTTTTATACATTTTACTTTTTTTATTTGATTTTCTAAATTTTCATTTGTTTTACAATATATCATTATATAATTTTGTGTATGTCCTTTGTATATTCCTGTTTTTTCTTCTTCAAATAAAACCTCTTCTTCTTCTCCAATATACTTATTATTGTACTCTGTTTCGTTTTTATTTGATAGTTCTATTAATTTTTTGCTTCTTTCTTCTTTTATATTTCCTGGAATTTGATTTGTCATTGTTGCTGCTTTTGTTCCTTTTCTTGGAGAATATTTAAATACATGCATTTTGTAGAATTTGATTCTCTTTAAAAATTCATATGTTTTATTAAATTCTTTTTCTGTTTCTCCTGGAAATCCTACTATTATATCTGTTGTTAAATTTACATCTTTATATGAATTTCTTAGTATTTTTGTTATTTTTTCAAATTCCTCTGTTGTATATCTTCTATTCATTCTTTTTAGTGTTTCATTACATCCACTTTGCAATGATAAATGAAAATGATGACAGATTTTTTCTAGTTTTTTTAGCCTTCCTATAAATTCTTCTGTTATCAATAATGGTTCTATTGAGCCTAATCTAATTCTTTCTATACCATTAATTTTGTTTATTTCTTCTAATAAATCTATTAATCTATAATCTTTTAATTCAGAATCTCTATTAAAAGAAAAATCTTTTCCATATGATGCTATATGAATTCCTGTTATAACTACTTCTTTAATCCCTTTTTCTGCAATTTTTGAGACTTCTTCTATTATATTTTGTGGTTTTCTGCTTCTAACTCTTCCTCTTGCATATGGTATTATGCAGTATGAACAAAATCTATCACATCCATCTTGTATTTTTATTACTGCTCTTGTTTTTTCTGTATATGTTATGTCTCCAAATTCTGAAAATTCTTTTGATTGCATTACATCTTCTGCCTCTACAACCCTATTATTTTCTTCTATATATTCTTCTACATATTTTACAACTTCTACTTTCTCATTGTTTCCTAATACTAAATCTATTTCTGGTATATTTAAAAGTTCTTCTTTTGCTACTTGAGCATAGCATCCTACTGCAACAACTATTGTATTTTCGTTTTTTTCTCTTACTCTTCTTAACATTTGTCTTGATTTTCTATCTGACATATTTGTTACTGTGCAAGTGTTGATTATACATACATCTGGCTTTTCTTCTGAATTTTCATTGTTTTCTTCTATTACTTTATATCCTTTTTCTAAAAATTTTTGTGCCATTGCATTTGTTTCATATTGATTTACTTTGCATCCTAATGTTATAAATTTTATTATTTTTTTCATTTTTTCTCCTTCTTTACTATAACTTTAAAAATAGAATCGCCATTCTTGCAATTCTATTTTTATTATATCATTATTTATTTTGCTTTTCCATCTAATGCATCTAAATTGTCTAAAGCTTTTCCAGTTCCTAATGCTACACAAGATACTGAGTCTTGAGCTATCATTACATTTATTCCTGTTTTTTCTTGTAACAATTTATCTAACCCATCTACCAAACATCCTCCACCTGTCATATAGATTCCTTTATCACTTATATCTGCTGCTAATTCTGGTGGTGTTTTTTCTAATACTCCATGTACTGCATCTACTATCATCATTGCTGGTTCTATTAATGCTTCTAGCATTTCACTTGAATGTACTGTTATTGTTTTTGGTAAGCCTGTTCCTAAATCTCTGCCTCTTATATCCATTTCAGCATCTTGAATTTTTGGATATACACATCCTATATTTACTTTTAAATCTTCTGCTGTCCTCTCTCCTATTGCTATGTTGTGTTTTTTCTTGATATATTTTACTATATATTCATCAAATTTATCTCCTGCTACTTTTAAAGATGAACTTACAACAGATCCCCCTAATGAAATTACTGCTATATCTGTTGTACCTCCTCCGATATCTACTACCATATTTCCACATGGTTTAGCTATATCTATTCCAGCTCCTATCGCTGCCGCTATTGGTTCTTCTATTAAAAATACTTTTCTAGCTCCTGCTTGCATTGCTGCATCTATTACTGCTTTTTTCTCTACTTCTGTAACTCTTGAAGGTATGCATATCATTATTCTTGGGGCAAATATAGATTTTCCACATACTTTTCCGATAAAGTGTTTTAGCATTTTTTCTGTAACTGTATAATCTGATATTACTCCTTCTCTTAAAGGTCTTGTTGCTATTATATTTCCTGGTGTTCTTCCTAACATTCTTCTTGCTTCTCCACCAACTGCTAGTACTTCACCTGTGTTGTTGTCTACTGCTACTACTGATGGTTCTCTTAATACTATTCCTTTTCCTTTTATATATACAATTACTGTTGCTGTTCCTAAATCTATTCCTACATCTTGTCCAAATCCAAATTTTAACATGTTTATCTTCCCTTCTATTTTAGATTATTTCTTTTTTGTTACATTTTCGTTACAATTATATTACATGTATCAAAAATTATCAATACATTTAATTGATTTTTTTTTATTTTTGTATTATAATTGCTACAGTTCAGTAAAAAATATTAATATATCAACATTTATAGTAATTATATTTTCTTTTTACTGAATTATAACTTATAATTTAACACAATATAATGAATATTAGGAGGTCTTTTGTGATTAATTATATATTTAATTCTAAATCCGAAGATGAAACTAAATCATTTTCAAAAAAATTTGCTTCTAAATTAAATAAAGGTGATGTTCTTGTCCTTTCGGGAGATTTAGGCTCTGGAAAGACCAAATTTACAGAAGGTATTTTATCTTATTTTGGTTTAGAAGATGAAATTTCAAGTCCAACTTTTACAATAGTTAATGAATATAAAAAAGATGATGTAAACATTTATCATTTTGATGTTTATAGGTTAGAAGATTCTTCTGAATTTTATGCAATTGGTGGAGAAGAATATTTTGAAAATGGCATATGTATAATTGAATGGGGTGAACTTATTGAGGATGCTTTGCCTAAAGAATATATAAAAATTGATTTTTCAAGAAATCCAGATAATGAAAATTTAAGAATTCTTAATATTCAATCAATCGGAAATAAATATGATAAATTAATTACAAGTTTAATATAATTAACAATTCATAATGTGAGGTGTTTTATTTGAAAATCTTATGTATTGATACTTCAAGCAAATTATGCAGTGTATGTATTTTAGAAAATACTAATTTAATTAAAAAAATGGAATTAAATAATGGTTTAACTCATTCAGAAACCTTAATGCCTTTAATTAAAAATCTTTTGGAAGAATGTAATTTATCTTTAAAAGATGTTGATTTACTTGTTTCAGATATTGGGCCTGGTTCTTTTACAGGAATAAGAATTGGAGTTGCAACTTGCAAAGCTTTTTCTGATAGTTTAAATATTCCATGTGTTGGAATTAGTTCTTTAGAAGTTTTGGCTTATAATATTAAAAATGATGGCTTAATTTGTAGTGTTATTGATTGTAAAAATGATAATTGTTATTTTGCTTTATATGAATTGATAAATGATTGTTATAATGTTTTAGAGTCTCCTTGTTCTAAAACTAAACAAGAAGTTTTAGATTTATTAAATACAAAATATATTAATAAATTAATTAATTTTGTTGGTGATGGTTTTCCTGAAAAGTCCACAAATTGCTATTTGTCTGTTGAAAATCTTGGAGTTGCAGGTTATAAAAAATTCATTACTACCAATAATGTTGGTGAAGAAATATTGCCTTTATATTTAAAGAAGCCTCAAGCTCAAAGACAGTTAGAGGAAAAGTTAAAAAATAATTAAATTGGATTGGAGATTAATTATGGATTTAAAAGTTGAAAAAATGACTTTAATTGATTTGCTACAAATTAAAGATATTCTAAATTCTGATTTTGATAGCTTTTGGGGTTACAATATTTTAGAGGAAGAATTAAAATCTGAAAATTCACATTTTATTGTTGCAAAAATTAAAGATGTTATTGTAGGATTTGCTGGTTTAAAAATAATTGTAGATGAGGCCGATATTATGAATATTGTTGTAAAAAAATCTTTTAGACATAACGGTATTGGTTCTACTCTTTTAGAAAATTTAATTTCTTATGCTAAAAGTAAAAATTTAAAAACTATCACTTTGGAAGTTAATGAACATAATTTATCAGCAATTCACTTGTATGATAAATTTAGCTTTGATCATATTGGCATTAGAAAGAACTACTATAATGGAGAAAGTGATGCTATTATAATGAGTAAAAAAATCTAAGATATTTTCATCTTAGATTTTTTATATATATTTTTCTATTTTAACAATCGTTCTTCCACTTCTTGTTGTTCCAGAAAATTCTTTTACAATAAATCTTCCTTTTCCTCTAATTGTTATAATATCTCCTAATTTAATTTGTTTAGATGCTTTTGTTTCATTTTGTCCATTAATAAAAACTCTTTCACTATCAATAATTTGAATTGCTTTACTTCTGGATGTTTTAGCTAAATCTGAAACAAAATTGTCAAGTCTTAAAGATGGTACTATTATGCTTATTTCTTCTACTTTAATTTCTTGTTTTCTTATATTTTCCAATTCTATTATTTCTAATTTTGCATTTTCAAATCTAGTAAGAGTTCCTAATTCTTGTTTTAAAGTTGTAGCTGTTTCATCTTTTACTAAAATATCTGCACCATCATCAGATACTAAAATATCTCCTACTTTTTCTCTTTTTATTCCTAGTTTTACAATTCCACCTAAATAATTTCTGTGTGAATATTTTCCTTTTTCTTCTTCACTTAGAGTAATTCTTATAACTTTCATAATCTTTGTGTAATTTTTTTCTACCATAGTTATATTATATTTTTCAGGATATATTATAAGTACATTTCTTTCGGCATTTTCAAATCCTCCATATAAAACAAAATTTTCTAGGTCATTTTTTTTCATAAAGCTTTTTACTAATGATATTTGATACATATCAAGAAAATCTGTATATTCTATTTTTTCTCTTTGTTTTGAAAATTCTATTTTGTCTAAAATTTGTGCTAATAAAATTTTATCTTCTTGCTTTTTGTATTCACTTAATATTTTTTGTTTATCCATTTTTGTCCTTTCTCTCCGTTTCTTTCTGTCCCAAATAGAAATGTCCCCTCTGGGGCATAAATTTTTTCTAATTCTTCTACTGTTCCATGTTTTATAAACTCATCAGGCCATGCATATTTTTTTATTTCTATTTCTTGCAATTTTTCTTCTACAATTAATTCTTCTATAGCTGTTCCTAATCCATTTATTTTTGTTCCATCTTCCATTGTTATAACTTTTTTTGTTTTTTCTATTGATTTTTTTATTTTTTCTATATCTAATGGTTTTAAAAACCTTGCATTTATTATTTCTGCATCTATTCCTTGTTCTTTATAAATTTCAGACATTTGTACTGCTTTTGAAACTCTTTTTCCTATTGCAATTATGCTTATATCTTGTCCTTCTTTTAGTACTTCAGCTTTTCCTAATTCAATTTTTTCATGTTTTTCAAATTTTACTTTTTCATCTTCTCCACCTCTTGGATATCTTATAACAACAGGCTTATTTAGTTTTACTGCAAATTCCATCATATCTTCTAGTTCTTTAAAATCCTTTGGTGCCATTATTGTTAAATTGGGTACAAGTCTAAAAAATGCCATATCTAATGTTCCTTGATGTGTTTCTCCATCTGATCCAACTACCCCTGCTCTATCTACACACATTATTACTGGTAAGTTTTGAATCGCAATATCATGTATAACTTGATCATATGCTCTTTGATAAAATGATGAATATATTGGTACAAATGGTATCATTCCTTCTTTTGCCATTCCTGCTGCCATTGTAAGTGCATGTTGTTCTGCTATTCCAATATCAAAGAATCTTGATGGGAATTTTTGGGCAAATTCACCTAATCCTGTGCCATCTTTCATTGATGCTGTTATTGCTACAATTTTTTCATTATTTTGGGCTAAGTCTACTAACTTTTTACCAAATGTTTTTGAATAATCTTGCTTTTTCTTCTTTTTGGGCTCCCCTGTTTCAATGTTAAATGGTGCTGTTGCATGAAATTTATCTGGATTTTCTTCTGCTATTTTATACCCTTTTCCTTTTTTTGTTAAAACATGTATTAATACAGGTCTTTCTACTTTTTTGCTAAGTTCTAGTATGTTTTCTAATTGTTCTATATTATGCCCATCAACTGGTCCTAAATATGTAAATCCTATATCTTCAAAAAACATTTTTGGTATTATTAATTGTTTTATACTTCTTTTTATTCTTTGTACTATTCTTACTATTGGTTTTCCAATTATTGGTATTTTTATTAATGCTTTTTTTATTGATATATTTGATTTACTATATAGTTTTTTAGTTCTTAATTTACTTAAAAACATATTTAGTCCACCAACATTTTTTGATATACTCATTTCATTATCATTTAATATAACTGTCATTTTAGTTTGACTAAATCCTGCATCATTTAGTGCTTCTAGTGCCATTCCTCCTGTTAATGCTCCATCTCCTATTACTGCAATTACTTGATTATTGTTCTTTTTCAAATCCCTTGCTCTTGCCATTCCTAATGCTGCTGATATTGATGTACTACTGTGTCCTGTATCAAAGCTATCATATTCAGATTCATTTATTTTGGGAAATCCTGATATTCCATTCAATTTTCTTAATGTTTTAAATTCTTCTCTTCTTCCTGTTAATATTTTATGTATGTATGATTGATGTCCTACATCCCATACTATTTTATCTTCAGGCATATTAAATACACTATGTAAAGCAATTGTAAGTTCTACTACTCCTAAATTTGATGCTAAGTGTCCTCCATTTTCTGATACTACTTGTAAAACATATTCTCTTACTTCTTGTGCTAATTTATTTTTTTCATCTATATTTAATTTTTTTAAATCTTTAGTTGAGTTTATTTTTTCTAACATATTTTTCTCCTAATTTTTCTATACTATAAAAAGTTCTAATCTAATATAATTATTAATATAACTGTTCTGTAATGGTTTATAGTAACAATATAATAGCACATTTTTTAACATTTTTCTACTAGTTTCTTGTTTTTTCTATATTTTCAACTTATGTTTAAATTTAAAATATATCTAATTTGCTATTATTTTACAATATGTTTTATGTATTTGTAATATAATTGTAATATTTTATATTTTTTAAATAAAATATCTAAAAAGATGATATATAAAAATTGGAGCGGAAAACTTTTAAAATTTTCCACCCCAACTATTGATTTTCAGCTATAAATTTTACCATAAAAATGATGTTTTTTATTTTTATATTAATTAATTATTTCTGGTTCTAGCCTTAATAAACTTGGTTCTCCAAAATTATATGCATTTCCTGCTCCATATAATTTTCCTTCTGTATCTATTATAAAACTACATAAAGCACTTTTTTCAGCTATTATTTTTTTTATTTTATTTTATTATTTATTTGTACTGGGCTTGCTTTATTTGCTGTTGTTCCATCTCCTAATCGGCCAGAACCGTTATTTCCCCATGCCCATAAATTTCCACTTTCATCTATTGCTAAACTATGCTCATATCCAGCTGCTATTTGCTTAAATTTTGTTCCTTCTTTTATTTGCACTGGACTATACTTATTTACTGTTGTTCCATCTCCTAATCGGCCAGAACCGTTATTTCCCCATGCCCATAAGTTTCCACTTTCATCTATTGCTAAACTATAATACCACCCAGTTGCTATTTACTTAAATTTTGTTCCTTCTTTTATTTGTACTGGGCTTGTTTTATTTTCTATTGTTCCATCTCCTAATTGGCCATAACTATTCCATCCCCATGCCCATAAATAACCGGCATTATCTATGGCTAAAATATGCTGATTTCCTAATACTGCGTTTTTTATTGTCCCTAGCACAGTTATTTGGACCGTGTTTGATTTTATACTGTTTCCCGCTCTATCATATGCTATCGCATAAATATCATAACTTCCTGATAAATTTGTTGTTGATACTTCTTTTTCTGTATATTTTGTTGTATTTTTGTTGCTATCTACAAAATAATATTCATAATGTCCTATTCCACTTTTTGTGTTGTTTTCATCTCTATCTGCATCTTGTGTTTCTCCTGATATTATTATTTTTCCATTACTTTTACTTGCTGAAATTGTAAAATCTAATGGTGATAATTTATCTATTAAATCTATATATATATCTTTTTCTATTTCATTGTCTTCCATATCTACTATTTTAAATATGTAATGTCCATTTTTTGCTACCACATAGTCTATTCCTACTGTTGTTTGTGATTGTGGAAACATTTTGTCTTCTTCTCCTGGTTTTTGTATTGATTTTATTCCTTTGGGATTACTTACTTTTATTAGTATCTTTACCTTGTCTTGGTTTGTATAACTTTTTGGTTCTGTTGTATATGTTATTATTGTTTCATTTGCTTCTCCTACGTATGTTACTTTAAAGTTTTCATCTACTTCAAATTTATATTTCTCATATATTACTTCTACTGGAAAGTTTGTTGTGTCTTTTACATCTATTTTGTCATTATTTATTTTGGGTAAATCTTCTTTTTTTAGTTCTTCTCCTTTTCCTTGTTGTTCTATTTGCAAATTTGTTATTTCTAATTCTAAATTTTCTTTTGCTTCTGCTATTGCATATTTTTCTTTTGCATGTGTTGTTTTTGCCAATAGTCCATTTTCTCCTCCTAATGTTCCTATTGCTACTCCTGCTAAAATTAGTAAAATTATTATTGTAATTACAAGGGCTATCAATGTTATACCTTTCTTATTTTTTACTTTTGCATCATTTGTTTTTAAGTTGTTTAAACTACCTGTGTGTGTGTGTGTGTGTGTGTGTGTGTGTGTGTGTGTACTCCCGCAAGGGTTTTAAGTTTTTTATTCATTTTTAAAATTCTCCTTCGTATTTTTATCTTGTATATTATAAGTTACTATTTATAGTATACATCATATATATTTATCGTTCTGAAACTTCCAAAAACTCCTATATAGTGTTCGCCTACAAGATCAGAAACATCTATTTCATATTCTTTAAGTGTGCTAGTTAATGGTATATACTTTTCAATTCCATCATTATAAGCACCATGATTCCTGTTTGTTGAATCAGTTTTATCAAATGTTGAAATATAAAAATGTCCACTAGAAGAATTACTACAATCTATGTTTCCATAAAAATAAATTTTTGAGATACTCGTTAAATCCAGTTTTGTATGGTAATTAGAAAATTTAGCTACTCCTCCTGTTTTAAATGATAAATATCCATCTTCTTTGCTTAAACTTCCTGTCGAATGTCCTTGATAGTATTCTGTCCAATCTACTAAAGTATTTCCTCCTTGTACTAAATAAGTAGTACCTGATAAAGTTTGTATAGTAATTTCTTTTGAATCTTTAAAATTCCCGGCTTTATCAAATGCTCTTACATAAACAGAATATGTGTTTTCAGGTCTTAAATTAGTAAACTTCATTTCTGCCATATTTGATTCGTATTTAATATATTCACTATTATCATCTAAATTTTTTATATAAAATTCATATTTTTCTATTCCACTTTTTCTACTGATTTCATCTGGCTCTGAATCTTGAACATTTGCTTTTATTGAAATACTAGTTTTTTCTACATTCTCAATTGTAGGTGTAAAATCTAATGGTGGTAATTTATCTATTTGCTCAATTAATATTTTTTTTATTCTCTCTTTTCCATCAAGATCTATTACTTTACATATATATGTCCCATTTACTATTTCTTTAAAATCTTTTGCATATTCTTTACTTCCTAAACATTCTACTATTCCTCCATCTGGAAATTCTACCGTTCTTATTCCTTTTGGATTACTTATTTTTACTGTTAACTTTATACTATCTTGGTTCGTATATCCTTCTGGGTCTGTTGTATATGTTATTATTGTTTCATCTGCTTCTCCTACGTATGTTACTTTAAAGTTTTCATCTACTTCAAATTTATATTTCTCATATATTACTTCTACTGGAAAGTTTGTTGTGTCTTTTACATCTATTTTGTCATTATTTATTTTGGGTAAATCTTCTTTTTTTAGTTCTTCTCCTTTTCCTTGTTGTTCTATTTGCAAATTTGTTATTTCTAATTCTAAATTTTCTTTTGCTTCTGCTATTGCATATTTTTCTTTTGCATGTGTTGTTTTTGCCAATAGTCCATTTTCTCCTCCTAATGTTCCTATTGCTACTCCTGCTAAAATTAATAATACAATTATGGTTATTACGAGTGCTATTAATGTTATGCCTTTCTTATTTTTTATTTTTGCATTTTTTGTTTTTAAGTTGTTTAAATTACCTGTGTGTGTGTGTGTGTGTGTGTGTGTGTGTGTGTGTACTCTCTCAAGGGTTTCAAGTTTTTCGTTCATTTTTATTTTTCTCCTTTGCGTTTTTATTTTTTATATTGTTTTTATTATATATGATTTATTATTGTTTTACAATATGTTTTATGTATTTGTAATATAATTGTAATATTTTGTATGTTACACTTTAAGTTTGATTTTATAAAAGGTATCATAACTAAAAAGATGGTATATAATATTTTGAAGTCAAATTCCTAATGGTAGATCCTAGCTATGTTTTAACAAAATATCACATTTTTAATATTTTTCTACTAATTTCTTGTTTTTTTTATTCTTTTAGTATAAAATAGTTATAGTGAAATAAAAATAATTAATTGTTATAAAGGAGTAATCTAAATGAAAAATTTTAAATTGAGAATTTTATTAATTTTATTTTTGTTAATATTTTTAGTTGCTAGTATTTCTAATGGTTCTTATAGTGATGTTACAATGTCTGTTGTAAAAGAGCCTGTATGTACTATAAATTTTGGTACAAAATCTTTTGTTGAAAGAAGTGTTATTTCAAAAGATTTAGATAATAAGGAAATAACTATACAATTAAAAGCTACAAATAATGAGGAGAATTTAAAACCTACTGGAGAATTAATGTTTGTTATAGATAATTCAGGAAGTATGCTTGATAATGTTCTACCTAATAAAACTAGAAAAGATTTGATTATTGATTCTGCTAAAAATTTGGTTACAACTCTTTTGAATAATAATAATAACTTGGAAATTGGGATTGTAACTTTTTCATCTAATTCTAATGTTGCAAAAGAAGGTACAATAGAGGATGCTGCTTTAGTATCTAATTTAACTAATGATGCTCAAAGTTTAATTTCTTCTATTTCTTCTATTCCAGCTAGTCTTGGTAGGACAAACTTAGATGCTGGTCTTACTTTAGCAAAAAAATATTTTACTGAAAAAACTGATAAAGCTCATAAATATATAATAGTTTTATCTGATGGTGTACCAAATATTGCTATTAATTATGATAAAGTTTATTTTTCAAATGATGTAATTAATAAAACAAAGGCTAGTTTGGTTTCATCATCATCTGTTGTTGATAATGTAATTGTATTACTTACTGGTATTTCTGATGGTTCAACTGTTGTTTCACCTTCTAATAAAACTTATTCACAAATAATTAATGAGATTTTTGGAACTCCAGAACAGCCTACAATTGGTAAATTTTATTATATTACAGATGATAAAATTGAAAATACTATAAAATCTGATATTTATAAAGATTTGTTACCTGTTTCAAAACCTTTTACTAATTTAAATATTGTTGATACTTTTACAAAGGAAATTGTTGAAAATTTTGATTTTTCTTATGTAAAAGATCCTAATATAGGAACTATTTCAAAAGAAATTGATAAATCAACAAATTCTATTACTTGGACTATTCCAGAATTAAAACCTGGCGAAACAGCTATTGTTCAATATAAATTAAAATTAAAAGAAAATTATAGTAAAGATATTTTAGAAAAAGTTTTAGATACTAATAGTAAATTAGACTTGAATTATACTGATTATTCTAATAAAACAGATACTAAAAGTTCTAGTGTTACCCCTCAGCTAAAACTTACAGAACCTAAAGTTGAAAATAAAATAGAAAATAAAGTAGAAGAAGATTTACCTAAAGTATTACCTAAAGCTGGAGAATCAACTTTATTTAGAAGTATTATATTAGTTGCAGTTATAGGAAGTGTTTTTGGAATTAGATATATTTTATTAAAAAATAATATGGATTAAAAATAAAAGAGGAAGGGAGAACTTAAATAAGGACACAAAATATTCTTATTTAGTTCTTCTTTATTTTATTGGTATTTTATTTGTTATTAAAGATAATAACTTTAAAACTATAAAAATATATAATAATATAAAAATGAAAAATACTATATATAAATGAATCAATTCAAATCTAGCAAGAATCATAGTTGCAAGCAAACTTAATATGAATACAACTAATCTTCTTGTAAATTGAAAATATAATATGGAATTTTCTTTATCCTCTTTTTTTGTATTTTGAAGAAGTATATTACTTAATACATTCTCTGTTGGATCTCTTAATGCTAATATAATCATAAAGCCAATAGTCATTAATATAGAGCTATACATTGAAGAAAATAAAATTTTTCCAATAATAAATAATAGAACTGATAATAGTAATCCAAAATAAATTATATATAATGTTTTATTTTTACATTTATCATATACTTTTACAAACACTATATTTGATATTAGTCTTGATACTCGTGATAAGAATAAAATAATTGACATTACTAAAACAACACTCTTATCTTTTAAGAAATTTTGTAATTCAAATTGTATAAATAATTTATCATTTGTCTGACAAACAACAAGAGTTCCATATATAAAACCATAAACAAGTATAGTGATAATCACAATCTTATTAAAATTGAATTTTTTATTTTTCTCTTTTACTAATTTCTTATTATAAGAATTAGCTTCATATATAAAATGTGACATTATAAAATTAATAAGACAAATTAGTATACATATAAACATTGGTAAGTATGGGCTTATATTAAATAAAAATCCCCCTATTAAAGTCGCTATCATTGTTGCAATTGAATATATTGTAGTTGCTTTAACTTTTATTTTAATAAAATCATTTTCTTTATTTTGATATATTAAATTATTATTTAAAACTACTTGATCAACGCATTTAAAAACAAAACTAACTTCATATAAAATTTCTGCTAAAGCAAAAAATATTAAATTAGTGGAAAAAGTAAATAATATTGATGAAATTAATAATAAAAAGGTTCCCAGTCTTATTGAATACGAATTTCCTATTTTATTTATAATCTTATTTGATAATAAATAAAATACTAGTGCTACTAAAGTTCCTATTGTTGTAATAAGATTAATTTCTGAAGAATTTAATCCCTTAACGCTTGTTAAAAATAATATATTTATTGCAATATAAAATATTAAATCTGATGAAAGTCCATAAAAAATCGGATATATTTTATTGCTAAGTTTAATACGATTATCATTTGAATTATCCATATAACACCTTCTTTGCTATGAATGATTATTTCATAATAAATTTCATTTTTTTCCACTATATCATTCTATACTTTTTTTATAATTTGCTAATAAAATAGTTAAATAATTTATCAGTATTTTTATCATCTAATAGTTCTGGATGCCATTGTACACCTAAAAAAAATTTCTTTCTTTTATCTTCAATTGCTTCAATTATTGCATCATCACTACGAGCAGATACATTTAATTTAGTATCTGGAATACAAAATGAATGAAGAGAATTTACCTCTATACTTTCTTTTCCTATTATATCATAAAGCAATGTATCTTTATCAATTTTTATAAAATGAGAATAATTACCTCCATTTTGGTGATTATGAATTGGTATAGTAATATTATTATTAAATGCCTTGCCCATAAGTTGCATTCCTAAGCATATTCCCAAAGTTGGCTTATCCGTATTGTATAGATATTTTACTATTTTAAAATCTAATTCATGACTGACTTTTCCACCTGGTAATATAATGCCATCACATTTTTCAATTAAAGAAGTATCCATCTCTAAATAATTTTTAAAATCAAATGGTATGCACATGATAGAAACATTATATTTTTTTAATTTTTCAATAAGATAACTTCTAACTCCATATACTATTCCAGTATTTTTTGTTTCGTAATCTCTCAAAATTATTCCAATTGTTTTCATATTTACTCCTTTTTTTCATATAGCTGTTAAAACCCATATTTATATATTTTACAATTTTCGTGCTCAAATAATGATTTATTTTTTATTTAGATATGCAAATTATATCAAATATATTTATCTTTTTCAACTTAAATTCAAGTATTTTCTTGATGTTTACATAAAAAATGATTGCAATTTACAGTACATTATGCATCTATCATTTTTACATAGAGTGTGAGATAAAATGCTTTCTAACTTTTATACAGACTATGCAAATAAGCAAAAGGGATTAAAAGAAAAGATAAAAACATTAAGTAAATTTCTACAATAGAACAAAATGAAAAATGCAATAAAATAAAAAAGCTTTAGGGACATTTTTAATAAGAATTGTCCTTATTAAAATATTCCTAATTCCTCTTTTTATAATCTTATTATGCATAATCCAATAATAAATAATCCTAAAATAACTCTATATATTGCAAACCCTTTAAAGCTTCCTTTTTTCAAATATTCTAGTAAAAATTTAATAACTATTACACCAACTATAAAACTTGCTAAAACTCCAATTACAAATGGAATATTAAAAGTAAAATGTTTAAGTTCATATAAAGCTGCTGCTGCAACTATTGGAGTTGATAATAAAAATGAATATTTTGCAACAGATTCTCTTTTTAATCCCATTCTTCTTCCTACTGTCATAGTAATCCCTGATCTTGATACACCAGGAAAAGCTGCTGCTATTGCTTGTGACATAGAAATTAATAGTGATTGTTTTAATGTAATATCTTTATATTCAACTTTTGATTTTGATTTTTTATCTACTATATATAAAATTATACCCATTATAATTAAAGCAAATGCTATTAAAAACATTTCTATAATTTTTTCTTCAACACTGAAACTGATAGCCATTTTTTCTATTATTTTTTCTGATATTTTATCTAAAATCAAACATAATATTCCTGTTGGAATAGTTGAAATTACTATGTACCAAAATATTTTTCCGTTCGGTTGTTTTTTCTTTTTTTACAACTTGTTTGTATCCACCTTTTATTAATTCTATCCAATCTTTAAAGAAGAATAAAACTATTGCAAATAATGTTCCTATATGTAGTGCAACATCAAATGATGCACTTATTTCTTCCCATCCAAATACCCATGGGAATAAATTTAAGTGTGCAGAACTTGATATTGGTAATAATTCTGTTAATCCTTGTACTATTCCTAAAATTAATGCTTGTAAAATTTCATTCATTTTTTCTTTTCCTTCTTTCTTTTTTATTTTTAATATTTAATATAACTACTTTTTAGTCAAAGATCAATAATTATTTCTTATATATCTCTTTTAAAATATTATAAATTGTATCTTTAATAAATTCCGCTGTAGTTACAGGTGCAACTTTTCCTGGTAAAGCTAATGCCCATATTAATTTTAAATTTTTATCTTTAGCTGCTCTTTTGTCTATTCCTCCTGGATTTGATGCTAAATCTACTAATAAGCAATCATCTTTAACATATTTAATTTTTTCTTCATTTAAAATTAAATTTGGAACTGTATTTATAATAATGTCATATTCTGATAAATTTTCTCCCATTGTATTTATATTTGTTTCCATATGTCCATAAGCTTTTATCCAGGCTAGATCTTCATCTTTTCTTGCTGCACATGTTACTTTTGCAGAAAGTCCTGATAATTTTCTTGCTAATACTTTTCCTATTCTTCCAAATCCTAAAATTAATATTTTACTACCATGTATTATTTTGTTAGTATTTGCAATTATAATTTCTATTGTTCCTTCTGCTGTTGATATTGTATTTAAAACTGCTAATTCTTCTCTTTTCATTATATCTATTATTTCTATATATTCATCATTTGCTAAATCATATACTTCTGGTGTTATGCTCCCTGCAATTAATATTTTTGCATTTATTACATGCATTAATTCCCTAATTGATATTTGTTTATCACTAAATGGTGCATTTATTTCTTTTCCATTACTTGAAAATGGTATTGGCCCTATAATTATTTCTGAATTTTTCACTGCATCATTTAGCTTTTCGCACATTATTATATTTTTACTTTCCTTTACTTCTTCTGCTTTTTCTATTCCATATGCATATACTTTATTTCCATCCATTGCAAGCATTTTTGCAAGTTTTATTATTCTTAAATCTCCACCTACAACTGTAAAATTTGTACTCATAAAATCCCTCTTTCTATAATTATAATTTTATTATTATTATACTTACTTTTGGTTTTTTTATGAATAATTAATTTGATTTTAAAATATTAATTTTCTATTTCTTTTTGATTTTGATTTTCTTCTATATTTCGTTGTCTGCTACTTTTGCTATTTTTTAAAAGTTTTATATCATCATAACTTAGATTTCTAGTTATTTCAAACATATCTTCCAAATGTTCTTTGGCCTTTAATTCTTTTTGTTCTAATTTATTTTCTTTTTCATCTAAATTCTCTATATTAAATGGTATAGAGATTCTGGCCATTATAGGTATAAATAGCGGGTCTTTTTTTATTTTTGGAACAACTTTTGATGAGTCAATATCTATTGCAATATTAGCATATTGTATTGCTTTATCTTTTTCTCCCCTTATTATTGCTATTTTTGAAAGTTCATAATAACTGTCAGCTGATAGTTCTTCATCTTCTACTGCTTCCATAAAATATTTTTCTGCTTCTTCTAATTCTTTATATATTAATGCAATTTCTGCAAGAGAATATTTTGAATTATATGATAAAGAGTTTATATCTGCTGCTCTTTCATAACATATTTTTGCATTTTGAAAATCGTTCAACATTGTGTATGCTATTCCTAAATTATAATTTATATCAAAACTTAATGGATTATATTTTAGTGCATCTTGATATACATTAACTGCTTCTTTGTACATTTCTTTTGTTAACAATATGTCTCCTAATAATTCTGTTGCTTTATAATAATCTGGCTTTTTATTTAATAAACTAAATAACATTTCTGATGCTTCATCAGATTTTTCTAAATTGTTTAATAATTCTGCAATTTTATAGTATGAATCATAATCTTTTTTATTTATATCTATTGCTTGTACATATTCATCTATTGCTTTTCTCATTCCGCCTTCTAATTCATATATTTCCGCCAACATTTTATGTCCTATATAATTTTCTGGATATTTGGTCACTAAATTTATTAATTGTTCTTTCGCCTTTTTGTTGTTTCCAGCTTTTAAATACATTTTTGCTTTTGCTACATTTAGAACTTGAATTAATGGAATTCCTCTTTTTTCTATAAACATTATAGCTATTGGAATTAAAATTCCAAATATATATTTTATTATTGTTAAAAATGCTCCTAATTCTTTTTTTGATAATACTGCTACAAAATTTAAAGCTATTCCTATTGCTTGCATTATTAATATCGTTATATAATTTGTGTCATTTTTTTGTATCATTTTAAAAAAAATATAGACAAATAATCCAAATGCAAGTATGGTAAAAATTAATTGTTCCAATATCATATGTTTTCTCCCTTCGCTTTTTGTCATTGCAATATAAATTTCTATACTATTTTATTGCAATTTTCGTTATTTGTCTAGTATTTTTTCATTATAAATTTTATAATCTCTCAAAATTTTTCTCACATAATTATTCGTTTCTTTATATGGTATATTTTCAATATCAGAGCCATCTGCTTTTATTATTCCTTTTTCTATCCAATTATCAACAGTTCCAATTCCAGCATTATATGCAGTTACTGCTATCTCTATATTTTGATACTTTTCTATTAATATTGATAGATATTTTGTTCCTAAATTTATGTTTAAATCCGCTTCTTGTAATTTATCTTTTAGCTCTTCACTAGTTAAATTTAAATTTATTTTTTTGCTAATTTCCTTTGCAGTATCCTCCATCAATTGCATTAATCCTATTGCATTTTTGCTAGATTTTGCACTAGTTTTAAAATTACTTTCAACTTTTATAACTGCATAAATTAAATTTTCATCTACATTATATTCTTTAGAATATTTAGATACATATTCTATATATTCTTTTTTATAAATTTTCTTTTGTATTTTTGTTGGAATATCTATAATAGCTATTATTATAAAAGCAATAACTATTATCGTTAATATGATTAATTTTTTCTTACTTATAATAACTATTTTTCTCTACTCCCTTCTCTTTTTTATCTTAAACTCTGTCCCCAATGGGACAAAAATGTCCCAAGAGAACCGTCCCCATGGGACATTATTTGCATTCATACCAGTTTTCAGCTTCTGAAACTTCTGCTATCAAAGGAACTTTTAACTGAATTGCACTTTCCATTTCTTTTTTTATAATATTTTTAACCTTCTCAGCCTCATATAATGGAGCTTCTATCATCATCTCATCATGAACCTGTAAAACTATTTTAGCCTCTAATCTGTTTTCAACTAATTTTCTATACACATTTATCATAGCAATCTTCATAATATCTGCTGCTGTTCCTTGTATAGGTGTGTTCATTGCTGCTCTTGCTCCAAATTGTCTTACCATGTAATTATTTGATTTTAATTCTGGTATATATCTTCTTCTATTAAATAGCGTTTCTACATATCCTGTTTCTTTTGCTTTTTCTGTTGTATTGTCCATAAATTTTTTTATACCTTCATATTCTGCTAAATATTCTTCTATATATTTTTTTGCTTGTTTCCTTGATATTCCTAATTGTTCCCCAAGTCCGAAGTCACTTATTCCATATACTATTCCAAAGTTTACTGCTTTTGCATTACTTCTTTGTTCTTTTGTTACTTCTTCTATTGGTGTTTTAAATACTTTTGATGCTGCTTGTTTATGGATGTCTTGGCCTTCTTTAAATGCTTCTATCATGTGTTTGTCTTCTGACATATGTGCTAATACTCTTAATTCTATTTGTGAGTAGTCTGCATCTATATATACTTTTCCTTCTTCTGGTTTGAATATTTTTCTTACTTGCTTACCAAGTTCAAATCTTGTTGGTATGTTTTGTAAATTTGGTTCTGTTGAACTTATTCTTCCTGTTGCTGTTATGGTTTGATGAAAAAATGAGTGTATTCTTTTTGTTTTTGGGTTTATATATGGCTTTAATCCTTCTACATATGTTGAGTTCAACTTCATTAATTGCCTATATTCTAGTATTTCTGTAATTATTGGGTCTTCTGGCTTTAGTTTTTCTAGTACATCTACATCTGTTGAGTATCCACTTTTGGTTTTCTTTACAACAGGTAATTTCATTTTTTCAAATAATATTTCTCCTAATTGTTTTGTGGAATTTATATTAAATTCTTCTCCTGCCATTTCATATATAATTTTTGTTTTTCTCTCTAATTGTTCTTTTAGTTTATTTCCAAAATTGTTTAATTCTTTTTCATCTGCATACATTCCGTTCCATTGCATGTCTGCTAATACTTCTACCGTTGGCATGTCTATATTATTAAATAATTCTATTGCATTTATTTCTTCAAGTTGTTTTTTCATTATTTCTTGTATTTTATATATTAAATATGAATATAATGTACATTTTTTTTCTTCTTTTTTGTTTTTTTCTAAATTCTTTTCTGTATTATTTATTTTATTGAGTTCTTCAAATAGATTTATTTGTTCTTGTTTAATGTTTTCTTCATTTTCTTCTAATATTTCATTTACATTTATCTCTAAATATTGTTCTGCTAAGTCTTCTAATTTTAACTTATTATTAGTTGGATTCAAAATATATGCTGCTATACTTATATCTGCTTTTATCCCTTTTAAATTAATTTTCTCTTGTTTTAATAATATATATGTTTTACTTAAATCTATTCCTATTTTTGATATTTCATTATCTTCAAAAATATCTTTTAGTTTTTGAAGTTCTTCATTGTTTTTGAAATTTATATAATATGTTTCATTTAAATTTGAATTAAAGATTCCTATTCCTGTTATTGTTTCTTTTATAATTTTTTCTTGATTTTCATCTTTTGAAGTGTTTATATAAAAAATCATTTCTTTTTGTTCTTCTAGGATTTTTTTTATTTCTTCTATTGATTTATTTTTGATTTTATATAATTCTTCTATTTTTTTTGTTGTATTGTTGTTTAAATTTTGCCCTTCAGCATTTTCTAGTAAATTAAACCTTTCAATATATCTTTTAAAGTTTAATTCTTTAAATATTTCTAGTACTTGTGACTTGTTCCATTCTTCTACTTTTAATTCTTCTAAAGTATCTTCTATTGGAACTGTTGTGTTTATTTCTCCTAATGTTCTTGAGAGTAATGCTAAGTCTTTATTTTGTTCTAAGTTTTCCTTTTGTTTTCCTTTTAATCCTGATTCTCCTGCTTCTAATTGTTTATATAAATTGTTTATTGTTTTAAATTTTTGTATTAGAGTTAATGCTGTTTTTTCTCCTATTCCTGGTACTCCTGGTATATTGTCAGATGTATCTCCTTGTAATCCTTTTACTTCTATTAATTGTTGAGGTTCTATTCCATAAACTTCTTTTACTTTTTCTCTATCATAAATTTCTGTTTCTGTTTTTCCTGCTTTGGTTCTTGGTATGTGTATTTTTACTTTATCTGTTGCTAATTGGAATGTATCTCTATCTCCTGAAAGTATTATTACTTCTAATCCTTTTTTTTCTCCATATCTTGATAAAGTTCCTATTATGTCATCTCCCTCATAACCTTCTTTTTCTATTATATCTATGTTCATTGCTCTTAAAACATCTTTTATAATCGGCATTTGCTCTGCTAGTTCATTTGGCATTCCATGTCTATTTGCTTTATATTCTTTATATAATTCATGTCTTGCAGTTGGTGCTTTTAGGTCAAAGGATACCCCTAAATACTCTGGTTTTTCTTCTTCTATTATTTTAAACAATATTGCCAAAAATCCATATATTGCATTTGTATATTTTCCATCTTTTGTTGTTAGTGCTTTACTTCCCATTATTCCATAAAATGCTCTATTCATTATACTGTTTCCATCAATTAAGACTAATTTTTTCAATCTTTTTCCTCCTCAAAATTTGTATCACTTATGTTAAAATAATTATATCCGAAAATAACATTAGTACTAATGTAAGTTCAAATATATACGCAAAAATTATATTTCCTTTTTTCTTGTTTTTTCTCATTATGTTTTCTAATTCAAAACATATAAATATTGCTTGTATAAAAATTGTAGGAACTATATATCTAAAGTCCATACTACAACCATATGGTAATTTTAAGTTCATTGAAATGAAGCTTATTATATTTGTTATCCATAATAAAAATAATATATTCTTCCATACTTTTTTTCTTTTGTTTTTTGTTAGAGTATTTTTTATTATACAGTATAATGAAATTATACTCAAAATTATATTTAAGATTATTGCAATTGTATAATATATACATTTTAATTTTCCATTGCCCCATGAAAATTCTCCGAATAATGAGCATTTTATTAAATATGTTATTATATTATAATCTTCAAAAGCATTACAGTACATTTGGAATATTTCTTTTGAGAATGGTAAAAATCTTTCTAACAGACTATAGTTACCTACATATAAATCTTGATTGTTGGTGTCTAATATATATAGTATTGGTTGTTTAAATAATATGTAATTTCTAGCATGATACCATAATCCTATTGGCAATGATATTGTTCCAAATATTACAAATAAATATAAATATTTTTTTGTGATTATAATCTTATTATCTGTTTTTCTTAGTTCTTTATATAACTTAAGTAAGAAAATATACATTATTGGAACTGCTACAATTGCTCCATTTGTTTTAGTCATTACTGCTAGTCCTGTTGTAATTGCTAAAAACACTGTATTTTTTATATCTGATTTTTTATACCACTTTATAAGTCTTAATATACTCCACATCATTAATACTATACATAGCTCATCATTATTTAAACTTCCTGATAATATTATTAATGTTGGATTAAATGCTGTAATAAACATTACATATAATATATGTTTTTTCTTTAATTTAATTTCTTTTGCTATTTTATAAATAACATATAATATTATCATTGAGTATATTAGTGTTAAAAATTGCAGACTTTCTCCTGCAAAGTCTTCTTCTATATTATTTACAAAAATATTTTCTATTTTTAAAAATGTTGCTCCAATAATTTGGTGAAATGGCGGATGGTAATATTGTCCTTCATTACTTTGTGGTAAATGTCCTGTTTCATATATAGTTAATATATATGATAAATCTAAGTCATGTTGTTTTTCTGTGTATGGTGTTTTTATTACATATATAAATCTAACTATTAATGCTAATATTACTATTAATATTAAAAATTTTTTATATTCATTATCTTTCAACATTTATCTCCTTTTTTTCATGATATTCTTTTTCTGTATTTACATTCCAAATATTGGTTTTATCTTGTATATTTTTCTTAATATTATTTGTTGCTTCGATTGCTGTTAACATTGAATGGTCCATATTATTGTATCTATGTTGTCCATTTCTTCCTATGCAATATAAGTTTGAGTATGTATTTATATATTCTATTAGTTCATCTATTTGAGAATATGTATCAAAATATGCTGGATATGCTTTTTTTACTTTTTCTCTGTGTGTATCTAATACATCTTTTTTGTCAATTATTCCTATTTTTTCTAGTTCGTTTACAGCAAAATCAATAAAGTCTTTATCACTCATATTCCAATATTCATCATTTTCATTTGCAAAATATTCTAATCCTATCCACACTGTTTCTTCTGGCTTTTCTACTAAATATGGAGACCAGTTATTAAATATTTGTATTCTTCCTAGTTTAACATCTGGTTCTTGTACATAAATCCAACAGTCTGGTACTATGTTTGATAATGTTTTTATATTTGTTTCATTTTTTATTTTTAGTTTATTTACTAATACTCCAACTGTCATAAAATCTCTATATGGTAATCCTTCTGCTATTTTTTGTATATTTTCTGGTACTTTTTCTCCTTTTAATCCACATACTAAGTCTTTTAATGGCATAGATGATATAAATATATCTCCTTCAATTGTTACTATTTGTCCATTTACTTCACATTCTAAAGATTCTATTTTATTATTTTTTATATTTATATTTTTTACTTTATGACTTTTAAGTATTTTTCCTCCTTTTTCCTCTACATTGTCAGCTAATTTTTCCCATAATTGTCCTGGTCCTAATTTTGGATACCAGAATTCTTCTATTAATGATGTTTCTACTTCGTTATTATCCTTTTTTCCAAATTTCTTTGTAAACATATCTTTTATTACTGCTGTTATAGATAATCCTTTTACTCTTTGAGCTCCCCAATCCGCTGATATTTGGCTTGGATGTCTTCCCCATAGTTTTTCTGTGTATTTTTCAAAAAACATACTATATAATACTTTTCCGAATCTATTTATATAGAAATTTTCTAGCGAATCTTCTTTTCTTTTTACAAATATAGATTTTAAATAGCTAAAACTAGCTTTTACAGTTCTTACAAATCCCATATTGGTAAAAGTTTCTTTTTTCATACTTATTGGATAATCAAAAAATTTCTTTAAATAATATATTCTTGATACTCTATTTCTTATCAAGATTACATTATCTTCTTTTTCTGGATCTGGTCCTCCATTTTCTAAATTTTTTTCTTTTCCAAGTTTTTTATCATCATATGCTTCTTTTCCTTGAATCGGCATTATTTCTTTCCAATAGTCTAATATTCTTTCATCTTTTGAAAAAAATCTATGTCCACCTATATCCATTCTATTCCCATTATATTTTACAGTTCTGGATATTCCTCCTATTTCATTAGTTTCTTCTAAAACTACTACTTCATAATTTTCTTCTTTTAATAACTCATTAGCTGCTGTTAATCCTGCTGGTCCTGCTCCTATTATTACTACTTTTTTCATTTTTTACCTTCTTTCTTATTTTGATATTATGTATTTTTTAAAACACATAAACATTTATATATAATGTATCATCTATACATTTGTATTCTCTTTCATAATCATAATTTTTAAAATAATATTTTATTTTTTCTTCAGTTGCATCAATATTTTCTAAATTTCTTTCTGTATAAAAGTTTATCACTCCATCAACTGCCCATCGAGTTTTTAATGCATTTCTTGTTATATCATTAGCTCCTTTATTTTGACTTGATGTTTTTTTTCGTGGTACTTTTACTATTTTTGTAACTTTTATTCCTGTATTTTTTTCATATTCATTTATCTTATTATCTATTTCGCTTACTTGTAATTTTTCTAATTCATTTATTTTTTTGTGTTGAAACATTATATTTTCATAATTCCCAAAGTTTAGAGCTATGTATGATATTAATGTTAAATATGTTATTATACTTAAGATTTTCTTTTTTTCAAATAGGTTTGTTTCAACATATAAAAATATAAATATCATTCCTATTAATGAACCTATTGGATTTCTTAATCTTCCTGTAAAAAAGCTTGTTGGAGATAATAAATATGTTACACAACTTCCTAATATTGCTATAACCATTATTGTTACATATTTATATATTAAATTATTTGCTTTTTTAATATCTTTTATTTGATATATTATGACTATTATTGTTATTATATCTAAAAATATTATGAATGCATTTTTAGGAAATAAGTTACAAGTTTTTTGTAATATAGTTGGCAGTGTTGCTATTATTCCTTCTATATTGCTAAAAATTTTTGATATTTTACTTAATCTTGTTTGTTTAATTTTTAATATGTTTCCTATAATTTTTACTGCTATTATATTAAGTAGTACTGCAACTAGTGCTATTACTCCACATTTTATTAAATCTATAATTATTTGTTTTACATTATTTTTATTTTTTAGGATTGTGAATAATATTGTAAATGAAAAAAACATTCCTATTGTACCTTGATAACACATAATACCTATTATGTTTAAAATTAGGCTTTTTAATATATATTGCTTGTTTTTTTCAGTTAATATATAAGCTGATATCATAAATAATAAAATACTTGATGCCATTACTATGCTTTCAACAAAGTACATATCTTCAAGATACATAAAATTGAATATTGTTATATAGCTTATTACTATTACTATAATTTTCTGTATATTTTTTTTAGGTTCTTTATATTTTTTTATTATTTTACTTAAAATAATTACTGAAATATTGGAAATTACCAGTGCTAAAAATAGTGTTATAAAAACATATAATTTAATAGGCATATTTATTTTACTTGCTATTAAACCTATTATGCACATAAAAATTCTTCCATCTTTTAGTGACCATTCTATTGCATATTCTTTATATCCAATATTTGCTATATTATATGTATCTGTTGCATAATGTCCTTGTAAAAATGGTATAAATATTATGCATGTTATGATAAATATAATTGCAAATATTATTATATCTGTTTTATTTATTCTTTTCATTTTTGGTTTATCCTTTATAATATAATTTGTCTTTCACATTCTATATAAATTGAAATAATGTATATAGAATGTTACTCTTATCTTATAAAATCTAATATATCTTTATATACTATATTACTTTCTTTTTCATTTAATATTTCATGTCTCATTCTATCATATAATTTATTCTGTATATTCTTATAGCCTAATTTTTTTAAAAATTCCTGGCTTTCTAGCCACTTGTCTTTATTTATTATAACCGGATCATTTTTTCCCGCAATGAATAATATTGGTAGATTTTTATTTTTTAATGTCCAATTCTTTTTGCCATAAATATCTATCATCAATCCAAATAAATTTTGGAAACCATTCGCAGTAAATATAAATCCACACAATTTATCTTTATCATAATTGTTCACAGTTTCTTCATTATCACAAATCCATGAATTTTCAGATTTTTCTTTCTTTGAACTATAACTTCCAAAAGCGAGTTTTTGTATGAATTTACTCCTATATTTTTCTCCTTTTATCTTTCCCACTAGCTTTGCAACGTTTAAGCCTATCTTTGCATATTTATTTTTACTCGGTGATCCACACACAATTAACTTATCTATTTCATCATCATATTTTTTAATATATTTTCTGACTACCATTGATCCCATACTGTGTCCAAATAATATAACAGGCTTATTAGAATATTGTTCCTTTATTAGCTTTGTTATTTGATGTAAATCTTCTACTATATACTCGGCACTATTATCGTAAAAGTATCCTAAATCATCATTATTTTTTACACTCTTTCCGTGTCCTCTATGGTCATTTATAACTGTAACATATCCATTTTTTGCTAAATATTCCATAAATTTATAATAACGTTCTTTATGCTCTGCCATACCATGTGATATTTGAACAATTCCTTTTATTTTGTCTTCTGGTTTAATCACAGTTATGTCTAACTCTAGCCCATCACATTCAGATTTTACTGTAAACATTTGACTATCCACTTAATTCTCTCCTTTCAATCATCTAATTAAATTTAAATCTTATTTATTTGTTATTTTCTCTTTATTGGTGTCTCTCCATTCCTTTTAATTATATCCAGAATATTATCCCTGACTAATTTATTATAAATTATCTCCATCTTTTTTCTACTTCTGATTTGTATTTTTCAAGTACCTTAATCTCATTACCATCTACTATGGTGATACTATAAAATATATATTTCTAAAATTTCGCTCTTTTTATCATATTTACATTATATACCAAAAATTTTAAATTTCCAATAGTTACAGACCTACAAATTCTTGTTCTGTTAAAATATAATATTTTATTTCATTAATATACTTTATTATTAAAATAACTTACAATTTTCATATTACTTATTCTTTTAGCTTTTATTTCATTTGATATATACAATAATGTTGCAATTGTAATTGCACTTCCATATACATTAGTAGAAATAGTAATACGTTGAAGCTTTTCTTCTATATTTCCAGTAAATTTTCCTGATATAAAAGAAAAATAAAATTTCTTAATATCTTTATCAAAATTGTTCCACCATTCATTTGAATTACGCTCTTTTTCTCTTCTATTATTTTCTTCAACATATCTAACCATTTCATCAACCTGAGAAATAGGCAAATTATAGCCATTTGAATATGCTTTTGTATCTATTATTACACCATAATTATCAGATTCATTCTCTGTATATATAATTCCATCTGGTTTTCTTGAGCCTCCTAAATGTAATCCTTTATAATTACACTCATTAACTAGTAATTCAACAGTCTTCATTTCAAATAATCTATTTTGTTTACTATCATATGCTAAATCCATTAAAGATAAATATTCATGTGGAAGAACATCAAGTTTTTCTCTTAATTCATCTTTTTCAATTGTAAGCTCAGATTTTTCGTTTTCATTTATAATTGGAATTACAAAGTCATTTATGTCCTCATTAAGATAGTATTTACCATTTTTGTATTCTATATTTAATCCTATATTAACTAATCCTTCTATATCATCTTTAACAACTGTATATAATTCATATATTGTATTTAATTCTAATCTATCTCGTATTTCTTCTAAAGTTAATCCATTTTTGCCTTCTACTAATGTTTTTAATATTAAACTTCTTCTTGTTCTAATATAATTTCTATCATTACCTTTAGTTGCCATCATTTCCCATGACACATTTTTAGGAATTCTATTAAACTTACTTTTACCATTTATTTTATTTATTGACTTTAATCCTTTTGCAGTTATTATATACGATTGACCAATTTTTTCTTTATACTCTTTTCCACCAATATTAACAATTATTTCTTTAGAAACTTGTTTTAATAATTCTAGCTTTGTTAACCATTTTGCTATCATTCTTGCATACTTATCTGATGAACCTTCTGTATCTGTTCTTAATCTATTTTTTTCTCCAGTATCTTCAGTCGTAGCTAATGTCATTATCAAAACATCTTGTGGTATACTTGTAAATCCATCTTCTCCTATAAAACCAAGTTTTTTACCTAATTCAAATTTTGTCATTACATTTCCATTAGATAACAATTTTAATATTCTTGCTGCTGGTGGATAACTTAACATTGCCTCTTCTAATATTTCTTCACGTTCTTCATTTTCTTTTGCTCTAGTCCATTTCAGTCCTTGTTCAGTAATTTCAAACGTATCATCAAAATAATTATATTTAATAAATCCCAAACATTGTGCCCATCTAACAAAATTATCAGCAGGCCAATCACTTATAAAATCTCTTACTTGTCCTTTTACAGTTGCTTGTACAATTCCATTACATCTAGCACTCGCTCTAGGTGTAAATGAAGTTCCTACTAAATCTGAATATTTTATTTTTAAAGGTTGTTCTTTTAATACTTTTATAAAATGTGATTTTCCATCTCTTTCTTCTACTAATTTATCTATTCGTTCATTAACTAATTCCTTATACATTTCCGAAGTATTATCAAAAATTGAAACTACCTTATATAAAGAATTAAAATCACTTGGATCCTGTACCCAACCAAAAGTTCTAAAATTTTGATTTTCCATTTTTCTTAATTCAATCATTTTTAACCTCCTTAATAATTAACAATTAATACTTCTATACTTTTATCTCTTTTTGTATTGTAACTTGCATTAGAATAATCACTAGTTAAATAAATTGTTTTATATTTCTTACTCCATTCTTTTAACAATTTGTTTTCTTTACCTTTATGTTCTATTACATTAGATAAAGCAAATTTAATATTTCTACTATTTAATTCATCTAATAATTTGTATAATTTTAATTCTTCTTCTTCTTTCCAATCTTTAAATCCTCTATTTCCATCATTATATGAGCCTGTTGTTATTAAATATGGTGGATCACAATATACAAAATCATTACTATTTAATTCACTTAAATCTAACTTATCAAATTGTTCTGAAGAAAATTCTATATTCATACTTTTTAATTTTTCAGTGAATAAAATTAAATTAGATTTCATATTTTCTGAAAAATGACTTCTATTTCTTCCAAAAGGATTATTGTATTCTTTATTATTATTAAATCTAAATTGATAATTAAATGAATAACAAGAAAGTGTATATAAATCTATTGGATCTTTTGTTTTGTTATAATAATCTCTAAATTTTTTAAATGCTTCTTCGTTTTCTTTAGACAACCCATATTCATTAATTCTTCCAATTACTTTACTTAATGTATCATCTATTGGTTTACTATATAACTCCTTATATAAATCAATAATAAATGTGTTCATATCATTACAAATTGTTTTATTACTTTCAACATTTATTCCAACATTAAAACCTCCAGAAAACAAATCAACAAATGTATTAATGTTTTTAGGAAAATACTCATTTAACTGTGGCAACAATTTATATTTTCCACCTATATAATTTAAAGGGCTTTTTAAAAATTTTTTTCTTGATTGTATATCACTTGCATAATTATATGAATTTTTGTCTTCTCTTACTGAAAATATTTTTTCGTATGGAATAGTTAAATATATTTTTGAATTATAGTCATATTTTTTTGCTTTTCTTATATAAAAAATATATTCATAATGAATATCCAACTTTTTCGTAAGTTTATTTTGATATTGCTTATACGGAATTTTATATAATTTATATGTATCTTTATTTCCATACTTATTTAATATCTCTTCAATTTCTTTTACAGTTAAAATTCCATCTTGATTATAACTAATAATTATATGTCTAAATTTAGCTTTTTTTATCAGCTCATCTAATTCATTATAAACTTTGCTCTTAACACAATAATTAGATTTTTGATTTGAATATTCTCTTATACCTGTTTTCCCATTAATTGTTGGATTATCATATTTTGCAATAGTTTCTAGTAAATGATAATTAGGTAAATATTGTCTTTCATTATACGGTGGATCTAAATATAATATATCTCCGCTTATTTCTTCAATCAAATCATTTGCATTTTTATTATAACATTCATTATTGTATTTATTATTAATAGTATTCAATCGTATCATTTCAAATTTTTTGAATGAACGTTTATCCCAATCTTTCAAATATGCACCGTATGTTCCCGTGATATTCGATACAAATGGGATTCCTTCAATTAACCCAGCAAGCAAATAGTAATATTCATTTTCATTAATCAATTCATCATTTTTCCATTTTTCTATTGATTTTCTAATAAAATCTATTCTTTGGGCATTTTCAGAAGTTAAATACATTCTCTCACATTGTTCATTTGGAGAATAATTCAAATATACAAATCCATTTTTTTCTTGAATATCCGTATTTTCTAAGTATTCAAATATGTCATCAATATCAAGTTTTTCTTTAACTTTTGCAAATGTTGGTATCTTATTATTCATAATCGTCGCTCTTTGAAGAACATATGAAAAATATAACATATCATTTGAAATTATTTTATATTTATTCTTAAAATATCTTGCAACTGATGATGTACCAGAAAACAAATCACAAAAAACTTTTTCATCTCCATCACAATTATCATCAATTACTTGTTGTATGTTACTTAACAAACTTGTTTTATTTCCTATAAATCTCATCTTATCACCTCTGCATCCGTAAACATCCTTATTTTATATTATTTTCTATTTTTTTACAACAATTTTGTAATAAAAAATAGAAAATATAAAAAAGACAATTTATTTCTAAATTATCTTCTTACTTAAATCTTTTTAATAATAATACATATCAATGCATTTTGTATCCCTATCTATTATTTCTTTATCATAACTATCTATAAAATAATCCCATTCAAGTTGAAAATTATTCCATAGCAAATGTATTTTCTCTTTTATTTTTAGTTTTATCATCAATAGCATATTCTGGTAAATTAGATGGAATTTCACATTCATGTAATGGAATTCCTTTTGTATCTAATATTTTCATAAGAGCAATACTTAATGCCGCATTTTGCATGACTCTTTTTCTCATTTCTATTATTGCATGTGGATTATTTACATCTATGTCATCAATTTATAACTTCTTTAATTTGTTTTTCTTCATCAGTAAATAATTCTTTATTTTTCATTTTCTTCAGCTCCTTCTTTCAAATTAATAGTTATTTTTACCTTTTTTCTTTAAATCTTTTGAATAATATATTAAATCAGTACAAATTAAATCTCCATCTTTAATTTTTTCATCGTAATTATCTATAAAGAAATTCTTAATTGTTTTCTCATATTTATCGAACCCCTGCTTAACATAGAAAGGAATGTTATTCTCCGTTGTTCCTACCAACATTCTGTCATATTTTTGTTTATAATTACCACATAGTGATTTTAAAAGTGTTTTTGCATAACCTTTATTTCTATGACTTTCTTTCGTAACTATATTCTTTAACTCTAATGTTTTTCTGGAAATAGGCAAAATAACTGCAATAGAAATTAGCTCATCTTCCTTTTTTAAAGCATATACATCAGAATCGTTTAAATACTTATGTATCATATCTTTTGAAGGATCTGCCTCTAAAAGTAAATCAATATAATCTTCTTTATTTTCTATTTTTTTAACTTG
>CAKPDN010000010.1 GCA_934149005.1 uncultured Clostridia bacterium | reverse complement strand
GTATTCAGAGAAAATGAACAAGTACAAGAAAGAGTAATGGACTCAAATGACCAAGAAAAAGAAAGAGGAATAACAATTTTATCAAAAAATACATCAGTAATGCATGGAGACATCAAAATAAATATAGTAGACACACCAGGACATGCTGATTTTGGAGGAGAAGTAGAAAGAGTTTTAAAAACAGTTGATGGTGTTTTACTTTTAGTTGATGCTTTTGAAGGAGCAATGCCTCAAACAAGAGAAGTTCTAAAAAAATCATTAGCATTAGGACTAAAACCAATAGTTGTAATAAACAAAATAGATAGACCAGGAGCACAACCAGAAAAAGTTGTAGACCAAGTTATCGAACTATTTATTGAATTAGATGCAACAGATGAGCAATTAGACTTTCCAGTAGTATATGCATCAGCAAAAAATGGAATTGCAAAAATGGATTTAGCAGATGAAACAACAGATTTATCTTGTTTATTTGAAACAATAATAAACACGATTGAACCACCAAAATGTGATTTAGAAGGACCAGCACAAATGTTAGTATCTAACATAGATTATGATGATTATGTTGGAAGAATTGGTATAGGAAGACTAGAAAGAGGAACAATGAAAGTTGGAATGCCAGTTAGTATATGTGGAAAAGAAGATAAAATAACACAAGGGAGAATAGCAAAATTATATACACACGTTGGACTTAAAAAAGTAGAAGTTGAAGAAGTTGGAGCAGGAGATATTATAGAATTTGCGGGATTATCAGACATCAACATAGGTGATACAGTATGCGATTTTGAACACCCAGAAAAAATACCATTTGTAGATATAGATGAACCAACAGTCACAATGACATTTAGTGTAAATAATGGACCATTTGCAGGAAGAGAAGGACAATTTGTAACATCAAGACATATAAGAGATAGATTATATAAAGAATTAGAAAGAAATGTATCATTAAGAGTAAAAGATGGAGAAACACCAGATTCTTTTGAAGTATCAGGAAGAGGAGAACTTCATTTATCAGTATTAATTGAAACAATGAGAAGAGAAGGATTTGAATTATTAGTATCAAGACCAAAAGTTATCTTTAAAGAAATTAATGGAGTTAAATGTGAACCAATTGAACTATTAGTTGTAAATGTACCAGATGATTGTGTAGGAAATGTTATAGAAAAATTAGGAAGAAGAAAAGCTGAAATGGTTAACATGGAACCAGCAGAAGTTGGACATACAAAAATAGAATTCAGAATACCAGCAAGAGGAATAATTGGATACAGAACAGAATTCCTTACAGACACAAAAGGTGAAGGAACAATGAACCATATATTTGATAGCTATGAACCATATAAGGGAGATATTCAAGCACGTGTTAGAGGAACAATAGTAGCATTTGAAGCAGGAAAATCAATAACATATGGATTATATAATGCACAAGATAAAGGTGATTTATTTATAGGACCAGGTGTGGATGTGTATGAGGGGATGATAGTAGGGCTAAACTCAAGAGGAGAGGATTTAGCAATAAATGTATGTAAAGAAAAACATTTAACAAATACTAGAGCATCAGGTTCAGATGAAGCACTAAGATTAGTTCCACCAATTCAAATGTCACTTGAAAAAGCTATTGAGTTTATACAAGATGATGAATTAGTGGAAATAACACCAAAGTCAATTAGGTTAAGAAAGAAAATATTAGACTCAAAAGAAAGAGAAAGAGCTAATAGAAATAAATAAATGAGACAAGTGGGACGGTGCAAATTTGTCTCACTTATTTGTTGAAAAATGTCGAAAAAATTATAGAATGAAATAAAAATCGACAAAATATTACAAAAATGTGAGACAAATTTGCACCGTCCCAACTGTCTCAAGGGAGCTTAAAATGAACAAAAAAGAATTAGAAAAAGTAAAACATAAAGCATTGGAAGAACATATACCAATAATAATGGATGATACTTTAGAAGTAATAGAAAGAGAATTGAATAAGAATTTACCTAAAAGGATATTGGAAATAGGGACAGCAGTTGGATATTCAGCAATATGTTTTTCGGAGTTTTTAGCTGAAGGTGGAAAGATAGATACAATTGAAAGAGATGAAGAAAGAATAAAACAGGCAAAAATAAATATTAAAAATGTTGACGTAGAGGAAAAAATAAATATTTATGAAGGTGATGCGGTAGAAATATTACCTTCTTTAAATGAAAAATATGATATGGTATTTATAGATGCTGCAAAGGGAAAATATCCTTTTTTCTTAAAAGAGTCATTGAGAATGATAAATAAAAATGGCATTATTTTTGCAGATAATATTTTATATAAGGGCTATGTTATGAGTGATTATAATAAGCATAAACAAAGAACAGCAGTAAGAAATTTAAGAGAGTATATAAAAGAAGTTTCTGAAAATCCAAATCTGGAGACAGAAATTTTGGATGTAGGAGATGGATTAGCAATTAGTAAAATAAAATAAAAAGAAAACAGTCGTACCAAAATAGTTTTGGTACGACTGAAATTTTTAGAAAGTATGTCCTTTTTGTAAGATTTGATAAGGCTTTTCTAAACCGATGTAATCAAAAACATTACCTTCTGATAATACATATCCATTAAGATGTACTTTCTCACGGTCAAATTCTATTTCTGTACTAGAGTATCTAGCATTTTTATAAGAATCATGACCGGCTACAGAGTGACTTTCTGCATGAACATGCATAGCAATAGTTCTTATCTGAATTTCCAAACATCTTCCGAGATAATCTCTAAATGCAACATGTAAAGACTGATATCCACTAGCTTTTGGATGAATAATATAGTCTTTTACTAAATGAATATTATCAGTGGATAAAAAAGATTTGTCTGGAACAATGATTCCAGGATAATTATCGGCATTAAAACCTTCTGTTTGAAAAGTACGTGTTGCTTCACAAGGTGTAAACTCTTGTAAAATCATAAATTCTATAACATCATCCATAAGGCTGTAAGCCAATTTGATAGATTCCATAGGATTGTTCCCAAACAGAGTGAATCTAAAAGCTAAAATATCTCTGAAATCATCTAGTGATTTGTTTTGAGCCAAATACAATAAACACTTTTGTTCACTACTGATGACAGATTTTCTACGTCCTTCTAAGTAGAATAGCATATCCGGATATTGTTTTTTGGACCGTGTATACAATAGATCAAATTGTTTCCGAATATTAGATAAAAATGTATTATCTGTCAAAATGTTTAGATATTCTTTTAGTTTGTTTGCATGCAACATATTTTGCATATTGTTACTTTTCCGCAAATCTGCTTCATACGCTGTTAAGAGTTTGGGAAGAGTTTTGCAGGAATACAAATAAGGAACGATGTTGATATTTGTTGTTTCTGTTTTTTTCATGTTAAAAATCCTTTATCCTTTCTAATTTTTTTTTACGAGTAACTAATTAGATTATAACACAAAATTCCAATAAATTCAAATTAAAGGTATGGAGAATATAGATTTTGCGATAAATTTGTGATATAATAGCTTTATAATTTAATATATAGATAGAAGGGATATATAATGAAAAAAATAGAATTATTAGCACCAGCAGGATCATTTGAAAAAGCAAAAACAGCATTTAAATATGGAGCAGATGCAGTATATTGTGGAACATCATCACTATCATTAAGAACAAGAGCAGACATGGACAATAATGACTTAATAAAAACAATACAATATGCACACAGCATAGGAAAAAGAGTACATGTAACATTAAATATATTTGCATGGGATGATAAATATGAAGAGATAATAGAAATGGCAAAAATATTAAATGGAGTAAAACCAGATGCAATAATAGCAGCAGATGGTGGAGTTATAGAGACATTAAAACAATATGCACCAAATGTACCAATACATGTAAGTACACAAGCAAATATAGTAAGTTTAAGAGATTGCCAGTTCTGGTATAAAAATGGAGCAAAAAGAGTAATAATGGCAAGAGAGATGAATAAAGAACAATTGAAATACATAATGAAAAATAAACCAGATGACTTAGAAGTAGAGATGTTTGGACATGGATCAATATGTTTTGCATTTTCAGGAAGATGTTTTTTAAGTGATTTTATGTGTGGAAGAAGTGCAAATTTGGGTGATTGTGCACAAAGTTGTAGGTGGTCATATAATTTGTATGCTGAAGAAAAAAACAATCCGAGTAAATTTATGCCAATAGAAGAAAGTGAATATGGAACAAGTATTTTCTCATCAAAAGATTTATGTTTAATAAAAGAAATACCAGAAATAATAAATATGGGAATAGACAGTTTGAAAATAGAAGGAAGATTAAAAACAGAATATTATATTGCAAGTGTAATTAATGTATATAGAAATGCAATTGATGATTACATGAAAGATCCAAAAAATTATGATTATACAAAATACATGAAAGAAATTGAAAAAGTTAAAACAAGGGAATTTACCACATTTTATTTTAATGATAGAAACAATAAAGATATTCAAGATATGAGTGGAAGACAATATAATGATAAATATGAATTTGGTGGAAAAATATTAAAATATGAAGAAGAAAGATCAACAATAGAAATAAAAAATAAATTAATTGTTGGTGATACAATTGAAATAATAATACCAAATAAACTAAAACCAAAAATATTTAAAATAGAAAAATTATGGGATTATGAAACTGGAGAAGAAATAGATAGTATAAGTCCAGGTGTAAAAGGACAAAAAGTGTTTATGAAATTACCAATTAAATGTGAAAGTGGATGGATATTAAGAAGAAAAAAAAGGGATTAAGAGGTTATTACTCCAAATCCCTCTTTTTTACATTGATTGATTTCCTGGTAAAAAGTAATCAATAACACCATAGATTAAAGCACCTACTATAGCAGAAATCCAAGATATGGAATATCCAGCTACAAAGAATTGAGTTACATATAAAATGATAGCAGCTAATGCAAAACCGACAAAGCCTTTACCAAATGGGCTTGCATGCAAACCTGTGAATTTTGTAACTAAATAGTCTATAATTGTTAAAACAATAGCAGCGATTATCAAAGTCCATATATTACTTATTGTAAATCCTGGCGTGAAGAATGCAGTAATTGCTAAAACAATAGCAGCAGCAATTAATCTTCCAACTATTTGCCATACTGTAGAAGTACCATTTTCACTTCTTGTTTGTGAATTTGCCATAAAGAAAACCTCCTTAGTTTTTTAAAATTTTAATGTGATTTTTTAAGGCTCTAAATTTATTATTTACGAATTTAAAAATAATATTCAAAAATATAAGTATAGAAATTTAAATTTTTGTAAAAAATAAAGTAAAAATTAAAATTTAAAGAGGTGCATAAAATGTTAATTACTTTTTTTAGATCAATATTAATTTACATATTTGTATTAGCTGTTATGAGGCTAATGGGAAAAAGAGAAATTGGACAACTTCAACCATTTGAGCTTGCAATTGCAATAATGATTGCAGATTTAGCATCAATTCCAATGACAGATCCAGGAATCCCAATATCAAATGGAATTATATCAATACTTGGATTATTGGTAATGCATTTGATTATTTCGGTTATAAATATGAAAAGTATAAAAGCTAGAGAAGTTATATGCGGAAAGCCTACTATTCTGATATATAGAGGAAAGATTAATGAAAAAGCTTTGAAAAAGGAAAGATTTACAATAAATGAATTAGAAGAAAGACTTAGAGGAAACAATGTTGTTAATTTCGGTGATGTGGAATATGCAATATTAGAAACTAGTGGGCAAGTGACAGTAATCCAGAAACCTGAAAAGAGAAATACAATCCCAGAAGATTTTAATATAGTTCCTGAATATGAAGGAATTCCATATGATTTGGTTCTTGATGGGAAAATAATGAAGGATAATTTAAAAGCTATTGGTAAAAATCGTGAGTGGCTTAAAAAACAGGTTGAAAAATTTAAAATGAAGCCTGAAGAGGCTCTTGTTGTTACTTATGATGGCAAAGGACAAATCTTTTGTCAGAAGAAAGATAATTAGGAATGTTTTTTAAAATTCATTTTTGAAGAGAAAAAGGGAACAGCCTTTTAAATTGTTGGAGGTATTTTATGATTAAAGAATTAATAGTTTCTGCAATTATTGTAGTTCTTATTTTTGTGGGAAATGCCATTACTGAGAATTATACAAGTGAATCAATAGATGAAACTAAACAAAGTTTATCAAATTTAAGAGAAGAGATTATAAAAGATGATGATGTTGTTGATTTGCAATTGGCTAAAACGAAAATTGATGATATTTATGAAAAATGGAATTTAAGACATGAAAAATTAGCTTATTATATTGAACATGATGAATTGGAAAAGGTTAAGACTGAACTTGCAGGACTTAGAGGTTATATTGAGAAGGAAGAGTATACAGAAGCGGTTCCTGAAATTGATAAAAGTGTGTATATTTTGGAACATATTAAAGATAAAACTGCGTTGAATTTGAAAAATATTTTTTAATTATCTTGACAAAAAATGAAATTATGTTAAAATATTTTTGATGAACAAAAGAGGAGGTTATTGTGGTGAAAATAAATAAAAACTGTAAAGGAATTACGCTAGTAGCACTAATTGTAACTATTATAATTTTATTAATTTTAGCTGGAATTTCAATTGCAAGTTTAACAGAAAATGGACTTTTAGAAAAAGCAAAGTTTGCAAAAGAAAAACAAGAAAATGTTCAAATAGAAGAAAAAACAAAATTATCAGATTATGAAAGCAAAGTTGGAGAGTATGTAGATGGAAATAGGGAAAAAATAACTGTTGATAAAAATGAATATGAACAATTATTAAAAGATGTAAGCGATATAAAAAAACAAATCAATACTACAGAAACTTGGACTAAATTATGTTCTACAAATTCTACTTCTGTAGCTACTTTGAAAATAGAAAATATTAATAATTATAAATATGTTGTTGTGGTGATGCAACCAGCAGCTTCTAAAAATATATATGCTTCTGCTTTAATACCAATAGAAACATTTAAAAATGGAACAACAGGATATTTTGCATCAAGTTCTGCAACTAGTTGGGCTTTAGCAAAATATGTTTCAGATGAATCAGTATCAATGTATACAGACGCTTCTTCGAATTATGCAGTTTTATATGGAATAAAATAATTGATAAGAACATATAAATAATAGGAATAATATAAATTTTATATAAAAAATGGCTAGTATTTAAAATAATAGCCATTTCTTTTATTTTATATTTTCACTAACTTTAGCATATTTTTTTAGCTTTTCATAAACCAAATAATTAACAGTACCAGCAGGAAAATATCCATTTTTATCTTTTTTACCGGCGGGAACACCAGTTAAAACTTCAATTCCTTCTTCAATTGTAGAGACTGCGTAAATATGGAATAATCCTTTTTTTACGTTATCAACAATTTCATCAGATAATTGTAAATTATCAATATTTTGAACAGGTATCATAACACCATGTTCACCAGTTAGTCCACGCATTTTACATATTTGAAAAAATCCTTCTATTTTTTCATTGACACCGCCGATGGGTTGTATTTGACCTTTTTGATTTACAGATCCAGTAACAGCGATTGATTGATTAATAGGAATTCCTGATAAACTTGAAAGTAATCCATAAAGTTCCGTACTTGATGCACTATCACCATCTACACCATTATATAATTGTTCAAAACATATACTTGCAGTTAAAGATAAAGGAATATCTTGAGCAAACATTTCTCCTAAATATCCAGTTAAAATTAAAACACCTTTTGAGTGTGAAGAACCAGAAAGTTCAACTTCTCTTTCAATATTAACAATTCCATTTTTACCAGTATATGTGTTAACTGTAATTTTGGCAGGTTTTCCAAAAGAATAATCTCCAATAGTCATAATAGTTAAACCATTTAAAGTTCCGACTTCAAATCCAGTTGTATCAATTAGTAATGAATTATCTTTTATCATTTCCATATATTTCGAATCAAATTTTTTTACTCTTTCAATTCTTTCAGCTAGAGCTTTATTTATAAATTCATCTGTTACAACTTTAGACTTAGAAATTTTAGCCCAAGTAGCAGCTTCACCAGCTACTTGAATTAAATTATCAAATCTTGTTGATAATTTTTTGTGACTTCCCGCAAGTTTTGAAGAATATTCAATAAGTTTAGACATAGCACTTTTATCTAAATGAGGTAGTTCTTCTACTTCACAAAAACCATGTATTATAGATGCTAATTTATTTGCATTTTCTTTATTAAATGGAGCATCATCCTCAAATTCAACTTTTATTTTGAATAATTTTCTAAAATCTGAATCTATTGCTAAAAGTGTTTGATATATAGAACTATTACCAATTAGTATTACTTTTAAATCAAGTGGTATAGGTTCAGGCTTTAAAGAGACCATAACCATTGATGAACGTTGTTCTGCTGTGTTTTCAATACTTATTTCTTTTACTCGTAATGCCTTTTTTAGTGCTTCATAACACATATTATTTTGTAGTAAATCTTTTGCTTGAAAAATTATATATCCACCATTAGCTTCTTGTAAAAGTCCAGGCTTCAACATAGTATGGTCTGTTTTCAAAGAACCATAATAGTTTTCATATTCAAGCGAACCAAATATATTGTGATAAGAATAGTTAGAATCCATTATAACAGGAGCACCTTCACGATTTGAGTTGTCTACAAATAGATTAACTCTATAATTTAAAGAAGGATCTTGTTTTCTATTAATTGGATTTACTTGTTGTTGTTTTTCTTTTTCTTTATCTTCATCAACAAAATATGAAATGTTTTTTAAAACATCTTGTTTAACATCATTTAAAAATTTAGTAATTTTTTTATTTCTCTTAAATTTAGATTTTAAATAATTAATATGAACATTTATTGTAAGTAGAGCAATATTAGATTGCCATTCAGATATTTTTTTGTCAGATTGTCTTTCTATAATTTTAATTTGCTCAATTGCTTCCATTATTTGGTTTTGAACAATAACTGATTTTTCTTCATATTCTTGTTTAATTGAATAATCTAATTTATCAAATTCTTCTTCATCAATTGCTTTTCCATTAACAATTGGCATCATATAAATACCATTTTGAGAAGATTTTACTTGGAAATCATATTTTGATGCATCTTGATTTAGTTTATCTAAAAGATAAGAACGTTTTTCTTCAAATTCTTGTTTAATTAAAGCTTTTTCTTTTTCAAAATCATCAGCATTAAAAGTTTTCTTTATATCTTTTTTTACTTCTAAGATAAATCCATCCATAGAATTTTTAAATTCTTTACCTTGACCGGCAGGCAAAGATACCGCTATTGGTTCATTTGGATTATCAAAATTATAGATATAGCACCAATCATTTGGAACTTTTTGTTTTTTTGCAATTGCTTTTAAGTGATTTTTTGTATACATTGTTTTGCCTACGCCACTAGGACCTTCAAGATATAAGTTATATCCTTTTACATTAACTTGCAAACCGAATTCTAAGGCTTTTATTCCTCTTTCTTGGCCTATTCCAGTTGTAATATCTGGTACTTCTGCTGTTGTTTCAAAATTAAATATGTCTTCATTACATGACATTTTTAAATCTTTAAAATTTAATTCATTTTTGTTTTTCATTAGTTTTCCTCCAAAAAATTTTTTCTATTAGTGTTTCCTTTTTTTTAGTTTTTTATTTATATATTCTTATTTTATATTAACTGTTGAAATTTGTAAAGATTTGTGGAAAAATAATTTTAAATTTAAATAATCTAATATTACAATTTTATTACAAGTGCATTAAATATATTGTGAAATTATAATAAATAAGATATAATATAATAAATTTTTGCATGGCAAAATAAAAAATATAAATATACAAAGGAGAATTTTAAAATGAATAAAACCTTGAAACCATTGAGAGAGTACACACACACACACACACACACACACACACACACACACACACAAGTGCTTTAGAAAACTGGAAATAAATAAAGAAAATCTAAAAAAATGTTAATGGTATAACATTAATAGCACTCGTAATAACAATAATTATTTTAATTATTCTTGCTCGGAATTGCAATTTCGAGTATATTAAATAGTGGAATTTTAGATAAAGCTAAATTATCTATTGAAGAAACAAGCAAAGCAGAGATATTTGAAGAATTTAAAATAAAAATATATATGGTTAATATTAATAAAAATGGAAATGCAACATTAGAAGATGTAGTAAATTATTTTAAAGAAGATACTGAATATGAATATATAATTTCTTCAAAACAAATATCTAGTATAAAAGGAGATATTCCAGATATTAGCCAAGTAAATGAAATTTATGTAATTTATAAAAATTATCAATTTAAAATAGACAATAATCTAATTATTACTTGTATAGGATATTTTAACTATAATAAAAATGATAACAAAGCTCCAGAGGCTAGCATAGTATTAGAAAAATCCGATTATTTATTTGGAATAAAAATGGCAATAACATTACGAGATAATGAAAGTGGTTTAAATTATAAAAAGTGCAAATATATATTTACAAATAGTCCAGATAAGGTAGGAATAGATGAAAAATTGTATACAGAAGGAAATTTTAGTAAAGAAAATACAATAGTAGAAAAAGCTAAAGGGCCAGGAGATTGGTATTTACATGTACTTGTAACAGATAATGCTGGAAATTCAGTGGAACAGGTATCAAGTGAAAAGGTAACAATAGAAAGTGTATCAAATTATAATTATATTGGAAAAGAACAAATGTTAGCATTATTACCAGGAAAATATAAATTTGAGTGCTGGGGAGCTAGAGGAGGTAGTAATTATAACGAAAATAAAAACTATGGTGCATATACATCTGGTATTATTGAATTGAGTAAAAATATGGCTTTTTATGTTTATGTAGGAGAAAAAGGGGATACTAATAGAAGTATTAAATATAATGGAGGAGCAATTGGAGGAAAATCAAATTATATGCATAGTGGAATAGAAGGTTGTTCTGGTGGTGGAGCAACAGATATTCGTACTATAGCAGGTAATTGGAGTGATTTTAATTCACTTAAAAGTAGAATTATGGTTGCTGCTGGAGCAGGAGGAGCAACTAATCCAGTATATGAAACTGCTGGACAATATAGTATAGCGGGAGGACTTAATGGATATTCAGGAGGATATTATCGATATCATCAGTATGTTGGACAAGAAGGAGGCGGAGCTACTCAAACAAGAGGCGGAATAGCTGGAAAAAATTTTTATGGTGCAAGTGGTACAGTAAATGCAGGAAATTTTGGAATAGGAGGAGCTTGTGAATCAACTTCAGATGCTAGTGGAGCCGGTGGCGGCGGCGGAGGCTATTATGGCGGTGGTGCTGGAGGTAGTACTCTAACAGAAGGAACAGGACAAGGTGGTGGAGGTGGTTCATCTTTTATATCAGGACATGATGGATGTGATGCTATAAAAGAAGAATCAACAGAAGATAATATAATTCATACAGGAAAAAGTATTCATTACTCAGGTTTATATTTTACAAATACAATTGTTATAGATGGTGCGGGTTATAATTGGACTACAACAAAACAAACTTATGTAGGAATGCCAAACTATAGCGGAGAAATCATTACTGGAAATACAGATAATGGATATGCAAGAATAACAAATCAAAATTAAAAATTAATAAAAATTTACTTATTATATATAAGTAAATTTTTTGTTCATATTTATACTATGTATTCGATTTTATAAAAAATATTGCAATATTTTAATATTGAATATATAATATGTACGAAATGGAGTGAATTAATATGAATAAAACAAAAAGAAAAATATTTGAAACATCAATGAAATTATTTGCAAAAAAAGGATATGATGCCACAAGTATTGAGGAAATAACAGCAACCGTAGGTGTAGCTAAAGGAACCTTATATTATCATTTTTCAAGCAAAGAAGAAATATTTAACTTCCTAATAGAAGAAGGCATAAAATTATTACAAAATAGTATAGATATAAAAACTGCTAAATTAGATAATTATGTAGATAAATTGAAATCAATAATATTAATTCAAATAAAAATTGTTAATAAATATGAAGATTTTATAACAATATTATTAAGTCAATTTTATGGAAAAGAAGCAAGAAATCAAATGTGTCAAAAATATGTATATGGATATATAGATAAAATTGAAGAAATAGTAGAAAAAGGCATGGAAGTAGGGCAAATAAAAAAAGGGAATTCAAAAGTAATTGCCTCAGAAATTTATGCATTAATTGCTTCAACACTAGTATATAAGATGAAGAGTAAAGAGAATATCGAAGTAATAAAATTATATAAAGAATTTGAAAATACTATTATTGAAGGTTTGAAAACATAAAAAAAAAAAACGAAAAATGTCACAAAAATGTAATATTTCTGTAACTAAAATGTAAACAAAAAAACTGCAATTTCTATTGTAGTTTTTTGTTTAATATTGTATAATTATAAAAGAAAACAGCAAAAGCAAAAAAGCGTAAGATAAAGGAGGTTGTTTACAATGTCTAAATCTGGCATAGTAAACGTGAGAATGGTAATCACGGAAGAAAAAATATTATCAAACATAGAAAAGGTTCAAAAAATGATAAATCCTAATAGTAAGAAACAAATCGTTCAATTAGAAGAAGATACTTACTTTAAAGATTTAATAGAATCTATAAAAACATATTTAATAGAATATCCTAAAAAGAAAAACTTCCCTAGTAGTGTATATAAAGCTGCTTACGGATTAGTTGAATTTGCTACAAATCAATTTGAAGAAAACACTAAAAAAATAGAGGAATTAATTAGACAAAGAGAAGAAAATATTTCTTTAGCAGGACAATTAAAAGAATTAATTGAAAGTGTTGACAACAAAGAAGATGGATGGAAAACTAGTGTTAAAGAAGCAGAAAAAGATTTTTCTGAAGATATTATAGATACATTAAATATTGTTGGGAAATGTAAAAGCAATGAATCACAAAACTATATAGATGCTATGAAACTATTGAATGCAAGAGTAAATAATTTGGAATCTAATTTACATATTGAAATAGATATGGAAAGAATAGAAGATAGATCAAAAGCATTAAGTTATATAGGAATAGAAGTTGCAGATGCATTAAAAACAATACCAACACCAGTAGAAGAACCTATAAAAGAAGAAAAAGTAGAAGAACAACAAAATGCAGTTGTTCAAGAACAAGTTCAACAACAATATATAGAAGAAACAACATTTGAAGCAAAACCATCATTATGGCAAAGAGTTAAAAATAGTAAAATTGTTAGAGCTATTAGATATATTACAAAAATTAGAATTGTTATACAATATCCAGAAGCACTTCCAGAAGGAAGAGGAGAAAACTCATAATATTAAAAGAGGGATTATGGGGCCACCGCTCAAAATCCCTCAAAAAAATTTTAAAAAAGTATTGACAACATGTGAAAAATAGTTTATACTTTATCTTGCGTTGAGCAAAACAAAATTAATATTAATGCTCCCTTAGCTCAGTTGGTCAGAGCAACCGGCTCATAACCGGTGGGTCCAAGGTTCGAATCCTTGAGGGAGCACCAGAAAATAAACATTATAGAAATATGATGTTTATTTTTTATTATTTATTATTGTTAAAAAAGATGTAATATGATAAAATAATTTTACAGATATATTTATGTATATAATTTTAAAAATTATATAAAATAAAATACAAAGGAGGTTTCAGAATATGAAACAAAAAATCAAAGCTGTTCAATATGGCGTAGGAAAAATGAGTTTATACACAATGAGATACATGCTAGAAAAAGGAATTGAAATAGTAGGAGCAGTAGATGTAAATCCAGCTGTAATTGGAAAAGACATAGGAGAAATATTAGGAAAAGAAAAATTAGGAGTAGTTGTAGTATCAGCAGAAAATGCAAAGGAAATGATGAAAAATACAAATCCAGACATATGTATAATTACAACAAGAAGTTTAATAGCAGAATTGGAAGAACCATATATGTTATGTGCAGAACTTGGAATAAATGCAATATCAACATGTGAAGAAGCATTTTATCCACAAAATTCAAACCCAACTTTAACAAATAAAATTGATGAATTAGCAAAAAAGAATAATTGTACAATAACAGGAACAGGATACCAAGATATATATTGGGGACAACTTATAACATCAATTGCAGGTTCAACACAAAAAATTACAAAAATAAAAGGAAGTTCAAGCTATAATGTTGAAGATTATGGAATTGCATTAGCTGAGGCACATGGAGCAGGATTAACATTGGAAGATTTTGATAAACAAGTAGCATCAGTTGATAGAATGTCAGATGAAGAAAGACAAGAATTAATAAATAATGGAGAATATTCACCATCATATATGTGGAATGTAAATGGATGGTTATGTTCTAAATTAGGACTAACAGTTATAAGTCAAACACAAAAATGTGTGCCACAAACATACAAAGAAGATATATATTCTTCAACATTAGATATGACAATAAAAGCAGGAGATGCAACAGGAATGAGTGCAGTTGTAACAACAAAGACAAAAGAAGGTATAACAATAGAATCAGAATGTATAGGAAAAGTATATGCACCAGATGAATTTGACAAAAATGTTTGGACAGTTGAGGGTGAACCTACTACAACTATTACTGTAGAAAAACCAGCAACAGTTGAATTAACTTGTGCAACAGTTGTTAATAGAATTCCAGATGTTATAAAGGCAGAAGCTGGATATGTGACAACTGAAAAAATGGGAGACTTGCAATTTAAAAAAGGGATTTAGGTGAGTTCCTTAAAATCCCTTCTAGCAGGGATTATCTAATACTCTTTGAAAATAATTAGTTACAGTTCAGTAAAATATAATTATTATAATGTTGATATATTAATATTTTTTTACTGAATTGTAACAATAATTATAAAGGAGTGTTATTTTTTTCTTGACAAAATAAAACATATGTTCTATAATTGATTTGGTGATATTATATGGAAAGACAAATACTACATGTTGATGTAAATAATGCATTTTTATCTTGGCTTGCAGTATATAAATTAAAAAATGGAGAAAAAATAGATATAAGAGAACAAGTTGCGGTAATAGGTGGAGATGAAACAAAAAGATCTGGAATAGTTTTAGCAAAAAGTCCTAAGGCAAAACAGTTTGGGATAGTAACTGGAGAAACTTTATATAGTGCAAGGCAAAAATGTAGAAATTTGGAAGTATATCAAGGAAACTTTAAAATTTATAGAGAATATTCAAATAAATTATATAATTTATTACTAGAATATACTGATAAAATAGAAAGATTTTCAATAGATGAATGTTTTTTAGATATGACTAATTATCTTATGAATGATACTTTATTAAATAAAGCAAAAGAAATAAATAGAAGAATAAAAGATGAATTAGGTTTTACAGTAAATGTTGGTGTAGCAAACAACAAATTACTTGCAAAGATGGCATCAGATTTTGCAAAACCTAATAAAGTACATACGCTTTTTAAAGAAGAAATACCAACTAAAATGTGGATTTTACCAATATCTGAATTATTTATGTTGGGAAAGAAAACAGTTCCTAAATTATATAATATGAAGATTAGAACAATCGGTGATTTGGCGAGTTCTGATAAAAATATGTTGATAAAAAAATTTGGAAAACATGGAAAAATTATGTGGGAATATGCAAATGGAATAGATGATTCAGAAGTTCAGTATATAAAGGAAAAGCCTAAAAGTATTGGTAATTCTCTGACTTTTCCGATGGATATTAATAATATAGAACAACTAGAAGATATTTTGCTTGCTTTGGTTGAGCAAGTTTCATATAGAGTGAGAAAACAAAATATGATTGCAAATGTTGTTAGTGTTCAATTAAGAACGAGTGAATTTCATGATTATTCACATCAAGCTAAGTTAGATAATTCAACATCTAGTACAAAAGAAATTTTTAAAAAAGCCAAATTATTATTAAAAGAAATGTTTAGAAGCAGAATGTTTGTTAGGTTAATAGGTGTTAGAGTTGATAATTTAGAATTAGAAGATGAAATGCAATTATCTTTATTTGGAAATTCGGAATGTGATGAAAAACAGAAAAAATTAGATGATGTTATGGATTTGTTAAATGAGAAATATGGGGCTAATTCTATAACTAGAGCTGGAAAACTTAATGCTCAAAAAATAGTTAAAATAGTTGATAAAGATGGCAAGTAAAAAAATATAGAAAAAAATAGAAAGAAATTTTTAGAAATGTATTGACAAAAATTTGGAAAAAGCTTATAATAGCTATTGTCGAAAGACACAACATTTCTAAAAATTAAATATGGGTAGGTGGCCGAGTGGCTAAAGGCGGCAGACTGTAAATCTGTTCTCATTTGAGTACGATGGTTCGAATCCATCCCTGCCCACCAACGACGTATCTGTTCGAACTAAATTGAGCAGACGATACAAATATCATTCTGAAAAGGATGGTATTTTTTTATTGCAAAATTGCCATCCAAAAGGAAAGGATGGTGTTAAAAATGAAGATAATTAAGCAAGAACTAGAATTTGAGGAATGTCTAAAGCAAAGACTTGAATTTATATGTGAGTTTTCGAAAGTTACTCCTACCTTTATCAATGGTAGCATTAGGAAATTAGAAAAAACTAATCTTACATATATTGAGCCACATAGAGTAATTATTAAAAATATTACTTTTTTAGTTTTCAATTATTCTAATGATGTGTATATTTCTAACTTAACCAAAAAGATAAAATTATCAGAGTTAGAAGAATATTTGAAAAACATATAATTGTAAATATTTGACATTTCTTAAAATCGTGATATAATATAGGCAATTAATTACATATAGCTGTTCGTCAAGAGCTATATGTTTATGAGTACTTTGAAAAGATTATATTATATTGCATTATTATATTTTAGTTTATGATAAATTGATTTAAGAGATGTCAACAGTACTCGTATTGTACTTTGATGTCTCTTTTTGTTTATTTTATGGGAGGTTTGAAAATTGAACGAAGAAAAGAAAAAATGTGGATTATATATGAGAGTTTCCACCGAAGACCAAGCAAGAGAACGGCTTTAATCTTCCAGAACAAAAGGAACGATTAGAAACTTTTTGTAAATTTAAAGGTTATGAGATAGTAGATTATTACCAAGATGCTGGAATAAGTGCAAAAACTGGTAATTATAGACCAGAGTTTGAAAGATTAAAAGCTGATATTAAAGCTAAAAAGATAAATACTATTGTTGCCTTAAAACTGGACAGAATAACCAGAAGTATATTTGACTGGGAAAAACTAATAACCTTTTTAGACGAAAATAATGCATATATTGATTGTGCTAATGATGAAATAAATACTACAAGTGCAAATGGCAAAATGATTTCAAGACTTTTAATGAGTGTAAGTCAAAACGAAATTGAGAGAACTAGCGAAAGAACTAAAATAGGACTAGCAGGAGCAATAAAGTCAGGACATATTCCACACGTTGCCCCATTAGGCTATAAGCACGAAGATAAAAGGCTAGTAATAGATTATTCTACTAAAGATATTGTAGTTAGAATATTTGACTTATATTATAATGGCTATTTTTATCAGAAAATAAGCAATCTATTCAACGAAGAAAAAGTATTAGAAAAAGATAACTGGAGAGATTCAACTATACAAACTATTCTTGAAAATGAAATATATAAAGGCGATTTTGTTCACGGAAAAAGAACAAAGCACCCAACTTATTATGAAGATGTAGTAGAACCTATTATTTCAAAAGAAATGTGGTCAGACTGTCAAGTACAAAAAAAGAAAAATTCAAGAAGTTATCAAAGAACATTGACATATTTATATTTACAAAAATTAAAGTGTCCTAAATGTAATAGGATTTTAGGTGGAAAAGCTACTACAAAGAAAAATGGCAATGCTTACTTCTACTATTATTGTAATGACTGCAAAATCGAATTTAAAGAAAAAGTTATAAACGACTATTTTAATCAATTTATTAGTGAATTAGTAGAATATGACTCTGTTGTAAATCAATTCTTCTTGCCTATGATAAAGCAAAAATTTGATGAGCCTAAAGAACAACTAGAAAAAGAAATAAAAGAACAGAACAACAAATTGGAGAGAATTAAAAAGGCATATATCAATGGAGTATTTGAACTAAAAGAATATAACGAAGAAAAGAAAATTGTTGAAAATGCAATTACAGAGCTTGAAAATAAGCTTGGTACAACTGATTGCACCGAAGAACTAAAATTCACACCAAAAGATATTTTACTAAAACGAGATATTGACTTTATTAACAAAGTCAAACTAGATAAGGAATATCAAGCAAGAACTAAAATGTGGAAAGATTACACTAGACAAGAACAAGCAGAACTTATAATGAAATATGTTGATGACATAGAACTTGCTTTAGTAGGTAACGAAGTAATTGTCAATCAAATAAACTTTAGAGAATCAATTTGTAAGCCTTGTCAAGAACTATATGATAATGGTTATATTGATACTACTAAACCTATGATATTAGGTAATGTGCTTGGTAGTGTTAGATTTAGTAATTACTTGCCAGAGGAAGAAGTCGGCGAAATCATTATGAGATTAAGACAATATTATGATGTTCATTATACAGAAGCAACCTACTATGTTGAAAGCCAAATGTTCTATTTTAACTTTGCTGAAGATAACTCTGCTATTGTAAGAGTGTTCCCATTAGAAGATTACTATAAACTAGATCCAGATAATAAAATGGAAACTTATAGATTTGGAATACTCTACATCAATGAAGAAGATAAATTTCAAATGAAAGAAATAGATATAGCATTTGACTATATACCAGATGAAACAAACGATAGTGTAATTTATACAAAAGATACTACTCCTGTTTCAGTAGGTGTAAAGCCAGTAAAATTCTGCGAAGAAAAAACAGAATAATTGTTGCAACTATATAAAAATAATCTACTATGTTGCAACAACAAATTAACGAGAACAAATTTGTATTTGCAATTAGCAAATATAAATTTTGTAGCGAGTTAATCTGATAAATTTTATCCCTGTGGGAGAAAATTTATTGCCTCGCAGAGCCCCCATGTTATGATAGTATGTCATAACATATAGGGGGTTAGGAATATTGACTAAAGTCAAATTCCTATGCTACGAAGCAAGTTCTAAAGGAGGAAAAAGATGAGCGAAGAATTAGCATATTCTATTCACTTGGGTAGTGATAAAAACAAAACCAATAAAGCTAAAAAAGTTGCAAGAAACAATCCATCTGGAGAAACATCATTTGCAAACAATGGAATAGAAAACGCAACGCAGTTATCAAAAGTGAATAAACACAATTTAAGAGATTATGATAATAATAAAGATAATATTTACATTTTATATGGAACAGATAACTTGTATCAAGATGTTCAAGACCTATATTTACAAGAATTTGAAGGAGCAAGACTAGAATATAATAATAAGCAAACTCGTGAAGATAGAAAGATAGATAACTATTTTAAGCATATATCACAAGATAAGCAAAAAGATTTAGCTTGTGAATTTATTATAGAACTCGGAGATATGGATTTTTGGAATTATAAAGATGACTATTATAAAAGAGGAATGTCACAGTTTTATAAAGAGCAAGTGCAAGATTTAATAAGAATTGTACCAGAATTTAAAGTAGCAAATGCAGTAATTCACTTTGATGAAACATCTCCACATATGCACATTGTAGGAGTTCCAATAAAAGAAGATTATAAAAGAGGTATGAGAAAACAACCTGCCAAGTCAAAAGTCTTTACGAAAGAATCACTACAACAAATACAAGATGAGATGAGAAATTGTTGTATAAAATCTTATAATAAAGTTTATTCAGAAAATTTACTATTAAAACAAAAGAAAAAGGGTAGAAATCGAGACATAGACATTAAAGATATGGGAGATTATCGAGAAATAAAAAGGCAATTAGAGAAAAAAGAAGAAAGGCTAAAGGAAGCAAATAATCAAACTAAAAAAATAGATAATACAAGCAAGGATATAGATAAAATTTTAGATAGCTTAAAACCTACTTTGATGAATAAAAATAATATGGTTATTTCAAGCGAGGATGTCCAGAAAATCAAAAATTATACAGAAGATGTAAAAGATATTACTCAAACTGTTAGAAGTGTAAATGACTTAAATATGGCAATTAAAGATTTTGAACATTCTGCTTTTGAGATAGAAAGAGAAAATCACTCACTTAAATATGAAATAGAACTAAAAGATAATGAAATCGGCAGTCTAAAAAAGGAACTATATACTAAAGACAAGATTATAGGTAGATTACAAACTGAAAAGGAAAAATTAAAACAAGAATTGCAGAAATTCAAAGGATTTTTGTATAGTATTATGAGTCATTTTCATAAAAGAATTTGCTATGATAAAGATAATAACTATAAGATTGTTAGTGATGACCTATACAAAAATGGCATATTTGACAACAACGATAATGAAATTGCTAATAACATTGCTAGAAGAGTAACTATACCAGATGAAAATAAACAAAGCAAAGATAAAAAGAAGAATAATGATACTAGATTTTAGAAGAAAGGGAATTTTTAATATGGAAAAAGAAAAAGTAAAATATTTAATAGATATGATAAACGATATGGATTTAACAAATAAATTAAGACTTGCAATATGTATGAGTGATAGTAGTTATACAAATCTAAAATATGATAAGCCTGAGATGTATAAATATTTTGATACTATCTTAAAAGAAATTGATGAAGAATATAGAACTACACTTGTAAATTTTGCAAAATATAAACTTATAATGTTTGTAATGGCTAAAATTATGGAAATGACGAAAGAAGATCAAAATCAAGTTGCATTATATTTATTTAATAGTATTAATCCTAAATAATAAGTTATTTTTAAGAAGGTATTAAAATTTTAGTATCTTCTTATGTTTTTTTATAAAATATATGGTATAATCTTGATAAATTAATAAAAGAAAGGAAATAGTTATGAAAAATATAATATTAGATACAGATTTATATAATGAAATAGATGACCAAATTGCTTTAGCATATATATTAAAATCAAAAGATGTACTAAATTTAGAAGCAGTTACAATTGCACCATTTACAAAAGGTAAATATAATACCAAAACATCAATTGATAAAAGTTATGAAGTAGCCAAGAAAATATTTAAAATGTGCAATGAAGAAAATGATGAGATAATATTTAAAGGAGCTACAGAATATTTTACAAACGATTCAAACCAAACAAATGATGCTGTTAATAAGATAATACAAATAGCCAAAAAGAATGATAAAATATATATTTTAAGTATAGGATGTATAACTAATATTGCATTAGCAATAAAAAAAGAACCATCAATAATAAACAAAATAGAAGTAATTTGGCTAGGTACTAATTTTTTATTTATGAAAAATAATGATTTTAATTTTAGACAAGACGTTAAAGCGGTTAGATATGTATTGGATAGTAAAGTAAAACTAACTATAATTCCTACTTATCCAGTAAGCTATGGACTAATGATTTCAAAATATGAATTAGAAAGTAGAATAAGAAATGCTAACGAATTGTGTAATTATTTTTGTGATATATTTACAGATGATTATGGTACTGAAAAAATAAGAAGAGTTATATGGGATATTAGTACTGTAGCATATATGATTAATAAAGAATGGTTTGAAACAATGGAAATAAGTTGTCCTAGAATAAAAGAGGATACATCATTTAAATTAACAAAATTTAGACATAAAATAAAATTTGTTCAAAGGCTTAATAGTAATAAAATATATGATGACTTATTTTCAAAAATTACGAAGTGAGGTATATATGAAAGTAAAATATTATGGTGATAAAATTGAAAAAAGTAACAAAGCAATATCATTATGCGGACCAACTCCTAGAAATAATAAAGTAACTAGTTGGAGAAAAGAAGCTTTAGATATATTACAAAATATTGGTTATGATGGGATTGTATATGTACCTGAACTAAAAGACAAAATACCAGTATTTAAAACAAAAGATGAACAAGTGTCTTGGGAAAGAGATTGTTATATCAATTCAAGTGTAATATTATTTTGGGTACCAAGAAAATTTCCATCAATGCTAGGATTAACTACAAATGTGGAATTTGGTTATTGGCTAAAAAGTAAAAAATGCATATATGGTAGACCAGATGGTGCTTATAGAACACATTATTTGGATTGGTTATACAATTTAGAATATAATAGAAATCCAATAAATTCATTAGAAGAATTGTTAAAACAAGCAGTAAAAATGAGTAAAGGAGAGCAACTATGAAAAATATAATGATACTTGGGATATGTAGAACTGGTAAGACTACTTTTTCAAAAATGATACAAAAAGAATTTAATAATTATCAAATTATAGAAGTTGACACAATTATTTCTGCATTACAAAGAACTGTACCAAATGTTCCAATTGGATTTATTCATGATAATTTAAAAGAAAATAGACTGCCTGAATTTTTGAATTTGCTTATACAAAAGAATATTAATAAAAATGGAAAAGAACTAGGTTTTATTATAAATGGAGATTCTATCTTGCCCGAAGATTTATCTAAATATTTTGATTTAAAAGATATGATTGTTTATTATTTTGTAACTGAAAAATTATCTTCTAAACAGATTCTAGAAAATTGTAGGAAATTTGATTCAAAAGAAGAATGGACTACTAGAAGGTCAGATGAGGAATTATTAAATCACTTTAACTTTTATAAAGATATAGAAAAGAAAATCATAAGTGATTGTAAAATATATAATATAAAATGTATTGATACATCTGAAAATAGACAAATAATATTTAATCAATTATTAGATGAGATAAAATATGAATTGAATATATAAATTTTATGTAATAGTATAAAGTTGTTATAATCTTATTGCAATTTACAAAAATTGTGATATACTTTAATAAATTGATTGATATTTGTATCAATCGTTAGAGAGCCGAAAAAGTTGTAGATAACTACGTCAACGGCACCATAAAAACAAGGAAACTTGTTTTTATTTTTACTCTATATCCGAACAAAAGTTCCAATAAGGAGCGGAAATATGGATTTTAAATCTAATAAAGAAAAAGAAAATACTGGATTATGAATTGCGATTGCATATTATGCATCTAACACTTTAAAATTGCAATATCTATGATATATGATAAACACTTTTAAAATGTTATATAAAAATAAAGTACAGTCAATGTTTTAACAAAGACTGTACTTTATATAATTGTTAGTTTAACAATTATGATTATTAACTTTTAAATATTTTTTCCAGAAAATATCCTCATCTTTATTATAGAACTCAGGATAAGCTATTTGTAACCACCGTTTCGCAGCACAATATGCCAAAAGAATATCTCTATCTTTAACTTTACTAGTTGTATTAGCACATTGAGTAATATTTGTTAATACTTTTTTTATGGGCTTAATTATAAAGTTTAATGCACCATACTTTGTAATTGTTATTCCAACCACAAACTGTACAAGATAGTAAGTAGATAAAACCACAATTACATTTGTTAGAGAGTTAGAAGAAAAATGAGATACAATTACGCTAACAATGACTGTAAAAATACTTGCGACTATGCCTTGAATAAGGCTTTCTGAAAATCCTTTAATTAGTTCTCTACTACCACATTCTGGAGAAAATCTTGAGGATTTTTTTACTTCCTCAATGCTCATAGGTAGTCTTTTATTAATTTGAAGGAAATTTGTCATCATATGTTCAGCAGAATGCTTGCTTTTTATTTCAGGAGTATCTACAATGTTTTCCATTATAACAACACATAGAATTTTAATTATGAAACATATAATATTCATAATAATTAGAAATATTAAAATGTTGTCTATTATTTTGCTTAGATAAAATAGGCTAATAAAAACTAAGAGTGAAACTCCTAAAATTATGGAAAAAAGTTTTATGAATTCTTTTAAATTTTCTCTAGTTATAGAAAGTTTGCTTTTTTTGTTGCATTCGTTTTCTTCTTTTAAACTAACTACACAACCTTCCTCACTTTCAACAGCTGCAACGTATTGTGTACTATTAAGATAGAACCTTATTTCATTTTGTAGGCTAGCTGCATGAAAGACTACAAGTTTTTCTGGATCATTAGGTTTAAAAATTGATGTTATTTTTTTCCGTTCCTCCATTTTTATTACCTCCATGTAATATAAGTTAATATTTTTACAATTCTATTTAGAATTATACCTTTATTATACAATATTTTACATAAAATTGCAAATTAGAAAATATATACTGTTACTAAATCAACGCCATCATAAAAACAAGGAAACTTGTTTTTATTTTCACTTAATATACAAACAAGAAAATATGAGTAAAAAAATATCTAGCAAAACAAAATAGTAACTATAATCTTTGCAAATAAATCATAAAAAATAAAAAGAATATTCTTAAATGAATATTCTTTTTATTTTTGGAAATATTTTAAATAAGAGTTATAAAATTTCAAAATTAAATTTTAAAATAATAATGAATAAATTAAATGCATGAAGGGAGAAAAAATTGATTTACACAATAACATTTAATCCTGCATTAGATTATGTAATAAAACAACGAAATTTTCAAAAAGGTCAAATTAATAGAAGTGAAGAAGAATATATATTACCTGGAGGAAAAGGAATTAATGTTTCAATTATATTAAAAGAATTAGATATTGATTCAACGGCATTAGGATTTATATCAGGTTTTGTGGGGAATGAAATTGAAAGAAAAGTAAGAGAATATGGAATAAAAACTGATTTTATAAAAATAGAAAATGATAATTCAAGAATAAATGTAAAAATTTTAGAGCCAGATAAAGAAACTGCAATAAATAGCAAAGGGCCACTAATAAATGAAAAATACACTGAATTATTATATAAAAAAATAGGAGAAATAAAAGAAGGAGATACACTAATATTATCAGGTAGTATTCCAAAGGGAATAAAAATTGATGTATATGAAAATATATGTAAAAAAATAGAAAATAAAAATGTAAAAATTATTATTGATGCAACAGGAGACTTGTTATTAAAAACACTAAAATATAATCCCTTTTTAATTAAACCGAATCAAGAAGAATTAGAAGAAATTTTTAATGTTAAAATATCAAATCAAGATGAAGCAATTAAATATGCAAAGAAATTACAGAAGAAAGGTGCTAAAAATGTATTAGTTTCTTTAGGAAGTATAGGAACTGTATTTATAGATGAAGATGGGTATTACTATAAAAGGAAATCATTAAATGAGAAAAAGATAGTAAATACTGTAGGTGCAGGTGATTCAATGGTAGCAGGATTTGTAGCAGGATATGAATTATTTCATAATTATGAAAATGCTCTTAAAATGGGAATAGCAGCAGCTACTGCAACTGTGAATTCTATATTTCTAGCAAATAAAGAGGAAATTTATAAATTTTTAGACAAAATGCAATAATTAATATGTGTAAGTAATTAGTAAAAAATTATGATTTTTCAATCAAATTAGTACCTTAAGAAAGGAATTAGATTAATATGAAAATTACAGAATTGTTAAAAAAAGATTCTATTGATTTAAATGTAGAAGCTTCAAGTAAAGAAGAAATATTAAAAAAAGCAGTAGAATTAATGGTGAATAATGGAAATATTATTGATAAAGATGATTATTTTAAATTAGTAATTGAAAGAGAAAAACAAGGTTCTACAGGGATAGGAGAAGAAATAGCAATACCTCATGGAAAAGGAAATAGTATTTCAAAACCAGGTCTTTCTGCAATGGTAATACCAAATGGAGTGAATTTTGAATCACTAGATGGAAAGCCTGTTAAATTATTATTTTTGATAGCAGCACCAAATACTAAGGATAATATACATTTAGAAGTTTTAAGCCGTGTATCTACTTTATTAATGGATGAAAAATTTAGAAAAGAGTTATTAAATGCAAAATCTAAAGATGAGTTTCTAAATATAATTGATCAAGCCGAAAAAGAAAAAATGGATACTAAAAATGGAAAAGATAGTAATCAAATATCAAATAAAGAAGATTATGAGTTATTAGGAATTACATCTTGTCCAACAGGAATTGCTCATACTTATATGGCAGCAGAGGGACTAGAGCAAATGGCAAAAAAATTAGGAAATAAAATAAAAATAGAAACTCAGGGACAATCGGGTGCACAAAATATACTTACAGATGAAGAAATAAAAAAGGCTAAAGCAATTATTATTGCATCTGATGTTAATGTAGATTTATCAAGATTTGATGGAAAAAGAGTTCTCAGAGCTAGTGTAACAGATGGAATTCGTAAACCAAAAGAATTGATAGAAAAATCTTTAAAAAATACAAATGAAATTCCAATTTATCATCATACTTCAAATGAAAGGGAAAATAATAAAAATTTAAAACAAAGAAGAGGTATATATAAGCATTTAATGAATGGAGTAACACATATGTTACCATTTGTAGTAGGTGGTGGAATTTTAATAGCAATTTCGTTTTTACTAGATGATTATTCTATAAATCCTTCCAACTTTGGAATGAATACACCGGTTGCAGCATTTTTTAAGACCATTGGCGGTATGGCTTTTGATTTTATGCTTTTAATTTTGTCTGGATATATTGCAATGAGTATTGCAGATAGACCAGGATTAGTAGTTGGATTTGTTGGTGGAGCAATAGCTAAATCTGGAACAACTTTTACATCATTTAGTAATCCAGAAGAATTATTAGTTAGTTCGGGATTTTTAGGTGCATTGTTAGCAGGATTTATAGGTGGATATGTAGTTGTATTCTTGAAAAAATTATTTAGTTTTATGCCAAAAAGCTTAGAAGGTATTAGAACCATTTTGATTTATCCAGTAATAGGATTGCTTCTAATAGGAGTTATTATGCTATTAATTAATCCATTTGTATCAGGAATAAATACAGGTTTAAATAATTTTCTTTCTTCTTTAAGTGAGGTTAATAAAATAATCTTAGGAGCTATTTTAGCAGGAATGATGTCTGTTGACTTAGGTGGACCAGTAAATAAAGCTGCATATACTTTTGGAACAGGAATGTTAGCAGAAGGGCATTATGAAATTATGGCAGCAGTTATGATTGGAGGCATGGTGGCTCCACTTGCTATAGCTTTACTTGCTACATTTTTTCCTAAAAAGTTACCACAAAAAGAAAGACAAGCAGGATTATTAAACTATGTTATGGGATTTTCATTTATTTCTGAAGGTGCAATACCATTTGCCTCATCAGATCCTATTCGAGTTTTGCTAGCATGTATAATCGGATCAGCAATATCAGGTGGATTATCTATGGCTTTTAATTGTACTTTGATGGCTCCACATGGAGGAATTTTTGTTCTACCTTTGATTGGTAACTGGTTCTGGTATGTAGTGGCATTAATAGTCGGCTCTTTTGTTGCTATGGGTATTATGGCTGCACTTAAAAAAAATGTATGGGAAAGGAAAGAGTGATTATGGTAAAAGAGACTTTTGTTATAAAAAATGAAACGGGGCTACATGCAAGACCTGCAACAGAAATTTCAAAAATAGCTATGAAATATCCATGTAATGTTAATTTGATTGTAAATGGAAAAATGATTAATGCAAAATCTCCTCTTATGATTATGTCAGCAGGGATTAAATCTAAAACAGAATTGGAAATTGTATGTGATGGCGAAAAAGAAAAGAAAGCTTTGGAAGAATTAAAACTTGTTTTTGAAAATCAATTAAGAGAATAGAAAGAAGGAGAAAACATGTTAAAAGGAAAAGGAATTTCTGATGGTATAGGACTGGGCAAAGTTGTGATTTTAGAAGATGATGATATTAAAATTGAAAAAATCAAAATAGAAGATATAGAAAAAGAAAAAAGAAAATTTTATAATGCACTCAAATTAGTAGAAAATGAAACTGAGGAATTGATAAATAAATTAACTGGAACTGAAAGAGAAATTATGCAAGCTTATTTAATAATTTTGAAGGATGAAACATTAATACAAGAAACAATTAAAATTATTGAACAAGAAAAGTGTAATGCAGAATATGCAACAGAGAAGGGATTTGATTCAATAATAAAAATGTTTGAAGAAATGGAAGATCCTTATATGGCAGCAAGAAGTGCAGACATAGCAGATATGAAGAAAAAAATATTATGTAAGATGCTTAATAAAAATGAAGTTAATTTATCAAAATTACCAAAAAATAGTATTCTTGTTATAAAAGAATTGACAACATCAGATACAGCCAAATTAGATTTAAAAAACATATCTGGAATTGTTACTGAATTAGGCGGAACAAATTCACATATGGCTATTATGGCGAGAATTCATGAAATTCCAGTAATTATAGGTATTAAGCAAATATTACAACAAATAAATAAAAATGATTTTATAGCTATTAATGGAGAAACAGGAGAAATTTTTATAAATCCTTCTAAAGAAGAATTTGAAAAATTAGAAAAAATAAAAGAGAGTTTAAAGCTGAAAAAGGAAGGATTAGAAAGATATAAAAATAAAATATCTGTTACAAAAGATGGACATAGTGTAGAACTTTTTGCAAATATAGGTGGACCTAAAGATATAGATTTAGTAATTGATAATACTGCAGAAGGAGTAGGTTTATTAAGAAGTGAATTTCTTTATATGAATTCTGATGATTTTCCAACAGAAAAGGAACAATTTGAAGCATATAAAAAAGTAGCACAAAGGCTTCAAAATAAAAAAATAATTATTAGAACATTAGATATTGGCGGAGATAAAAATTTGAAATATATGAAATTGCCCAAAGAAGAAAATCCTTTTCTAGGATACAGGGCGATTAGAATTTTTTTAGATAATATAGCACTATTTAAAGTACAATTAAGAGCAATTTTGGCAGCTAGTGTATATGGAAATTTAGCAATTATGCTACCAATGATTTCTTCAATGGAGGAATTGAGAGAGGCTAAAAAAATTATTCAGGAAGTAAAATATGAATTAAAGTTAAAAAATATTCCATTTAATGAAAATATACAAATTGGAATTATGATAGAAATACCATCAGCGGCTCTAATAGCAGAAGAATTAGCTAAAGAATGTGATTTTTTTAGTATAGGGACAAATGATTTAATTCAATATACTCTAGCGGTAGAAAGGGGAAATGAAAAGGTAGCAAATTTGTATACTCATTTTCACCCTGCTGTAATAAGGTTAATTAAGTTTGCTATAGATGGAGCACATAAAAATAATATATCATGTGGAATGTGTGGAGAAGCAGCAGCAGATTTGATGTTTATTCCTATTTTAATAGGGTTAGGTTTAGATGAATTTTCTATGAATGCAAATAAAATTTTACCAGTGAGAGAATTAATAAGAAAGATGGATTTTACGGATTGTAAGAAATTATCTAATGAGGTTTTAAGGTTAGATTCTTCAGAAGAAATAAAAAAGAGATTACAAGTTAAAGTTCAGTAAGATATAAATTCTAATTACTATAAATGTTAATATATTAATATATTTTCTTACTGTAACGATTACAAGAAAAAAAGTCAAAAAAATAGTTGTTTTTTTGACTTTTTTTATATATAATAGGAAACAATCGAAACAAAAAGAATATCAAGGAGGAAGTTGAATAATGAATGATATTAGAGATTTAGACAAAATATTAAAAATAAAAGTAATAGGAGTAGGTGGAGCAGGAAATAATGCAATAACAAGAATGATAGAAGATAATGTACAAGGTGTATCATTCTATATGATAAATACAGAAACAGGAATTTTAAGAAGATCAAGAACAAGTAATATTTTACAAATAGGAGTACAAACAACAAGAGGACTAGGAGCAGGAGCTAATGAAATTGTAGGAGAAAGAGCAGCAATAGAAAATAAAGAAGAAATAAAGGAAATATTAAGCGGAGCAGACTTAGTATTTATAACAGCTGGAATGGGTGGAGGAACTGGAACAGGAGCAGCACCAATTGTAGCAGAAATTGCCAAAGAAATGGGAATATTAACAATAGGAATAGTTACAAAACCATTTGCATTTGAAGGAAAAGCAAGGAAACTAAGAGCAGAAAAAGGAACAGAAAGATTAAAAAATAATGTTGATGACTTAATAGTTGTTTTAAATGACAATCTTTTAAAAATAACAGATTCAAAAGTAACATTAAATAATGCATTCTCATTAGCAGATGATATATTAGAACAAGGAATCACAAGTATAACAGATTTATTAACATCAGTGGGAGAAGTTAATATAGATTTTGCTGATATAAAAACAACAATGAATTATAGAGGAAAAGCTTATATGGGAATAGGAAGAGCATCAGGTGAGAAAAAGGTAGAAGAAGCAGTAAGACAAGCAATAGAAAATCCATTAACTGAAAGTAAAATAAATGGAGCAAAAGGTGTAATATTTAATGTAAAAGGAAATAATGAATTAAGTCTTATGGAAATAAATAGTGCTATATCATTAATAAATGAAAAAGTAAGTGAAGATGCAAATATTATATTTGGAACTGTAATAGATGAAGATATGGGAGAACAAGTACAAGTAACAGTTATTGCAACAGGAGTAGAGGAAAAAGTAGAGGTTAAACAATAATCTAGGAGATGAAGCTGATGAAAAAATTATTAGCTATAATATGTATACTATTAGTAATCTTTATTGGAATGTATATATATAAAAAAAATATAAATCAAAATAGTATAACTGTTTCAGAAGTTCAAAAAATAGAAGATTATATATCCAAAATATATATGTGGCAAGAAATAACAAAAGAAGCATTACCCAAATTTGATGACATTAATAATGCACCAGATTTATGGGTATGGGAAGTTGTAAAAAAAAATTTAGAAGAGTACGAATTAGACTATAATCAAATTCAGGAAAAAGCAATAGAAATATTCGGAGAAAAATTAAAAAAGCAATTTCCAAAAGAAGGTACTGAATATATATATTATGATGAAAATTATGGAAAATATATAACAACAGGAATTGGATTAGATACACAAGATGATATGTTTTACATAAAAAAAATAAATAAAACTAAAAATGAATATGAAGTAGAACTTGTTGAATATTTAGAAGATTATGAAAATGCAATGACAATAGAAGATGAAAATGAAATTTACGATATATATATAAAAAACTTAAATCAAGAAACAATTGCAATAATTAAAAGTAATGAAAATGAAACACGAGTAATTGAAGTTGTAAAGGAAAATATTGATAAGTTTACTACAAAAACAGTAAAACTAATTAGCAATACAGAAGAAAAATTATTTGTAGAAAATGTGAAATGAGACAGTTGGGACAGTCCAATTTTGTCTCATAAAAAAGTAGAAAAAAGTCGAATAATCTAAATAAGACAAATTTCGACAAAAATATGAGACAAAATTGGACTGTCCCAACTGTCTCAGAGAGGCTAGAAATGTTAGAAAAATGTAGGATTTGTCCACATAATTGTGAGATAAATAGATTAGAAGGACAAGTTGGAAGATGTAAGTCAAAAGATACTGTAAAAATAGCATTATATTCAACACATAATTTTGAGGAACCATGTATAAGTGGAAAAAAAGGCTCAGGAACAGTCTTTTTTTCAAATTGTAATATGAATTGTGTATTCTGCCAAAATTATGAAATCAGTCAACAGGGTAGGGGAAAAGAGATAACAATAGAAGAATTGGCAGATATTTTTATTAAACAACAAGAAAAAGATGTTGAAAATATTAATTTGGTAACACCTACAAGTTATGTGCCACAAATTATTGAGGCAATTAAAATAGCACGTGGACATGGATTGAAATTGCCAATAGTTTATAATACAAATGGATATGAAAAAGTTGAAACTTTGAAAATGTTAGATGGATATATTGATATTTATTTGCCAGATTTTAAGTATTCAGATAATGATTTGGGAAAAAGATTATCTAAAGTGGATAATTATTTTGAAATTGTAACAGGGGCTTTGATGGAGATGTATAGGCAGACAGGAAAAGTTATTTTTAATGATGATGGTATTATGCAAAAAGGTATGATTATAAGACATTTAGTTTTACCCAATCATATATTGAATTCTAGAAGAGTTTTAAAATGGATAAATGAAAATATGCATGATGTTTATGTTAGTGTTATGGCTCAATATTTTCCTACATATAAGGCTAAAGAGATTGATGATATAAGTAGAAAATTGACGAAAGAAGAGTATGAACAAATTGAAAATTATTTGTACAGACTTGATTTGGAAAATGGGTATATTCAGGAACTGGGTGAACATGAAGAAGAGTATGTACCAAATTGGGAATTTTAGTTGATTTTGAGTAAGTACTATAGTTCTAAAGTTATTAAAATTTAATTGCTAAAATGGAAATCAATGAAAATATTAAAAAAATGTAGAAAAATGAAATTTGGTATGTTATAATTAGGTTGTAACTAAAGAAAGCATATATATAAAGGAGGATTTAAAATGACAGAAGCAGACAGACATTTTAAAGAAACTTGTAAAAGAATTCTAGAAGAAGGATATTCTTCAGAAGGAACTGGTGTAAGAACTAGATGGGAAGATGGTTCAGAAGCAAATTATATTTCAATTGTTGGAGTTCAAAATGTATATGATGTTGGAAAAGAATTTCCAATGATAACATTAAGAAACAACAGTCAAACTGTAAAAAGAGCAATTGACGAAATTTTGTGGATTTGGCAGAAAAAATCAAATAAGGTAAGTGAGTTGAATTCACATATTTGGGATCAGTGGGCTGGTGAAGATGGAACAATTGGAAAAGCATATGGATATCAGCTTGCACAGAAGTATGAATTCAAAACAAAAGAAGGAATTCAGAAGATGGATCAGGTTGATCATGTTTTGTATTTGTTAAAAAATGATCCTGCAAGTCGTAGAATAATGACAAATTTATTTAATCATGCTGAATTAAAAGATATGAACTTAGAACCTTGTGCATATTCTACACAATGGTTGGTAAAAGGTGGAAAACTTCATCTTATCTTAAATCAACGTTCACAAGATATGTTGACAGCAAATGGCTGGAACACAATGCAGTATGCAGCATTATTATGTATGTTTGCACAGGTTTCAGGATTTGAAGTTGGAACTTTAACACATAATATTGGAGACTGTCATATTTATGATAGACATGTGCCATTAATAAGAAAATTGATTGAAGCAGAACCAGTAGAATGTAGTCCAAAATTAGTCATTAATAATCCAACAAAAGACTTCTATGAATTTAAGGTAGAAGATTTTGAAATTCAAGATTATGATTACAATAAAGAAATCAAACTTGGAAAAATTCCAGTTGCTATTTAATGTAATTGAGTTTTGAATTTATGTGGCTTAGGTATTTCCTAAGTCACAATATTATAATTTAAGGGAGCAAAAGAAATGTTAAGTATAATAGTAGCAAAAGCAAAAAATAATATAATAGGAAAAGATAATAGTATGCTTTGGAAATTGCCAGATGATTTAAAAAGATTCAAAGAAAAAACAACAGGGAATACAATAATAATGGGAAGAAAAACATTTGAATCATTAGGAGGAATTCTTCCAGATAGAATGCATATCATATTAAGTAGAAATCCTGATTTTAATATAGATTCAGACTATGTAAAAGTTGTTCATTCTTTGTTAGAATTACAACCATATATGGATGATGAAGAAGAACATTTTGTAATTGGTGGTGCAATTATTTATAATTTGTTAATGCCATATTGCCAAAAAATGTACGTTACACAAATAGACAAAGACTTTGAAGGAGATGCTTTATTTCCAAGAATTAATGAAAATGAATGGAAAGAAGTTGAAAAAGAACAAGGCCCATCTGATGGTGTTAATGATTTTGATTATGAATATGTTACTTATGTTAGAAAATAATATATTTATGTAATAAAAAATGATTAAAAATAAATAATAAAATAAAAGCTTTAGGTTAAAATAATAATGATTGAAATGGAGATAATTATGTTTAAACCTAAAGCTATTTATTTTGAGAAAGAAATTGCAAATTATAAATTAGGAAAGCAATTATTAGAAAAATACAAAGAAGTACCAAAAGTAGAAATAGAAAATCACAACAATATAGAAGAAATGAGAAAAAAGCAAAACAAAGAATTTATGGATATGAAAAGAAATTTAATAATAGGAGTTAGAAAGACACACAAATTTGTAGAAAATCACAAAACATCAGACTATTTAGTACCATATACATCATCAGGGTGTACAGCAGCATGCATGTACTGTTATTTAGTATGCAATTATAATAAATGTGCGTATTTAAGATTATTTGTAAATAGAGAACAAATGCTAGATAAAATAATAAAAGTATCAAAAAAATCAGAAAAAGATTTAACATTTGAAATTGGTAGTAATAGTGATTTGATTTTAGAAAATACAATTACAGAAAATCTGATATGGACAATAGAAAATTTTAAAAATTCTTCCAAAGGACATCTCACATTTCCAACAAAATTTGATATGGTAGATGATATTTTAAATGTTGACCATCAAGGAAAAGTCACTGTTAGAATGAGTGTTAATCCGGAATTAATTATTAATAGAGTTGAATTTGGGACTTCAAGGCTAAATGGAAGAATAGAGGCTATAAACAAGTTAAAAGAAGCGGGATATAATATTGGTATTTTAATAGCACCAGTAATTATGGTTGAAAATTGGAAAGAGTTGTATTCTGAATTAATAAAACAGTTGGAAGAAGGATTAACAGAAAAGGTTAAAAAGGATGTATTTTTTGAGATTATTTTTATGACATATAGTTTTGTCCATACAAAAATTAATGAAGAAGCTTTTCCAAATGCAATAAATTTGTATAATAAAGAATTAATGACAGGAAGAGGAAAAGGTAAGTATATGTATAAAAATCAATATAGAGAAGATGGCGAAAAATTTTTAAGAGAGCAGATGAAAAAGTATTTTCCTAATAATGAAATAATGTATATTGTATAAAAATAAAAGCATTGTAACTTAAATTATTATATATGTTGAATTTTGTGATGAGAATTACTTGACAAAGTAATTCTTTTTAGAGTATATTAAAAATAAATAAAATGGATTGATATAAAATAGAAAAGGAGACTTTTTATATGAGCGGAGATGTAAATAAAAAAAGAGAAAACTATATAAATTGGGAAGAATATTTTATGGCAATTGCAAAATTATCAGCAATGAGAAGTAAAGATCCATCAACACAAGTAGGTGCGTGTATAGTAAGTAATGATAATAGAATTTTATCGATAGGATATAATGGAGCTCCGAATGGATTTAGTGATGATAAATTTCCATGGGCAAGAGAAGGCAAAAATTTAGACACAAAATATCCATATGTATGTCATGCAGAATTAAATGCTATTTTAAATTATAGAGGCAGTAAAAAAGATTTGGAAAATTCAAAAATATATGTGGATTTATTTCCTTGTAATGAATGTGCAAAAATTATTATTCAATCTGGAATTAAAGAGGTAATTTATTTATCTGATAAATATGCAACTTCTGAAAATAATATTGCATCAAGAAGATTATTTGATAGTTGTGGAATTACATATAGAAAAATAGAATTAAAAGAAAACAAAAAAATAGAAATAGAATTGAAGTGAAAATGAAAAAGTACTTGTTACAGTTCAGTAAGATATAAATTATAATTACTATAATATTGATATATTTTCTTATTGAACTGTAATAAGTATTTTTTTGATAATAACATAATGTATATAATCTAATTGACATAAATAACAAAATGGAATATAATAGAAAATGCAAAAAGTTGTAAAAAAATCATTTCATAAGGAGGCAAACAATTATGCTAAGAAAAAAAGAAAGAATAGTTATCCATCCTATATTTGGAAAAATCCGGATAGAGGAAAAATTTTGTAAGGTACTAGATTTAAAGTACTTTAGAGAATTGGCTTTTAAAAGCCAATTAGGAACACAGACATTTTCTACAGAAGTATTAAATGCTAAGCATACTAGACTTATGCATTCGATAGGAGTAATGTATTTAACATCAAAGTTGATGGAGGTGTGTGAAGAAAAATTCTTAAAGTATTTTGAAATAGCTCAAACAGATAGGGAAACACTGTTGTTGGCTGCACTTGGACACGATTTAGGACATGTGGCATTTTCTCATTCATTAGAAGATAGGAATATGAAAACACATGAACAACGAACAATTGAATATTTTGAGGAATGTGCAGGACAGATCAATGAGATTTTTGGATATGATATTGTTTCAAAGGTTATAGAAATATACAAAGATAACATTGATATTAAGAAACAGGGTAAAAGTTTCAAGATGGAAGATAAGTTAGATATTCTATTTGTATTCAAAAGTTTATTGATTGGTTCAATTGACTGCGACAGAATGGAGTATATAGTATCAGACAGATTCAATGTTTTGGGAGAAAAAGTGGATTATAGGGAAATTTTTAGATATATTACTATAGTCTTACTCAATGATTCGCCTACTGTTGGATTTGAGAAAGATGCAGTTCCATTAATTGAGGATATGTTATTGATGAGATTCAATCAGTACTCAAGCATTTATTATTCAGAAGATGCAATTTTGTTGCAACTTGCTATTGGAAAATATAAGGATATTTCAGGTTGGGGAGAAGAAGAACTTGTTGAATGTTCAGAGTATGAGATATTTTCTGACTTAAAAAAAGTTATTCGTAACCCTGAGGAATTCGATAGCAAGAAATATAGACTGGCAAAGATAATTCTTGAAGGTAGTAGAGAAAATATCATGTTTAAAAAGTTTGAAGATATTAAAGAATATGAATATTTTCTTAAAAGGCTGGAAAAATGTACATCAAAAAAGGATGTTATAAAAGCTACAACTCGTAAAGTTAATATTTATGATCCAAACAAGAATAAGGTCTATATCAAAGACAATGATGGAATAATAAAAGATATTATGGATGTAAGCATTGTAATAAGAGATATATCTATTAATTTTGGCTATGTTATGGTTGACTTAGATCCTGTTTATGGATTGGAAGAAAATGAGATAAATGATATTAGAGCATTATTTTTAGACAATCCAGTTGAAATTGAAAAAAAGTTTATTTTCAACAAAATGGAATTTAAGTCAAAAGAAGATAGTTGTAATATAATATCTAGTATCTTGAAAAATATACCAGGACTGGAAATTAAAGATTTATCTGAATGGAACAAAATAGAGAATCATGATTTATATTTTGAACCATTAACCAAATTGCCTAAAGGTGTAGCTATGAGGCACAGAGTAACAGGAAATGAGGATTATTATTATGTAAAAACTCCAGCGGATGATGGAACTACAATAACAAAGAGACATGAAAATAAATATCACTGCCAAAGTCGAGAAGAATTTTTAGAACTTGTAACGGAGATGTTTATTTCAAAAGGTTACAACATTGAAAAAATAAAAGTTACAGAAGGAGTGAAAATTACAACAGATAGATACAAGAGTTTAGTACAGATACATGAAAGTTTAATTGAAATTGCATGTGATTTTTCTGTATATGAGTATGGAGATAAAAAGAAATATGGAATGATGCTGGAATGTGAGCTGAAAGAAGGGGATGATATATCACTTTGGTATTTAAGCAAGCATTTAAAGAGTAATGGATTTGTTGAAACAAATGAATCTAAACAAACAAGAGCTAAAGAAGCACTTGGAATTAAATAGCAAAACAAAGGGCGTAAGATTAATATCTACGCCCTTTGTTTTAGTTTAATTCAACAATAGTAACCCCCATTTCACCTTCACCAAAAGAGCCAATTCTAAAAGATTTAACATGAGGATTAGTTTTTAAAAATTTATGGATACCTTCACGCAATTTTCCAGTACCTTTTCCATGAACAATACGTATGGTTTGAAGCTTTGCTAAATAGCAATCATCTAAAAATTTATCAATAACAAAGATTGCCTCATCAATATTAAGTCCAATTACATTTATTTCAGATTTAGCAGTTCTAGTTTTAGAAATGGAACTGTAAGTTGCAGTTGAATTAGTTTTTTTATTAGAATTTTTGATTTTTTCTAAATATTTTATGTTTATATTCGTTTTTATACTTCCAATTTGAACTTGAACTTCATTAGACTTAGAAATATTAGATAAAATGATTCCATTTTGTCTTAATGTTGTTACAAAAACTTCTGTATTAGGTTTAATATCTTTTGCATCTATTAAGTTATTTGAAAAAGTTTTATTTGTATCAATAGAAGTAATAGAAATATTTTTAATATCAGCATTTAATTGATTCCTTAAATTATTCAATTCATTATTGGAATTAACAGAATTATTCATTTTAGAAATAATTAAAGAAGCTTCTTCTTTGGCATCTAATAAAATATTTCTAGCCTTTATTTTTGCACTATTAATAATTTCTAATTCTTGCTCTAATAATTTAGAATTATCTTTTTCTAGTGACTTTTTTAATAAAGAAATATCTTCTAATTTTTTTGAAATCTCGATTTTCTCATTTTCTATTGCAGATTTATTATCATAAATATTTTTTAGTAATTCTTCAAAATCAACATCTTTTTTATTTAAATTCAATTTTGCTGTATTAATAATATTTTCTGAAAGTCCAAGTTTTTTACTAATTTCAAAAGCGTTACTTTTTCCTGGAACGCCAATTAAAAGGTGATATGTAGGAGAAAGTGTTTCTATATCAAATTCAACAGATGCATTTTCAAATTTATCTGTTACTAAAGCATATTTTTTTAGTTCTTGATAGTGAGTTGTGGCAACTGTTAAACTGTTATTGCTTTTAAAATAATCTAAAATACTAATAGCAAGTGAAGCACCCTCAATTGGGTCAGTACCAGATCCTAATTCATCAACTAAAATTAAAGAGTTTGTACTAGAATTATTTACAATATCAACAATATTTTTCATATGTGATGAAAAAGTGCTTAGTGAATCTGAAATACTTTGATCATCACCTATATCAGCAAATATTTTATCAAATACATAAATTGATGTTTTTTCTTCAGCTGGGATATTAAGACCGCTACATGCCATTGCAGTTAAAAGACCAATTGTTTTTAAAGTTACTGTCTTTCCTCCTGTATTTGGACCAGTAATTACTAAAGTGTTAAAACTTATTCCTAATTCTAGTGATATAGGAATGGCAGTATTTGGGTCAAGTAATGGATGTTTTGCATTTATTAATTTAATTTCTTTAGTATTAGTAATTAAAGGTGTAATTCCATTAATACTTTTAGAATATTTAGCTTTTGCAAATATAAAATCTAATATTCCAATACATTCAATATCTATCTTGATTTCCTCAACATAAGGATAAAAAAGTTTACTTAAATTTTGTAGTATTTTTTCAATTTCTAAATTTTCTGCAATTTTTAAATTAGCAATTTCGTTATTTAATTCAAAAACAGAGATTGGTTCAATAAATACAGTAGAGCCAGAACTTGAAATATCATGAACAAAACCTTTAATTTGACTTCTGTATTCTTCTTTTACGGGGATTACATATCTATCATTTCTTATTGTAACAACATTTTCCTGAATATATTTAGAATATGTTGAAGAATGAAGAAATGTATTCAATTTTGATTTTATATCTTGTTCAATATTTCTTTGTTTTTTTCTTATATTTGATAATTCTTTTGATGCTCTATCATCAATATTATTTTCATCTATAATACAACTTGATATTTTTTCAGTAATTGAAGTATTTGAATATAACTTAGAAAAAATATTATTTAAACAAACGAATTTATTAATATCAATAAAATCAACATAAAAATATTTTTTTAAATCTTTTGAAATTTTTAGTATATTAGCCAATTGTAAAATAGATTTTATTGAAAGTGTACCATAAGATTCAATTGTTTTTAGATTAATTGTATTATCAGCTATTTCAGAAATTGGAGGAGTGTTACATCTGTATAAAAGATTTACAGATTCTTCGGTTTCTCTCAACATTTTTTTTACTTCATCTTGATTATTAGAAGGTACTAATGTTGTACATAAAGATTTTCCTAAATATGTTATTGCATATGTTGATAATTTTTCTAAAATTTTATTATATTCTAATTTTTCTAAATAATTATTCATTGTATCAGTCCTTTTATTTATTATAATAAAAAAGTGAGATTTTAAAAATCTCACTCTATGGCTGGGCTGGCTAGATTCGAACTAGCGCATGCCAGAGTCAAAGTCTGGTGCCTTACCGCTTGGCTACAGCCCAATGTTTATTATATCTATGTGCGTTAAATTAAATGGGGTGGAAGATGGGACTCGAACCCACGGCCTCCAGTGCCACAAACTGGCGCTCTAACCAACTGCGCTACATCCACCATGGCTATTTAGTTCATTTTCCTAACGCTTTTATATTTTAACTCATTTTGAGTACATTTGTCAAGACTAATATTAAAAAAATTGAGCAAAATTTGTTACAGTTTAGTAAGATATAAATTCTAATTACTATAAATGTTGATATATTAATATTTTTTGTAAAAAACATAGCTGTGGTCTACCTATAGGTCTTTTACTGCAAAATATTAATATATTAACATCTAATAGAATAAATTAATATATTTTCTTACTGAATTGTAACAATAATTTTTATAAAAATTGAAATATATACATGAAAAATTACACAAAGAAGTTATTTAATAAGAAAGAATATTTGATAAATACTCAATTGTCTTTTGCATATAATTATCATAATTTGTACTTTCTAAATATATCCCCCTATTGTTAATGTTATTTATAAAATTTTGAGTATCAGATTTGTTACTATCACTACCAATTCCAATATAGTGAATATTACCATCATTAAAATAATTTATTAGACTATTATCTGAGAGAGAAGTTTCTACTGCATTGTTTAAATTTATTACTACATTTATATCATGATTAGTCCATTCAATATTTTTAACAAGTTCAGATAAAGTGTATGATTTCTCGGTTTTAATAACAATATCTTTGAAATATGTGTCTGCTTGGCTTAAAGATAAAAAACCCAATGTACCACTTTGAATAGATGAATCTGTGACACTTGCTACTAAAATTTCATCTATATATGCTTTTATTGTAGTTCCTTTTGCTATTAGTTTGTAATTTTGCCATGTATTTCTCTTCCATATTATATTATTATTACCATCTAATTTAGTAAGATAATTTCCTAAGTTCCATCCATAATTATAGCCTGCTGCTGCCAAATTTTTATTTATTATTTTATTTATACCATTAAAAGCACCATTACTTACTCCACCACCATTATCATGTCTATCTAAAAGGAAAAGATATGATGAATATGAGGAAGAATTATTTTGATTAAATCTAATCATAGCACCAATCATATCATCATCGCTATCTGTTGTCATAGCATTAAAACTTAATTCTATATCATCAAATTGTCCTTCTGGATAAAAATATCCAGAAAATCTATCTTGGTTTGCACTATTTAATATAGTTTTTGAAGATGATTGATAGCTCCAATGCCCATTTCCAAACGAATTCCAATTATTAAATACTTCTGACATTTCGGTTGAATTACTGTCGATATAATTTTTCTCTCCTGTGCTAATCTTTATAAAATTAGTAGCAATTAAAATTTGATTTAAATGAATATTTATGTATGATTGAATATCTTTTAAATCAACATTAATATTATTTCTTGTTATTTCAATGTGCGATACAGGAGTTATAAAACTATTATTTGATACATTATTTAACATATTAATTGTTTCAAAATTATAAGTCATATTTTCTTCAACTTTATAATCCATTGTAACTTTTTTCTTTCCATTAGCATATATTACATGCCCGTTAGGTGCAGTTATTTGCCTTATTCCATTATTGTTTTCAAATACCAATAATACATAATTATTTTCTTTTGATTCTAATTGTAATGTGGTATCGTTTTCTTCCATACCTAATTTATAAACTCTATCAATTAAATTATTTATTATTATGTTATTGTTAAATAATATTATGCTAATTATTATAAAAAAAGATAATATTAGGAACAATAAAGATAATATAATAGATTTTTTCATAAACAAAACTCCATTCTATTCATTTGTTTTAAATTAAACATAAAAGACCACTTTTCTATGTGCGTAATTTTGACAATCACAAAAACGCATATAGAAAAATAGTCTTATGCGTGTATAAATGTTTTATAAAATCAAATTTTACAATATATATAGAAAATCAATACTTTCCGCGATTTTACTCATTTGTAATTCTTCCTTTTTCTTTAATTTTTACATTTATATTTTAGCAAATATCTAATTCTATTTCAACAATTTTTGTGAAAAAAAATAGCATAAATTTTTAGTAGGAAAACTTTTCTTTAAAATCATAAAATTCTTTTATTTCATGACTTCGGAGATTTCCTAATTCGATTTATATTTTTATCTTTATTTTTCTATATTTTAAGGTTCACTTAATAAACCTTTTTATTCTTTTTTCTAACGCTTCAATTTTTTTATTTCTTTTTTCCTGTGTTGAGATATCTATTATCTTTTGATAAATGTTTCCACCATTTTGTGTAAATGCTCTTAATTGGCTCGTTTCATCTATTCCATTTTCACACCATACTTTTTGTCTATTCTTTCACCTTTTTTTTCATAAATCTTTTGTATAATTGAATACATAAGAGACACCTTCTTGAATGTTAGTTTTTTCTTAAATTTTCCTACTAAAAGTTTATACAAACATTAAAAAAATTGAGCAAAATTTGTTACAGTTTAGTAAGATATAAATTCTAATTACTATAAATGTTGATATATTAATATTTTTTGTAAAAAACATAGCTGGGGTCTACCTATAGGTCTTTTACTGCAAAATATTAATATATCAACATTTAATAGAATAAATTAATATATTTTCTTACTGAATTGTAACAATAATTTTTATAAAAATTGAAATTTTACTTGAAATGAAACTTTTAGTGTGATAATATAAAAATGTAAATGGAAATTAAGAGATAGATTATCGGAGGAACAAAAGAAAAATGAGTAAAATATTAAAAATAGCTGAAAGCATTGGAACTGTACACACACACACACACACACACACATGTAATTTAAAAAATAAAAAAATAAATATATATAAAGATAGGAATATTATGCATATATCAAAATTAGATATATGCTAATATTGCTATCTTTTTGGCGTTTGAAAATATAAAGAAAAAGGGAGGATAAAAAATGACAAAGAAAGATATGAGAGGAATAACATTAGTAGCACTAGTAATCACAATAATAATATTATTAATATTAGCAGGAGTAGCAATAGGAACATTAGGGGGAGAAAATGGATTATTAGCAAAGGTAAATCAATCAAAAAAAGCACACATAAAAGCAGAAATGAAAGAAAATCTGACCTTAGCAATAACAGAATTACAAACAGAAAAACTTGGAAAAGCAACATTAGATGATATAACACAAGAATGGGCAAA
>CAKPDN010000009.1 GCA_934149005.1 uncultured Clostridia bacterium | reverse complement strand
ACAGCAAATTAGCAAGTTCAGGAGACTACAGCCAATTAGCAAGTTCAGGATACAACAGCCAATTAGCAAGTTCAGGAGACAACAGCCAATTAGCAAGTTCAGGATACAACAGCAAATTAGCAAGTTCAGGAGACAACAGCCAATTAGCAAGTTCAGGATACAACAGCAAATTAGCAAGTTCAGGAGACTACAGCCAATTAGCAAGTTCAGGAGACTACAGCCAATTAGCAAGTTCAGGATATTATAGCAATATAGCACATGATAAAGGAATAGAAAATGTTGTTTGCAATATAGGAATTTACGGAAAAGCAAGAGGAATAAAAGGAGATATTTTAGTATTAGCAGAATACAAAAAGATAGATAGTCCAAAATATAGAACATATGTATATAAACCAATATGTGTTAAATCAAAGAAAATAGATGGAAAAATCATAAAAGAAAATACATATTACAAACTAGAAAACAAGAAGTTTGTGGAGGCAGAAGATGATAACGATTAAAGAAGGAAACATATTAGATTGCACAGAAAATATAATAGTTCATCAAGTAAACGTACAAGGAATAATGCGGAGGTGGAGTTGCTAGACAACTCGCCGACCGTTATAAAGGATTAGAAAATTTTTATTCATTACATTGCAAGGAATTGGATAATAATTATGATTTATTAAGTGGAACAGTATTATTTTATGGAGATTATGAAAAAACAATAGCAAATATGTTTAGTCAAAAGTCAAACTTTGATACAGATTATATAGCAATGGAAAAAAGCTTAAGATATATAAGAATGTGGGCGGAAAATAATAATTTAAGTATAGCAATACCTTATGGAATAGGTTGTGGTATAGCAAATGGAGATTGGAATAAGGTTTATAAAATTATAGAAAAAGTATTTGAAGATTATGATGTTACTTTATATAAATTAGGAGGAGAATAGATATGTCTAAATGCAAACATAAAAGACAAGAAGAGAGAAATTGTTATTATGAAAATTATTATTGTGTTGAATATGATGTCTATTGTAAAGATTGCGAAAAATATTTAGGACATTGGGCATATGGACACAGTGATGTAGAAGAAAATTTATATTTTGAAAAATGGTACAATAGATTATTTTATAGTGTAAAAACTAAAATAAAAAGCTTCTTTAGGGAAAATAATTATGACGACAGTGATTTACCGTTTTAATCAAAGCAAATTTAGTAGTAAAGGAGTAAATAAGATATGAGTTTTGGAAAATCAATAGGAAGTTATTTAGTAGATATAATAAAACTCGAAAAAATTAAGAGTTGCGAAATGTGTGTGAAAAAGAAAACTATGGAATGTCCTAATTCTAGTTTGTGTTATAACACAGAAAACCGACCTTATTTTAAAAGTAAATTAGATGGGAGGAGTGATACATAGTGAAAGAAAAAACAGAGAATGAAATGTTTTCTTTTTCAGAAAGAGTAATAAAAGAAATAGTAAAAAAAGATGATGAACATACAAAACAAGTAATAAAAGATTATCTTAGAGAAAGATATCCAAAGAAAAATATAAGAATTGATTTCTTAGATGAAGAAATAGTTAATCAAATTATAGAATTAGGAATAGCAGAATATCAAAAAAGACAAGCTTTAGGAGGTGTTTTAAGTGAAAGAAAAAATAAATAAAAGAACAACTAAAGATAGTATTGAATATTTGGAACTACAATGTATTGTTAATAATAGAATACATGATTATGTTTCAAAGTATCATAATTATCCTAAATACATCAAACTGCCTTTATGGATATTTGACTGCTTGAAACAAACAATGTGTGAAGTAGACTTAAAAATAGATTATAGAACAGAAGAATTTACATTCTTTAATTTAAAAGTTTGTGAAACTACTAGTATAGAAAAAACAGAAGAAATCGAGGTGTTTTAAGTGAAAGAAAATATTGAGGAAGCAATAGACAGATTAGAATATGTAAATAGAGCATACGATTACAATAATTATTATAGCAGATATGATTTAGATTGCATTCAAATACTTTTATCAGATTATAAAGGAGTATTGGGAATAAACGAAGTTTTATTAAAAGAGAATGAAGAATTAAAAGAAAAATAAAATAAAATATATAAAGAAGTACAGGAAAGCTTGGCATTTGAAAAGTTCTTAATCGTGAAAGAAAGAAAACCAGACTTATTCAATCAAGGAAGATTTTATATATCACAAATTATATATGATATTTTAAATGATGTACAAAATCCAGAAGGAATATATAAAGAAAATAAATGTATACAATATATAGATTATATTCCAGTTCAAAAAGTAAAAGACAAGATAGAAAAAGAAATAAAATATCATGAAAAAAACATATTAGATATAGAAAATATAACTATGTTAAAGGGCAAAACAGCCAAAGAAGAAGCGGAAATTGAATTTAATAAATATACAATAGTAGTATTAAACAAGATGTTACAAGAACTACTAGAAGGGAGAAAATAAAATGAACGGAAATGATAATGGATTCATAAAAAATAGAAATAAAGAAAAACAAAGACAAAATAATGTAAGAGAATATCAAAGAAAGTTCTTAAATAAAAAAATGAAAAGAGGATAAATAATAAGAAAGTAGAGGAATTAAGATGGATGAAATAAAAAAGTGTAAAATATGTGAAAGATTAAAAAGCAATGAAGTGTATAAAGTTCAAGGTAGTTGGGTTGATTTAGAAATAAAAAAAATTCATGGAGAAACAAAAATACAAGCTTATGGAGATGGAATAGCAGAAATGAATATAAATTATTGTCCTGAATGTGGCAGAAAATTAGAGGAGGACTAACATATGACAAAAGAACAAGTAATGCTAAAAGAAAAAGACAAGATAATAGATTTAATGGGAGAAAAGATATTTGAAGAAGGTATTGTTTGGGAAAATAAAGAAGATGTAAAACAATATTTTGAAAATAAAGCAAAAGAATTATTAAATAAATAAAAGAGCATACTACATCTAAAGAGTTTCTAAAGAGAATCTAAAGAGGTGTAGTATGCAAGATAAAGAAATAATTCAGAAGTGGAAAGCAGGACTAAGCAAGAATCAATTAGCAACAATGTATAAAAGACAATATAATCAAGAAATAAAGATAATAAGATCAAGTGTAAGACACAGACACGATGGAAGATACATAATGAACAAATTAGAAAATATAGATTTTATAAGCTTAGACAAGAGAAAATATAATCAACAACAATTGAATGAAGCATATAAGATCCTAGACAGTTTAAAAGATGAATTAATAAGAGAAGATATAAAAAATAAACAGAAAGGGGCACAAAAGATATGACTAGAGAAGACTTAAAAGATTATAAAAATAATCAAAAATGGATAGAAGGAAGATTGCAATACATAGAAGAATATAAAACAAACATAACAAACATAACAGCAGTATTATCAGATATGCCAAAACGGAAGTAGAGAAGTAGAAGACAGTATGGCAGAAAAAGTAGCAAAATTAATAGACACAATGAATGAATTATTAGAGAAAATAGTAAAAGAAAATGAAAAGCAAAAAGCTATATTAGAACAATTAGATAAAGTAGAACAACCATATAAGTTGATTTTAGAGAAAGTATACATACAAGGCAAAACATTAGTAACAACAGCGAGTGAAATGGACTATAGTTATGAACATATGAAACATATGAATGGTATAGCTTTAAATAGGTTTGATAAAGTTAACACTAAATAGCACTGAAACACACCATAAAAATATGATATATATATAATTGAGAAAAATATATAGTCGCAGATAGAAATATCTCATAAGTCCAAGCGACAACCAATTTGTTGATTTAAGAGTAGATGTTTTAAATGTCTATTCTTTTTATTATGTTATGAAAGGAAGAATGAAAATGAATTTAATGATAAGTCAACCTATGAAAGGTAAAACAAATGAACAAATAAGAGAAGAAAGAGCAAATTTAATAAAAAAATTAGAAGAACAAGGGAACAAAGTAGTAGATACAGTATTTGAGAATGCACTAGCTAATGAAGATATTGCAATATATATGTTATCTCAATCAATAAGATATATAGGAAAAGTAGATGGGGTAGTATTTATGAAAGGTTGGGAAAAAGCAAGAGGATGTAAAATAGAACATGAAGTAGCAGTAGAATACGGAAAGCAAGTATTTTATGAAAATTAATTAGTTATTACCAGTATGCTAGGTAACTGATAATATATAGTTTGTTATGTTTGGTTGAATGTAATAAACCTCCTTTCGATGTATTTATATAAACTTTTGCAGAACTTACCTAGCGAGTTCTAATATATGTGCTTTTAGCTCAGTTGGTAGAGCATCTGGTTGAAGCCCAGAGTGCCTAAGTTCAATTCTTAGAAAGCACACCATATTATATATAACTTACATATTTCGTAGTGTTTATAAATAAAAGAAGAAGGTGTTTTGTATGAATACAATAGAGCAAATATTAAAAAAGAAAAATATAAACATATTTGAAATATACACGAAGGCGATATGTATAGACTGTGACAACAAAAACAATGATAGAGATTTATGCAAAATAACAAGAAAAATAGATAATACAGTAAAATGTGAAAACTATGCAAGATGTATGCAAAACAAATGTAAAACATGTAAAGTGAATTGTTGGGCAGGCATTACAGCGAAAAGGCATAAACCAATTATGAAAAATATATTAAAATAAAAGTGATATTAAGGTTAAATTTAAACAAAAATAAATAAATTCGCCAAATTTCGACAAACTTTTTTAAAAGATATATTATAAAATATTTTTTAAAAGGAGGAAAAAATGGAAGAAGAGTTAAAAGATTATTGGAATGTCATAAATACAACAATAATAAATAGTTGTGAAACAAAAGAAGAAATAAATAAGGCTAATGAAATTTTGAGCAAACTAAAAAATGAACGTATAGCTATGAATATTCCTGAAATATTAAAAGAAATAGAAAAATTGCAACAAATTGATATTTTAGGTGTTGGAAGTAATACTATACAAAATTTTAGAACAAAAGAGCAACTTATAAATGCTATAGAGAAAATAAAACAATATTATAGCAATAAATAAAACAATGAGCTTACAATAGTAGGCTCTTTTATTATGGAGAAAATATGAATGTAAATAAAAATATAAATAAACTATTATATGCCTTATCCATAAAAGGACAAATATACAAAATAAATAGTTTTCAATTTTATAGTGAAAAGAATAGTAAATATTGTACTAAATACCAAATATTGAAAAGAGAACAAGTAGAAATATACAATGAAGAAACAGACGAGTTTGAATTACAAGATAGATACAAACAGAAAGAAGAATGTTATAGTAAATTAGATGTAATGAAATATCTAATAGAGGAACATAGAAAAGGAAGTGAGGCAGATGGAAGATGAAAATATAGAAGATGAATATAACGCATTAACAGAAATGCAAAAGAGATTTATTGATTATTATATAGAAACTGCAAATGCAACAGAAGCTTGTAAGAAAGCTGGATATAAGGGAAAAAATCTTAATAGAATAGGTTCACAAAACTTGTCAAAACTAGACAAATTTATAAAGATAAAACTTCAAGAAAAAGAAGACCAAAGAATTGCCTCACAGGATGAAGTATTACAGTACTTAACAAAAGTAATGCGAGGAGAAGAAAAAGACCAATTTGGATTAGATGCTTCATTACAAGATAGAACAAAATGTGCAGAACTACTTGGAAAAAGATATGGTACATTTAAAGAAAAAGTTGAAGTTGCTGGAAATATACCAGTGGTGATAACAGATGATATTACAGAATAAAATAATAAACAAAAATACACAACAACAAGTAAATAACATATCATTGCAAAGTATAGTTGGAAAAGGCTATGCAGAATATTGGCATTGTAAATGTAGATATAGAGTATGCAAAGGCTCAAGAGCAAGTAAAAAGTCAAAAACAACAGCATTATGGATAATAAGTAACATGATGAAATACAAAGAGGCTAATACACTTGTAATTAGAAAGACATTTAGAACATTAAAGGATAGTTGTTTTACAGAACTTAAATGGGCAATACATAGATTACAAGTAGATAGTTTTTGGGAGATAAAAGAAAGTCCATTAGAAATGACATACAAACCTACAGGACAGAAAATATATTTCAGAGGATTAGACGACCCATTAAAAGTAACATCAATATCAGTAGATATTGGTGTTTTATGTTGGTTATGGATTGAAGAAGCATACGAAATAACAAAAGAATCTGATTTTGATGTAATAGATGAAAGTATAAGACGGAGAAGTACCAGAGGGATTATTTAAACAAATAACAATAACATTAAATCCTTGGAATGAACATCATTGGATAAAGAAAAGATTTTTTGATGTTAAAGATGATGATATATTAGCAATGACAACAAATTATCTTTGTAACGAGTGGCTAGATGAAGCAGATAAAAAAGTATTTGAAAGAATGAAAAAGAATAATCCTAGAAGATATCAAGTTGCTGGATTAGGTAACTGGGGTATAGTAGATGGATTAGTATATGAAAATTGGAAAGAAGAAAAATTTGAATTAAATACAATAAGAAATTTAGATAGTGCTTTTGGGTTGGATTTTGGTTATACAAACGACCCAACAGCACTATTTTGTGGTGCAATAGATTTAAAAAACAAAAAGATTTATGTATATGATGAAATATATCAAAAAGGAATGAGTAACAAAGCGATATATGACCAAATAAATCAAATGGGCTATTCAAAAGAAAAGATAACGGCAGATAGTGCAGAACCAAAGTCAATAGATGAATTAAGAGGATTAGGATTAAGGCATATTACAGGTGCATTAAAAGGAAAAGACAGTATAAATAATGGTATTCAATTTATACAAGACTTTGAAATAATAATACATCCTAGATGCGTAAATTTTATAACAGAAATAAGTAATTATACTTGGGACGAGGATAAGTTTGGAAATAAGATAAATAGACCAATAGACGATTTTAACCATTTGATGGATGCAATGAGATATGCAGTAGAAAAATACATAAAAGGAAATAGAAACATGGGAATGACAAATAAACCATTTATAAAAATGTAACATCTACTAGGTAGATGTTTTTTAATAGGAGGAAAAGATGTTAAGATATAGCAAAGAAAAATTAGCAGAAGAAAGAAGTATAACAGATATATATTTTAAAGCACAAGAAGAACTAGATATAAGAAAAGAGTTATATGAGAAGTTCAGAAGAAAACTAACAGATGAAGAACTAGCAAGTCTAGATGATGAGGACATAAAAGTACCACTTGAAAGATATATAAGTGTTATGTCTGCTGGTTATTTTGGAGGAAAAGCACCGACATATAAAGTAAAAGCATTTAATAAAGATAAAGACAAAATAATTAAAGAATTATTTAATCACGAAACTAATGACGAACAAGAAATTAAAGAAATAGAAGAGTTAATAAAACATATAGTTGATTATAACAACGATGGTTCACATTTCTTACATATGGTATTAGATTATTTAGTAAAAAGAGCATGTTATGAAATATATTATAAAGATGAAACAACAGGAGAAATAACAATAGCAAGAAGTGATGCATTAGAAACAGTTGCTATATGGGATTATTCATTGCCTAAGAATCTAATAGGAATATATAGAATAATTCGTACATATATGGCAAATGGTGAATATCAACAAATGGTAGAATTAACAACAGCAGATGGAAAAAGATATTATTATGATACACCTGAAAAAAGAAAGTTGTTTGGCACATCGGCTTATGAACAAGAGTTCAAAGACGAACCATTATTTAAAGAAAATGAAGAAGAAAAACAGCCTAAAAAATGGGATGATGATATTCCTGCAACAGCAATAGAAAATTGCGACGGAATGGCGATATTTGAACCAGTAATAAGTTTAATAAAAGCATATGAAAGATGTATTCAAAATTCAAGAAATGTATTTAAGTATAATGATGAAGCAATATTGAAAGTTATAGGATATCAACCAGAAAATCCAATGATTATCCAAAATGAAAAAGGCGAAGATATCATAAATCCAGCAAGGCAAAAAGAAGATGAATATGTATTAACAAGCAGAGTTAGATATTTAGATGGAAACAAAGATGTAAATAGCGACATAGCTTGGGTTGAAAAGAATGTAAATGATACAGCATTACAGAACCATAAAAAGACATTAATGGATATTATATGTTTATGCTCATTCTGCCCTAATATGACAGACCTTGGATTTACATCAGCTGATAATAATTCAGCACTTGAAAAGAAATTCTTTAGCTTACAACAGTATATAGCAACATTTGAAGGAGATTTTCTTGAGGGATTAACAAGAAGATGGAGAATAATATTGGAAAAATTTAATAAAGAAAAAGGTAAAAGTTATGACTTTAGAGATATAGAAATAAAACTAAATAGAAATTTACCTTCTGATAAAGCAACAGACATAACAAATGCATTGAAAGTAAGAGGTTTATTACCAGATGAAACGGTTATAAATTTATTAAATCTTGATTTAGATGCAACAAGTGAATTGGCAAAAATGGATTTACAAAACGAAGAAAATATTCAGAAAAATTTAGAACAAATGCAAATCATGGGACAAACAGGTGTAGAGCAGGATAATAAAGCAGACAAACAAGATGATAAAGTGAAAGATTTAACAGATGAACAAAAAGTTCAGAAATTAACAGCAGACAATAAGAAAGAACAAGAAAAAACAGTTAATAAACAAATTAATAAAGAATAGAGAGGTAATTTAATTGGATAAAACAATAGAATGTAATGATATTGCTGAAACATTTAAACATATAGTTGATGAAGTTATATATGTATGGAATGAAATTAAAGAAATAGTAAAAAAAGCATGGGAAAATTTAAAAACAATAATACAAAAAAGTGACAAACTTTATAAATATATAAAAAGATATAACAAATGTAAAAAACATAACAAGAAGAGTCATTATTTTAAAAAAATTTTAAAAATATTAAAGGAATAGAAATATGAATGTATGGAATTATCACGATACAAAAATGAGTGAATTAAAACAACTATATAATAAAACATCAAAACAGACACAAAATAGACTGCAAGAACTCTTTGATACATTTAATTTTACATCAGAAAATATATATAATATAGCAGATAATAAAACTAAGAAAAGAATAAATACATATATAGAGCAATGGAAAGAACAGAAAATATTAACAGGCTATTTTGGAGTATTAGCAAATAATATTTATAGAAGAACACGAGTAAAGAATAGTGAAATACTAGAATTGCTTATTTATAGTGCTTATATAGAAGAACAAAACAAAATTGAAAAACAAGAAAAACAAATAATGTATGAAGATGCAAACTATTACTATGAAGAAGGACAAAAAGAAGTAAATAAAAAGAAAAAGCCATCAATATTAGCGATGGCTTTATTTCTTGCATTATTGGACCAACCCAATTATAGCGGTTTTAACTGGAAACAGTATATAGAAGCAACGATACAATATAACGCACAACAAATATATAAACAAGCAATTTTAAATATGCAACAACAAAAAGACCTAGAAATCGATTCTAGTGAGTTTCAGATAATAATAAATAGACAAAATAATCAAAAACTTAATATAAATAATGGCAAAATATCAGGTGCAGCAGATTTACAAATGATTGGCTTAAATAATCTAGCAAAAGTAGAAGGAATAAAAGAAGTAACGGAAGATAATTCAAAAGTTAGATTTATTGCAGTAGAAGATGATAAAACAACATTAATGTGTGATAGTTTAAATAATCAAGAGTTTTATATTAACAAAGAAAATGTATTTGATAGATATTATGGTGAGACACAAAAAGAATTAACAGTACAAAGAATTAGATGTGATGGATTAGTGCTGGGCTTAAATCTTCCACCAGTACAACATCATTTCCATTATTGTAGAAGTACAATCGTGTATTATTCTAATAATAAGCATATTGAGTTAGAAACAGAGAAACAATTTAATATATTTGATATAAAATTTGAAAAAGATATAAAAGAAAAACACAATATCAAAAAGATAAATATAAGGCATATAGATAAAGAGGTTTTAAAAGAACTATTAAACAATATGAGCAGAGTATACAATGATTTTCCAAATATAAAAGGAAAGATTAAAGAAATAAAAGAAATAGACCATCAAAATGGTGGACTAGCAGTAGAATTGCAAAAAGATGGAACGTATGTAATGTATATAAATAAAAATAAATTTTATAATGGCAAAGTTCCAAAACAATTATATGAAAAGGATGTTAAGAAGCATTTTCATCCTAATAACACAACTTATAAAGATATGTCAATACATGAAACAGGGCATATAGCAGTAACAGAAATAATAAAAAAATTAAATCATAACAATAATAATGCAATAGTTTTTGATAGCGAAAATAATATAACAGTAAATAAAATATTAAATAAAGCCTTGAATAAAATAGGTGTTAATGATATAAAAGAAAAAGATTTACTAATAAGAAATATTTCAGGTTATGCTTATAAAAAACAAGGACAAGAAATAATAGCTGAAGCTTTTGCAGATTATTATGCTAATAAACAAAATGCTTCATTATTAAGCAAAAACATAATAGAAGTTATGAAAGGGATGATTTAATATGATGCCTATGGAACACACTTGGACGGATTGGCAAATAGATACACTAGGAGAAGAAAAACCATGGAAATGGAAAGAAAATACACCAAAGAAAATCATAGAAGAATATGAAGAATGGGAAAAATATTACAATGAAATGATGAGAATCAAATTTTAGCACTTACTTTAAAAAGTAGGTGCTTTTATTATGGAAGGAAGGTGTGAAATATGCAGGAACCATTAATACCAACAGGAAAAGAAAACGTAAAGAAATCTATTATAGCAATAGGTCAAGAGATAATAAAGAGGGCAGATGATATAACAAATGATTTAAAATTTGTTGCTAATATTGAAATTTATGCGAAATTAACACCAGATGAAATAACTAACTTTGATATAAAGAAAAATTATATGGCAACATATGAAGATAAGGAGGAAAAATAATATGTGGTTATTAGTTTTAATATTAAGCATTAAATTACAAATGCCGACTTGGTATTGGATTATATTTACTATAATTACAATATTTAGACCATTTGTAAGTTTATTTTGTTCAATAATAGAAGATGAAATAACAAAAACAGCAAATGAAATTGATATGCCAGATAAGAGATTAAAAGATACAATGGAGTGTTCAATCAATAAATAAGTTATTAATATTTTATAATTATAAATTTTAGACATAGACGTACGTCTATTTTTTATGCCCTAGATACGGCTTTAAACTGTCTATTTTTGTATGGTTAGACTTCCGTAAAAAGTCAAATAGTTTGGTTATAACAACCGTAAAAGTTAAGGAGGAAATTCGTTATGGAAGGTAATGAAGAAGTAAAAACAAATATGGAATCTACTGCCGAGAGTGTAGAAAAAGTTGAAACATCAAACGTAGAAGAAAATAAAGAAAAAACTTTTACAAGAGATGAAGTAAATAAAATGATTAATGCTGAAAAGCAAAAAGAAAGACAAGCGATTTTAGAAGAAATGGAAGCAAAAAAAGCAGAAGCGGATAAACTTGCAAAAATGGATGAAGACCAAAAAAAGTCTTATGAATTAGAGCAAGAAAGAGCTAGAGCAAATAAGGCTGAAAATGAACTAAATGCTTATAGACTAAAAGACGAAACAATTCGTCAAGCAAGTCAAAGAGGTATCTCATTAGGATACATAGAAACTATTGATTTTTCAAGAGAAACTGCTGAAAGTATCAATTCAAAATTAGATATATTTGAAAAAGTATCAAAAGCAGATAGAGAAAAAGCAATAAATGAGTATTCTAAAGAACCAGCACCACAAACAGGAGAAAGGGTAACTCAAAAAGATATAAGTCAAATGAGTTATACAGAATTGGCTGAATATCTAAATAAACACCCAGAAGTAAATTTATAAAAAGGAAGGTAACAAAAAATGGGAAAATTTGATTCAAAAAGTTTTAATGAAAAAGCATTTAAGTATTCAGTAGATAGAATACCAAATTTAAAAACAAACGAGTTAAAGAAATCAAGAGCTTTAACAGGAAATGAAGATATTAGAAAAGTATTTGCTGATGAAGATGGCACAGCATATGCAAGAATCGCAATGCGTGGACTATTAGAAGGTGATGCAGTAAATTATGATGGACAAACAGACATAACAGCAACATCAACAAAAACATTCGAAAGAGGTGTTGTAGTAGTCGGTAGAGCTAAAGGATTTGTAGAAAAAGACTTTTCTTATGATGTAACAGGTGGAAAGGACTTTATGCAAAATGTTGCTGAACAAATAGCGGATTATAAAGATGGATTAGACCAAGATACAATATTAGCAGTATTAAAAGGTATATTCTCAATGACAGGTGCTAAAAATTTAGAATTTGTTAACAAACATACAACAGAAGTAAAAGGAAATATTCAAGCAACAACATTAAATACAGCAACAAATAAAGCATGTGGAGCAAATAAAAAGAAATTTGCATTAGTATTTATGCACTCAGATGTTGCAACAAATATTGAAAACTTAAATTTATTAGAACACTTAAAATATACTGATAAAGACGGTATAACAAGAGAATTAGATTTAGGTACATGGAATGGTAAATTAGTAATAATTGACGATGATATGCCAACAAAAGAAGTTGAAGCAACATATGCAAAAACAGCTGATACAAGTATTACAACTGGAAAAACATATTATACAAAATCTGGAACAAAATATACAGTTGTTTCTAATCCGGTTGTTGGAAACATAGGAGATTATTATGAAGTATCAGACGAAGCACATACAGAATATACAACTTATGTGTTAGGTATAGGTGCTATTGATTTTGAAGATGTAGGAGTAAAAGTACCATATGAAATGGATAGAAATCCATCAAAAAATGGTGGACAAGATACTTTATATATCAGACAAAGAAAAGTATTTGCACCATTTGGAATTTCATACGAAAAGAAATCTCAAGCTTCATTATCACCAACAGATAAAGAACTTGAAAATGGTTCTAACTGGGATTTAGTAAATTCTGGTGAAGAATCAGAAGAAGATAGAAGTTATATAAATCACAAAGCTATTCCAATTGCAAGAATAATTTCAAGAGGATAGTAGAAAGGGGCAATAGATGTTAGAACAAATAAAACAAAGATTAGGAGCAAATTATATTGAAAATACGGATAATATAATACAAGACATCATAGTAGATATGACTTCTATTGCCTGTGATGCTTCTAATCGTAAAGAAACTGATAAAAAATTATTTCCATACATAAAAAAAGCCGTTATATCTGAATATAATGCAAGAGGCTCAGAAGGACTATTAAGTCGTAATGAAGGTTCTATTTCAAGTTCATTTAATGATATAGAGAAAAAACTAAGAATAGATGTAGCTTCAATAAGGATATTCAAATAATGCTATTACGAGATTTAACAAAAGTATATATATCAGAATACGAAGAAATAGAAGACCATGGCGAAATAGATAAAGTATGGAAATATAAAGAACAAGCTTGGTTAAATATGCAAAATGATGTCAATGAGTTAGATAGAAAGTCTACAGGTGAAGTGGATTATAGTACATATAAAGGTCGTACGACAAGAGATTATGATATACAAAAAGGCAATGGAATATCATTTGAAGATATCTCAAAGTTAGAGAAATTTAAACCTCAATATAAGGTAACTGATAAAAATAAAATTGGAAGTACTTATGTATATATATGTGAGAAGGTACAAGAATGATAAGTTTCAATTGTAATATAAAAGTAAAACATAATTTTAAAAATATAGATACTATAATTCAAAAATTACCACAAACTGCAAAAATAATAACAGAAGATGTATTAAAAAACATTAGAGGTTATGCTATAAGGTTGGAAAAACGGTCATAACGAGGAAGGGATATTAGTTGAAATGATTGATATGTCTACTAAAGAAGTGAAGGGAAAAGTTTATGCTGATCCTTCTAAATTTATGAGTAATGGAGTTTCATATTTGTTTTTTGAATATTTTGGTACAGGTGCTAATGCTGAGATGGAACATGTAGGAAAATCAAAACACTTTATAGAAAGTCGGATTTGAAGAGTGGTACATACCAGTAAGTAAAGTTGAAAAGGCATTGCCTTATCCAGTTGTAAATATTCAAGGTATGGATTTTTATATTGCTCATGGTAGTAAAGCCAACCACTTTATAGCCGATGCAGGTTTTAAAAGTAGAAATGAAAATGCAGAAATAGTTAAGAAAAAATTAGATGAGATGTTAAGGGAGGTATGTAAATGAAAGATTTAAGTGAATTAGAATTTAGTGATTTAGTATATGAAAAACTAGAATCATTAAAGTATAAACAAATATTAACAAATCCCACAACAACAAGTAAATTTCCTTGTTTGGAATTGCATACACCTTTGAAATCAGTGAACTTAACTGAAAATGCATTTCCAATCAAATCTACATTTCAAATATCAGTAACTTGTTGGAATGAAAAGCAACGTCAAGCAATGAAAATGGCAGATGAAGTTGATGAAAAACTTCAAGAATTAAATTTTGTAAGGACGAATACCAGTCCTGCAGTATATGACTCTATATTGCAAAAATATGGTATAACAATAACATTTGAGGTTCGTTATAATTCAATAACGACCTCTTTTAATTTGAAATAATAAGGAGGAATTAGAGATGGGAGTAGAAACACCAAAAGCAACAACACCACAAGTTGCAATGAAAGCAGAAGTATCATATGCAACAAGCTTGACAGGAGATAAAACAAAAATAGGTTATGTTCAAAAAGTTGGACAATTAAAAACTTTAAAAGAAGGACAAACATATAGTGCATTAGATTTAGATGAAGAAAGAATGGCAAAAGGCAAAAGAAAAGCAGAACCTGTTGATATAGAAATGATGTTTATACAAGAAACACATAAAGCAATGATGGCAATAGCAGATGCAGATACTGAAATATATTTATTCTTAAAATATCCAGATACAACAGCATCAGTTGCATCAAAGCCACTTGTTCAAACAGTAAAATGTACTATAGATATAGCAGGACAAGAAATGAGTGATGGAGATTTCATCAAGGATACAATGAGAGTATTTAAAAATTCAACAGTAGTAGAAACAGATGGTTATCCAGTTGAAGGAGATTCAACAAAATTTTAATTTAAGAGAAGGCACAAGCCTTCCCTCTTTTGCAAAGGAGAGAAAATAAAATGATTATAGAAACAAAAAATAAAACAATTAATTTAGTACTAAAAACAAGAAAAATAGTAGACATAGCTAATCTACTAAAAAATAAAAATTTTGAAGAAGTATTTATAAAAGCATATTCTATATTAGATATAGAAGCATTGTCAAAAATAATATTTAAATTAGCAGAAAATGAAAACGGTGAAAGTATATTCACATCATCAAGTGAAGTGTATGACTTTATGGATGATTGTAGAACAGAAGGAATAACTATAAGTGAATTATATGCGAAGATAGTAGAGGCATTGAATGATGAGGGTTTTTTCAAAAAGAAAATGAGCAAGAAAGAACTAAAAGAGATAACATCAAATCCATTATTAACAATGAATACAGACAAATTATTGGAAAAAGCAGTAGAGAATGCAGCCAACATGGTAATAGAAAAAGAAATAATTTCTCAAATTTAAAAGGATTAAATGATATTATCGAGAATATAAGAGAAACTAATAATTTAATAGAATTAATATATTCAATGGAACCATTAGCATATTATTTTGATATGAAACCACACGAATTTTGGAATAGTAAATATTCAGAAATAAATACATACTGCCAAGCACATCTTGTAAAAACAATTGATGATTTAAAAAGTGGAATTGAATTGCAAGAAGCGGCAACTAATAAATTAATTAAAGCAGATAGTATGAGTAGAAATCCTAAAATAATACCAATTAAAGACAATTATAAGGAATTATTTAAAACAGAAGAGAAGGAACAAACATTAGAGGAACAAAGAATGTTATTTAAAGGATAAATTATAGAAAATGTAAATATTCGACAAGTTTCGACAAAAAAGTACGAGTGAAAGTGTTATACTCTTTCTATATAAAATAGAAGGAGGAATGACTATGAAAATAAAAATACCTAAATTATATTTAATTGGAACTCTTGCAACAACAGCAATAATAAGTATTACATCATATAACATTATAAATGCTAATAATTCAAAAGAACCAGATACAACAAGCAAACAAATAGGAGAAGAACACAAAGAAGTACAAAATACAGATTATTATAATGAAATAACAGATTTAAAGCGAAGATTGGCAAATGCAGAAATAGAAATACAAAATTTAAAAGAAAAAAACGAAAAGATTGACAATAATAAAACAAATGAAAATATTATAAATAAAATTAAAGAAAAAGCAATAATACAGAGTAATAATACTGAATTAGAAAATAAGCTAGAAAAAACAAATCAACAACTAATCAATATTAAAGAAAAAGTTTTAGAGAATGATGATAAGAACAAAGAACAGAGAAATCTTGTAGAGGAAAAAGTAAATTTAATAGAAGAATATAAAACATACCAAATTAAACAAGAAGAATATCATAAAATAAATATACAAAAAAATAATTTGAAATCAGATAAAGAAAAAATAAAAAATCAAATAAGAACATTAAAATATGCAACTCCAGCTTTTAATATGGAAAATGCAAATAAACAAATAATTGAATTTAAACAGAAAATAAATTTAGTAACAAATGAAAAAGAAAAAGAAATTTATAAAAAAAACATAGAAACAATAAATAAACAGATAGAGAATCATAAAGCATATTTGGATAATTTAGAAAAATTAGAAAATCAATTAAAAGAAATAGAAAACAATATAAAACAATTAGAAGAACAATCTGAAAATTTAAAATTATCAGATGAAGAAAACAAAAGATATTCGCAAATATCCAGTAGAATAGGACAAATAAATGAAGAGTTATTAAAATATTGAGTTTGTAATTAATATTAGAAATAAAAAAGGAGATGTATTATTATGAAATGTTCAAAATGTGGAAGTGAAAATATAAATTTTCAGATAATTAATGAACAAAAATTAGTTACAAAACATCACGGTTTACTTTGGTGGTTGTGTATTGGATGGTGGTGGATACCAATAAAATGGATTTTTTTAACTATCCCAGCATTATTAGCAGCAATATTTATAGGAAAAAGAAAAAAAATAAAGAATACTACAAAGACAATGCGTGTTTGTCAAAATTGTGGGCATACTTGGAAAGGGTAAAATAAAACACTTACTTAGGTAGGTGTTTTATTTATTATGTTTTGACTTTAAAAAATCTATAAAATTTTGAATTTCTGCAATTTCCTCACTTGTCAAATTAGACATTTGAGTTAGTAGGACTTCTTCATGGGAATTATTTGGAAATGGAGTTAAACCTAAAAGATAATCAGCAGAAACATTGAAAAATTTTGCTATTAAAATTTTAATATCATCACTAGGAGTTCTTTTTCCAGATTCATATTGAGAAATAGCTGAAGGAGAGATATTTAATTCTTGTGCAAGCCTAAATATGCTTATATTAGCGTTTTCTCTTAGAAGTTTAAGACGTTTACCAAATATATTATTATTCATAATTACACCTCTTTCTAAAATAATTATAACATATTGTGAAAAAATTTACAATATGTATTGACAAAACTTAACAAAAAGTATAAAATGTAACAAGATGTTAAAGAAAGAAGGTGAAAAAATATGATTGTAAATGTTTCAAAAGAAATAGACGATTCTAAAATTAGAATGGAAAGAGCAAGATTGCATATAACCCAAAGAGAACTGGCAGAAAGAACGGGAACATCAAGAGAAAAAATAAATGCAATAGAAAATGTTAGATGCAAAAAAGTGCAAATTGAATTATTAGAAAAGTTAGCGGAAGTTTTTAGACTGAATGTGGAAGATTTATTAAAAAAAGAAGAGAGATAATGTGTAATCGCCAAACCACAACATTATCTCAAACGACAGAACAAAGTTCTTATCTATGAATATTATATCACAGATAAAGGCTTTGTTCAAGTACCAAATTAAAAATTGGAATTGAAGGGAGTCTTTTTATTATGACAAAATTAAACATTGAATATAGAACAAAAGAACAAGAAAGAAAAAATTGTTTTAAAAATAGTACTTATTTTACTTTTATAATTAAAGATAGGACTACTGTAATAAGTATTGCACCAAATGAAACAAGAAAATTAAAAGATATTATATGTGGAATTGAGGAAGAATTGCAAGATGGATACTATTTACAAAAATATGAGAAATTTGAAATAAGTAAATTTGATAAGTATGTTATTAAATATGAAAGTCAAATAAACAAAAGAATTGATTCAAAAGTTTATAATATTTGCAAAAATGCTTACCAATTAGTTGAAGAAGGCAAAACAACTTGGGAACAATTAATTAAAATTATTGAGAAAACAAAATGTATGTAATTAATACTATAAAAGGAGGAAAAAGTATAATGAATGAATTACAAATATTTAAAAATGAAGAATTTGGAGAAATTAGAAGTTTAGAAATAAACAATGAACCTTATTTTGTTGGAAAAGAAATTGCTACAATACTAGGATATAAAAATGGTAGTAGAGATATAAACAGACATGTTGATGAAGAAGATAGAATGGTAGTACCGTTTCGGTAGCACCTCAGGAATACAAGACACAACAGTAATAAACGAAAGTGGATTATATAGTTTAATAATGTCAAGTAGACTACCAAATGCAAAAAGATTTAAAAGATGGGTAACAAGTGAAGTATTACCATCAATAAGAAAAACAGGTGGATACATAGCAGGGGAAGAAAATATGAATGAAGATGAATTAATCTTAAAGGCTATGAATGTATTAAATGCAAAAGTTGAAAACCTAAGAAATGAAAATAGAAACTTACTTGCAGAGAATGATAAAAAAGACCAACTTATTGGAGAATTAAAGCCAAAAGCAGATTATACAGATAGAATTTTGCAATGTGATGATTTAACTAAAGTAAATGTGATTGCATGTGACTATGGATTTACAGCACCTGAATTTAATAAGATGTTAAAGAAATTTAGCATTCAATATAAAGAAGGGGCTAGTTGGCTATTATACAAAAAATATAGAGGAAAAGGATACACACAAACAAAGACATTTGAATTTACTCATTCAAATGGAACACAAGGAAGTAGAACTAGTATGATGTGGACACAAAAAGGAAGATTATTCTTATATGAGTTCTTGAAGGCAAAAGGAATACTTCCAAGAATGGAAGAAGAACAAATATCAATATATTAACAATAAAGCATCAGTTAAACTGGTGCTTTTTATAATGAAAATATGGAAGGAGGAATAATAATGACAGTAGAAGAGATAGAAATTGTAGTAACTGCAAAAGTAGAAGAAGCATTAAAAGAATTTGAGAAAATGTTACCTGCAATAAAAGAAAAAATGAAACAGGTTCAAGAAGCTTTTTCAAAAGTAGACACAAAGACAATGACTAGCAAATTACATCAAGCAGTTAATTTTATGAAAAAGAAAATGCAGGACTTAAAAAAGAGTTCTGAAAACAAGGAAATTGCAATTAAAGTTAATAATAAAGATGCACAAAAACAAATATCTCAAGTACAAAAGCAAATAGATAGTTTACAAGAAAAGATAAATGCACGACAAATTAAATTAAGTGTAATAAATCCACAAATTGATAAAATAGTAGATGATACTAGAAAAAACGTAACACCAGAGGGAATAAATCCAAATGATAAAGCAATGGATATGACAGTTAATAATGCATTGAAATCAAATAAAGATTTTACATCATTAAATAGTCAAGCACAAAAGTTATATACAGAAATAGAAATGTATAATAGACAACTTAGTGAAGCAAAAAGTAAAATGACACAATTAAATCAAGAAACAAATAAGACAGCAATTACTCAAAATAAATTGAGTAGTTTTTTTGGTGCATTTAAACAAAAAATAGAACAAGCAAAACCTAGTATATCTAATATAAAAAATAGTTTTAAAGGATTACCAAAGCTAACTCAAAATATTACAAATAATATAAAAGGAATGGGGACAGGAGTAAAAAATGGTCTAGGACATATCTTGAAATATGCTATGGCTTTATTTTCTTTAAGAAGTGTATATTCAGTGTTAAGTAGTTGTGCACAAAGTTGGTTATCTAGTCAAAATGCAGGAGCAAAACAATTAAGTGCAAATATAGACTATATGAAAAATTCTCTAGGAAGTGCATTAGCACCAGCTATAACTTATATTACAAACCTAGTATATAATATGATGAAAGCAATCCAATCAGTTATATATGCTTTATTTAGAGTAAATATATTTGCAAAAGCAAATGCAAAATCTTATTCAGATATGGCTGGAAGTGCAAAAAAGACAAAAAATGAAACGAAACAATTAGCAGGTATACATGATGAAATAAACAATATACAATCTAGTAACAATTCAGACAGCGGAAGTGGTGGAAGTGCATCACCAAGTTTTGATTTATCACAGATGGATAATACGCCGAATAGTATTATAGATGCTATAAAAAATGGAAATTGGTATGAAGTTGGTTCAATAATTGGAGAAAAATTAAATGAAGCTATGAACAATATACCTTGGGACAAGATACAAAATACTGCTAAAAACATAGGAACCAATATTGCACAATTTTTAAATGGGTTCATAGCAACAACAGACTGGAACCAAGTTGGAAATACAATAGCTCAAGGAATAAATACTGGAATTTATTTTGTTCAATCATTTGTTCATACATTTAATTGGTCAGGTTTAGGTAGTGCTATTGCAAATGCAATCAATGGATTTTTTAAAAATACAAATTGGGGAGCATTAGGAGATACAATAAGCACAGGTATTAAGGGGGCGTTAAATGGTATCACAGCATTTTTTAAAAATCTTGATTGGAGTTTTATTGTTCAAGGATTAATAGATTTTTGTAAAAACATAGATTGGAATGGAATTGTAAACTCAATGTTTGAAATGTTGGGAAGTGCTTTTGCAAGCTTTGTTAATTTAGGTATGATAATAGGAGAAAAAATAAATGAAGCCTTAGATAAGGCAAAGGACTTTTTCCAAGAAAAAATAGAAGAATGTGGTGGAAATGTAGTAGCTGGAATATTTAAAGGAATAGGCGATGCCATAGCAAATATAGGACAATGGATTAATGACCATATATTCCAACCATTCATAGATGGATTTAAAAGTGCATTTGGAATACATTCACCATCAACAGTAATGGCTGAACAAGGTAAATTTATAATTCAAGGATTATTAAATGGAATAACAAGTTTAGTTGATAATGTAAAACAGATATGGGAGAATATCAAAAATACAGCAGTTCAAAAATTTACAGATATAAAAAATTCTATAAGTAATATTTGGCAACAAGTAACAAATAAAACTTCTGAAACTTGGCAAGGCATCAAAAATAAAGTAAAAGAAGGAGCACAAGGAGCTTGGAATGGAATTACATCAATATTTAGTAATATTCCAAATTGGTTTAGAGATAAATTCAGTCAAGCATGGCAAGCAGTAAAAAATGTATTTAGTACAGGTGGAAGAATATTTGATGGTATAAAAGAAGGAATATTAAGTGGATTAAAATCAATAGTAAATGCAATTATATATGGAATTAACAAAGTAATACGTATACCATTTACTGGTTTAAATACAGTATTAAGAAACATAAGAAATGCAGAAATATTAGGATTAAAACCATTTAGTTGGATAGGAACAATAAGTGTGCCACAAATACCACAACTTGCTAAGGGTGGTGTATTAACAGAAGCAACAACAGTATTAGCAGGTGAATATTCAGGAGCCAAAACTAACCCAGAAATTGTTACGCCGCAGAACATAATGAGAGATACATTTGAAGATGTATTGTCTAATTATAGTGGAAACAACAATGACAGACCAATATATTTAACAGTTAATGTAGGAAATCAAAAACTAGGACAAATTTTATTAGAAAATTTAAGAGATAGAACAAGAAGAACAGGAAAAGACATAGAAGCTTTAGTAGGAGGATAGAAATTATGTTATGGAAATTAAATGGTAAATTAATGAAAACACCATCTACATATAAAGACAATATAGAAGATACAGACAATGACAGTTATACATCAAAATTAACAGGAACATTAATAGATAATCCAATTGCAATAGGAATGTTAAAGCTTGAAATGAGTTGGGATTACTTATCAGAAGATGAAGCAGAAGAACTTTTGCAAGCAACATACCAAAATCCGATGATAGTTACAGTAAAATGTCCTAGCGTACAAGGCGGTATGTTAGAAAATGCCAAATTTAGGGTAAGTAAAAGAACAAGTGAAATGCATAAAACAGGATTAGATGAAGACACTTCCAAATCAAAATGGAAAGTGTCTTTTAATTTAATGCAAAAAGAATTAACAGCACAGCAAAAAGCAACAGTAAATAAAGCAAAGGGGTTGAGTTAATGTACGAAACAAGTAAACAATGGAAACAAAATATATATGATAACCCAGTTTGTGCGATGAATATTTATATAGATGATGTACTAATAAATCCAGATTATATCTTGGAATTTAAAAAAGGTGGAAATGCATTTGAAGAAGAGTTTTGCTTAGGTAGTACACCAAGTCAATATATAGAAATGAAAATATATAAAGATAAAATGCCAGAAACACTTTCAAAAATAAGAGTAGAATATGGAATACTAATAAATCATGCATTAACAGTAGCAGAAGTGAATGCAATGCTGGTTGGAACATTAAATGGAATACCAGTTAAAAGTTTAAGTAGAAATGATAGTAGTTTTGAAATGATACCAATACGGAATCTATAATGTTGATGATTACACAGACAATGATGACAATACAATAACAATAAAAGCACTAGATAATATGATTAAATTTGAATTTAATTATAATGGAAAAGAATTAATAGATAAAAAAAGTGAAGCAACATTATTAGAGGTTGCTCAAGATATTTGCAATAAAGCAGGAGTAGAATTGAGTTCTACTTCTTTTTTAAACTCAGATAAAAAAGTATTTGTATATGACAATACAGTAACAGCAAGAGAATATATAGGGTATATTGCAGAAAGTGCTGGTGGATTTGCTTGTATTGATAGAGAAGGAAAATTGTGTTTTAGAGACTTTTATCAAGATGAAACAGAAATTCCATTAGATATGTTTGGAGAATACAAATGGGGTGAAGAATTTAAAATCTCGAAAATATCTTATGAAGATGGAGTGAGAAGTTTTAAATTTGGAGATGCCACAAGGAATAATCTTTGGATAAATCAAGAAAATATGTATATTATTGATGAAGACCAGGTTCAAAAAATTTATAACAAAATAAATGGATTAACGGCAAATAGATTTGAAGGAAAAACAATAATAGACCCAGCAATAGATATTGGAGACAAAATAGTTATAGGCGGAAAAAATGTTATTTATCAAGGTGAAATGTCATTAGAAGGAAAATTCATAGCACAAATATCAAGCAAAATACAAATAAAACAAAAAGAAGAAACAACAGTAAAAAAAGAAAGTCAAAAAGTTGTAAATAGGAGAGTTCAAAGTAGAATAGACCAAGCAGAAGGGAAAATAGAACAATTAGTTGAAGAAACATCAGAACAAAGTCAAAAATTAACAAAAGTAGAACAAACAGTTGACAGTATAGCTCAAAAAGTATCAAACATTGAGGAACTAACAGAAGATGTTGATGGAGTAAAAACAATAACGTTAGAAAACTGTGTAGAAGGTAAACTACTAAGTTTAAACATATATGGAAATAATACAGTATTTAAGTATTTGTATCCAAGTGACACATTATACCCAAGTGATGATTTATACTCATATGGAGATAGCAGAATAGTAGTAACAGATAAAGACAATAATCAAACAATTTATGAGCTAGGAGTATTAGATGTATTAAGACAAAATGATGAAGTATGTGATGAGTTTGTGTTGGAAAATGGTCAAGCAAAAGTAATAAGAAGAGTAAATAAGAGTGGAACAACAAAGGCTAAAGAAAGTGTTGAAGACTTAGGAAAACTTGAAATATTACTAAAAGAAGGAACCAATACAATAACAATCCAAAATTATACAGCAAGAATAAAAGCAAAGTGGGCAATAAAGAGTGATTACACAGATGTATTTGCAACAAGGGTTGAAATGAATGCTAGCCTAGAATTAGAGGCACAAAAATTTGATGTGAAATTAGAAAAGAAGGTTGATGAAGATGATTATACAAGTGCTGAAATCTTACTTAAAATCAATAATGATGAAAGTGAAGCAAAAATTAAAGCAGATAAAATTAATCTTGAACGGTAAAACATTAAATTTAGCAGATAATATGGCAATTAAAAGTAATAATTTTAATGTTGATAGTGAAGGAAATATGAGTTGCAGTAGTGCAACAATAAAAAATGGAGAATCCTTTGAATTGACCTCAAGTGGCAAACTTAAAATAAAAGGAAAAGGAACAGCAAACGATTTATTTAGAGTAGAGGAAAATGATTCAAATAATTTTACATATATACAACCAGTTGGGATTGGGATAGTTAATTCTTCTGGTAATAGAATTGATTTACAAGCTGGAAACTCAAAATCTGCAATTTATGTAGATGGACAAGGTGGTTCAACAACTATACTTAATACTGGAATAACAACATCAACACTAACTCAAACATCATTAGCAGAAAGCAAAAAGAACTTTGAAAAACTACAAGATAATGCACTTGAAATAATTAAAAATATAGATATATATAAATACAACTTAAAAAATGAAAAAGATACAGACAAGAAACATATTGGATTTGTAATTGGAAATAACTACAATTATTCAAAAGAAGTAACAAGTATAGATAATCAAGGGGTAGATAATTATTCATTTACAAGTTTATGTTGTAAAGCAATACAAGAATTATCACAGCAAGTAGAAGAACTAAAAAACAATTAAAGGAGGGAAAATAATGGCATATACGAATTTTGAAAATGGAAAGACAGCATTAAGTGATACTAATTTAAATAATATGCAAGTAGAATTAATAAAACTTGTATTTCCAGTTGGTTCTACATATATAACACAGGATAATACCAATCCAAGTACAATACTTAATTTTGGAACTTGGGAAAGACTAAAAGGAAGAGTATGTTTGGGAATAGATGAAGATGATGAAGATTTTAACACAGTAGGAAAAACAGGTGGAGAAAAGACACATAAATTAACTGTAGATGAAATACCATCACATAGTCACAATATTACAATAGGAAGAAGTGGAGAAGCAACACATAATCATTATAGTGGAAAAAATAATATATGTGCTGAAGGAGCAACTGAAACAAGTGATACATATACATCGGCTACGACTTCTAAAGGAAGTGACCAGCCACATAACAACATGCAACCGTATGAAATAGTAGGATATATGTGGATAAGGAGGTCATAATGAGCGAAACAACAAATTTAAAATTAAAGAAACATGATAATCCTGCAACAAATGAAGAACAGTTTGATATAGAAAATTACTTAAATGGAAATTGGGACAAGTTAGAAGATTATTCAGAAAAAATAAACACAGAAATCTCAAATATAAAATCAAAAAACATAGAACAAAATAGTCAAATAGAACAACTACAAACAGAAAACACAGAACTAAAAGAAGAATGTAAAAGACTAAAAGAAGATAATAATTCAATATCAATAGAAGGAAAAGCAAGTGGAGAGAAAATATACTTAAATGATAGTTCTAGTGCTAGAGTTAGTAAAATTGGAATAAGTGGAAAACATGAGCAGGAGATGAGAGAAGGGTATAACTTATTAAATTTTGATGTCAAACAAGACAGTAGAGTAACAGTAAACGAAGATGGAACAATTATTGTAAATGGAACAGGTGGATTTACTTTAAAATTCAAACAATTTACAGCAAAAGCAAACACTAAATATTATATAAAATGGGAATTAGTAAGAGGAATTGTAGATACAAGCAAAAGTGATGGTAATTCATTTTTAAACCCATTGGATAGCACAAATATTAAGCAAGGTGAATTTAAAGAGAGTATAGTTGAAAACGATAAAGATATTAGTGGTTTCTGGGTTAATAATATGGCAGTGTTTACAAATGCAGTAATAAAATTTTGGGCAAATACGAACAAGAGTGATTTTGAACAATACGGAGCAATGCCATCACCAGACTACCCATCAAAAATAAAAACAGTTGGGGATAATGTGAATATATTTGATTTAGAAAATTACTATAATGCAATAGGTACAAATGCTTGCACAAAAAAAATGTTAAATACTGGTATAAGGATAAGCTTTGCAAAAGGAGCTGATGCATATGTAGGAGATGTATATTACACAGGAACTACAATGACCGAAAACAAAAAATCAACTTGTATTAAAGTGAAACCTGACACAACATATACTTTAAAAATGAGTTCAGCTCCTAAATGCTATATGTCATTTTTTGATAGAGACTATAAATCTGTAAAAGATTATGTCAGAATAACTTCCAATAATTATATTTTCACTACGAACAGTTCTACATATTATATCTATTTAAGGCTAGGATATCAAGACGAGACATCAGAACTAACATCTTATGATTTTACAGATATAAAATGTGTTGAAGGCACAGAAGTAGGAGAATACAGCAAATATGGTCAAGGATGTGTTAAAGTAACAAAATGTAATAAGAATATACTTAATATTGTAGATATAGACGAGACAGAGAAATATGGTATAACTTATTCTATTAAAAATGGAATATTAAAGTTAAATGGAACTGCAACTGCCAATTTTGACATACTGCTATCTAAAAATATAAAAATAAAAAAAGGAAAATATATGCATAGTTCTAGTTATATTCAGTCAGGATTATATATTAGTTTTGATAACTTAGAACGAACAATGATAAGTTCAATACTAGGAAAGAAAAGAACATTTGAATTAGCAGAAGATACAACATATAAAAAATATTTTATTTGGATAAATAAAGGAACAGTTTTAAATAACGTAAAAATAGAATTACAATTAGAGACAGGAAATGAGGCAAACGCATTCGAAGAACATCAAGAACAATCATACATAATGCCAGTACAACAAGAAATGCTAGAAGGAGATTATTTAGATTTTGATAATGAAGAAGAAGTGCATATATGGAATAAGTTAGTTTTAACAGGAAACGAAAATTGGGGTTATCAACAAAATTGTTTTGTATATAATGATATAGATGATATAAAACAAACACCATCTTATTCTGATAAAGGACAATATATACTCATAAGTAATTGTTTTATAGCTCAAGAAAGCGGTTATAGAGGGGAAGTATTAGATTTACATATCATCAAAGTAATTGATGCTTCAAAACCAAAACAAATAGCTATAAAAAATACAAGAATTAGCACTGTTGATGAATGGAAAGCAAAATTAGCAGCACAATATGAAGCAGGAACACCAGTAATTATTTATTATAAGCTAGAAACACCAACGAAACTACCATTCACAGAAGAACAAAAAACAGAAGCAAAAGGACTAAAAAATGCAAGAACATATAAAAACATAACACATATATATTCAACAGATGAAGTAAGTCCAATAATAGATATTACATATAAAAAAGACTTTGAAACATTGTTAAATAATATGCAAGCACAAATAATAAGCAATGCAAGTGGGGAGGTGGAATAGATGGTAGAGTTATCAAAAATATTCAAAAATGCAGTAATAAACTTGTATAAAAGTAATGTATATACAGTAGATTATGCAATAATAGAAGCTTCCAAACTTGCAGATAAGAACAAGATAAATGCAAAAGATTATGAAGAATTAATAACATATTTAGCAGAAGAACAAGAAAAGTCAATGCAAGTTGAAGAGATAATAGAGCCTAAAGAGAAAAAAACAGAAGAAGTTGAACAAACTGAAAATGAAGAAACCGAAACAGCTAAGGAGGAAGAATAATGCAAGATACAGAATTAATTGAAAAAGTAGCACATTTAGAAGAAAGAGAAAAGTCAAATACAAAAAGAATAGGTGAACACGATGAGAGATTAGATAATCTTGAAAAAACATACTCGATTATGGAAAAAATGGACTACAGAATGGGAAAAGTAGAATCAGCAGTAGAAAAGATAGATTTAAAACTAGATACTAAAGTTTCAGAAGAAGACAAAGCAAAAGGCAAAAAATGGGACAAGCTAGTTGACTATATTTTCTACTCTGTCTTAGCTGTAATTTTAGGACTTATATATATGAAATTAGGTTTAAAATAGGAGATGAAAATTATGGAAAAATTAAAAACAATAGCAAAATATTTAACAAATATATTAGCAATAGTGAGTGCATTAGTAGCTGGAATAAATGCAGTAGATGGAATTACAATACCATATGCAATACAAATAGTACAAGTTATTGCAGTAGTACAAGGAGTTATTGGCACATATTTGTTAGGACAAAAAGCAATAAATAAGAAGGAGGAATAGTTATGGAAGATGAAATTGTAGAAACAATGGAACTTGCAGAAGAAGATACAAGAGGGGAGGCAAACGAATGATGAATATAGAAGATAGACTATTAACAATAAATCCATATTCAAGAAGTGGAGAAAAGCAAAATAAGATTGAAAAAATTGTAATTCATTGGGTTGGAAATGCAGGAAGCTCAGCATTAGGTAATAGAAACTATTTTGAAAGCTTAGCAACATCACATAAGACATATGCTTCATCTCATTATGTAATTGGTTTAAATGGCGAAATAATAAGATGTATACCAGAAAATGAAGTTGCTTTCCACTCTGGTTCTTATAGTATGAATAGAAAATCAATTGGAATAGAAGATTGTCACCCAGATTGGGAAGGAAAATTCAATGACAATACATATAACAGTTTAGTAGAATTATGTTCAGATATATGTAGAAGATATAACTTAAGCATAGATGCAATTATAAGACATTATGATGTAACAGGAAAAGAATGTCCAAGATATTATGTAAGAAATGAACAGGCATGGATACAATTCAAAAATGATGTAGCAAATAAAATAGGACAAGCTACAACTACAGTAGCAGTACCAAAAGTTGAAGGGAGTGATGAACCAGTGAGAAGATATAAAAACGGTTCAACAAAAGAAATTATATATGCAGATACAAGTTTAACAAAAGTAATAGGAAGTTTATCACCATATGAAGAATGTGATTGTTTTGGAATATTTAATGGAAGACCAATGGTAAGATATAATGTTTCAGGAACAGGTAATTACAAAATAGGATTTGCAAAATGGACAGGTGGAGTTAGATAAAAATAAGAGGTAAGTTGATTAATTTCAATTTGCCTCTATTTAAATTTCAATTCTCCACTTAGATATTTATAGATACAAGTATGAACAAATTGAGAATATGAAATATTATCTTCTTTTAATTTTTTTGTAAAATCCTTGTTTAATTTTTTATCAATTTTTAATAATCTCGATGTTTTAGTTTCTTTTTCTTTTTTCCATTCTGATTTATAATCTCTTTTAAATTCTTCCATAAGGACCTCCTTGATTTTTTAAAATATATATAATATAATATATATACACAAGAGAGGTTACCCTCTCAAGTGTTAGTCTTTGGAAATAGTATTAGCTATTTCGATTACTGAGCGATTATCTAAGTACTTGTCAATTAGTTTAGCGGCTAACTTAGTATTTAGAATCGCTCTTATTATTTTTTGTTTCATACTGTATCACCTCCTTAACTATATCTATTATACAACGTATATACGTAGTAGTCAAGACCTATTTATAAAAAAAGTTAAATATTTTTAAAAATAGCTAAAAACATTGAGAAATAGAGGTATATAATTACATTGATTGAAAAATAAAACGGCTTAAAATTGACTGTGAAGAACTGATAAAATCATTGAATAAGTGCTAAATATCAATAAAAAAATAATTATTGCATTTTTAAGATTTTTATAATATAATATATAAAAAATAAAGATAGGAGGGATTGTTATGGAAGAAAATAATATTGTATATGATTCATATTACTTAATTAATTTGTTTAAAAATGCTGGAAGAAAAGTAACACAATTGCAAGTACAAAAAATTATGTATTTTTTTGAAGCCTATTATATGTGTGAACATAAAGATATACCATATTTATATCAATGCAATTTTAATGCGTGGATGTTTGGACCTGTAGCAATTCCACTACATAAAGAATATAAGGCATTTGAAGGTAGACCTATAATACTTACAGAAGAACAAGAAAAAATTGGCAACCAAATAAGTGAAGAAAAAAAGCAATTTTTAGACTATATATTTAAAGTTTTTGGAAAAGCATCACCACAAACTTTAGTTAATTTAACACATATGATAAACTCACCTTGGCATAAAAAATGGATTGAAAATGGAAAAAGAGTTGTGTATGGTAAGGCTAGTTATATTGATAAAATAGAAACGAGAGAATGGTTTAAGGAAAAGTTTATAGATGCAAGAAATTAGTATTAATGAAAATGTACAAAAGATAGATGTAGAAATAGGTGCCAATATAAATCAACAATTAAATAGATTAATTGAATTTAGAAGTTATTTAATAGATGAAAGTATTGCTAAAGAGTTAAAAGAAGAATTAGATAAAGCAAGTTCTATGATTGAAGATGTACATACAATGGGAAATACAAATATTAAGAATTTTAATAGATTACAATTTGAATATAATTCCTTAAATTTAGCATTGCAAAAATATGAAATCGAAAATGAAATAGAAATTTTAAGTAAAATTTCTTCTAAAATTAATAAAGATTTAATTATATTAGAAGAAAAGCAAAAGGATTTGCAGGAAAAACAAAATCAATTAGAAATACAATATAATAAATCAGAAGAAAGAAACAACAACTTGATATATAATTTATTAGGATTTTTGGCTTCATTTAGTATTGTTTCAGCAGCAGTTGGCACAATAGAGAAAGTAAATGGAGTATTAAAAATAATGATATTTATAACATTTACGGTATTTTTATTATTAACAACGTTAATAGGATTGCATAATTTTTATAAAGATGATAATAAAAGAGAAAGTAAATTGCAAGATAATTATTTTCTATGGAAAGCCACAGGAATAATAATTGTAATTCTAATGATTTTATCTGGAATAAACTGTATAAAAAATAACAAAGACAAAATATTTAATTATTTAGATAAAAAGATAGAAAGTGTAATTGAAGAGAAAGTGAATAATAAATCAAAAGAGAACTAGCAATAGTTCTTTTTCTATTCAACACTGTTCGACACAAAAAAACAAAAAATATATCTATGACAATTATAATCACTGTTAAAAAAAGAATCAACGTAATATTAAAAGTTCCTGTTCAAATACTTTATAATATGATAAAATTCGACAAAAAACGAAAGACAAAAGGTGATAATATGAATTATAGATTTGAAAAATTAAGATGTAAGTTACATACAGCAATAAACAAGTATGGAATAAATTCAAAAGAAACTAGAGAAATAAGTAAAAAATTTGATGGATTAGTAAATTTATATTATGAAAAAGAAAGACAATATCCAGAAAATAGCCTAATGCGTATTAAATATTTGGAATCATTGAGTGTTCTTAGGAAAACAACAAGATACTTTTCTAAATTTCCATCAATAGATGAATGGAATAAATATGCAAAGGAAAAAGACTTATTATGTACTGAGAGTTTAAAATATATAACAGGAATTAATTGGCACCAATTAAGAAATAGAATAAAATCAGAGATTTAAAAAAGTTAAAAAAATTTTTAGAAAAGGTTTGTAGTATTTTCAATACTTACAGACTTTTTTTGTCGAAAACGGGTTTTGACAAGAAAAAAATAAGTATATATAATATAGAAAAAAGAGATGCCAACGACCGCAAATCTAAAACATCTCTTTTTCACACAACAATTCACTCAAAAGAGTATAATTGTAATTTAAGTATAACCTCTTAAACGTGAATTGTCAAATTATATTTACGAAAGAGAGGTTGCGTATTATGAAGGAAACAAAAGATTTAAAAAGAAATGAAAGAAATTTAAAAAAATTAAAGAAAGCATTTACAAAAAATAAAACTATAAAAGGAAAACGGGGAAAAGGTATTTACAAAAGCAAAAAAAAATATTATAATATCTAAAGATTACAGCCCTTTAAAAGTGAATTATAAATTAATTTACGAAAGAGAGGGATTGTTTATGAAAAACAATAAAGTATTAGATGAAACAAAGAAATTAAGTGAGAAATACAACAAAAAAGAAAAAGTAATTTTAGAAATGTTTGATATAGGAATAGGTAATGGATACAGTATCGAAGAAACAAAAGATATGATAGATGAATTTGAAAAAAGTAACAATTGTTATTAATTTGTTATTAACCTATTAAATTTTATTAAAACAGAGCTAATTTATAAAACTTAGTTAAACATTGATATATCAAGAAAAACAAAGAATATCAGTAATCAACAAATATTGCAAAAAATAAGATGCTGATTATACCAATTATCATGGAAGTGTAAAAATAAAGAACATATTATTAAAATGTATATAGAGTAATATGAATGATGATATTGAAAAATTAATAATTGACATAAATAGCATAATATAATAAAGACACATGATGAAGAAAATGAAAGATAAAGAGGAGAGAAAAAATGGACTATAAAGATTTAGCAAATTTAATATTTCCAAATGCAAAGGAAATATCATATTATGAAGAAAAATATCCTGAAAGAAACTTACCAGAAGGAGCAATTGTAACAAGATTTGCACCAAGCCCAACAGGGTTTGTTCATATAGGAGGGCTATATCAATCAGTAATAGCCAAAAAATTAGCATCACAAACAGGAGGAGTGTTTTTTTTAAGAGTAGAAGACACAGATCAAAAAAGAGAAGTTGAAGATGCTGTATCAGGAATTGTAAATTCATTAAAAGAATTCGGATTAGAAGCAGATGAAGGAATGATTTCAGAAAATGAAGGAAAAGGAAATTATGGACCATATAAGCAAAGCCAAAGAAAAGAAATATATCAAGCATATGCTAAATATCTAATAGAACGAGGAAAAGCATATCCATGTTTCTGTACTCCTGAAGAAGTAGAAGAAATAAGAACAAAACAAGAAAATGCAAAAATAAGACCTGGATATTATGGAATATGGGCAAAATGTAGAAATGTAACAGTTGAAGAAACTATTAAAAGAATTCAAAATGGAGAAAAATATATAATAAGGTTTAAATCACCAGGAAGAGAAGATAGAAAAATAAAACATCATGATGTAATTAAGGGAAATGTAGATTTCCCAGAAAATGATCAAGATATAGTTATAATAAAAGCAGATGGACTTCCAACATATCATTTTGCACATGCAGTTGATGACCACTTAATGCACACAACGCATGTAATAAGAGGAGATGAATGGCTATCATCAGTACCATTACACTTACAATTATTCCACGAATTAGGATTTAAAGCTCCTAAATATGCACATATTGCACCAATCATGAAAAATGACAATGGAAATAAAAGAAAGCTAAGTAAAAGGAAAGATCCAGAAGCAGCAGTAAGCTATTATGCAGAAGAAGGAATTCCATCAGAAGCAGTAAAAGAATATTTATTAAATATTGCAAATTCCACATTTGAAAATTGGAGAAGAGCAAATCCGGATAAATCAATAGATGAGTTTGAATTACAATTAAACAAAATGAGTGTTAGTGGAGCATTATTTGATATGGTAAAATTATTAGATGTATCAAAAACAGTCATATCAAAAATGACAGCAGAAGAAGTATACGAAGACTCTATAAAATGGGCCGAAAAATATGATGAAGAATTAAAACAATTACTAGAAGATAAAGAATATGCACTAAAAGTATTCAGTATAGAAAGAGGAAACAAAAAACCAAGAAAAGATATTGCAAAATGGTCTGATGTAAAAGAAAATATATCATATATGTATGACGAAGAATTCAAAAAAGATAATTCAGAATATCCATACCAAATAATAAATGACAAAGAATCAATAAACAAAATATTAAAATTATATACTGAAAAGTATTATGATGAAAATGATGATAAACAAGAATGGTTTAATAAAATTAAAGAATTAACAGAAGAAATGGGATATGCTAAAGAAGTTAAAGAATTCAAAGCAAATCCAGGAATGTATAAAGCACATGTTGGAGATGTAAGTACAGTTTTAAGAGTAACTTTAACAAAGAGGACAAATACACCTGATATGTATGAAATAATGCAAGTTTTAGGAAAAGATAGAGTAATGAGACGTTTGGGACAGTCCTAATTTGTCTCATTATTTTGTCGAAAAAAGGAGAATTTATGGAATATAATATTGGAGATATAGTTAGAACAAAAAAACAACACCCATGTGGAAGTAAAATTTGGGAAATAACTAGAGTTGGAGTGGACTTTAAATTAAAATGTCAAGGATGTGGACATATAGTAATGTTGCCAAGAGAAAAAGCTTTAAAAATAATTACTAAAAAAATAGATTTAGAGGATAAAAAAATAATTACAAAATAAGACAATTTTTTATTATATTTAACATAATATATAATATAACACTAAAATAAAAAGTGTTATACTGGAGGTGACTTTTATGGAGCCACAAGATGATATATTTTGTTATGAAAAAAGAGAAGAAAAATGCAATAATATAAAATGTTTAGGAGTAATAACTATAATTTTATTAGTATCTTTTGCAATTGTTCTTGGATTAATAATTGGAACAACAATGAGTGAAGCTATTTTTGCAGCATTATCAGCAGTAATAGTATTAGATGTTGTTCTTGGACTACTAACCATATTATCAATAATATTATTAATATGTAACAGAAAGAAAGAGAAAAAGCATAAATGTAAAGGTTGTTACTAAAATATTAAATTATTAAAATGATAATAACTTATATGACAAAATAAAATCTGTCAAAAGTGAAAAATTTTGACAGATTTTTTATATTAAATGTATTTCTCAATTTCATTCCAAATATTTTCCATATATATTTTTCTTTCAGAAGAAAAAGGAAAAGTAGGAATATCACCAATAGGATTTAAACATTTTTGTAATTTAGTAGCAGAATCATCGACTTTAGTAACAGCTATCTTGTCAGCTTTATTTGCCAAAATTATACAAGGCAATCCAGAACGGATAACATAATCATACATAAGCCTATCATTTTCAGTTGGCGAATGTCTAATATCAACTAAAAAAATTATTAGGGAAATATCTTTTCTATTAAAAAGATATTCTTCAATAAATTTACCAACTTGTTCTTGTTCTTTTTTTGACATTTTACTATAACCATAGCCAGGTAAATCAACAAAATAAAATTTTTCATCAATATTATAGAAGTTAATTTGTCTAGTTTTACCAGGTTCACTACTTGTTCTAGCTAATTTTTTTCTATTTATCATAGTATTTATAAAACTTGATTTTCCAACATTAGATTTACCAACTAAAACAATTTCAGGTAAATTATTTTTCGGATATTGAGCAGATTTAACTGCTGAAACTTCAAATTTGGGATTATTTATAATCATATTTTTACTCCTATACAATATTAAAAAATATCTATTCGACATTTTTTGACATTAAAATGAGACATTTTTGGACTGTCCCACTTGTCTCATTTTTTTGGAAGGATTTTTTCAGCTCCTCCCATATAAGGTCTTAAAACTTCAGGAATAGTTACACTACCATCTTCATTATAGTTGTTTTCTAATACAGCTATTAATCCTCTTGGAGTAGCAACTACAGTATTATTTAATGTATGTAAGAAATAGTTTCCTTTTTCACTTTTTACACGAATTCCTAAACGCCTTGCTTGAGCATCTCCTAGATTAGAACAACTGCAAACTTCAAAATATTTCTTTTGTCTTGGACTCCAAGCTTCAATATCACAAGATTTTACTTTTAAATCAGCCAAGTCTCCAGAACAACAGTCAAGTTGCCTTACAGGAACATTCCAACTTCTAAATAAATCAACACTCAATTTCCACATTTTGTTATACCAAGTCATTGAATCTTCTGGTTCGCATAAAACAATCATTTCTTGCTTTTCAAATTGGTGTACACGATATAAGCCTCTTTCTTCTAATCCGTGTGAACCGATTTCTTTTCTAAAACATGGAGAGTAAGATGTCATACTAATTGGAAGTTCATCTTTTTTAATTATTTGGTTTTTAAATCTACCAATCATTGAATGTTCAGATGTACCAATTAAGTATAAATCTTCTCCTTCAATTTTGTACATCATATCATACATTTCTTCAAAGCTCATAACACCAGTTACAACATCACTACGAATCATAAATGGCGGTATAGCATATGTAAAACCATTATTTATCATAAAATCTCTAGCATAAGCTAGCATTGCTTCATGAAGTCTTGCAATATCTCCAATTAGGTAATAGAAACCGACTCCGCTTGTACGACCAGCAGATTCTTTATCCATACCATTAAATCTATCAATAATATCTGCATGATAAGGAATTTCATAGTCTGGAACTAATGGGGCACCAAATCTTTCGACTTCAACGTTTTGGCTATCATCTCGACCAATTGGAACAGAAGCATCCATAATATTTGGAATTTTCATCATTCTTGTTTTAATTTCTTCTGCATATTTTGATTCTATTTTTTCATTTTCTTCAAGCTTAGAATTTATTTCTTGAACTTTAGATTTAATAGATTCTGCTTCATCTTTTTTACCTTGTTTCATAAGTCCACCAATTTCAGCACTTAAAGATTTTCTTTCGGCTCTTAAATTATCTCCGTTTAATTTTGCTTCTCTATTTTTTACATCTAAATTAATAACTTCATCAACTAAAACTAATTTTTCATCTTGAAATTTTTTTCTAATATTTTCTTTAACTAATTCAGGGTTTTCTCTTAAAAATTTGATATCTATCATAATTTACCTCCATTGTCCCAAAGAAAAAAATTGTTTTTGGGACATTTTGTTTATTTTATATAATTTTTTTCAATATTTTCAACTAATTCAAATCTATGTTTTTGGCCAGTTATATTATCAGGTCTTTCTGGAATTTCTTCTAAGAACATTTTTTCAGGTCTAACCCAAATCGAGCGACCATCTTCTCTTTTATATAAAGGTTTATAAACAACCATTCTTTCTTTTGTTTCTGAATCAAATGCTACATTTTCAACAAAATAATAATTACCTTTAAAATGGCGGTAAACTCGTCCGATTTTTACTTCTTCCATTAAAAATACCTCCTTAAAATATGAAAATATTATACAATATTTTTTAATAAATGGCAAGAAAATGGGAAAAATAAATATAAAGGAGATAAAAAAATGCTTATAGAGATAATTAAGTTCATATTTTATTCAATAATAATAGTTTTAATTTCAAAATATATACTTGTGGCAACATTAAGAAAACTAGCAGAAAGTCTAAATTTAAAAGCAAAAAAAGTTGGAGATATTGCCGGATATGCAACATCTGTTCCAGAACTTTTGACAATAACAACATCAAGTATAAGAGGATTGACAGGTGCAAGCATATATAATATATTAAGCTCAAATGTAATAAACTTACTTCAATATTTAGGGACAATTATATTCAATAAAAACATCAAGAAAATACGAAATAAAGCAATATTAACAGATTTAATTTTAGTAAGTATAACAATAATAATACCAATAATATTATTAAAATGTGATATAGAATTAAATTTAGAAATAGTACCTATATTTATTATATTATATTTTCTTTTTATATATTTAAATAATAATGTGCATAAATTGTATTTACAAAAAGAAGATAAAGAAATTGAATTAAAAATAATAACAGAAGAGAAAAAAAGTAAAAGAGAAAACAAAAATAAAACTTTAAAATATATTATATATTTAATATTAACAGGTTTTTTATTATTTGTAATAGGAGAATTATTAGGAAATACAATAGAAAATTTATGTGAGTTATTTAATGTACCACAAATAATAATTGGAATTTTATTAGGATTTATGACAAGCATACCGGAACTTGTAACATTTTTTGAAGCACAAAAACATCATCAAAGATCTGAAGATAATATGCTTGGAGTAGTGGAAGCCACAAATAACTTATTAACATCAAATATATTGAATTTATTTGTTATACAAACAATAGGAATATTAATTGTTAGTATAATAACAATTAATATAAAATAACAGGACCATATTGCATGGCCCTGTTTTCTCAGTTCAATAAATTTTTGAAATAAGCATCAAGATATGCTGATTCGTGAGGCTTGAGATGCTTTACGGCAGTTAATTCGTAACCATCAAAACTTGCTACAATGTCAAATGAACCAGAAGGTGCCTTCCGATACACGACATAACTAAAGTTAGAATCTGCAGAAGGTCTGATTTTGAGATTAACTAAATCATTAAAATATCCTCGAATATATACTCTTTCAGAGCAAGATAAGAGAGGAGATAATAAATGAACATCAATATGTTCATTTGGAAAAACTTCTACCTTAGCTACTGTTCTAAAAAGAGCCAAAGAATTTTTCCGATAAACCGTATAAAAAAATACATTGTTAATAATTTGAGAATGTTCGAATCCGAAAATTGCATCATAATTTGTCATAGAGTAACTCCTTTCATTCTTTAAACAACAGTTAAGTTAATATAATTATAACATGTTTTACATAAAAAATAAATAGTTCACAAAAAATTCACAATATTTTTAGCAAAATGTATTGACAAGTGCTAAAAAAGGTTATAATATATAAAAAGATTAGCAATCAAAAATAAAGAGCGCTAAAAAGAGGTGATGAAATGCTTGATGACAGAAAAAAGAAAGTATTACAAGCAATAGTAGAAGAATATATAAATACAGCAGAACCAGTAAGTTCAAATGCATTAACAAATAATGAAGAATTACAATATAGTAGTGCAACAATAAGAAATGAAATGGCAGACCTAGAAAAAGCAGGATACTTAGAAAAAACACATACATCAAGTGGAAGAATACCATCAGAAAAAGGATATAGATACTATGTTGATGAATTATTAAAAGATGACAACATAAGTATGGAAGAAATTAAATATATAAGTGAAAAATTAGAAACAAAAGTAAATGAAATAGAAGATTTAACAAAAATTGCAACATCAACAATTTCAGAAATAACACATTACACAACACTAGCAATAGGACCCAGTACACAAAACTTATTAATAGAAGAAATTAAATTTGTATTATTAGGACCAAGAATGTTAATGGCAATAATATTGACAAATACAGGAATGATAAAAGAAACAATAATAAAATTTGATGAAGATATAACAGATAAGCAGGTTGAGACAATAACTTATATGTTTAATCAAAAACTTAAAGGACAACCATTAGAAATAATAGATATACCACTAGAAGAATACTTAATAAATGAAATGAAATATAGTGTAAAAGTTATAAAACCAATCATAGAACAAATCAAAAAAGTAATTTCAGAAGATAGACAATTATATCTTGAAGGAGCAAATAAATCCTTCGATTTACCAGAATTTAATAGTTTAGCAGTTGCTAAAAACTTTGTAAATATAATAGATGAAAAAGATTTAATGACAGACATATTAAATTCAGGATTTGCAAAAGATATAAATGTTTATATAGGTGATGAAAATGAAAAAGAAGAACTTAAAGATTTTAGTGTTATAACTTTTAAACACAAAGTTGGTGACAAAGATATGGGAACAATAGGAATTATAGGACCTAAAAGGATGGATTATTCAAAAGTTATTTCAGTTATGAAGTATATAAATAAAAAACTAAAGAACAAAGGAATATAACGGTTAAAAAATAATTACAATTTTTGCAATGAAATATAATTTAAATAAAAAATTTCTTGAAGATAAAAAATAAAAGAAAGAGGCGATAAGATGTCAGAAAAAAATGAAAATGTTGAACAAGAAGCAACAGAAGAAATCAAAAAAATTAATGAAGAAAAAAGAGGATTACAAAAAAAACAACAAGAATTAGATGATTTGACAGACAGATATAAAAGAATTTTAGCTGAATTTGAAAATCACAAAAAAAGAAGTCAAAAAGAAAGAGAAGGTATGTATAATTCAATTTTAGGTGATATTGTAGAAGTTATGCTTCCAATATTGGATAACCTAGAAAATGCAGCAAAAGTTGAAACTCAAGACGAGAATTATAAAAAAGGTGTTGAACTTGTTTTAAAACAATTTCAAGATGTACTTAAATCAAAAGGTGTAGAAGAAATCAAAGCACTTGGAGAAACTTTTGATCCAGAACTTCATGAGGCTGTTAGTAGTGTTCAAGATGATACAAAAGGTGAAAAAGAAATAGTTCAAGAGTACAGAAAGGGCTACAAAATAGGTCATAGAGTTATTAGGCATTCTATGGTTGTTGTAGCTAATTAAACTACTACTTCTAATTCGTTTATGATAATTAGATTAAAAGCAATCACTTTTAATCAATTTATAGAAATATAAAATAGTTATTAATTTTAAAAATATAAAAAAATTTTAGGGAGGAATTTAAAATGGGAAAAATTATAGGAATTGACTTAGGAACAACAAACTCATGTGTAGCAGTTATGGAAGGAGGAGAGCCAGTAGTAATACCAAATGCTGAAGGTAACAGAACAACACCATCAGTAGTTGCATTCTCAAAAAATGGTGAAAGACTAGTTGGACAAATAGCAAAACGTCAAGCAGTTACAAATCCAGAAAATACTGTTATATCAATAAAAAGAAAAATGGGTACAGCTGAAAAAGTTAAAATAGAAGGTGACAGCTTTACACCACAAGAAATATCTGCAATGATTTTACAAAAATTAAAAACAGATGCAGAAAATTATTTAGGACAAAAAGTAACTCAAGCAGTTATTACAGTACCTGCATACTTTAATGATAGCCAAAGACAAGCAACAAAAGATGCTGGTAAAATAGCAGGACTTGAAGTTTTAAGAATTATAAACGAACCAACAGCAGCAGCTTTAGCTTATGGAATGGATAAAGAGCAAGACCAAAAAATATTAATTTATGACTTAGGTGGTGGAACATTCGATGTTTCTATACTAGATATTGGTGATGGTGTATTTGAAGTTTTATCTACAAGTGGTAATACACATTTAGGTGGAGATGACTTTGATAATGCAATAATTGAATATTTAGTAAGTGAATTCAAAAAATTAAATGGAATTGATTTAAAAACAGATAAAATGGCAATGCAAAGACTAAAAGAAGCAGCTGAAAAAGCTAAAATAGAATTATCAGGTGTTCAACAAACACAAATAAACTTACCATTTATCACAGCAGATGCAACAGGACCAAAACACTTAGATGTAACTTTAACAAGATCTAAATTTGAAGAATTAATTCATGATTTAGTAGAAGCTACAGCAGGACCAGTTAACCAAGCATTAAAAGATGCAGGATTAACAGCAAATGATATTCACAAAGTATTATTAGTTGGAGGTTCTACAAGAGTTCCAGCTGTTCAAGAAGTTGTTAAGAGAATAACAGGAAAAGAACCAGATAAAGGAATAAACCCTGATGAGTGTGTTGCAATTGGTGCATCAATTCAAGGTGGTGTATTATCAGGAGATGTTAAAGACCTAGTATTGCTAGATGTAACACCATTATCATTAGGTATTGAAACATATGGTGGAGTATTTACAAAATTAATTGAAAGAAACACAACAATACCAACTAAAAAATCACAAATATTCTCAACAGCAGCAGATGGTCAAACATCAGTTGAAGTTCATGTATTACAAGGTGAAAGAGAAATGGCTGCATACAATAAAACATTAGGAAGATTCCAATTAACAGGAATTCCAGCAGCACCAAGAGGGGTACCTCAAATTGAAGTAACATTTGATATAGATGCAAACGGTATAGTTCATGTATCTGCAAAAGATATGGCAACAGGAAATCAACAAGATGTTTCAATTACAGCATCAACAAACTTAACAGACGAAGATATCGACAAAGCTGTTAAAGATGCAGAAGCACATGCTGAAGAAGATAAAAAGAAGAAAGAAGAAATCGAAGTTAAAAATAATGCAGAAAGTTTAGTTTACAACAGTGAAAAGACATTAAAAGATTTAGGAGACAAGATTAGTGGAGAAGAAAAAGCTAAAGTTGAAAATGAAATTGATAATACTAAAAAAGCATTAGAAACAAACGATACAGAAAAAATCAAAGAAGCAACAGAAAAATTAACAAAAGTATTTTATGATATGTCAGAACAATTATATAAAAATGCAAATCCAAATGGAGCAGCAGGAGTAGACCCAAATGCAGCAGCTGGTGCTGATAATGGTTCAGATGCTAATAATGGCGGAGACAATGGAAATGTTTATGATGCTGATTATAAAGTTGAAGATGACAATAAATAATTAAATCAAATGAAAAACATCGTCTTACTTCGTTAAGTTCTGAAAAAAATCTTTCGATATACAAACGTATTATCTTAAGATTTTTTTCAAAACTTGCCTAGTAATACTTGTTTTTGATTCGATTTATAAAACATATGGAGGAAAAAATGGCTAATAAAAGAGATTATTATGAGGTTTTAGGTGTTAATAAAAATGCCACAGACGATGAATTAAAAAAGGCTTATAGAAAAATGGCTAAAAAATATCACCCAGATGCAAACCCAGATAATAAAGAAGAAGCGGAAAAGAAATTTAAAGAAGTAAATGAAGCATATGAAACACTTTCTAATCCTCAAAAAAGAAAAATGTATGACCAATTTGGAACAGCTGACCCTCAAGGATTTGGAGGGGCTGGTGGACCATTTGGAGGTGGAAGTTATACATATTCTACTTCTGGATTTGATGGTTTTGGAGACTTTGGAGACTTAGGTGATATATTTTCATCATTTTTTGGTGGTAGTTTTGGTGGCAGACAGTCTGCTAGAAAAAACAGTGGACCACGAAAAGGTGCAGATTTAAATCTAAGTATGGACATTACATTTGAAGAGGCTTTTTTAGGTGTTGAAAAAGAAGTTGTAATAAATAGAAATGAGACTTGTGAACATTGTCATGGAACTGGTGCAAAACCTGGAACAAATCCAATAAAATGTCCAGATTGTCATGGTACAGGTCAGGTAACACAAGTTCAAAATACAATTTTAGGTCAAGTTCAAACAACCAGAACATGTGGTAAATGTCATGGAAGTGGTGAGGTTATTACAGAGGTTTGTGAATTCTGTAAAGGTAAAGGAACTATAAGAAAACAACCAAAAATAAAAGTTAAAATTCCAGCAGGAATTGATGATAATCAAACAGTAGTATTAAGGGGAGAAGGCGAACCAGGTAGCAAGGGTGGTCCTAAAGGTGATTTGTACATCACATTAAGAATTAAAAAACATAGCATATTTACAAGAAAAGGTAATAATGTTTTATGTGATATTCCAATTACTATGACTCAAGCAGCACTTGGAGCCGAACTTGAAATACCTATGGTTGATGGAAGTAAAGAAAAATATAAAATTCCAGAAGGTACTCAAACAGGTACTAAATTTACTATAAGAAATAAAGGATTCAAATATGTTAATTCATCATCAGAAGGTGATTTTGTATTTACTGTTCAAGTTCAAACTCCTAAGAGATTGACTAAAGAACAAAGAGATTTGCTTACACAATTGGCTAAGACTATGAATGAGCAACCTCCTGTTAAGAAAAAAGGAATATTTGGGTAAATAATCTAATGATGAATAATAAATAAAAAAGATGATATATAAGTTTTTGTAAAAAACTAGCTATGATATACATAATAGTTTTTGATTTCAAAATATTTATATATCATCTTTTAATATTTTATAAGATTTAAAAACGTAACAAAGAAATATTACAATTTTATTACAAATTCATTAAAGATATTGTAAAACAAAAATAAATAATATATAATATAAACAGTATGAAAACAAAAAAAAAGGAGAATTTAAAAATGAACAAAAAACTTAAAACCCTTGAGGGAGTACACACACACACACACACACACACACACACACACACACACACAGGTAATTTAGAAAAATCAAAAGGAATAACACTTGTAGCACTTATTGTTACAATAATAATTTTATTAATATTAGCAGGAATAACAATATCACAATTAACAGAAAGTGGATTATTTGGAAAAGTAAAAATAGCAAAAGAAAAACAAAATACAGCAGAAACTGAAGAACAAGAAAAAATAGACAATTATAAAAATAAAATTGAAGAATACCTATTAGGAAATAATAGAAATGGAAATATACAATTAGAGAATTGTACAATTAATGTAACTGGATATAGAAAGATAACTATAAGCAATGTAGAAAATATAGAAAGTTTTTTTGTAATAGAAGATAATAAATATTTAGATGTATCAAAAGGAAATACATATTATATAGGTACACCTAAAGGAGAAAAGCACGAGTATTATATTATAGCAATAGATAAAAATGCTAAATTATATAAATCAAACACACTATCTTCAGATTTATTATATCCTGATGTTGGAGAAAATGCTAATGATATAATTGAAAAAATAGGAGAAGGTTTAGAAACAGTAAATTCTATTATAAGCAAAGAAGTAGAATATATAAAATATATAGATAAAGATGGAAATGAGCAAGATAAATGGAAAATAGTATACATAGGAAAAAATGTAGATACGGCAGAGGATATAATAGATGATATGCCAACTAATGAAAACCATATATGGTTAATGCCAAAATATTCTATCATATCAGTGGCACCAGGCTATGCTACTCTAAAAATTAAAAAAGATATACAACATATCGAAATAGAAAAAGATGCTTCAAAAGGATATGCATCTACACCAGCATTTAAAAGTGCAATGAGAGACGCAACAATTTGGAGTGCATTTTCAAAAGGAAGTGGAACAGCAACACATGGGGCAATGTCTATAAAACAATATAATATGTGTGTGACATGGGGAGGAACTAACAGTATAAACAATGGTACAGCTTATTGGTTAGATGATCCTACATGGTCTAATGCTATTGCTCGTGTTGATGGAAATGGAGAACGAAGCGGAAATGGTTTAAGTTATTGGACTGATTCATTATGCATAAGACCAATAGTTATGTTGGGAACAGATTGTGGATTGACAGAAGAAAATAAAATAGCATATTAAAATAATTAAATAACAAAGGAAAAGTTAAAAATGAACAAAAACTTAAAACCCTTGAGGGAGTATATATACACAGACGGTTTTAAAAAATCAAAAGGAATAACACTTGTAGCACTTATTGTTACAATCATAATTCTATTAATATTAGCAGGAATAACAATATCGCAATTAACAGAAAGTGGATTATTTGGAAAAGCAAAATTGGCAAAAGACAAGCAAGAAAATGCACAATTACAAGAAAACCAAACTTTAACAGAATATGAACAAAATATTGAACAGTATATCAAAAAAAACAATAATTATAATGATTTTAAAAAATGGATATCTTATGCTAATTTAGAAAATAAATATAATTCAATTTCAGATATATTAAATAATAGTACAGACTTAAATATTGTTATGAATAAAAAAGAATGCGTAGATTATATGATAAAAAGTACAGGAACAATTATGCAAGAAATTGCAAATAGCGAGACAGCAATTAGAGAAATAGGAAACAGTGATTATGCAGCTTCAAAAGTAATAAATGATGAAACATGGTTTGCTACTATTCAAAATTCAGAATATGCAGATGTTTTTGATGAAAAAGCAGTAAAAATTCCAGAATTAACAGATAATACTTCTAATGGAATAGTTACAGGCACACCATTATATAGTACTGCATATAAACTTTATTATCCTTTTACAGAAGGAACGCCAAATGTTCGCTCTGGTGCAAATATATGGTGTCCTTATCCATATGAAAATTCATGGATTGCATATGAGTTTAATATAGAAAATAATATTAATATATATAAGTTAAAATTTAATTCATTTGCAGAAAAATCCAATTCATCAAGATGGTTTTTTCCAAAAAAATATGTTTTACAATGTAAAGTAAATGATGGAGAAGATAATGAATTATCAAATTGGACTGATTGTAGTCCAGTATTTGAAATATCTGATATTACATCAGAATATAACTTAGTAACAAATTTTAGTGAAAAAACATGGTGGAAAGTAACAAATTATTTCAAAAGTAATGTGTATGGAAAAAAATTTAGATTATATGTATATAAAAGTTCAGGAAGCGACTTAGATGTAAATCAACTACAAATATATGGAAGGTACTAATATATATGATTGCTAGCAAAATGAAAAAATACAATAATACATAAAATAAAAAAGATAAAAGAAAAAATAATGAAGTTAAAAACTAAAAATTTTTACTCCATTATTTTTTATATTTTGGCATAAAATGAAAGCGAAAATAGAAAGAAAAAAACACATAAATATAGACAAAAAAAGCAATAAAATGTATAATAAAGCTATAAAATTAAAAGGAGAAAAAAAGTGAAAAAAAAAGTATTATTTATATCGAGTACAGGAGGACATTTGAGTGAACTACTACAATTATCTCCATTATTTGAAAAATATGATTACAAAATAATAACAGAAAAAGACAAAGCAAACGAAAATCTAAAACAGCAATATGGAAAAAAAATATATTTTCTACCATATGGAACAAGAGCAAAACTATTCACATATATATTTAAATATTTTTATTTATGTTTAAAAACAGTATATTTATATGCAAAAATAAGACCCAAAGTCATAATAACAACAGGAACACATACAGCAGGTCCAATGTGCATTTTAGGAAAAATATTTGGAAGCAAAATAATATATATAGAAACATTTGCAAATAGAAACAAAAAAACTGCAACAGGAAGACTAATATATCCAATAGCAGATTTATTTATAGTACAATGGGAAGAAATGTTAAAATTATACCCCAAAGCAGTATATGGAGGCTCAATTTACTAATATACCAAATGGTACAAGCCCAAAGGGGGTAAATGTACAAAACAGAAACATCACCTTTGGGACAAGGAGGTTTTAAAAATGATATTAGTATTATTAGGAACACAAAATAATAGTTTTTACAGATTATTAGAAGAAATAGAAAAAAATATTCAAGATGGAACAATAAAAGAAGAAGTAATAGTACAAGCAGGATACACAAAATTTCAATCAAATAATATGAAAATAATTGATTTAATCCCCAAAAAACAATTAGAACAACTTCAAGATAAAGCAAACTTAATAATAACACATGGAGGAGTAGGATCAATTATTTCATCCATAGAAAAAGGAAAAAAAGTAATAGCAGTCCCACGAATGCATGAATATGGTGAACATGTAAATAATCACCAAAAGGAAATTGTAAAAGATTTTAATGATAAAGGTTATATTATAGGAATTGACAAAGTTGAAGGTTTAAAGCAAGCTTTAATAAAAGCAAAAGATTTTAAACCAAAAAAATATCAACATAACAACGAAAAAATGTTGAAAATAATAGAAAATTTTATTGAAAACATATAAAAAGATTTAAGGAGTATCCCACTTTCCCTACTAGAAGGGATTTTAAGGAACATACCTAAATCCCGAAAGGATAAAAAATGAACGAAGATAGAATTACAAGCCCAGAATTAGAAAATGCTGGAGAAGAAAAATTGGAAAATACAATAAGACCCCAAACTTTAGATGAATATATAGGACAAGATAAAGTAAAAGAAAATATGAAAGTATATATTGAAGCTGCAAAAAAAAGAGGGGAAGCTTTAGACCATGTGTTATTATATGGACCTCCAGGACTAGGAAAAACAACACTTTCTAACATAATCGCAAATGAAATGGGGTCAAATATTAAAATAACATCAGGACCAGCAATAGAAAGACCAGGAGATTTAGCATCTTTATTGACAAACTTGTCAGAAAATGATGTTCTTTTTATAGATGAAATACATAGATTAAGCAAAAATGTAGAAGAAATACTATATCCAGCACTAGAAGATTACACAATAGATATTATAATAGGAAAAGGCCCTAGCAGTAGATCTATAAGACTAGATTTACCAAAATTTACATTAATAGGAGCAACAACAAAAGCAGGTTCACTTACAACACCATTAAGAGACAGATTTGGAATTGTAAACAGATTAGAATTATATTCAGTAGAAAATTTAACAAAAATAGTTAAAAGAACAGCTAAAATATTAGAAGTAGAAATTGATGAAAATGCAGCAATAGAAATAGCAAAAAGGTCAAGAGGAACACCTAGAATCGCTAATAGATTATTAAAAAGAGTTAGAGACTATGCAGCAGTTTTAAGTGATGGAAACATTAACCTAAAAATTGCAAAACACACATTAAATAAATTGGAAATTGATGAATTAGGATTAGATGAAATAGACAGAAAATTATTAGATACAATGATAGTTCAATATGGAGGAAGACCAGTTGGAATAGAAACATTAGCTGTTTCGATAGGAGAAGAAGTAGAAACAATAGAAGATGTATATGAACCATATTTAATCCAAATCGGATTTGTGTCAAGAACATTAAGAGGCAGAATAGTTTTACCACCTGCTTATAAACATTTAGGATATGAATACCAAGAGTAATCAAACAGATTAAATAGATATTAATATATATAGATTTGAAAGGAACAAAACATGAAGAAAAAAAATATTTTACTAATTGCATTTATATTTATAACAGTATTTTCAATAATTATAGTAAAACCAATAAATGACTTAGATGAAATATGGAATTATAATACAGCAAGAGCAATATCAGAAGGTCTAATACCATATAAAGATGTAAGTATGATAACAACACCATTCCTTCCAATATTAACAGGAATATTTTTGAAATTAATCATAAATGAAATTATACTGTCAAGAATTTTAGCGGCAATTGTTTGGACAGGAATTTTATTTACAATATATAAAATTTTAGAAAATTTAATAAAAGAAGAAAATACATGTCTAATAATAACAACATTAATAGGACTTTTATGTAGAAATATTTATTGCATAGATTATAATATGCTAATATTACTATTAGCACTAATAATTTTATACCAAGAACTAAAACACCAAAATAATTTATTACAAAATAATAAAAAATATAATTTATTAATACGGAATATTAGCAGGAATTGCAATATGTACTAAACAAAGTATAGGAGTAACTCTTGCAGGAATTACAGTAATATATGAAGTATTATTTGTAGAAAATAAAGAACAATTTAAACAATATATAAAAATAGTTATAACAAGAATAATAGGAATATTAATACCAGTAGCAATTTTATTTATATACTTAATAATTACTGGAGCAATGCAAGAATTTATAAATTATGCAGTGCTAGGAATAAGAACATTTTCAAATAAAATATCATATTTAGGATTACTAGAAAATAATAAAATAGAAATAAGAATATTATCAATGCTAATGCCAATTTCGATAATGTTAATGGCAATTATATTGATAATTGCAAAATCTAAAAAAAAAGAAACAGAAAACATACAAAAACTATTAACAATTTTAATATATAGTTTATCAATAATAATTGTAATGTATCCAATATCAGATGAAATCCATTTTTTAATAGGAAGTATGATTTCGACAATTGGATTAATATATATAATAATATTATTAGGAGAAAAAATATATAACAAGATAAATTATAGTAAAAAATATAAATTATATAAAATAATAACATTATTAATATGGATAATACTATTTTCAATAATATTAACCAAAAGTATTGATAATATATATAAATATATAAAAGAAGATAAAAATACAGAAATAAAACATTATAACCATATAACAATCGACGAACATTTAAAACAGAAGATAAATAATATTGATGAATATATTTTGAAAAAAGAGCAAGAAGGAAAAAAAGTTTATATATTAGATGCAGAAGCGGCTTTATATATGATACCAATAAACAGATATAATAAAGACTACGATATGTTTTTAAAAGGCAATATAGGAAAAGAAGGAGAAGAAGGACAAATACAAAAAATAAAACAAAAAGATGAGAATACATTATACTTAATCAGAAATAAACAAATAAGAACAAATTGGCAAACACCATTAATGGTAGTAGATTATATAAGAGAAAATTTAGAAAAAATTGAGGAGATAGAAATATATGAAGTTTATAAATAAAATAAAAGAATATGTATCAAAAATTAACAAAAGAAAATTTGGATACATAAGCTTTTTTTGGAGTATTATAAGCATCCAATTTATATTAGGAAGTAATATGCAAAATAAGGGACATTTATTTGGTAGTACATCAAGTATATTAATAGATATAGTAAAATTTATATTAATGAGCATTATATTTGTATCATTACATTATTGTATTTTAGAGCTTATTAATAGAATTCAAAAAAGACAAAAGATAGAAAAAAAAGAAACAGAAAAAATTAATAACAAAAAATATAGATGGCTAATATATTTTTTAACAATATTTGCGTGTTGGATACCAACAGTATTAGCATTTTACCCAAGCATTGTAGGATATGATGGAGGATATCAGATAAGAAATTATTTTTTATTAAATGAAATGACACACCACCCAATATTAATTACAAAAATATATACATTTTTTTACGTAATTGGGTTAATGATAAAATCTCCTACAGTTGGAATGTTTCTATTTTCTCTAACCCAAATGGCATTTATGGCAGCATCATTCTCTTATGCAGTAAAATTTATAGAAGATGAAACACAAAATAAATTGATAAGAAATATAAGTATACTTTTTTATGCACTATATCCTTATAATCAATTGTTCGCAATTACAACAACAAAAGATGTAATATTAGCAGGATTAATGCTAATATTTGTAATACATTTATATAAAATGTTAAAAGAAAAATTTAAAATTACAGATTATATATTTTTAGTATTAATAGGAGTTGTAATGTTACTTTCAAGAAACAATACAATATATACTTTAGAAGTATCATTACCATTTATAATACTAGTATTAATAAAAGAAAGACATAAACTTGTAAAAATAGTAACAGTATTTTTATTAATAATAATTTTATATAAAAGTGCAAATAATTGCTTATATAAAATGTTAAAAAATCAATCTGCAAATTCCCAAAATAATGAAGGCAATTTTAGATTATCTATATTTACACAAGCAGTAGGAAGAGTAGCAAGAGACAATAAAGACAGTTTAACACAAGAAGAAAAAGAAAAAATATCATATTATTTTAAGGATTATGAAAAATTAGGTAAAGTATATGCAGAAAATATTGCAGACATTACAGCAAACGAAATGGCAAGTGGTAAAAATATCAACAAAAATAAAAAAGAATTTTTTACATTTGTATTAGAATTAGGGAAAAAATATCCAATGACATATATAGAATCATTTTTAGATACAGCTAGAGGATACTGGTATATAGAAGATGTATCATTTAGCAATATTCTTATATATAACCATCCAGGAGCATTTGAACTATATGATTTTGGAATATTAGGAGGATCATTTAAGGTTAAACATGAAAGCAAGATAGAACCATTAAAAAATTTATATACAAATTTATACTGTTTAAATAGATACCAAGAAGTACCAGTATTATATACATTATTTCAACCAGGTATATTTTTCTATTTAACATTGGCATTTTTATTATATGCAATGTATAAAAAAGATAAAGATAATTTAGTAATAGCCATATTTCTGTTTATATTTTATGCATCATGTTATTTAGCATTTTGCTCAATAATAAGATATATGTATCCAATTATGGTAAATACTCCAATTATGTTGGCTTTAGTATTAAAAAATAAAGAACAAGGAGAAGAAAAATGAAATTATTAATGCATACATGTTGTGCACCATGCAGTGTTTATTGCATAGACAGTTTAAGAAAAGAAGGAATAGAACCTACAGTATATTGGTATAATCCTAATATACACCCATACATAGAATATAAAACAAGAAGAGATACATTAAAAGAATATACAAAAAGCATAAATGTAGAAGCTATATTTGAAGAAAATTATGGATTAGATGAATTTTGTAAAAATGTAATTTGTGATTTGCAAAATAGATGCCAAAATTATTGTTATAAAGTAAGATTAGAACAAACAGCTAAATATGCAAAAGAAAATGGATATGATACAATATCTACAACACTTTTAGTAAGTCCATATCAAAAACACGAAATCTTGAAAGAACAAGGAGAAGAAATTGCTAAAAAATATGGATTAAAATTTTTATACAGAGATTTCAGAGTCGGATTTAAAGAGGGACAAGCAAAGGCTAGAGAACTTGGATTATATATGCAAAAATATTGTGGATGTGTATTTTCAGAGGAGATGAGATATAATAACCACAATACTACAAAACCTAGTATTCCCAACGGTTACGAGATACCAAGAGAACCTAGAATACAAGTTAAAAAAATAGAAAATAAAGAAGATTATATTGATTTACTTTTAGAGGCAGATCCTTCAAAAGATATGATACA
>CAKPDN010000008.1 GCA_934149005.1 uncultured Clostridia bacterium | reverse complement strand
AGGGCTTAACCACAAAAAAGTTAAGTAAAAAGTAATCGGAACAGAATCCTAAAACGAAAATTCATCTATGTATTTTTCAGTGTACTTATAAATTGTATACGATAATTTTCTAGTGATGATGACATTTAGGGTAATACCTGTTCCCATTCCGAACACAGAAGTCAAGCCTAAATGTGCCAAAAATACTTGCGGGTTACCCTGCTGGGAAGATAGGTTGTCGCTAGTTTTTTTATTTTTAAATTATTATTAAATTTATAAAAGTACTTAAAAGTAAAATAAAATTAAATAGAGCATAATATAATAAATATAGATTTGATTTATAAATAAACTATTAAAAGATATAATATACATTATATTAATATGGTGTATAGCTAATATATTTTATTTTAGTTTTAAATATTTTTATATGAAAAGGAGAAATATAATGGCAAAAGTAATGTGGAAACCAGGAACATTTTTATATCCAATACCAGCTGTAATGGTAAGTTGTGGAACAATGGAAAAATCTAATATTATAACTGTTGCATGGACAGGAATTATAAATACAGATCCAGCAATGGTATATATATCAGTTAGACCAACAAGATATTCATACAATTTAATAAAAGAACAAGGAGAATTTGTAATAAACTTAACAACAAATGAACTAGTAAAAGCAACAGATTGGTGTGGAGTAAAAACAGGAGAAAAAGTGGATAAATTTAAAGAAATGAGATTACATAAGGAAAGAGCCAACTTTGTTAAATGTCCAATGATAAAAGAAAGTCCAGTATCTGTTGAATGTAAAGTAAAAGAAATAAAAGAATTAGGAAGTCATACTATGTTTATAGCTGAAGTTTTAGCAATAAATAGCGATGAAAAGTACATTGATGAAAAAGGTGCTTTTGACATATCAAAATGCAACTTAATTTCATATGCCAATGGTGGTTATTATTCAATGGGGAAAAAGCTTGGTAAATTTGGTTTTTCAGTAAAAAAGAAAAAATAAATTTTTCATCAAAATTCATTGACATAAATGAAAAAAAGTGGTAAAATATTCTAGCGTATGTATATTACGGACATACGTTCACATCGTTAAAAAATAAAAAAAGTATGGTAATTCGGAGGTGTATTGAAATGGCAGCAAAAGGACCAAGAGAAAATATAACATTAGAATGTACAGAATGCAAAAACAGAAATTATATGACTTCTAAAAACAAAAGAAATAATACTGATAGATTAGAGTTAGTTAAATATTGTAAATTCTGTAAGAAACGTACAACACATAAAGAAACAAAATAAAAATAGGATAAAAGCTATTTTAGGGAGGAAATGAAATGGCTAAAAAAGAAGAAAAAAATATTAAAGACAAAACAAGTTTTATGAAAAGCTTTAAAGCAGAATTGAAAAAGGTAATTTGGCCAACACCAAAACAATTATTCAATAATACAGTAGCTGTATTAACAATAGTTATTATCACAGCAACAATAGTATTTATACTAGATTTTGCATTTGAATCAATGAATAAATATGGAATTGATAAAATAAAACAAGATATAAGTAATTCATCTATAAACGAAACAACCGCATCTGAAAATGAAACAGTTAATTCAAATAATGAAAATGTAATTGAAAATAGTGCTACAGAGGAAAATATTGCTGAATAATATATATAGAATAATTAAAATGGTTTAAATAATATCAAAGGGAGGCTTAAAAAAATGTCTCAAAAAGATTACGATATGAATCCAAGATGGTATGTTGTACATACATACTCTGGATATGAAAACAAAGTAAAAACAGACTTAGAAAAAACTATAAAAAATAGAGAGCTTGAAGAATATTTCTTTGACATAATTGTTCCTATGGAAGAGCAAATAGAAATAAAAGATGGTAAAAGAAAAACAAATTTAAAAAAAGTTTTTCCAGGATATGTTTTAATAAAAATGATAGTTACTGAAGAAACTTGGTATATAGTAAGAAATACTAGAGGTGTAACAGGTTTTGTAGGTTCAGGAACAGATCCAATACCATTAACAGATGATGAAATAAGAAATATGGGATTTGATGTATCTGAAATAAATGTTGATTATGGAATTAATGAACAAGTAGAAGTCATGAATGGACCTTTTGAAGGCTTTGTAGGTACTGTTCAAGAAATAAATAAAGAAAAAAATAAAGTAAAAGTTTTAGTATCAATGTTTGGAAGAGAAACACCAGTAGAACTTGAGTTTTCACAAGTAAAAAAAGTTCAATAATATGAAAATTTAGAGGAGGTGCCAATAAAATGGCAGAAAAAGAAATTTCAAATATAATTAAATTACAAATTGAAGCAGGAAAAGCAACACCAGCTCCACCAGTAGGACCTGCATTAGGATCAAGTGGTGTTAACATTATGCAATTCGTAAAAGAATTCAATGATAGAACTGCAAATCAACCTGGAATGATAATACCAGTTGTTATAACAGTATATAAAGATAAATCTTTTGAATTTATAACAAAAGTTCCACCAGTTGCAGTTTTAATCAAAAAAGCAATTAAAATTGAAAAAGGTTCAGGAAAACCAAATAAAGACAAAGTAGCTAAAATAACTAAAGAGCAAGTTAAAGCTATTGCTGAACAAAAAATGCCAGACTTAAATGCTGCATCATTAGAGACAGCAATGAGTATGGTAGAAGGTACTGCTAGATCTATGGGAGTAGTAGTAATAGATTAGTTAATAAAAATATTAAAATAAATTAAATTGGGAGAGTAAAACTCGTTAGAACCAAAGGAGGTAAAAAATGAAAAAAGTAGCAAAAAGATATGCTGAAAGCTCAAAATTAGTTGAGAAAAACAAAGAATATGAAATCAAAGAAGCTTTAGAATTAATAGAAAAAATGCCAAAAGCTAAATTTGATGAAACAGTTGAATTACATGTTAAATTAGGTGTAGATTCAAAACATGCAGACCAACAAGTTAGAGGTACAGTAGTACTTCCAAATGGTACAGGTAAAACACAAAAAGTATTAGTATTTGCTAAAGGACCTAAAGCTGAAGAAGCTGAAAAAGCTGGAGCAGACTTTGTTGGAGCAGAAGAATTAATACCAAAAATACAAAATGAAAACTGGTTTGATTATGATGTAGTAGTTGCAACACCTGATATGATGGGAGTTGTAGGAAGATTAGGTAAAGTATTAGGACCAAAAGGATTAATGCCAAACCCTAAATCTGGAACAGTTACAATGGATGTTACAAAAGCTATAAATGAAATCAAATCTGGTAAAGTAGAATATAGATTAGACAAAACAAATATTATTCACTTAGGATTTGGAAAAGTATCTTTTGGAGCAGACAAATTAGCTGAAAACTATGAAACAATAATGAATGCTATTATAAAAGCAAAACCAGCAGCAGCTAAAGGACAATACATAAAAAGTGTATCAGTAACAACAACTATGGGACCTGGAATTTTTATAAATCAAAAATAAAATATTAAGCCAAAGACAGTAGGCAAATTAAGTCCTACCGAGGTTATAATGAATTAAGTGTTAATAATAAAACACTCTTTATAATCTCGGAAGGATGTAAAGAGTGTTTTTTAATTTTAAAATATAGATGGAATTTAAGAATGTAAATTCTTAAACCTCAGAAAAATAGGAGGTGAAAATTAAAAATGGCAAGTGAAAAAATATTAAATCAAAAGAAAGAAGAAGTAACAAAATTAGCAAATAAAATCAAAGATGCTAAATTAGTACTTTTAACAGACTACAGAGGAATAAATGTTGAAGATGTAACAGCTCTAAGATCAGATTTAAGAAAATCTAATACAGAATATACAGTTATAAAAAATAATATAACAAAAAGAGCATTAGCTGAGGCAGGAATTGAAGGTTTAGAAGATAAATTAGTAGGACCTACTGCAGTAATAATGAGTAATGAAGATTACTTAGAACCATCTAAAACAATTTATGAATTCACAAAAAAGAATGACTATTACAAAATCAAAGGTGGAGTTATAGAAGGTAAAGTGATGACAGCAGAAGAAATAATAACTTTAGCAAAATTACCATCAAAAGAAACATTACTATCTATGCTTGCTGGAGCATTACTTGCAAATATTCAAAAATTTGCAGTTGCAATTGATCAAGTAAGAATTCAAAAAGAAGAAAACTCTGCATCTACAACAGAAGCAGAAGCTTAAAAAATAATAATATAATAATTGTATAATCAGAGTAGCGAACTTATATCGCACAAATAGTAAGAGAACAATAAAATAAATTGTTCAAAATACTAAAATAAAATTAGGAGGATTAAAAAATGAGTAAAGAAGAAATGATTGAAGAAATCAAAAAAATGACAGTAGTAGAATTAGCAGATTTAGTAAAAGCTATAGAAGAAGAATTTGGAGTATCTGCAGTAGCAGCAGCTGCACCAGCAGCTGGAGCAGCAGCTGGTGGAGAAGCAGCAGCAGAAAAAACATCTTTCAACGTAGTATTAACATCAGCTGGAGATCAAAAAATAAAAGTAATCAAAGTAGTTAGAGATGCTACAGGATTAGGATTAAAAGAAGCTAAAGACTTAGTAGATGGAGCACCAAAAACAGTTAAAGAAAATGTTTCTAAAGAAGAAGCAGAAGATTTAAAAGCTAAATTTACAGAAGTTGGAGCTGTTATTGAATTACAATAAGAACTATAAAAAATCGTGTTATATTTTTATAACACGATTTTTATATTTACAAAAATTACATTTTGTTATATATTTTAGATATTAATTATAATTATAATTTTACAAATTAGAAGATTTAGCCAATATATTTTTGCATTTTTCAATAATATCTGCTTCATTTAAAGTAGTTAAAATTCTATCCTCCATAACAATATTTCCATTAACAATTGTAGTAATAACATTATAACCTTTTGCAGTATATACTATATTTGAAAAAACATCATTTATTGGTTGTAACGTAATATCAGATAAATCAAGAATTATTAAATCTGCTAATTTACCAACATTAATGCTTCCAATTAAATTTTCTTTATTTAAAGCTTTTGCCCCATTTATTGTAGCTAATTTTAAAATATCATAGGCTGGTAATAATTTAGGATTCTCATGTACACCTTTTTGTAAAAGTCCAGTAAATTTCATAGTATCAAACATATCTAAATTGCAACCACTACCTTGACCATCAGTACCTAATGAAACTATAATATCATTATCTAACAATTTTATAATATCTGAAACTCCACATCCAAGCTTTAAATTACTTATTGGACAGTGGGATACTTTTATATTATATTTTTTTAATATTTCAAAATCTTTTGGTAATAATTTTACACAGTGAGCAAAAATACTATTAGTATCTTTAAAATATTTTTTTACAATCTCATAGGATTTAGTAGAATTATAATTATTAGAAATATCTACTGATTCTTTAGAATTTTCTAAATAATGCATATGAATATTTAAGTTATATTGTTTTGCCATTTCTATAGCCTTTTTAATACATTTTTCACTTGCAGTATATAATCCATGTATACCAACACTAATGTAAATAGTATCATATTTATTATTACTATGTTTTATTAAATTTTCTAATTCGTAAATTCTTTCATCCATTTTTCCATCAATATCCATTACTACCCTTGTTAACTCTGCTCTAATTCCGGATTCATTAACTGCTTTAATTACACTATCTGGAAAAAAATAATGGTCATTTACAGTTGTTGTGCCTGTTTTTATCATTTCAGTACAAGATAAAAGAGAAGAGTAATATACATCTTCAGGAGTAAGATTATCCTCAATAGGCCATATTTTCTCAGTTAACCAATCTTGAGTTGTATATCCATCAACAGATTCCCTAAATATACTCATTCCTATATGAGCATGTGTATTAATAAAACCTGGAAGAACATATTTATTAGAAGCATCTATTATTTTATAATCTGTTTCAGTAAAAATGTTTTTTCCTATTTTTTTTATTTTGTTGTTATCTATTAAAACATCAACATTATATTCAATTCTCTCTCTTATTTCATCCATTGAAATAAGATTACAATTTTTAATTAAAATTTTCATTTAATCCTCCTAAATTATTTATTTAATAATTATTGTACTATATATATATAATAAAAACAAGAATAATTACATTATTTCAAAAGATATATTGTTACAATATTTAAGTTTTATTAAATCATTAATCAAAATGATTTATAAGTATACATAAATTATTTTTAACAAAGTATTGATTCTAGTTATAAAATATGATATAATAATATTAGTTTTTATTTATAAAAGAAAAAGAGGTGAAAACTTAAAACAAAAGTTTTAAGGAAAATATGAATAATAATACACAACAAATAAAACAAGAAGAAAAATTTAAACTTAAAGACCTTATAATTGTTTTTAGTGATTTGTTTGCTACAACAAAGGAAAAAGAAGAAGTAGAACTTGATAAAGAAGTAGAAGAAATAAAACTTGAACAAAATTCATCATATATAGAAAAATTAGAAAAAGAAATTTGTGATTATGGACATATATCAAAAAGAAGAAATAAAGTAAAAACACAATCTGTAAAAAATAACAATGTCAGTACAAAAAAGGTAAAATCTAAAGTTCAAGATGAAAAAGATGATATGATACTAGAAGATTATGAAAAATAATTATTAAGAAAAATACAAGAAATTTAAATTTCTTGTATTTTTATCTTGACAAAATCTTCAACACAATGTATAATAAATATCACAATTGCATATGGCGAAGTAGCTCAGTTGGCTAGAGCATCCGGTTCATACCCGGCAGGTCGTAGGTTCAAATCCCACCTTCGCTACCATTAATAAAAAAGAAGGATAACCTTCTTTTTTTATATATGATAAAAGATAATAATTATAAATATATAAAAATAAAAAATCCCCGCCTTAGCCGTAAGATGTCTTGAATTTTTAAGGACCTGCTCCTAAAAACAGGTGGGTGTCTACCAAAATACTCATGGGCTTCTTACATAAATGCAAGCATGCACGCCATATTTTGAGATTGACTCCTCTTACAAACTTGTAGGTTCTAAAAATTCTGTCTACACGTACTATGCAGGGTAAATTAATAACAAATTTCATTTAATAATCTTATTAGATTATCTATAGTTTAACATAGAAGAAAATCAGTTTCAAATAAAAAAATTACTTAGAAAAGGAATTAAACATTATTTATATAGTTTTATCTCATTTTAAATAAATTATTCTAACTTAATTAAATTTTTTTAAATTTGATTTATTATATATTTTATGATAAAATACACAAAACTATTGTTTGAATTCTTTACTTAATTTTCCAATTGCTTTTGTTTCAATTCTTGAAACATAACTACGTGATATACCCATCATCTTAGCAATTTCATGTTGAGTCTTAGGTTTATGACCATCAAGCCCAAAGCGTAATTCAATAATTGTTTTTTCTCTATCTTTTAATATTTTTCCAAGTTTTTCATACAATTGTTTAATTTTCATCTTTAAATCAACTTCATCCTCGATAGACCTATCTTCATTTTCTAAAACTTCTTGAAGAGTAACAATATTATCATCTTTATCTTTTCCAATAGGTTCATTTAAATAAACTTCTGCATTTAATTTTTTTGTAGAACGAAGATACATTAATATTTCATTATCTATACATCTTGAAACATAAGTACTTAGTTTTGAACCTTTATCAATGTTAAAACTATTTATACCTTTAATTAGACCTATTGTACCAATTGAAATTAAATCATCTTGTTCAACTTTTGTATTTGAATATTTTTTAACAACATGAGCAACTAATCTTAGATTTCTTTCTATTAAAATATTTCTTGCTTCATCATCTCCATTTTTCATTTGTTCCAAATATATTTTTTCTTCTTCACATGTTAGTGGTTCAGGAAATAGATTACTACTAGAGATATATCCGAACAACAAATACGGCAGATTTTAAAAATTGCCAAAACCCCAAAAAACTGATACTACAAAGTGCTTCTAACATAAATGCACCTCCAAATCTTATATATAAAATTATATGTTTGACATTTTTAAAAGTGCATGACCTCATATAAAATTTTTTATAAAAAGTTTTATTAATATAAATAAAAAATAAAATTAAACAAATAATAAAATTGGAGGAAAAGTATGCTACACCAAATATTAGTATTAATTATTTTGATAATAATAAATGCTTTTTTCGCAGCAACGGAAATAGCATTTATATCATTAAATGACTTTAAAATAGAATTAAAAGTTAAAGAAGAAAATAAAAAAGCAAAAAAAATAAAAAAAATGTTAAATAATCCAAGCAAATTTTTAGCAACAATTCAAATAGGAATAACACTAGCTGGATTTTTATCAAGTGCTTTTGCAACAGATACATTTGTAAATATATTAGCACCTAAATTATATAATCTAATGCCAATAATTTCACTTTCACAATGGAAAAGTATATCAATTATTGTAATAACTTTAATACTTTCATATTTTACTTTAGTTTTTGGAGAACTTGTTCCAAAAAGAATTGCAATGAAATATTCTGAAAAATTAGCATTTATGACAGTAGGAATTATTAGAATAATTTCTATATTTACATTACCATTTGTAAGACTATTAACATTTTCAACTAATGTAATTTCTAAATTATTTGGTGTAACAGAAGAAGAAGTGGAAAATGTAAGTGAAGAAGAAATAAAAATGATGATAAATGCTGGAGAAGAAAAAGGAACAATTGAAACAGATGAAAAGGATATGATTAACAATATATTTGAGTTTAATGATAGAGTAGTTTCAGAAATCATGATTCCAAGAACACAGGTATATGCTTTAGATATGGAATTAACAATTAGCGAAGCAATAGATATATTAAATGAAGATACTAGATATAGTAGAATTCCAATATATGATGAAAATATTGATAACATAAGAGGGATTGTTTATGTAAAAGACATGTTATTAACTCAAAAAAATAAAAGTACTAAACTAAAAAATATTGCAAGAGAAGCAATATATATTTTAGAAAGCATATATATAGATGATGTATTTAAAGAGTTAAAGAAAAATAAAAAACAAATAGCAATTGTTGTTGATGAATATGGAGGAACTGCTGGAATTGTTACAATGGAGGATATTTTAGAAGAAATTGTTGGAGAAATATATGATGAATATGATATAGAAAAAAGCAAGTATAAAAAAATAGATGATAATACATTTCTGTTAAATGGAGAAATGCCGATATATGAAGTAGAAAAAATTTTAGGAGTTGACTTACCAGAAGGAGATTATGATACTATTTCTGGATATTTATTGTTTGAACTAAATAGAATACCGAGTGACAATGAAAAAGAAATTGTTGTAGAAACTAATAAGGTTAATTATAAAATTCAGCAAATAAAAGGGAATAGAATTATAAAAGTAAAGGCTTATAACAAAAAAAAGAAAATATTATAAAAACTATTGTAATAAAAAAAAAACTATGTTATAAATAAATTATAAAGAAAAATAGGGAGAGAACACAATGGAAAAAGATAGTATAGAAAACAAAATGAAACAATATTATAAAATGTCTAAAAGAGTACCATATTCTACAAGAATATATGGGGATAAAGAAAAAGAATCAGAACCTAATATTATTTTAAGAAATATAAAAGTAAAGAATGGAAGAAGAACAAGTGGTATTAAAACATTATTAATATTAAAATATAAAACTTTAGATGGAATACCAGTTGAAGTTGTATTAGGAACAATTAATTCTAAATATGATCTCATAAATAAAACAGAAAAAGTTATAAATTTAATTGAAGAACAATTGAGAGATAATGCAAAAGAAATAGAAGGATATGAAGCATATTCAAAATTAATAGAATATAAAAAAGAAGAAGAATTTTCAATATATTTTACACCAGAAGGATTAGATATATTATCTAGTAAAAGCCAAAAAGAAATACAAATAGATAAAGAGTATAATCTAAATGATAATCATATGGTTGAAAATTTATCTACCGCTCAAGAACATGAAAAAAGAAGAAATGATAAAATACCAGAAGCTGTAAGATATCAGTTATGGAGAGAAGGAAGACAAGTAATATTAAGAGGATTTACAACAGAAAAAGCTAAAGAAACTTTTTTAAAGGGTGAAGATATAGCAAAAACCATGAGGCAAATGGAAATTTCAGAAAAAGATTCTCCAAAGATTGTAGAAAGAAAAAACAAGAGAAAAAGACAATTTGTTGCTAATTATCTTCTTGATGTATATGATGGTAAGATTACAAAAAAAATACCAGAAGTAACAAACCAAATTCAAAATAATCTTGAAGATCTTAAAGAAACAAGAGAAAAAGTAAATAATACTCTTAATAGTCAAGAAATAGACCAAAGAATGAGAGCTAAACTTGAACAACTAAAAAGTTTATTAGATGATATTGATAATAAAAGAAAGGAAAATAAAATACAATTAAGAGAAAATAATGAAAAAGAGTTACTATCAGAATATTTAAAAATTAAAGAAAAGGGAATTGCGATAGAAATAAATGTATTTTTAGAGGAGTTAGAAGAAAAATTAATTATACAAATGCAAAAAAGAATAGATGAAGGGGAAGAAGAAAATTATAAAGAGGACAGTAAAATAAAGACTTTACAAAAGTATCAACATTTCTTTAATTTTGTAAAAAAAGGAATGGATAGAACTGCTAGAATTTATGCTATAAAAGAGGAAAATATAAATTTTAATACATTAGAAAAAGTATTTGATAGAGCTAACAAAGAAGATATGATGGAATATATAAAAGCTAAGAATAAAATGATAGAAGAAACAAAGACAGATGATATAAGTGGAAAAGAACATGATTATTCTAGTATTAGAGAGTTATATAAATTAATACTAAATTCTGAACCAAAAGAATTTACCAAAGATGATGACAATGAGATGTTTTTAAAAATATTTGAAAGAGCAAAGGAAAATTTACTTATGAACAATCCTAAGGAAATAGAACTATATAATTTTTATGCTAAAAAACTTAGTGCATATGAATGTCCAACTTATCAGCAACAACAAAAAGATAAAGAAGATCCCAATAATGGAAGTAGATAGCAAAAGTGAGGTTAAAAAACCTCACTTTTGCTTTATAATATATAAAAATATATTGAAAGTATTGAGAATAAATGGTAAAATTTATATGTAAAGAAGGTGATTATATGACAATTATGGAAGCAACAAAAAAGGGAATGATAGAATTAAAAAATTCAAATATTGAGTCTCCAAAATTAAAATCAAGACTATTAATGCAGTTTATATTAAATAAAACAAGACAATATGTAATAGTAAATGATATGAAAGAACTTAATACTAGTGAAAAGAATAATTACTTTTGTGCAATTGCTAAAATTAGGCAAGGAGTTCCATTAGAACATATAACACACCAAAAAGAATTTATGAAATTAAATTTTTTTGTTGATGAGAATGTATTAATCCCAAGACAAGATACAGAAATATTGGTGGAAGAAGTAATATCAATAGCAAAAAAAATAAACGCAAAAAAAATATTAGATTTGTGTACAGGAAGCGGAGCAATTGCTGTTTCACTTGCTAAATATTTACCAGAAAGTGAGATTATAGCAGTAGATATAAGCAATGAAGCTTTAAAAATCGCTAAGAAAAATGCAATTAATAATGAGACAGAAAATCAAATAACATTTATTAGTTCAGATATGTTTACAAATTTAAATGATGAGAAATTTGATATAATAGTATCCAATCCACCGTATATAAAAAGAAATGTAATTAAAAAACTAAACAAAGAAGTACAAAAAGAACCTCACATTGCATTAGATGGAGGAGAAGATGGACTTTATTTTTATAAAAAAATAATAAGAGACTCATATAAATATTTAAGGTATGGAGGATATTTATGTTTAGAGATTGGTTTTGATCAAAAAATAGATGTAATTGAATTAATTGAAAATGAGGAGAAATTTAACAATACATATTCTAAAAGAGATTTATATGATAATGATAGAATTATAGTTACAAGTTTAAATATATAAATAAGGGGGAAAACAATGTCTTTTTCATCAGAATTAAAAGAAGAGCTTAGCAAAATAAATAATTTAGCAAAAAAAGATGAAGTAAAATATGAATTAACAGGATATCTAATTTCTAAAAATGCTAGTATTATAAAAAATAATATTAGATATGCTACTGAAAGTGAACACAATATAAATAGATTTTCAAAATTACTAAAAAATTTGAATATAAATTATGATATTGAATTTGATGGAAAATCTTTTATAATTACATATAAAACACAAAAAAACATAGATACAATAGATATAGAAAATGAGAACATGATAATAAAATCTATATTTAATATAAATGAAAATGAAAAAAAAGCTATAGTAAGAGGAGCTTTTTTAGGAGCAGGATCAATTAATAATCCTGAAAAAAAATATCATTTAGAAATTAACTTATCAAATGAAAATAATTTAGATTACATATTTAATCTTTTAAGTAACATGAATATTAAATGCAAAAAATTAGTACAAGATAAAAAATTTTCTATATATTTCAAAGAAGGAGAAGAAATCTCAATATTAATTGCATTATTAGGAGCTAGTAGAAGTGTTTTAAAATTTGAAGATATAAGAGTTCAAAGAGAGATGAGAGGAAAAGTTAATAGAATAGTGAATTGCCAAACTGCGAACCTAAATAAGACAATAAATGCATCTGTTGAACAAATTGAAGCAATAAAAAAATTACAAGCTAGTCCTAAATTTAATAAATTAGATGAAAATTTGAAAGAAATAGCTTTACTAAGATTAGAATATCCAGATATGTCTTTAGCTGAATTGGGCAAAAAGTTAAAAAAAACAATTGGAAAATCAGGAGCTAATTATAGATTAAAGAAAATTATTGAAATAGCAAACGAAATTTGAGACAGTTGGGACAGACAGATTTTGTCTCACAATTTTGTAGAAAAATGTCGAAAAAAATAAAAGGCAAAATATGACTGCTAGTCAAAGGAGAGGTTATGGAACTTGGATTATATATACATATACCATTTTGTGTGAAAAAATGTGATTATTGTGATTTTATTTCATATTCTAATAAATTTGAAATACAAGAGGAATATATAAAAAAAATAACAGAAGAAATTGAAGATAATAAAGATTTATTAAAAAAAAGTAATATAACAACAATATATATTGGAGGAGGAACACCTTCTTCTATAAAACCAAAATATATACAAAATATTTTAAATAAAATATATGAAGTTGCAGATATACAAAATAAAAATAATATTGAAACAACTATTGAAGTAAATCCAGGAACAATTACAAGAAATAATCTACAAATGTATAAAAATTGTGGAATAAATAGAATAAGTATAGGACTCCAAAGCACAAATGACAATATACTAAAATTAATTGGAAGAATTCATAACTATAAGCAATTTTTAGATACATATAAATGGGCTGACGAGGTAGGCTTTAAAAATATAAATGTAGATTTAATGTTAGGACTTCCAAATCAAACTATATTAGATTTAAAAGATAGTTTAAAAAAAGTAATAAATTTAAAACCAAAACCCAATCATATATCAGTATATTCTTTAATAGTCGAAGAAGGAACTAAAATAAAAAGCAAGATAAATTATGGTGAATTAAAATTGCCAAAAGAAGAAGAAGAAAGAAATCAATATAAGTATACTAAAAATTATTTAGAATTAAATGGATATAATCACTATGAAATATCAAACTTTGCAGAAATAGGATATGAATCAAAACATAATATAAACTGCTGGGAGCAAAAACAATATGTAGGTTTTGGAATTGCAGCACATTCATATATAAATAGATGTAGATATTCAAATACATGTGATTTAGAAGAATATTTAAACAAAAATAGTAAAGACATTAAAATTGTACATGAAGAACAAACATTAGAAGATACAAAAAAAGAATTTATGATGTTGGGATTAAGAAAAATTAGTGGGGTTGAAATTTCTAAATTTAAAGAAAAATTTGGAGAAAATCCAATATATTTATTTAGAAAAGAATTACAAAAATTAGTCAAAGATAATTTAATTATTATTGATTTAGATAATATAAAGTTAACTAATAAAGGACTTGATTTTGCCAATTTAGTTTGGGAAGAATTTGTGTGAGACAGTTGGGACGGTTCGATTTTGTCTCACATTTTTATCGAAATTTGTCATTTTATTTTTTCGACATTTTTCAACATTTTAGTGAGACAAAATTGGACCGTCCCAACTGTCTCAAAAGGAGAAAAAAATGAAGAATATAAAAGATTATAATTTAGAGGATTTAAAAAAAGAATTAGTAGAAATTGGAGAAAAGCCATTTAGGGCAGAGCAAATATTTAGATGGATTTATGAAGAAAAGGTAAGAGATTTTGATGATATGACAAATTTATCATTAGAATTAAGAAAAAAGTTAAAAGAAAATTATACAATGTGTAATTATAATATTTTAAGAAAACAAGAGTCAAAAGATGGAACTATAAAATATTTATTTGATGTCTTAGATGGCAATGCGATAGAAACAGTTTTAATGAGCTATCATCATGGATATAGCATATGTGTTTCTTCTCAAATTGGTTGTAAAATGGGATGTAAATTCTGTGCATCAACAGGGATTAATTTTATAAGAAGTTTAACATCAGGTGAAATTGTCGAGCAAATTTTGGCTGTTGAGCAAGATACGGGTGTTAGGATTTCTAATGTTGTATTTATGGGAATAGGTGAGCCACTAAATAATTATACAAATGTTGTAAATGCAATTAGAATTATAAATAATCCAAAGGGAATAAATATTGGGGCAAGACATATAAGTGTTTCGACAAGTGGGTTGGTACCAGGTATTTATAGATTAGCAGAGGAGAATATTCAATGTACTTTATCTATTTCTTTACATGCAACAAATAATGAAAAAAGAAGTAATATGATGCCTGTAAATAATGCTTTTCCAATTGAAGAATTGATGCAAGCTTGCAAGGATTATATTGCAAAAACTAATAGAAGAATTTCTTTTGAGTATGCATTGGCAAAAGATAGTAATGATAATCTTGAAGATGCTAAAGAATTAGTTAAATTGTTGAATGGAATGTTATGCCACGTTAATTTGATTCCTATTAATAAAATTGAAAATGGCACATACTCTAAGTCTTCTAATGAGAATATTATGAAGTTCAGAGATTACTTAAATGATCATGGAATTGTTGCTACTATTAGAAGAGAGTTGGGTTCTGATATTGATGCGGCTTGTGGACAGTTAAGAAGAAAAAATTTAAAATAATTAAATGTATCAGACAAAAAAAAATTAAGAGAATTAAATTTATTACTAGTATGTTTTATTATGTTTATAAATTTTAGAAATGAAAAAAAGCGGGATTTGGTGTGGTGGCCCCACAATCCCGTTTTTTCTATAGTATGATACAAATCAATCCACCAGACCCTTCATTTACAATTCGTTCAAGAGTTTCTTGAAGTTTTATTTGGGCATCTTCTGGCATTTTAGAAAGTTTGGCTTGTAATCCTTCATTAACAAGTTCATGTAAGCTCCTGCCAAAAATGTTTGATTCCCAAATTTTCTTTGGGTCATCCTCAAATCCAGAAAGTAAGTAATTTACAAGATCTTCAGATTGTTTTTCAGAGCCAACAATTGGAGAAACTTCAGTAGTTACATTCGTTTTAATCATATGTATACTAGGAGCGGTAGCTTTTAGTTTTACACCAAATCTTGAGCCTTGTTTAACCATTTCGGGTTCATCAAGAACTAAGTCATCAATTGAAGGAGTAACAATTCCATATCCTTTTGCATTTACTTCTTCTAATGCATATGCAATTTTATCATATTTCTTTTTAGCAGATGAAAGGTCAGAAATTATACCAAATAAATCTCCTTCATTTTCAACACTTACACCAGTAATTTCTGATAAAACTTTATAGAATAATTCTTCTTTTACATCAATTTGTATTTTTACATTCCCAGAGCCTAATTCAATATTTGTAATAGTAGTTTTTGAAATTATTTCTGTTTGATTAATTTTTTGTACACAATTTGAAATATCTTTTAAAACATGAATATTTGAAAAAGCATCTTTTATTTCATTAAATAATTGACTTTTCATTGGATGATTAAAATCTAAACCATCAACCCAACGAGGAAATTTAATAACAATTTTTTGTGCAGGAAATTCATATAAAATTTTAGAGAACATGTTATTTATATCATTTATAGTAAGATTAGCACAATTTATAGGAAGGACTGTAGTATCATATTTTTCGGTTAATTTTTTAGCAAGCTCTCGAGAATATTCAGAATCAGGATTTTCAGAATTTAACAAAAGTATAAAAGGTTTATTTAAAGCTTTTAATTCTGAAACAACTCGTTCTTCAGCTTTAATATAATCTTCTCTTGGAATATCTGTAATGCTACCATCAGATGTTACCAAAATGCCAATTGTTGAATGCTCTTCAATAACCTTTTTAGTACCAATCTCAGCAGCTGTTTCAAATGGGATTTCCTCATCAGACCAAGGTGTTTTTACCATTCTAGGCATATCATCTTCTAAATATCCAATGGCATTATCTACTAGATAGCCAACACAATCAACTAGTCTTGTTTTAAATTTTAAATTATTATCAAGAGTAATTTCAATTGCCTCATTTGGAACAAATTTTGGCTCTGTTGTCATTATTGTTCTGCCACCAGCACTTTGAGGCAGTTCATCTTTCGCTCTTTCTTTTTTGTATTCATTATCAATATTTGGAATTACAAGTAAATCCATAAAATTTTTAATAAAAGTAGATTTACCAGTACGAACAGGACCTACAACGCCCACATAAATGTCACCATCAGTTCTTTTAGCTATGTCCTGATATAAATTAGAATTTTCCATCTATATACCTCCCTTTTTAAATTACTAATCTTTTTAATTTTGCAGAGAAACCATACAATAAATAACTTGGTATATTCCCTTTGTACATAATGTTTGTACCATATAACTTTAATTAATTTATATGGCTAATTTCTAAAGTATATGACAAGTTTTAAAAAAAAATTGCCAAATTAATAAAAATATGTTAGAATAGCCATATGTTATAAAATAACAAAAATAAAAATTGAGAATAAAATATAGTAATAAATATAAAAAATAGTATTTGTCGCATTACAATAAGAAAATAATGAATATATAATATTTGAAAAATATATTCACAAAAGCATTTTAGACAAATATAAAGGAAGGATGTAACTAATGGATAAAAGCGAGGAAACAGTACAATTATTGAAAATATATAATCAAGAACATATAATAAAATTATTAAATAAATTAGAAGGGAAACAAAAAGAAGAATTAATAGAGCAAATAAACAGAATAGACTTTCATCAAATAGAAGAATTATATGATAATACAAAAAAAGAAATAGAAATAAAAGAAAATAAAATAGAATCAGTAGAATATTTAGATAAAGAAAAATTAACTAAAAATGAAAAAGACAAATTTGATGAATTAGGTGAAAAGGTAATTATAAATGGGAAATATGCAGTTGTTACAATGGCAGGAGGACAAGGAACAAGACTTGGACACACTGGACCAAAAGGAACATTTAAATTAGATGTTTATGGCAAAGGAAAATATTTATTTGAAATTTTAGCAGAAAACTTAAAAGAAGCTAATAAAAAATATAATATAGTTATTCCATGGTACATAATGACAAGCAAAGAAAATAATGATGCAACAAAAGAATTTTTAGAAAAAAATAATTATTTTGGATATGATAAAAATAGTGTAATGTTATTTGAACAAGGAGAATTACCATTAATAAATACAGAAGGAAAAATACTAATAGGAAAAGATTTTAAAATAAAAGAAGCATCTGATGGAAATGGTGGAGTTTTTTCATCTTTAAGGAAAACAGGAATGCTTTCAGATATGAAAGAAAGAGGTATTAAATGGATATTTATAGGGGGTGTAGATAATGCTATTTTAAAAATGGCAGATACTATATTACTTGGAATGGCAATTGATAAAAATGTACAAATTGCATCAAAATCAGTAGTTAAAGCAAATCCACATGAAAGAGTTGGAGTATTTTGTAAGATGAATGGGCATCCAAAAGTTATAGAATATTCAGAACTACCAGAAAAAATGGCTGAAGAAGTAGATAATAAAGGAGAACTTAAATATGGAGAATCACATATTATGTGCAATTTATTTACAATAGAAGCAATAGAAAAAATCAGTAAAGAGCCTTTAATTTATCATAGTGCTTTTAAAAAGAATTCTTATATAGATGGAAATGGAAAAGAAATTATACCAGAAGAACCAAATTCATTTAAATTTGAAGCTTTCATTTTTGACAGTTTTGAATTATTTGATGATATTGCTATTCTTAGAGGAAAGAGAGAGGATGATTTTGCACCTGTAAAAAACAAAGAAGGAGCAGACAGTCCAAAAACGGCTAAAGAATTATATGAAAAATATTGGGAAAGACAAAAATAAAAAGAAAGATTAAGGAGTATCTAACTACTCATTAATCATTTTTTATATTATAGAAAAGTTTTTCGAACTAAGTAAATTGTACAGAAATTTGCTTTGCAAATTTCACACGCGAACAATTATAAGTGAGCTTAACTCTATATTCAAAAATTTAAATATAAAGTTAAGCTCACTATTGTTCTTTTTCAGAAGAATCTTCTAATAACATATCTAGTATTTTAGGATATATTTTAGAAGCATTTTTATTCCAATTATCTACAATTTTCTTTGCTCTTTCACGAGAACCTGCAAAAGTTTTAACCTCAAATATTGTTTCATTTTTTTCAATTATTTTACATTTAATAGTATAGTCGTTTTCATCTTTAGGAATAAACTCAGAAATAACAGAAGTTTCATTAGTAATAGAAGGAAATGATTTTTTAAAAACATTATCAGCCCTTAATTTTAAAATTCCTGGTAAAACATCAATAGTAAGAGATAAAGCATTTTTTCCTTCACTTGTTATTTTTAGAACAGATTCTTCTTCATCTTTTGTGAAAATTCCTACTAACTTTGAATCTAATAAATCTGTTAAAACTTCTTTAAAATAAAAGTAATTAACATCATTTATTGAAGAAATAATTTTATATAAACCACTTTCCAAAATTCCATTTGATATTTGATCTAATATATATAAAATTAAAACTTTATTTTCAGCCAAAGCAGTAGTATTATCTGAACAAGACATCGTATAACACTCCTTTCGCTTAGCTCATCATTTTGAAAATTATATCATAAAAAATAACAAAAGTAAAATATTTTTAAAATAAATGTTTAAAAACATTAAAAAAAGTTATATAATTATATAGTTAAAAAGGAGGAATATTTATGAAAAAAGGAAAAGTAGTTCTTGTGGGAACAGGATTTGTAGGAATGAGTATGGCATATTCTATGCTAAATAGAGGTGGCGTTAATGAATTAGTATTAATAGATATAGATAAAGAAAAGACAGAAGGGGAACAAATGGATTTATCTCATGGACTACCATTTGCACCACAAAAAATGGTAATAAAAGCAGGAGATTATGAAGAATGTAAAGATGCACAAGTAGTTGTAATTACAGCAGGGATAGCACAAAAGCCAGGACAAACAAGACTAGAGCTAGCAGAAACAAACACAAAAATAATGAAAGGTATTACACAAAACATAATGAATAGTGGATTTAATGGTGTTATTATTGTTGCAAGTAATCCAGTTGATTTAATGACTTACGTGGTAGCTAAAGTATCAGGACTTCCTAAAAATCAAGTAATAGGTTCAGGTACAGTTTTAGATACAGCAAGATTACGTTATATAGTATCAGATTATTTAAAGATTTCTAGCAAAAATATACATGCATATATAATGGGAGAACATGGAGACTCTTCTTTTGTACCATGGGATCATGCATATGTAGGATGTAAAAAAATAAAAGATGTAATGAAAGACAATAATCTTCCTATGAAAGACCTAGAAAGGATTCACCAAGATGTTGTAAATGCTGCATATGAAATTATAAATAAGAAAAAAGCAACTTATTATGGAATTGGTATGGCATTAAGCAAATTAGTAAAAGCAGTTTTAGATAATGAAAATGCAATTTTAACAATCTCAACATATTTAAAAGATGGAGAATATGGACAAGATGATATTTATATAGGAGTACCAGCAATTATAAATAGTAATGGAGTGAGAGAATTATTACATCTTGAGTTAACTTCAGAAGAACAAGAAAAACTTAATAATAGTTGTAGAATTATAAAAAATATGAGAGAACAGTCTATTGATAAAATAATAGATGAGTAAAATTTATATAACAGACCTAAAGTGCAAAAAAATATCTCCCAATTTATAAATTGATACTGAGATTTAACAAATTTATTCCTAGTACTTGCGAAAAAAACGAAAAACTTCTTGACATACGGAACAAAGCATTGTATAATATATAAGCATGAATTGAGCGATGAAACTGAATGTGGCTACATTCTTACGGAAAAGCAAGAATGGAGGGAACTTCAGTGGAGTATGTCATGGCAAAGACCAGGCGGTAAGTTTGAATATATAAGCACTTATCCCAGAATTATCATGCATATTTTGGGCTTTAATAAAAGGTGATTTCAAAACACTAGAGTGCGTTTTAACTTGCCAAGGTAAAAACAAATTATATTATTTTAAGGAGGGAAAATTACAATGGCAAAAACAACAGTTGTAACAAGTGAAAAAATTAGAATAAGATTAAAAGCTTATGACCATGTAGTTTTAGATCAGTCTGCTGAAAAAATAGTAGAAACAGCTAAAAAAACAGGAGCAAAAGTTTCAGGTCCTATTCCACTACCAACACAAAAAGAAGTAGTAACAATATTACGTTCTCCACACAAATACAAAGATTCAAGAGAACAATTTGAAATGAGAACACATAAAAGAGTTATTGACATTCTTTACCCAACACAAAAAACAGTTGATAGTCTAATGAAATTAGAATTACCAGCAGGTGTTGAAATAGAAATTAAATTATAAAAATCTAAAACCAAGCTGATATTACACAAATGTGCAAATATAAGTATCAGCCAATAGTAAGGAGAGAAAAATGAAAAAAGGAATAATCGGAAGAAAAGTTGGAATGACACAAATCTTTGATGAAAAAGGAAATGTAATTCCAGTAACAGTTATAGAAGCTGGACCATGTACAGTAGCACAAGTAAAAACAGTTGAAACTGATGGATATGATGCTGTACAATTAGGATTTGGTGAAGTAAAAGATAAACATATAAATAAACCAGAAAAAGGACATTTTGCAAAAGCTGGTCTTGAAGCTAAAAAACACTTAAGAGAATTCAGATTAGAATCAATTGAAGGTGTTAAAGTTGGAGATGAAGTTAAAGCAGATGTATTTGAAGCAGGAGAAAAAGTAGATGTTCAAGGAACATCAAAAGGAAAAGGATTTCAAGGTGTTATCAAAAGACATGGACAACACAGAGGACCAATGGGACATGGTTCTATGTACCATAGAAGACCTGGTTCAATGGGATCTACATCAACACCAGGTAGAGTATTTAAAGGTAAAAAATTACCAGGACACATGGGAAAAGTTACAATTACAATACAAAACTTAGATGTAGTAAAAGTAGATATGGATAAGAACGTAATCTTATTAAAAGGTAGTGTACCAGGAGCAAAGGGATCTATCTTAAAAATAAAATCAGCTGTAAAGGCTACTAAATAGAAGGAAGGAGGAAATACAAAATGCCAAAAGTAGATGTATATGATATAAAAGGTAAAAAAGTAAGTGATGTTGAATTAGCTGAAAATATATTTGGAATTGAACCAAATGAAGCAATAGTACATAGTGTACTTGTTAATTATTTAGCTAATCAAAGACAAGGTACACAAAGTACAAAAACAAGAGCAGAAGTACGTGGTGGTGGTAAAAAACCATGGAGACAAAAAGGAACAGGTAGAGCAAGACAAGGAAGTATAAGAGCACCACAATGGATAAAAGGTGGTATAGCTTTAGGTCCAAAACCTCGTTCATACAAATATACTGTTAATAAAAAAGAAAGAAGATTAGCAATAAAATCTATATTAAGTTCTAAAGTATTAGAAAATGAATTAACAGTTGTTGATAAATTAGAATTAGCAGAAATCAAAACAAAAACAATGGTTAAAGCATTATCAGATTTAAAAGTTGAAGGAAAAACATTAATAGTTTTAGCTGATAAAAATGAAAATGTTTTAATGTCATCAAGAAACATTGAAGGGGTTAAAACAATTTTATTAAATAACATAAATGTATTTGATTTATTAAAATACAATAACTTAGTTTTACCTTTAGAAACTGTTAAGAAAATTGAGGAGGTGTACGCATAATGAAACCAGAAGAAATTATAATTGCACCAGTTGTTACTGAAAAAAGTAATGATGAATTACAACAAGGAAAATACACATTCAAAGTTAACAAAAAAGCTACAAAAGTTGAAATAGCAAAAGCTGTTGAAAAACTTTTTGAAGTTAGAGTATTAAAAGTAAATACAATGACAGTTAATGGAAAAACAAAAAGAGTTGGATACCATACAGGTAAAACTTCAGATTGGAAAAAAGCTATAGTTACTATAGATACAAATCCAGCAGAAGTATCTTATTTAGCTAAAGGTGGTAAAGCAACTAAAGCTACTAAAAAATTCAAAGATTCTATAGATGAATTTATGGGAGCTTAATAATGAACGATTTTAAAAAAGATTTACAAGTAAAAACAAAACTTGAAAGTGCTGCTTTATTAAGAAAGAAACATCCAGAAATATTTAATAAAAATAATCATAGAAAAACAGCATTAGAAAAATCAGATATTTCATTAATAAAAAATATCGGGAAAGAACCCGGAGAATAAAAAATATCTGTTATGCGGAGCAGGAAAAATATCCGTAAATAAAAAGTAGAAAAGAAAAACGAGCAAAAGCAAGCAGTACAAGGCAAATTTAAAAATATTGATGAGATAATACGCAAGTATATCGAAGAAATATTTTTAAATTTAACGAAGTAATGCGAAGGTTTTCATCGTTTTGAAGGGAGAATAGAAAATGGGAATGAAACACTTCAACGCATACACACCATCAAGAAGAAACATGACAGTTTCAGACTTTTCAGAAATAACAAAGAAAACACCAGAGAAATCTTTACTTGCAAAAAAGAAAGAAAAAGCTGGAAGAAACAGTTATGGTAGAATAACAGTAAGACATCAAGGTGGAGGAAACAGACAAAAATATAGAATAATAGATTTTAAAAGAAGAAAAGATAACATGGAAGCAACAGTTATCGGTATAGAATACGATCCAAACAGAAGTGCAAATATAGCATTAATCCAATATGAAGATGGAGAAAAAGCTTACATATTAGCACCACAAGGATTAAGAGATGGAGATAAAGTAGTATCAGGAGAATCTGTTGATATAAAAGCAGGAAACTGCATGCCAATTGACAGTATACCAGTAGGTACATTAATCCATAATATAGAATTAAATCCAGGACAAGGTGGAAAATTAGTTAGAACAGCAGGACAAAGTGCTCAATTAATGGCTAAAGAAGGAAAATATGCTACATTAAGATTACCATCAGGAGAAATGAGAAAAGTATTATCTAAATGTAGAGCAACAATAGGAGTTATAGGAAACGCAGACCATGAAAATGTTAAATTAGGTAAAGCAGGAAGAAAACGTCATATGGGATGGAGACCAGAAGTTAGAGGTTCTGTAATGAACCCAGTAGATCACCCACATGGTGGTGGTGAAGGTAGAGCTCCAGTAGGACACGCAGGACCAATGACACCTTGGGGTAAACCAGCACTTGGATATAAGACAAGAAATAAAAAGAAATCAACAAATAAATTTATAGTTAAGAGAAGAAAATAATTGTAATGAAGGGAGGACATTAGAATATGTCTAGATCAAGCAAGAAAAAACCATTTGTTCAAGAAAAATTATTAAAAAGAATAGAAGCTATGAACGAAAATGGAAATAAAGAAGTTTTAAAGACATGGTCAAGAGCTTCAACAATATATCCACAAATGGTTGGCCATACAATAGCTGTACATGATGGAAGAAAACATGTTCCAGTATATATAGCAGAAGAAATGATCGGTCACAAATTAGGTGAATTTGCTCCAACAAGAACATTTAAAGGTCATGCAGGAGACAAAAAAACAACAGTTAAGAAATAATATAGAAGTCGAAAAACAGAAGCCAGATTTGAGAAAATTTTATAAATTCATTTTACTGACATCTGTTTAGCAGACATCTAATAAAAAGGAGGTAAGTAAAGTGGAAGAAACACTAGTAAAAGAAGCTAGAGCAACACTTAAATTTGCAAGAATATCAGCTAGAAAAGTAAAAATAGTAGCAGATTTAATAAGAGGAAAAGATGTAGATGAAGCATTAGCAATAGTAAAATTTACACCAAAAGCATCTTCAGAAGTAATAGAAAAATTATTAAAATCAGCAATTGCAAATGCTGAAAACAATCATGAAATGAAACATGAAAATTTATATGTTGCTGAAATATTTGCAAATCAAGGTCCAACATTAAAAAGAATAAGACCAGCTGCAAAAGGTTCAGCAGTGAGAATAAGAAAAAGAACAAGTCATATTACAATTGTTCTAAAGGAAAAGGAGGCTTAATAAAAACATGGGTCAAAAAGTACATCCAACAGGAGCAAGAGTTGGTATAATAAAAGATTGGAACTCTAAATGGTATGCAGATTCTAAAAACTTTGCAGATTATTTAGTAGAAGACCAAAAAATACGTAAATTTTTAAAGAAAAAATTATATGCTGCTGGAATCTCTAAAATAGAAATTGAAAGAACAGCAAAAATGGTAAAAATTAATTTATATACAGCTAAACCAGGAATCGTAATTGGTAAAGGTGGAGCTGGTGTAGAAACTATAAAAACAGAAGTTAGCAAGTTAATAGGAAAAGATGTTAACTTAAATATAGTAGAAGTTAAAAATATGGATACAGATGCACAATTAGTTGCAGAAAATATCGCAGGACAATTAGAGAGAAGAATTTCATTCAGAAGAGCTATGAAACAATGTATGCAAAAAGCTACAAAAGCAGGAGCTTTAGGTATAAAAACAGCTGTATCAGGAAGACTAGGTGGAGCTGACATGGCTAGAACTGAATTCTATAAAGAAGGAAACATTCCATTACAAACTTTAAGAGCTGATATTGATTATGGATTTGCAGAAGCAGATACAACATATGGAAAAATCGGTGTAAAAGTTTGGATATATAAAGGAGAAGTTCTTCCAAGTAAAAAAATGGAAGGGGGAGACCAATAATGCCATTAATGCCAAAAAGAACAAAACATAGAAAAGTACAAAAAGGTAGAATGAGAGGAAAAGCAACAAGAGGAAATAGAGTTACAGATGGAGAATACGGAATACAAGCTGTAACAGCTGGACTAATTACAAGTAATCAAATAGAAGCAGCCAGAATTGCTATGACTCGTTATATAAAAAGAGGTGGAAAAGTTTGGATTAAAATATTCCCAGACAAACCAATAACATCTAAACCAATCGGTACTCGTATGGGTAAAGGTAAAGGTGCTCCAGAATATTGGGTAGCTGTAGTAAAACCAGGAAGAGTAATGTTTGAAATCGCTGGTGTACCAGAAGAAACAGCTAGAGAAGCCTTAAGACTTGCAATGAATAAACTACCTAATAAAACAAAATTCGTTGCTAGAGAATCTGAAAAGGTAGGTGGAAATGATGAAGATTAGTAAAATAAGAGAAATGTCTTCACCAGATTTAGAAAAAGAATTAGGTGAACTAAAAACAGAATTATTTAAATTAAAATTTAGTTTAGCTACAAATGGATTAGATAATCCAATGAAAATAAAAGAAGTTAAAAAAGACATAGCTAAAATAAATACTGTATTAACAGAAAGAAAAATAGCAGAAGCCAAAGCTTAAAGTTTGCAGCCAAAAATTTAGAAAAATTTTTGAATGACAATGAACGAGCTGAGCGAGAGATTTGTAAAATTAAATTTTTCAAATTTAATTTTATGATGAACGAACGCAGTGAGAGAAAGGAAGGATTCGTAAATGGAAGAAAGAAATCTTCGTAAAACTATGACAGGAACTGTAATATCTGATAAAATGGATAAAACAGTAGTTGTAGCAGTTGAAACAAGTGTTAGACATGATGTATATGGAAAAACAGTAAAAAGAACATATAAATTAAAAGCACATGATGAAAACAATGAATGCCATACAGGCGACAAAGTTGAAGTTATGGAAACAAGACCACTTTCTAAAGATAAGAGATGGAGAGTAGTTAAAGTAGTTGAAAAAGCAATAATAAAATAAATGAAGGGAGAATAACCAAAATGATACAACAACAAACAATATTAAAAGTAGCAGACAACACAGGTGCAAAAGAAATTATGTGTATTAGATGTTTAGGTGGTTCATACAGAAAAACATCTAATATAGGTGATGTAATAGTTGCTTCAGTTAAATCAGCAACACCAGGTGGCGTTGTTAAAAAAGGTGATGTTGTAAAGGCTGTTATAGTAAGATCTAAAAAAGGATTAAGAAGACCAGATGGATCATATATAAAATTTGATGAAAATGCAGCTGTAATAATAAAAGAAGATGGAACTCCAAAAGGAACACGTATATTTGGACCAGTTGCAAGAGAGTTAAGAGAAAAAGATTACATGAAAATTTTATCTCTAGCTCCAGAAGTTCTTTAAGACATTAGCAAAGAACGCAAAGTATATATCAAAAATATAAAACGAAGTGAAGCGAAAGGAGGCAATCTCTAATGAGAATAAAAAAAGGAGACAATGTTCAAATCTTATCAGGAAATGATAAAGGAAAAACAGGAGAAGTATTAGAAGTAATACCAAAAGCTGATAAAATCGTTGTTAAAGGTGCTAACATTAGAAAAAAACATGTTAAACCAAGAAAACAAGGAGAAGAAGGCGGAATAATATCAGTAGAATGTGCTATACCAAGCTCAAAAGTAAATGTAGTATGTCCAAAATGTGGAAAAACTACAAAAGTAGGATATAGTGAAGAAAAAGGCGAAAAAATTCGTGTTTGCAAAAAATGCGGTGCAAAATTAAAATAGAAGGGAGGATTTGAAACATAATGGAAAAATTAAGAGAACAATATGAAAAAGAAGTAGTTCCAGCATTAATGAAAAAATTCAATTATAAATCAATTATGCAAGTTCCAAAACTTGATAAAATAGTTATAAATATAGGTTTAGGAGACACAAAAGAAAATCCTAAATCATTAGAAAATGCAATGAATGATTTAATGCAAATTACAGGTCAAAAACCAGTAATAACAAAAGCTAGAAAATCAATAGCAGCATTCAAATTAAGAGAAGGTGCAAACATAGGATGTAAAGTAACATTAAGAGCAGACAAAATGTATGACTTTGCATACAAATTATTTAATGTAGCACTTCCAAGAGTTAGAGATTTTAGAGGAGTTTCAGGAAATTCATTTGATGGAAGAGGAAACTACTCAATGGGTATTAAAGAACAATTAATATTCCCAGAAATCGAATATGATAAAGTAGACAAATTGAGAGGTATGGATATCATATTTGTAACAACAGCTAATTCAGATGAAGAAGCAAAAGAATTATTAAAATTAATGGGAATGCCTTTTAAAAACTAGTCAAAAGGAGGAAATAAAAAACTATGGCTAAAAAATCAATGAAAATAAAACAAGCTAGACCACAAAAATACAGCACAAGAGAATATAACAGATGCAAATTATGTGGAAGACCACATGCATATATCAGAAAATATGGTATTTGCCGTGTATGTTTTAGAGAATTAGCACATAAAGGTGAGATTCCAGGTGTTAAGAAAGCTAGCTGGTAAAATAAGGTAAAATAAAAGAAAAGGAGGAAAAAGAGTTGAATACTACAGATCCAATCGCAGATATGTTAACAAGAATAAGAAATGCAAACACATCAAAACACAAAACAGTAGATATACCTGCATCAAAAATGAAATTAGGAATAGCTGAAATATTATTCAAAGAAGGATATATTAAAGCTTTTGAAGAAATAAAAGATGAAAATCAAGGGATAATTAGAGTTACTCTTAAATATGATGAAAAAGGAAATAGAGTAATTGATGGATTAAGAAGAATTAGTAAACCAGGATTAAGAGTTTATGCTTCTAAAGAAGAATTACCAAAAGTATTAAATGGATTAGGAATAGCAATAATTTCTACATCACAAGGATTAAAAACAGATAAAGAAGCAAGACAATTAGGTGTAGGTGGAGAAGTATTAGCATATATTTGGTAGAATTTAAAAGGCGAAAGCTATAAAATGACATAATTCAAAAATAAGGAGGAAAAGAAAATGTCAAGAATAGGAAATAAACCTATCACAGTTCCAAATGGAGTAGAAGTAAAAATAGATGGACAAAAAATTACTGTAAAAGGACCAAAAGGAACTTTAGAAAGAGAAATACATAAAAATATTTCTTTAGAAATGAATGAAAATGTAATTAAAGTAATTAGAAAAAATGATGAACCAGCTAACAGAAGTTTACATGGTTTAACAAGAACTTTAATTAATAATATGATAATAGGTGTAACAGAAGAATACACTAAAGAATTACAAATAAATGGTGTTGGATACAGAGTTGCAAAACAAGGAACAGGATTAAATTTAACTTTAGGATATTCACACCCAGTAATATTTGATGCACCAGCAGGAATCACATTTGATGTACCAAACCCAAATACAATAATAGTAAGAGGAATAGATAAAGAATTAGTAGGTCAGACAGCAGCTGTTGTAAGATCTAAGAGACCACCAGAAGTATATAGAGGTAAAGGTATCAAATATGCTGATGAAGTTATTCGTCGTAAAGAAGGTAAAACTGGTAAATAAAATAAAAATTCGATTAAATTACTCATCTTGCACATTTTTAACATTTATTACAAATCTCGGCATACAAACATATGGCCTCGCCTTGTAATAAATATCAAAAATGCAAGAAATGTATAAAATTACTACGTAGCTAAAATAGTTTGAGTTTGACAGGCAAATTTTGAAGAAAATTTAAATAATAATGAATGGAGCAGAGCGTAGAGAAAGGGAGTTTAAAATGGTTAAGAAAACAGATAGAAAAATGGAAAGAACAAGAAGACATTTAAGAGTAAGAAATAAAATATCTGGTACAGCAGAAAGACCAAGATTATGTGTATATAGAAGTAATACAAATTTATATGTACAAATAATAGATGATGTTGCAGGAAATACTTTAGTTAGTTGTTCAACATTAGATAAAGACATAAAAACAAAACATGCAAACAAAGAAGCAGCTAAAGAAGTTGGAACAATGATAGCTAAAAAAGCTTTAGAAAAAAATATTGAAACTGTAGTTTTTGACCGTGGTGGATACATCTATCATGGAGTAGTAAAAGAATTAGCAGAAGCTGCTAGAGAAGGCGGATTAAAATTCTAAACAAATAAAAAAATGAAAGGAGAAAACCATGGAAGAAAAAAGTGAATTAAAAGAAAAAGTAGTTGCCATAAACAGAGTTGCAAAAGTTGTTAAAGGTGGTAGAACTTTTAGATTTAGTGCAGTAGTTGTAGTTGGTGATGAAAATGGACATATTGGTGTTGGTAATGGTAAAGCTGCTGAAGTTCCAGATGCAATAAAAAAAGCTATTCAAGAAGCTAAAAAGAACTTAGTTGAAGTTCCAATAGTAGACACAACTGTACCACATGAATATGTTGGAAGATTTGGTAGTGCAAAAGTTTTATTAAAACCAGCAGATGTTGGTACTGGATTAATAGCTGGAGGAAGTGTTAGACCAGTATTAGAGCTTGCAGGATATAAAAATATAAGAACAAAAGTTATTGGAACAAATAATCCAAGAAACGTTGTTTATGCTACTATTGAAGGATTAAAAGCTATGCAAACAGCTGAACAAGTAGCTAAAAAAAGAGGTAAAAAAGTAGAAGAAATACTATAAGAATAAATACAAAATATATAAAAGGTAATTACATGCTAATATTAGGTATATAACATATTTTATATAGAATACCAATGAAAAGTATGTATTCATGATAAAGAAAGAGGAGGTGCAAGCATAAAATGAAATTAGGAGAATTAAAACCAGCTGAAGAAAGAACTTCAAGAAGAAGAGTAGGACGTGGAATTGGTTCTGGACTTGGAAAAACATCAGGAAGAGGACATAAAGGACAAAAAGCAAGATCAGGCGGAGGAGTAAGAAGAGGATTCGAAGGTGGTCAAACACCATTATATAGAAGATTACCAAAAAGAGGATTCACAAATATTCACGCTAAAAACTATACAGAAGTAACATTAACAATGTTAAACAAATCAACAGTTAATGATGTTACAGCAGAAACTTTGATTGCTGATGGAATTATAAGTAAAGTAAATGATGGAATAGTAGTATTAGCAACAGGAAATTTAGATAAAAAATTAAATGTTAAAGCTACAAGATTTACTACAAAAGCAAAAGAAAAAATTGAAGCTTTAGGCGGAAAGGCTGAGGTGATTTAATTGTTTAAAACAATCAAAAATGCATTTAAGACACCTGATGTAAGAAAGAGAATATTATACACACTATTATTAATAGTAATTTTTAGGTTAGGATGTTATATTACAGTACCAGGAGTAAATAGTATAACACTAAATGAAGCTATGGGAACAAATAGCGGAGTAGCAGGATTAATAGATATAATTTCAGGAGGGGCATTTTCAAGATTTTCAGTTTTTGCAATGTCAATTAGTCCATACATAACAGCTTCCATTGTTATTCAATTATTAGCAATGATAATACCATCTTTAGAAAGATTAACTAAAGAAGGCGGAGAAGAAGGAAGAAAGAAAATTAACAGATACACAAAAATATTAACATTAGTATTAGCTTTAGTAGAAGCAATAGGTGTATTTGTATCATATAAATCTTCAGGAATATTTATAAATACAAACTTTGGAACAGCAGCTTTAGTAGTAATATCTTTAGTAGCTGGAACATCAATATTAATGTGGCTTGGAGATGAAATTACAAATAAAGGTATAGGAAATGGAATTTCAATGATAATATTTATAGGTATTATCTCAGGATTACCAAACTTTGTAACAACATTATGGAACTTAATAGTTACAAGTTCAGGATTTAGCACAACAGGACTATTAATGTCAATAGGAATATTAATAGGGGCTATAATATTAGTAGCAGGAGTTGTATTTATACAACAAGCCGAAAGAAGAGTACCTGTACAATACTCTAAAAAAGTAGTTGGAAGAAAAATGGTAGGAGCACAAAGTACACATATACCATTAAAACTTGCAATGGCAGGAGTTATGCCAATAATATTTGCATCATCATTCTTAACATTTCCAGCAATGATAATACAAATATTTGCAAAAGATATATCTACTTTAGGAGGATTTTGGTCAGGAGTATACAAATTTTCAATAGCTACATCATCTTCAAATGTAGGCATAGGTTATACAATTGCAAATGCACTAATATATTTAGTATTAATAATGGCATTCACATTTTTCTATACATATGCAACATTTAATCCAGCAGAAGTATCAAATAACATCAAGAAAAATGGTGGATTTATACCAGGAATAAGAGCTGGAAAACCAACAACAGATTATTTATCATCAATAATATCAAAAATAACATGGTTTGGTGGATTCTTCTTAGCAGTAATAGCAATATTACCAATGCTTTTAAGATTTACAGGACTAAACATAGCATTCGGTGGTACATCAATATTAATCGTTGTAGGTGTAGCATTAGAAACAGTACAACAATTAGAATCACAATTAGTAATGAGACACTATAAAGGATTCTTAGAATAGAAAAAATAGCATTGTGGGGAGATAGTAAGAGAACTATCACCCTATAATGATTTTTATAATGTTTACTAAATATTAGTAAATATTATAAAGATTATTATATTTTTTAATAGTCTAATTTATTTAAGGAGAGATTTTTAATGATAATTATTATGCTAGGAGCACCTGGAACAGGAAAAGGAACTGTGGCAGGATTATTACAAGAAAAACTTGAAATCAAACAGGTATCAACAGGAGACATATTCAGAAAAAACATAAAAGAAGGAACAGAATTAGGAAAATTATCAGAAAAATATATATCAAAAGGACAATTAGTGCCAGATGATGTTACAGTGCAAGTAATTAAAGAAAGATTAAATGAACCAGATGTAGAAAACGGAATTATATTAGATGGATTTCCAAGAACAGTAAAACAAGCAGAGGAATTAGACAAAATATTAGAAGCTAAAGGAAAAAAAGTAGATAAAGTAATCAATTTAGTAACACCAGATAAAGAAATAATAGAAAGACTTGCAAGTAGAAGAGTATGTTCAAATCAAGAATGTAAAGCAATATATAATTTAGTATTAAATCCACCAAAACATGAAGGAATTTGTGACAAATGTGGAAGTAAACTAATAAGAAGAAAAGATGATACAGAAGAAACAATAAAAGAAAGACTTGCAATATATTTTAAACAAACAAGTCCACTAATAGAATATTACGAAAAACAAGGTAATCTATTAACAGAAACAGTTAGTAAATCAATAAATAAACTGGGAGAAGATGTCGCAGAAGAAGTAGCAAAAATTTTAAAATGAGACAAGTGGGACAGACCAAAAATGTCTCATAAAAATGTCGAAAAATGACAAATATGTCCCAAAAAGGAGACAAATAAAATGGTAACAATAAAATCTAAAAAAGAAATAGAATTAATGAGAGAAGCTTGCAAAGTTGTAGCAAAAGTATATGAAGAGTTAGAAAAACATATAAAACCTGGAATATCAACATTAGAATTAGATCAAATTGCAGAAAAAATAATGAAAAATTTAGGAGCAATCCCAGCAGAAAAAGGTTATGATCCAGGAATAAGAGGTATACCAAAATTTCCAGCATCAATATGTGTATCAATAAATGATGAAGTTATACATGGAATTCCTTCAAAATATAGAATTTTAAAAGAAGGAGATATTGTTAGTATTGACACAGTTGCATTAAAAAATGGTTTTAATGGTGATGCTGCAAGAACTTTTATTGTTGGAAAGACATCAAAAGAAAATCAAAGGTTAGTTGATGTCACAAAACAAGCATTTTTTGAAGGAATAAAGTATGCAAGACCAGGAAATAGATTAGGTGATATATGTCATGCAATAGGAGAATATGTACATTCACAAGGATTTTCAGTAGTTAGAGAATTTCAAGGACATGGGATAGGAAAAGAAATGCATGAAGATCCAGGAATACCGAATTATGGAAAAGCAGGAAGAGGAATAAGACTTGAGCCAGGTATGACATTAGCAATAGAACCTATGGTAATTCAAGGAAAACATAATATTTTAGAATTAGATGATGGATGGACAATAATAACAGAAGATGGAAGTATGGCAGCACATTATGAAAATACAATTTTAATTACAGAAAAAGAGCCAGAAATATTGACAATACTTTAAAATTATTGTATAATATAATAGTTATTATTATAATGGAAAAATTATGAAAAAATAATAATAAATTGCTCTTATAGGAGGGGATATCTTGGCAAAGGAAGATGTTATAGAAGTAGAAGGAACGGTAGTCGAAGCATTACCAAATACAAATTTTAAAGTTGAACTTGAAAATGGACATCAAATATTAGCTCATATTTCAGGAAAACTTAGAATGAACTACATAAAAATTTTACCAGGTGACAAAGTAAAAGTAGAACTTTCACCATATGACTTAACAAGAGGTCGTATAATCTGGAGAGCAAAATAAAGTAAAAGTATAAAATTAACCCAAATATAAATAAAAGCCTAAAGGCTAATCAAATAGGAGGTGCAAAAAACATGAAAGTAAGACCATCAGTAAAAAAAATATGTGACAAATGTAAAGTAATAAAAAGAAAAGGGGTAATTAGAGTTATCTGTGAAAACCCTAAACATAAACAAAGACAAGGATAGTAAATTAAGCTTATAACACAAATAGATAGCGGCTGTGAAATATATTAAAATATATTAAACATATCAATTTGTGTTTATATATATGTCTAAAAATATCTAAAGACCCAAAAGCATGGGTGCATTTCACCTTTAGAGAAAATAAAGACAAACATAAAAAAATTTGGAGGTGCAAAATAATATGGCTCGTATAGCAGGAGTAGATCTACCTAAAGAAAAAAGAGTAGAAGTAGGACTTACATATATTTATGGAATAGGATTAACAAGCTCTCAAAAAATTCTAGCAAAAGCTGGTATTAATCCAGATACTAGAGTTAAAGACTTAACTGATGATGAAGTTAATGATATAAGAAAGGTTATTGATGAATCATATACAGTTGAAGGAGATTTAAGAAGAGAAGTTGCTTTAAACATAAAAAGACTTACAGAAATAGGATGCTACAGAGGGTTAAGACATAGAAAAGGATTACCTGTAAGAGGACAAAGAACAAAAACTAATGCTAGAACAAGAAAAGGTCCTAGAAAATTAGTTAGCAAAAGCAAAAAATAATAGAAATCGATTATAATCAAATTTAATGATATAGAAGAATTTAAAAAAAGTTCACTTAAATGAAGGAGGGAATTTTAGAAAATGGCAAATAATAAAACAACAAGAAAACCAGTAGCTAGAAGAAATAGAAAAAACATAGAAAAAGGAGCAGCACATATTCATTCTAGTTTCAACAATACAATAGTTACAATAACAGATACACAAGGAAATGCAATTTCATGGGGAAGTGCTGGAGAACTAGGATTCAAAGGTTCAAGAAAAAGTACACCATTTGCTGCAGGACAAGTTGCTGAGACAGCAGCAAAAGCAGCTATGGAACATGGATTAAAATCAGTAGAAGTATTTGTTAAAGGACCAGGAGCTGGAAGAGAAGCAGCAATAAGAGCTCTTCAAACAGCAGGATTAGAAATAAGTGCAATAAAAGATGTAACACCAATACCACATAACGGATGTAGACCACCAAAAAGAAGAAGAGTATAAAATAAATCTAACAACAAATTTTAGAAGGGAGAAAAACAATGGCAAGATATAAAGATGAACAATGTCGTAGATGCCGTAGAGAAGGACAAAAATTGTTCTTAAAAGGTGATAGATGTTATACAGATAAATGTAGTATATCAAGAAGAAACTATGCACCAGGACAACATGGTCAAAAAAGAGCAAAACTTTCTGAATACGGTACTCAATTAAGAGAAAAACAAAAAACAAAAGCATATTATGGAATTGGAGAAAAACAATTTAGAAAATATTTTGAAATGGCTTCAAATAAAAAAGGTGTAACAGGTGAAAATCTATTACAAATATTAGAAAGTAGATTAGATAATGTAGTATATAGATTAGGATTTGGAACATCAAGAGCACAAGCTAGACAATTTGTAAATCATGGACAATTTGAAGTAAATGGTAAAAAAGTAGATATACCATCTTATCTAGTAAAAGCAGGAGATGTAATTACAGTTAGAGAAAATAAAAAAGATAACTCTACATTAAAAAATAATATAGAAGAAAATTCAGCTAGACCAGTTCCAGCTTGGTTAGAAAGAAATAATGAAAATCTAAGCGGTAAAGTAATCAGATTATCAGCTAGAGAAGATATAGATCTTCCAATAGAAGAACATTTAATAGTAGAGCTTTACTCAAAATAATAGTTTTTAATTAAATAGTTTGAGAGTATTCTCAATTTAGGAGGTAAAAATGATAGAATTTGAAAAGCCAAATATTGAATGTCTAGAAATTGATGAAAAAAATAATTATGCAAAATTTGTTTGTGAACCATTAGAAAGAGGATATGGTGTAACTATAGGAAATTCACTAAGAAGAATATTACTTTCATCACTTCCAGGATGTGCTATAACAAGTGTAAAAATAGAAGGTGTATTACATGAATTTTCTACAATACCAAATGTAGTAGAAGATGTACCAGAAGTAATAGTAAATTTAAAAAATGTAAGATTAAAGTTTGATGGAAATGAAGAAAAAGTATTAAGAATAAACTTTAAAGGTGAAGGAGAAGTTACAGCAGCAGATATTGAAACAGATGGAACAGTAGAAATATTAAATCCAGACTTACATATAGCAACAGTTTCAGAAGGTGGAAACCTTATAATGGAAATGACAGCTGATAAAGGAAGAGGATATAATTCATCTGAAAAAAATAAAAAACCAAATCAAGACATATCAGTACTTCCAATTGATTCAATTTACACACCAGTTAAAAAAGTAAATTATCAAGTAGAAAATACTAGAGTTGGTCAAATGGTTGACTATGACAAATTAACTATAGAAGTATGGACAGATGGAAGTTTAAAAGCACATGAAGCTTTAAGTTTAGCAGCAAAAGTTATGACAGGACATTTAGACTTATTTATAGACTTATCAGAAGCGACTAAAAATACACAAGTAATGGTTGAAAAAGAAGAGTCTAAAAAAGAAAGAGTTTTAGAAATGTCAATTGAAGAATTAGAACTATCAGTTAGATCATACAATTGCTTAAAAAGAGCAAATATATCAACAGTAGAAGACTTAATAAGCAAATCTGAAACAGAAATGATGAAAGTTAGAAATTTAGGCAAAAAATCTTTTGATGAAGTAACAGCTAAGTTACATTCATTAGGATTAGACTTTGCACAAGAAGAAGAGTAATAAATTTATAATAATTTGAACACAAAGAATTAATAGAAGGGTAAGGTGAAAAAATTGGCTAAAAATAGAAAATTAGGTAGAACTACAGATATAAGAATGGCAATACTAAAAAACTTAACAACAGACCTTTTAGTACATGGAAAAATCGAAACAACTTCTGCAAGAGCTAAAGAAGTAAAATCAATAGCTGATAGCTTAATATCACTTGCAATAAAAGAAAAAGACAATTTTGAAGAAGTGGAAGTAAAAGTTGTTAAAGCAAAATTAGATTCAAAAGGTAATAAAGTAACAGAATTAGTAAAAAGCAAAAATGGTAAAGAATTCTTAAAAGTAGTAAAAGAAGAAACTACTGAAAAAAGACAAAAAGATATGCCAACTAGATTAAATGCTAGAAGAAAAATAATGAGAAAAGTAAATAAAGTAAAAGATGCTGATGGTAACAATATTGATGTACCAGCAAAATTATTTAACGAAATAGCACCTAAATATGCAGGTAAAAATGTAGGTGGATATACACGTATAATAAAAGCAGGTCCTAGAAGAGGAGATGCAGCAGAAGTTGCTATATTACAATTAATATAATAAAAAAATGTCCTAAAGAGGGACATTTTTTTTTGAGCATTTTATAAATTTTGCTTACTTGAATTAGAAGTTAAAATTATTTAAATAAATCTAAAATTGTAACTTTAAGTGCATTAGCAAAACCGACAACTTCAAAATCTGATATAAATCTTTTTCCATTTTCTAATTTAGAAATATCTGAACGACTAATTTGATATCCCATAACTTGCATTCTAGCACATAAATCTTCTTGAGTTATTTTCTTATCTTTACGTATTTTTTTTATATTTTTTCCACTTATATTAAAAGTAGTAATATTTTCACTAGTATTTTTCATATTAAATCCTCCAATAATCTTAAATATAAAATGTTCTGATTTTGAACATTTTACTTGATTTTATAATATTGTTATGATAAAATTGTTCTACAATAGAACAAAAAGAAATGAGAGGAAAATTATGAAAAGAACAAAAGATAGAGGAATTACCTTAGTAGCCCTTATAGTGACCATAATAATTTTATTAATATTAGTAGGAATAGCAATAGGAACATTAGGAGGAGAAAATGGATTAGTTGCAAGAACAACACAATCAAAAGAAAAATATGCAATAGCAGAAGCAAAAGAAAATTTAGAAATAGAGATAACAAATTTGCAAATAGAAGAACAGAAAAAAGGCGAAGAACTAACAAAGGAAACATTGACAAAATTAAATAATGAAAAAATAACTGTAAAAGATATAACAAACTTTCCGGTAGAAGTAATATATAATAAATATAAATTTAAAGTAGATGAAAACTTTAAAGTGGTATATATAGGAGAGGCAAATGAAACTATAATAACATATACAACAAAACCAGAAGGATATACAAATCAAGATAGTATAAAATTAACAGTAAAAATAAGTAATTCAAAAGGAATTAGAACAATAGAATTTCCTGATGGTGGAATAGTAGATTGTTTAGGAAGTAAAGAATATGCAAAAGATTTTTCCAATATAGTAAATGGAACATATAAATACAAAGTAATAGATATAGATGGAAATGAAACAACAAAAGAAATATTAATAGATAAAATAGATAAATTACCACCAAAAGATTTTACAGTGAATATAGGAAATGTTGGAACTAGAAGTATTAATATAACTATTGATGTAGAAGATAGCGAAGAAAAAGATGAAAACGTAAAAAGTGGAATGGAAAAATATGAGTATTATATTAAGAAAACTTCAAGTGGTACATATACAAAATATGAATCAAATGAACAAGAGTATAAATATAAGGAATTATCAAAAGATACATCTTATGATATATATGTTGTAGCATATGATAAAGCAGGAAATAAAAATCAAACAGAAATAACAACAGTATCTACAAAAGCTAATAATTCTATAGACAAAATACTTTTAACACCAAATGGATTTATAAATTCTTATGAAGAAGATTCACAAACCGGTAAAATGGTTGGAACATTAGATAAAACTATTTCTTATAACTCAGCTACTTTTCAGGGAAGATGGAGTTGGAGAACGATTGCTTGGGGGCAAGATACTTATTATAATTATCTTTATAATGCATTTGACAAAGATATAACTACTAAAACAGGATTTGCTAGAAGTGGAATTGATGGTACTAATTCGGCTCTTGGTGATATGGGAGGATACGTTTTTGTTGAAGAAGAATGTATTGGAAAATATTTGAATGTATATAATTCAGAAAGTTATATTAAATTTATTTATAGAAATTCTAATTTTGATGAAATTAGTTCAAGTATAATTTGTACTAATTCCAATAAGAATAAAATATCCAGTATGTTAATCCCAGAAAATACAAAATTTATTGAGATGTATTATACGAGTAACATGGGAGGTGGAATTAGAGGAATGGTATCAGAAATATTCTTAACAGATGAAGAAATTCAAGATACTCAAAGTATTAAAGAATTTATTAATAATTAAATTATTAATAAAAGAAATTGCTGATTATATTTTAGCTATGGAAAACATTGCTCAGAGTAAAAATCACATAAAAATTTTAATAGAATATAATAAAACATAGGAGGCTAAGAGATGTTAGAATTTGTATTAAACACAATATTTTGGACATTAGCCATTTATGGTTTATTCGAGATTATAAAAAATATGATATATATCAGTACATACACCAAATTTAAATCAGATGGAATATATGTAATAATAGCAGTAAAAAATCAAGAAGATAAAATTGAAGGATTTTTACGTTCAATAATATTTAAAATATTATATGGAAAAGAAGAATATTTAAAAAATGTAATAGTTGCAGATTTGCAATCAACTGATAACACTATAGAAATCACAAAAAAACTTTCAAAAGATTATGATATATTAAAAGTAACAAACTGGAAAGAATGTAAAGAAATAATAGACAATGTTGATAAACAATAAGCATATAATAAAAGGCAGAGGAACTATTCCTCTGCCTTTTGATGTTTTGCAAATACTTTCAAAAGAAACATAAAAGACATTCTTTGATAAGCTTCATATAATTTAGGATAACATATTAACCAATCTCGAAACACATCAATTAAAATAGTCCGTATATGATGTCTAGTTATTGATGGATATAATTTTTCAACTTTAAGAACTATTCGAGTATTTGTAATATGTTCACTAGGTAACTGGCAAGCAATTTTAAAACAATCTATAAATAGATTTTTAATCATACATACATCTGTATGAAGTTTGACATCAGACAAAAAATTATCAAACTGATTTTCAATAGATTTTGTAAAATGTATATCATATAAAAAGGTATCTATTTGATTATCTAAAGATTTACTTGTATCCATATTATCATAAGCATTTTTAACAAACATCCAAATTGCCTTTTCTTGTGTTAATCTTTCTTCTTGCATATTTAGTCATCCTGATAATAATATTTACAATTTAAGATTCACATAATATAATTATACCAGAAAAGCTTTGAAAAAACAAATTTACATAATAAAAGAGTATTGATTTCAAGTATAAAATATGATAAACTAATCAAAATAAGAAAAGGAGAAATACATTGGAAATCAAAGGAGAAGTAATAGACATAATATATCAAAATGAAGTAAACAGCTACACCATAGCAGTATTTGACACAGAAGAAGAGGAAACAACAATAGTAGGATATTTACCATTTATAAAAAGTGGAGATACTTTAAGAGTTGAAGGAAGATTTGTGGAACATAAAGATTATGGAAGACAATTTAAGGTAGAAACTTTTGAAAAAATGATGCCAGAAACACTAGGTGCATTAGAAAGATATTTAGCAAATGGAAGTATAAAAGGGATTGGAGAAGCAACAGCAAAAAAAATAATAAAAAAATTTGGAGAAGACACAATAAATATATTCAAATTTGAACCAGAAAAACTTGCACAAATAAGAGGAATATCAGAAACAAAAGCAAAAGAAATGTCAGAAAGCTTTTTAGAAAATTGGGAAGTATGGCAAATTGTTGGATTTTTAGAGAGATTCGGAATAGGAGCAGAAAATGCAAAAAAAGTTTATGACTTGTTAGGGATAAATGCAATAGAACAAATAGAAAGTAATCCATACATATTAATAGATATAGCCAGAGGAGTAGATTTTAAGCAAATAGACCAAATGGCTTTAAAATTAGGAATAAATTATGATAATCAAAAAAGAGTTGAAAGTGGTATAAAATATGCCTTAATAAAAGCTACATACAATGGACATTCCTGTGTAATTAAAGAAAATTTGATTGAATTTGTAATTTCACTATTAGATGTTACTGAAGAAAATATTGAAGATAATTTAATTAGTTTAAAAGCAAAAGAAGAGATTATAATTGAAAAAAGAGAAAACGCAGAATGGATATATTTAGAAAATTTTTATAAAGTAGAGCAAGAAATAGCTTTAAGACTTATAAGATTAGATAATGCACCTAATATGAAAAAAATAGAGAATATAGAAAATGCATTAAAAAAGGAAGAATCAAGATCAAACATAGAATTATCAAAAAAACAAAAAGAAGCGGTAAAATCAATTAATCAAAATAATGTAACAATAATTACAGGTGGACCAGGAACAGGAAAAACAACAATTATAAAAACAATAATCGATTTATATGAAGAACGAAAAAAGAAAGTAGTATTAGCAGCACCAACAGGAAGAGCAGCAAAAAAAATGACAGAAGCAACAGAAAGAGAAGCATCAACATTACATAGATTATTAGGAATAGGAAAACTAGATGATGAAGGAATATATTCAAGACATAGTGACTATAAAGGAGAACCAATAGATGCAGATTTAATAGTAGTAGATGAACTTTCAATGGTAGACATGTTTTTAATGAATTATTTATTAAACTGTATATATCAAGGGACAAAATTAGTATTAGTAGGAGATATAGACCAATTAGCATCAGTTGGACCAGGAAGTATACTAAAAGATTTAATAAATTCAGAAACAATTAATACTGTTATGTTAGATAAAATATTTAGACAAGCAGCAAAAAGTAAAATCATTTTAAATGCACACAGAGTAAATAATGGACAAGGATTTATTCAAAAAGAAGATGAAGACTTAGAAGAAGACACAAAAGAGGATTTTTTCTTTATAAAACAAAATTCAACAGAAAAAATGTTACAAGAAGTAATAAGCTTATCAACAGGAAGATTGGAAAAATTTGGGAATTATGATTTTTTCAAAAATATACAAGTATTGACACCTACAAAAAAAGGACCATTAGGAACAAGAGAACTAAATAAAGCATTACAAGCCGTTTTAAATCCAAATCTTGAAGAACTGCCAGAAAAAATAAGAGGAGGTATTATATACAGAGTAGGTGATAGAGTAATGCAAGTTAAGAACAATTATGACATTACATGGGAACGAGAAAAAAAGAAAACACCAACTGAAAAAGCCGAAATAGGCACGGGAGTATTTAATGGAGAAATAGGAACAATACTTGAAATCGATGAAAAAGAAAAGGTAATAAAAATTCAATTTGATGATGAAAAAATTGCATGGTATGAATATTCAGACTTAGAAGAAATAGAACATAGTTATGCAATAACAATACATAAAGCACAGCGGAAGTGAATTTGATGTAGTAATAATGTTAGCACCACAATCAGCACCGATATTATTAACTAGAAATTTATTATACACAGGAATAACAAGAGCTAAGAAGTTATTGATAATAATAGGAAGTGACAGAGTTGTAAACTATATGATACAAAATGTTGACAGTAAAAAGAGAAATACAGGATTAGAATTTAAAATGAGACAGTTGGGACAGTCCTAATTTGTCTCATTTATTATGTTGAATTATGTCGAAACATGCGATGAAAAAAGCTTGAATTAACATAAATAATATACTATAATATTATAAAATATCTTAAGGAGGTATGTAAATTGCCAAGAATTTCTAGAAAGTTAATAGGTAGTGCTTATATTCATAATATGGTTCAAGGTATCAATAAAGAATATATTTTCCAAAGCAAAAAAGAGAAGAATAAATATATCGAATTAATGAAAAAATATAGCGAAAAGCATAAAGTTTTAATAATAGCATATTGCATAATGGATAATCATGCACATTTATTAACATATTCAGAAAATATACAAAATATAAGCTTATTTATGAAAGAAACCAACACAGAATATGCAATATATTACAATAAAACGCAAAATAGAGTTGGATATGTTTTTAGAAACAGATTTAGTTCAAAGCCAATTTATAATCAAGAATATTTATTAAAATGTATAAAATATATACATATGAATCCAGTAAAAGCAGGAATAGTTCCCAAAGAAGAAAAATATCGATTTTCATCATATAAAAACTACATAACAAAAAATATAAATAAAAAAATATTAGAAATTGTTTTTAACAATCAAAAAGATTATTTGAAATTACTAAATTCAGTTAAGTATGAATCTCTTAATTTAGAAAAAGAAGATATTAATTTAGAAAAAGTTTTAAAAAAATTTTTATTTCAAGAAAATGCAAAAATGGAACAAATTCAAAAAGATAATTTATTAATCAAAAAGTTTATTTCTTATTTAATCTCAAATGAATATGAATTTAAAAAGCAAGATATAGCAACAGTTTTAAATATTAGTAGAGCAAAATTATATAGAATGCTAAAATAAATATAAATTGAAGTTAGTATAAATTAAAAAATAAAAGAGAAAGGAAAAGTATTGAAATGACAATATTCGACAAAATTATGAGACAAATTAGGACTGTCCCAATTGTCTCAATTTATCCTCAAATGTGCGGGATATGTGGAAAAATAGCATCAAATTCATTATGTAAAAAATGTGAAATAGAATTAAAAAAACAATTAGACATAAATATTATTAAAGAAGGAAAAGAAATCGAAGATAAATATTTTAATGAACTAATATATATGTTTAAATATGAGGGGCAAATAAGAAAATTGATAATAGATTACAAATTTAATGAAAAAGCTTATATATATTTAACATTTGTAAATTTTTTGTTAAAAAACCAAAAAATATTTGAAAATATTAAAAATTATGATACAATTATGCCAGTTCCAATAAGTGAAAAAAGATTAAGAGAACGAGGATACAATCAAAGTTTACTAATAGCGAAAAAAGTATCGCAACACACAAATTTAGAATTAGTGAATAATTGTTTAATAAAGACAAAAAATATAATAGAACAAAGCAAATTAAATAAGGAAGAGAGAGTTAGAAACATACAAGGTGTTTATAAACTAAAAAATAAAAAAATAATAGAAAATAAAAAAATTTTATTAATTGATGATATTTATACAACAGGAAGCACGGTAAATGAATGTAGTAAAATATTAAGGCAGGGAAATCCTGATAAAATAGGGATACTAGTATTAGCAAAAGACTAATACTAAAACAAAAGATGGAGATGTGTCCCAAGTAGGACAAAAATGTCCCAAAAGAACCGTCCCAATGGGACATGGAGGTAAAAAATGGAAGATTTAGTTGAGAGTATATTGGATTATGTAAGATCAGACTATACAGATTATGCAATAATGATAAATGGTGAGTGGGGTGTTGGTAAAACACACTTTTGGAATAATAAAATAAGAAAAAAAATTGAGTCTATGCAATTAAATGGTAAAAGATACACTACTATTTATATGTCTTTATATGGAATTTCAAATTTGGAAGAGATTAGTAAAAAGATATTTATTGAAACAACTCAATTAATGGATAAAAACTTAAGAAAATTTATGGATTCAAATGGGCAAACTACTATACCAGAATATGCCAAAACGGGATTAGATATGGCAAATTTTTTTGGTGTGACACAAAATGGAGATAAATTAGATTATTCTGATTTCTTTTCAACTGATGATAAAGTTTTATGCTTTGATGACTTAGAGAGAGCTAATGTTGATGTTATTGATATTTTAGGTTATATAAATAATTTTGTTGAACATGACCACATAAAAACAATAATTATATGTAATGAAAAAGAATTATCAACTAAACTAAAAAGCTCAAACTTAGAAATGAAGACTTTTATAGCAACATATCTTTTAGATAAACAAGGAGAATTAAATACAACTGATAAACCAATGGTTGAAAAGATTCAAAATAAAATTGAGCATGTATTTGATAAAGCAAATGATTATGAGAGAATAAAAGAAAAATTAATAGGAGAAACTTTTGAATATGCTCCTAAATTTGATTATATTATAAATGGAATATTGATGAGATATGAAAATAATCCAGATTTAATAAGATTTTTAAGAGAAAATACTAGATTAATTATATTAACATTTGAAAGAAGCGGAACAAGGAACTTAAGAATTTTAAAACATGCTTTAAATGATTTTCAAAAAATATATGAAATGGTTGAAAAAAATTATCCAAATACAAATAATAGAGTAATGCAAACAATGCTTATATTCACAATAGCTATATCGTTTGAAATAAAAGCAGGAAAAATAACAAAAGATAAATTTGTTAATATTAAAGATAATGAAGAATATAAATCGATATTAGTATCTTCAAGAACTTTAATGGATAATAGACAATTTTATATAAAAGAATTTGATAGTAACTATTATTACAATTTTAAAGCAGAATATAGATTTTTTAAATTTATTGAATATTATGTAAGAACTAGAATATTTGATATGAAAATATTTAAAGAAAATATGGAGACTATAAGAAATACTGTAGATACAGAAAATCTACCAGGATATAAAAGATTGCTTACAGAAGAATATTGGAAAATATCTGATGATGAATTTGGAAAAGTAATAAAAGAAGTATTAGAAGAAGTAAATCAAGGAAATATAGAACTTATAGATACTGTAAAAATATATGCTTATTTCAGTTATTTTTCAAGAAAAGGACTTATAGACTATGATATAAAAACATTAAAAAGTGTATTTTTTAATGGAATGAATATATCATCTCTAAAGTCGAAATATTGTAAAAATGTTGAAGAAGAACTTTCAAAAATTGCTATAGAACAATTTGAGGAAGATATGGATGAAATAATTAAACATTTTCATATGCTAAATAATCAATTATTAGATAAAATGTATAAAGAAAAAGCAGAAATTATATTTAAATGTATTCCGATGAAAATGGAAGAATTTTATGAAAAATTCGATAGAGAATGTATGAATATACCGATATTTAAGTATTATGATGTATATCAATTATTTCAAAGAATTTCTTGTGCAAGTAATGAAGATATAGTATTAATAAAAGAAAAGTTATTAAACAGAGCAGAAAAGTATACAAAACAAATAGAACCTGAGATGAAAAATATAAAACAACTAAAACAAGTTATAGATGACTATTTAAAAGGAAAAGATCAATCAATAAAAATTGTTATGCTTAAAGAGTTTTCTAATAGTTTAGGAAATATTTTAGATAAATATAAAATAAGTTTCCTAGCAAAGAAAGAAGAAAAGACAGAATAATATTATCACATCATAGAACTAAAAAGAAAGGTTTTAATAAAATGGAAGAAAAAAAGAAAGACTTAATTGAAGATTTAAAAATTGCTATTATATATGGCAAAAATCAGGTAGATAGTGAAATTAAAGATGGCGTAATGGAAAGAATATATAAATCTGGAATATTTTATATGCCAAAATCTATATCAAAAAAACAAAGACTAACATTAATCAAAATGCAAAAACAATTAGGAGATGAAAATTATAATATTACAGAGTTATTTAATCTTCATAGAGACGCAGAAGGTATTTTATTGGGAAATCAACTACAAGGAAAATCAAATATATTAGATACTTTAACAAAAGATGAAGAATTAGAAAGATAATAAATAAAAAAATAAAATACAAAAAATGTATAAAAATTTCCTCTTTTGAGATAATAAGATTAGACTTGAAATTAAAGGAGGATAAATATGAAGGCAACTGGAGTAGTAAGAAGAATAGATGACCTTGGAAGAGTAGTAATTCCAAAGGAAATAAGAAAAACATTAAGAATAAAAGAAGGAGACCCACTTGAAATATTTACAGATAGAGAAGGACAAGTAATACTAAAAAAATATTCTCCAATAGGAGAATTATCAGAATTTGCTACAGGATATGCTGAAACACTCGCGAAAACAACCGGACATATAGCTTGTATAACAGATAAAGACACAATAATAGCTGTATCAGGAGGCTCAAAAAAAGAGTTTTTAGAACAAGATGTAAGTACAGAATTAGAAAGACTTATGGAAGACAAAGAAGTTTATACAAGTAAAGAAAATAGTGATATGGCCATGCCAATTACAAAAAATGACAAAAATGACAAAAAATACAATGCACAAATAGTGTATCCTATAATATCAAACGGAGATACAATAGGAACTGTTATATTAATGTCAAAAGACACAAACACTAAAATGAATGAAGTCGAGAAAAAGGTTGCTCAATCAGCAGCAACATTTTTAGCAAGTCAAATGGAAATATAAATCATAAAAAAAGTTAATTTAATTTATAAGTTAACTTTTTTTATTTGTAATTATTTTTTTAATATTGTCTTTTTTATTTAATTCATCTAATAAACTCACGATATAATCTATTGATGTGCCATAATATTTGGTGAGTCTTATTCGCTTGAACTTCACAGTTAATTAACCTCCTGATTAAATTACTATAACTATTTTAGCAAAAAAGAATACATAAAGTTGCTAATACATCATAAATCTTGTATTATTACAGTATTATTACAATAATATTACGATAATATTACATTTGCACAAAAAAGTTATAAGGTATTGTAAATACATAACAAATTATGTATAATCTATATAAGATAGTATATAAAGAAAAAATCAAAGGAGAAAATTATAATGATAAAAACTGCTGAAAGCCTTGAGAGAGTACACACACACACACACACACACACACACACACACACACACAAGTAATCTACTAAATAAGTGCAAAATAAATAAAATAGATAAAAATAGACAGGAATATTGCGTCTGTATAAAAAGTACAGAGTAATATTGCTGTCTATTCGTCGTATAAAAATATGTGATAAAAATAATACTAAAAATTATTAAATTAAAAAGTTGTAGAGTCATTAAGATTCTAAAAAAGGTAGGGGGAAAAAATGAAAGTAAAAAAAATATTAATAGTAATTTTAATGGTAGGATGCATTATAGGTGGAATGATAGGAACAGTAAAAGCAGACACATCAATTACATTTAAAGCAAATTTAACAGCAAATAAAACATCAATAAAAGCAGGAGAAGAAATCACAGTAACAATAGGAGTATCTGACATAAATATGGGAGAAAATGGAATAAATACATTAGAAGGAAAAATCAATTATGATACAAATATATTTGAAGCAATAACAAGTAATTCAATACAAAGTTTAAATAATTGGACAACAACATATAATGACGAAAGCAGTACTTTAAACGGTAAATTCTTAGCTGTAAATTTAAGCTCAGAAACAAAAGAAAATACACAAATATTTAGTGTTAAGTTTAAAGTAAAAGAAACAGTAACAGAAGAAAAAGATACAAAAATAGAATTTAAAGAAATAACATCAAATGATGGAACTAATTTAATAAATATTGGTGACAAAGCAGTAACTATAAAGATAAAAAGTGAAAATTCAAATGGAGCAACAAATAATTCAAATAAAGAAGATAATTCAGAAAATACACAAAATAGCACAACAGACAAGAGTGATTCAAACAAAGAAAATACAACTGCACAAAATAAAGCAACAGCAACTGATACTACAACAGCAAAAAAAATAATACCCAAAGCAGGAAAATCAATAGCAGTAGCACTTTTGATAATTGCATTAGTAGCAGTTATAATAGCTTTAGGAATTAAAAATAAAAGTATGACAGACATAAAATAAATATAGAAGAGTCAGAATATTAAAGAAATGGTAGTCACTAAAAAGATAAAGGAGAATCAAAATATGAGAAGGATATTGAACAAAACAATTATAGTTTTCTCAATACTTATAGTATCAGCATTATTTTTTGTTACAAGTAAAGCTTTTATTTCAAGTAGTGAATATAAAATAGATAAAGAAAAAAATATTATAAGTAGAATAAGACCAGAAACTACAGTAGAAAATTTAAAAACAAAATTAGAAAATGCAAAGATTTATAAAGAAAAAGAATTAAAAACAGAGGTAACAGATGGTTTAGTTGGAACTGGAATGTACTTAAAAGATGAAGATAATGTATATGAACTAAGTGTAGTAGGAGATTTAAATGGTGATGGCAAGGCAACACAGGTTGAATTAACAAATATAATAAGATACATAGTAGGATTAAAAGGAGCCAATTTAGACGGAATAAAATATAATTCTGCTGATATAACAGGAGATGGAACAGTAGATCAAAGAGATATAACAAAATTAATTAGATATATTGTGTATGGCGAACTTGATTTAGAAAATGATGTTGAGGAAAAACTAACAGTAAAACTTGAAAATTTAAAGCAAACATCAAATCAAATAAAAGTACAAGCAATATCAAATAATGCAGAAAATGTAGAATATACATTTTATTTAAAAAAGGCAAATGAAGATGATGCGGAATATAAAAAAGTACAAAAAGGTCAAGATAAAATTTTAGATGTAACAAAATTAAAACATAATACAGAATATACTATAAAAGTTATAGCAAAGAATATTAAGGGGCAAGAAGCACAGTCAATAATAAATATAAAAACTGATAGAATTCCAAATGAAAATGAAGCTGGAGCAATAGTGTTTGAAGAAACTGTTTGGGAAAACAATATGGCAAGTGTGAAAATAAAAACAGATACAAATTATCAAATACAATATCAAGTAAATGGAACAAATGAAAATTGGACAAATGGAGATTATGTAACAGGTTTAAAAGCAGGAGATATAGTATATGCTAAATTAAGTGATGGGATAAATTCAGGAACATTTATATTCAAAACAATAGAACCAGAAGCAGTTCCAGTGCCAGATGCAAATGAAAGTAGTGCAATTATATTTGGAGAGGTAACTTGGAAAAATAATAAAGCAATTTTGCCAATAAGTACAAATACCAAATTTTATATAGAATATCAAATAAACAATAATTCTGGAAATTGGATAAAAGCGAATGGAACTGGAGCATCAATAACAGTTGAGAACCTAAATCATAATGACATAGTATATGCAAGATTAACAGATGGAACACAAAGTGGTAATTATATAAATACAACAATAATAGATAATATAGAACCAAACTTAGGAATATCAACAACTGTAATATCAACATCAGAAATAAAAGCAATAGTTGAGTCAAGTGATGATGAATGGGGAATGGCAAACCAAATAAAATATACATATTCTATAAAAAAAGAAGGAGAAGAATATAAAGTAGCATATACAGGAGAAGATGCAACTTATAATTTTAAAAACTTATCAGCAGGAAAAACATATACAATAAAAGTAGAAGTGCAAGATAAAGCCGGAAATAAAACATCAAAGGAAACAACAGAAAAAACAATAGATATACCAAGTGGAACATCAGCAGGAAGTATAATGTTTAAAAATATAATTTGGGAAAATGGAAAAGCAAAAGTAGATATAACAACAAATAAACAAGAGTACTATATAGAATATCAAGTAAATAGTACAACTGGAAATTGGACTATAGCAAGTGAAAAAGGAGCACAAATAACAATAGAAAACTTAAGTCATAATGATATAGTTTATGCAAGGTTAACAGATGGAACATCATCAGGAGATTATTCAAGTATAACAATAATAGATGCTATAAAACCTGATGTAGGAATAGCATTAACAGCAGAAAATCATACAATAACAGCAACTGCAACAGCAAATGATGATGAATCAGGATTAGAAAATCCAGTAACATATACATTTTATATAAAAGAAACAGGAGAAAGTGATTCAACATATGTACAAAAACAAAGTGGGGAATCCAATGTTTTAACAGTACCAAATTTGGTAATAGGAAAAAATTACACAATAAAAGTAGAAGTAAAAGATAAAGCACATAATATAGGAATACAAGAAAAAAGTATATTAATACCAGATGATGTATCGCCAATTGTAGATTTTACGGTATTAAGTAAAACATCAAATACTGCAACAGTAAAAGCAACAGCAACAGATGAGGGCGGATTACCAAACCCAACAATATATGTATTTTATATAAAGGAAACAGGAGCAGATGATTCAACATATGTAGAGATACAAAATAGTGCAAGTGATACATGTAAATTCCCAAATTTAGTACAAGGAAAAGATTATACAGTAAAAGTAACAGTAGCTGATAATGCAGAAAATATAGGAGTAAAAGAAAGAAGCATATTAACAGATACAATACCAAGTGGAAAACAACCAGGAGCAATAAATTTTATAAACTTAACTTGGACAAATAGAAAAGCAAATGTAGATATAACAACAAACACAACATATTATATAGAATATCAAATAAATAGTACAACAGGTATTTGGGCAAAAGGTCAAACAGCAGGAGCGAAAGTTACAGTAGCAGACTTACATAGTGGAGATAAACTATATGCACGTCTAACAGATGGAACAAGTGGCTCAGAATGGGCAACATTAGATATATTGGATACAAAGGCTCCAACATTAGGAGTAAGTACAAATGTGGCAACTTCGAAAATAACAGCAACAGTAACAGCAGTTGACAATGAATCTGGAATGCCAAATCCAGTATCATATACATATTCTATAAAAAAAGAAAGTGAAGAATATACAGTTGCATATACAGGGGAAAACGCAAGTTATAACTTTACAGGATTAAAACAAGGAACAACTTACACAATAAAGGTTGAGACATGTGATAACGTGGGAAACAAAGCAATAAAAGAGACAACAATAACAACAAAAACCATACCAACAACAGCAGGTTCAATAACAATTGGACAACCAGTATGGGAAAGTGGAGTAGCAAATGTGACTGTAACAACAAATACAAGTTTTTATATAGAATATCAGGTAAACTCAACAAGTGGAACTTGGACAAGAGCAACAACAGCTGGTACAGCAGTTACATTAAACAATTTGAAACATAATGATATTGTGTATGCAAGATTAACAGATGGTTCAAGTAGTGGAAATTATATAAGTTTAACAATTGCAGATACAATAGCACCAGAAGCTTTTAATATAACAGTATCAAATATAACAGCAAGTGGATTTAAAATGTCAGGAAACACAACAGATAAACAAACCGGATTAAAAGATTACACATATGTAATAGAAAAAGGAGGAACAATAGTTGGAAAAATTACAACTAATAAAGAAGGAACAACAAGCAATAACATTGGTTGCGTTAGTTATAACGATAATAATCCTATTAATACTAGCCGGAGTGGCAATAGGACAATTATCAGGAAGTGGTTTATTTGAAAAAGCTAAAAAAACAAAAATAGAACAAATGAGAGCAGAAGCAAAAGAAAATGTTGATTTGGCAATAATGCACATACAAATAAGCGAATCTGAAAAAGGAAATAAATTAAGCCTAAAAACATTGCATGAACAATTACCAACAGTAGATAATAGAATAAGTGCAGATGAATATACTGATGGAGATAATACATTAAATGTGGTATATACAGACAAAAAAATGTCTTTTGATATAACAATTGATAGTTCATTTAATATTACAGTTGCTGAAACACCAAAAGATAATAATAAATTTGAAATTACAGTAGATGAGGTAAAAACAAATAGTATAAGAGTTACAGGTGATTCAAGTAGCTTAAAGGACTTTGAGGTTGCTAATTTTACATATGTAGCACAAACAAGTGACTCAGATAAGATAAAAGTAGAGCATGTAACTGACATAAGTTATACAGTAACAGGCCTAAGTCAAGGAACAACTTATACAGTATATATGATAGCATATGATAATGCCGGAAATGAAAGAAAAAGTAATGTAAAAACTGTAACAACAGAAAGTATACCAGATGGAACGAAGCAAGGTACTATAATATTTGGCACGACAACATGGACAAGTGGGAAGGCAAGTATACAAATAAGTACGAATACAAATTATTATGTAGAATATCAAGTAAATGGTACTTCTGGAAGTTGGACAAAAGCAACAACTGCTGGAACATCAATAACAGTGCAAAATTTAAATTATAATGATATAGTATATGCAAGATTAACAGATGGAACTTCATCAGGAAATTATGCGAATGTGACAATAGTAGATACAATACCACCAGAAGTATTTACAGTAAAGGCATCAAATGCATCAGAAACAAGTATAAAAATTGAAGGAAGCACAACAGATGCAGAATCAGGAATAAAAGATTACAGCTATTATGTAGAAAAGTTAGACGGAACAGTAGCAAATAAAAAAGAACATACAACAAGTACAAGTGTAAGTGTAACAGGTTTAACAAATGGCACAGAATATATAGTATATATGATAGCATATGATAATGCGGGAAATGAAACAAAAAGTAATGAAAAGAAAATAACAGTTCAAAAACCATTAAATTATGCAAGATCAGGAGTAGTTGAATATGATGCTGGAAATTGGACACAGGCAGAAATAAATGAATTAGGAAACTTGTATAATTCAAAAGATTATACTACTGAAGAGCTTAATTTCACATTTAGTGGATTTAAGGCAGGTGATAGTAGAAATAGTAATGTTAAAGGACGGTTTCGAAGGATGGCAAGTATTAGAAAGCGAAGAAAAAACAGTAAATGGAGAAAAAAGATTATATATAAAAAGCATAAGTACCGCCGGAGTACCAGAAAAATTTGTATATTTTTATACTCAAGTATATGATGCATATAGAGCGGAATATATATTATCAAATGGAAAAACAAAAAATAGCAATTTAAAAAGTAATATACCAACAAAAACAAGAAATTGGGATAAATATAAAGATCAAAGCAAATTAAATTTAATATATAGTGTACGTTGTATGACATATGACGATGCATTAAATAATGGATCAAAAATAGAAAGTGGAATGTGCTATCTCGCTTCTGCCCGCTCGGACCAATATTTGTGGATGAGGTTTAGTCGGTATCGATAAGGGCTACACAAGCAACACTTCTGTGGGGGTCCGACCCGTAGTTTCTCTGATGTCTGGAGTCTACGCAGTTAGTGGAACTGGAACAGGGGATGATCCATATATTTTGGGAAGATAGTTAGAATAAAAATTCTATCAAGATAAAAAGGAGAAATGAAAAATGGCAACAAGAAATAAAAAGAAAGGCTTAAGGCTAGTTGACCTAATAATAGCTATAATTGTGATAGTAATAATTATCGCAATTGTAGCAAACATTAATAAAAAGAAAACTAAAAATGCTGAAGAAAATCAAACGGTAATTCAAAATGAAGAAAATCAAAAAGTAGAAGAGAAAAATGTAATCGAGTTAGAAGATGGCACAAAGTTAAATGTAAGTTCAAAATTAAATGAAAATAAAGCTTTAGGTGATTTAGCAATAAAAGATATACAGCTTACATATAAAGATGGTGTTACAAATTTACTTGCAACAGTAGAAAATACTAAAAAGGAAAAAATACCAATGACAAATGTTTCAATTCAATTAGTAGATGAAAATGGAAAGGAAATATATACATTAAATGGAGTAATTGAAGAAACAAAAGCAGGAGAAACTGCAAAAATAAATTGTTCAATTACTGCAGATTTCGCAAATGCATATGATTTTAAAATTATGAAAAAATAATTAATAAAAATAATCAAAAAATATGGGAATCATAACCGATGTCACATTTTGTCGAAATCTTTTTATTGACAAGTAACATAAAATGAGGAGAGGATTATTTCGGCAGAGAAAGAAAATAAAGAAATAAAAAACAATAATAAATAAAATGATATATATATAAAGCGGAATAAATAAGGCTACTTTTTCAGCAGCCTTATAAATTTTGCTTTTTTTATATATTAGGAAAGTTATGCAACTTTCTTAATATATAAAATTACATTGCACGAACAAATTTTCAGATTTGTTCTATTTTAGAAAAAGTAAAATACACTTCACATAAAGTGTAATTTGACAATTTCTAGAAATTATAGTATAATACAAAAGATGTTGCCAAAGGGCACAAGAATGAGATTTTATAAAACCAAAATTTTAAAGAAAAATAAAAAGAGAACGGATTAAAAATTAAAACAAAAGATAAGATATAAAGAAAAATTCAAATATCATATGTTATTAGTAAAATTAACAAATTTGTAAAAAATGTTTTTATAATAATATATGTAGATTTAATTATATAAATTTAATGCATAAAAAAAATGAAAAATTAAAAATGTTTTATGTGTGAATATTATTAATTTAAATTTTGTAATTATGCTAAAAACTAAAAAAACACGGTTTTATTAAAATTGAATATGGAATATTTTAAAGAAAAAGAAGCTTTAAAACTGAAATGAAAAGAAAGAGAGGAAAATTATGGCAGAAGAAAAATTGAATAAAAAAGAAGAAAGAAAGCCAAGAACACCAAGAAAAACAACAAATAGAAAACCAAGAGCCGCAAGAACACCAAAAGAAAATAAAAAACAAGAAAATGTAGAACTAAAAGAATCAAAGGAATTAGTCGTAAGACCAGAAAATGCAATTGCAGAAAGGAAAACTACAAGAAGGAGAAATATTTTCAAAAAATCAAAATTAAAAATAATTCCATTAGGAGGACTACATGAAGTTGGAAAAAACATCACAGTATTTGAATATGAAGATGAAATTATAGTAATAGACTGTGGCTTATCATTTCCAGAAGATGACATGTTAGGAATAGACCTAGTTATACCAGATATAACCTATTTACAAAGAAATGTAGATAAAATAAAAGGACTTATAATAACACACGGACATGAAGATCATATAGGAAGTGTACCATATTTATTAAAACAAATAAATATACCAGTATATGCACCAAAACTAGCAATAGGACTAATAAAAAATAAATTAGAAGAACATAGAATACTAAGAAGTTCAACATTAGTTGAAGTAACACAAGGACAAAAAATAAAATTTGGAAAAAACTTTGAAGTTGAATTTATAAGAAGCACACACAGTATACCAGATTCTGTAATGCTTGCAATAAAAACACCAGTTGGAACAATACTACATACAGGAGATTTTAAAGTAGATTATACACCAATAGATGGAAAAATAATGGATCTGGGAAGAATTGCGGAATTAGGAAATGAAGGAATATTAGCATTAATGTCAGACAGTACAAATGCAGAAAGAAAAGGATTTACAATGTCTGAAAGTTCAATAGGACCAGTATTTGATAATCTATTCGATGGATGTACAAAAAGAATAGTAGTTGCAACATTTGCATCAAATGTTCACAGAGTTCAACAAATAGTAAGTTCAGCAGTTAAATATAAAAGAAAAATAGCAATATGTGGTAGAAGCATGATAAATATGATTATGACTGCAAAGGAATTAGGATATATAGATTGCCCAGATGATATTTTTATTGATATAGATACAATGTCAACTTACAATGATGAGCAATTAGTGATTATAACAACAGGAAGCCAAGGAGAAACAATGTCAGCATTAACAAGAATGGCAGCAGGAGACCATAGAAAAGTAAAAATTACACCAAATGACCTTGTTATAATATCAGCGAATCCAATACCAGGAAATGAAAAATCAGTTTCAAAAGTAATAGATGATTTAATGCAAATAGGAGCAGAAGTTGTATACAGTGCATTAGCGGATGTTCATGTATCAGGACATGCTTGTCAAGAAGAACAAAAGTTAATATTTACGCTAACAAAACCAAAATTTTTCATACCAGTACATGGAGAATATAGGCAATTAAAAGCACATGGAGAAACTGCTCAAATGATGGGAATACCAGCCAAAAACATTCTTATGATGGAAAATGGAAAAGTTTTAGAAATAGATAGTGAAGAAGCTAAATTCAATGGAATGGTACCAAATGGAAAAATATTAGTAGATGGATTAGGAGTTGGAGATGTTGGAAATATTGTTTTAAGAGACAGACAACATTTATCACAAGATGGACTAATTGTCATTGTTTTAACAATGGATTCTTCAACAGGAGAAGTGGTTGCAGGACCAGATGTAATATCAAGAGGATTTGTTTATGTTAGAGAATCTGAGAATCTAATGGATGATGTTAAAAGCGTTGTTAGACATGAAATTAAAAAGTGTGAAGAAAAAGGACTCAGAGATTGGGCTACAATAAAATCAACTGTTAGAGAAAATTTAAGAGATTATATATTTACAAAAACAAAAAGAAATCCAATGATAATACCAATTATCATGGAAGTGTAAAAAAGTACTGAAATACCAATGTTTTAGAGCATTGGTATTTCTATTTGTTATTAACTTGTTATTAATAATAAGACTTTTTAGTAATGAGAAGCTAAAACATATAACTTTTTTTGTTCATCATATGTTACCATATTTATAGCTTCAAGTTTTTCTTTGACCGAAATATGAGTATATACATCTAGTCCAACATTATCATTGCTATGTCCGATTATAGAGTTTATAATAACCTGCTTAATATTTAATTTTTCTAGTTCAGTTCTTAATGTATGTCTACCATCATGAGCTGTGTGATGTCCTAGAAAATTATGTCTAGCAATAAAATTTTCTTTATAATGATATAAATAATAATCGTAATTAGCTCTATTGCCATTTGGCATCATAAATAAAAATTCATTTTTGGGGTTGTAATATTTTAAAATAATATTTTTTACATCACGGTGAATTGGAATCTCTCTATTTATTCCAGCTTCAGTTTTTAATCCACCAACGAAATAATTATCATCTAAGTGAATATTTTTTGTATATATAAATAGTAATTCATTAGCTCTACAACCTGTATAAATAGTAAGAAGTAGAATATCTTTTATAAATTCTTCTTTATAATTTTCAGGGGTAATATTCCATAAATATTGAATTTGCTCATAGGTATAAGGAGTTCTTTCTTTTTTATCAGATAAAGGACAACTTGATTTACCTACAGTTATATATTGAGCATAACATTTGTTTATTAAATCTTCTTGAAAAGCATATTCATCAAGTTTTATATATAAATTTTTCATTATCCTCAATGTCTCAAATTTTTTTCCACAAGTATCTAAAAACTGTTGAAAATCAGATGTTCTTAAATCTTTATATACTTTATCATATAGTTTCTCTGAATTATTATAAGCTGTTATCATTCCCCTAGAATAGTTGTAAGCATATTTACCTAATGGCTTTATGTGTTTATTTTTTTCTAAGTTAATTTCTTCAAATGTTGGAAGTTTTGCTTTTTTAAATTCTTCAAATAATTGTTTAAATGTGTAATTATCCTTTTTTACTTTTTCGACAATATTTTTATGTGGGTTTTGAACAGAAATAATAGGATAAGGAATTTTGGGAAAAGTATCAATTCTGTTATACTTATCTTCTTTAATATATAGTGAATATGGTTGCTTATGGTAGTTTTCTAGGCATACTAATGCTTCTAATTCTGTTTCAAAAGTATTAATATCATAATATATACTTCTTCCTTGAATATCTTTTCCAATTGTTATTCTGGCTGCATAAGGCTTATTTCTTCCTTTTCCCAAAAACGCAACAGTTCCTTTTCCATTTGCTCTTTTCTTTAAAATTTTCATAGTAAAATACCTCCAAATTTATTTAATTTATTTTTAATAAACTATTGAAAAGTGAAGGTATTTTCTGTATAATATTAATACATTCACTTTTAATAGTGTTTGCAGGGAATAAATGTATCGGTTCGTGGTAAAATTGATTACATCTATTCCTTTTTTATTTATTTGTTTTTTTCTTATTTTTTAAAAATTCTGCAAATCTTTTTAATTCATCAATATCATTATCATCAAGTCCCTCAGTATCAATGTTGTTTTTAGAAACAAAATTAGAATTTTTATTTTTTTCGTATTCTGCCAAATCTGCATAACCAGCTTTAACATATAAATCTAAATAATTAACACCATATACTGGAGCTAATTTCTTCAAAACTACAGCACTAGCTCTACGGTGACCATTTTCTACAAGAGATAAATAGCTGTTTGAAACTTTGGCTAATTCATATACTTCTCTAGTTGATAGTCCTTTATTTTCTCGTAAATTTTTTAAATATCTGCCCATTTCTTTAAGAGACATTTCCATAGTTATTCCTCCAATCAATAATATTATAGCATTTATGATTACTTTTGTAAAGAATTTTATAAAAAATTTCAAAAAAGTGTTGACAAATGAAATCTATATGATATAATGCTTTCAAAAGAAAACAGAAAGGAGATAAAAAATGGCAAATAGAACTATAATATTGAAAGATGCTGAAATCTTCAAAGATATTATAACAAAAGAGGGATTTTCTTACAGACAACTAGCAAAAGAAGTTGATTATTCTCAAACACAGATTAGCTTAATTGTTAAAGGAGAAAGAAATCCTAGTCCAGAATTAGCAGTTAATATTTGTAGAGTGCTTAATAAACAATTTGATGATATTTTTTATATCAAAACTGATTGCAAAAGAAATCAAAAATAACCACGAACCGATACCGATAGAGAAAGAAGGTGAGAACATGGAAAAAGAAAATGAAGAAGTAGAGAGATTAACTCCAGCCGATGTAGCAAGAATATTAAAAATGAGTGTTGAAGGAGTTAGAGCAGCATTAAGACAGGATAAATTTCCGTTTGGAATAGCATTTCAAGGAAAAACAGGGCAATGGTACTATTTAATAATCAAAAGCAAATTTGAGGAATGGTTGAAAACTATTTAAGGAGGGAAAACAAATGAAAAGAAGTTGGAAAAATTTTAAATTAGATCCAAATAAAGTCTATATGAGACTAGGACAAGTAGTAGTATATAGCAGTTTATATATAGCAACATTAGGGTTTACAGTATTGGGATTTTTGCAAGGAATGACTTATTAGGAGGGAAAAATGACAAAAAAACGTGAAGAAGAATTAAGAAAATATGGGATAAGTGATTATGAAATTAAAGAAGCAAAAGAACAAGCCAAAAAAGAAAAAGTACTACTAACAATAGCAATACTTAATTGGATAAATGTAATATTAATGTTGATTTTTATATTTGTTCGTTTCTGTAATCGTTAGGAATAACTAAATTTAAATGAAATGTTTTAGATTTTTGAACAGTATTAATTTTAACATTAAATTGAGATGGGATTTCTTCAATATCATTGAAAATCAGATAGCCTTCGACTGTATCTAAAGGTTTTACCTCATACAAAGGTTTAATTATAGGGTAATCAAAGTTTTTAGATGCATGTTCAATAAAACTATTATCAATGGCTTCAAATTGAGTAGGAATAATGCCATCAATACTAGAAGAACTATTCAACTTATACTTATCATTTAGAACAATTTCATTAATAGTAGTTGGATTTTTAGATTTATTAACTATTCTGACAAGAATACCAATAGTATAAAAATTTTTCTTATAAATACTTAAATATTCTCCGTATTCATCAAGATATTTATCACTTTTTGTAAAAGTAATAAAACTTTTATCTTGGTTTATAATAGATAGTTCTAGTCTGAAAAATTCATTTATGGCTGTATATGTTGATAGTATGGCACCATACAAAGATATAAAAAAGGCTAGTAAAGCAATAAAGTCCGTAGTACTCATAATAATAACCTCACTTTCGAGGGTATTATACAATAATTTACAAAGTTTTACAAGAAAGGAGTTGAAAGAGAATGTTAACAAGAAAAGATAGAAAAATAAAAAATCAAGAGGCAAAGATAGAAAATAGAAACATATTAATTGCAGATTTACAAAATAAAAATGAAGAGTTATCAAATGAAAACAAAGCATTATATGAAGAAAATAAAGACTTAAGATTTGAAAATGAAGAACAAAGAGAATTGATAGACAGAATAAAAAGAATAGCAACTTCAAATGCATATAACAATGAAAAAGCTATTTTAGGCAAAATAAAAGAACTAATAAAGGAGAAATAAATGGAAGAAATATGGAAAAATGTAGTGGATTATGAAGATTTATATGAAGTTTCTAATTTAGGACAAGTAAGGAGCATACCTAGAAAAGGCACTTTTAGAGACAAACATATATTAAGGCAAACAAAGAACAATAATGGCTATCCAATGGTACATTTATTTAAAAATGGAAAGGAAAAAGCAATTGCAGTACATAGAATAGTTGCAAAATCATTTTTAAAAAATCCATTGAACAAAAGGGATATAAACCACATTGATGGAAATAAAGAAAATAACAATATTTCTAATTTGGAATGGACGACACATAAAGAAAATATGAAACATGCAAGAAAACATAATCTTATTGCAATATCTAATAACGTAATTAATCAAGGAAGAAAAATCGGAAAAAAATATGGAAAAAAGAATGGAAAAAAAAGAGCTAAAAAGGTTATTCAATATAAAGATAATAACATTTTAAATGTATGGAATAGCTTGACAGAGGCTAATAAAAATACAAATATTGCAATATCAGGAATTTCAAGATGTTGTCATAATAAAAAAGCATATGCAGGAGGCTACCAATGGAGTTTTTTAAATTAAATAAAGAACTAATTTCAGACTACCAATCACAAAATTAGTTCAGAACATAAACTTATATAAATTCATATCTGTATTTATTTTAACACAAAATAATCAGATATGCAAGAAGGAGAAGAAATGTTAGAAAATAGAATGGTCGAAGATGACTATATAGAAACAAATAATGATTATGACAGCTATATAGAACATTTACTAGAAAAAGATGATGAACAATATGAAGATGAAATATATGAAAGGTTGAGTGAAGAATAATGCAAGATTTAAGTTTATATCAAATAACAAATGCGTTTCCAATGTTGATGTCACAAGAAGAAATGACAGAAGAAGATAAAAAGAAAGTGGAAAAAGAATTAATAGAATTATTACAACAAAAAAGCCAAAATTTAATTGGTTATACAAGAAATATAGAATTAACTATTGAGGCAATGAAAAACGAAGAAAAAAGAATTTCAGAGCAAAGAAAGACATTAGAAAATAGACTTACAAAATTTAAAGAATATGTAAAAGAATGTATGGAACAAGGGGGATTTACAAAATTAGAAACACCATTGGGAACACTAAGTATAGCAAAAAATCCACCTAGTGTGGAAATCATAAACGAAGATGAAATACCAAAAGAATTTAAACAAGAAATAGTAAGCGTAAAAATAGACAAAACAGCCATAAAAGAACATTTTAAGGCAACAGGAGAAATGCCAGCAGGAGTTAATATGAATACACAAAATACAAGTTTAAGAATAAAGTAGGTGTAACTATGGATTATTTAGATTTAAAAGATATTAAAGAAGGAGAATACTATGGAAATTAAAGAAATGAATATATTTGAAAAACTTTCTAATATAACAAATGAAATTTCTAGTGTTAATAAAAACTTGACAGTTGGACAAGGCAAAAGTGCCTATAAAGCAGTAGGTGAAGCGGATATTTTAAAAGCTGTAAAAGAACTAGAATTTAAGTATAGAGTTTATAGCTATCCAGCAAGTAGAGAAGTAATAGAAAGTACAATGTATACTACTACAAACGAATATGGAGAAAAAAATAACATCTTTAGTAGAATAAAAACTACTTATAGATTTGTAAATATAGACAAAACAGATGAATATATAGAAACAATAACATTTGCAGAAGGAATAGATACACAAGACAAAGGTTCAGGAAAAGCAATGACATATGCAGATAAATATGCATTGATGAAAAGTTACAAAATAATAACAGGGGAAGATCCAGACCAAAATCCAAGCGAAGATGGGTATAAAAAGAAACAAACACAAACATCTAATAATAAGGTTACAGAGGTAGAAGCAAAAGCTATATATTCTCTTATGCTAAGAAAAGGTTATGATGTAATACCAACATTAGAAAAAAATTATGGGATAAAAAATACGGCTGAATTAACAAAAGAACAATACGTAGCAATATTAAATAAATGCAATACATTGCCAGATAAAAAGTAGGTGGTTAAATGCAAACTACAGGAACATTAGAAGAAATAAATATAGATTATAAGACAGGAAAACCTAAAATAAGCTTTCTAATTGATGGAAAGGACAAGTTATCAGATATAGAACAACTAAAAGGCTTAAAACTAAAAATAGAAGCAAAGAAATATATAAAGAAAAGAACAACTAATGCAAATAATTATTTTTGGAAACTTTTGCAAGAATTATGTGAGTTAGCAGAAATAGATACGATAGAAGAATACAAAAGAAGAGTAAAAGAACTAGGAATATTCAGAAGATTTAGGATAGAAACAGAGAATATCAAGACCTTTGAAAAAATGTGGGTAGCACAAGGAATAGCTTGGTTTTGCGAAATAGCAGATACAACATATATAGAAAATACAGAATTTAAAATAATCAATGCTTATTATGGCTCTAGTTCTTTTAATTCTAAACAAATGTCAAGATTGATAGATGGAGTAGTTCAAGACTGTAAAGCTTATGGAATAGAAACAAAATCAGATGCAGAAATAGAAAGTTTATTGAAAGAGTGGGACAAGAAATGAAATCAATTTTACAAAGCAAAAAAGAAAGCTATGTTAGTGAACAAACTTATGGACTAGAAGAACATCATATATATTTTGGCTCAGGAAAAAGAAAAATATCAGAGCAAAACGGATTCAAAGTATGGCTAACATATTTAGAGCATAGAGGAACATACGGAGTACATGGTAAATATGGACATGAGTTAGATTTGAGATTAAAACAAGAATGCCAAAAAGAATATGAAAAAAATCATACAAGAGAAGAATTTATAAAATTAATAGGAAAAAGTTATTTATAAAAAATATTAGGAGGAAAAGAAAATGAAAAAGATTATAGGAATTTTAATAGCAATTGTAGGAATTGTATTAGGAATATACGTGGGAATATGGTTAATGCTTGCAGGAGGAATAACGCAAATAGTTAATTCAATAAATCCTGTAAATGGATTAGGAATAGCATTTGGAATAGTAAGAATAATTTTTTGTGAAGTAGGAGGATTTATTGCTTGGTTAGGAATAGCAATAGGTTCAGCAATAGGATTAAGTGATTAAAAAATAGACAACAGGGGCAGACAACAAAGTTTGCCCTTATATTGTACGAAAGGAGAAAAATGATGAATTATTTGACAGAAATTAAAGGCTTTTATGATTTAGTACAGATTAAACAACTTTCAACAGGACAAATTGCATTATGGCATGGACTAATGTATATAAACAACAAATGTAATTGGAATGAATGGTTTACAGTTGCAAATCTAAGTCTTCAATTAGTAACTGGATTATCAAGAGCAGGGATTAATAAAAACAGAAATGTTTTAAAGCAATTAGGATTGATTGATTTTAAAGCAAATACAACTAAAGCGACTTCATATAAAATAATCACTATGGTAAAAAGTAATCAAGTTAGTAGTCAAATTAGTAATCAAGATAGTAATCAAATTGGTAATCAAAATAGTAGTACATTAAATAAACTAAACAAAACTAAACTAAACAAGACTAGTAGTAGTATAAAATTTTATATGGAAAATATAAATCCTTTAATAACTCCACATGAAGTAGAAATATTAGAGGACTACTGCAACGACTTGCCAGAAGATTTAATAATTTATGCTATGCAAGATGCAATAGAGCATAAAGCAATGAATATGAAATACATAAAAAGCATTTTAGATAGATATATCAGGCAAAGTATAAGTTCTGTTGAACAAATAGAAAGTCAAAAAAAATTAAATCAAAGTAATAACAAAAAACAGGAAACAGATGAGGAAAAAGCCGAGAGATATAGAAAAGAATGGGGGCTAAGTGATGACGATTGATGAATTTACTAAAACGACTACAGAGATAGAAAATTTTTATCAAAAAGAAATATCAGAAGAACAGAAAAAAATATGGTTTCAAGAATTAAGAAAAATGGATATAAAACGATTTAAGTATGTAATTTCACAAGTATATAGAACTTGTAAGTTTTTACCTAAATTAGCAGATATAATTGAAATCAATACAAACTTAGGATATAGCCAAGTAAAAAGAGACGAAACAACTCAAAAATGTAACAAATGTAAAGGGACAGGCTATATAACATATTGGAAAAAAATAAAAAATGGTGAAAAAGAAATTTCTTGTGAGTATATGGCTATATGTAGTTGTGGAATGCAAAAACAATATAAAGGATGGGAATACCCAGAAGAAAGGTATAGAACCAATTTTTATACACCGTTAGCAATAGAATTAGGATTGTAAAGGAAGTGATAAACAAATGAATACAATAACATTTAAAACAAGACAAATGAGTTTTAATGACATACAAGATAAAACAAAAATAAGATACATACAAATCTTAAATAGATTAGATAAGCCTAAAACGGCAAAGGAATTAGCAGTAGAATTATTTGATTTAGGATTTATACCAAGCACAGAAAGAAATTATACAGCACCAAGACTAACAGAATTAGAAAAAATGGGATATGTAAAAGCAGTAGATAAAAAGAAATGCGAATACACAGGCAAAACAGTAGCAGTATATGAAAGAACACAAGCAGGATTTGAGGCAATAAATTATCAGCATATTCCACATATTTGAGGAGATGATTGAATGATTGAAGAATGGAAAGATGCGATTAACTATAATGGATTGTATCAGGTTAGTAATTTAGGAAGAATAAGAAATACAAAGGAAAAAATAATTAAACAATATAAAGATCATAAAGGATATTTAATAACTCAACTTACTAATGGAAAAACTTCAAAAACTATTAGAGTACATAGGTTGATTGCAATGACTTTTATACCTAATATTAAAAATAAGGCACAAGTAAACCACATAAATTGTAATAAAGCAGACAATAGAATTGAAAATTTAGAATGGGTTACTAATAATGAAAATAAAATACATGCAAAACAACATGGTCTATGCAAATCATCAATTAAAGGTGAAAAAAACAAGAGAGCAAAAAGGGTTAATCAATATAATTTAGATGGAAAGCTAGTAAGAAAATGGAATTGCATGAATGATATAGCAAGAAGTTTTAATATTAAAACGGTATCAAATATATCAGCCTGTTGCAAACATAAAAAAATCGTAGACAAAAATGGTAAAACTTATTATTGTAGAACTGCTTATGGATACAAATGGGAATATGAGAAAGAGGCCTAGCCTATGAAACAAGTAGAAAAGAACACAATATGCTATTACTGTCTAGGTTGTAACAAGCAAGAAAATGAAGACTATAAGCCAGTAATAAGATGCAAAGGCTTTATACAAGGAAAAGAAAAATGGCAAGAAAAGTTAAGAGAGGAGCTAAAGAAAAGTGAACAAATACAGAAATAAAAAAGTAATAGTAGATGACTACATCTTTGATAGTATTCAAGAAAGTAGAAGATATAAAGAATTAAAATTACTAGAAAGAGCAGGAACGATAACTGATTTAGAATTACAGCCAAGATTTTTGCTACAAGATAGTTTTAAGAAAAATGGAAGGACATTTAGAAAGATAGAATATGTTGCAGATTTTAAGTACATAGAAAACGGCAAAACAATAGTAGAAGATGTTAAAGGAATGCAGACAGATGTATTCAAATTAAAACATAAAATATTTGAAAAAGTTTATCCAGATTTGGAATTAAGAATAATTAAATGAAAGGAACATAAGAGATGAAAGGATATAAAGGATTTAATAAAGATATGACATGTAGAGGATTTCAATACGAAGAAAATAAGGAATATGAAATGAAAGGAAAGCCAAAATGTTGTGATAATGGATTTCATTTCTGCGAAAATCCGTTAGATACACTTAACTATTATGATTTATGTAATAGTACATTTGCAGAAGTAGAAGCAATAGGAGATATAAATAAACCGGATAAAGAAGATAGAGAAGATAGTAAAATTGCAACCAATAAAATAAAAATAGGAGCAAAATTAGATTTAACAGGATTTATAAAAGCAAGCGTAGATTTCTTATGGGAAAAGTGCAAAATAAAAGATAAAAAACAAGATGAAGATGTACAAGCAAGTTCAGGAGACAACAGCCAATTAGCAAGTTCAGGATACAACAGCCAATTAGCAAGTTCAGGAGACAACAGCCAATTAGCAAGTTCAGGATACAACAGCAAATTAGCAAGTTCAGGATACAACAGCAAATTAGCAAGTTCAGGAGACAACAGCAAATTAGCAAGTTCAGGAGACTACAGCAAATTAGCAAGTTCAGGAGACTACAGCCAATTAGCAAGTTCAGGAGACAACAGCCAATTAGCAAGTTCAGGAGACAACAGCAAATTAGCAAGTTCAGGAGACTACAGCAAATTAGCAAGTTCAGGAGACTACAGCCAATTAGCAAGTTCAGGATACAACAGCCAATTAGCAAGTTCAGGATACAACAGCAAATTAGCAAGTTCAGGATACAACAGCAAATTAGCAAGTTCAGGAGACAACAGCAAATTAGCAAGTTCAGGAGACTACAGCAAATTAGCAAGTTCAGGAGACTAC
>CAKPDN010000007.1 GCA_934149005.1 uncultured Clostridia bacterium | reverse complement strand
TATTAATTATAAATTAAATATATATTTTTGTATAATGTGCGATTTTAAATTTAAAATATTATTTTATTTCTTCATCTATTATATTTCTTTTTGTAACTGTTTGTCCATAGGCATTTACTACTTCTGCAAAATACTCTTTTTTTCCTCTTACATCTATAATTGTCGCTCTATTTCCATCTTTTAATTCTACTACATTAAATCTATATATTTTCATATTTATAATTCTTTCCTTTGAAGGATAAAATCTAATTCTATTAGTATTCTTTCTTTTATGTTTTCTTCTGTAACTGCAAACAAATCATTTTCAAATATTGTTTGTAATTTTGTTTCTAAAATTTTTATATTCATAATTTTCTATTAATTTATTACGCATCACTTTTAAAGAATTAATAATAATTCTCACTTCAAAACTTTCTAATTTGATTTTTCTTTTAAAGAACTTAAACATAAAAAAATCACACTCCTTCTATCATTCATAGTGTTATATTAACGACTATTTTCAGATAGTTCAAATGTGTAACTTAATAATTGAATTTGATATTTAGAATAAAAACATTTTGATTAAAAATCTTTGAATTAACACTTTTAATGTTAAAACTTCAATATTTTGCATTTTTTCAATGCTCCAAGTTGGTCGTATTAGATTGATTTTGTGCAATGTTCTGTATTCCTTTTTTACACTTTTCCATATCTACTTATACCTCTCTTCTATTGCTTATAGCTATTTACTATTTTATTGTTGTCTTCCATAATCCATGTTTATTGCAATAAGCATATAATGTTGCACCAGATATATATGGAAATCGAGTTTCCGTTTTTTGCTCTGGATATAATCTTACATTAGTTGTTCTATTTTCTGATACTTGTGCAATCCACATTATATAATGTTCCTTTTCCATTGGGTGTTCTACTTCTCCGACACTTACTACTATTTCATCTCCTACTTTTTTATATATTGGTATATGTTTTTCTGTTGCTGCATCTGTAGTATTAGCTTTCATTTCTTTCATTTTCCTACCACAACAAGTTAAATGTTGTGCATCTCCATCAATTACTTCTATCATATCGTCACATATTTGACATTTAAAAAATTTTGCATTTTCTTTCATTTAAAACTCCTCCATTTATTAATATTATACTAGCTGGCATTTGTTATTTTAAGGGCAATTTTTTATAATTATTTTTAATTTTTTATCCATAAATAAATCCTTTCTGTTTTTTATTTATAATAAACCATTTATTATATTATTTAATTCGGACTTTGAACAAAAACCAATGCTACTTTTTATGATTTTTTCGTTTTTTATAAATAAAAGAGTTGGAACATTTATTATATTGTATTTCATTACTAAATCTTGATTTTCATCTACATTTACTTTACATACTTTAATGCTATTTGAATATTCATTTGCTATCTCTGATATAATTGGAGATAACATTTTACATGGTCCACACCATGTGGCAAAAAAATCAATTAAAACTAGCTTATTAGTATTAGTTATTTCATCATTAAAATTACTTAAATTTAAATTTATTTCGTTCATATATCTTCCTCCTTTACTCAATAGTTTTATAATAAAGCATACAATGGCAATATCCTTCAAAATTAGGATCTTTAATTTGATCTTTAAATTCTTTGCACATACACTTAGTATCCTCTGTTTTTTCAGTTCTGCAAGGACAATAACCACCTGTTTTTTTCAACCCTTCTTTTATAATATCTACTATTTCTTTATTTGGATTCAAATTTATTGCCATAATCATTTCCTCCTATTACACTCTCTATATCACTCTTCCTCATTTCCTGAACATCCATGTTTATCTTCATTACATTTATGTTCATTACAAGAATGTTCGTTATGTTCATGGTATTCACAATGTATAGAACCATTTTTTTCAATATATTTTATAATTATATCCATATCACCTTTGCTATTATTTTGCAATCGTTCAATCGTTCAAAATACCGTTCAATTGTTCAACTATAGTATAACATTTTTATTATAAATTATACAAGATATATTCTAAAATTTTACACTTTTATAAATGGCAATAATAATCTCCTGTTCCTTTAATTCGTAATCATTATCTATTTTTAATTTTGGTCCTTGTATCATAAGTTTTAATTATGTGTCTTTTTTTCTAAAAACGGTAATTTAATTTTACCATTTATACTTGCTTTTGCGGATGTTTTATGATAATATTAAAAAAAAATTTAGGAGGTATACTTTACCCCTTTCTCCTTTCCTTGCATCCTTCTAGCAGAAGTATTATTTAGAAGAATGATAACCGGAAAATTTGTTATATACTAAATCCGAATGGAGTGTGAAACATATGATAAAACATGAAGAAAATCCAGATTACCTAAATTCTTTTTTAGATTATACCATAACAATATTAAATAAATCTCCTAATACTGTTAAAGAATATAACTATGATTTAACTATGTTTTTAAAATTTATAAAAATCAGATTTAATATGACTAAAGAAAAAGATTTTACTAATATTGAGATTAAAGATATTTCAATCGAGACTATAAATAAAATTAAATTAGATGATATACATGCTTTTCTAAGCTATTTAACTACTACCTATCATAGCAAAGCTGCAACACGTGCAAGAAAAGTTTCAAGTATAAGAGTATTTTTTAACTATTTGTGTTCTAAAGCTAATTTAATCGAAATAAATCCAGCACAGAATCTCGAAACTCCAAAACTTGATAAAAGGCTTCCTAAATATTTAAGCTTAGAAGATAGCAAAAAACTTTTAAATATCACTGCAAATGAAGATAATCGAAATTATAAAAGAGATTATGCTATAATTACATTATTCTTAAATTGTGGTATGCGTTTATCTGAATTAGTTGGAATAAATATTAATGATATAGATTTTTCTGAAAATAAAATGACTGTCATTGGTAAAGGTAATAAAGAAAGAACTGTATATTTAAATAAGGCTTGTATTAATGTAATTAAAGACTACCTAGAAGTACGTCCTAAAGAAGGTATAAAAACCGATAAGTTTAACTCAAAAAATGCTTTATTTTTAAGTGAAAGAAAAGAAAGAATTAGTCGTAGAACTGTACAACATATTGTAGATAAAGAACTTTTGGCTGCTGGATTAGATACCAAAAAATATTCTACACATAAATTAAGACATACTGCTGCAACTTTAATGTATCAATATGGAAAGGTTGATATTAGAGCTTTACAAGAAGTTTTAGGACATGAAAGTATTTCTACTACTGAAATTTATACACATGTTGCTAATGAACAAGTTCGTAATGCTATAGAAAATAATCCCTTATCAAATATTGAATACTAAAAATATAATATACCCCATAACATTTATTGCTATGGGGTATTCACATATGAATAAATATTATTCTTTTATTTTATAAATAGCTATTAATATATAATTCATAAGTGTTTCATCATCAGTATCAGAATAGAAATATAGTTTTTCATCTGCTGTCATATAAAATTCAATGACACAATTTTGCATCCCGTATTGTGCTAAAGTTCTTCGAACTTTAATACCTCTCTTTTTCAAAATTTCGCAAGTTTCCTCTAATAACACTAAAATTTCTAACATAAATATATCATTTTTTCCTAGTGTTGATTTTATTTTGACATATTGCCCAATTATCGGAATACAAAACACAGATATTCTTAACGAAGCTATATAATTTTCCTGATTCCGTTTTGCAATTGCATCAGTAAAAGAAATAATTTTATTTTCTCTTTTCATAAGATTCCTCCTATTTTTCTAAAAACAATTTTATTGTTGCATAAAAATTATACTACAAATTTACATAAACTTCAATATTTTGACTAATTTTATATCATTTATAAATTGGAATTTTTATTTTTTGTCCTTCATTTAATTTTGATGTTGAAAAATTATTTGCAGTTTTTAATTTATTTATTACATATCTAATATCTTTATTTTCAAAATATCTGTTATTTTTAATTTCTTTTTCTGCAATACTCCATAATGTATCTCCTTCATAAATATATTCTTCTTTATAATCAATATCAACTTTTGAATAGGTATTTTTTGAAAAAACTACTATTATTCCTAAAAGTATTATGAATATACCAATTGTTCTAACAAATTTTGTCTTATTTACTATTTTCATTATAATTACCTCCATTTCATATTTTACAGAATATCTGTTTGCATCGTAAAAATATTATACACAAACATTTATTCTATGTCAATAGTTTTTTCGAAAAAATGTTTGTTTTTTTTATTTATTATCAATTTTAAAATATGTTTCGTATAATATATAAATGTCGAATGAAAGGAGGATTTGTAAAATTTGGACTTAAAAAATAAAAAAATTGGATTCGTTTTAACAGGTTCTTTTTGTACTTTTAGTAAAACAATTCCTAAAATAAAAGAATTAGTAAAAATTAGTTCTGATGTTATTCCAATAATGTCTTTTAATGCTTATAATTTAGATACTAAATTTGGAAAAGCTGAAGACTTTATAAATGAAATTGAACAAATTACAGGAAAAAAAATCATTCATACTTTACAAGATGCTGAACCGATTGGGCCTAAACATTTAACTGACATTATGGTAGTTGCTCCCTGTTCTGGTAATACTATGTCTAAACTTGCTTACGATATTATTGATACACCAGCTACTATGGCTATAAAATCTCATCTCCGTAACAATTTACCTGTTGTTATTGCACCTTCCACAAATAATGGATTAAGTCGGAAATGCTACAAGCATTGCCACTTTACTTAATAGAAAAAATTATTATTTTGTTCCTTTTAGACAAGATAATCCTATAACTAAACCACGTTCTATTGTTTTTGATTCTGAATATATTATAAAGACTATTGAACATGCTCTTGATAGAGAACAACTTCAACCTATATTATTATAAAACACACACTTTTTTAAAAGTGTGTGTTTTATAATAATATTAAGTTTTTCGACATTTTTCTACAAAACGGTGAGACAAAATTGGACCGTCCCTAATGTCTCAAAATTTCTTTTAGTTCTTCATTTCTTTTAACTTTTTTAGTTGTAGTTTTAATTAACTCTTTATCAGTTAAAATCATATTTATAATATGTTTATATCTAGGTACAGTAGTATTAACATCTTTTTTGATTTTATCCCATATAATATTTCTAATTTCTTCTTCTGAAATATTTCCATACTTTTCATTTACTTCATTTTTATTATAAACTACTTTAACAGAAAGTTTTACATCATTTTTATCTTTTTCATCTGGCATACCAAATACTATACATTCTTCAACTATATCAATTCTGTTTACTAGAGTTTCTATTTCTTCTGGAAATATTTTCTTACCATTCTTTAGTACTATCATATTTTTTTCTCTTCCTGTTATAAATATAAATCCATCCTTGTCTTGATATCCTAAGTCTCCTGTATAAAACCATCCATCTTTTAAAACTTTATTTGTTTCTTCTTCATTTTCATAATAACCTAGCATTATATTAGGTCCTTTTGCACGTAACTCCCCTATTCCATTTTCATCTTTATTTATTATTTCAACAGTTACATTTTCCATTGGAACTCCTATTGAGCCATTTCTTGTTTTAAAGTCATTTTCAGCACAAATAACTGGTGCTGTTTCTGTTAATCCATATCCTTGAACCATTTTTATTCCAAAATTATTAAATCCATTTTGAACTTGTGGGTCAAGTGGTGCTCCTCCTGATATTACAAATCTCATTTTTCCACCTAAATTATTAATTATTGGTTTGAATAGCTTTCTTCTTACATCAATATGGAATTTTAATAAAAAGTTGCTTATTTTTATTGCTTTATTTATTAGTTTTGTCTTTCCCTGTTTTTCTATTTCTTTCATAACTTTATTATATATTGCTTCAACTAAGAGAGGAACTCCTACAAATACTGAAATTTCATATTCTTTTAAGTTTTGTGCTACATATCTCAATCCATCTGGAAATGATGTTTTTGCCCCACACGCAAGCATCATTATTAAACATGTTGAACCAAATATGTGATGCATTGGTAAAAATGCTAAATTAGAATCTGTTTCATATATTCCTTCGACTTTTTGCAGTGCATATACATTTGATGCTATATTATTTTGTGATAACATTACAGCTTTTGATTTTGATGTTGTTCCAGATGTGAATAATAATATATTCATTTCTTTTTCATTTATTTTTGCTGTTATGTATTCTTTGTTTCCTTGTTTTAATAATTCATTTCCTTGTTCTCTTAATGTATGTATATCATCATATCCTGTTAATTTTGACATACAAATATATTTTTTTAAATTTGTATTATTTCTGTTTTTAATCTCTTCTATTCTCTCAATATATTTTTCATCAAAAAAGATTGCATCTGCTTTACTTCTAATTAATGAGTTTTCTAATTCATCAACTTGTAAATCTTTGTCTAATGGTATTGATATAATTCCTCCTAGCAAATTAGTTAAATGTCCTAGTACCCATTCATATCTATTTCGTCCCAAAACAGCGATTCTGCTGTTTTTTAATCCTATATCATATAATTTAGTACCTAAAGAATTAATTTGGTCTAAAAGCATTTTATATGTCATATTTTCATATGTTTTATTTTTTCCTTCTTGATGTTTTATTACAAATGCTATGTTGTTACTATACCTTTTGGCTGAATTATAAATTATTTCTTTTATATTCTTAAATTCCTGTACGTCTCTTGTTTTTTCCATATGCATCTCCTTAAATATTAGAATAGATGACTAATAATAGTCATCTATTTTATATTACATCATTTTTTTTAAAAAGTCACTAGTCTTATTGGTCAGTTTTTTCTTTTATAATTTTGCAAATTAAGTTAGCTGCATTTTCTACACCTAGACTATCACTATTTATGCAAATATCATAGTTTGAAGGATTTTGCCATTCTTTTTCAGTATAATATTTATAATGATTTGCTCTTAATTTGTCAATTCTTGTAATTTCTTTTTCTGCTTTTTCTTTATTTAGTCCATATATTTCAGTTGCTCTTTTCATTTTATTTTTCATATTACTATATATAAATATTTTAATAACATTTTCTTTATCTTTCAATATGAAATCTGCACACCTTCCTATAATAACACATGATTCTTTTTCAGATACTTGTTTAATTAATTCTGATTCTTTAAAAAATAATTCATCACTATTTGTTAAGCCTGAATAATATCCATTATTAAAACCAGATAAAATATCTCTTTTTTGTTCATTATTTTCTATATATTCTTTTGAAAGGCCAGTTTCTTCTGCTACTTTTTCGATGAATTCTTTATCATATAATTTAATTCCTAACTTATCTGCAACTAGCTTACCTATATATCTTCCACCTGAACCATATTCTCTTGCAATTGTTATTACAATATGTTTATCAATTTTGCTGTTTATAACTGCATTAATTTCAGGAATTTTATTTGCAGTTTGATGTTCTTTAAGATGCCTAATTTCTGCAATTAATAATATAAAAGCTATTAAGAACGCAAGTCCATCTGCAAATGGACCTGCATATAGAACTCCACTAATTCCATATAATTTTCCTAATATTATCATTGCAGGTACTAAAAATAGTATTTGTCTTGATAATGATAATATTGCACTTTTTACACTTTTTCCAATTGCTTGGAAGAAGATTCCTGCTGGAATTTGAATTCCATTACATATGCATAACATTAAATATGTTCTAAATGCTATACAGGCAAATTCTATATAATTTTCATCACCACTACCAAATATTGATATTAATTTATCTGGTATAGTTTGGAATAATATAAATGCTATTGTACTAATCATAGTACTTAATCCTAATACTATTTTTAGTGTTTGTTTAACTCTACCATATTTTTCCGCACCGTAATTATATCCTAATATAGGTTGTGCTCCTGCTGCTATTCCTATAATTATACTATTTAAAATTTGGCTTATTTTCATAACAATCCCTAATACTGTTATTGGTATTTCTGAACCAAATTTTGATTCTGCTCCATATTTTACAAGTAGATTATTTTCAAATGCAATAACTACAACTATGCTCATTTGTGTTATAAAGCTACTAATTCCTAATGTTGTTACTTTTCTTGATATATCCCCTTTTAATTTAAACAGTTCTTTTCCTAAAGTTATAGTTTTAAATTTCTTAATATATAAAATATTAATTACAAATGTTAATATTTGACTTATTACTGTTGCTATTGCCGCACCTTGTACTCCCATTTTAAAAACAAATATAAATATTGGGTCTAATATAATATTTAAAACAGCTCCTGCAATCATTGAAGCCATTGAATATTTAGGATTTCCATCTGCTCTAATAATTGAATTTAAAGTTGTCCCTATCATCATAAATGGTAGTCCAATTGTTATTATATATCCATATTTTAAAGCAGGATCTCTTAAAACATCTGTACAACCAAATGCATTTAATAATTGTGGCAAAAATGCTAATGTCCCAAAGCATAAAATTAATGATACTATAACTGATAATAATATTCCATTAGTTACCCCTTTACTTGCTTCTTCTTTTTTCTTTTCTCCTAATTTTAAACTTAAATATGCTGACGCTCCATCACCAAACATTAATGCAAATGATAGAGCAATCATTGTTAGAGGAAATACTACATTTGTTGCTCCATTTCCTATGTATCCTACTCCCCATCCTATAAATATTTGATCAACGATATTGTATAAAGAATTCACCAATAATGAAATTATACAAGGGATAGAAAATTTTCTTATTAATGTTCCTATTTTTTCTTTTCCTAATATATTTTCTTCATTTTCCATTTTTCAACATTTCCCCTTTCTCACAAAAAAATACAACACTACAATCTGTGTTGTTCGTTAGTCATTATTATATAATAATGTGTCGTTTCCAATATTACCACTTTTTATTAATAAGGTAATTTTAGCATATTTTTTATAACATTGTCAAGAAAAATTTAAAAAAGTTGATATACTATACTTACTGAACTGTAACTTACAGTTCAATAAAGCATAATTTTGATTTTAAAGTAATATCTTTTATAAGGTGATATTTTGAGAAAAAAAAGTAAATTATTCTTTATAAATGGTACAATTTTAACAATAACTTCATTATTAATGAAGTTTGCTGTACTAATTTTTAATATATATATATCAAATAAAATTGGTTCTGAAGCAGTTGGAATATTCAGTTTAGTTATGACTGTATATTTATTTTTTATAACCGTTGCTACATCGGGTTTAAACATTGCTGTAGCAGTTATTGTTTCTGAAAAATTTGCAATAAATAAGGACAAAATTGCCATAAAAGCTATCAGAACTTGTATATTTTTTAGTCTTTTACTAGGAATTATAGCAGGTGGACTAATTTTAGTATTTTCAGGTTTTATAACAGATAAGTGCTTACACAATCTGGTATCCTCAAAGCCATTATTTTATATTGCAATTGGACTTCCATTTATTGCTATGTCATCATGTATATCTAGTTATTTTACTTCTGTTAGAAAAGCTTACAAAAATGCAGTTACTCAAGTATTTGAATTTACTATTAAAATGATTGCAACAATAATTCTACTTAAAATTAATATTTCAAAAGGTGTGGAATATATATGTATTGCCTTAATTTTAGCTGATATAATTTCAGAAATATGTTCATTTACTTTAATTTTTACTCTATATATTTTTGATATTAGGATAAAAAAATTAAATAATGTACGTTCATTTGGGCAAAGAATGAATATATTAAAAATCGCTTTTCCAGTTGCTAGTACTTCTTATATACGTTCTGGACTTTCAACATTAAAAAATTTAATTATTCCAACTCAACTTGAAAAATCGGGTCTATCTTGTAATAACGCTTTGTCTAAATATGGAATAATTAATGGTATGGTAATGCCAGTTATTACTTTTCCTACTGTTTTAACTGACTCATATAGCATGCTTTTGATACCCGAATTTTCAACATACGTGGCTCAAAAAAATTATAAAGCTATACATTACATTAGTAATAAAATTTTTAAATTTACATGTGCCTTTTCTGTTTGTGTTTCTAGCATATTTCTAATTTTTGCAAATGACTTAGGATTTTCAATTTATAATAATTTAGAAACTGGTTTTTATTTTAAGGTACTTGCACCACTAGTATTTTTTATGTATATGGATCATATCATTGATTGTATACTAAAAGGGTTGAATAAGCAATTTGGAGTCATGTGTTGTAATATTATAGATTTAAGTATTACCATTTGTTTTATTTATTTTTTACTTCCTGTGCTAGGAATTAATGGTTATATAATATCGATTTTATTTAGTGAAGTTTTAAATTTTAGTATTAGTCTTTTCCAACTTATTAAATATTCTAAAATGAAAATTAATTTTATTGACTGGATTTTAATTCCTCTTAGTTGTAGTTTTGTTGCATATTATATTTTAAATATTTTTCATTTTAATTTTATAAATTTAACTATTACTTTGATTGCAAATATAATTTTATTTATATTAATTTATTCATTTGCATTATTAACATTTAATAAAATATTACATTTCAATAAGACATAAATCATAATTATTACTGAAGTGTAACAATAAAATAATAAAAAATACGACAAAAATTGACAAATTACTTTTTTTAGAATATATTATATAAGAAATTTAACTTTTATAATTGCCAATGTTTTTATTAAAAGGATGGTGAAAAAATATGGATGCTCCTTTCACAACAGTTATAGTTTCATTGCCTGAGGAATTAGGAGTTTTAGAAAACGTAAGAGCAATAGTTACAACTTCTGATAAAACCATTTCAATTGGTTGCAACCATTTTTCTCGTTTTCATTCTGAAGATGGTAGTGAATGGCCCCAGATTTTTGATAATAATCTATCTATTGTTTCTAATTTTAATGTTTCCAAAGATGGTGAATTGAACTCAAGTGTTTTTAGTGGTAAATATTTTTTGTATGATATTTCTTATTTAGAAGGTGATTGCTATTTTGTTTTCGACTTTTATAAAAATGATATTTCATTTAAAAATTATACCACCAATTCTTTCCATTTTAAATTAGACAAAAATGCTTATCAGGACCTTTTACAACCATTCTAAAAATAGAAAAAGTAGCTAAATTAGCTACTTTTTCTATTTTAACCATTCTGGATTTGCTAAATACCAGTCTATTGTTTTTATAATACCATCTTCAAACTTAGTTTTTGGATACCAACCAAGTTCATTTTTTATTTTTGTTGGGTCAATTGCATATCTATAATCATGTCCTTTTCTATCAGCAACATGCTCAATTAAATCTTCAGATTTGCCTAATCTTTGTAAAATCAATTTCACAATTTCAATGTTTCTTCTTTCATTGTGTCCACCAATGTTATATCTTTCACCAGCAACACCATTATGGAATACTAAATCAATTGCTTCACAATGGTCTTCAACATATAACCAATCTCTAATGTTTAACCCTTCACCATAAACAGGTAATTTTTCATCATTTAATGCTAATTTGATCATATGTGGAATTAATTTTTCATTGTGTTGATATGGTCCATAATTATTTGAACAGTTTGTTACATTTACATTCATTTTGAATGTTTCTTTATATGCTAAAGCTATTAAGTCTGAACTTGCCTTAGAAGCTGAATATGGACTGCTTGGTTTTATTGGAGATTTTTCTGTAAAATATCCATCTTCTTTAAGTGAACCATAAACTTCATCTGTTGAAATATGAACAAATTTATTTGGACTTTCTTCTCCCCATACTTGTTTTGCAGCTTCTAATAAAGTATGTGTTCCAATTACATTTGTTTGTGTAAATATAAATGGATTTTTTATACTATTATCAACATGTGATTCTGCTGCAAAGTGAATTACACCATTTATATCATATTTTTTAAATAAGTCTAGTACAAAGTCAAAATCACAAATATCTCCTTGTACAAATGTTATTTTATCCATTACTTTTTTTAGGTTGTCTAAATTTCCTGCATATGTTAATTTATCTAATACTACTACTTTATAGTCAGGATGTTTATTTATAAAATATTCTGCAAAGTTTGCTCCTATAAATCCTGCTGCACCTGTTACTAATACATTTTTGCTCATTTCAAATACCTCTTTCTTTTTTAAATTTATTTTTAAAGGGATTTTGTGTGGTGGCCCCTTAATCCCTTATTTTAAATTACTAAATAAATCTGTTTCTTTTAGTTCTTTAAGTGATGGCCACTTTCCATCTTTTTCAGATGTTAATAAATCTTCTGGTTTTAAATTACCCATAGGCCATTCAATTCCTATATCTGGGTCATTCCATTTTAGTCCACCCTCTGCTTCATGATTATAAACATCATCACATTTATATGCAAATTCAGCTTCTTCTGATAATACTAAAAATCCATGTGCAAATCCTTTTGGAATCATAAACATTTTTTTATTTTCTTCTGTTAATACAACGCCTTCCCATTTACCATATGTTTTGCTTCCTAGTCTTAAGTCTACTGCAACATCAAATACTTCACCTTTTATACATCTAACTAATTTTGCTTGTGTATTTTCTTTTTGAAAATGTAATCCTCTTAAAACTCCTTTTTTAGATTTTGATTGGTTATCTTGTACAAAGTTATAATTTAAGCCTATTTCTTCAAAATCGTTTTTACTATATGTCTCCATAAAATAACCTCTATTATCACCAAATACAGTTGGTTCTACTATACATACACCATCTATTGATGTGTCAATTCTCTTAAATTTTCCCATTTTTCTCTTCCTTTCATTTTTTTATAAATATATCATATAAAACTATCAAATTCAATATTTTTTTGATATTTTATTTTAAAAAAAGAACAGTTACATTACAAAAAAAAATCTCCAATTTTTATAATTAAAAACTAGAGATTTTCTTTATATTTTATTTTTATAAACTAAAATCAAAAATACCATTTTCAAATAAATCTTCATAAGAGTTTTCACTTTTATTTAACACATTATATAAATGTTCACCATATGCTGTTTTTTTATATTTCTCAGCAGCTTTTTCTAGGTCATCTCTTGTTATCCAATTATTTCTATAAGCAATTTCTTCTAAGCAAGCTATTTGAGTTCCTTGTCTTAATTCAATTGCCTTTACAAAATCTGATGCATCAGATAATCTGTCTGGTGTTCCTGTATCAAACCATGCATATCCACTTCCTAATGGAATTACTTTTAATTTTCCATTTTCCATGTATTTTTTATTTACATCAGTTATTTCAATTTCTCCTCTTTCAGATGGTTTTATATTTTTAGCAATATCAACTACTTCATTATCGTAAAAATATATTCCTGGAACTGCTAAATCTGATTTAGGTTCTTTTGGTTTTTCTTCTATTGATATAGCATTACCTTCTGAATCAATTTCTACAACACCATATGTTTCTGGATCTTTTACTTGATATCCAAAGATTACTCCGCCTTCTTCTATACGGTTAGCTGCTTTTAAGACTCTTTTTATTCTTGAACCATATATCATATTATCTCCTAATATAAGTGCTACATTGTCATCACCTATAAAATCTCTTCCAAGAATAAAGGCATCTGCTAATCCAACAGGTTTTTCTTGTATTGCATATTCAAATTTCATTCCTAATTTTGAACCATCACCTAGTAAATCTTTAAATCTATCTATGTGAACTGGGGTTGATATAATAAGCACCTCTCTAATTCCTGCTGTCATTAATGTTGATAGTGGGTAATAAATCATAGGTTTATCATACACTGGTAACATTTGTTTTGAAACCGCACAAGTTATAGGGTATAGCCTTGTTGCACTTCCACCTGCTAATATAATTCCTTTTCTTTTTTTCATATAAATTACCTCCTACTTATACAGTAAAATATATTAACATAATTTCATTGTTTTGTCAACCATTTTAGAAAAATTTTAATTATTTTTTTCTTCTTCTAAATATCTTCTTAATCCATCTTTCCATTCTGGAATAAATATTCCGCATGCTTCAAGTTTTGCTTTGGACATTTGTGAATTGAATGGTCTTTTAGCTTGTTTAACTTTCATCATTTCAATATATTCTTCTGTTGTTACTGGATTAACTTTACATTTAATTCCTTGTTCTTTTAGAATTTCTTTTGTGAAGTCATACCACGTTGTATATCCATTATTTGTTGCATTATATACCCCATAAGGTATTTTTTTGTTTATTGCTTGATAGATAATTTCAGTTAAGTCTTTTGCATATGTTGGGCTTCCGTGTTGGTCTGATACTACATTTATTTCATCTCTTGTTGTTCCTAATTTTGTCATTGTTTTTACAAAATTATTTCCGCCAATTCCATATAACCAAGCAGTTCTAAATATGTAATATTCATCCATATTTTCTTCTATCCCTTTTTCTCCATGCAATTTAGTTTTTCCATATACTGTTACAGGATTTTTCCCATCATCTTCTTTATAATCTTTAGATAAATCTAAATCCCCACCAAATACATAGTCTGTTGAAATATGTACTAATTTTGCTTCAACAGCTTTTGCTGCTTTTGCTAAATTTGTTGGACCATCTCCATTTATTTTGTCTGCTAATTCATAGCATTCTTCTGCTTTGTCAACAGCAGTAAATGCTGCACAATTTATAATATAATCTGGTTTTAAATCTTTTACAAAATTTAAAACAGCATTTTCATCGGTTATGTCTAATTCTGCAACATCTGTAATTATAAGTTCATTTCCATCTGCAAATTTTTCTCGTACTTCTTTAGCAAGCATTCCATTTGCACCTGTTATTAATATTTTCATTTTTTTTCCTTCTTTCTTATTATTTAATCACACATATAATATCATTAAATCTTAAAAAGTACAAGTACTTACCTATACATAATTTTTAAATATTTATTTTTTTATCAATTATATATTGTGGTCTTTGTTTAGTTTCATCATAAATTCTACCTACATATTCAGACATAATCCAAATTGATAATAATTGTACCCCAGCAAAAAATGTAGTAGCAACCATAATAGATGTCCAACCAGCAGATAAATTATTTAATTTACAAGCATATGATATTAGAGCATATATCAAAATTATAATTGATATTAATATTGATATCATTCCTAAAGCTCCTACTAATTTTAAAGGTTTTGTTGAAAAACTTATTATTCCATCTGATGCTAATTTAAGCATTTTCTTTAATGGATATTTTGTTTCGCCTGCAAATCTTTCTTTTCTTTCATATTCAAAAGCTTTTTGTTTATATCCTACCCAACTAAATAATCCTCTTAAAAATTTGTTGTGTTCTGGTAAAGAATTTATTGTATCTACGACTTTTCTATCAACTAATCTGAAATCTCCTGTATCTTTTGGAATTTCAACATCTGAAAGTGCATTTAATGTCTTATAAAACATCTTGGCTGTAAATAATTTGAATGCACTCTCTCCTTCTCTCAATTTTCTTTTTCCATATATAACTTCATTTCCATCTTCCCATAATTTTAACATATCTGGTATTAATTCTGGTGGATCTTGAAGGTCTGCATCCATTATTACTATTGCATCCCCTGTTACATATTGAAGTCCTGCTGTTACTGCTGCTTGATGTCCAAAATTTCTTGAAAATGAAAGTACTTTTACATTTCTGTCTTTTTTTGCAATATTTTCTAATATTTCTAAAGTTTTATCTTTACTTCCATCATTTACAAATATTATTTCATAGTCATAATTTTCTAATTTTTCTAAATTTTCTTTTACTCTTTTATAACATTCTTCTGCTACTTTTTCTTCATAATACATTGGTATTACTAATGTTACTTTTTTCTTTTCCATTTTTGCTACATTCCTTTCTTAAATAATTTTATTTTTTCTATATTTTTTTATTTTTAAATACAAATAACTTACTAAAAATATAGTTTGAAACTATTACTATTACTTGAGATATTAATTTTATAATTTTGTCATTTAAATGTAAAATTGTTACTCCTAACCACATAACTAACATGTCCATAATAAGAGTAGTTGCTCTTGCTAAAACAAACTTTCCCGCTTCTTTTGCTTTATTCTTTTCTTTGCTTTCAAATACATATTTTCTATTTGTACAATATGCAAATAGAACACCAGCTATCCAAGAAATTATATTAGCTATTTGCAATTGAACTGCATTTTCTGGATTTAAAACTGTAAAGACTAAAATATAATATATAACTAAGGAAACTATTGTAGTTAGTACTCCAAATATTAAATAATTTATTACTTCTTTATATTTAAAATATAGTTCTTTTATTTTTTCCATTTTTGGTATTATTCCTTTCACATTTAAAATTAAAAAATTAATATTTTTTATAACCATTATTTAAGTCAACATATCCAAGTACTCCCATAACATTTCCTTTATCAGAATATTGCCACATATCATATTCTACACTAAGTCTTGGTTCAGTATAATTAGCCAGCCAAATATCATATGGTGTTAACTGTTTTACATTAAGCTTATACTCAAACCAATATGTATTTGCATATATCATAGGTATTCTTCCATTATATCTTATAACATCTGAAAATGCTCTACATACTAAAGTTCTCGTTTCTACGTCTAATAAATCAGCTCTTCCTGGAGCTTCTCCATCTTCAATTTTTGCACCAGAACTTTCTGTATCTATCGCTACTGGATAATCTAATTTTATTCCATTTCTATCTAATGTCCCTATAACCCATAATGCTTCTTCTTGTGCTTCTGGTACACTTATAGCTTGAGTTACAAAATACACTCCAACTTTTATTCCTACTGCTTGTGCACTTTTTATATTAACTATAGCATTATCATCTAATACTAATCTAGGATTTCTATAACCTCTATATCCTAATCGTATCATAGCAAATTCAATACCACTATTTTTTACAGCTCTCCAGTTTACAGTTCCATTAAAAGAACTTACATCTATTCCTTTATATTCATTTTTTATATAAATTGTATAATCTCTTTTTTCTAATGTTGTCTTACCATCTGCTGTTATAAACTTTATTGTTAATGTATATTTTCCATCTGAATAGTTTTTTACTGGAATATCTATATCAAAATTAGGTTTTGGATTTTCTACATATGTTCCATATCCATGTACTAGTGATATTAAATTGTACTTATATGCATATTTTATATATGAATCATCTATTTTTGTATTATTTATATAAACTTGTAATTTTGTATCCGCTTCTGTTGCTAACTTCCAACCTTCTATATGAATTCCTTTTTTTCCGAATGTAACATTACTAATACTTGTATCTATATTTAATATTGATTTTATACTTTTGTCTATATTTATAGTATTTTCTACTTTTTGTAAAACATTACCATCTGATGTTGCAAATTCTATCTCTATTTTATGCTTTCCATGTTTTATATTATCAACAGGAATATCTATATCAAAATTAGGTTTTGGGTTTTCTTCATATGTCCCATATCCATGTACTAGTGATATTAAATTGTATTTATATGCATATTTTATGTAATTTTCATCTATTTTTTGATTATCTATATAAATATGTAATTCTGTATTTGCTTCTGTTGCTAATTTCCACCCTTCTATATGGATTCCATATTTATCAAATGTAGCATTGTTTAAATTTGTATCTATATTTAATATTGATTTTATACTTTTATCTACAAATATAGTACCATTATTTTTTTGTAAAATAGCTCCATCTTGTCCTATTAATTCTATTATTATACTATGTTTTCCATGTGTAATATTATCTACTGGTATATCAATATCAAAGTTAGGCTTTGGATTTTCTTTATATGTTCCATATCCTTGTACTATTGATATCAAATTATATTTATATGCATATTTTATATAATTACTATCAATTTTTTTATTATCTATATAAACATATAATTCAGTATTTGATTCTGTTGATAGCTTCCAACCTTCTATATGTATTCCTTTTTTGTTAAAAGTTGAATTATTTAAATCTGTATCTATATTTAATATTGATTTTATACCTTTATCTACATATATATTTCCTTGAGAACTTTGTAAAATTGTTCCATCTTCAGAAACTAATTTTATTCTTATATCATGATTTCCTTGTTTAAAATTATCTATTGGGATATTTATATCAAAATTAGGTTTTGGATTTTCTTTATATGTTCCATATCCTTGTATTAGTGATATTAAATTGTATTTATACGCATATTTTATGTAATTTTCATCTATTTTTTGATTATCTATATATACTTCTAATATTGTATTTGCTTCTGTTGCTAGTTTCCATCCTTCTATATGTATTATATTATTAAAACTTGTATTATTTAAATTTGTATCTATATTTAATATTGATTTTATTGGCTGTTTTGGTTCTACTGTAGACTCATATAAATAATCTTCAATTTCCTCATTTTCAATATTTAATGTCTCATTTACTGCAAAAGAAATTGGCATTAGAATACTTAATAAAAATTCTATTAATATAATTATAATAATTATGCTTTTAACTTTTTTCACTAATAATTCCTCCTTAACTACTATTCCACCATTATTTTAATTTATTTTATAAAATAAATCAATAGCAATTACTGGTATATATAATTAATATTACAGTTTTAATTATTGATATATTAATATTTTGCAGTAAAAGACCCATTTGAATTATATAATTCATTTCCAAAAAATATTGTAAGTAAAATAAATAAAGATATTGTAGTAATCATATTAGAATAAACAGCTCCCATCATTCCAAATTTATTTACAAAAATATTTGATACTATAAATGCTATAATTGCTGTAATTATATAAGATACAGTAGCTAATTTTTGTTTTCTAATTGTACTTAACGCATAAAGTATAACTGTTGAAGCTGCATAGAAAAATCCTGATATTACTAATAATATCATTTCTAATTTGTAAGGTAATAAATCAATTCCATAAATAAATGATAATACTGGAACACCTATAATCAAACATGCTATATCAATACATAATGTTGCACCTGCTAATATCGCTATTATTATTATTATTGATTGTATAAATTTTTTATTTTCTCTATTATTCCATAAATCTCCAAATGGTTTTAAAAATGGTTTTATAACAAATGCACTTACTAAGTTTATAACAAATGTTGGCATATATATAACATTAAAATATGTTTGCATAGTGTAATCCCCAAAATTATCTATTGCATATTTTGTTGCATTTATTATATACAAGCTCAGTATTGTCGATATTGCCAATGGTATACATTCTTTTAATATTGCTTTTATATTATCTTTGTTAATATTGATTTTTATTTTTCCAAATTTATTAAATATTCTTACATCCCATAACATAAATAAAATCAAGTTAGTAATCAATAAAGTTATACATGATATAATAATATTTTTTGTAAAAACATCTACTACGAAAAACATAAATAGTGAAGTTGATACTCTTATTACCATAGATTTTCCACCTAAATCTAATCTATTCCTTAATTGGAACTCTCCCTGATATGTTTCACTTAAATTATCAATTACTTTAAATAATATTAATGATACACATATCCATAATTTTTCTGTTGCATACCCAGTTAGAACTATAAATATAATTCCTATAATCATCATAAGTGTTACAACAATTATCCTAGATAATAAATAATCTTCAAATTTATATTTTCTTTTTGTATCTGTTACTTGATATATTCTTATCCCAAAATCACCTATTGCATTTAATATTGTTGCTGTCGCAAAACTTATAGAAAACATTCCTGCTATTTCTGTTCCATTTAACCTTGTACAAAACATTAGCAATACTGCACTTAATAGTGATTCTACAAAACTTCCTAGTGTATTCCATATTATCTCAGATTTTTTTATCATACATTTCTCCTTTTCTTTAGTTTCAATAAATTATGCTGTAGAATATTTCTCAATCCATATGTTCCTACTAATATAAACATCGGAATATAATTTATTAAATATCTTGACCTTCCTTCAAAAATTAAAATAAACAATATAATTCCAATTATAGAAAATTTAGCTATATTGATACTATTATTATTTTTTCTGCAAAAAGAACATATTAATCCTATAGTAACCAATATCCATGCTGTTTGCATTATATTAGCAGTTATTCTTTGATATTGTTCTGTATTTTTATTTATAAATTGTTGGAAAAATCTTCCTATTTGGCTTTTTTCATAATAGTCTTCTTGCACCCAAGATCCTTCACAACCATAGAAAAATGTACCATCACACAATATCCAATTTGCCTTATTATATAAAAACTTTATATATCCTGTAAATCCAAAATCAATAAGTCTTTGTTTTACAATTTGTAAATTATATTTTTCCTTTTCTCTATATCCTATTATACTTTTGGTTAATTTTTTGTCTTCACTACTATAATTTCCATAATATGTTTTATTCTTACCAGGCGATTCAGTTTCATTGTCTCTTTCTTGCATGCCTATCATTAAAAAATGTGTAATTGGTATTGAATTATCATAATATTGTTCTTTTGATATTAATTGTCCTAAATTTTTTTCTTTAAAGTAAGAATGAGAAGAATATGCCAAGCTAAATCCTAATATAAATAAAACACATATAGCTATTGGTTCTATTATTTTAACTTTTTTTAATTTTGACATTTTTATATATAATATTTCTATTATTAAAATTGCTAATGTTACAATAATTACAGTTGGTTTTATTAAAAATCCCATTGCAGAAAGAAATCCTTCTAAAAATATTAATATTTTTTTCTTTATAGATTTATTAGGTAGTTCTTTTATTTCCATATAAATATATAATATTGTTATTGGAAAGGCCATTGTTATTGTATCTGTATATGGAATTATAATATATGGAGATAATATAATTAATGGTATTATAAATATCAATGAAAAATATGCCCCTTTGTTCCCTAATAATTTTTTGCATGTTAAAAATGTAAATAATGCTGCTATATCAACCATTATTATATTAAATATAATCATTATATAAAATGCATTATTAAGTTCTATTTCAGTAAACATTTTAGCTATTAATAAAATATATTTTGTAATTAGTAATATTGCTATATTGTTAGGATATTGTGTAAAATATTCTGATTTAAATGTTTCACCTCTTACTAGTGCAAGTCCATTTGTAATTACTACTTCACAATCCCATCCATAATGAGCATATGTTAACTTTGCTATAATGCATTGAACAATAAATATTACTATAAAAGTTAGTGATATAACTATTTTATTGGGTTCATATTCTAAAAATTTTAAATTTAATTTTTTATATATTTTATAAAATAAAAATAATACACTATATGTAAAAATTGTAAAAATAATCATTGTAGATATTTTATATCCTATATGTACAGTTCTATTGAAAAATATTGTATTTATCAAAATAATAGCAAAAAATATTGAAAATAATAAAGATATTATTTTTATAATATTTTCTCTTATATTAAATTTTTTTATCACTTGTTTCCCCTTTGTTAATATATTATTTTTTATATTTTATGGTTTCATATATTTTTTTTGCTGTGACATTCCAAGAAAAATCTTTTATTACAACATTATAAATATTTTCACTTAATTTTTTTCTTTCCTCTTTGTTATTAATAAGTTTCTCTAGTTTTTCTAATATGTCTTCTATTTTAAATCCACAAATGTATCCAATATTTTCATTAGATATTATTTCTGTAGTCCCTCCCATAGGTGTTGCAATAACAGCACACTTCATCATTCCTGCCTCTAATATCGTTGTAGGTAGTCCTTCGGAAAATGATGATGGATTAACAAATATGTCTGTTTTTCCTAATAGTTTTAATACTACTTCATGTGGTATTTTTCCTAAAATGTTAATATTCTTATATTGTTTACATTCTTCTACTATTTTTTCTAGTATTGGACCAGAACCAGCCAAATTTAATTCTAAGTTGTCGTATTTTTTATCTAGTTGCTTAAATGCTTCTATTAGTTTTAATACTCCCTTTTCTTCTATCATTCTTCCTGTATATGTAATTATAGTTTTATCTTTATTTTTGTTTATAAAGCTCTTATACTTTTCGCATTCTTCTGTGTCTATTGAATTATAAAATACTCCTTTAGCCTCTATATTAAAATGTTTTAACCATTCGGTACATTTTTTAGAAACTCCATAAAAGTCTTTGATATTTTTCTTTATGCTGTTTGTTAATTGATGTTCATAAATTTCTCCAAATTTATCTAGTATTTTATTATTTACAGTAAAATGAGTGCTTCCATGTTCTATAAGACATGCAGGAATTTTATTTTTTGCTACAAATTTAGATGCGAAATATGATGTTGTCCAAAATCTAGTTTGTATTATTGTTGAATCAATATTTTCTAATTCTAACATCTTCATCATTTTTTTAAATTTTGCATTTTTTTTATTTATAGGATATCTTCCTGAAGCTATTTTAAAAGTTGGTAATCTATATATTTTGGCCACATCTGTTTCTTCTATTTCTTTTAATTCTTTATTATATTGTGATGTTATTATTATAACTTTATTTCCCATATGTGTTAATCTTTTAGCTAAATTATATGTATATCTCTCAACACCACCTAAATGTGGTAAATAATATCCTGAAAAAATTGCTATTGTTTTCATTTTTTTCTCCTTTTACAACCTTCCAAATAAAAATAATATTCTACACATAATTTCATCAATTGTTCTCTGTCTAAATCTTTTAATATAAAAAAACTTTTGCATTGACTTGATAAAATTGTATTTTAATGAAAACATATTTATTATTTTTTTATTTTGAGTGTTTAATTCTTTAGAATATAAAATACTATATTTATTTATTTGTTCTCTTATTTTTTTAAAATATTTGCCTAATAAAAATTTTTTTACTCTATATACTTGTAGTTGTATTCCGCCTTTTCCACTAGGGCTTACATTATTTCCTGTTCTTCTATATTCTACTGTTGCTTCATTGTCATATAAAACTTTTCCAAGTCCTGCTGCTATCATATATGCCCACCAATCATGAAAACATACTTTTTCTGTTCCAGACTCTATTATTTTTTGAGCTAGGTTTTTATTAAATACTTCTGATATTCCAAATGATATACATTCAAGAAGTGAATTTTGGAATGTTGCACCTCTTTGATTTAGATTTGATTTATTTACATATTTCAGATTTTCATCACAATAATTAAATTCAGAAAAGTATAGAAGCGGTACATCTTGATTTTCGCCGTCTATTGCTTTTACCGCTTTTTCTATTTTATCATTATGCCACTTATCATCTTGGTCACAATATGCAAAAATATCTCCATTATTATATGCTTCTTTTAAACATTCATAAAAGCTTCTAACAACTCCTACATTTTTGCCTTCTATAAAATGTATTTTTTCTTGTTTTTCATATTCTTTTAAAATTTGTACTGTATTATCTTTTGAACCATCATCTCTAATATAAATTTCTACATTTTTATATGTTTGTTTTAATAAACTTTCTATTTGTTCTTTTAAATATTTTTCTCCATTATATGTTGACATACATATTATTACTTTTTTATTTTCTTCCATCTTTTGCCCTTTCTTTAACCAATTAGATAAATAATTATATATTAAATTCTTTATATTAGTTTTTACTGATAATTTATCTCAATTTCCATAGGTAAATCATAATATTCACATATATATATGTGTATCATTGTTATTCCTTGATATAATTGTACATAACCAAATCTATCATCACACAATTTTTTTAAAGTTACTGTTTTTAAATTATTATTTTTTGCTTCATATAATGCTGTATCATTATATTTATTTACCTCAATATTTTTACGATATCCATTTGTTATAAAATATATATTCAATGAACAAATTATAACACATGGTATTGCTATATAATAAAATATTAATTTATTATTAATTTCAACATCTTTTAAAACCTTTATCATTAATAGTCCTATTAAGATTTCAAACATTAAGATTGATCTTGATGGAAAATATGGGGCTACTAACATACATACTTGTGAAAAAATACTTCCATATAATATCGCTATTAAATACATATTCTTATTGTTCCATAAATAAATTGTGTATGTATATAATATCAATGATAGTTGTATTAATGATAATAATATACAAGTATACTCATAAATACGATGTCCTCTATCTTTAAGTATATATGGGAAATATCCTTCTGGGTGTAAAATTGTAAGAAAAATAATTGTTACTGTTGATAAACATGATATATGATTTATTATTGATAATCCTTTATTTTCTTTTTCATTTTTAAATGTGCAATATAATGTTGCTGTTAAAAAGAATAATGTAAAAATTCTTGTTGACTCATTAAAATTATTAACAACAATTTGCTTATATTGTTTTAAAGTTCTATAAACAAATGGTAATTTATAAAATCCATTATTCGAGCCATCTATTTTTCTTACTTCATTTCCTGGTGCAAACATAAGAATTCCAAATCCTATAAATGCACATATAAATAATATTATATCAATTTTATCTAGTTTTTTATTTTTTATAATATTATAAACCATATTTATAATTACAATAGTTATCCCAGCTATAGCAATTTGTTCTTGAGAAAAAGTAGTGCAAAAAATAAGTATTCCCATTGTAATTACATAAATTATTTTAATTATTTTGTTTCTATATTTATGTTTTTCGTTATCACTTTTTTCATTGTTAATATTATTTTGATTATCTCTAAATTTTATATACATATATATAAACAATAACATTGTAAGCATAGGAAAAATATATAAAACAGATGCTGTTATCCAAAACACTCCAGCTCTAAATGCCCCTATTTCTATAATTCCATAGCTTATAATAGATAATAATGCTAGTTTAATACTAGATTGATTTTTGTTGCAAATTCTTTTTAATATTAAATATATACACACATATATTCCTAAAATAACTAGACTTTGTATGATTCGAAAACCTTGTAGTCCTAAATAATGGATTATTATTATTTCAATTGTTAAAAATAATACTCTTCCTCCCCATACTTCATAATGTCCTTTTGCAAATTGGAATATCTGTACTAAATTATAATCTAATCCTTTTACTTCTTCTATGTTGTATGCATAACTTAAAGATGCATATCCATAATCATCAAAATATAAGTATAATCCTTGATGCTGATATATTAAAAATATAAAAAATAGTAAAAAAAGTAGTACAATTATGCATTTTTTATTCTTTTTTATAAATTCCATGTTTTTCCCCCTCAATTAGTACCTTTCTTCTTTAGAGTTTTACTTTTTTTCGGCTTCCTTTAATGCAATATAATGATCTAAATCTTTAATTTTTTCATTTAACTCATTAATATGCATATTGTCTATAAAAGTTTGTATTAATAAAAATGCAATAATAACTACAAATACGAAATTGACAGGAGCTTCAAATCCTAATTTTACTGATACCCATGCAACAAAATTTGAAAATATGCTCATTAGTATTAATATAATACTCCCTATCATCCAGGTTACTGAATTTGATATTTTTAATTTTGATTCTTTGATTTTTTTTATACATAATATAAATGCAAAAAATGAACAAATTACTAATATTACTCTAAGTGTTATTGACATTTAATTTCACCTCTTTATTTATTTTTTCTTGTTATTGCTCTAATAAATATTATTGAAAATACTGTATTTATCATATATTCTATTGATTTTAATGGTTTTAGGTAGCTTTCTCCAAATTCTCTTTCTTTCATTTCTACTTGAACTTCTTCTACTTTTAACCCTTTTTTTAGCATATATACTAATGTATCTGGTTCTGGTGTTAAACTTGCATTTCTATTAAATTCCCATATAGATTTTTTGTTATATGCCCTCATTCCAGAAGTTGTGTCTTTTATCGTTTTTCCTGTTGTTATTTTTATAAAAAATTCTATTATTGAACTTCCAAACATTCTTGCACTAATAGGTTTCTTCTTAGTTGCAAATCTAGAACCTATTACAATATCTACATTTTCTTTTTCAATTTTTTCTACTAAATTTTTTAAGTACTTAGCTTGATGTTGGCCATCTCCATCAAATTGTATTGCAATGTCATATCCATGCTTATATGCATATTTCATCCCTAATTGAATTCCACTTGTTAATCCAAAATTTATTGGCAATGATAACATATTAAAATTGTTTTTTTCGCATACTTCTTTTGTATTATCTTTTGAACAATCATTTATTACAATATAATCATAATTTGTATTTTCAATAACATCTTTTACTGTTTTTTCTATGTTCTGTGCCTCATTATAAGCTGGTATTATTACTAAAACTTTCATTTTTAACCTCATTCCTTTTAATTTTAGATTACATATGTTAAACAAAATAAATCTATTATTATAATTAATCCAGAAATTAAAGATACATTTATATCTACAATTTCTTCCTCTTCTTTGCTAGATTTATTTATATATCTCTTATTATTTATAAGCATTAAGACAATTGGTAGTATTGGTGTTAAATATCTTGGTTGATATCCACTTATATTTATTTGTCCAACAGGTGTAAAAGTTAAATATAGCATTATGCTAGTAGCTATATAAGTAATAATAAATGTTATTAGAGATACTATTGTTGTACGTGTTTTTATTTTTTGGCTGTTGTCTGTTATACAAACATATATTATAAATATCATTTCTAAGAAAAATATTTGTGCAAAATATTTTCCAAAAAAATTTGAATTATTTAAGTATGTATACCAATTAAAATTTAGAACTGAATTCATTACATGTTCAAATCCTACTTTTATAATATTAATTGGTGAACTTAATAAAAAGTTAATTTGTCCAGATACACTAGTTTCTCCACCTCTAGGATCTCCACCTGAAGATGTTGTTGCTCCTAATTTGTTTAATAATAATGCTCCACATGCCAATGCTGCTATTAATATTATTGAAATTATTATAGGTAAACTTTTTTTATTATTTTTCAATATTTTAAATATTGGTAATATTAATACAAATATTATTACTGTACAATATACCAGATTTTTTGCTAATAAGCATAGTGCAAATAATATCATTGTTGTTATTATTTGTTTCAGCTTTATTTCTTTATAATCTATCTCAGATAATTTTAAGCAATATGCTAAGAATATTCCTATTAATCCTATACAAATTCCATCAACTGAATATGAAGCGGCTAATAATAATGTAAATGGTATCATATATATTATATAGAATATCTTCTTTTTATATGGTAAAAGTTTTAAAATAACAATTATCATTATTGCATATGTTATTAAATTAAATAACCTTCCTGTTATATATGTATCTGCTATACTTCCACCTAATAATCTTGAAAAATTAATTCCTAATGCTGATGGTATATATAAAACAAAATTATAATCTGCTGGTGATGAACATATATAATATAATTCTGTATCTTCTGTTCTGTTCCATTCATCAGTTAATGCTGGTTCGTATCTTCTGGCATAAAATTGTATAAAAGAATCTATATCACAATTGAATATAATATTATTATATGCTGGTTCATTTAATGGTTTTTTGGCATAATTAAAATTTCCATTTGCTAAATTTACAGCTGACATTATATGTTTTTTTTCATCTATTGAATGATGAAAATCCGTTGTAAATGTAAACATTATTCCCAATGTACATGTAAGTATTATCGTATTTTTTATATAGTCTGATGATATATATATTATAAATAATAATCCCATAAGTAATACTAATGTTAATGTTAATGCTTTGTATATTGATATCCATTTTATTAAAACATATATTATTGTAATTATGGCTACTGGAATATATATTCCTAATATAACTTTTTTGCTTTTTAATTTTAAAGAGTCAATTGCATTTGCTGTAAATTTATCAATATTCTTAAATAGCAGTAGTAAAAATATTGCATAAATTACTACCCTACATAACGAAAAATTATAAGATATTTTTTCATTATTAAAAAGTGCTTGTCCATTGCAAATTCCTATTTCGTAAATTAATATTGATACCACATATATGGCAATAGTCAAAATTTTTAAAATTTGTTTTTTTTCAAAATTTATCTTCTTTAATTCCATTTTTTTCTCCTACTATTTTGTTTTATATTTATCAAGTACATTTCTAGTAGCTTGTAAATATGCGTAACCATAATTTCTGTCAGGTTCTAAGCATGCTGCTTCTGCCCATTCATTCCAAGCATTTATAAATATCATCTTTTCATCTAATTTATCATTATTTATTGTTTCTTCTGCTAAATCTGATAGCCATGTTTCATATAATGATGGTGTTGAACCCCAGAAAATATCTGGTGTAAATTGTCTTCTTGCAGTGTTGTCCCAAGCCGGGAAAATTCCTCTATATAATTTGTGGTCAAATGGTCTTAAATATGATTTTTCATCAACCATTCTCTTATAGTCATAAACAACACCTTTAAATTCTTTATTGAAAAATTTTAATTTGTTATTCATAACTTTTATTTCCATTCCGAATGGTGGGAATTCTACAAATCCATCAAATATATTTTTATAACTGTCTGTTATATCAAAAGTTTTTACTGCCATTATATATGCTTCACCAATTCCAACGTCTCTTAAATATTTTCTCCAATTTTCTATCATTATTTCTACATTTGGAATTAATGCTGGTTTATATACTATGATTAATGGTTTTCCATCAACTTTAATATATCTTTCATCTCTTATATATTTTTCCATGTCTTTAACACAATCAATTAATTTATTTTCATCATATGTTTGGGCCATTAAAATTTCTTTATCTCCGCCATCCCATCTTTTTGTCCAGTTTTCATTTGCCCAATTTATACAGAAGTTTATGTCTAAATCTTTATTTTCTAAGATTATATCTAGTGGTTTTTCCATTAATCTATGATCATCAAACCAATAATAATAAATTGAAAATCCATAAATTCCATATTGTTTTGCAAGTTCAATTTGCTTTTTAATAGTTTCTTTTTGGCTTAAATCATAAAATCCTATGTCATGTGGTAGTTTAGGTTGCATTTGTCCTACAAAATGAGGTGTTGCTTTTGTCACATTATTCCATTCTGTAAATCCTTTTCCCCACCATTCTTCATTTTCTGGAAAAGTATGAAATTGTGGCAAATAATGTGCTATCATTTTTAAATCTTTGTCAGTTCTTTTATATGGTGTACTATTATAAGCAACAAATGTTTCTTTCTTTTCTGGTTTTTCAAAATTGCTATACAATTGATTCATTATAGCTTTATAATCATCTTCATTAACATCATAATTATATGTTAATGCTCCACCTTCATTCATAGCTTTTTTCATTCTTTTTTCATGTATTGGTTTATATATAAATGGCATATATGTTTTTATAATTTTTTTAATCAAGTTCCCCACTCCTATTCTTTCATCAAATAATTTTACTTTAATGACATAAAATACTCTATATATTTTTGCAAATATTGGATAATTGTACATTAATGATATTTGTTTTATATATTTATCCTCTTCATATTTATATAAATTTCTAAAAGCTTTTTTGTTTTTAAACACAATAAAACGTGTATTTAAAATTGATTTTAAATATTTTTTTCCTTCTTCTACTACTGGTTCTAAATCTGGATTCAATACATCTTTTCTCTGTTGTAATACTTCTAATATTTGTATATGATTATTTATTAAGTGTCTTCTTAAAGCTCCTGAAAATTTATAAATAGTTTTTGTTGTTACATATCCAATTTGATTATTTCCATGTTGTCTATATTTTATTAATGGTTTTTCTATATATCCAATATCACCTTCTGAACCTGCAACTAAACCAATCCACCAATCATGTACAATTGGATATCCTGGCAGTGGTACCAATTTAGGTATTAACTTGCTGTTAATTATAGTAGTGCATCCTGTTATACAATTTGTCATTAAACAGCTTCTATAATCTCTTGATTTTTTTATTTTCTTTTTAATATTATAATCTGGCCAAAATTCCCACATTGAAGGATGTATTGTCTCTAAGTTTTCATTTACAACTTCTAGGTCAGAACAAACTAGATTTAATTTTTCAGATGTTATCTTTTTATAAGATTCTTCCACCTTATTTTCTAGCCAAAAATCATCTTGATCTGAAAGCATAAAATAATCTGATTCCACAAAACTTAATAATTTTTCGAAATTCTTATTATACCCTAAATTTTTTTCATTTTTAATTATTTTTATTCTACTATCTTTTTTCTGATATTCTTCTAAAATTTGCCATGTTGAATCTTTTGAACAGTCATCACAAATTATTAAATTAAAATCTTTAAATGTTTGATTTAATATACTATCTATTTGTTCTCTTAAATATTTTTCACCATTGTATGTTGCCATTAATATATCTATTTTCATTATTCTATTTCCTTCCCTTCAAAAATTAAATTTGAAATAACTTTCCTTTTTCAAATTTTAAATTAATATTGTAATTTGGATCTGGAATTTTTAAATCTTTTTCCCATTTTTTAAAAAATAAGTTCTTACCTTCTTTTTCTGTTATTTCTAATGTTTCTAATTCAATATGAGGATTTATTATATTTAATTTGTTTTGATGTTTAAATAATTCAAATGACAAATCAGAAATTGCATCTGAATAGTCCATGTTTTCATCTAAATATTCTACTTGTTCTATATTTTCTTTAGATGTCATTATGCATTCAGATTTTATTATAGAATAGTTTTCTACAACAGCTCCTCTTGTTACATATCCAAAGCTTCCTGCTACATCTATATAATCTAAATATCCGATTTTATCTTTGTCTATTCCATATACTGTTCCATTATATTGTGAACTTGTATATTTGTGTATTATTCTAGGTGATATTACTCCAACATTTTTATCTCTTTGCATAAATCCTAATAATTGTTCTATAAAATCTGATGTTTTTATATCTTGTATATCTTTTGCTATTACTATTTGAGTTGATGCACTTTCTTTAATCTTTTGGTTAATTTCTTTTATTAAATTTTCTTTTTTTATTTCTATTGATTGTACTATTTTATCATTAGAAATCAATTTTTTATAATCTTTATTGTCTGAAATTTCTTTTGTATTTAATAATACTATTACATAATTTTTATAAGTTATTTTGTTTATATCTTCATTTAATTTTTCCAAATTAATTCTATTATCTTGTAAATATAAAATAATTGTTACTTTTTCTTCATTTTTTACTTCATATACAACCCTGTTTCTTACTATTGCAACTCCATATTCTGCTTTTGCTCCGAGTTAGCCCTTTTCTATTTAAATGTTCTTGAACAGCATTTTTTCCAGCTTCGTAACAATATGGTTTTGATTCTGCATTTCCTGCTGTTGAATTTGGGTGTACTCTCCAATGGTATAAAATTTTAGGAATGTGTACAACTTTTTTTGCATTTTCAACTGCTCTTAAAATTAAATCATAATCTTGACTTCCATTAAATTCATCTTTAAATCCACCTAACTTGTCCATCAATTCTTTTTTAAATATACTAAAATGGCAAATATAATTATAACTTGTTAATGTATCAAAAGAATAGTCTGGTTTAAAATTTGGTTCATATCTAGTTTTTTTATTAATATCTGTAAATTTATCTTCATCAGTAAAAATGTATTCTACATCTTTATTTTCATTAATTGTTTTTACTATCTCAAACAATGAATTTACTGGTATTAAATCATCATGGTCAAGTAATGCAATAAAATCTCCTGTTGCTAATTTTAATGCTTCATTAGTATTTCCAGATATTCCTTTATTTTCATCTAATATTTTATATTTTATTCTTTTATCTTTTTCTATAATTCCATTCAAATAATCTAATGGCTTTGTGCTTCCATCTGCTAAACATAATTCCCAATTGGTATATGTTTGATTTTGCACAGATTTTATTAATTCTAGCAAAAATTTTTTAGGAGTATTGTATAATGGTATAACTATACTTATTTTAGGCTTTATTTCAAATTGATATTTTTTTTGTTCTTCTATTTCTTTTTTTGTTGGAGTATTTTGTTTTATCCATTTATAATATTCTTTCTTTTCTTCATTATTAAATTTTAAATATAATCTTTTTGTAACACCTTTTATTCCTTCATTTTTTAATACTATAGATATTCTTTTTATTGTTTTCATAATATTATTTTCCTTCCCCATTATTTATTTAACAATTTATTTAACTTTCTTATAATTTTCCAAGTTTTTGATTCATAAATATTATTTAGAGATTTTTTTAAATCACCTATTTCTGTATCTTTTTGAAATATCTCATTAGACAAATTATTTATGCTTTTTTCAAGTTCTTTGGTTTTATTTTTTTCTGCATTTAGTTCATCTTTTAATTTTCCATTTTCATATATAGGATTAATATGTTGTCTAGTGTATAATTCAAAAATTTTATTATCAAATATTTCACTTGAAATTTTGTTGTCCAATTTTTCGAACAATTCAATATATTCTTTTATTCCCATTTCTTCATATACTTCATATTCTTCTATTTTATTTCTAAGTTTTTCAATATTTGTTATACACCTATATATTAAAAATTCCGCAGGTATATTTTTTTCTTCCCATTCTTGATCAAAAAATATAAATTTATCTTCTATTAAAAAACAGTTTTTAAATATCATGTCCCAGTATCCATTTTTTAAATAATGGAATTTTTTAATTGTTTCTTTGTCTGCTTCTGGTAAAAATTTATCAAATACAGTTTTTTCTTTTTCATCATATTCCTTACTTTTACTATATATTTGTTCTTTAAATTTTTTTAATAAATTAATAATATATTCTTTTTTATCTATATTGTCACTTATTTTTTGGGATACCAATTTATCACTTATATATTTACTAACAATTTTTCCATCTTCATACTTATCTAATAATTCTATGCCGTCTTCTTTTAAATCTTGAATATTTTGTTTTATGTTCTTAATGTGTTTTTCTGACTCTGAATTTGTATATGTTTTCTCTACAGTATCTGTTTTTATTTTTGTCATTAATCTATATTTCTTTTTTCTATAATTATTAAATGATACATATCTTGTAGCATTATAAAATTTGGTTTGTGATGCTTCTATAAAATATGAATTTGCAAAAAATTTGAATAATTCTCTATTTTCTTTTATTATTGCATCATACCCATCAACTTCACTAAAAAATATATAGCTTTCATCTTTATAATAAGGAAAATATGCATTTATTTTTGAGCTGCTTGGTAAATATTCATCTGAAAATATTATATTCGGTAATTTGTAGTCTGGTAATAAATATAGAAATTTATAATATTCTAATCCTGAAGCCATTAATATATCTTCTATTTCTTTTTTGCCTAATTTATATGTTTTTTTACTACTTTTATATCCAGTTATTGAATCAAATGTGTTTTTTGTGCATTCATCAATATCACCAACATATGATCTTAAAGCAAATTTATTATTTGTAGCAATTAGTATTTTTCCATCTTCCTTTAATAATTGTTTGCAATACTTTATTAAATCAAGTGCTGGATTTTCTGTATCAAAAAATACTTGAGCATATTCTAAAATTCCAAATAAAGTTATATAATCATATTTTTCTTCTAATCGTATATCTTTTACATTTCCGACTAATATTTCTAAATTTTCTTTATTTTCACATCTTTTTGAAATTGCTTCTGCCCTATTTTTTACACTTTCAATAGCAGTTACTTTTGAAGCTTTTTGGCACAATAAACTTGTTACTTCTCCAAAATGTGCTCCTATTTCTAAAATTGTTGCATTTGGTTTAAAATCATAAGCATATACTATGTTATTTCTTATGCTTGATAATGCTAAGATTATTTCATCTGACAAATCTTTTTCTAATATTTTTTCATATGTTTCTGGATTATTGTTTTTTATATATTCAATTATTTTTTCTTCATCTTTTCCAGTATTATAATAAATATCGTTTTCATAATATTTAAAATTTAATTTCATATTATCCTCATTTCATACAAAATCTTCTATTATTTATATATAAATATTTCTCTAATTAATAGCTTTTATACTAATATCGGTATCTAAACTCAATATTCCTACATACTCTTTTGAAGATATTATTTCTACTAATAATGCATCATATTTTCTGCTTAATACTTCTAGTTCTCCATTTGGTTTAAAGTGTGTACAACTAAATGATAATGTATATTTATTTGGTGCAACATTTAATCTTGTTTTAAATTCAACTTCAACTATATCTCCTTTTTTATAGCTTCCTGTTGCAATTTTTTCTATTAATGTATTTGTTCCACATATTTCTAATCCATTAAAATCTTTTAAAGTCATTGTAAAAATTGGTTCATTTATGTTGTCATTAAATTTTATTTTTGATTTTAATATAACATCTTTTTTATTGTCTATTGATTGCAAATAATTTCCATCTTCATCAAAAATCCCATAATCTATAACATCTGCTTGTCCATTTCCATATTCTATTATATTATTATTTTGATTAAAATGTGATTTCCATGTTTCTCCATCTTGTTCTTTTTTAAAGTCTTTATCTGAAGCGGTTTGCTCTTTCTTTTTTATTGAATCATCTAGTCCAACTATTATTTTTTTGTATTTTTCTACCCCTTCTTTTACTCCACCATCAAATATTTTCTTTCCAGAATTTATTATTATAGTTCTTGTACAATTTTTTAATACATCTGTAATACTATGTGTTACAAATAAAATTGTTTTTCCTTTTTTCTTGAATTGGTCAAATTTTTTGAAACATTTTAATTGAAACGCCATATCTCCAACTGATAAAACTTCATCAACTATTAAAATTTCAGGATCTACATTTATAGCACATGAAAATGCAAGTCTTGCAAACATACCTGAAGAATATGTTTTTACTGGTTGATATAAGTGGTCTCCAATATCAGCAAAGTCTATTATTTCTTGTTTTCTTTCTTCAATTTGTTCATTTGTAAGCCCCATTACTTGTCCATGTTGATAAATATTTTCTATTCCAGTTAGTTCCATATTAAAGGCTGTTCCTAATTCTAGTAAAGAACTTATTTTACCTTTTGTCTCAATTGTTCCGCTAGTTGGTGTAACTACTCCTGTAACCATTTTTAATAAAGTTGATTTTCCAGCTCCATTTTTTCCTAATATTCCAAGTACTTCACCTTTTTTTACTTCTAAATTCAAATTATCCATTGCTTTAAAAGTATCATGTCTTTGACATCCTGGTAATATTGCTTCTACTAGTCTATCTTTTTTTGTTTTATACATCTTATATTCTTTAGTAAGATTTTCAATTTTTATTACAGTTTCTTCTTGTCCCACACTATAATCCTCCTATCTTTTTTTCATTAATTTTAATATCCAAAGTCTTATTTTAAAAAGATATTTTCCTATAAATGGCATATTCATTATAATAAAATTCAAAATGTAATAACCTAGTTTTTCATTTTTATATAATTTATAATATACATTCCAATTTTTAAAATTAAAGTTTTTCTTTTGTTCTACCATTTTAAAATAATCTAGTGCTTCAGTATTAAGTTTTTGTATTTCTTCTGGAAACCTTTCATTGTTATTTACATATGTTCTAAAAATTCCTAATTTTACATCTATAAACAATTTTCTAACCTGTTCTAATGTAGTAAATCCATGAGAAATCTTTTTAGTGCCTATCTGATTATTTCCATGTTGTCTATATTTTATATATTTTTCATTCATATATGCCAATTTTCCGCCATGTACTGACACCATTAATCCTATCCAATGGTCATGTATAACATATTTTGAATCTTTTGGAATTGGTAAGATATTTGGGATAAATTCCTTTTTGGATAATACAGTACAACCAGTTATACAGTTATATAAATAATTTACAGTATATGAATCTATAGTTTTCTTTATTTTGTTATTTAAAAGCATAAAATCTCCAAAAGATTGATATATTGTATTTAAATTTTGATCCACAACTTCTAAATCACCAAAAACTAAATCTGCATTATTTTCTTTTAAGAATTGTATTGATTTTTCTATTTTTTTATTTAACCATACATCATCTTGATCTGACAACATATAGTATTTATTTTCTACTTGTTTTAAAAGAAATTCAAAATTTTTCACATATCCCAAATTTTTTTCTTGAAAATATAATTTTATTCTATCATCTTTTTTTGCATATTCTTCTAAAATTTTTCTTGTATTATCTTTTGAGCAATCATCTGATATTATTAATCTTATATTTTTATATGTTTGATTTAGTATACTTTTTATTTGTTCATTTAAATATTTTTCTCCATTATATGTTGCCAAAAGAACATCTATTTTTTCTTCCATATTCTACTCCTAAATTTTATAAAACATCTGCGAAATCTTTTTTATTTTTGTTGAATATATGATTTCCCCATATAAATATTGCAATTGTAATTATCCAAAAAATTAATGTATAAATGCCATGTCCGGCAATAATTATATTGGTTCCTCCCATAAATGTTTCTCTAAATGCTGTTACAAGGTATGTAAATGGTATACATTTCATAATTTTTAATATTAAGCTATGTCCTGCTAATTGTGTTAATCCCCAAACTACTGGTGTTGCCCAAAAAAATAGTTGCATTAATATTGATAGTAGGTTTGAAAAGTCTGGAACTAATGTCGTTATAGCTGATGTAAATCTAGTTATTGCAATTATAAATACATATGCTGAGAATAAAACATAAATAAGTCTTAATATATTTGGAAAATATCCAAATATTGCACATACCACCGCAGCTAATATAAATAGAAATATTGATACCAAACTATTCCCTATTATTGTTATCATTGGTATTATATCTACAGGAAATACTACTTTTTTTACTAAGTATGCATATGCTCTTATAGAACCACTTGCTCCCATAATATTATCATTTAAACACATCCACATTGCCATACCTGGCAAAAACCATACTACATATGGAGAACCTCCTTCTCCTGTTGTTTTAAATATAAATTGAAATACAACAACATACATCATCATAAATACAAATGGTTGTAAAAATCCCCATATACTTCCTAAACTTGTACTTGCAAATCTATTTTTAAAGTCATTTTTTCCTAGCCTCCATAGTATTTTTTTATTATTTATTATTGATTTTATAAATTCCATCAATTTTGCTCCTTTTTCTTCCAATTTTGACATGTATATTGTATATTTAATTTGTTATTTTGTCAATAAAAAAGCCTCTTTTAAGTTTTAGTTTTTGATAATATACTCTTGCTCAGGGGGAACAGCTCTTAAATATTTAATATATGCTTGAATGGAATGAGCTTTAAAATTTGTTATTGCTTATCTTGAGAAATGTTCACGGGCAAAAAATTTTTTCTTTACTATTCATAAATTCATAGGCTGTCTTTCATTCGCCAGAAATTCTATAAATTTTTTATGGCCCCTTTCCACTAAAGTGAACTCTTTCCATAAAAAATTTAAGAATTTCTATGTTCATTCCAGTTGCACTTTGAATTTCTTCATAGTTAAAGAAAAAATTTTGAGAGCCTGAGTGAAAGAGGCTCAAGATAAACAATTATAAATTTTTAGCAAATGTAATGAACAAATATATTAAATATTTAAGAGCTGTTCCCCCTGAGCAAGAGTATATTACCAATAATCAGAAACAAAAAAGAGCCTTTTCTGGCTCAAAAAAATTAGTTTTTATAATGTTAATAATTCATTAAAAATATCTTCATCACTTATTTTTTTCTTTGAATTTGTTGTTACAAAAGCAATAGATTTATTTCCACTTTTATAGATCTGAGTAATTTGATAAGGATCCATTAGTTCAAAAGGATAATCAATTATATTTCCACTTACATCATCTATCGTATAACATACATCTGAAAAACTAATAATTAATAATCTATCTGAATCCATAATACCTTTTAATTTCTTGTCATTTATATTTCCATCTTGAGTACTTTCATATTCAATATATCCATCTTCATTTATTTTATACGTATTTTGTGTAAACTTTTGTACCAAGCTTAAAAATTTTTCTCTTGAATTTTCAGATATATAAATACCTGTTTTTATTAAGTTATTTTTATCAACTATTTTATCAAGTTCTTCAAATTCCGGCTTTCCACCCTTAAACATTCCAGCTAAAGCAACTTTAAATTTTACATCTTCTTTCACACTTAAGGTTGATGTATTATTATCTTCGCTTATTACTTCATATATTTCTTCATTTCCAGTAATTCCTGTTTCATTTTTTAATTCAGAAATAATTTGATTTTCTTCTATACTATTTTTGTTCTCTTTTTTTTCTGATTTATTTTTATAAATTAAGAAAATTGAGAACACTAGTAAAATTAATACAATTATTATTATAACTATAATTTGTTTTAATTTTGTTTTCATGTTCCCTTAAATTCCTTTCTATATAATTCCATGTAACATTGATAATGTTGCTTGTATATATCTTTCTGCAAATTTTCTGTTTATAACAGATTGATGGTTATATGAACCATCTGGCAACTCTATTAATGATGTTCTTGCTAATCTTCCGTTGCTTGCAAGTGCTGTTCTTGCCCAATTTATTAGGTATCCATCTCCATATCTGTCTAATGCATATCCATTATTTTCTGGAAATTGTACTGCATAATACATTCCAATTTGCCTATCTCCTATCAATTGTTGCAACCAGCCATGTAAATCTACTAAAATAGTTTGGCCATTTTGTGATTTATGATTTTGTAAAAAATCTCTTAGATATTGTGCTTCATATGCTTGAAATGGTTCTGTTCCAGCATAATTTCTTGAATTTGCATTTGCATTAAATCCTGAATATTTCCAGCATCTATTTAAATCTATCCCTTTATTACCTGGTGCTTCACTATACATTGTAGTTCTTCCTGGTCCATAATTTGTATATCCATATTTTTGTCCATCTGGATTTACTGTTGGTAAAATATATATTGTCCATTTATTTGCAAAATCGTAATTCTCTTTATAATCATTTTTTAAAGTTTCATAAAATTTATTTGCTATGTACGTTAATTCTACACCATCTTTATCCCAGTTATCTTCAAATCCATGAACTGAAAATGTTGCAAAAAATACATTAGGTCCATCACCATATCTATAATATTTTAAATTTGAACCTCTTGAATCTCCTATTTCTGCATATGCACTTTTACCATAGTTTCCTTCTTCATATGTTATTTTCTTTCTTATAGTTATATTTAATACTGTTTCTCCTATTTTTTTGTCATTTTCATCAAATATTCCTACAATTATTTGATGTTGTCCTATTGAAAATTTTGAAAAATCAATATCAGTACTAAATCCTGGTGTTGGATTTTCTTCCAAATATACATTATTAAAATAGTTTAGAACATCTTGTCTTTTTGTTCTTTTAAATTCATTTTTTTGATATTGTCCATCTATTATTAATTTTATATTTTGTTGCTTGCTATTTGTCATTACCCATCCAGATATTGAATGAACTTCATTAGTTATAAAGGTTCTATCAAATATTGTTTCTATATGCATTCTAAAAAAATTATTATCTGTTATAATATCATTTTCTGTTTCTTTTAATACTGTATTATCTGAAGTTAAAAATTTGATCTTTATTTTATGTTTTCCATCTTCTAATATATTTAGTGGTATATCAATATCAAAATTTGGAGTTGGATTATCTTTTGCTGTTCCATATCCTTTTATTATTGATGTTAGTGCATATTTATATGCATATTTAATGTACTTATCATCTATTTTTTGATTGTCTATATATACTTCTAGTCTTGTATTAGGCTCTGTTGCTAATTTCCATCCTTCTATATGGATTTTTTCACAATCAAAAGTAGTATTTTGTAAAGTTGTATCTATGTTTAATATTGATTTTATACTTTTGTCAATTTTTATATTTTGAGTTATTTTTTCTAAAATTACATTATCTGAAGTTATAAAACTAATTTCTATTTTATGAGTTCCTGTAGCTATATCTGATGTAGGTATATCTATATCAAAGTTTGGAATTGGATTATCTTTTGCTGTTCCATATCCTTTTATTATTGATGTTAGTGCATATTTATATGTATATTTTATATACTTATCATCTATCTTTTTATTATCTATATATACTTCTAATCTTGTATTCGGTTCTGTTGCTAATTTCCATCCTTCTATATGGATTCCATTTTTATCAAAAGTTGTATTTTGTAAATCTGTATCAATATTTAATAAAAATTTTGTTTTCTTTTTCACTATTTTTATTTCTATAGCCTCTAATCTTAAAGATTGTCCCTCTGTTCCTGCAAATTCTCCATCACTTTTCCAATCTTGCCATCCTATATTTTGTATATGTGTTCTATACATAACGCTATATTTCTCAGTATTCTCTAATTCTATTTTTATACCTTCTAGTCTTAGAGACTTCCCTTCTGTTCCTGACATTTCTCCATCTTTTTTCCAGTTTTGCCAACCCAAATTTTGAATATGTGTTTGATATTTAATTGATATTCCTTCCGCATTTTCTAATTTTATTTTTATACTTTCTACTCTTAGTGATTTTCCTTCTGTTCCTGATGTTTGACCATCCATTTTAGAAAAATCTTTTTCCCATCCTATATTTTGTATATGAGTATTATACATAACACTTATCTGTTTTTCATCACTTATTTTTTGTTCCTGCTTATCTGCTCCATATTTATTTCCCATGCAACCTAGTATTAATGCTAACATTAGTGTCAATATATAAAAGATTTTGAAGTTTTTTTCGTTTTTTATTTTATTCATTGGTTATCCCCCTTAATTAATATATATTATCTTTTTAAAACTATGAAATAGCAAAAACAATGTAGCTAATTAATGGAAAATGTAAAATCATAATTTCTTTTATTGCTCTTTTTCCAATTCCTTTAAAATATAAATATTTGAAATACTTATGTATAGGAAAATAAATGATTTTATTTTTTTGTGCTTGTTCAAAATACTTTATAATCTGATCTTCTTGTTTTTGTAATTTATTATTTATTATTTTATTACTATAGCCTTTGCACATTAATACTCCTGCTAGATATGTTTCTGTTATTGCATGATATCTATATTTTAAATATGATTCGTATTTATTTCCATTCTCTCTTTTCCATATTTCTACATTTTGTTTAAAGCTTCTACCGCCAAAAGCATTGTTTCCATGAAGTCTATATTCAAATAAAGGCTTGTCTATACAATAAATTCCTTTTAGATTATTTGCAATATATAGTGAATGCCAGTCATGTGCAATTGTATTATCTGTATATGGTAACATTAATTCTTTAACTTTTTTTGTGAATACTTGACTACATCCAATTGCTATATGTCTTGAAAATGGTAATATATCTTTATGATATTTTTCATTAATTATTGGCATATTTTTATATCTTAAGTAACTCTCATGAAGTACCTCACCTTTTGCATTGATTTGTTTAGCATCGCAATACACCAAGTCTACATTTTTTTCTTTTAAAAATTTTATACTTTCTTCTATTTTATTTGGATACCAAATATCATCATGATCACTAAATGCAATATAATCCGCCTCAGATTTTGTTAATACAAATTCAAAGTTTTTAGTATATCCTAAATTTTTCTCTTGAAAATATAATTTTATTCTATTGTCTTTTTGTTCATATTCTTTTAAGATTTCTCTTACATTTTCATTCGGAGAACAATCATCTGATATGATTAATGTAAAATTTTTATATGTCTGTTTTAATATGCTATCTATTTGTATTTTTAAATATTCTATTTTTGTATTATATGTTGTTAATAAAATATCTACTTTATTTTCCACTTTTTCTTCTTTCTAGTCAATATTTTTTGACTCAATTTATTTTTTCTTTTTAATTGTACATTTTCTTGTTTTTTTGTCAATAAAAATATCCTTTACAAATATTTTTTCATAATTTAATTTATATTTTATTTAATAAGTCTTAGTGTCTCTTTAGCTATCATTAATTCCTCATTTGTAGGAATAACATAAACTTTAACTCTTGAATCAGGTTTAGAAATAACCTTTTCTTCGCCTCTCATATTATTTTCATCTGCATCTAATTTCACACCCATAAATTCAAGTTTTTGGCAAATGCCTTTACGTATATTAATTTGATTTTCACCAATTCCACCTGTAAATATAATATAATCAACACCATTCATTGCAACTGCATATTTTGCAACATAACTTGCAATTGAATAATTAAAATTCTCAACAGCCAATTTTGCATCTTCATCACCATCATTTGCTTTATTTTCAATTACTCTAAAATCCGGTTCTAAGTTTGACATTGCTGATAATCCTGATTTTTTATTTAATAAATCTTCCATTTGTACAGGTGTTACATTCTCTTTTTTCATTATATATGTTACAACTGATGGGTCTAAATCTCCACTTCTTGTAACCATTGGGAGTCCACCAAGTGGTGTTAATCCCATACTTGTATCAATTGATTTACCATCTTTTATTGCACATATACTTGCACCTTGTCCTAAATGACATGTTACAATTTTTGTTCCTTCTAAATTTATATTTTCAATTTCTGCAAGTCTTTGTGAAACAAACATATGTGATGTTCCATGAAATCCATATTTTCTTACTCCATATTTTTTGTAATATTCATATGGTATTGGGTAAATAAATTTATCTTTTGGCATTGTTTGATGAAATGCTGTATCAAATACTCCTACCATTGGTTTTCCTGGCATAACTTCTTTGCACGCTTCAATTCCTAATATACATGCTGGATTATGTAATGGTGCTAAATCTGTATATTCCTTTAAGACTTCTTCAACCTTGTCATCTATTACAACAGATTCAGATATTTTCTCTCCTCCATGAACCAATCTATGTCCAATTGCATTTATTTCATCCAAGCTATCTATTACTTTATATTCTGGATTTGTTAATTGTTTCAAAGTGAAATCAATTGCTTCTGAATGATTAAATGCTGGATTTTTGATTTCTATTTTTTGTCCATTTACTTTATGTGTTATAAATGCTTCTTTTTCTCCTATTCTTTCATATTTTCCAGAAGCCATAACTTCTTCTGTTTCCATGTTTATTAATTGATATTTTAGTGATGAACTACCACAATTTAATACTAATATTTTCATTCTCAATTCTCCTTCTAAAGAGGGATTACGGGGCCACCACACAAAATCCCTCTTATCTTATTTATATATTATATATTTATGTTTTTCCTTAAGAGGGATTTTGTGTGGTGGCCCCGTAATCCCTCATTTATTTGACTAAATTTTTTGTTTCCCTTGCTATCATTAATTCTTCATTTGTTGGAATTACAAATACTTTTACATTTGAGTCTATTGTTGATATTTCAACCTCTTCTCCTCTTATTTGATTTTTTTCATCATCTATTCTAACTCCCAAAAATCCAAGTTGCTCACAAATTGCCTTTCTTGAAAGAGGTCCTTTTTCTCCAACTCCTGCTGTAAATGTAAGTACATCTATTCCTCCCATAGCTACTGCACATTTCGCCACATATGCTGCTACATCATAATGATATATATCTAAAGCTAATTGAGCATGAGTTCCACCTGCTAAAGCTTCATTTTCTATATCTCTAAAGTCCACTGATACTCCTCTTGATGCTCCATATACCCCTGATTTTTTGTTTAAAACATCTTCCATTTGTACAGGTGTCAAATTTTCTTTTTTCATTATATATGTAACTACTGATGGGTCTAAATCTCCACTTCTTGTTCCCATTGGTACTCCGCCTAATGGTGTTAATCCCATGCTTGTTTCTACTGATTCACCATTTTGTATTGCACACACACTTGCTCCTTGTCCTAAATGACAATTAACTATTTTTAAATCTTTTATATCTTCTCTCATTATTTCTGCGACTCTATATGCAACATATTGATGTGAAGTTCCATGTGCTCCGTATTTTCTTATTCCATACTTTTTATAATATTCATATGGTATTGGATATATATATCTTGATTTAGGCATAGTTTGATGAAATGCTGTGTCAAATACTGCTACCATTGGTATGTGTGGAGCTATTTTTCTACATGCTTCTATTCCTAAAATTGCTGCTGGATTATGTAATGGTGCTAAATCACTTGCTTTTCGTATTTCTTTTATAACTTCATCTGTAATTAATACTGGTTCAGAATATTTTTCTCCTCCTTGAACAACTCTATGTCCAATTCCTCCTAACTCATCTAGGCTTTTTATTACTCCATAATGGTCATTAGTTAATCTTGTAAAAATAAAATTTAATGCTTGTTCATGATTTTCTACATGTTTTTCAAATTTATGTTTTTCCCCATATACTTTATGCGTTAAAAACGAGTTTTGTTGTCCTATCCTCTCAAAATATCCTTTTACTAGCATTTCTTCTGTATCCATATCAATTACTTGATATTTTAATGATGAACTTCCTGAGTTTAATACTAAAATCTTCATATCAAATCCTCCTTTTATTTTTGTGCTTGTACTGCTGTAATTGCGATAACTCCAGCTATATCTTGATAACTACAGCCTCTTGATAAGTCATTTACAGGTTTAGCAATTCCTTGACATAATGGTCCATAAGCTTCCGCTTTTGCTAATCTCTGTACTAATTTATATCCTATATTTCCAGCATCTAAATCTGGAAATATTAATATATTAGCATTTCCAGCAATTTCACTTCCAGGTGCTTTTGATTTTGCAATTTCTGGTATAATTGCTGCATCCAATTGTAATTCTCCATCCGCTTTTAGTTTTGGTGCTTTTTCTTTTAATATTTTTGTTGCTTCTATTACTTTTTCTGTTAATTCTGATTTTGCACTTCCATATGTTGAATAAGAAAGCATTGCTACTTTTGGTTCTTCCCCTACCAATTGTTCAAAGCTTTTACTTGATGATATTGCTATTTCTGATAATTCATCTGGATTTGGATTTGCATTTAATCCTGAATCTCCAAATATAAATGTTCCATTTGCTCCATATTCGCAATCTGGTACTACCATAACAAAAAATGCTGAAACTAATTTTGTGTCTGGTGCTGTTTTTAGTATCTGCAATGCTGGTCTTAAAGTATCAGCCGTTGAGTGTATTGCTCCTGAAACTAATCCATCTGCTTTTGTTTCTTCATCTTTGACCATAAGCATTCCAAAATATACTGGGTCTATAGCTAATTCTTTTGCTTCTTCTATTGTCATTCCCTTATATTTCCTTAACTCATATAATAAATTAGCATATTTATCATAATTTTTCGATATTTTGGGGTCTTCTATTTTTGCCCCATTTATGTTTACATTATTATTTTTTGCAATTTGCATTATTTCTTCTTTATTGCCTATTAAAATTATATCAGCATATTTTTCTTTTAGTACTGTTTCTGTTGCTTTTAGTGTCCTTATATCTGTTGCTTCTGGTAATACTATTGTTTTTATTTCTTTTTTTGCTTGATTTTTAATTTTTTCTATAAAATTCATTTTTTTCCTCCTTCAGTATACTTATTATATATTTAAAATAAAAAAAGCACAATACTTTTTTAAAAAGTTGTGCTTAAGTGAATAAATCACAATAATTATTTATTTGAAATATGTATATTTTCAATTTTTGTTTTCATTTCCCTTGAAATAATATTTTGAATTTGAGCTACCTCTTCTGGACTTAATTGCTCATCTTCAACAATAACACTAACACTCTCTCCATTAACAAAAATCACCAAATCATCAAAACCTTTTGTTTTTATCAAATTTTCACAAATCATAATACTATTTTTTACATTATTAATTTTTGTTATTTCTTCTGAAGCAGACTGTTTTTGAGTTTCTAAAGAATTACTACTATTTAAAATTTTTTCATAAGTTTCTAGCATTTGAGAATACATAGTATCTCTTTCTAGTTTAGAAGTCGAAAAATAATCTTTATCCTCTCTCGTAACATTACTATTTGCAGCTATAGTATTATTATCATTCACATTATTATTTATTGTTCCACTATTTAAAACCATTGAATTGTTTTCATTATTATTTTCCTCTACATATACATTACTACTAACTAATTGGGCATCTCCAATATTAGCCATTTGTACTAATTCCTCTTCCCCACTACTTGTCTGAATTACTGAATTCAAATCATTCGTAGTTGTATAATTTAAATACCCTGCTACAACTAACATTAAGGCAATTACATAAATTATAACTTGATTTCTCTTAAACAATTTCATTTAAAAAACTCCTTTCTTTAAAACCTCTGTCCCTAATGGGACAAAAATGTCCCAAAAGAACCGTCCCTATTGGGACATTTCAAAAACTTGTATTTTATGTGTTGCAAGTCCAGTTGCCGCTTCTACAGCTTGAATTATATTAGTTTTCACACTAATATTTGCAGCACCTACTGCTGTAATAATAGCTCCTTCTATTTTAGGTTCAACTGTTTTTTGAATAATAGGCGTTTTTTCTCCATTATTTTCCTGATACACAATTTCCTTTTGTGAATCTGTTGCTTCTACTTTCCTTGTTCCTCCCGAAGTATCTGTCTCTTCTGTCACACTTGTCTTTGAATTTTCATTGTACATTGCAACCATTTCATTTGATTCAGAATAATTAATAAAGACTTTTACTTTTCCTACTCCATTTATATTACTGAGTATTGATTCTAATTTTTGTTCTAAATTATTGTTATTGTTTACTATGTCTGATTCTTGGTCTTGCATATTGTTATTTTTTGTTGTTGCCAACTGTTTTCCTGCTGAATTTGTTATTGTTTTATTAGAATTTTTATTTCCACTCCATATGTAATTTATTATAACTATAGTAATAATTAATATTATTACTAAAAATACCATATTTTCTATTTTTTTCTTGTTATTGCTACTATCCTCAGTTCCGTTTTTATTCATAATTGATTTTAACTTATCTTTAAACATTCTTCCTTCACCCCATATTCATTTACTAAAAATTCTTTTATTGTATTAATATCTGTTTTTGTAATATTTGTATTTTCCTCTATATCAGAGTTTTTATTATTATCATCTTTTGAAATACTCACTTGTATTTTTCGAATTTCCTGAACAATTTTATTTTCTACAGAAGCTTTTTTATTATCTTGTTCATCCTTTGTTTTAATCTTTAAAATAATACTTTCTATTCCTGCATCTTCTTCAGATATATGTGCTGTTACCTTACATTTTTCTACTATATATCCTTTATTCTCTATCTTTTGAATAATATCTTCTTCAAGTTGTTCTTTATATATATCATTTAATCTATTATCCATTGAAGTCTGATCTACTTCCACATCTGTACTAGAAACTTCTTCGATGTATTTTGAAAAAGATATATCTTCTATATTAAATTTACTACTATTTTCTATAAATGGCGATATTATACTAAACAATATATACAGTCCCATAACCATTTTTACATATTTTTTTGTTTTGTTATTTGGAAGAATCATTTCTAATATCGAAACTACAATTAAAGCCAAAGCTAAATTCTTCACCCATGTACTTAAAAAATTAATCATATCTTCACCTTTTAACATTCTTTTATTATTACCTAAACATCATCCCTATATTTGACATTTTCACTAGTAAAGTCGTTCCAATAACAACCATAAAAGAAATTGATATAAGAATAGCAAGCAATATTTTGAAAATATCTGCAATTTGGTCTAATAACTTTACAATCTTAGCATCTGCAACCACTTCACTAATGCTTGATACTAACTTATATGAAAAAGTTAGAACTGTTAATTTTAAAATTGGCAAAATGCATATTCCAATAATAATTATTACACCTAAAAAACCTACTGCATTTTTTAAAACAACGCCACAACCTAATACACTATCTATGACATCTCCTAAAATTTTCCCAACAACTGGTACAGCAGAACTGACAACTGTTTTTGCAGTCTTTGCTGTTATTCCATCAACAGAACTCGCTAAAGTTCCTTCTAAAGATACAACTCCCACAAATACTGTTAATACTAATCCCAAAAACCAAACTGTACTTGATTTTAAAAACTTTGCAATTTTTTCAACCTGAACATTATCAGATATTTTTGAAATTATACTTATTGCTGTAATTATTAATATTATTGGTATTAATATATCTTGAACTAAATTACCTATAAAATTTATCATAAATAATATTATAGGTTCTAATATACTTGTAGTAGTTATACTTCCTGTATATAACATTAAGGATACTAAAACAGGTATTAACGTATTCATAAACCCTATTAAATTTGTTGATGTTTCCTTTACTAAATTTATTATATCTGAAAAATTACTCATGATAATTGTTACTATTGCAATATATTGTACATAATATATTAGTTTTGATATATTATCATTTTCAAGGCTTTCACTTATAGATTTTAAAATACTATGTATTATAATAATAACTAAAATACTCACTAAACTTTTTATTCCTGCTTGTACCTCTGTTCCTAGCAAATTTATAATCCTTTTATATATATCAGAATTATCTATTTTTCCTTTTATAGCAGAATTTAAAATTTCATTTATGTCTATATCTTTAAAAAAATCACTACTATATTCTTTTGATTTTTCTATAAATGAATTAATTCCAAATGTTTCTTCCTGATTTTCTATTATGTTTTTATTTTCATTTGTGTTAGCACCACATGAAATTGTTACTTTAAAAATAATACATATAAATATTATTAATACTACTATTATTTTCTTTTTTTTTCTCACATTTTCTTACCTCCTGTCCCATGTCCCATGGGGACGGTTCTTTTGGGACATTTTTGTCCTATTAGGGACACATCTTTACTTATTTATGGTAAAATTTTTAGTATAATTTCTAATAAGCTTGAAATTATTGGTATTGACATTGATATAATTATTATTTTACTTCCAAGTTCTATTTTGTTTGCTATCGCAGCTTCTCCTGAATCTTTGCATATGCTTACTGCAAATTCAGAAAGAAACGCTATTCCTGTAATTTTTATTAAAAGTGCTATAAATTGTGTATTTATTGAATATTTATTTTGAATTGATTGGATTAAATTTATTATTCCCGTTAACCTGTCCATTACCAGAAAGAGAATTAATGCTCCTGTCAATATACTTATAAATATTGCATATTCTGGTCTATATTGTTTTAACATTATTATTATAATTAAAGCAATTAAAGCAATCCCTATTATTTTTATTATTTCCATTTTATGAATACCTCTTTTTATAAATTAAATAGTGTTCTTACCGTATCAAATAGTCCGCTTATTTCTTTTATAACCATTGTTAAAACTATAACTAAACCTGCAAGTGTTGTCATCATTGCTTGATCTTCTCTTCCTGCCCTTACTAAAACTTGATATAATACTGCTACTAAAATTCCTATTGCGGCTATTTTAAATAATAAATCTATACTCATATATAAATCCCCTCCATAATATTAAATATTTTTAAAACTTATATTAATATAATTACAATAGCTAATCCTATTGTTATTCCTAATTTTTGATATAACTTTTCATTTTTATTTTTTTCTTCTTGTGCTTGTCTAATTTGTTCTCCTAAAAAACTTTCTGTTACTTCTATTTGACTTAATTGTCCTTCAATATCAGTTGTTCCGTAATAATTTTGACAATGTTTTTATAGTATGCTTGTCCTCTTTATTTAGATTACCTGAAAAGTTGTCTATTGCTCTTTCCCATGCTACTGTTGCAGTTTCATTTTTCATTATTTCTACTGCATTTTCAAATAATTTTGATATATTATTTGTAGTATTTTTTGATATTTCATCAAATATTTCTGGTATTGGTTCATATGTAAATTTTATTTTTGATTTGAATATATTTAGAGCATTTTTTATTTCTTCTAGTTCTTTTAGCCTATATACATATTTATTAGATATATATCTTCCAATTAGAGTTGATAGCACAAATACCAAAAATAACATTAAATATTTTATCTGTTGCATTTTATCTATCTCCTTTTATTTCTATATTATATTCTGTTACTTTTATTTTAGAACCTGTTTATATATTATAAATTTAAATTTACATAAATTTGACATTTTAGTGTAAATTTGTTACAATATTAATGTAACATTTAATATATACACTTCGAAAGGATGATAAATATGGCAGTTATTAATAAGAGAATTGAAGATGTTGTGCAAAAAACAGAAAATTTTTTAAGTACTTACAATAAGGGAGAAGTTTTTCATATATATATTTCCACTCCCGAAAAGGAATATCTTGTAGAGTACTTAAAGCATCACCCCATCGGCAAAAAATTCCACATCAAAGCCGGAGTCTCCAAGTCGGGAGACATTGTGCATGATTATTATCTTGAGGAAAAGTAGTATTAAGAAAGCACCTAAATGGGTGCTTTCTTATATTTCATACAAAAAATAAACTTAAAAATAAAAAGTATTCAAATTTAACTAGATATATGATAAAATATTAATAAATTATATTATAAGAGGAGTATAAATATGTTTAAATTACATTCAGATTACAAACCCACAGGCGACCAGCCTAAAGCAATTGAATATTTAGCAGAAGGAATTAAACAAGGCAAAAAATTTCAAACTCTTTTAGGTGTTACAGGTTCACGGAAAAACCTTTACAATGGCAAATATTATACAAAAAGTTCAAAAGCCAACACTAGTTTTGGCACATAATAAGACACTTGCTCGGACAACTTTATTCAGAATTTAAAGAATTCTTTCCTGAAAATAATGTTGAATATTTTGTAAGTTATTACGACTATTATCAACCTGAAAGTTATATTCCATCTTCAGATACTTATATAGAAAAAGATGCCTCAATTAATGATGAAATTGATAAATTAAGACATTCTGCAACATTATCTTTATTTGAAACAAGAGATGTAATAATAGTTGCATCAGTCTCATGTATATATGGATTAGGTGACCCAGAAGATTATCAAGAAATGATGTTATCTTTACGTGAAGGAATGAATAAATCCAGAGATGCTGTATTAAAAAAATTAGTAGAAATGCAATATTCCAGAAATGAAATTGATTTCAAAAGAGGAACTTTTAGAGCTAAAGGTGATATTTTGGAAATTTACCCTTCTTCTCAAAGTGAAAGTGCAGTTAGAGTTGAATTTTGGGGAGATGTAATCGAAAAGATTTCTGAAATTAATCCACTTACAGGAAAATCTATTGGAGAAAGAAAACATATCTTAATTCCACCAGCCTCTCAATATGTAACAAAAAAAGATAAATTGGATAAAGCAATTATAAATATTGAAGAAGAATTGCAAGAAAGAATTAAATATTTTAAAGATAACAATAAATTAATTGAAGCTCAGAGAATTGATGAACGAACTAATTTTGATATTGAAATGATGAAAGAAACTGGTTTTTGTCAAGGAATAGAAAATTATTCAAGACATTTAAGTAACAGAGCTGCTGGAAGTCCTCCATATACTCTACTAGATTATTTTCCGAAAGATTTTTTACTTCTAATAGATGAATCACATGCCACAATTCCTCAAGTTAGAGCGATGTATAATGGAGACCACGCACGTAAAGATTCTCTTGTTAATTATGGTTTTAGATTACCTTCAGCCTATGATAATAGGCCTCTTAAATTTGAAGAATTTGAACAAAGAATAAATCAAGTTGTATTTGTTAGTGCAACACCTGCTGATTATGAAAAAGAACACTCAAAAAAGAATGTTGTCGAACAAATTATTAGGCCCACTGGTCTTTTAGATCCAAAAATTGAAGTAAAACCTGTTACTAATCAAATTGATGATTTAATCGAACAAATTAGAATTAGAGTAGAAAAACATGAAAGAGTTCTAGTTACAACTCTAACTAAAAAAATGGCCGAAGATTTAACTTCTTATTTGCAAAGTTTGGATATAAAAGTAAATTATATGCATTCAGATATAAAAGCATTAGAAAGAATGGAAATTATAAGAAATTTAAGACTTGGGGAATTCGATGTTCTAGTAGGTATAAATCTTTTAAGAGAAGGTTTGGATATTCCTGAAGTTTCTTTAGTTGCAATTCTTGATGCAGACAAAGAAGGATTCTTACGTTCAGAGCGTTCTTTAATTCAAACTATTGGGCGTGCTGCTAGGAATACAAATGGTACCGTTATAATGTATGCAGATGAACTTACAGATTCTATGGAAAAGGCTATTTCTGAAACTAATAGAAGAAGAAAAATTCAAGAAGAATATAATTTAGCACATGGAATTATTCCAAAAACTATTAATAAATCTATTCGAGATAATATTAGTATAATTAAGCAAGAGGATATTGGAATTGAATTCAAAATGGAAAGTACTGATGATATTAAAAATACTATAACAACTTTAACTGATGAAATGCTTAAATATGCTACTTCTATGGAATTTGAAAAAGCAGCTGAAATTAGAGATAAAATTAAAGAATTAGAAAAATTATTGCAATAAATAAAAACAATTTTAAAATTAGTGGACCTCAAAATATGAGGCCCACTTTTAAGGTAACTAGGAGAAATTACATAGCTTCTTTATATAATCTAATAAAATCTTCTTTACTTACTTCTCTTGGATTTCCTGGTTTACAAGGATCCTCCATTGCTTTATCAGCAAGCATTGGTATATCTTCTTCCTTAGTACCATAATCTTTAATTGTTTGAGTAATACCAACTGCTTTAGAAAGTTCGCTAATCATCCATACAAATGTATTTATAACATCTTGATCATTTAAATTAGCAGCATCTGGTCTTCCTATTTCACATAAAATTTCTCTAAATCTTTGTGCTGTTGCAGAGTCTTGTCCATTAAATCTCATAACTGTTGGCAATAACATTGCATTTGCTATTCCATGTGGTGTATCATATACAGCTCCTAATTGATGTGCCATTGAGTGAACTATTCCAAGTCCAACATTGCTGAATCCCATTCCTGCAATATATTGAGCTATACCCATTTTATCAATTGCTTCTGGATTTTTATCATTTACAGCTGCTGGTAAATATTTGAATATCATTTTTATAGCCTTCATATGGAACATATCTGATATTTCATTATGTGCTTTTGTAATATATCCCTCTACCGCATGTGTTAATGCATCCATGCCTGTTGCTGCTGCAAGTGATTTTGGCATTGATGCCATTAATTCTGAATCCACAATTGCAACAATTGGTATATCATTTGGATCTACGCATACCATTTTTATTTTCCTTTCTTCATCTGTTATAACATAATTAATTGTAACTTCTGCTGCTGTTCCTGCTGTTGTTGGAAGTGCTATTATTGGCATTCCTCTGTTTACTGTATTTGATGCTCCATTTAGAGATTTTATATCAGCTCTATCTGGATTAGTCATTACTATCGAAATTCCTTTTGATGTATCTATACTTGAACCTCCTCCAACTGCAACAATAACATCAGCTTTAGCTTCTTTACAAGCTGATACACCATCTGTTACATTTTTTATTGTTGGATTTGGTTTTATTTCATCATATAGAGTATATTCAATTTCTGCATTTTTCAATATTTGTTCTACTTTACTTGTAACACCAGCTTCTACTAGTGATTTATCACTTACTAAAAATACTTTTTTAAATCCTCTCTTTTTAATTTCTTCTACTAGAGTTTCTCTAGCATTTTCACCAAAATATGATGTTTCATTTAAGACAAATTTTATTGCCATTTCAAATTCCTCCTTTTTCTTTTGATATTTATGATTTTTTTAATCACCTAAATTAATCCCTACACTTCTTGCAGTTTTTACTAAGTCATCATCCATTGTAACTTTTCTTTGACTACTTACAGCTGTATTTCCTGAAACAGCACCAATTTCTTTATTTTGTCCTACAACATCTTCTAAAGAAGCATAATCCACTTTTCCATTTTTTATAACTACTAAATTTCCAAATTTTCCTTCAAGTGCCAATCTCATAGCAGCTGTTCCATATTTTGTTGATAACACTCTATCAAAAGCCGTTGGTGTTCCACCTCTTTGCATATATCCTAAGGTTGTATTTCTTGCTTCCAATCCTGTTATTTCTTGAAGTTGTTTTGCAACAACAGGTCCAATTCCTCCAAGTTTTGTATTATCAACACCTTTTCCATTTTCTCTTGTTTCTTCTACAACAATGTCTCCTCCCTTTGGTTTAGCACCTTCTGCAACAACTACTACACTAAAGTTCTTACCTCTTTTTTGTCTATTTCTAATTTTTTCGGCTACTCTGTTAATATCATATGGTATTTCTGGAATTAAAGCCACATCTGCTCCACCTGCTATTGCTGATTCCAACGCAATCCATCCAGCATATCTTCCCATAACTTCTAATACCATTATTCTATGATGAGTTTCTCCTGTTGTATGAAGTCTATCAATCGCCTCCATAGCCACTGATACAGCTGTATTATATCCAAACGTTATTTCTGTACACATAACATCATTATCTATTGTTTTAGGAACTCCTATTACATTTACACCTTTTGTTGCAAAATCCCTTGCTGACTTTTGGGTTCCATCTCCTCCTAATGTAAATATACAATCAAACTCATTTTTTTTGATATTTTCAATACATATATTAGATAAATCTCTATATTCAACATTTTCATTTTCATCTATAACTTTATAATTAAATACATTTGCATTTGTTGATGAACCTATAATCGACCCTCCCTTTGGTAAAATTCCTTCTGCATTTCCATCTTCTGCTGTACTCAATTTTATGTAATCATTTTTTAGCAATCCATTATATCCATCAATAAATCCATAACATTCTACTCCACTATTTTCAGCAGTTTTTACTATCCCTCTTATTACAGCATTAAATCCTGCTACATCTCCTCCATTTGCTAATATTGCAACTTTTTTAACCATTTTTATTCCTCCTATAATATTTTATCTTATTTATTTTATAACATCATTTGTATACTTTTACTCTAATAATCTTTTTATATCCTCATCATTTTTTAATTCTTTACTCAAAAACTTATAAGCTCTCTTATCCTGTTTTATAGCAATTTCTGCAATTTCTTTATCTTTTCTTAAACGCAGGCTAGCATATTTTACAATTAATCCTTTATTTTCCACAGCAGCTTTAACAACCTCTTTATCATCCCTCAATCTTTCACTTGCGAAATATAAAGTTTGTCCATAAGTTTTTACACTTGCCATTATAACATCTTTATCAGCTTTTAGTCTTTCTGAAACATAGCATGCTGTCCAGGGTGCATTATTTATTGCAAGCAAAGCTATGTTTTTGTCATCCTTTAATCTATTCGAAACAAATTCCATTGCCTCACCATCTTGATTTAAAGCTTCTTTCACAATTTCCTCATCATCTTGAAACTCTGGTATTGCAAACTCCAAAAGTTTTCCTTTACTTTTTACAGCTTTTAATACATAATATCTATTATCTCTATTTGCTTTCATTTTTGTTATATCTGGATCTTCCATTTTTTCTCCTTTTGAGACAGTTGGGACAGTCCTAATTTGTCTCATGTTTTTGTCGATTTTTGTCATTTTATATCCATTAATTTTAATTATTAATATTCGACATTTTTCTACATATTTATGAGACAAATTAGGACTGTCCCAACTGTCTCATTTTTGCTATTAATGCTTTTATTTTAATTCCTTGTTCTGAAAACATTTTTTCATGCTCGGTTTCAATGTTGTTTTCAAATATTGGTTCACTATGTAAGTCATATGTTTTTGATGTTATTTGAAATCCACTTTCTTCAAAATAAATTAGACTTGAATTAAATAAATCATCATCATCTGTTTTGAAATAAATTTCTCCTTCTTTATTTAAAAATTGCCTATATTTTTCTAGTTGCCTTGTATGTGTTAGTCTTTTTTTTCTGTGTTTTCCCTTTGGCCATGGATTACAAAAATTAATGTATATTCTTTGTATATTATCTTTCTCATCTAAAATCATTAATATTCTTTCTATATCAAATCTTGTTAAAATAATGTTGTCTGGTTCTATTTTTTTTTCTTGATAGATCTGTTCTACATTTCTTTTTGCTAATCCTAACATTGCATCTACTAAGTCTATTGCTATATAGTTTACATCTAAGTTATTCGATGCTAAATTTGATATAAATTGACCTTTTCCACATCCTAATTCCAAATGTATTGGATTTTCTGTATTTTTAAAGCTCTCTTTCCATTTTCCTTTCATTTTTTCTGGATTATCTATATAAAATCTGCTTGCTTCTAGTTCAGGTCTTGCCCATTTTTTATATCTTATTCTCATTTTATCTTTTTCACTCCATTCGTTGCCTTTAAATATTTTTTTGCATATTTTTATTATAAAAAATTATATACATATTTTCAAAAAAAGTAAAGGAAAAATTTGTATTTTTTATCTTTAAATGATAAAATTGTAACAAAATTTTAAAAACTAAATTTCAAAGGAGATTTACATGGAATTAAAATATACTGTAAAAGATAATAAACAAACAGTAAATCAAATATTACAAAATGAGTTAAATATTTCTTCACGATTATTATTTAAATTAATTAGAGATAATAATATCTTATTAAATGATAATATTTGCGATACTAGAAATTTTGCAAATACTGGGAATATATTAAAAATAAATTTTGACTATGAGGAAGATAACTCCAATATTGTTCCTACTAAAATACCTTTAAATATTGTATATGAAGATGAATGGCTATTGGTTGTTAATAAACCTGCGGGGATTGCTATCCATCCTTCAATTTTGCATTATTCAGATTCTTTATGTAATGGTGTCAAATATTATTTTGATTCTATTAGTTTAAAGAAAAAAATTAGACCTGTAAATAGACTTGATTTAAATACTTCTGGCTTAGTTATCTTTGCTAAATGTGAATATATTCAAGAATGTTTAATATCTCAAATGAAAAAAAACATATTCAAAAAAGAATATCTTGCTTTTTGTGAAGGAATTTTTGAAAATAAATCTGGAACTATTAATTTGCCTATTGCTAGAAAAGAAAATAGTATTATTGAAAGATGCATCTCTGATAATGGTCAAATTTCAATTACCCATTACCAAGTCTTGAAAGAGTTTTCAAATTACAGTATTGTTAAATGTGTGTTAGAAACTGGAAGAACTCATCAAATTAGAGTTCATCTGTCTGCTATTTCACACCCTTTAGTTGGTGATTCATTATACGGTTCTATTTCTGATTTAATTGGGAGACAAGCTTTACATTGCTATAATTTACAATTTGTACATCCTATTACAAAAAATTATATGAATTTTTGTGGTGAATTACCACTAGATTTAAAAAAATTAGAAGAGTAAATCTGTAAGCCGGGTTCTGTCTTTTAAAATAGTCATTTATCTAGGATATATATTGCTATATACCTCAAGCCACGCAGGTAAGAAGGTGCCGAGCAGGCTTAATCTTCTCATTTAGGTGTTGCTCCAGATGGGGTTTACACTGCCCCCCTATGTCACCATAGAGGCGGTGAGCTCTTACCTCGCCTTTTCATCCTTACCCTTGCAAAAAGGGCGGTTATTTTCTGTTGCACTTTCCTTAGGGTCACCCCCACTAGATGTTATCTAGCATCATTGCTCTGTGGAGCCCGGACTTTCCTCTCGCAGTTTCTTTCGAAATCTACCAGCGACTATTCAATTTACTCTATTTGTAATTATATCATATATTTTTTAATTCTTCTAGTAAATTTTTATATTTTATTAAAAAAATCTCTTTATCCTTTAATAATACTGAATTTCGCAATTCATTTATCATTACATATGCCTTATTTACATTGTATTGATTTACATTTCCCATATTACCAACATTAGTAACTAATTTTATAAATTCCTGAGAGGCATTATTTACATTTTCTGATATTGCTCCCCATTCTTCTTTATCTAAAATACTATATGCTTTAAAAATTTCATTCTTCGTTTTTAGAATTATCTTTTCTTTTTCTTCTGATGAATTGTTTTCAATAAATTTAGGTAAATAATTATACACTTTTGATAATTCTGATAGTGTTTCTTCTTTGTTCTCATCTTTTACAGCCTTTGTTAAATTATCATATTCTTTATTAAAATTGATAATATCTTCTTGATTAACTTGTGTTTGATACAAATCAACCGTTGTTGCATATAGCGATGTATAAATATTTTCTATTTCACTTTTTATATAATCCCAATTAACTTCTGAATCTTTTGTTAGTACTCCTGTTCTTTCTAAATCATATTTCTTATTATCATTTGAAGCCCCTGAGCTTTCAGAATTACTAGAACTTTCTGATTTTCCTTGTTTTGATTGTTCTTTACTACTGTTTTGACTTCCATTTGAAGAACTAGATTCTTCACTCTCTTGTTTATTGCTTTCTTCCTGTTTTATTTCTGTAGCAGAAATTTTATAATTTTCAAAACTTATATTATTAATTTCATTAAATAAATTCAAAAATTTATTTTCTAAATATTTTATTTCTGCCAAAGATTTATTATTATAATCTTCATCTGAATTATTATTGCTAAATACTTTATATGTGAAAAAAATTAGTATAAAAACAATTACAATAACAATTATATATGCAATTTTAGTATATTTCTTCAAAATAATACCTCCATATTTTAATATTTATTTTAGTATTTGTAATTTACTTTAAACTATTCATAATTATTTTTAGGTATATTTTTATAATTACATAATATAATAATAAAAACGATAAAATAGGAGATAATTATGGTTTCTGTTAATTTATATAGTGAAAATTCAAAAGAATTAGAAAAGTTTTTAGGAGCATTTTATAATTCTTCTTTTAATATAAATAATGATTTACATTGGGAGCATACATATGAAAACCCAATTGAAATTACTGAAATAATTGGTACTTTTATAGATAATATTGGAGATTTTAAGATTATAATGTGGGTTTCTTTGGATAAAGGTGTTTATATTAATGTTACAGAAAAAAATGCTGATAATTTAATTAGATATATGTATGAAAGATATCCATATTAAAGCTCTAATTCAAAAAGAGGATTTTAGGTCCATCCCAAAATCCTCAACTATTTATTCATTATCATCCATTTTTACATCTGATTCGACTTCTACAGTTCTTTCTAAATTTGATTTTTCTTCTTTTTCAGAATTTTCATTATTGTCTTCATTATTGTTGTTTTCATCTTCATTATGTTCTTCTTCTACAATTTCAACTTCTTTAGCTGATTCTTCTATAATCTCTTGCTTAGCTCCACATTCCGGGCAAAATTTTGCATCTTTTTCTATTTCCACATAGCAATTTTTACATTGTCTTTTATCTTTCAATTCCAGACATTCTTTTAAATATAATTCTATTTCATCACTTAAACAATCTATTTTTGTGCATCTTTCTTCCAATATATTTGTCATGTCTTCTTTTTCTTCTCTTACATGATTTTCATAAACTGTTTTTCCTATTTCTTGGTATATAGTGTTAATTTCTGATTTTAATTCTCCTATTTTCATTCTAAGTTTCGCTTCTTTTGCTAACTTTCCTGTCTTATCAGCTGTTACTTTATACGCTTCACTCGCTTTTTTACCTAATTTATTAAAAAATTCCATATATATTCCTCCTTATAAGTCAAAACAGATATTCATTTTTTGACCCATTTTTTATAGATATTATTCCATATATTATTATATTTTATTCCATTTTTTTATCTCTTGTCATTAAATTCTTTACTGCTTCTTTTGGATTTAAATTTTCATAAAGTACTTTATATACAGTTTCTACTATTGGCATTTCTATATTATGCAATTTACCAAGTTCATATGCAACTTCAATATTATCAATACTTTCAATCACCATACCAACTTCTTTTTTAGTATCTTCAAGTGACATTCCTTGTCCTATTAATTTTCCTGCTTTTCTATTTCTGCTATGTTCGCTCAAGCATGTTACTATTAAATCTCCAAGTCCACTTAATCCATAAAATGTTTCTTCTTTTCCGCCTAATTCTACACCTAATCTTGTTATTTCTTTTAATCCTCTTGTTATTAGTGCTGCAAAACTATTATCTCCAAGTCCTATTCCAGCCGCTACACCTGCACAAAAGGCTATTATGTTTTTTAATGCTCCTCCTAATTCTACACCCTTTACATCATTCGAAGTATATATTCTCATTTTTTCTGACATGAATGCATCTTGAACTTTTTTTAATATATTTTGATGTTTTGATGCTATAACTAATGCTGTTGGTATTGCAGTTGATACTTCTTCTGCATGGCTTGGTCCTGATAAAACTCCAATTTTTGCTTCAGGCATTTCTTCTAGCATAACTTCATCTAAGGTTTCTAAGGTTTCTTTTTCAAATCCTTTTCCACATATAATTATTGGTCTATTTTCTACATATTGTTTATATTGCTTAAATGTGCTTCTTGTAAATTTTGATGGAGTAACATGCAAAATAAATTCTGATTCTTTTATTACATCTTCAAAATTTGTTGAACAAGATATGTTTTCTGGTAGAACCAATCCTGGTAAAAACTTACATCTTTTTTGATTATTTATTATGTCCCTTTCTTCTTCCATAAAAGACCATATTTTTACATTATGTCCTATACTTGCTAAGTGTACAGCTAGTGCGACTCCCCAACTCCCACTTCCTATTATTGCTATATTCATTTTTTTCCTCCTTTGTTTTTAATTATTATTTTGTTCCTTTAAAGCTTAATTTATTTTCAGTTCCATTTAAAATTCTTTTTATATTACTTCTATGATTATATAAAACTATTATTGCTAATATTACACTATAAATAAAATATACATTTCCATTTTTTCCTTCTGTTAATACAGTATAATGTTGATTTATAAATAAAGTTAAAACTGGAAATAATACTGCTGCACCACAAGATCCCAATGATACCATTCTAGTTAATGCCATTAACACTAAAGCAAACACTAAACAAATTAATCCAATTTGCCAATTACTTATAAGTAAAACTCCTAAAGATGTTGCAACACCTTTTCCTCCTTTAAATCCAAAAAATATTGGAAATGTATGTCCTAGTATTACTGCAATTCCTGCTATTTGTACAAGCAATTCTTTATCTAAATTTTTTATAATATTTCCTATAATTATTGCTATAACTACTGATACAACTCCTTTTAAAATATCACATATTAAAGTAATTGCAGCTGCTTTTTTTCCTACAGAACGTAGCATATTTGTTGTTCCTGCATTTCCACTTCCTTTTTCTCTTACATCAAACCCTGCCATTTTTTTGCTAATTATAATTGAAAAATTTATACTTCCTATTAAATATGCAACTATTGCTATAATAATATAAACTAACATAATATTTTCTCCTTTTTTTATTATTTTTAACTATAAACAAGTATTATTAAAATTAACATCTGTCCCTAATAGGACAAAAATGTCCCAAGAGAACCGTCCCTATTGGGACATTTTCTCTCTTGCTATAATTCTTACTGGTGTTCCTTCTAATCCAAATTCTTTTCTTATTTGATTTATTAAATATCTTTGATAAGAAAAGTGGAACAATTCTTTATTATTTACAAAAATAACAAATGTTGGTGGTTTCGTTGAAGCTTGTGTTCCATAATATATTTTTAGCCTTTTTCCTTTATCTGTTGGTGGTTGGATTATTGCTATTGCCTCATTTATTACTTGATTTAATACTGATGTTGATACTCTCAATGCATTTTGTTTTGCTACATTATTTATCATATTAAATAATTTATCTACTCTTTGTCCTGTTTTTGCTGATATAAAAATTATTGGTGCATATGATAAATATGATAATTTTTCATAAACTTCTTTTTTGTATTTTTCTAAAGTTCCTGTTGTTTTTTCATATTCATCCCATTTATTAACAACTATAATAACACCTTTTCCAGCCTCATGTGCTTCTCCAGCAATTTTTGCATCTTGGTCTGTTACCCCATCATTTGCATCTATCATCATTAAACATACATCTGCTCTTTCAACTGCTAACAAACTTCTTTGAACACTATATTTTTCTATTTGTTCATTTACTTTTGCTTTTTTTCTTATTCCTGCTGTATCAATTAAAACATATTTACCATGTTCATTTTCAAATGGTGAATCTATTGCATCTCTAGTTGTTCCTGCAATATTACTTACAATTGTTCTTTTTTCTCCTAAAATTTTGTTTATTAAAGAAGATTTTCCTACATTTGGTTTTCCTATTACAGCAACTTTAATTATTTCTTCATCATCTTCTGAATCATCTTTTTCTGGAAAATGCTCATATACTGCATCTAAAACATCGCCTATTCCTAGTGCATTTGTTGCTGATATTGGATATGGCTCCCCTATTCCTAAATTATAAAATTCATATGCTTCTTGACTATCCTTTTCATAATTGTCTGCTTTATTGCAAACCAAAACTATTGGTTTTTTTGATTTTTTTAGCATTAATGCAATCTCTCTATCTGCTGCTGTTACACCCTGTCTTATATCTGTTAAAAATATAATTACATCTGCCATTGCTATTGCTAGGTTTGCTTGTTCTCTCATTTGAGATAAAATTATATCTTCTGAATCTGGTTCTATACCACCTGTATCTACTAATGTAAATTTTCTTCCACGCCAATTTGTTTCTGCATAAATTCTATCTCTTGTAACACCTGGTGTATCTTGTACTATTGATATTCTACTTCCTGCTAAATAGTTAAAAAATGTTGATTTTCCAACATTTGGTTTTCCTATTATTGCTACTATTGGTTTTGGCATATTTTTCCACCTCATTTCTCTACATGATTATTTTATACTATTTATTGTTTTTAGTCAATTATTGCATAAAAATTTAATAAATAAAAAAATATTAATATATCAACATTTATTATAATTATAATTTATATCTTACTAAACTGTAACAAATAAAAATGGAAAATATAGTATAAATTTTATACATATACTTTCCATTTTATTTGCTAAATATTTCTACTTACTTTTTTGATATATCTCATCTGTTAAGTATATCTTATAAATTATTTTGTCTGACAATTGTTCATATGTACTTCCCCAAAATGTTATATATGTTTTAACTACACCACATTTTTTTATATATGAACTTTCCTGATGAGGATATATCTCTACTTTCACTTTTTTATTGTTGTTCTCTGTTTTTATAATTTCTATTTCTTCTCTTCCTTCTGGATTCTGTTTTTTTACTATATAATCCACTCCTTCGATCGAATCACTCAAAAAAGTTGCCTTTGTTATTTCCTCTTGATAAGACACCACATATTCGCAGTCTAAAACAACATTGTGACTTTCAATCTCCGGAGGGATAAGTAAAGCACCTAGCAAAAGCATGATATATACTATCCAAAACAGACTCATAAAGATTGATAACTTCTCCTTTTTGAATAGGGAAAAGATATATCTTCCTATATATATTACAATTGGTATTCCAAATAATATATATCCTACTGTTATCTCTGCTTTTCCTCCTGTTGTTGAGGTTATAACTAGTGATTTAAAAAACTCACTCCGGTTTACCATACTCAAGCATATTATATTTGATATTAGGAATATTATTTGCATAGTACACCAAAAACGTTTTATTGTTTCTTTTGATTTTCCTCCTTCATTGTATACATACACTACCCAAGAAATAAAAGTTAAAATTGCTACAAATAAATAGATTTTATTTAACATAATCTACCTCCTATTAAAAAATGTTTTAACTATAGTTGCCCTCCTATAAATGTAAAATAGGATAAAAATTTTTGTAGACATATTATACCATATTTTTAGCATTATGTCAATTAATTATGATAAAAATGGAAAATATAGTATAAATTTTATACATATACTTTACTATATATTTTATTTAAATTTGCACTGGTCTGTATTTATTTCCTGTTTTATCACCTAATTGGCCATCATAATTATATCCCCAACCCAATAAGTTTCCACTTTCATCTATTGCAAAATTATGATAAGCTGCTGATATTGTTTTAAATTTTGTTCCACTTGTTATTTGCACTGGACTTGTTTTATCTACTGTTGTTCCATCTCCTAATTGGCCAGCGTTATTACCTCCCCAGCTCCATAAATTTCCACTTTCATCTATTGCTATACTATGTGTTTCTCCTGCTGATATTTGTTTGAATTTTGTTCCACTTTTTATTTGTACTGGACTATATTTGTAAGTTGTTGTTCCATCTCCCAATTGACCCCTTACATTATTTCCCCATGCCCATAAGTTTCCACTTTCATCTATTGCTATACTATGTGTTTCTCCTGCTGATATTTGTTTGAATTTTGTCCCACTTTTTATTTGTACTGGACTTGTTTTATCTTCTAATGTTCCATCCCCTAAATAACCATTTTTATTATTTCCCCATGCCCATAAGTTTCCACTTTCATCTATTGCTAAACTATGCTCTCTTCCTGCTGACATTTGCATAAACTTTGTTCCACTTTTTATTTGTACTCGACTTGTTTTATTTGCTTTTGTTCCATCTCCTAATTGGCCATATCCATTATTGCCCCATGCCCATAAATTTCCACTTTCATCTATTGCTAAACTATGATATACTCCTGCTGATATTTGTTTAAATTTTGTTCCACCTGTTATTTGCACTGGTCTTCTTCTATCATCTGTTGTTCCATCTCCTAATACTCCATAATAATTATCTCCCCATGCCCATAAGTTCCCATTTGTATCTATTGCTAGATTATGGCCATCTCCCGCTGATATTGTTTTAAATTTTGCTTCACTTTTTATTTGTGCTGGACTATATCTGCTAGTTTTTGTTCCATCTCCTAATTGGCCTGATCCATTACCTCCCCAGCTCCATAAATCCCCATTTTTGTCTATGGCCAAACTATGAAACCTTCCTGCTTTTACATCTAAAAATTGCATTGATATTTTAAATTCAACTTCGCTTGATTTTTTACTGTTTCCTGCTTTATCATATGCTATTAAATATGCTGTATACGTTCCTAATGCAAGTTCAATTTGATTTGTTTTATATTTTGTAGTTATACTTTTGTCATCTATTATATAATACTCATAATAATCTATTCCACTTTTAGTACTTGTCCCATCTGCCTCTGCATCTTGTCCATTTTCTTTTATTGTTATTTTTCCACCATCTTTTTGTATCTCTGGTATAAAATCTAATGGTGCTAATTTATCTATTTTATCTATTAATATTTCTTTTTTTGTTTCGTTTCCATCTATATCTGTTACTTTACACACATATTTTCCATTTACTATATTTAAAAAATCTTTTGCATATTCTTTATTTCCTAAACAATCTACTACTCCTCCATCTGGAAATTCTACTGTTCTTATTCCTTTTTGATTACTTATTTTTACTGTTAATTTTATACTATCTTTATTTGTATATCCTTCTGGCTCTGTTGTATATGTTATTATTGTTTCATTTGCTTCTCCTATATATTTTACTTTAAAGTTTTCATCTACTTCAAATTTGTATTTTTCATATATTACTTCTACTGGAAAATTTGTTGTATCTTTTACATCTATTTTGTCATTATTTAATTTTGGCAAATCTTCTTTTTTCAGTTCTTCACCTTTTCCTTCTTGTTCTATTTGTAAGTTTGTTATTTCTAATTCTAGTTTTTCCTTTGCTTCTGCTATTGCATATTTTTCTTTTGCATGTGTTACTTTCGCAATTAATCCATTTTCTCCTCCTAATGTTCCTATTGCTACTCCTGCTAATATTAATAAAATTATTATTGTGATTACCAAAGCAACTAATGTTATTGCTTTCTGATTTTCCTCTTGATATTCTTCAATTTTCCCTTTCATTTGTTCCTCCAAAATTTATAAAAAATTAAATGCATAATTTATCATGTATTTAATTTCATTATACATATTTTATCGTGTATTTTCAATAAATTTTGTTTTTTTAATATAAATGTAATATTATTGTAATTTGTTTGTAATAATACATAATTTTTTATGTGTTAAATAATAATTTTTTCCTTTTTTGTTACAATAAGGTAAAGATTTTACTTGGGAGGTTATCGTGAAATTTAAGAGAATTAGAGATTTAAGAGAAGATAATGATAAATTACAAAAAGAAATTGCTGATATTCTAGGTATTTCACAGCAGTATTATTCAGAATATGAAAATGGAAATAGAACAATTCCTATAAATCACTTAATAACATTAGCAAAATTCTATAATACTTCCATTGACTATCTTGTAGGTCTTTCAGATGTAAAAAACATAAATAATAATAAAACAAGTTAACTTATTAAATTAACTTGTTTTTATTTTTTTATCTTCCGGCCTCCACCGCCTCCGGCCTCCGGCCAAATCCTCCGCCACCTGAGAATCCACCTCCCGAACCAGATCCTGAAGAATATGCTGATGATATTGATGAACTTATTGCATTTGAAAAGCTTTTGCTAAAATCTGTATTTATCATCATGTTCATATAAGTATATGTTGATAAATTTGTTGTCATCACTTCATCAAAATTTGGATAAACCATTTTTAATTGTTCTATAACTTTATCTGCTATCCCAAAAGCTGTTGCATATACTAAATATTTTTCCCATATTACTAATTCTGGCACTTCTCTTTTATCTAGCATAGAAAAGTCTTCCATATATCTTTTTAGGCCTTTCCATTGCTCATTTATATCCACACCTTTTTGTGTTAAAACATTTAATCTTTTTGCTATTTTTCCACATAATACAGCATCAATTATAAATATAATTTCTGGTATTGCAAATAAAATTAATGTAAAACCAAATAAAAACATAGTTACAAATAAGTATCCAAATTGTTTCATTCTGTATTTGTTATATTCTTCTTGCTGCCTTTTGTCTAAAATTTGTTCACTTATTAATTGATTATCAATTTTAGTACCTGTATTTTTTAATAAATTTTCTACTTTAGTTGGATGACTTTGAATATATTTTTGTAGTTCTTTTAATGTTATATATTCTTTGTTATTAGTTGCATTTTTTACAAATTCTAGTATATATTCTTCATCTGATTTTAGTTGTTCAGTTGATTCTTTTTTAATTGATATTTTTATATCATTTTTACCTTTTTCATTTTTATCTTGTATTATTTCTATATGTCCTTTTAAAGCTAAATCTAAAAGAGTCGCTGAAAATACTTTTCCAAAATTAGCAGGAGTAAATTCACTTAAATTAATATTAGTTGTTTTTATAGCTTCACCTGGTGTTGAGTTTTCATCTGGCAGATCTCTATAATATTTCAATTCTGAAGTTGGTATATATTTATTTAAAGTTTTTAAATACTTTTTATATTTTATTGCTTTTTTTACATATACTATAATTAAAATTATATTAATTATAACAACTATAGCAGATATTATTATAGGTGCAAATTTCTCTATAAACTCATTTCTTTTTCTTATAGCATTTGCTTCATCTGCCCATTTTGTTTCTTCATTTATAGCAGTTTGTAAAATTTCTTTATTCATTGTTCTTCCTGAATTTATTATTAATTCTGTTGGAAATAATGCCCTTATTTCTACATATCTACCATTTCTAAAATTCTCCAATTCAAATTCAATTTTATTTGTATCTGTTGCATAAATTGTTCCATTTAATCCTTGTGTATGTCCCCAAACTTTAATATCATCTTTGTTTGAAACTCTTGATGGCAAATAAATTATTCCTGTTATTTTACTAGCCGAAATTTCAAAGTCTTTTCCCACAAATTGCCAATAAAGTTCTCCATAATCATTATATTTTGTTATTGCATCTTTTACTGTATATGAAATTTCATATTGTCTTGTTGCATCTTCATTATCTAGTCCAACTCCCCAACCAATTTCAAAATCTCCTTCATCATTTTTTGTCCCATAATAATGGTTTTTGTCTACATGATATTCCCATTTATCATTCTTTAGAAAGTTGATATTTTGGTTATTTGTTATATCTTTTACTGTCACATTTGTTATTCCAGAATATTTGCTAGAATCCGTTTTAAATGTTTTGTATAATGTATTTGTTTGTCTTATATGAATATTCCAAGTTTCAGTTACATCCATACTTCCATCATAATTTATTTGTGCATTAAAGTCTAAATTATTTAATTGTAAAGTTCCAGCATTTGATTTTACTGTTCCTATTAACAAAAAGGCTAATGTAAATATTAATATATACAAAATTTTTTTTGTGTTTTTCATTATTTTCCCCTTTCTTTTTTATAAACATTCTACTATATTAATTTTCAAATTGCAAGAAAATTTGAAGATTGTAAAAATTTATGATATTATAGAGTTATTATATCAACATTAATAACAGATTAATATATTTTATTACTGAACTGTAACATTATATAACTTTGAAGGGAATGATTATAAATGGCCTTTGATGGGATTGTAACAAAAGCTATAACAACTGAATTATTAGAACTTAATGGAGCAAGAATTGACAAGGTTTTTCAGCCTACTAAAAATGAAATATTATTAGGATTATATTTAAATAAAAAAAATTATGCACTTAATATCTGTATAGATGCACAAAATTGTAGAATAAATTTAACAACAAATTCTAAACCTAATCCACAAGTTGCACCAAATTTTTGTATGTTATTACGTAAAAACTTGATTGGACTAAAATTGAAAAATATTATTACATTTGATTTAGAAAGACTTATCATTTTAGAATTTGAAGGTTTCGATGAACTAGATGATATAATTTCAAAAAAATTAGTAATCGAATTAATGGGAAAACATAGTAATATAATTTTATTAGATGACACAAATATAATAATTGATAGTTTAAGACACATAAAAGAAATTGATGAAAATTATAGAGATATATTGCCACATACCAAATATATTATTCCCACTTCAAATAAATGTAGTTTTTTAGAATTAAAAAATTTTAATGATTTCAAAAAACATTTAGATATTTCTGATATTAATGATTTTCCTGCTCAAGTATCTAATACTTTTAATGGAATATCTAAAAATTTTATTTGCTCAATAATTAATAAGTATGAAATAAAAGATTTAAAAGATTCTAATTTAGAATTTATATTTAATTACATAAAAAAAATAATAAATAATATTGGAACAAATCAGTTATCTTTTGAAAAAATTAAAAATAAGGATGGAACTGTTAAAGATTATTTTTTAATACCTTCTGACTATTCATCAACTTTTTCTTTGAATTTTTTTATAGATGATTTTTATTTTAATAAAGAAACCTCTGAAGCTTTTAAAAATTACAGAAATACTTTATTAAAACTTATTTTAGATACACTTAAAAAATATAATAAAAGATTAATTAATATAAATGAAAAATTACATGAATGTGATAATATGGAAAAATATAGAATTTATGGCGAGCTTATAACCGCTAATTTATATAGAATTTCTAATAAAAACATTAAAGAAATTGAATTAGAAAATTATTATGATAATAACAATAAAATTTTGATTAAACTTGATAAACGTTTTTCTCCTAGTATTAATGCAAAAAGATTTTTTAAAAAATATTCTAAATTGAAAAATGCTTTGGAAATTGTATCTGAACAGAAAAAGGAGACTTTAAATGAACTAAACTATATTGAGAGTATTGTTTATGAACTTGAAAATTCTTCTACTATTGATGAACTTACTTCAATTTATGAAGAAATTTCTGAGAATAATATTTTTAAAGAAAAATATTCTAAAACTAATAATTCTAAAAAATCTAAAATCAAAAAATCTAAATTGACTAAAAATAAAGAAGTATCCTTCAATCCTATAAAATATAACATTGATGGTTATATTGTATTAGTTGGAAGAAATAATAAAGAAAATGATTTTTTAACTTTAAAATATGCTAACAAAAATGATTTGTGGTTTCATACTAAAGATTTTCATGGAAGCCATACTATTCTTAAAATTGACAATAATTTGCCTTATCCTGATTCTAATATTTTAGTTTCAGTAGCTAAAATCGCTGCTCAACATAGTAAAGCTAAAAATTCTTCTAATGTTCCTGTAGATTATTGTGAAGTAAAATTTGTTAAAAAGCCTTCTGGTGCTAGGCCTGGTATGGTAATTTATACAAATAATAAGACTTTAAATGTTAATCCTTAAATTACTTTTAAAAAATCGAAACTCTATTATTTTAGAGTTTCGATTCTAATTTATTTTAGTCAGCAATAATTTTATTTTTATTGCCCCCAGATTTCATAAAGGTTATGTCCAGTAGAGTAATACCTTAAATATTTAGTACCATCAATTATTTTTCTACTTCCTCCATAATCAGTCCACCATAGTCCACCTTCTAATCCATTTTTATCCACATCGCAAAATGTAAAGTTCATCGTTCGCATTGAAACCCAATATAAATTCCATACCAAAGTTTTTCCAATCATATCATCTGCAATTTCTATATAATATGTTCCAGCTCCCACACCTGTATTATGATTTCCATCCCATGCTGCAATTGGCAAAGCATCACTAGCAGTAGAAGCACCAAAACATAAAAATCTTCTATATTCTTCAACATTGCCATATTGATCTAATTTTTCCATATTGTTAATTCGATTGTTAGATAATACCGGATATTTAGTTTTTTTCCACACATCCATATCTAAATATACATTTTCAACTTTTTCTTCTTTCCCCTTTACTTTTATTATAAATTCATAATTTACTTTATCTGCTACTTTATAATCAATTGCTACTGTTAATTTTCCATTAGCCTTCAATTCTATCTCTTCATCTGTTTTCGGGTCTACATATTTAACACTTTCAATTCCATCTATACTATTAATTCTAACTAGTATTTGACATGTTTTTTTATCTATTGCATCTATAATTTCATATTCTAGTAATGGTTTATTTTCTAGTTCCTCTGCTTTTTTAATTTTTTCTTCTGCTTTATCTGTTAAAACTACTTTTGTTATTAAACTTATGCTAATTGCAGCTAAAATTATTAATATTATAATTGTTATAACTAGTAATTCTTTTTTCATTTGCATTTTGCTTATCACCATCCAAAATTTTTATTTATTACTAAAACTATTATATATGTTCCATTAAAATTTCACAATATTTTTAATACATTTGTAATAAAAATATAATATTACATTTTATAATCTTTCTATAATTCCGACTAAATCATAATTACTTACATCTGTAATTTTGCAATTAATAAAATTATTCAAAATATCCTCTTCCTTAAACTTTCCATCATTTTTAACATAAACCACGCCATCTTCTTCTGGAACATCATGCATAGTTCTACCTATAAAATATTTTCCATCAAAAGACATATTTTCTATCAAAACCTCATAAGTCTTTCCAATTTTATTTTCTAAATTTTTTAATGAAATCTCTGATTGTACCTTCATAATTTTATTATATCTTGCTTTTTTAGTATTTCCATGTATCTGTTCTGGTAATTTTGCAGCAGGTGTACCATCTTCCTTTGAGTACATAAATGTTCCTAATCTATCAAATTTAATATTTTTTACAAATGTTAATAATTCTTCAAAGTTTTCTTGAGTTTCTCCTGGAAATCCTACTATAAGACTTGTTCTTATTATAACATCTGGTATTTGTTTCCTTATTTTGTTTATAATATTTTCTATGTCTTCTTTGTTAGTTTTTCTATTCATTTTCTTTAATATTAAATTTGATATATGTTGTATTGGAATATCAAAATATTTTGCAATTTTTTTATTATTAGCAACTGTTTCTATTAATTCATCTGTAATTCCTTCTGGGTATGAATATAAAAATCTAATCCATTCTATTCCTTTAATTTTACATAATTTTTGTAGTAATTCTGGAAGTTTGCTTTCCCCATATATATCAACACCATATTTGGTTGTATCTTGTGCAATAACTATTAATTCTCTTATTCCTTTTTTAGCAAGCATTTCTGCTTCATTTAATATTTCTTCCATTTTTCTACTAACAAATGGTCCTCTTATATATGGAATTGCACAATATGTACATTTATTACTACAACCTTCTCCTATTTTTAAATATGCATAATTTTTTCCTGTTGTAACAACCCTCTCCATAAATTCATTATATGTAGGCATTGGTAAAGGTTTTATTTCAGATATCTTTTTACTTGTTTTTGTTTTTGGTTTCTCTACAATATCTCTTTTTAACAAGTCTTCTATTTTATCCCACAATTTATTATACTCATCTATCTTAATAAACAAATCTACTTCTGGCAAAGCTTTTACTAATTCTTCATAATATCTTTGCACTAGGCATCCCATTACAATTAGATATTTGCATTTTTTATTTTTATATTCTGCCATTTCCAATATAGTGTTAATTGCTTCTTCTTTTGCCGATTCTATAAATCCACACGTATTAATTACTAAAATATCTGCATTTTCTGGATTATTAACTATTTTATAATTATTATTTCTAAACATTCCGATTGCTACTTCTGTATCTATTAAATTTTTGCTACATCCCAATGATATAAAACCTACATTCATTCCATTATTCTCCCTTATAATAACATCTGTCCCAAATAGGACAAAAATGTCCTTTTAGAACCGTCCCCATTGGGACACAAACGTGCTTTCTTGTCATTTCTAATAAGTCTAGTTTTGTAAAGCCTTCTATTTGTGTTTTAGTTCTATCTTTTTTTAAATATTGTTCTAATAGATTTTGGATTTTTTTCTTATTTTCTTCATCTTTCATATCTATGTAGTCTATTATTATTATTCCACCAATGTCTCTTAATCTCAACTGTTTTGCTATTTCTATTGTTGCTTCTTCATTTACTTTATAAACAGTTTGTTCTACACTTCTATTTCCAGTATATTTTCCCGTATTTACATCTATTGCTGTTAATGCTTCTGTTTTATCAATTGTTATAAATCCACCACATTTTAGCCAAATTTTTCTATTTTCTAATTTTGATATTTCTTTTTGAACATCATATATTTCAGCTATATTTTGATTTTCTTTTAATTCTATCGTTATATTTTTTAGATATATATTTTCTTCTTTTTGTTTTAATAAATTTTCATATTCTTTTTTGTCATTTAATATAATTCTTTGTATTGAATTTTCTGGTAAATCAAGAATCATTTTTTCTACTATACTTTCTGCTTTTTCTATTAACTTAGGTTTATTTTCTGTATCTTTTTTAAATGCTGTATATATTTTATTCCATTTTTTTTCTATATTTTTTATATCTTCTATTATTTCTTTTTCTTTTCCTACTGCTGATGTTCTTATAACAGCTCCATTTCCTTCACTTAAATTTTCCTTTACTAATTTTATTAATCTCTCTTGTTCTTTTTTATCTTCAACTTTTTGTGATATTGTTACTATATCTGTGTTTGGCATTAATACTATATATTTACTTGGTAAATTTATATGTGTTGATACTCTTGCTCCTTTTTGCTCATTACTATCTTTTTTCACTTGAACTAGTAATTTCTCTCCTTGTTTAATTACATTATTTATTTCTATGTTATTATCTATTTTTTCTTTGCTTTCATCAACTTTGCCTAAAATATCTTTTAAATGTATAAAACTATTTTTTTCTGTACTAATATCTACAAATGCCGCTTGCATTCCTCTTATTATGTCTTTTGTTATCCCTATATAAATATTTCCTTCTTTTCGAGTAGTCTTTTCCTTATCTATATAATATTCTACTGTTTTTCCATTTTCTAATAGTATTATTTCTTTTTCATTATCTTTTTTGTTTATTAATATTTCAAACATCTTGCTTTTTGTCCTTTCATTCTATCTATTCAAAATTTAGTAATCACTGTTATTTTTCAATTGAATTTATTCATTGCAATATCTATTCCATTTTTTATTATTTCTTCTATCGCTTCTGCTGCTTTTTTTGTCCCTTGCCTTAAAATTTCCTGTTCTTCTTTTGATACTTTACCTATAACATAGTTTATCATATCATTTTTAAATTCAGGTTGTCCTATTCCTACTCTTACTCTTCCAAATTCTGATGAATGCAATTCTTCTGTCACTGATTTCATTCCATTATGCGAACCTGGTCCACCTTTTTTTCTTATTTTTATATTACCTTTTTCTATATCTATATCATCATAAATTACTATTATTTTATCTAACTTTATATCATAAAAATTAATAATTTCTTTTACTGATTCACCACTTGAATTCATATATGTTTGCGGTTTTAATAAAATCACTTTTTGATTTTGTATTTTTCCTATACCATATAGCCCTTTGAATTTGTTTTTGTTTACTTCTATATTATTGTTTTTGGCTATCTCATTTATTGTATCAAACCCCATATTGTGTCTTGTATTTGCATATTCATTTTCTGGATTTCCTAATCCTACTATTAAATACATTTTTTCACTCCATTCATGATATATCTTTTTTATCCTTAAAGAATTTGTTAAATATACCACCTTTTTTATTTTTTGAGTATTTATTATCTTCTTTGACTTTTTCTATATCTTTACTTTCATCTTCATGTTCTACTTTATTTTCTTCTAATTTGTCATCATCTTCATATTCTTCATCATCCTCATACTCTTCATCATCTTCATATTCTTCATCATCTTCATACTCTTCATCATCTTCATACTCTTCATCATCTTCATA
>CAKPDN010000006.1 GCA_934149005.1 uncultured Clostridia bacterium | reverse complement strand
TTCAGTTGGTTAGAACGCTAGCCTGTCACGCTAGAGGTCGACGGTTCGAGCCCGTTCCAGGTCGCCATTTTTTTATTTATAATATTTATTTTATGGCTCGATAGCTCAGTTGGTAGAGCAGAGGACTGAAAATCCTCGTGTCAGTGGTTCGATTCCACTTCGAGCCACCAACGACGTATCTGTTCGAACTAAATTGAACAGAATTGATACAGAAATCAATCAGAAAATAAAATCTGGTTGATTTTTTTATTGCTTAAAAACAATATTAAAATCATCCTAATGAAAGGATGGTGCTAAAAATGAAGATAATTAAACAAGAACTACTTCAAAAATAGATGATAGATTTATTTTGTAAAAATAAATTTAATCAGATGTTTTTGTATTCAATTTACCAATTAAGGTAAATTGAATTAGCCTCGCAGAGCCCCCGAGTTATGATAGTATGTCATAACTCATAGGGGGTTAGGACTTATGGCAAAGCCAAAGTCCTATGCTACGAAGAAAATTCAAAGGAGGTGCTTTTATGGAACAAGAATTGGCATATTCTTTTCACTTGGGTAGTGATAAAAACAAAAGTAAATTAGCAAGGAAAGTTGCAAAAGGAAATTTATCTGGCACTACTTCTCTATCTAATAATGCAATTCAAAATGCAAAAGATTTATCTGATGTTAATAAACACAATTTAAGGGATTATGATAATCAAAGAGAGTTAATTAGAACAATTTATGGAACAGATGATATTGTAAATGATGTTAAGCAAGTATATTTGGATGAATTTGAACAAGCTAGAATTGAATATAACGACAAGCAAACTCGTGAAGATAGAAAAATCGAAGATTATTTCAAAAAGGTATGTGAATCTCAAAATGATATAGCTTGTGAAATTATAATAGAACTTGGAGATATGGACTTTTGGAATGATAAAGATAAAGAATATAGATTTAAAATGGTTGATGTATATAATGAATAGATAAAAGACTTAATTAAAATTGTACTAGACTTTAAGATAGCAAATGCAACAATACACTTTTATGAAGTTTCTCCCCATATGCATATTGTAGGTGTTCCAGTAGCCACAAATTGTACTAGAGGAATGAAAAAACAAGTAGGAAAAAGTAAATTATTTACAAAAACATCACTAACTGCAATACAAGATAAAATGAGAAATGCTTGTATTAAGTCATATAACAAGTTTTATGAGATTAATACACGATTAAAGGAAAAACAAAAAGGCAGAAATCAACACATCAATGTTAATGATATGGGCAATTATAGAGAAATTAAAAAACAACTAAAACAGAAAGAACAAATAGTCCTCCTATAAAATAATTTTATTTTACTTAGTAGTCTAATTAGAATGAAAAATAGAATTTAACTACCACATAAGTTAATTATACAATATTTTACATAAAAAATCAAATTTGATTTGTGCTTAAAATAATGATATAATTCATAAAAAATTTTGAGAAATTATTAGGAGCAATAAATGAAGGAATATTTTTACAAAAAAGAGTATAAATATATGTATTTAAGTATATTTTTTTATAATTTTGCAAATGCTTTAAGCGAAACATTTGGAACAGTTATGCTTTATAAAGCAGGCTTGCCCATATATTTAATATTATTAATATATGGTATAAGATTTCTTATCATGGGTCTGATAACACCATTATTCATAACAATATCAAGCAAAATAGGGATTGCAAAATGTATACTAATTTCAAATTTATTTAATATTATATATGCTTATTATATATTAGTTAATCAGAATTTATCAGCAAATATTATTATATTTGTAATAGTACTGGGATTAAATTGTCTATCTAATCCATCATCTGATGCATTATCTAGTAAATATGTAGAAAGTGAACATAGAGGGAGATTTAATAGTTTCTATAGTATAAGTAAAATATTAGGAACAGTTTTAGCAAGTTGTTTAGTGGCTTGGGGAGTAATAAGTAATAAAACATTAATTTTATTTGTTGTAATTACAGTTTTCTTTTTATTACAATATCTTGCAATATTAAAAATAGATTACAAACCAGAAAAAAAATCAAGTGCTTTCAAATCTAGTATGAAATACTTAATACATAGTAAGAGTAAATATAAGATTATATATGCACTAAGAACTAATCATATAATAGAAAGGCAATTTGTTCCTTTGTATTTATACTTATTATTACAAGATTTTAAAACATTTTCAGTAGTTACTATAGGATCACTATTATTTCAAGTTATAACGATTATTTTAATAGGAAAATATACTGATAAAGACATAAAAAAATCAAATAATTTAGTTACAATAATAAAATCTAGTATTACACTAATATACCTATTTGTGAAAGATAAATTTATAATATCTATAAATAAAGCAGTTAGTGATAATGTTTCAAAAGTTTATGAAACATCAATACAGACTTCAATACAAAATATTATTAAAGAATCAAAAGAAGATAATGAATTGTTATCAGCAGTTGGACAAATGAGTTTATGTTTTACAGAAGTTTTTGTATTTGCATTATTGGCTTTTATAGCAAAATTTGTTGGAGAAAATGTTTTTTATGTGATATTTATATTATCAATAGTCTCTACGATTATTATAAACATTGATATAAAATCAGAAAATAAGAAACATCTATAAAGCTTTTTGAAAACTTTGTTGCAATTTATAAAAAATATGATATACTTTAATAAATTGATTGATATTTGTATCAATCGTTATGAGAGCCAAAAAGTTGTAGATAACTACGCCAACGGCACCAAAAAAAGTAGTTGTAAAACTACTTTTTTTATTTTTTATCTTTCAATATTTTTTCCATACAATTTTTCTAAAACTATAATAAACATAGCATGTGACCAGCCAAGCCCAATCACCCAATTAGGTCTTAATGTTTCATTATTTATTTGTTCTCCCAATAAATAATGTCTACCTGAAGTTTTTACAACAAAATCAAAACATTCTTTAGCTTTTTTCTTTTCTCCAGTTTCTAAATAATATAATGTCATCCAAAGGTTAGCAATAGGCCAAGGATTCCCATTCATATAGTTATCATTTTCAAATCTTTGATATCCACCGGTATATGTTCTTAAAGATAAATTTATTCTTTCTACTGTATTTTGAATTTTCTTTTCTTTTGGCTTAAATACATTAAATGGTACAACAGCTCCTAAAATACTTATATCAATCTTTTTATCTTTTGAATTTCTTACATATGATTTTTTATCTTCATCATACATATTTTTATTTATATATCTTTTTATTTCAAGTTGTAATTTTTCAATCTCTTTTTTAGATTTTTCAATCTTTTCCTCTTTTAGCCTATTATTTTCAAATTCTGAAATATCACTTCCTAAAACACCATACATTTTCAACATACAATCAAAAGCAGAATATATACTTGCAAATGAATATAAATGTTCACCTTCACACATTTCCCACAAATCATAACTTACATGATATTTTTTTGTTTCTTCAAAAATATCTTTTATATATCTTTTTAAAAAGTCTATAGCTTTTTCACACATTTGTAAATTATCTTTCAAAAATTTTGATGATTTTGAATATTTATAATGTTCATATACTCCATATACAACACTTGCTGTTTCATCTACTTGATATCCCCAACAAGGTGCTAATTTTCCATCTGTAAAAAACCTTTGCTCAAACATACCGTTTTTACTCTGTACTTTTTTACAAAATACTTTATAAAACTTTTCAGTTTCTTTTTCCATTTTTAATATATCCATTGCTTTTGTTATAAAAACAGCATCTCTTGGCCAACAATATGCATATCTTCCACATTTGGTAAAATCTTCATCAATTTCTGGCGATGCAATAATTGCTCCAGTCTCTGGATTAGTTAATAATGGAAATAATAAAATACTTCTTTTATATATTTCATAAATTCTTTCTTCATAACTATTTTGAGGTTCTTTTATCTTTAATCCATTATGTCTTTTTATATATTTTCTCCAGTAACTTTTTGTATTTATATATTCTTTATCGAAGTCAATTCTTTTTACTCTTTCAATTTCATCTTCAATATCAGATATATTTTTGTTTTCATCAATTAATATACATATTTGTAATTCTTTCTTTTCTCCTGGTTTTATGTTTCCTATTCCATATGCAATTGCTGAATCATTTGACATTCCTATATAATCTTTATCATAAATTTCTGTTCTTTTTATATTTTCTTTACTTCCATTTATTTGATGTTTAATTATATCTTTTCCTTTAGCAAATACCGAAAATGTAAAATCATGTGCATACTGTACCATTCCTCCATCAACCATTTTGCAACCTACAAAATTATTTAAATCTGATAACAATTCTGAATGAATATAAAATTGAGTATCTAAATCTATTGCTCCTTCATTTATAAAAATATATTTTTTGGCTAATACATTTTCTTTTATTAAAACATAATCTGTTTGTAATATTTTTAAATTGAAATAAGTATTCGTAATTTCAGTATTTAAAATATTTGTATCTGTATCATAATATTGCTTATATGTGTTATTTATATCTTCATGTAAATATATTAAATCTGATTCGTTTATTTTTACTCCTGTATGGAAATAATTTATATATTGTCTATTATCTTTGTTTGGAAAATATATTCTTTGCATTTCTCCCTTTTTTGTATATGTTGATATTATTTTTTTATTTCCAATTATTGCTTCATTTAAATATTTGTTTTCCATTTCTATTTCCTTTCTAAAAAGAGGGATTATGGGGCCAGGACTCAAAATCCCTTATAAATATTTTCATTTTATGAGGGATTTTGAGTCCTGGCCCCATAATCCCTCTTTTCTACCCTTCAATTACATTTAAAATTTGCTTTTCTAAATCCTTAATTTTTTCACCAATTCTAAATATATCTTCATCTCTTAAATCTTTATTATTCATATCTTCTTTTACGGCTATTTCCATATCTAATAATTCATCTTTTAATTTTTCAAGTCTATTTAATATTTCTGTTCTATTATTTACAGGCAATTTCCTATTAATTTTATTCGTTAATTTTGCATTTTCATCCACATTAAATTCATATGTTTCTCCATAACTAGGTATTAAAACTGGTAAATTAGTATCTTCTTCAATTTTCTGTTCTAAAACTTCTTGTGATTCTTCTTCCCCATGTACTAAAAATATTTGCTTTGGTTTATTTCTAAATGAATATATAAAATTCATTAATCCATCTTGATCTGCGTGTCCTGAATATCCTTCTATATATTCAATTCTTGCATTTACAGCTATTTCCTCTCCAAATATTTTCACTTTTTTAGCACCATTTACTATACTGTATCCTAATGTTCCTGGTGCCTGGTATCCTACAAAAAGAATAGTCGAATTTGGATTCCATAAATTGTGTTTTAAATGATGTTTTATTCTTCCTACTTCGCACATACCACTTGCAGATATTATTATACATGGTTCTGGATTTTCATTTAAAGCCTTTGATTCATCTGATGTTACTGTAAATTTTAATCCTGGAAATTCTAGTGGATGGTCTCCTTTTTTTATTTCTTCCTGTGTTTCTTCATCAAATAAGTCCATATTTTCCTTAAATACTTCTGTTGCTGATATTGCTAACGGACTATCAACATATACTGGGGCTTTCATTAAAGTCTCATATTCTCTTAAAAACTTTTCATCATTTTTAGTTTCCTTTATTTTATTTAATTCATATAAAATTTCTTGTGTCCTTCCAACTGCAAATGATGGAATTACAACAGTTCCATTTTTATCTAATGTTTCTGAAACTATATCTAAGAACATTTCTGCTTTTTGTTCATTTTTTTGGTGTTTTCTACTTCCATATGTTGATTCCATTACTAAATAATCTGCATCCTCTATCATTGTTGGCTCACTTAATAATGGTATATCATTATTTCCTAAATCTCCTGTAAATACTGTTTTTGTTTGTTTTCCATCTTCATTTACCCATAACTCAATAATACTAGAACCAAGCATGTGTCCAGCATCATTAAATCTTACATGAATATCTGGTGTAATTTCTATTACCTCATCATATTTTACAGGTTCAAATATTTCCAAACATCTAGCAGCTTGTTCAGCTGTATATAATGGTTCTCTTGCCTCTAAACCCTTTCTCATTCTTTTTCTATTTTTCCATTCATTTTCCATTTCTTGAATGTGACCACTATCTGGTAACATCAATGCACATAAATCACATGTTGCTTTGTGTGCATATATCTTATTTTTGAAGCCCTCATTATATAATTTAGGTATTCTTCCTGAGTGGTCTATATGTGCATGTGTTAACAACATAAAATCTATATCGGCCGGATTAAAGTCAAACACTTGGAAATTCTCTTCCTCCAATTCTTTTCTTCCTTGCCACATACCACAATCTACTAAAAATTTTTTTCCTGCTGCTTCCACTAAATAATTAGAGCCTGTTACAGTTTTTGTCGCACCTAAAAAAGTAATTTTCATAAATTTACCTCCCTCTTTGTTCCAAACAGAAACATCTCCATTGGGACTATTTCCATATTGGTATCTTTTTATTTAATTTTATTTCTAAATCTTTTGGTTTTGATATTTCCATCTTTTCTTCAAATATATTTTCATCAAATATTTGTAAAAAATATTTATCTTTTTCTTTTGTAATTTTTAGATATGCATCCTCTAATTTTATTATTCTAACATTAAAAACATTTTTTAATATTTCCCAATTTGTCTTTTCATCATTTGAAACTTTTTCTATAACTTTTAATTCTATTGCTTTATTTATTATTAATTTAGAAATTTCATTTATTTGTCTTTCTATTATTTTCACATTTTGTATATTTTTTTCATAATCATATGGTAACAATAAATAATATCTAAAATCGTAAATTATCTTTTCTATTTCTTGTTTCATTTCTGATTTACTAATATTTATTTTTATAAAATTTAAAAATATTTTTTGTAATTTTATTTTTAAACTTTCTATTTCCTTTTCTATATTATCTATGTCCGCAATCTTTAAATAATTATATTTTTCCTCTAACTCTTTTTTATATTTTACAAATTTTTGTGGATTTAATATCGTATTTAATTCTTCTAATTCTTTAAAATGTTCTTCTCTCTCTTGTTCCATTATTTTAGATAATATCCTCATACTAAATATTTTCTTATCTAATGGTAATTCTTCATTCCTTTTCTTATATTCTTTTTGTAATAATTCTTTGCTATTTATAATAGTATCTATTTCTTTTATTTTTCTTGATATTTCTAATTTTCTTTGTGTCGTATCTTCTATAAATTTTTCTTTATTCTGTATTTTATATAAGGATTCTTCAACTTGATTTTTTAAATTAATTATTTCTTTGCCTTTTGCCTTATCAAATTTTATACTTAATAATATTGAAATTTTAGATAGATTTTCTATCAATTTATTGCTATTTTCTTTTCCATAGTTATTTTCTAGCTTTTCTTTAAATTCATCAAAATAATCGATAATAAACTCACTATTTTTTATCCATTTATCTAAAAATTTATATCCTATAATAATTCTTAAATTTTGATATATCAAATTATGATCTATACTTTCTATTTCTTGTGGTATATTGGTCCAAGAATATCCATTAAAATCTCTTAATGGTTCTACCATATTAATATTATTTCCAACATTTATAAGTTCTGACAAAGTCTCATTAATCAAAAAATATTTATCTTTTATAATTTTGTCTTTTTTACCCATCTTTGCTATTGCATATAATAATTTTCTTTCTATAGGATATGCTATTATTTCTTTTTTTTCTTTGTTTATTACATATGTTTTATTATTAGATATTTGTTTTTGTTCATCACTCATTTTTACTATTTTTATTGAATTACAATCATTTTTAATAATTTCAAGAATATTTGATATGTATTCATCTTTTGTTTCAGTATCCTTTTTTACTGTTTCTAAGTCCTTATAGGCTGCTTCTATTTTATACAAAATACTTAGGAGCGTGCTTTTAACATTTTCGCCATATTTTTTTTCTTCTAAAATTCTTTCTAATTCATTATTATAGTCTTTTTTTACTATCTTTTCTAACAAATTTTTCTTCTTTTGTTTCATAATACGCTCCTTTCACTTAGTTTTTTATTCTTCTGTTTCTTGTAAATTTGTACTCATTTTCAATTCTTCCAGTCTTTCTTTAGTGATTAAAACTTCTCTCGGCTTACTTCCTTGATATCCTGAAATAATGCCTCTTTCTTCCATTTGATCAATTATTCTTCCCGCTCTTGCATATCCAACTTTAAATTTTCTTTGTATAAATGATGTTGATGCTGTTTGTTGTTCTACTACTGCATCTATTGCATCCATTAAAAATGGGTCTGTTTCATCATCTTCTGATTGTTCTTGCATTAGTTCTTTTTCTGTTTTATTATTATTTTCTATTGTTTCTAATATATCTTCACTATAAGTTGCAGTTCCATTTTGTTTAACAAAGTCCACAATTTTTTCTACTTCTTCATCTGACACAAATGCTCCCTGTACTCTAACTGGCTTTGGTGCTCCTGATGGAAAAAATAGCATATCTCCTTTTCCTAATAGCTTTTCAGCTCCAACCATATCAAGTATTGTTCTTGAATCTACTTGTGATGATACCGCAAATGCTATTCTTGATGGTATATTTGCTTTTATTAATCCTGTAATTACATCAACAGATGGTCTTTGTGTTGCTATTACTAAGTGCATTCCAGCTGCTCTCGCTTTTTGTGCTAATCTACATATCGCTTCTTCTACATCTTTTGCTGCAACCATCATCAGATCTGCTAACTCATCTACTATTATTACTATTTGTGGTAATTTTCCAATACCTTGTTCTTTTTCAATTGCTTTATTATACCCTTTTAAATCTCTTACCCCTTTACTAGCAAATAAATTATATCTATTGTCCATTTCTTGAACTGCCCAAGCTAATGCTCCTGCCGCTTTTTTAGGGTCTGTAACTACAGGTATTAATAAATGTGGTATTCCATTATATACTGATAATTCTACTACCTTTGGATCTACCATTACCATTTTAACTTCACTTGGTTTGCTATTGTAAATAATACTTGTTATTATTGTATTTATACATACACTTTTTCCTGACCCTGTTGAGCCAGCAATTAAAACATGTGGCATTTTTGCAATATCTGCTAATTGTATATTTCCTGCAACATCTTTTCCCAAAGCTACAGTTAATTTTGATTTATTATTTTCAAATTCTTCACTTTCTAATACTTCTCTTAAGTGTACAGCTTCTTTTTCTTTATTTGGAACTTCTATTCCTACTGCTTGTTTTCCTGGAATTGGTGCTTCAATTCTTATTGTTTCAGCTGCTAAATTTAAAGCTATATCATCTGCTAGGTTAGCAATTTTACTTACTCTTACTCCTTCTGCTGGTTTTAATTCATATCTTGTTATTGCAGGTCCTACAGATACATTTTCGACTTTTGCTGATACACCGAAACTATATAAAGTTTTCTGCAATTTTGTTGCTGTATCTGTTAATGCTTTTGCACCACCTTTTAGAGCCTTTTTTGTTGGTTTTGCTAATAATTGAACCGGTGGATATTGATAATTTTCATCTTCAACTACCATTGCATGTTCTAATTGCAATACTTCTTTTGTTTTTTCTTCTTTCTTTTCTTCTTCTTTTTTAAACAAATTATTTTCTATAACATCTGGTTGTATTTTTTTATTATCTTTTGTTAATGGCATTAAATCATCATTTTTATGGTCATATTTTTTTCTTGTCTTTGTATCTCCTTCTTCTAAAATTCTTCCGCCAAAATTAATTTTTATTTGTTCACCTAAATCTTCTTCTATTAATGAATCTTGATTTAAATTTTCTTTTAATAAGTCTTTCTGTTTTTTCTTATTTTCAATTGCTTCCTGCCTTGCTTTCATTTGTTCTTCTTTTATTTGCTGTTTTCTTTCATATCTTTCTTCCTTATTTTCTTGTGTTTTTTCTACCATATCATTTATTATTTCAGACATGTTTATTCCAAATGTAAATACTGCAAACATTATAACTATACCAATACATAATATAGTCGCTCCTATTTTGCCTAAAAGATTAACAAGTGGTGCTGCAAGTAATGCTCCGCAAAGCACCTCCGCCATTTCCATATGTTCCAATACTATATGCATCTTTAACAATATCTGATATATCTTTATTTAAAATTGTTAGTTCTCCTTTATTTATTTGGTATACACTTATTAAAACTGCTATACTAATCAATAATATTACATATTGAATTAATTTTGAAGTTATATATTCATTATCTGCACAAGCTATTTTTATAGCAATCGCAAATATTCCTATTGGTAGAACATATTTAATAATTCCCATCATTCCACCTAAAACTTCATTTAATTTTATACCTATTATCCCGGATTTTCCATAAATTAATACTGCTAATAAAATACTAAGTATTATAAGTCCCACAATTGTCAAATCTATTTTTGATGTTGATTTTTTTCTTGAATTTTTAGTTGTTTTTCCTGCTGTATTTCTTTTTTTATATTTTCTTTTAGCCATTTCTAGTATCATTCCTTTCCACTTTTACTGTTGTTGAATAATAACTCTATCCAAATATATTTATATTATAGGAAGTTTAGAGAACTTTTCTATAATATAAAAAGGACGCTTTCTATTGAGGCATTTCCAATGTCCCAAAAGGAAACGTCCCCAATGGGACAAAAAATTATTTTAATTCTTTTCTACTATTTTGTACTGTTTTAATTGTATCTTCAACAGACAATTCCATTAAATTTAGAGCTTCTGAAATATTTTTTTCTAAATTTTGTAAAGTCTTTGTTAAAACATCCTCTGTATGTGATAACAATTCATCCGCATATTCTTTAGTTCCATTTGAAATTTCTCTTGCTCTTTCATTTGCATTTTCTATTATCTCTTTTTTCTGTTCATATGCTTTTCTTGTAATTTCATGTTCATCAATCATTGAAATTATTCTATTTTCTGCTTCTTTAACAATTCCATCTGCTTCTTTTTGAGCTTCTACTAATATACGTTGTCTTTCTTCCTTTACCCACTTAGCTTGTTTCAATTCATCTGGAAGCTTTAGCCTTATTTCCTTTATTAAATCTAACATTTCATCCTTATCTACAATTCCTTTGTTAGAAAATGGTAGATTTTTGCTTCTTTCAATTATATCCTCTAAAGACTCTAGTAGTTCAAATATTTCCATGGTTTACCCCTTCCTAATTTTAAAAAATATTAATGTTGCTCTTCCATATTTTCTTTTATCTGTTATTTCAACTTTTTCATTTTCTAATATTTCTAATATTTTTTCTTCATTATCTGTTTCTATAATCATATTAGAATTTTCATTAACTAACTTTTGGTTAATAAGAATTTTAACTGATTCTATTGCAAAATTTGAATCATATGGTGGATCTATATATACAATATCAAGATTTTCTTTAATTTTCATTTTTAACAAAGTTTCATAATCTAAATTGTATAATTCTATTTTTTCATTTAAATGTGTTTTTTCAATATTTTTATTTATTACATTTATGGCATCTTTAGATTTGTCACATAAAATTACTTTTTTAGCTCCTCTACTTGCTGCTTCTAATCCTATTGCTCCACTTCCTGAAAATAAGTCTAAAAATATTGAATCAGGTATTTCTTTTTGTATTATATTAAATAATGATTCTTTTACTCTATCTAATGTTGGCCTTGTTGCTTGTCCTTCTAATGTATATAGTTTTGTTCCCCTAGCAGTTCCACTTATTATTCTCATTTTGCTTTTACTCCTATGATATAATTTTATTCTTTTTTTTTCTAATGTCAATACTATTAATCAAATTGTAATATACATTTAATAGTTTTGTAATATTGTTCCTAAATTGTAATATTTTTCTTTTAAATTTTACATTTTATATGTTTATAATGAAAAAGAACAATAGTGGGCTGATTTAATCTATTTAAATTTTTAAATATAGAGTTCAGCCCACGTATGATTGTTCGTGTGCGAAATTTGCAAAGCAAATTTCTGTACAATGCATTTATATTATAGGAAGTTCAAAGAACTTTCCTATAATATAAAAATACTACCTTAATAGGTAGTTTTATCTTTTGTGTCTTTAAAATTTAATCTTCTTTATTAACATCTTTTAATAACTCTAATTGTGAAATTAACAATGCTTCCATTTTAGCTTTATATATATCAAATTGTTTTTTTATATCATCTAATTCTCTTTGTTTTATAAGTATTTCATTATTTAGGTCATCAACCTTTTTTTGAGCATTTGCTTTTGCTTCATCTACTATTTGATCTGCCTTTTGTCTTGCTACATTTTTCACTTCTTCTGCTGTTGTTTGAGCCATTACTAATGTGTTTTGTAATGTTGATTCTATTGTTTTATATTGAGCTAAACTACTATTTAATTCATCAACTTTAGCTCTTAATTCATTAATTTCTTTATAATTTTTAGAATAATCTACTGTTAATTCATCTAAAAAATCATCTACTTCTTCTACACTATATCCGATTTACCATTTGTTTTGCAAATCTTTTATTTTCTATATCTAAAGGTGTTATCATTTTTTTCCTCCCAATTTTATAGAATTAATTATTCACATTATTATTTTTTAACCATGAAACTGATAATTTGCTTTTCATTTCTTCTCTTGCCATTTCATTTGTTATTTCATAATTTGATGGTGCAACTAAAAATATTGAATTAGATACTTTTTGAATATATCCATCTAATGCATAAACTCCGCCACTAATAAAGTCTACTATTCTTCTAGCAACATCTTTATTTACATATTCTAAATTTACTATTACAGATTTTTTTTCTTTTAAAAAACTGCAAATTTCATCTGATTGTTCAAATGTTGTAGGTTGTGAAATAACCATTTTTATTGCTTGTCCTTGTGTTTGTGGCATATTTACAACTTTATTGTTATTTTTTCTTCCAAATAATTTTCTATCTTCTACTTCATCTTCTTCTTCATTTTCATAGTCATATATATTTTCATCTTCATATCCATCTGGTTGTGCTGTATCCATTCCAAACAAATCCCAAACCTTATTCATTAATGCTCCTGACATAAAAAAACCTCCTAAAATTTTTCTACATATTATATATGTTATAAGTATCTACTTTTTTTTTATTATTGTCAATACTTTTTTAAAAAGTAATATTTTTTTAATATAATTGTAATATTTTTGTAATATTTATTCTATTTTGCTTAAATCTGGATTTAATATTAATTCATCATATATTGATATCCTTTTCATAGAATTTATTTGACTTTGTGTATATCCTAAATCTTTCAATTCTTCTGTTTTATAATTAGAAACTATAGAATATTTGTCATTTTTTCTTGTTACTTTTACCAATATTTTGTTTAAATATCCCGCTCTATTTCTTACTACATAATTCAATCCATTTTCCTCTACAATAGCTTGATTTGGTACTTTTAATCCTGTGCTACTCCACCAAATTAAATCAAATGAGATTTTCCTATAATTTGCAAGTTCACTTATCTGTTTATCTATTTCTAAAATCACCAATGTTTCTTCTTCATTTTCTTGTGACATATACACTATTTTTGCATCAATTATTTTATTATTCGCTAATCTTATTTTTACTTTTTTATCTATTGGGGCATTTTTTGCTTCTTCAGAGTTTGATATTGTTGCAATATAGCATTTTGAACTATTAATTATTTTTCCACATTCATCATTTGTAGCTATCAATTGTCCAGTTTTTAAGTTTAAATTTTCTAATAATTCTTTGCTTAATGTTGAAAAATTATTAGGAGTTAATGTTTCTTCTAGGCCATCAACTTTATATGATACAATTCCACTAACAGGTGCCTTAATGTATTCAGCTCCAGAATTTAATTTTTCCTCTAATGCTGCTCTTTGATTATATAACTGTTTTAAATAACTGCCTGCCGCACTTGATTCTCCTGATAATTTTGCTTTTTTAGTAACTATATCATTTATTTGTTTTTGATATTCAGATATTTTGGATATATCTGATGTTTTACTTAATAGCTCTATTTTTTCATCTAATTGATTGTCCAACATTTTTACACTTGAATAAGATATTCCAGTTTGCCCTTTTAAGGCTTCTTGTACTTTTTGGTCTAGCTCTGCTATCTGCTTTTTTAATTCTTCTTCATTTTTGCTATAATATCTATATATAGAATCTCCTTTAGCTGTTTTTTCGCCTTCATTTTTTATTTGTTCCATTCCATTTTTATAATTATTTCCCTTTACAACTTGTTCATCTCTTATAACATATCCAATGTCCGTTTCTTCTAAATATAGAGTTCCTTCTTCTACTGTTACTTTATCAGTTGGTTGTTTTACCAATAAATACACTGCATATATTAAATAAATTAATATCAAAACAAACACTATATATATAAGTAATTTTTTTCTATTAAAATTTTTTTTATTTTTTTCTTCCTTCAACTTTATATTCATTCCTTTCGCTTCACTTATTCAGCTAAGCTTTTCAAAATAATATTAATATTGCTTTGAATATCATTTGTTCCATCAATCCATATTGTTTGTTTATTTTTTCTAAACCATGTCAACTGTCTTTTTGCATATCTCCTTGTTTCCATTTTTATTTTCTCTGTCATTTCTTCTTTTGTACATAAACCATTCAAATAATCTACTACTTCTTTATATCCAAGTCCTTGCATTGCAGTAGGAAATTTTTCATATTTTGATAAAATATTCTTTACTTCTTCTATTAATCCCTGTTCTATCATTATATCTACTCTTTTATTTATCCTTTGGTATAAAACTTCTCTATCCCAATTTATTGCAAATATTTTATAATCATATTCTACAGGTTTCTTTTTAGATTCAATTTCTTGTTCTGTTTTTGTTTTACCTGTTGCTTTGTATATTTCTAATACTCTCATAATTCTTTTTTTATCATTTGAGCTTATTTTTTGCATAGCCTCAAAATCTATTTTTAATGCCATTTTATATAATGTTTCTAAACCTTGCTTTTCTACTATTTTCTCTAATTCTTTTCTATAATTTTCATCTATTTTTATATCATTATATTCTATTTCATAAATTAAACTATCTACATATAGTCCTGTTCCACCAACTATTATAGGAATTTTTCCTTTTGTTAATATTTCTTTTATTGCTTTTTTAGCATCTTGTTTATATTGTGCTACACTAAATCTAGTATCTGGCAAAACATAATCTAATAAATAATGTTTTATCCCTTGCATTTCTTCTTTTGTTGGTTTTGCTGTTCCTATATTCATATCTTTGTATATTTGCATTGAATCTGCTGATACTATTTCTCCATTTATCTTCTTGGCTAGTTCAATTGATAATGCTGTTTTACCTGAGGCTGTTGGTCCACATATTACTACAACTTTTTGTTTTTCCTTCATTTTGTCTCCTCTCATATCCAACAAAAATGATTCCTTTTTTATTTACTATTTATCATATTTAATATTTTTTGTTGACTATTTCCTAAATATAAAATCTCAAATATAGCTAATATTACAATTATAATTAATACTATCACTATGCTTTTAATTAATCTTTCTTTATCTATTTCTTTATTATTTATTAGTTCTATTTTTTTAAATATATATGGTAATACTAAGTATCCATTTATTATTGTAAATAGTATTACAAATACAATTCTAATTGTTTTCATCATTTCTTGATTTTCATATGCAATTCCAATTTTAGATATATTATATATAATAAATGTTATTATATATGTTCCTATTAATCCACATATAATGCAAATAATTTTTGTTTTGGTCTCTATATTACCTAAACTGCTCCATGTCCATCCAATTAAAACTAAAAATAGTACTATCATTATTGTTGCAAATACAGTCATAGTTTATATGTTCCTTTCATATTATAAATATAAAATTTATTAATTTACTTTCTTGCAAATTTTCTTTCAATATCATATTTTGTCATTTTTATAGCTGTTGGTCTTCCATGTGGACATGTAAAAGGATTTGGTAATTCTAATAACTTATCCATTAGACTTTCTACTTCTTCTTTTGTTAATACCATATTTGCTTTAACTGCTGCTTTACATGCAACTGTAGCTATAAACTTTTCTTCCTTTTCTTGTTTTGCAGTTCTTGCAACAGTATCAATTTCATCTAGTGTTTCTAAAAATAGTTCTTTATTGTCTATATCTATACACACAGTAGGCACACCTGTTAATTTTATTGTATTTTCTCCAAATTCTTCTAAACTAAATCCTGCTTTTTCAAACATCTCTATGTTATCTCTTGCTATCTCCATTTCTTTATGTGAAAGTGTTATTACATCTGCTAATAATAACATTTGTGAATCTTTTGAAGTTTCATTATAATAATTTTTCTTGACTTTTTCATACATAATTCTTTCATGTGCTGCATGTTGGTCAATTATATACATTTCTTTATCCATTTCTATTATTATATATGTATTAAATACAATTCCTATAAATTTATATGTTGGTTTTTTGTATTCTTCTACTGTCTCAAATACAGATACATTATCTTTTATTAAATCTACTGCTGTATTTTTTGTTTTTTCTTCTATATCTTCATTTTCTGTAATTATTGGTTTTGTTCCAAATAGTTTTTCATACATTTCATTAAAGTTTACACTTGTATTTTCTTCATATTGAATATTTTCCAATTCTTTTATTTGCTTATTTATTTCTTCTAATTTTGATTCTGGATTTTCTGATATTTCATTATTTTCTATTTCAGAATCTTTTATTTCATTTTTTTCTTCTGCTTTTTCTATATTTTCCTCTTGATTGTTAAATTCCTCACTATTTTTTTCTTGTATTTGGCTATTTTGTATTTCATTTTCCACATTTGGTCCACATTCTGTGTTTTCTTCTATTTTTTTATCTATATTTTGAGCATTTTCTTCATTTGTCGTATTTTCTTCTTTTTGCATTTCGATGTAGTTTGAATTTAATTTTATATTAGGACTTTCTTCTACTTGTTTTTGTAAATCTTGTTGTATCTTTTTTAATTGTTCTAATACATCTGCTGTATTTATAGGTCCACCATTTCCTACATTTAATGTGTTTTTAGTTTGTTGAACATTTGTCTTCATTTTACTTTCTTCATCATTATAGTTTTCAATCTTTTGGGTTTCATTTTTTCTGAAATCAAATAGCCCTTGTGATTCATTTTTTATTTCTGTTTCTTGCTTTTCTGTATTTGCAACCAATTCACTTTTTAATAATGTATCTTTTATTGCATGATATATTGATTGAAAAATTTTGCTTTCTTCTTCAAATCTTACTTCCAATTTTGCTGGATGAACATTTACATCTACTTTTGATGGATTCATATTTATGTTTAAAATTACAAATCCAAATTTTCCAATTGGAATTAATCCTTTAAATGCTTGTTCTGTTGCAGCCGTTAATGTTTTATCTTTTATATATCTTTTATTTACAAAGAATAATTGGTTTGCTCTATTTGACCTTGCAATTTCTGGTTTTCCTATAACTCCTGTAATTTGAATATCTTCATAAGTATAATCAACAGGTAATATTCCAGTTGCAACATCTTTTCCATATATACTATATATTACACTCTTTATATCTCCACTGCCATTTGTTTGTATTACTGTTTTTCCTGTATTTATCAATTTTATTGCTATATCTGGATTTACTAAAGCAATTCTTGTTATAACATCTTCTACATATCCTGATTCTGTATAATCTTTTTTTAAAAATTTATATCTTACTGGTGTATTAAAAAATAAATTTCTTACTGTTATTGATGTTCCTGTTTGGCATCCTACTTCTTGCTTGTCTAATACATTTCCTGCTTCTACTATAATTTTATATCCTGTATCTTGACTTTCTGTTTTTGATATCATTTCAACATTTGCTATTGATGCAATACTTGCTAGTGCTTCTCCTCTAAACCCCATTGATGTTACTACATCTAAATCTTCAGCACTTCTTATTTTGCTTGTTGCATGTCTTTCAAATGCTATTTCTAAATCATCTGGTGCTATTCCTTTTCCATTATCTGTTATTTTTATAAATGATATTCCTCCATTTTTTATTTCAACTGTTATATTATTTGCTCCTGCATCTATTGAGTTTTCTACCATTTCTTTTATTACTGATGCTGGTCTTTCTATAACTTCTCCAGCTGCTATTTTATTTATTGTTAGGTCATCTAGTAATACTATATTTCCCATCGTTTTTTCCTCCGATTTGTTTTTTATATTTGATGCTATTATATCATTTCTTTTTTTGTTTTGTATAGTAATTTTCTGAAATTAATTAAAAAACATTTAAATCTTTTTTGATTTAAATGTTTTCCTATAATTTTGTATTACATAAAATTTACAACCTGTGCAAATACAAATTTTAATCTGTTGTTTTAGTATATTCAAGAATAACATAAAATGTTGAAATTTGAGTAAAATACAAGTATATATATTTACCTTTTGTATTAACTACAATAGCTTGATGACCAGCATTGCTTAAACAACTATTATATATATCCATATATCCATCTTCTCTCACTGTAATAACTTTGCTATCAACAACTAAATCGACTTCACTATTATTCAATATGTCAAATCCAGTCCATACCCCCTCAGAAGGTGATGCATAATTTTCAGTATATTGTCCATTTTTATATGGATTAAATACTTTTCTATATATTTTTTTCCCATCTATCCAAGTTCCAATAACTTGTTCATTAGTTGAGTAAACATTTTCATTCTCATTTCTTGTTCCAGTAGTTATTGTATTTCCTAATATACTATTGATTTCATTTTCATAAATATTTAATCTTTTATTTTCTTCACTTTGTGCATTTTCTTGCTTTTCTTTTGCCAACCTTGCTTTTTGAAATAGACCACTTCCTGTTAGACTTGCTATTGCTACTCCTGCTAATATTAATAATATTATAATTGTTATTACAAGTGCCACCAATGTAATTCCATTATTTTTCCTTGCTTTCTCTAAAGTATAGCTCTCTCTCTCTCTCTCTCTCTCTCTCTCTACAATATCAACGTTTTTATTCATTTTTATTTTCTCCTTTGCATTTTTCTTTTAAATTATTTCAATTATATATTATTTATAATCATTTCGCAATATTTTTAATGTATTTGTAATATAAATGTAATATTAATGTTATTCCTCATAATTTTATCAAACTTTAAGTTCACGCAAGATAATATTAATATACAACATTTTTCGACAAAAAAATGAGACAGTTTTGCACTGTCCCTATTGTAATTGTTTCATAACTTCTTCTGCGAAGTTTTCTTCTTTTTTCTCTATTCCTTCACCTTTTTCAAATCTAGCAAATGCAACTACTTCAGCATCTTTTTCTGTTAATACTTGAGATACTTTTTTGCTTGGATCTTTTACAAATGCTTGATCTACTAAGCATATTTCTTCATAGAATTTTCCTATTCTTCCTTGCACTATTTTTTCTGCTATAGCTTCTGGCTTTCCTTCATTCATTGTTTGAATTTTTAAGATTTCCATTTCTTTTTCTACTCTTTCAGCTGGTACTTCTTCTCTTTTTACATATTCAGGTCTAGCTGCTGCTATTTGCATACAAATATCTTTTGCAACTTCTTCTGTTCCTTTAGTCATATTAACTAAAACTGCTATTTTTCCATCACCATGAATATATTTTGCTACTAATCCTTCTGATTCAAATCTTACAAATCTTCTAATTGATAAATTTTCTCCTATTGTTGCTATTTTTCCAACTAATGCTTCTTGTACTGTTTTTCCTTCTTCAAATTCTGCTGGAGCTGCTAATAATTCTTCAACATCTTTAGGATTTGCATTAACAACTTGTTTTGCAACATTTATAACAAATGTTTTAAATTCTTCATTTTTAGCAACAAAGTCTGTTTCTGAATTAACTTCTACTACAGCTCCTACTTTTCCATCTTCTGAAATGTAAGCATCTACTAATCCTTCTGCTGCAACTCTTCCGGATTTTTTAGCTGCTTTTGCAATTCCTCTTTCTCTTAATAAGTCCATTGCTTTTTCCATGTCTCCATCAGTTTCTGTTAAAACTTTTTTGCAGTCCATCATTCCTGCACCTGTTTTTTCTCTTAATTCTTTTACTAAACTTGCTGTTACCATTTTTTTAATTCCTCCTTTATAATTTAAAGAGCAAGTACATATTCTCGTCCGAATATTTTCGAACGAGCGTTGCTCGCTCTTTTCTTTTATCATTTTATTAATATTATTCAGCTGTTTCTTCACTATTTGCTACAACTTCTTCCATTGAAGCTGGTTCTTCTGTAACTTCTTCAGCTACTTCTGTTTCATTTTCTTCTGCTTCAAAGCTTTCACCTTGTTTTCCTTCAATGATTGCATTTGCCATAACATCTGTTATTAATTTAACAGCTCTTATAGCATCATCATTTCCAGGTATAGCATAATCAACTTCTTCTGGGTTACAATTTGTATCTATTAATCCTATTACTGGTATTCCCAATTTTTTAGCTTCTAATATAGCTATATGTTCTTTTTTAGGATCTACTAAGAATATAACTCCTGGTATTTTTTCCATTTCTTTAATTCCACCTAAGTTTCTTTCTAGTTTTTCCATTTCTTTCTTTAATAAGATTACTTCTTTTTTAGGTAATACCTCAAATGTGCCATCTTCTTGCATTGTTTCAAGATCTTTTAGTCTTTGTACTCTAGCTCTGATTGTTTCAAAGTTTGTTAACATTCCTCCTAACCATCTTTGGTCTACATAGTACATTCCTGATTTTTCTGCTGCTTCTTTAACACATTCTTGTGCTTGTTTTTTTGTTCCTACAAATAGAACTGTTTTTCCTTCTTCTACTTGTTCTTTTAAGAAAGCATATGCTTCATCGATTTTTTTAGATGTTTTTTGTAAATCGATTATATGGATTCCATTTCTAGCTTGGAATATATATTCAGCCATTTTAGGATCCCATCTTCTTGTTTGATGTCCAAAGTGAACACCTGCTTCTAGTAATTGTTTCATTGCAACTACTGCCATTTTTAATTCCTCCCTTTTTGTTTTTTACTTCCATAAAGTTCATCATTTAAATAGGACCAATTTCTTGGCACTTCCTTTTAAACTAGCTTTATGTGTTTAATACGCATAATATTATACCAGTATCTTATATTAAATGCAAGTGTTTTTTACAAATTTTTCAATATAATTTTATTTAATTCTGACAAATCAGTTACTGTTAATTTACTATTTTCATCAAAATCCATTGATATTTTATATTCATTTTTTAATTCTCTGATTCCTAATATACATTTATTTATAATTGATAAATCAGTTACTGTTACTCTTCCATCTCCATTAGCATCTCCTTTAACTGCTATTTTTGCTTGTATTTTTTCCTCATTTTTTGTAACTTTCAATATCATTCCTGTTCCAACAAAAGATTTCTCATCAAGTTCTGTTCCATCTTGTTTTAGAATTTTTATTTCTCCATTTGTTTTTAATTTTTCAATAAATTTTTTCTTGTTTTTTTCTTTATTTATTTTTGATATATATCCATTTTCTATTTTATATTCATCAGATTCACAATATAGTTTTTCAATTGGTTCTGGATTTTCATTTATTTCTTCCCAATTTATCAATTTTTTGTTTTCTTCTATATATACTTTTTTATCTTCTTCATTTAAATCTAATATATTAGAAAGCAATTTATTTTTATGTATAAAATAATTATATGAATTTTCTTGCATTTCTTCTGGTATTTTTTCTTTTAAAACTTCAATATATTTATCAAGTTTTCTCTTATACAATTGATATTGTTCTTCATCAGTTGTTCCATCTTTTTGTAATCCATATTTTGTAATTGTATAAGTTGTTTGATTATTATTTAAATTTTTAAATTCTTCATTGATATTTAGCATCTTGCTTTTAAATATTAATCTTCCTACCGCTTCTCTATGTTTTATTTTTATTGTATATCCTAAATCTATATCTAGTTCATCATTTGATGGATTAGCTACATTTCCTATATAACTTTTTTCATATATTAACTTTCCAGCCTTATCAAAAATCTGAATATTAGCATATTCATCATTAAAATATACATGTGGCTGTATATTATTACTTACAACTTTCAACTTTTTATTTTCTAAATCAATTGTTAATTTTGCAAATTCACTATCTCCTAATCCTCTAAATATAATTTGTGTATCTGATGATAAGGTATTAATTTTTATTTTATCATATTCAATATTTTTCTCATTTTGGGTATTTTCTTTTATTGTTACATATTCATAATTATAACTATATGCTTCATTTTTTGCATTTGGAAATTGCACAGTATATATGCCGACTGGTAATCCTTCAAGTTTAATATTTTCACTATCTATTGTAATTTCTTTAACTATATTTTTTCCATCTTTTATATATATTTTTTTACCTTTTATTAATTCAAAATTATCAATAGAAATGTTGATAATTAAATTTCCTTTCATATTATATTTAGATATATCATCATTATTTACTAATGCATATTTTCCATCTAATCCCAATTCTTGCCTTATTGTTTCTGCCTTTTCATCATTTTCTACTAAATCTTTTAAGTAATATAACATTGGCAATTCTTGTTCATAAATTTCTGCCAATACATCTTCTGAAGGCATAATTTTATATGAATTTAAATATGGTATTACATTATATCCAGATATTTCGCTAAATGATTTTGCAAACATATCTGAAGCATTATAATATATTCCTTGACTTAAATATTCTCTATATTTTGAATGCACATATCCCATTGATTTTTCAGGACCTATTTTATCAAGTAAATCTACAAACATATATAATTTTTCACTATATCCTAATTCATTAAAATTTGATATTCTTTCTCTGGCGTTTTTCATATTTTCTTCTATTTTTAACTTTTTACCTAACCATCCGCCATCATTTTCATTTAAAAATGTTATTTGATAATAATGTGCCAAAATATTATTCATTACATCTACTAGTTGTAAATCTTGGCGTGCTAAACTTCCTTCATATCCATGTCCAAACTCATGTATATTAAGCCAGCCTTTACTAAAATATGCTGACATACTATCACCATTTTGTGCAGTATGATTTCCACCATAATATGCTGCACCTGCTCCATGTTTATTTGCTTTTACAAAGAATTTTGTTCTTATATTTTTATTTAATGGATTATCTGTATCATATGAAAGTCCAATAAATCTATCAAATTGTTCTACAAATTCTTTATAATATTCTAACATTTCATCTATTGATTTAAAATTATAATTATTTCCATTAGTTTTTACTATTGAATCTCTATCTTTTATAGGTACTAAAAATGTTGCTACATCATTTTCTATTACTGCATATGAGTGATTATTATTTTTCCATTTTTCAAAAAATTCTTGTTCATTATCCTTATAATAATAATATGTTAAATCCTCTGTTCCTTGTAAATTTCTTATTTCAACTGTTGGTTCTGTTTCTAATCCATATACTGTTCTAATAAATGGTACACTATCATTATCAACTGTAATTTTTACCCAATCTCCATTTTTAGGTATAGTATAAGTTTTTTCTGTTTGACTATCATTATTTAGACAATCCAATGTCAAATTTGTATTTATACTTAAATTTGTTTGTCTTATTTCAAAACTTGCTCCTGCATTCATATACATATCTAAATGTTGTCTATCGTGCCAATTTCCACGATTTGTTCCTGCTATACCAATTTGAGCCACACTCAGATTAGTATATAATTTTTTTGTTTTTGATTCTTCTACTATCTTCTCATTTGTTACAAAATCTATTGTTTCTGCAAATATTTCTGGTTGATATCCTGCAACTATTATTACTAGTATCAAAAGAGCTGTTATTTTTTTTAACTTATTCATATTAATCCCCTTTTTACAAATATTAACAATAATTATATCACATTTTATGTAAATTCGCAACAAATAGTTAGAAATTATCATCAAATATACCTAGAAATAGTTAAAACAAATTATTTTTAATATCATTAACAAACTTCTCTTTTATTTCTAATGGTAGCAATGGAATTTTTTCTATATCTTCTCTTTTTACTATTTCTGGAATATACTTTCCACAATCTACATACTTTGGATCATTTGAAAATTCCGGTCCTGTACCAGTTCCAAATTCACCTGATACATATTCACATAAAAAATAAATAGTTCTTTGATTAAATAATTCTGATTCTTCTTCATACATTTTTTTTACTATTTTTACTTCAATTCCAAACTCTTCTTTTATTTCTCTTAATGTTCCTTCTTCAAATGTTTCATTACCTTCTTGTCCTCCACCTGGAAAAACATAATATTCACTCATATTAGGATTTTTTAATACATCTTTTCTATGCATTAGGGCAAATCCCTCTCCCATAGGTATTATTCCTGCTAATCTTATTCTTTTCATAATCTCTCCTTTACATGCTAGTTTATTTTTCTTATAACTTATAATTTTTATATTTTTTTGTCAATATTTTTTCTTAATTTACTTGAATTTATTTCAATTTTATTATAGTATATAAAGAAGATAAAAAGAGATTACACATAGGAGGAAAAAAATGCCAAGAAAAGCAAAAGAAAATGAAGAATTAAAAAAATCAAAAACTAATACCAAACTTAATGCCGCAAAAAGTACTACTAAAAATGCTACTTCAACAACCAAAAAAATAACAAATAAATCATCAATATCCACATCAAAAACAAGTAAAAAATCTACTTCAAAATCAAAAAAAGAAGCATCAACTAAAAAATCAACTTCAACTACAAAAAGGAAATCTGCAACAAGTAAAAAACAGGTAAAACCTATAATCGTTGAATATTATGATTTACCACAAAAATATAATCAAACTGTTGTAAAAGTTTTAGCTCAAACTCCCAAAACACTATTTATATACTGGGAAATATCAGATGATGACATATTAAAATATAAAAAACAATATGGAGAAAATTTTTTTGAAACAACAAAACCTGTTTTAATTATTCATAATGATACATTAAATTATAGTTTTGAAGTTGAAATAAATGATTTTGCTAATTGTTGGTATTTACATGTAAACGATAGTAAGTCAGATTATAGAATTGAACTTGGTAGACATCCTATTTTTAATAATAAAACTATTAAAGAAAACTATATTTATATAACTTCATCTAATAAAATAGAATCCCCTAATGACCATATTTTATTTAATAATTCTCAAAAAATGGTTTTCTTTAGAAATGTTAAAACAAATCAAGAAATTAAAAAACCTGTATCAAAATTATTCTTTATGAAAAATATGGGAAAAATATATGATATTTATGACTTATATCAAGAATTATATAAAAATGAAGATAACCTTGAAAATCTATCAAATCCATCTTCAAACACATCATCTCAATTTAAATAGAAGGGAAAAATTAATATGCAACAAAAAAAAGGTTATGTAAGTTTTGTATTACATGCACATTTACCATTTATACATCATCCAGAAAGTGATGATTATTTAGAAGAATCTTGGTTATATGAAGCTATTTCAGAAACATATATACCATTACTTACAAATTTTCAAAAATTAATTGATGAAGGGGTTGATTTTAGAATCACAATGTCTATGACACCACCTCTTCTTTCTATGTTAGATAATAAATTATTGCAAAGAAAATATATTAAATATTTAAAAAAAATGATAGAACTTTCCAAAAAGGAAGTTATTAGAACTGCTAATAATGAACAATTAAATAAGTTAGCACAATATTATCTTGATAGATATTCTAATGATTTACATTTATTTAAAGATGTTTATAATTGTAATTTAATTAATCAATTTAAACACTTTCAAGATATTGGGGTTTTAGAAATAATTACATGTGGTGCAACACATGGATATTTTCCAATTTTATATGTAAATGAAAAAACTGTTAAAGCTCAAATTGCAGTTGGAGTTCAAACTTATGAAAAATACTTTGGAAAAAAACCTCGTGGAATTTGGCTTCCTGAATGTGGATATGTTCCAGAAGCTGACAAATATTTAAAGGAATTTGGAATTGAATATATTATTACTGAATCACATGGAATCTTATATGCTGACCCCACTCCCGTTTATGGAACTTTTGCACCTATTGTATCTCCTGAAGGGATTGTAGCATTTGGACGTGATATGGAATCTTCAAGACAAGTTTGGAGCTCTATAAATGGTTATCCTGGCGATTTTAATTACAGAGAATTTTATCGTGATATTGGATATGATGCTGATTATGATTATATAAAACCTTATATTGCTCATAATGGTGTAAGAGTTCATACTGGTATAAAATATTACAGAATTACTGGAGAAACAGAAAATAAAGATTATTATAATTTGCAATGGGCAAAAGATTCAGCAGAAAAACAAGCAGGTCACTTTTTAGATTGTAGAACTAGCCAAATAAATAATATATCTCCTTATATGGACAAACCACCAATAATTTTATGTCCTTATGATGCTGAACTTTATGGCCACTGGTGGTATGAAGGTCCATATTGGTTATATATTTTATTCAAAAAAATATATTATGATGATTGTAATTTTAAATTAATAACACCATCTGAATATATAGATAAATACCCTGAAATACAAGTTGCCTCTCCTTGCCGTTCAAGCTGGGGTGCAAATGGATATAGTGAAGTATGGCTTAATCAGACAAATGATTATGCCCACAAACACTTACATGTTGCTGGTGATAGAATGTGTGAATTAGCTAATTTATATCCAAATGCAAAAGGTTTAAAGAAAAAAGCTTTAAATCAATGTGCTAGAGAATTGTTACTTGCTCAAAGTAGTGATTGGTTATTTATAATAACCAATGGTACTATGGTTGATTATGCTAAAAAAAGAATTAAAGATCATATTGGTCGTTTTACTAAATTATATTATCAAATTAAAAATGATGAAATTGATGAAGATTTCTTAAAAGATATTTCTAAAAAAGATTGTGTTTTCCCAGATATTGATTATCAAATTTATAGTGAACAATAGTGGACTGATTTAATTTATTTAAATCAGTCCACTATTGTTCGTGTGCAAAATTTGCAAAGCAAATTGTCAAATCAACTAAGTTGTTTGACAATTTTTATTTAATCTTTTTCTATCGCACTATCAACTCAATATGTGTTTATTTCTTCAAACAAGCTCATTTTTAAACTATTTGCATATTATAATGTATAACTTTTAAAAATTTAGTAGATAATACTTGTATGATTTATAATCCAAAATTTTGGATGACAATGAGCGAAACGCTCAAAAGATTTGGCAGACAAAATTTCGAAAAAATTTTGGATGACGATGAGCGAAACGAAGTGTAGCGAAAGGAGTATTTCATGAAGTCTGTATGTATAAAAACAAACAATTCAAATTTATTAAACTATCTACTAAACGAACTAGAATATATAGAAATTAATCCTGTAATAATTTCTTCAAATAAATTTAAAAATTATAGAAATATTATTGTACATTACAGAGGAAAAGAAAACGAAAAATTCATTCACGAAATATCTTGTATCTTATCTTGTTTAGTCATTGATGAATTAGAAGAAGATTTTTTAATGAAATTAATATTAAAAAATTATTTTTACTTCGATTTTAATGAAAGAAAACACATCTTAGATATCTGTTATGATATTTTTGCTAATGATTTTAATCTATACTTTGACAAAAAATATAATTGTTTAATAAGTGATTTTGAAAACTATCTGAATACAAATAAATCAATTATTCTAACTGGCTTTATAAATTTTAGAATAAAAGACTATTTGCTAATTTTAGAAAACATTATTGATGAAGCTGTAAATACCTTCCTTATTGAAAAAGAATATTTAGAATTTGTTTCCTTATTAAAAATGTATATAAATTCTCAAAGCTGTAATTGTGAAATTGTTCATCTAATTTATAGTAATGAAAATTCTATTTTATTAGACCAAAATAAAAATATTATAAATAATTCTGATGAAGTTTTTAAAGCCAAATATTTATCTGATATTACATTTTCTTCAAATGATTATGCTTTAAATGGTCTGCTTACTCTTATTCCTAAAAAAATTTATATTCATCTAATTGATAATTGTGTTGATGAATTTATTAATACTATTGGCTTAATTTTTGAAAATAGAGTAGAAATTTGTACAGATTGTAATATTTGTAAAATTTATAAAAATAATAAATCAAAAAAGACCTTTATAAAAAAATAAGTATTACAATTTAGAAATTTTTAATTAATACAAATATAAAAGTAATAATCTATTTATTTTCTTGTCGCCTTGTTCTAAAAATTCTAACAATTTTTTAGCCATTAAGAAATTCTAAACGGCCTCCAATAATCACTACAAAATGAATAAATTATTACTTTTTTAACTAATTTAAATTTTACATACTCATATTAATTCCTTTAGAAACAACATCTTTCATATTTTCTATTAAATCATCAATTTCTTTTGGAGTAACAATTAAATTGTAATCATTAGGAATTAAAACTTCTCTAATTTCTTCATAATTATTTTCTTCCTTTAGTTTATTTAAATAATCATTAGATTTTGCATCTTCTTGTAATTTAGTAATAAGTAAATCTAAAGAATCATTCACAAGTACTGCTGTCTCTACGACCGTTGGTATCCCAATTGCTATTACCGGAATTCCTAATGTTGTCTGACTTATCTCCGCTCTTGTGTTTCCAACTCCAGCACCTGGTACTATTCCTGTATCAGATAATTGTACTGTACTACTTATTCTTTCTATACTTCTTGAAGCTAATGCATCTATTACAATTACAAGTTTAGGATTTATATTATCCACTATTCCTTTTAAAATTTCTAGTGTTTCAATTCCTGTTGTCCCTAAAACACCTGGTGAAATTGCACTTACCATCCTTGTTCCCTCTTCTACATATTGTGGTAAATAATTTATTATATGCCTTGTAACTTCTATTTCATTTATTACTTTTGGTCCTAAACTATCTGGTGTTACATATATATTTCCAAGCCCCACTACTAATATTTCTCCATTTTTATCTATATGTGCATCTATTACTTTTTTTAGTTCATTTGCTAAAGTTTCTGCTGATTTTTCTATATCTTCATCTTGTGCTATTTTTAATTTTTGAATGTCAATTGTTATATAATTTCCTTTAGGTTTTCCTATTGCTTTTTCTCCTTCTTCATTTATGATTTTCACTCTTTCAACTGTTATATTTTCATTTATTTTTTCTTTTTCACTTTCTATTCCATCTATTTCATTTTCTATACTATTTGCCTTTTTGTATATATCTCTTCTTTCAGATGCTAAGTCTGTTCTAAAATCAAACATAAAAAACCTCACTTTCTTTATTATTGTGAAGTTTTTTAAAATTTTTATTCATTTTTTACATTAAGATATTTATTTAATTTTCATTCAATTATTAATCTTTTACATTTATTTCATAAACAGTTACTGGGCCTCCATATCCTGAAATAGAAATTTCTAAATATTTTGAAGTTGCTGGAATCTCAATGTCTTTACCTGAAAAGTTTTCTCCATAATTTGATAATGTTGCTATATTTTGTATTCTATCAAAATTATCATTTACAAAATTTATTGAAGCTCCATTTCCCAACGCACTATAATATACATTAGATATATTAAAATCTAATTTTTTTCCTATTGCACTACTATCAATTTCAATATAAAATTTTCCTGAATTAGGATATGTGTTTAATACATCATATGTTGTATTATCATTATCAAAAGCTAAATTTGATAATGTGTCTAATTTTTTATCACATTTTAGTGATTGTACCTTTGTTTCCTTTCCATTTTCATCTATTCCTTTTGCATAAATGGTTTCATTTCCATTGACCTTTATATTTCCTTCATAAATTTTCCATTCTCCATCATCTATTTTGTATAGTTTTTCTTTTGATAATGGAAAATATTCTATTGACGCTATAGAATAACTAGATTCTATTCTATTATTTGTTATTTTCGCATATTGTGGTTTCCTTTTTATTTTAGGCGTATTTACAATACTTATATCATAAATAACAAAAGGCCCTTGATATATAGTATAATATATTTTAATTTTTTTTGAATTTTCAGGTATCTTAATATTTTTATCTATATTAACAGTAGAACCTACATCCGTATTAGCTAAATGTATTATATTTCCTATAACTTGATCTTCACCATTCAAAAACACCATTTTAGCTCCTGCACTATCTCCTATTACCCAAGAACTCTGACTTGAATATGCTGCAACAATATTTAATTCTTGATTCCATCCACTTTCATCTAATAACATATATGTTTCACTAGGATTTGGATATGTTGACATAGAAAAAGCAGTTTCAATATAATCATCATAAGCATTTATCCCTATTGCCTTTGTGTCCTCCCCTGTAATAGCTATTTGGGAAGCTTCACTGCTAATTCCTCTACATTTCTTATTTTCACTCTTTGCTTTTATTCGTTTTGTTGCACTAATCGGTCCAGTGTATTTATTCCAAGTCTTTCCATCATCTATACTATAATAGTTTTCAAAATCTTCTCTCTCATCATATTTTATTTCTATTTTTGGTAATTCAACATCTGATAATGTCAGAACTGGTATACCTATATTTTTAACTTCTATTACTGGTTTATTTGGTATTATAAGATTAAGTCTTTCAGTCTTTTCAGTTCCTTCCATATTTCTAGCTATAAAGATATAATCAGTTTTTTCTTGTACTTCATAATCAATTCCTACAACTCTTTTTCCTCTACATTCTATTGTATCTCCATTTGGAAGTTTAATAATATCTATTCCTATATTTTCATCTTTTACTTCAATTAATATTTTAAATTTTTCATCCTTGTCTTCTACTAATCTATATGAAAATTCTATATCATTTTCTTTAGTCTTTCTCATAATTTTAATTATACTATCTTTTTCTTTTATTAGAATTGTTGCTCCTAACAATAATAAAATTACAAGGAAAATAACAATTAATTTAATGTGTTTCATTATATAAAATTCCTTTTCTGTATTTGAAATTTCAAAATTATTCTAATATTCATCTTTTATTATGTATGTACTACTTCACTCCTATTACTTTTGTTAGTTGACTATCCATATTAGCTATATTATCTATTTCAGGTATAACTATAGAATTACTTGATGTAAATGTAATATACATATAATGATCATAATACATAGAAATTAGTGCATGTGAATTAGTACTTGAATAATTGTTTGCAAAATACCCTATATCCTTAATAGTACTTACATTAAGCCATGTATCGTAAAAAGCATTGGTAGCTTTCCATTTTACTTCTAATAATATATATTTATAATTTTCAATGCTATCACTCAAAGTTGCTGTTTCTCCAACTTTAGAAATAGAACCTGTCCACAAAACAGTATCTTGTATTCCTGAATTTTGGCTCTCATCTCTCACATTATTAATATTTTTACTTATTTCATTTTCATATTCTAATAGTGTTTTATCTTCCTTAATTTCTGCATTTTCTTGTTTTTCTTTTGATAATTTTGCTTTTTCAAATAATCCACTTTCTGTTAATTGTGATATTGTTATCCCAGCCAATATTAATAAAATTATTATTGTAATAATAAGTGCTACAAGTGTTATTCCTTTTGATTTTTCTAAACTACCTGTGTGTACTCCCTCAAGGAATTTAAGTTTTTTGTTCATTTTAAATTTTCTCCTTTGCATTTTAATTTTTTATACTATTTCTATTGTATATGATTTGTTTTTATTTTCCAATATCTTTAATAGTCTTTTTTCATAATTTTCTCATTATTTCATCATTTAAATTACAATATTCTTAATTAAAAAATTCCTACTATTTCTCCATTTTCATCAATATCTATATTTTCAGCCGCAGGGACTCTTGGAAGTCCTGGCATTGTCATTATTTTTCCAGAAATTGCAACTACAAACCCTGCACCCGCCTTTAAATTTACATCTCTTATAGTAATTTTAAAAGGCTCTTTACATTCTAAGTTTTTTGCATCATCTGAAAAGGAATATTGAGTTTTAGCAATACAAACAGGTAAAATTCCGTAACCTAATTTTTCAATTCTATCTATCTCTCTTGATGCTTCTTCTGAAAATTCAACACCTATTGCACCATAAATTTCTTTTGCTACTTTTTCAATCTTTGCTTTTATATTATCTTCTAATTCATAAATAAATTTAAAGTTTTCTTGTTTCTCCGTTAAATCAACTAATTTTTTAGCAATATCTTTTGCACCTTCTCCACCTTTTGCCCAACCTTCAACTAGACTTGATTCTATTCCTTTTTCTTTTAGCTCTTCTTGTATATATTTTATTTCTTTTTCTGTATCTGTATTATATCTATTTATAGCAACTACAACATTCAATCCATATTTATCTTTTAGATTTTCTATATGTTTATATAAATTACTCATTCCATTTTTTAGTCCATTTAAATTTTCTTCTTGGATTTTATCTTTTTCAACTCCACCATGATATTTTAGTGCTTTAATTGTTGCTACTATTACTACTGCATCTGGTATTATTCCAGCTTTTCTACATTTAATATCTAAAAACTTTTCAGCACCTAAATCAGCTCCAAAACCAGCTTCTGTAATAGTATAATCTGCTAATTTCATTGCCATTTTTGTTGCAATTATGCTATTACATCCATGTGCAATATTTGCAAATGGTCCACCATGTAATATAGCTGGTGTATGTTCTAATGTTTGTACTAAATTTGGTTTTATTGCATCTTTTAAAAGAACTGTCATAGCACCTTCTGCTTTTAATTGTTTAGCATATATTGGTTCTTTTTTTGAATTATATCCTATAATTATATTCCCTAATCTCTTTTTTAACTCATCTATATCTTTTGACAGACATAATATTGCCATAATTTCTGAAGCAACTGTTATATCAAATCCATCTTTTCTTGGAACAATATTTTTTTCACCTGATAAACCGGTTTCAACTTTTCTTAACTGCCTATCATTTAAATCTACACATCTTTTCCATGTAACTTCTTGAATATCAAGTTCATTCCCAAAATAAATATGATTATCAATAATACTAGAAAGCAAATTATTAGCAGATGTCATTGCATGAATATCTCCAGTAAAATGAAGATTTATATCTTCCATTGGTGCAACTTGAACATGTCCACCTCCAGTAGCTCCACCTTTTATACCAAATACAGGACCTAAAGATGGTTCTCTTAATGCCAATATAGACTTTTTACCAATTTTAGAAAAACCATCCGCTATAGCAATAGAAACAGTAGTTTTTCCCTCTCCTAATGGAGTAGGATTTATAGCTGTAACTAAGATTAATTTTCCATCTTTTTTATCCTTCAACTTTTCATATACTGAATTTGAAATTTTAGCCTTATATTTTCCATAACATTCTATATCATCTTCATCAATATTTAATTTCTCAGCAATCTTATTTATTCTCCCTAATTCTGTATTTCTTGCTATTTCTATATCAGTCATAAAATCCACTCCTTCTTTTTCATTCTTTCCACTCAAAAATCAAGAAATTTATAATACCAATATTATGCAATAAGTCCAACCACAATCCCGATTAAAGCACCAATAAATACTTGAACCGGAGTATGCCCCAAAGCCTCAACAAGTTTTTCACGAACTTGTACTCCTGTAAGTCCAGGTGTCTCTATTATTTTATTCAATAATGCAGCCTGTTTACCAGCTGCTCTTCTAACACCACAAGCATCATACATAACAACCAATGCTAAAATTAATGAAACAGCAAATATAGGAGTATCTACACCTTCATATTTACCTATTAAAGTTGATAATCCTGTCACTATTGCAGAATGAGAACTTGGCATTCCACCAGCTCCAATTATTCTTTTAAAATTTAATTTTTTGGTATTTATTAAATCATATAAAACTTTATATAATTGAATAAAAAACCATAATAATATAGGTATGTATATATATTTATTTTGTATAAATCCCATTAAATTATTCACTATTGTAAATCCCCTTTATTATAATCTTTTAATTTTCTGTTTCAAATTTTTCTTCTTTCATTTCTCCATTTTTTTCAAGTAAAATCGTTATTTTTTTCTCAGCTTCTTCTAATATTTTATTACATTCTTTTGACATTCTAATACCTTCTTCAAATTTAGATATTGATTCATCTAAATTTAAATCACCTTTTTCTAATTCACTTACTATTTTTTCTAAATTTTCCATATTATTTTCAAAATTTACTTTTGCCATATTTTGTTAAATTCCTTTCTTCTGCTCATTTATACTATTCTGTTATATCTTTTACAACTTCCGTTTTTACATTAACATTATAAATTGCAACTGTTGTTCTATTTAAATCATTACTTATAACTGTAACATCATATGTTCCATCACTTTTCACATCATTAACTTGAAAATCATAAGAGTTAACAGATATTGCCCATTCTTTTTTTGCTAATTCTATCGCTTTTTGTTTATTATCAAATTCAGTATTTTCTATATTGCTTTCTTGTTCTTCTTTTCCAACAACAACATTTTTAACTTCATTAGTTTCTTTATTTTCATTAGATATTTCATTTTCATTTGCTAAATTCTTATTCACTTCAACATCATTTACTTGATTTTCTTTTTGTTCTGGTTCCTCAATATAGTTTATTAATTCACTGATTTCATCATTTCTTTTATTTTCGTTTTTATCAGATTTTCTAGTTGTAGTAATTCCAAAAATTGCTACTCCAATTGATAATATAATTAATATTGCTATTACTATTTTTGTTTTATTTGACATATATATTCCCTCTTTTCTATAAGATTTCTGCTTCTTTTTTTCCATCTGAAAATCTTATATTTATTTTATCCCCTGTTTTTAATTTTTTTGAACTTTTTACTATTTTTGAATCTTGTTCTATTAATGAATATCCTCTTGTTAAAGTCTTTAATGGACTCAAAGCATCTAATTTAGAAATTAATTCTACATATTTTGTTTTTTCTTCCTTTTGTTTTGCTATTATACTATTTTCTAATCTCTTTATATATGTATCAACTTTTAAATAATTATCATTTATATTTCTCAAAGGTTCTTTAAAAACTCTACTCGACATACATTTTTCATATCTTAATTTCATTATTTCTACTTTTTTAATTAATGATATTCTTAGTCTATTCTGATATATATTTATTTTTTGTTTTATTTCATATATATCTGGAACAGCCAGTTCAGCAGCAGCAGAAGGTGTCGGTGCTCTTAAGTCCGCAACAAAATCAGATATTGAAAAATCAGTTTCATGTCCCACTGCTGAAATTATTGGTATTTTTGAATTATAAATTGCATGTGCTACAATTTCTTCATTAAATGGCCATAAGTCTTCTAATGAACCTCCACCTCTTGCTAAAATGAGTACATCTGCTAATTTATTATCATTCATAAATTTAATTCCGTTTGCAATCTTCTCTGCTGCCCCTTCTCCTTGAACAGGAACAGGAAATAGTCTAATGCATACATTTGGATTTCTTCTTGTACTAACATTAATTATATCTTTTATTACAGAACCCGTTTGTGAAGTTAAGACTCCTATTATCTTTGGCATTTGGGGAATTTTTTGTTTATGAAATTCATCAAAATATCCATCTTTTTCTAACTTTTGTTTTAATTCTTCATATTTTTTGTATAATATACCTACTCCATCTTCTTGCATTGCTTTCACATAAATTTGATATACTCCATCTCTTTCAAAAACAGAAACTCCTCCAACCAAAAAAACTTTCATCCCATCTTTTGGCATAAAATCCAGTCTTTGTGCATAGCTTTTAAACATTATACATTTTATTAATGAATTTTCATCTTTTAATGTGAAATACATATGTCCAGTATAATGGTTTTTAAAATTAGATATTTCTCCTTTAACTAAAACATTTTCTAAATATTCATCATTTTCAAATTTATTTTTAATATAACTATTTAATTCGCTTACACTTATTGCCATATTTTCGTATTTCATACCTAATATCCTTTACATTTCTTTTACAACACTTGCTAAAATTCCATTTACAAAATTTTTAGATTTGTCTTCTCCATATTTTTTAGCAAGTTCAACAGCCTCATTAATAGCAACCTTATATGGAATTTCTTTATATTTTATTTCATATATTGCAAGTTTTAATATTGATAGATCCATTTTAGATATTCTGCTTAATTTCCAATCTTCTTTTAAATTTTGCTCTATTTCTTTTAAAATTTTCTCATTATTTTTTTCAATTCCAAAAATCGCATCATTTATATATTTTTTAGTTTCTTCATCATCTATTCCATTACTTTCAAAAAATAAATCTATTTGTTCTTGAAGCACATCTGGCTTTTGAATCTCTAAACTATATATTAATTTGAAAGCATTTTCTCTTATTACTGATCTGTTCATTTTTTCAACTCTTTTCTTTTCTACATTTTTACATTTTGTCTATAAATTTTTTTAATTTTGCTTTAACATCATCTTTATTTTGTTGTACATAATTTCCTATAAAAGCTCCTGCTAATATTAACAATATTCCTACTATTAATGCATATAATCTTGTAGCTAATATTACAATTGCAACAATTACACCAATTATTGCTCCTCTATATTGGCTTATAAATTTTTTAAAATCTTCCATTTTATTTTTCCCTTCATTTCGTTAATAGCTATACAAATTTTTTCTAATTTTTGTATGGTAAATCTTTATAATAAATATTTTATGCCTGTTCTTTTTCTACTTTATTTGCTTTTTCACGTACGGCTCTTTTAATATTAATATTTACTTCTTTTACATCTAAGTCTGTTGTTTCTTTTACTTTAATTTTTATCCTATTTTGTAAGTCAATTGATAAATCTTTTATTATTGTATCTGAACCTACTACTAGATTAATAAATACATTAACATTATTTTCTTTATCTAATTCAACTCGAGATGTAACTTCTTTTGCTGTTTTATATTCTTTTGTAACAGTTTCAACTAGATTTTCAATTGTCTCTTTTGATATCATTAGTTTACCATTATCATTTGCTAAAAGAATTCCTTGTTTATCTTTTAATTCTTGTTTTGATTCGGGGTCAAAAAATATGCATCTAATTGATAACAATATGAATACTATACTTACTCCTAAAATTATTTTTGATGATGTTTCAGATATTATTAATGTTTTTACTAAACTTTGTACTATATCTATATCAATCCATCTAAATATTAATAAACATGCAACAACTGATAATATCAATATTAAATTTGAATATAAAATTAATGTTATTTTTTCTATAATTTTCATTTTTTTAACCTCTCTTTTTATTTATATTTTTAAAATTAATCTTTTAAATTTTGCTCATTTTCTTTTTTTTCATTTTCTTCATTTTTTACAACTTCTGTATTTACACCTTGTACATGAACATTCACTTCTTCAACTTTAAATCCTGTCATTCCTTCTACAGATTTTTTTACTCTATTTTGTATTTCAAATGCTACATCCGGTATTCTTGAACCATATTCTACTATAATATTTACATCTATTTTAGCTGTATTATCTGTTTTTTCTACTTTTATTCCTTTTGCTAAGTTTTTCTTTCCACTTAAAACTTCTGATATTCCTCCTGCAAAGCTTCCTGACATAGAAGCAACTCCTTGTACTTCTGATACTGCCACACCTGCTATTACTGCTATTACATCATTTGATATTTCAATTCCATTTTTAAAATTTTCTGTTTCCTTATCAACAGTTTTTACTTCTTCATTTTCTAATTTGTTTTCTTTTTCTTCCATGTAAATTTCCTCCTTTACAATAAAAAAATTGATATACTTAAATCATGTTATAAGTATATCAATTTTTATGATTTTTTACAACCTTTTTTAACTATTTTATCCAAAAAGGTTGTAAGTGTTGTTACAATTTACAATCTATGAAAAATAATTGATGTATAAGGTGCTTCTTTAAGGGTTATATATCTTTGATATTGTATCTTGTTCATTACGTTCAAAAATAAAATCTAACATAAAAAACTGAGACTCTCTCACTTAGGATTAAAATGTATATATATTATGTTTTAATCATTTTCGATGTGATTGGAGCAATATTAGAATTTATTTTAGAAATTCTTATGTTGCATATTGAACCAAGAAAATTATTAAAACATAACATATATACATTTTTCCGTGAGCATTCCTCAGTTTTTTATTTAAGATTTTCTATTTTTCTCTTCACTCAAACAGATACAATATCAAAGATATATAACCCTTAAAGAAGCACCTTATACATCAATTATTTTTCATTAACTGTAAATAGTAAAAATATTATTCAAATACTTCAAATTCATCTATTGGATTTCCTCTTAAAAAATCTCCTATTTTCATTCTTTTAGCATTCTCTCCCTGAATTTCAAGCACTTGTAAAATTCCATCTTTTGTTTTTATAAATAATCCATCTCTTTGGTCAGATATTAAGACAGTCCCATTTTTAAATATTTTTATATTTTCTGAATCATACCCTATATTTTTTGCCACATCCACTTTCCAAAACTTAATTTTTTTATCATTTAAAAATGTATATGCCCCCATAATTGGGTTTAAACCTCTAACCAAATTTTTAATTTCTTGAGCTGATTTATTTTCCCAATCAATTTTGGCCATTCCTTTATCTAGCATTGGTGCAATAGAAAATTCATCTCCTTGCTTTTCTTTTGGAGCAACTCCATCCTCAATTTGTTTTAAAGTTTCAACTAATAATTTTCCACCAATTTTTGAAAGCCTTTCCCATAATTCTCCTGTTGTTTCATTATTCCCTATTTCAACTTCTTCTTTTAAAATCATATCCCCTGTATCCATTCCAACATCCATATACATTGTTGTAATTCCAGTCTTTTTATCTCCATTTAAAACCGCCCACTGAATTGGTGCAGCACCTCTATATTTAGGAAGTAATGATCCATGAACATTTATACATCCTTTTTCAGGAATATCAAGTATCTCTTTGGGTAAAATCTTTCCATATGCTACAACACATATAACATCTGGATTCAATTTTTTTATTTCATCAATAAACTCTGGGTTATTTTTTACTTTTAAAGGCTGATATATTGGTATATTTTTTTCTAATGCAAATTCTTTTACAGGTGATGGCAACATCTTCATTCCTCTACCTTTTGGCTTATCTGGATTTGTAACAACTCCCAATATATTATATCCACTATTATATATTGCTTTTAAACTTTCTTTTGCAAAATCTGGTGTTCCCATAAACAAAACATTTAACATTAAATTTCCTCCTTTGTCTCAAATAAAAATCTCCTATCCAGGTCATTTTTCAGGCTCTATATATTCTAAAGTTCCTGGAATAATTTTGTCAATAAAAACCTCCCCCTCTAAATGATCTAACTCATGAGAAATAGCTTGTGCTAATAAATCTTTAGCTTTTACTTTTATTCTTTTTCCATTCCTATCTGTATACTCTGCTATTACCTCTTCTGGTCTCATAATTTTCGCAAATTGATTAGGAAAACTTAAGCATCCCTCATCAACTTCATGTTCTCCTTTTGTTTTTAAAATAATTGGATTAATTAATACAATTGGTCCATTATCATCATATAAATCAATTACAACTACTCTTTTTAAAATTCCTACTTGAACTGCCGCTAATCCTACTCCATTATATTTATGCATTGTTTCTATCATATCATCAATTAATTCTTGTAATTTATCATCTATTACTTCAATTTCTCTTGACTTTTTGTTTAGAATACTATCTCCTTCTAATCTTAAATTTCTTATTGCCACTTCTATCCCTCCTATTAAAACTTATTATTAAAACCATTCACCATCTGTCCCAAACGGGTAAAAATGTCCCATTAGAACCGTCCCCATGGGACACGACCTCACACCATATTATTTGGATTTACATCTATTGTAATTTTAGTTTTTTTATAGTCCCTATCATATAAATTTTTCAATAGTTTATTCAAAGCCTCATTTGCTTTTTCATTCATATTACCTTTTATTATAATTCTCCATCTATATTTATTTTGAATTTTATCAATTGGAGAAGGCATTGGCTTAAAAATCCTAAATTGCTCTTTATCCAAGTTTTTTGTTATTAAGTCATAAGATAAATTAGAAATCTTTTTTATTTCTTCCTCATCTAAGCCATTAAATCCAACCACTATTATATCGCAAAATGGCGGATATTTCAACTGCTTTCTTAGAACAATTTCTGTTTGATAAAATTCTTCATAATCTTGTTTTTGTGCATCTTGTATACTAAAGTTTTCTGGATTATAACTTTGTATTATTACTTTACCTGGCAAATTTTCTCTTCCTGCTCTTCCTGCTACTTGTGTCAATATTTGAAATGTTCTTTCTGTCGCTCTATAATCATCTATATTTAATGAACTATCTGCTGCTATAACTCCTACTAATGTTACCTTTGGAAAGTGATGTCCCTTTACTACCATTTGTGTTCCTATTAAAATATCTATATCTTCATTTTTGAATTTATTTAAAATTTCTTCATGTGAATTTTTCCTAGTTACTGTGTCTACATCCATTCTTATGGTTTTTGCTTTTGGAAATTGTTTATGAATCTCTTGTTCCAGTTTTTGTGTTCCTGTTCCAAAATATCTTATTTTATCACTTCCACACTCTGGACATTTTTTAACAACTTTTTCTTCGTATCCACAATAATGGCATTTTAATTTATTTTCATAACTATGATATGTCATACTTATATTACAGTTTTTACATTTTACAGTATATCCACAATTTCTACACATTATAAATGTTGAATATCCTCTTCTGTTTAAAAATAATATTGTTTGCAATTTATCTTTTAAGTTTTCTTCAATAGATTGGTATAATTCATTACTTAACATCGATCTGTTTCCATTTGCAAGTTCTTGTTTTAAATCTACAATTTCAACTTTAGGTAAATTTGAATTATTTGCTCTTTTTGTTAATTCTAACAATACTATTTCTTTATTTTCCTTTGCATTATAAAATGTTATTAAGTCAGGTGTTGCACTTCCTAATAATAATGGTACTTTCTCCTCTTTTGCAATTTTTTTCGCTACTTCTTTTGCATTATACTTTGGACTTGATTCAGATTTATATGAGCTATCATGTTCCTCATCTATTATAATAATTCCTAATTTTTTAACTGGTGCAAATATTGCAGATCTTGCACCTATTATAATTTTTGCTCTTTCCTCTTTTATTTTTTCCCATTCATCATGTCTTTCCCCAATTGATAACTTACTGTGTAAAACTGCAATTTTCTCTTTGCCAAATCTTGATATAAATCTATCTAACATTTGAGGCGTTAATGAAATTTCTGGCACTAACACAATAGAGGATTTATCCTCTTTAATAACCTTATCTATTAATTGTAAATATACTTCTGTTTTTCCTGAACCTGTAACACCATATAATAAAAATTGTTCATATAGATTTTTATCAATTGTTTCTGCAACTTTATTAAACGCTTCTTGTTGTTCATCTGTTAATCTTAGATTTTGTGTTGAATTTATTTTTTTTCTATTTAGAGGATTTCTCTCTACCTTTGTTTCTACTAATTCTAAATATCCATTTTTAATTAGTGTATTTGCAATAGCTCTTGAACAATCAGTAAAAGTCTCTATTTCTGGAATAGTACATCCTTCATTATCTTTAACAAAATTTAATATTTTTATCTGTTTATCTGATTTTATTTTTTCACTTTCTATATCAAAATTTATTTCATCAAAATCTTTCTTTAAATAAACCACATTTATTTTTTTATCTTGAATTCTCTTATTTACATCCTTATTTCTTGTTCCAGGCGTTTGCATTAATTTTATACATTCTGAAACATTACAAAAATATCTTTTAGCCATCCAATTAGCCAATTCTATTTGCTTATCTGTTAATCCTATTTCTACTTTTGCTATGTCTTTAATTTCAAACTCTGAATTATGTTTTATTTTCACAACATGTGCTTCTTCTAAGCTTTTGAATCTACCAAATGGTACCAAAACTTTGCTACCAATAAATATTATATTTTCTAATTCCTTTGGTATATTATAGTCAAATGTTCTATTTAATTTTTTTGCTGCACTATTTATTATTACTTCCGCTACCATTTTTCACTCCTTGTCCCAGAAGGGACATTTCTATTTGGAATATTTTCCGATTTATATTTGTTATTCTACTATATTTTTTTATCTAAATCAATAAATTATTTTTAAATTATTAACATTTATTGTTTCATGTGTTATAATATCTTTCAAACTTTATAATAAAATTAATTAGGTGATTATATGGAAGATGAAAGATTTAAAATAACTAAAAAAGTTGGTATTTGTGGAATTATAGGAAATATATTTTTATTAATTTTAAAAGCAATAGTTGGTTTTATTTTTAAAAGCCAATCTATGATTGCTGATAGTTTTAACAGTGCAGGCGATATTTTTGCATCACTTATGACTTTTATTGGAAATAAAATTTCTAGTGTTCCAAATGATGAAGATCACAATTTTGGACATGGTAAAGCCGAATACATATTTTCTATGTTTATTGGAATTTCAATGATTGTTGTAGCAGCAAAATTATTTTATGATTCAATAAGTACTTTAGTCTTAGGAAGCAACTTACAATTTTCATGGCTTTTAATTTTAGTTTGTATTATTACAATACTAACAAAGTTTTTTTTATATCTATATACCAAAAATGCTTCCAAAAAATACAATAATATATTATTAGAATCAAATATGCAAGATCACAAAAATGATTGTATTGTAACTACTTTTACATTAATTTCTATTATTTTTTCTTTATTTGGAATTTATTGGTTTGATGGAGTCGTTGGAATTGGTATTTCAATTTGGATTGGATATACTGGCATTTCAATATTTTTAGAAAGTTATAATGTTTTAATGGATATCTCTATTGATGAAAAAACAAAAGATTTAATTTTGGATATTGTTCATAGCTACAAAGAAGTTCAAAAAATAGACAATATTTCTTCTTCTCCTGTTGGAGCTAAACACATAATTTTTATAACAATTTGTTTAGATGGTAATTTATCTACTTTTGAAAGCCATAATCTAGCAAATAATATTGAAGAAACTGTTAACAAATTTGATAATGTTTATAAAACTATTGTACATGTTGAACCAATATAAAAATACAGATAAGCTCTATCTGTATTTTTTATTCTGTAATATTTTTTTCTTCATCAATTATGCTAACTAATTTTGAACCTAGATTAATATCATTATGTGATACTCTAACATAATAATTTCCTGCTTTTGTTACATAAAAATTTAATCCATTTGCTTTATTCCATTTTGATTCTCCATCTAATCTATATTCAACTAGCCAATTATTTATATAACCCGAATATGTAATATTAGAAATCTCTATTTTCCATCTATCACTCTCTGCTGTTGAATTTACTTCAAAATTTCCATCTTTTGCATTTTTATCATTATATTTTACATTATATAAACTATCATCTAATTGTTCTGGCATATAATAAATTTTTCCTTCGTATTCAAATCCTTTATTATAAATAATATATCTATATTCTACATTTATAAGATAGTCTCTTTTAATATTATCTAAATTAAATTTTTCTTTTATAAAATTTCTATCACAATATCTAAATCCATTCTTTATTTTTATATTTTCTTCTTCTGATGATGTCCCCTTATAAATTATATTTGATATTTCTGAATTATTTAGTATATTTTTTTGTTCTTCACTTAATTGTTGGCCTATATTTATTTCATCATTTTGGTTCAATTCATTAACTTTTGTTTGTAATACTTTTAGTTCATTTTTAAATTGAGAAAAACTTGCCCATTTTATTGTTGACATTCCTGATGTGGCTGTTATAGAAGCTAGAATAAATATTAGTACAATTGTAGTTACAAGTGCTACAAGTGTTACTCCTTTTTCATTTATTTTTTTCATTTATTATTCTCCTTTTAATTATTATAAAATAAGCATTCTGGTCGATATTTTAAATAATTTGGCTGGGGTACTGTGATTCGAACACAGGAATGTCGGAGTCAGAGTCCGATGCCTTACCACTTGGCGATACCCCAATATAAAATCTTTATCTATATTAGCACAATTTTTAATTTTTGTCTACATTTAAAATTTCATTTTTTACATGTTTAATTTTAATCATTACAGTTCAACAATTATACATATAATAATATATATTAATTAAGAAACTCCCATAAAACCAATATAGGAGTTTCTTAAATTACTTACTTTATATTTTATAAATTATAAGTACCAACATCTTTATTCCAAGTATCTAAAACATACTGTTCTTCTGTTTTAGGAATTAATGCAATTCTAAATGCAGACATTGGTCTTTGCTTACTATACATACATTCTTTTCCATTTGAACATGCATTTATCCAACCAACACCATCAACTAAAATCTGGTATATTACGGAAAATTCTGAATAATCTTTTAATTTTAGATTTATCCCACATATTCCATATTTGTATAGAGGAGCTACACTACCCGGCATAGGATTATTACCATTTGCATCTGTATTTAAATATGAATTAATTCCGCTTCCTCCTAATTGAAAATATTTTTTATTTTCTATTGTTACCAAATCAGTTGATTTCATTGATTTATAGCTTCCATCTAATGGATTATACCCATAATTATATAAAATACCTGAGGTTGTACATCTTCCATAGCTTCCTTCTCCCCAGTAAGTATAAATATATGATTTTGCTTGTACAAAATCTTCATCTATATTTCCACTAATATTAAATGCTAACGCCTCTGTTTTATATATTGAATTTTTGGCTATTGCTTCTTTTCCTGCAACATCATAATTTCCATATCCAAAAGACCATCCAACCACAGAATTATGAGAAGCATAAATTAGTTTTATATATGTAGCATTAGTTATAGAAACCTTCACAATAGATTTATTTCCAGCATAATCTATTACAGGCAATTCATATGAAATATTATTAGTAAATACTTTTTCTATATTTAAATTATCCTGAGAAAAATTCCATCCTTCAATATTTCTTATTTTTTCACTTAATTTAATACTTCCCTTCACCTTTCCATCTGCTATTTTATTTTCTGAAAAAATACCTTCTGGTGCAATATTATCAATTATGATTTTAGTATCTATTTCTTTAAAACTATTTGTTAAATCTCCTTTATCAATGGCTATTCCTTCCAATAAATCTATTTTCAAGTTACCATTTCCACTAATGTTACTTATTTTAATTTCATATATTTTTTCATTCTGTCTATCTTCTATTTTTTCTAAATTCATAGAATCACCATTAATATAATTATTATCTAATTTTGATTTTATATGTTCTTTATCAAAATTTATACTTTTAATATTTTCTTCTATAATTTTTAATTTTATGGTTATAGTATGATTTTTATTAGCATAATTTTTATATTCGCTATTTGTATTATCTATACTTATTAATTCAATTTTGGGCTTTGTTCTATCTATATTAAGATTAGCTATTTCAAATTGATTTTCTATAATATATTTTGCATTTACTATTGAATTTATAAAAATACAAAAGACAAAAAAAATTAAAATACTATATAGTTTATTCTTTATTTTTTTACACCTCCTATATTCTTTCTTCTCCATATGTTACAATGTTAAATTTATATGTTCTTATATTTTCAGAATCTTGTGTATCTTGTTTATCTGTTTCTTCATTATTGTTTTCAAAATTCCAATACCATTTTATTGTAATATATATTTTTTCATTTTCATTTATATTTCCAGCTAATTTATCTGATAACTCTTCTAAATTCTTTGATTGACCTACCACTTTTTCATTTTTTAATGCTTCAAATTTTAAATTCTTAGGCTTTTCATTAATACTATAAAATTGTATTTTATATTTTAAATCTTTGTTTGAATCCAATAATATATTAAAACTTCCTCTAGTTCCAGGTGCAATTTTTCTATATATTAAAGTATTTTTATCTATTGTTTTGGATAAATCTATTGATTTAAAATCTATGTTTTTATAGTCTATTTTGAATTTAATTTCTTCTTTATTTTTATTAGAATTTGAGAACAATTTTAGAAATAAATAATCATCTGTTATTTTAATATTCGATAAACCTTTTAAAGCTAATGCTTTTATTAATAAAATAATTAAAAACATAACAATAACTAATTTTAATATAGTTATTAACTTCCTTTTCATGTAATCACCTTATACTTTCACTTGTTCACTATGAATTTTAATTTGTATTTTTTGCATAATATCTGCTAAATTAGTTGTTTTATTTTTATCATATGTTATTTTTATTTTATACTCACTTTCCTCTTTTTGAGTTTTTGATATTTCTATATATTCTGTTTTATTTTTATTTAAATTTATCTTTTTCTCATTTTGATAAAGTTCCATATTTATTGAATCATCTAAATCTGATAAAATTTCTATATAATATTTCAAATCAACATCTGTCACCTTATTTTGCTCGTTGTAGTTTTTAATTTTAAATGTATATATTCCAGAATAATTTGTAGCAGTTATGTCTATACTTGGATTATTTTCGATAATTAAAATTGGTTCTGCTATTTGTGTATCAGATTTTAAAATTATTTCTTCTATTGTTTTAGCCATACTATATCCACAAAATAACAATAATATTATTATAAATATAACTACAACTCCTGTTATAATTCTATAATCCTTCTTTTCTGTATTTTCTTTTTTATAAATTTTTTCTGTATTAATTATTGGTAAATTTGCATATTCTATATTCTCTTTTTTACTCATCTATCCTCCTATTAATTAAATAAACACATCTTCATATTTTTTATATTTTAAATTAATTTTGCGGCATCACTTGAGTTCCAGATACAATTATATCAAAAGAATAATTTTTTATTGTTTTTCCATCTCTTGTATCAATTATATCACTTGCTGCAATTTCTTCAGGTGTATTTCCTGTTTGATATTTCCAATTCCACCCTATTACTAATGCTTTAATTTTAGTTTTATCATTTGCATTTATTGTTCCGATTAGATCTTTTTGCAAATCTTCTAATGAACTATATGTCTTTTCTCCATATGTAAATTTTAGATTTGTAGGCTTTACTGTTTCATTTTGAAATTTGATAGCATAATTAACTCCAACTTCTGAATTAGTTGCATCTAATTTTATTTGAAATTCTCCCGCTGTTCCTGGTGCAATTTTGTTATTTATTAAAGTTGAATTATTTATTGTAGATTTTAACGAAATTGTTTGCATTTGTTCTTCCTTGTCATTTACTTTGAAACTCCAATTTGCTATATCTGCTGTTCCTCTTCCTGTAACTTTAGACATATATTTAGCATATGCATGTCCTCCTATAAATGATAATATAATTGCAATAACTGCAAATATTATTAATACTATTTTTTTAATTTTACTCAATAGCATTCCTCCTTCTTATTTAATTTTTACTTTTTTGGATTTTTTTCGATTAAATTTTATTTAAGCAAAGTTCTTTTAAACTGCTTTTTGAATTAAATTTATAAAAAATATGAAAATGTAATAAAATTATAATTCCAAAATTTAAATTTGTCAACAAAAACTTTTCGACAAAAAGCGACAAGTAGCGGTCTAACAGGCTACTTAAAGCCTATATTATGACCGCTTATTTTTTATTTACTCCTATTATTCCGCCTAAAATTCCAAACATTATCGCTACAATAATCATTATTATTGATTGCATATTTAAAGAAAATTTCCAATTTAAAATACTTGATATTAAGTAAATTGTTATTATATAAATAGCTCCTATTATCCCTCCATTAAGAAGTCCATTTTTTCTTATTTTAATATTTCCGATAGAACTACCTACAAGTATACTAATTGCTGTTATTATCATTATTACTGGGTTAATTGCATTTTCTTGTATTTTTGTATATGTTAGAATTACGGAAAATATTATTAATAAGATTAATGTGAATGCTAATGAAATTCCTACTCCTTTTAAAATATTTATTATTGATTTATTTTCACCTATTTGCATATTATCCATTATATTTCCTCCATTTAGTATATTTACTAAATTATATTATGAAATTTAACGAATATGACTATATTATATCTTTTATTACTTCTCCTGCTACAATTAATCCAGCAACTGATGGAACAAAAGAAATACTTCCTGGAATTCTATTTTCAATACAGTTTGGCTTTATTGGTTTTTCTTTTGAATAAACTACTTTAAGATTACTAATTCCTCTACTTTTTAATTCCTTTCTCATAACTTTTGCTAATGGGCATACACTTGTCTTATAAATGTCTGTTACTTCAAATTTTGTTGGATCTAATTTATTTCCGGCTCCCATTGAAGATATTATTGGTATATTTAATTTATTTGCTCTTACTACTAATTCAATCTTAGCTGTTACAGTATCTACCGCATCTACTATATAATCAATTGTATTATCTAATATTTCTTCACTATCAGGCATAAAAAATTGTTGATATATTTCTACTTTTGCATTTGGATTTATTTCTAATATCCTTTCTTTTGCAATCTCTACTTTGGGTTTTCCTATTGTTCTTCTTGTTGCTATAATTTGTCTATTTAAATTAGTTATATCAACAGTATCTTTATCTACTAATACAAAACTTCCTATTCCTGCTCTTACTAATGCTTCAACTACAAATGAACCTACTCCACCAATTCCAAATATTGCTACTTTTGAATTCTGCAATTTTTCTATTCCTTCTTTTCCTATTAATAATTCTGTTCTTGAAAATTGATCTAACATTTTATCTTTCCCCCACCTAGTACAATGTCTTCAATGTAGAATACTGCTGATTGTCCAGGTGTAATTGCTCTTTGTGGTTCTTCAAATTCTACATTAATTTCATCTTTTATTTTATTTTGTACTATTTTTGCTTTTGCAACTTTTGTTGAATATCTTGTTTTAACTTCAACTTCCATTGGTTCAGCTATTTCATCTACTAATAATAAATTTATATCTGTAACAGTAATTTTCTTTTTATATAGTTCTCTTTCTTCTCCCACAATTACTTCATTTTTTGTAGGATTAAATCCTAAAACAAATAATGGTACTTTATATGATATTCCTAGTCCTTTTCTTTGCCCTATTGTGTAATTGTATAAACCTGTATGTTTTCCTAATATTTCACCTTTTGAATTTACAATATTTCCTTTTTTAGGTTTTATATCTGAATTATTTTCAAGAAATTTTTTGTAATTTCCATCTGGCACAAAACATATATCTTCACTATCTGGTTTATTTGCAACTTTTAAGTCATTTTCTCTTGCTATTTCACGTATTTGCTCTTTGTCTGTAAAATTTGATAATGGGAATAATACATGTTCTATCAATTCTTTTGGAATATTCCATAATACATAACTTTGGTCTTTTTTGCCTGCTTGTGATTTTTTAAGTACCCATCTTCCATATTTTTCGCTATATTCTGTTTTAGCATAATGTCCTGTTGCTATGTAATTACATCCTAGTTCCTTTGCTTTTTCCCACATAATTCCAAACTTCATATATTTATTACATTCTATACATGGGTTTGGCGTTCTGCAATTTGCATAACAGTTTATGAAGTCATTTATTACATAGTCTTTAAATTGTTCTTTGCAATTATATGTAAAATGCGGAATTCCTATTGTTTTGCAAACATTTTTTGCATCTATGTATGTGTTTATGTTGCAACAACTGCTTCCTGCAAATAGTTCTAGTGTTATTCCTAATGGCTCGTATCCTTCTTTTTTTAGTAGTAGTGCTGATACTGAACTGTCAACTCCTCCACTCATTCCTAATAATACTTTTTTGTTTTCCATTTTTACCTCCAGTTGTCAACATGGACGCCCATTTTTGACAACTCTTTATATTTTCGTTATTCATTTTACTTAATTTATAAATAAATGTACCCACCGAATCTCAATGCTGATTCGGTGGGTGAAAGAGATTATTCCTCTTCGTCTCCCAAATACTTATCCCAAGCAATTAGTAAGGCACAATTATCTTTTCCTACCATAGCATAGAATACCGGCATTCTATCTTCTGTAATCGTCATTTTAGGTTCCATTTCGCTACTTTCAGAAAAGTGCATAGCTTTTCTAAATAAACTAGTTGTTGAAAGCAAAATTGCCTCCGGCCGATTCTCCTTTATAATTTCCTTAATGGATTTCAAAAGATTTTTGTCTTCATAATCTTCTTCAATGTTATAGCTTTTGAAAACCTTAATACCCGCGATCTTATAATCTATGCCTTCAAATTCGTTGTTTTCATTTTCGCCATCTTCTTCATAATCGGCATTTGTACAGTAGATTACTGCCCATTCATAAGTTATCCCTTTACTATTTGGTTTTGTACCTCTTGAAAGAAAATTTAAGTTTAACATAATAATGTCCTCTCTTTCTTTACGCCATGTTTTAAGGTTACATAATAATTATACTGCTTTGAAATATTTTTGTCAATCAAATTTTCTCTTTCACTTTATAATTTTCATTTAATTTTAATACATATTTATTTATCATTTTTATCTAGCATATCATCAATAGTATACCAAGCTAAAAGAGCACATTTAACTCTTGCCGGCATATTAGACACATTTTTAAAAGCTATTGCATCTTCTAATTTTTTAAGTTCTTCCTCATCAGTTGTCTCTCTTTTTATCATTTCTATAAATGTTTTTATAATCTCTTTTGCTTCTTCAACTGTTTTACCTTTTAATGTATCTATCATTATTGATGTTGATGCTTGTGATATTGCACATCCATGTCCTGAAAATGCCATATCTTCTATTTTATTTCCATTTAATTTTAATTGTAGTGTTATTTCATCTCCACAATTTGGATTATGCCCTACTTCACAGTAGTCTGCATTTTCTAGTTTCTTTTTGTTGTATGAATTCATACTGTGTTCCATTATTAGTTCATTGTAAACATCTGTTAACTCGTCCATTGAAATTTACCTTTCTTTTTTATAATTTATTGACAATTTTATAAATTAGTGTTAATATAATAATATAAAGAGACAAGAGCAAGCTCTTATCTCATTGATTGGTTGTGAGATTTATCTATTGGATAGATCTCTATTTTTCTTTTTTTGGAACAATATTTTAATGCATATCTCTTTTTTGAGCAAATATGTACTAGAAACGATAGTCCTAAAAAGAAAGCTAATATTATTAATAAAATCTTTATTAACTCCATAGCTGTTAACCTCCTTCTTACGAGATTTACATTTAAGTCATTAAAGACATAAATGCATAGATTAGCAAGCATATAACATAGACTTACTAGTCTATGCACTTATGCCCGAAGAAGGTTAACTTCCCAACCAAGAAGATTATAATATATATTTACTTAATAGTCAATATTTGTTTTTATTATTTTATATAATTCTTAAACATACCATAAGCCTTATCAAGTGCTTTAACTAACTTATCTACATCCTCTTTTGTGTTATAGATATAGAAACTTGCTCTACATGTAGAATCAATCCCCAAGAATCTCATAAGTGGTTGTGCACAATGATTTCCAGAACGTACACATACACCTTCTGAATCTAAAATACTTGCAACATCATGTGGATGTACTCCTTTAATATTAAATGAAATTACACTTGAATGATTTTCTTCATTTGGTGTTGTGTATAATGTTAGATAATCTAGTTTTGATAATTCTTGTCTTGCATATGATATTACTTCATGTTCAATTTCTTGTATTTTATCATATCCTAAATTTTCAATATAATCAATTGCTGCACCTAAACCAATTACACCTTCAACATTTTGTGTACCTGCTTCAAATTTATTTGGAAGTGGTGCAAATGTTGTATCTTGTTCATACACATATTCTATCATGTCTCCACCCATCAAAAATGGAGTCATTTTGTTTAGTATTTCTCTTTTTCCATATAATACGCCTATTCCAAGTGGTGCAAGCATTTTATGTCCTGAAAAGACTAGAAAATCTGCATCTAAATCTTGAACATCAATTTTCATATGTGGTATGCTTTGTGATGCGTCAACTATTACTACTGCACCTTTTTTATGTGCATATTTTATGATTTTTTTCACATTGTTTATTGTTCCTAAAACATTTGAAACATGTGTAATTCCAACGATTTTTGTTTTGTCTGTAATCTTGCTTTCTATCTCTTCGTCTGTAATTTCATAGTTTTCGTTGATGTACATGTAGTTTAATTTGCTACCTGTTTGCTTTGTCATTTTTTGCCAAGGAACCAAATTTGAATGATGTTCCATTATTGAAATTACTACTTCATCATCTTTTTTTAGGTTGTCCAAACCATATGAATATGCAATTAGGTTTAAACTTTCTGTTGCATTTTTTGAGAATATTATTTCTTCTCTGTGTTTTGCATTTATGAATTTAGCTATTTTTGTTCTTGTATTTTCGTATTGTTCAGTTGCTTCTACACTTAATGAATATGCTCCCCTGTGTGGGTTTGCATTGTATTTTTGGTAGAATTCTTCTACTGCTTTTATTACTTGAATTGGTTTTTGTGTTGTTGCTCCACTGTCTAGATATGTAATGTTTTCATTTTCTAGTAGTGGAAAATCTTTTTTTATATTATTCATTTTATATCACCTTTTCTTGATTTTTTGTTAAATATATAATATAATTCATCTAACTTATTCATCTAAAGTATAGTTTTATATACTTGTCACATTATAAGGAGGTTATTATGTTTTTCAAAAAGAAAAAATATCACTACTTTGTATCAGGTATCTGTCGTAATGAACCTTTTATGACCGAAATTATTCTCTTAAAAAAAGTTGTGTCTTATGATGAGATTTATCGGTTAACTGATGAACTTGCTAAAAAGTATAATGTTTATTTTGATGAAATCATAATTTATAATTACAATTTGCTTAGTAAAAGCTTTTAAGATTAGAAAGCCTCTTTGGAGGCTTTCTAATCTAACCTCTTATCAATTTCTTGTAAAATTCCTTCTCTCAATTCATCATTTTCGATTTTTTCTAAAATCTGATTAAATCTAGCTCTAACCATTAGTTTCATAGCCTCTTTAAGTTCAAAACCTCTACTCATAATATAAAATAATTCTTTCTCGCCAATTTTTCCAGCCGAACTTGAATGGTTACCTTCAACCTCTTCTTCAGAGCAAAGTAACATTGGTAAAGCTATTGATTTTGCTGTATCTGATAATAACATACAAGCCTCGTTTTCATTTCCAGTAGCCTTTTTGCAACCTTTTTTAAAATCAATTGTTCCTTTAAAATGTTTTTTAGATGTATCTTTTAAAGCTCCTTGAACTTCTATATCAATATTAGATTTTTTGCCTCTTAATTCACCTATATAATTTAAGTCAAAAACTTGATTTTCTTTTCCTAAATAAATTGTGTTTAATTGATTATCACAATTATCACCTTGTAAATTAGAATAATAATTTGTAATGCTGTGCTTTCCGCCAAAATCAACAATTGTATAATTAATTTTTGCATTTTCTCCAAAATCATTTTCAATTGCTAAAAAGTTATTTGATTTTGTATTCATTAAATTAACCAATACAATGTTTAACTCTGAATTTTTTTCAGCTTTTGCTTTTATTATTCCATTGTGATAACTTTCATTTTCTTGGTTTGAAGTGTATTTTATTATTACCGTTGATTTTGTATTTTCATTTGCAATTATTTCTATGTTGTCTATTAATACAGAATTTTCATTATCAAAATAAAAATCTATTTCCGCTTCTGTTTTTTCTTTTTTATTTTGAGTATTATTTATGTTTAATTTTATTTTCTGATTTGCTTGTGTCTTTACTTGTTTTGTAAGTTCTTCACTTAAGCCATAAACTAAACCTGCATGTATACTATCTTCATTTTTTTCTATATTTATTTTAGATGTGTCACCAATTATTGTTACATTTTCAAAAGCCGGTATAACCTCTGTAACTTCAATATTCTCAAGTTTTATATTGTTTATTCTAAAGTTTTTTGCTGTTCTAACTGGTGTTTCATTTAATTTTAAATTTTCCATGTTTAATATTGATCCTTTCATTGCTTTTTTTAATTTTATATATTATAATATTATATATAAAAATTTCTTAGGAGGTATATTATATGAAAAAACGGTGTTGGCAAAATTTAGCTGCAATAGTAACTATTATTGGTATTATATTTCTTATAGAAACTGTATTAATATCAGAATTAATCCCTGATTTTTTTTGCATCTTATTTTCTATTTTGGCTTTACTTCTTGTTATTATTGGTACAGTATCATATGGAATAATCAAATTTTATTATTAGAAACCGTTTTCAAATGTCTAGAAATATTTTCTAGGCATTTTTTATTCATTTCCCCTTTAGCCAATTGCTCCTTCTAATTCTAAGTTAATAAGATTGTTCATTTCAACTGCATATTCCACTGGCAATTCCTTTGCTATTGGATGTGCAAAACCTCTTACTATCATTGCCTTTGCGTCCTCCTCTGATAATCCTCTACTCATTAAATAGAATATTGTTTTATCACTTATTTTACCTATTTTAGCTTCGTGTGAAAATTCAACTTCATCTGTTCTTATGTCATTTGTTGGTATTGTGTCTGAAACTGATATATCATCTAACATAAGCGATTCACATGATACTGATGATTTTGAATTTTTTGCATTTTCATTTATTCTTACCAAACTTCTATATGTGCATTTTCCGCCGTTTTTTGATATTGATTTTGCATTTACAACACTTGATGTATTTGGTGCATTATGAATTACTTTAAATCCATTATCTAGGTTTTGGCCTCCACCCGCAAATGATATTCCTGTAAACTCCGTTTTTGCACCTTCTCCATTTAATATGCTCATAGGATATAGCATTGATATTTTTGACCCAAATGAACCTGATACCCAATCCATTTTAGCATTTTTTCCTACTATTGCTTTTTTTGTATTTAAGTTAAGCATATTTTTTGACCAGTTTTCTATTGTTGAATATCTTAAATAAGCATTGTCTGCTACATATAGTTCAACACATCCAGCATGTAGATTTACTTTATTGTATTTTGGTGCTGAACATCCTTCTATAAAGTGTAAACTTGCTCCTTCTTCTACAATTATTAATGTGTGTTCAAATTGTCCAGCCTCTGGTGAATTTAGTCTAAAGTATGATTGCAGTGGAACATCTACTTTTACTCCTTTTGGTACATATACAAATGAACCACCTGACCATACTGCTCCATGTAATGCTACAAATTTATGGTCATTTACTGGTACACATTTCATAAAGTGTGATTTTACTAGTTCTGGATATTCTCTTACTGCTGTTTCCATATCTGTATAAATTACCCCTTGTTTTATCAATTCTTCTTTCATACTATGGTAAACAACTTCTGAATCATATTGTGCTCCAACACCTGCAAGTGATGTCTTTTCCGCTTCTGGTATTCCCAATTTGTCAAATGTATCTTTAATATCTTCTGGAACATCATCCCATGAACTATTTAATTTTGACTTTGGTCTTACATATGTTGCGATTTCGTCCATATTTAATTCTGATAAATCTGGTCCCCATGTTGGCATTTCTAAGTTGTTATATACTTCTAATGCTTTTAACCTGAATTCTCTCATCCAGTCTGGATCATTTTTTTGTTTTGATATTTCTTCTATTATTTCTGGTGTTAAACCTTTTTTTATTTTGAAGTCATATTCATCTTTGTTTTTTATATCATAAATATTTCTATTAATTTCTTCTAAATTTGTTTTTGCCATTTTATATAGTCCTTTCTAAAACTTGTATTTTATGTAAAATTGTGGTATAATATTTTTATAAAAAACTTAAGGAGGTCACTTATATGAAAGAAAGTTATTTAACTCGGGGCATTTTTTATGGTATTGTAGGACTTATACTTACTATTTTTTCACTTTGTGTTTATTTTCTAGAGAGACCATTTATTCCCGAATCAATTAAGTTTCCTTGTACAGGATGCTTAGTTGCTATTGCAATATCTAATATTGTCAAGTGTATCATTTCTTTAGCATTTCACTATAACGCAACTCATTATCCATTCTAGGTGGCCGGGGGTAATAATCATTTTTTGATTATTACCCTATTTATATTGTGCGTATCCATTTTCTTCAATATCTGACGCTAATTCTTGTCCTCCTGTTTTAACAATTTTTCCATTAACCAAAACATGAACATAATCAACCTTTAAACTATGCAAAATTTTAGTATTATGAGTAATAATTAAAACAGCATTATTCTCATTTTTAAACATCTCAATACCTTTTGAAACAGTCTTTATTGCATCAACATCAAGACCAGAATCTGTTTCGTCAAGAATAGCAAGTTTAGGATCTAATACAAGCATTTGTAAAATTTCATTTTTCTTTTTCTCTCCACCTGAAAATCCAACATTTAAACTTCTTTCCATATTTTTAGGATTCATATTTAATTCTTCCATATATTTTTTTAATTCATCCTTAAATTGAAAAATTTTAACAGGTTGTCCAGTTATTTTATTTTTTGCGTATTTCAAGAAATTTGTAACTGAAACTCCTGATATTTCCTCTGGTAATTGGAATGACATAAATATTCCTTTTCTTGCTATTTCATCTGTTTTTAAATTATTTATATTTTCCTCTTCAAAACAAATGCTTCCACTTGTTTTTGTATATCCAGGATTATTTAATATTGCATTTGCTGTTGTTGTCTTTCCTGAACCATTTGGCCCCATTATTACATGAATTTCTCCTTTATTTATATTTAGATTAATTCCTTTTAATATTTCTTTATTTTCAGCATTTACATATAAATCCTTAATTTCTAATAATTTATTACTCATATCTTTTTCCTTCCTTTTTTACTTTATTTTAACATTTTGATCATATGTGAAATCATTCATTGTGAATATTATTTTTTTACCCTTTTTATACAACATCTACATTTTTCTTGATTTATATCATAATTACAATTTAAATTACTTAACCCTAAGACTTTATGAACATATTTCGCTAATTTATTTATAGTATTGTCTGTTATTGTTGTTTTTATCTTCTCTGCTTCTTGTTTTGCTTCTTCTTCATCTAAATTTAAAACTTCTTTTAAGAATACATAAACTATATCATATGCTTCTAATATCTTTTTTGCAAGGTTTTCTCCTTCTTCTGTCAATTCTATAGTTCCATAAGATTCATAATTAAGTAATCTATTATCTTTTAAATTATAAATTGCCTTATTTACACTTGGCTTTGTGCAATTCATTTTTTTTGCAATATCTGTAACTCGTATATTTCCATTTTGCTTTTTTAATACATACATTGTCTTTAAATACTCTTCTAAAGCTTTTGATATCATATCACTTCTCCTAATATTTTCTATTATTTATAATTTTTATTTTTCCTATGTTAACTATGGTTAACATTATAATATAAAATAAAATGTTTGTCAAGGTTAACAAACATTTTATTTTTCTATTCCTATTCAGTCCTTAAAGCGATTACAGGATCTTTTTTACTAGCAATTTTAGCTGGAATCAAACCATTAATTGGGACTGTTAATAATACAGTAATTCCTATTCTAATAAGTCCTGTTTTATTTAACAGTATCGTTTTTCCACATCCACTTTGACCTAAAATTGATAGAAATTCTGATTCTCTAAATTATATATCTATACCTTACTACCATTAAATTATTTATTAAAAATTAATTGTTCATATTTTTCAAAGTTTGGTTCATATTTTTTTAGCATATTCATAAAACCTTTTGAATGTGTTTTATATCTTAAATGGCAGTATTGGTGTAATACTATATAATCAATTACACTTCTGTTATATTTCACTATTTCTGGATTAATTATTATTTTTTTATCTTCACACTTTCCTAATGCATTTTTTATTTTTTTTACTTCGTAATCTTCTGGTGCAAATCCTAATAATATTCTTGTTTTTTCCATTGCTCTTTCAATTTCCACTTTTGCAATTTGCTCATACATTTTATCAATTGCTAAATCTAGTATTTTTTCATTGTTTACTTTTTTGTATTTGTTTGGTAGTGATATTTTTATAATTTTATCTTCTACATTTAGTTCAGCAAATTTGATATTTTTGTATATTATTTTAACTTTATAATCTGTTCCTAATACAGGCACTGGGTGTCTTTCTGCTGTTTCTTCTATTGTTATTTTTAGGTTAATTTTCTTTGTCATTATTTTCATTTTATATCACTCCTTACAAATTTATGTTTTGCAAATTCTTGTTCGTTTTTGTTGTTCTTATTTTATATCTATTTTTTTATTTTGTCAATACTTTTTTATAAAAAAATAAAAATTTTTGTTCGCTTATTTAAAAAATAAGGAGTAGAAAATTTCTACTCCACTTTCAAACTCTCATTTGCTTTTTATTGATAACTTTAATTTTCCTTATTTTATAATAACATAAGGATTCTCTCTAAAGTACTTCATTTAATATATCAAAAGCAACTTAAAAAACACGTAGGAATTAACTCCTACGTGCTTTGCATTCAAGCTTAATTTTTCTTAACTTTCATACGAATCTTATACGTATCTACTTCGACATCAGCTCTCTTTTTGATTGTATTATCATTTGACATTATCTCTTTAATCAGATTAAAAATATAGTCAACTTCACCACTTTCTTCCGCGATGTAATGATTAACAATAATTTTTTCATCCTCTAGTTCAAAAAGAACAGAGTCAATGCCCAACTTTCCGAATTCAGATATGGCTTTACAGATTATTTTTTTTGCCTTTTCTCTAGCCGTCTTATCGACTTCTTCCCGCTTTTTGAACGCATCATTAAATGCCTCATCAAATGCCTTGCCAAAATCATTCATACATATGACCTCCTTTTATGTCTAGCTTGAATTACTATATTAACTATGAACTATATCATTATAGCATGATATTTATTACTTGTCAAAAATCTATTTCATAGCCTCTTCTACCGCAACAGCTACTGCAACTGAAGCACCAACCATAGGGTTATTTCCCATACCAATTAATCCCATCATTTCAACATGAGCTGGTACTGAAGAACTTCCAGCAAATTGAGCATCTGAGTGCATTCTTCCCATAGTATCTGTCATACCATAAGAAGCTGGTCCTGCTGCCATATTGTCTGGATGCAATGTTCTACCTGTTCCTCCACCTGAAGCAACTGAAAAATATTTTTTACCTGCTTCTATTCTTTCTTTTTTATATGTTCCTGCTACTGGATGTTGGAATCTTGTTGGATTTGTTGAGTTACCTGTAATAGATACATCAACATCTTCCATCCACATAATTGCTACACCTTCTCTAACATCATTTGCACCATAACATCTAACTTGGCTTCTTTCACCTTCTGAATATTTGATTTCTTCTACTATGTTTACTTTTCCTGTAAAGAAGTCAAAATCCGTTTTTACATATGTAAATCCATTTATTCTTGATATTACTTGTGCTGCATCTTTTCCAAGTCCATTTAAGATAACTCTTAATGGTTCTTTTCTAACTTTATTTGCTGATTTTGCTATACCAATAGCCCCTTCAGCTGCTGCAAAACTTTCATGTCCTGCCAAAAATGCAAAACATTTTGTTTCTTCTGATAATAACATTGATGCTAAGTTTCCATGTCCTAATCCAACTTTTCTGTCATCTGCAACTGAACCTGGAATACAAAATGCTTGTAATCCTTCACCTATTGCTTTTGCTGCTTCTGCCGCTTTTGTACATCCTTTTTTAATTGCTATTGCTGCTCCTAATGTATATGCCCAAGCAGCATTTTCAAAACATATTGGTTGTACTCCTTTTACTATTTCATATGGATTAAATCCTTTATCTGTGCATATTTTCAATGCATCCTCAAAATCTTTTATTCCGTATTTTTCCATTACTGGTTTTATTTGGTCTATTCTTCTTTCATAACTTTCGAATGTTACTGCCATTTAATTTTCCTCCTTTAATATATTATCCAAATTACTTATTATATAATTTATGTCTGTATATGGAATAATTTTTAACCTTTTATTACCTCTTAACATAGTAGTTATTTTAGGAACTACATTTTTATCATAAATGCCAATTATTCTTTTATTATGACTATCTGCATATCCTATTTCATATCCTACTCCTAATGATGGTACTGTAAATTCAGCAAAAATTATATCTGTTTCATTTAGTTCTTGCTCCAAATTTTCAAATATTTGATTATCTGGTACATCTTTTTCATTGATTATAACATCATCACTAGCAACCTCTTCATTTAAAACTTCACCATATTTTTTTAATTCATTTATTAATTTTTTATATGTATCTAATTTTTGCCTACCACCATATATTGAACCTGAAAAATAAATCTTCATAATTATGCCTCTCTTGGATCTATTTTTTTAACAGCTTCATCAAATCTTCCATATGTGCCAGAAGCTTTTTCTATTGCTTCTGTTGGATCAATTCCTTTTTTAATATTATCCATCATTTTTCCTAAATGAACATATTTATAACCAATAATTTGATCATCTTTATCTAATCCTAATTCAACTATGTATCCTTCTGCTAAATTCAAGTATCTTGGTCCTTTTAATGAACTAGAATAAATTGTTCCAACTTGGCTTGTATGTCCTTTTCCTAAATCTTCAAGTCCAGCTCCTACTGGAAGCCCTCCTTCTGAAAATGCTGTTTGTGTTCTTCCATATACTATTTGTAAGAATAATTCTCTCATAGCAGTATTTATAGCATCACATACTAAATCTGTGTTTAATGCTTCTAATATTGTTTTTCCTGTTAAAATTTCTCCTGCCATTGCAGCTGAGTGTGTCATTCCTGAACATCCAACTGTTTCTATTAATGCTTCTTGGATTATACCATCTTTAACATTTAATGTTAATTTGCATGCTCCTTGTTGTGGTGCACACCATCCAATACCATGTGTTAATCCTGAAATATCTTTTATTTCTTTTGCTTTAACCCATTTTCCTTCTTCTGGAATTGGTGCTGGTCCATGGTTTACCCCTTTTGCTACTGTACACATTCCTTCTAATTCTTTTGAATAAATCATCTTTTTTTGCTCCCTTCTATACTTTGTTTTATTTGCATATTAGAATATAATTACTTGTGAAATAAACATTTGATAATAATCTTTCCAACAAGTATACTCTAAAAATTAATACCTATTTTTTTATTTTTTCAATCTGTTTTCTTCAGATATTATAATTTGATTTTTTGCTTTTTCATCTCTTGTTGCAACATACTCAATATTTTGTTCACTTTCATAATTTTCAGTGTCATAATCAACTATATTTTTAATATTTTTTATGTATATACCTTGTTCATATCTTTCTCGTCTTCTTATCACTTTATCTCCTAATAAATATCTTTCTAGTATTTCTTTTTCTTTTTTATTTAACTGTTCAGGTTTAATTCCTAAATAATTATATCTCCATATTATATGTCTTTCATAGCTTGAAAATTTTGATTTATTTAAGTCTTCATAATCATATTCTACTTTAAATTTTATGCCTTCTATTATTATTGTTAAATTTGTCCATGTTGATACAATTTCTATTTTTTTGAATTCTTCCCTCAATTCCACGATTTTCTGATACAAGATATTCACTAGTTTTAGATATTCTTTTTCATCTAAATTAAATTTTTGTGATATTTCATAGACATTAACAGGTTTTTTCTTAAATATTCCTTTTGGAATATAATAAAAGAATAATTCCCCTGTTTTATGTCCATCTATCAAGTCAGATACTGAAGCATATAAATACATTTTATCCCATTTTTCTGGTATCATATAAAATATTCTTCTTTGAATATCTTCATACATCTCTTTTATTTTCTTAGTATGTTTTAACATATTTACCCCTATTCTTTGACTAATAAACTTTCTCCTGTCATTTCTTCAGGTTTTTCTATGCCCATTAAGTCAAGCATTGTTGGTGCTAAATCTGCTAATTTTCCATTTTCTTTTAATTTGTAATCTTTATTATCTGTTACTAATATTATTGGCACTGGGTTTGTTGTATGTGCTGTATGTGGTTCCCCTGTTTTATAATCTATCATTTGTTCCGCATTTCCATGATCTGCTGTTATTATTAAATTCCCCTTTTTTTCTTCTATAATTTTTGCAACTCTTCCTACACATTCATCTACTGTTTCTACTGCTTTTATTGCAGCTTGTAAACTTCCTGTATGTCCTACCATATCTGTATTTGCATAATTTAATATTACCACATCATATTTATCACTTTCTAATGCTTCACATACTTTGTCTGTTACTTCATATGCACTCATTTCTGGTTTCATATCATATGTTTCTACTTTTGGAGATGGTATTAATATTCTATCTTCTCCTTTATATTGTTTTTCTTCTCCTCCATTAAAGAAGAATGTTACATGTGCATATTTTTCAGTTTCTGCTATTCTTAATTGTTTTAAATTATGATTAGCTACTACTTCTCCAAATGTGTTGTTTAATCTTTCTTTTTTGAATGCTACATGAACATTTGGCATTGTTTCATCATAATTTGTAAAACATACATAATATAAATCCATTTTCTTTGTTTCAAATCCATCAAATTCTGGATCCACTAGAGCTCTTGTTATTTCTCTTGCTCTATCAGGTCTAAAATTGAAGAATATTACAGAATCATTTTCTTCTATTTTCGCAATAGGATCATTTCCATTACATATTACTGTTGGCTCTACAAATTCATCAAATACTTCTTTTTGATATGAATCTTCTATTGCTTTTATTGCATCTCCTGATTTTATTCCTTCTCCATTTACTAATGAATTATAACATTTTTGAACTCTTTCCCATCTTTTATCTCTGTCCATTGCATAGAATCTTCCTGAAAGTGTTGCTATTTTTCCAACTCCTTTTTTTTGCATTTTTTCTTTTAATTGAGCTATATAGCTTTCAGCTGAAGCTGGCGGTGTATCTCTCCCATCTAAGAAACAATGTACATATACATCTTCAAAGTCTCTCCTTTTTGCCATTTCTAATAATCCATATAAATGTCTTATATGACTATGTACTCCACCATCTGATACTAACCCTAAAATATGCAATTTTGAATTATTTTTCTTACAATTTTCTATTGCTGCTATAAATTCTGGATTACTGAAAAAGTCACCATCTTCTATAGATTTTGTTATTCTTGTCAATTCTTGATATACTATTCTCCCTGCTCCTATGTTTGTATGTCCTACTTCTGAATTTCCCATTTGTCCTTCTGGTAATCCTACATGTAGTCCACTTGTAAATATGTCTGTACTAGGATATTTTTTCATTAGTTTATCAATATTAGGTGTATTGGCTAATTTTATTGCATTTCCATCTTTGTTTTTGTTATCTCCAAATCCATCTAATATCATTAGCATTGTTACTTTGTTTTCCATTGTTCATACCTTCCTTTTGTTTTATATATTTTTTAATTATAATAAGCATAACAAAAAATAGCTTGGTAAATTATTTGTGTAAATTATAATTGACTATTTTTGCAAATTCATCTTGCTTTAAACTTGCTCCTCCAACCAAGCCTCCATCTATATCTGACATTTCAAATAATTCTTTAGCATTTGATGATTTTACGCTTCCACCATATTGTATTATAACTCCGTTTGCTACATTTTGTCCATAGATTTGGCAAATTTTGTCACGAATTGATTTAATTGCATCATTTGCCTGTTCAGAACTTGCTGTTTTCCCTGTTCCTATTGCCCATATTGGCTCATATGCTATTATTGTATTTTGTACCTGTTCTGGAGTTAACCCCTGTAATGCTAATTCTGTTTGTTTTGTAATAACTTCCTCTGTTTTGTTTAATTCTCTTTGCTCTAATGTTTCTCCTACACATACTATTGGCTTTAATTCATTGACAAATGCTGCTTTTACCTTTTTATTTACATTTTCATCCGTTTCATTAAAATATTGTCTTCTTTCAGAGTGCCCTATTATAACATATTCCACTCCAATTGATTTTAACATTTTTCCAGATACTTCTCCTGTATATGCCCCTTTTTCTTCAAAATGCATATTTTGTGCACCAATTTTTATATTAGTTCCTTGTGCCGTTAATAATGCATAAAACAAATCTGTATATGGTACACATAGTACTACTTCATTATTTGTTTCTTTTACAAGTGGTGCTAATTTATCTATAAAATCTATGGCTTCATTTGGAAGCATATTCATTTTCCAGTTTCCTGCAATTACTTTTTTTCTCATATTTTCCTCCTATTTTGAGACAATTGGGACAGTCCTATTTTGTTTCATAATTTTGTCGAATTTTGTAACATACATTTTTCGACAAAATATTGAGACATTTTCAGACCGTCCCAAGTGTCTCATTATTTATCCAACAAACATTCTATTCCAGGTAATTTCTTTCCTTCTAAGAATTCTAGTGATGCTCCACCGCCTGTTGAAATATGTGTCATTTTATCTGCCAATCCTGCTTTTTCTACTGCTGCTCCTGAGTCTCCTCCACCTATTATTGTTGTTGCATCTAATTCTGATAAGGCTTTTGCTATTTCATTTGTTCCAATTGCAAATTGGTCAAATTCAAATAATCCTAATGGTCCATTCCAAATTACAGTTTTTGCACTTTGTAATTCATTTTTGAACATTTCTATTGTTTTTTCTCCAATGTCAAATCCTTCCCAATCATCTGGTATTTCTGTCCATGCAACTGTTTTACTTTCTGTATCTGGTTTAAATTCTTTTCCCACTTTTGTATCTACTGGTAATAATAATTTAACACCTTTTTGCTTTGCTTTTTCCATAGCTTCTAATGCTAATCCTGTTTTATCAACTTCACATAGTGAATTTCCTACATTATATCCTTGTGCTTTAAAGAATGTATATGCCATTCCTCCACCAATCATTAATGTATCTACTTTGTCTAATAGACTATCAATTACTCCAATTTTATCAGATACTTTTGCTCCTCCAAGTATTGCCATAAATGGTCTTTCTGGGTTGTTTATTGCATTTCCTAATACTGTTAATTCTTTTTCTATTAAAAATCCTGATACAGCAGGTATATATTCTGCTATTCCTGCTGTTGATGCATGTGCTCTATGTGCTGCTCCAAATGCATCATTTACAAAAATTTCTGCCATTGATGCTAATTTTTTTGCAAATTCTGGATCATTGTCTGTTTCTTCTCTGTGAAATCTTACATTTTCAAGAAGTAATATTTCTCCTTCTTTTAAATTTTTGGCTTTAGATGTAGCATCATCTCCTATTACATCATTTGCCATAATAACTTCTTTATTCAATAATCTTGATAATTCTTTTGCTACTGGTTTTAATGAAAATTCCGGTTTTACTTCTCCTTTTGGTCTTCCTAAATGTGAAGCTAATATTATTTTACAATTTTGTTCTAGTAAATATTTTATTGTTGGTAGTGCTGCTTTTATTCTTGTATTATCTGTTATTTTTTGTTCTTTGTCCATTGGTACGTTGAAGTCACATCTTACAAATACTTTTTTCCCTTTTAAATCAATATCTTTTACTGTTTTTTTGTTCATCTTTTCCATTCCTCCTAAATTTTAAAATTTGGCATTTTTTATAGTATTTACCTATTTTCTTAATGTAATACAATTTTATAACAAAAAAGAACACTTTTCAAGTATTCTTTTGATTATTTCTTAATTGGGTATTTATTTATATATCTTCCACTATATGAAATGTAGTATCATAATAATGACTCGAAAATGTTCCATCCCCATTATATCCTTTTCCCCATGACCATAGTTTTCCATTTTCATCAATTGCCTTACCACTTGAATACCCAATTGTTGCTTTTTCAAATTTAATTTTTGTTGTCATTTGTGTTGGTTTTAGTACATTTGCTGTACTTCCGTTTCCTAAATTATAATTTCCATTATATCCCCAAGCCCAGATATTTCCACTTTCATCTATCGCTATATTAGAATTCCCATATGTATATATCTGTTCGAATACTATTCCGATTTGTTATTCTCTCAGAAACTGTTCTAGTATTTGTATCTCCTGTTCCCAACTGTCCTTGCATATTGGTTCCCCAAGACCAAATATTACCATTCTCATCTATCGCTAATGCATGTTCGCTTCCTGTGCTAATACTTTTAAAATTTGTTTGTTCTGCTATTTTACTTGGACCATTATAATACGAAGAATTTCCTTTTCCTAACTTAGGTCCACTGCTTCCCCATGTCCAAATTTTTTTATTTTCATCTATTGCAACGCCGAATTTTTCTCCAATAGATACATCTGTAAATTTAGTATTACTTGTTATTTGCGTAGGATTACTTACATTTTTACTAGAAATAAATCTCAAGTAATCTTCATTTCCCCATGCCCACAAATTTCCTAATTTATCTATCGCACCACTTGCTGCATATCCAGCCGAAATTTTAGTAAAATTTTTTTCTCTACTAATAATTGTCGGACTCCTTAATGAACTTGAAGGTGAATCAACCCCATTTCCAAGTTGTCCACTATAACAGCTTCCCCATGCATATGTGTTACCTTCTTCATCTATTGCAAACCAATGACTCGTTCCTCCTGATATTTGAGTAATTTTTGTTCCTTTCATTACTTGTATGGGAGTATAACTGCTGTTTGTTGTTCCATCCAGTAATATTCCATCACTGTTTCCACCCCATCCCCATAATTTTCCTTTATTATCTATCGCAAAAGTACTATTGTCAGAAGAAAAAATATTAATAAATTGCAATGATATTTTTATGATTACTTCACTTGATTTTCTACTATTTCCTGCTTTATCATATGCTATTACATATACTTTATATGTTCCAACTGTAAGCTTATCTATCTTATTTGTTTCATATTTTATTGTTTTATTTTTTTCATCTATTACATAATATTCATAATAGTCTATTCCGCTTTTACTACTTGTTCCATCTGCTTCTGCATCTTGCCCATTTTCAATTATTGTTATTGTATCACCATCTTTTTGTACTTCTGGTGTAAAATCTAATGGTGCTAATTTATCAATTTTATCTATTACTATATTCTTTATTGTTTCAATTCCATCCATATCTACTACTTTATATTCATATGTTCCATTTACTATATTAAGAAAATCTTTTGCATATTCTTTACTTCCAAAACATTCTACTTTTCCTCCATCTGGAAATTCTACTGTTTTTATTCCTTTTGGATTACTTATTTTTACTGCTAACTTTATACTATCTTGAGTTGTATATCCTTCTGGTTCTGTTGTATATGTTATTGTTGTTCCTTCCATCTTTGAAACTTTAAATATATTTTTTTCAAATTCTTCTAATTGTATAAAATCTGTTTTATCTACCATATCTAGTTTTTCTGTATTCAATACTCCTTCTATTTTTGTGCTTTCTCCTATTAAAAAATTGAATTCTGAATAATTATCTACTGATATTACTATTGCCTCTATACTTTCTTCATTTATTTCTATTCCTTCACTTATTGATGCTATTTCTTTATTATATACCTTATTTATTGTTATTTCTCCTGATTCTTTCATATTTAGTGCAATTTCTTTTATATTATATTCTTTTTTCTGTTCAAAACATTGTGTTTGTACTAACATTAATTCCATATTTATTTGTTCTTTTGCAGCTTTGTATCTTGTTTCTATTTTTGCTTGTTCTGTTTTATTTATTAGTCCACTTTCTGATAATTGTGATATTACTACTCCTGATAAGATTAATAAAATTATTATTGTAATTACAAGTGCTATTAATGTTATTCCTTTATTTTTAAATTTTTTCATTACTAAAATCCTCCTCTTTTGTTTTCATTTTTAAAACATTGTACTACACTTTTGGTTATAGTTCAACATTTTTAGTTGATTTTCTTTTATTTTTTTAAATTATAAAATATTATACAAACGAGGTGTTAATTATGGTTGAACTAAATTACGTAGAAATTGGCAAGAGAATCAAATTAAAAAGAAATAATATGAATTTAACACAAGAAAAATTATCTGAAATTATAGATGTTTCACCTTCATATATTAGTGAAATCGAAAGAGGAAATAGTATTTGTAGTCTAGCTACAATCAGTAATATTTGCTCTGTATTGCACACAAGTTTAGATTATTTAGTTTTCGGCATTACAGAAAATAATGCTAGTCAAACTTTTACAGAAGTCTTAAAATCTATCCCAGAAAAAAACCATAAACTTTTTATAGATTTATGTGAAAATATATCTAATAGTTTGAAATAAAGCATCAATTTTATTTTGATGCTTTACTCAAATTATTCCTAATCATCAAAACAGTATAATTAAAATAAATATCTATATCTGTAAAAATTATAATTCTTTGATCACCATCTAAATATATATAAAATTCTGTATCCTCATCAGAATCAATACTTTTAATCTGGTGGAAATTTATTTTTAATGAATCCCCAAATACTTTACGCTTGTTTTTATTATATACTATTTTAATAAAATCCTTCTCTTTATTAATTTCATCAAGTTTCATATCTATTTCACCTTCTATGTTCCCTTCCATTCTTGTTATTATACCTTTACCCTCAATTTTTTTTAATTTTTCTATTAATTCATCTATTGTTATTGTTTCCATATTTTTTCTTCCCTTCCAATATAAGATTTTTAATTTTTATTATTTCTCTTTAGAATTTTATGTTTATTTTTATTTATAGGTTAATATATTTTTATTTTAAAAGTATCACATTACAAATTAATGTAATACTTTTATTCAAATTTAAACTGTCAAAGCTCTTTCAAATGCCTTTACTCCTTTTAATGTTCTTACTTTATGTTCTCTAAGTTCTTCTACTATTTCATGCTGTTGTTCATTTTTTCTATCATAAACGAAATCTATATTTTCTTTAAATGCACATGATACATTGTTTTCTATTTGTTTTTGCATTGCTTTAAGTTTCTGATCAAATTCTCCTCTTATTGTTGTAATTATTTCCTCTTTTGTTGTTTCAAGTTTCTTATCAAACTCTCCTCTTATTGTTGTAATTATTTCTTTTTTTGTTGTTTCAAGTTTCTGATCAAATTCTCCTCTTATTGTTGTAATTATTTCTTTTTTTGTTGTTTCAAGTTTCTTATCAAACTCTCCTCTTATTGTTGTAATTATTTCTTTTTTTGTTGTTTCAAACTTTTGATCTATTCTTTCGAATTTTTGATCTATTCTTTCGAATTTTTGATCTATTCTTTCGAATTTTTGATCTATTCCTTCGAATTTTTGATCTATTCCTTCAAATCTCTGATTTATTTCTTTAAGCTGTAAATTAATAGAAGCAAGCTCATTTAATATTTTTTCTTCCAAAAGAATTCCTCCTTTCCTCAAATATTTACTATATAGCTATATGTATTTTCAAGATAACTTTTTTTGATCTTTATAATTTATTCTATGAAAAAATTATATTATTATAAAACTAAAATGTCAATATTTATGTGAAAGTTTATTTAGAAATATTTTTACAATCTATAATTAAACTTTTTAACAGTATGGGAATTTAATCGACTAAAAATAATATAAAAGAAATTAAAAAAACTATATCAACTATATAGTAATATTATGTATATCATAATTTTTGTTAATTGTAAATACAGACTTTAAAATTACCTATACAATCGAACGCAAAATTCGACAAAATAAGACAACAAAGTGAGACATTTTCGAACTGTCCCACTTGTCTCATTTATTACCCTAATTCTGCAAAATACTTAATAGTTCTAACCATTTGGCTTGTATAAGAATTTTCATTATCATACCAAGACACTACTTGAACTTGATATAGTCCTTCTCCTATCTCTGTTACCATTGTTTGTGTACTATCAAATAATGAACCATATCTCATTCCAATAACATCTGAAGATACTAAATATTCATCTGTATATCCAAATGATTCACTGCTTTCTGCCTTCATTGCTTCATTTATTGACTCTTCTGTAATGTTTTCTCCTTTAACAACTGCAACTAATATTGTTGTTGAACCTGTTGGTACTGGAACTCTTTGAGCTGAACCAATTAATTTTCCATTTAATTCTGGTATAACTAGTCCTATAGCTTTAGCTGCTCCTGTTGTATTTGGAACTATATTTACAGCTGCTGCTCTGGCTCTTCTTAAATCCCCTTTTCTATGTGGCCCATCTAAAAGCATTTGGTCTCCTGTATATGCATGTACTGTTGTCATTATTCCAGATTGTATTGGTGCATAATCATTTAATGCTTTTGCCATTGGTGCTAAGCAGTTTGTTGTACAAGATGCTGCTGATATAATTTTATCCTCAGGTGTTAATATTTTTTCATTTACACCATAAACTATTGTTGGTAAATCTTTTCCTGCTGGTGCAGAAATTACTACTTTTTTAGCTCCCGCATCTATATGAGCTTGTGCCTTATCTTTTGATGTATAGAATCCTGTACATTCTAAAACAACATCAACTCCAATTTCTCCCCAAGGTAAGTTTGCTGCATCCTTTTCAGCATATATTTTGATTGTTTTTCCATCTACAGTTATTGAATTTTCTCCAGCTACTACTGTATCTGCTTTTTCATATCTTCCTTGTGCTGAATCATATTTTAATAATTGAGCTAACATTGCAGGACTTGTTAAATCATTTATCGCAACAATTTCATATCCTTCTGCTCCAAACATTTGTCTAAACGCTAGACGTCCTATACGTCCAAAACCATTAATGGCTACTTTTACTGACATAATTTTCCTCCTTTTTAAGTTAACTGCTAATTTATTGTCTATATTATTTAAATAATATAGAATGAACTTTTATATCACAGATAACTTCCTTTATTATTACCATAATTTTATTTGGCAATACAATTTTATATCAAAAAAAAATAGTTTGCAAGTCCTTATTAATTATTTATAAAATTATTGTTTATAATGTGTATCTAAAGCTTGAAATCTCCACACCTTAAACACCCTAGAAAATATAAGTCCAGACATTTTTCGACAAAAAGATGAGACAAATTAGGACTGTCCCACTTGTCTCATCTTTCCTTCTTTTACAGTAAACTTTGCTAATTTTTCTTTTTTTAATTTACCATCTAAAATTTCTTCTGCTAATTTGTCTTCAACTAAATTTTGAATTGTTCTTCTTAAAGGTCTTGCACCAAAATTTTTGTCAATTCCCTCTTTTGCAATTAATTCCTTAACTTCTGGTTTTAATTCAATATTATATTTTTGTTCTTTTAACTTATTTACAACTTCTTTTAGCATAATATCTATAATTTGACTAATTTCATTATTATTTAATTTATGGAATACAATAATTTCATCTATTCGATTTATAAATTCTGGTCTTAATTCTTTTTTTAATTCTGCCATAACTTCTTTTTTAGTTTCTTCATATTCTTTTTGTGTATCTTCAATTTTATTTTCTGTTAAATTTGTAAATCCTAAATGTTTTTTATCTGTAATTAATCTTGCTCCTAAATTTGATGTCATTATTATTACTGTATTCTTGAAATTTACTGTTCTTCCTTGACTATCTGTCAATCGTCCATCTTCCAAAACTTGAAGTAGCATATTCATTACATCTGGATGTGCTTTTTCAATTTCATCAAATAATATTACGGAATATGGTTTTCTTCTTATTTTTTCTGTTAATTGTCCACCATCATCAAATCCTACATATCCTGGAGGTGAACCTATTAATTTAGATACTGAATGTGGTTCCATAAATTCTGACATATCTACTCTTACCATTGAATTTTCATCACCAAATAATACTTCTGATAAAGCTTTTGAAAGTTCTGTTTTTCCAACACCTGTTGGTCCTAAAAATAAGAATGAACCTATTGGTCTATTAGGGTCTTTTAACCCTACTCTTCCTCTTCTTATTGCTTTTGCTACCGCTTCTACAGCTTCATTTTGTCCAACTACTCTTTTATGCAATTCTTTTTCTAAATTTTTTAATTTTTCGTTTTCATCTTCAGTTATCTTTTTAGTTGGAATTCCTGTCCAGCTAGCTATAACTTCTGCTATATTTTCTTCTTTTATAGTTACTATTGATTTTGTATTTTTATTTTTCCATTTACTTTGTTCTTTTTCAAATTTTTCTTTCAATACTTTTTCTTTGTCTCTTAGTTCTGCTGCTTTCTCAAATTTTTGATTTATTACAGCTTCTTCTTTTTCATTTTTTATTTTTTCAATATCTTCTTGTATTGTTTTTAAATTATCAGGTTCTGTATATGTTTTTAATCTTGCACGAGATGCTGCTTCATCTATTAAATCTATTGCTTTATCTGGTAAAAATCTATCATTTACATATCTAACAGATAATTTAACTGCTGTTTCTATTGCTTCATCTGTAATTTTTACATTATGATGTGCTTCATATTTATCTCTAATTCCTTTTAAAATCAATACTGTATCTTTTTCTGATGGTTCATTTACAATAACTGTACTAAATCTTCTTTCTAATGCTGCATCTTTTTCAATATATTTTCTATATTCATTTAAAGTAGTTGCTCCAACTAATTGAATTTCCCCTCTTGCAAGCATTGGTTTTAAAATATTTGCTGCATCTATTGCCCCTTCAGCAGCACCTGCACCAACTATTGTATGAATTTCATCAATAAAGAGTATTACATCTCCTGCTTTTTTAACTTCTTCTAACGCCTTCTTGATTCTTTCTTCAAAATCCCCTCTATATTTTGCCCCTGCAACCATTCCTGAAATATCTAATGTTACAACTCTTTTATCTTTTAATACTTCCGGTACATCGCCTGCAACTATTTTTTGAGCTAATCCTTCGACAGCTGCTGTTTTACCAACGCCAGGTTCTCCTATTAAGCAAGGATTATTTTTAGTTCTTCTTGATAAAACTTGAATAACTCTTTCAATTTCTTCTTTTCTTCCTATAATTGGATCAAGTTTACCTTCTTCTGCTTTTTTAGTTAAATCTTCCCCATATTGATTTAAAGTAGGAGTTTGATTATAACTTCCCTTTTCTCTTCTTTTTGAAGTACCTAAATTACTTGCTGACTCATCACCTTGATAATCCTCTCCTTCATTTATGACTTTTATAATTTCATTATATAGCTTTGGAATATTTACATTTAAATCTAACAAAATTTTAGCAGCTATACAATCACCTTCTCTTAATATTCCTATTAAAAGATGTTCTGTTCCTATAAAATTATATCCTAATTTTCTAGCTTCTATAAATGCTGATTCTACAACCCTCTTCGTTCTTGGTGTAAAATCCACTATATCTTCTATTGGCTCATCTCTTCCTATTAATTCTTCTATTTTATTTAAAATATCTTCTGATGTTACTTGCTCATTTTCTAAAACTTTTGATGCAACTCCACCACCTTCTTTAGCTAGTCCATATAATATGTGTTCTGTTCCTATATAACTGTGTCCTAACTCTAAGGCAATATCATTTGCAATTTCAATTGTTTTATTTGCTCTATTTGTAAATTTGTATGTCATCTTTCTACACTTCCTTTCTCTTTTTTTATTTATTAATTATCTGCTTTATTACTTCTGCTCTTTTTATATCTCTTTCTAAAGTCTCATATTGTTCACCTAAATATTTTTGCATATTTGCAGGTTTTACATATAAAATCAATTTTTGAATTTTGCTATCATTTAATTCTTTAAAAATTCCTAAATCAGTTCCCATTTTTATATTTGAAATTAATTTTTGTGCTTCATCTAACGAGATTTTTCTACAATTACTCAACAATCCATAACTTCTATAAATTGAATCTTCTAAATCAATTGTATCTTTAGCTAAAAATTTTCTAGCTCTTCTTTCTTGTTCAACCAATTTATTTGTAACAATCTTTATATTTTCTATAATTTCTTGTTCTGTTACTCCTAATGTTCTTTTATTAGAAATTTGATATATATTTTGCACATTTTCATCATCTTGTCCATATTCTCCCATTATATTTACACCAAAATTATTTATTGTGTAAAATACTTTATCTATATTTCTTGTTTTTTCTAATGCTGATAAATGTACCATAACTGATGCTTTTAATCCTGTACCACAATTTGTTGGAAGACTTGTTAAATATCCATACTTTTTATTTGTTGCATATCCCAAAACATTTTCTATTTTTTTATCTACTTCAATTGCTAAGCTTAGTGTATTTTCTAGTTCAAATCCAGAACTAAAAACTTGTATTTTTAAATGGTCATCATCATTTATCATTATACAAATATTCTCTTCATCATTTATTAAGATAGCTCCCTCACCATTTTTATTTAATGCATATTCTGGACTAATTAATCTTTTTTCTACTAAGCTCATTTTTGTTATATCATCCATGTTTTTCAATTCTAAATATTTTAACCCAAATCCAATTGCAAATAGATTTTCTTTTATTTTATTTTTTAATTTTTCTATTTCTGTTTTTGTTTTTAAATTAAATTTAAATTCATTTAAATTTCTTGCAAATCTAATCCTTGTACTCATTACTATATCTGAATCTTTTCCACTTTGTAAATACCAATTCATATTTATCACCTTTCGATTTTTTATTTTTCTTCTTTTTTTATTTCATCTCTAATTTTTGCTGCATCTTCATATCTCTCTTCTTTAATTGCTTTTTTCAAATCTTCTTGTAACTTTTTTAATTTATTTTGGTTTTTATCTTCCGCATCCTTTTCTTCTTTTTTACTAAATTTTACTTTATTATCTGATATTTTTCCTAATCTTCCATTATGCCTATTAGCTCCTTGTAGTTTCTTCAAAATTGGATCCATTCTATCTTCAAAAACATCATAGCAATTTGCACATCCATATTTTCCAGTATTTATAATATCTTCAAAGGTTGACCCACAACTATCACATTTAATTTGTTTTACCTCATTTAACAATGGCATAAAACTTGGTGTACTAAAATCTTCTATAAAACTTCCAAACAAATTAGAAAAATCCAATGCTGGCATCTTAAAGTCCATTTTATCTGTTATTCCTAATTTTCTACTACATTCTTCGCATAAATGCATTTCTCTCTTTACTCCATTAATATTTTCTGAATATCTAACATTAGCTTCTTTTTTTCCACAATTTTCACATAACATATCACTCACTCCTTACTCAATATTTAATAACATATTTTTAAAAATTCTTGCTCTTACCTCATCTTTAATATCTTTATCTAATTTAAGAACATTATCACTTGTTGCAACCTTTAAAAGCTTAGCTTCTTGTTTTGTTATAATATTATATGTTAGAAAGTCACTTAGCAAAATATCTATATCATTTGCTGTAATAGTTTTTCCTACATTATTTATTATATGCATTAGATAGTCTGATTTTGTATTACTTATCTTTTTTATTTTGATGTTTCCACCACCGCCCCTTTTGCTTTCTACATAATATCCCTGTGATGGCTTGAATCTTGTTGATATTACATAATTTATTTGTGATGGTACACAATTAAAATGCTGTGCTAATTCATTTCTTTGAATTTCTATAAAATTACTATCATCATCATCAAATAAATCTTTTATAAATTCCTCTATTACATCTGCCATTCTCATTTTATCAGCCCCCTTTTAACTTTTTATTTCTTGCATATTTGTCTTTGACTTTCTTTGACCTACTATATATTATAATCTATTTTTATAATAAATCAATTTTGATTTCTGACCTTTTTTGACTTTTTATTACTTTCCTCAACTTTAAAATATAAATTTTCTCTTTATTTCTTTATTTTTCTTTCTTTTTTGTTATATTTTCTAATTTTTCTACTTTTTCTTTCTGTTTTGGTAACGATACCCATGCAAAATATGATGTAATAAATTCTCCATATTTTGTAGTATCTTCTCCTACTTCTTGTGAACTTTCTCTTATCTCTTTTCCTAAATCTTTATTATTCATAAAAGCACATAACCCCTTTATAACCAATAACTTATATTCTAAGTATGTGCTTTTTTCATTTTTATATACAAATTTTAATAAATTTTTAATATTTGACCTGGATATATTAAATTTAGATTTCTTATACTATTAATTCTTGCGATTTTTATTGGACAAGTTCTATATCTTCTAGCTATTCCCCACAATGTATCTCCTTTTTTTACAGTGTAATAAACATTTTGATTATTAGAACTTTTATAATTTCCATACAATATTAATCTTTGTCCTGGATATATTAAATTTGGATTTTGTATATTATTCCAGCTTACTATATCTTGTATACTTATTCCATATCTTCTAGCTATTTTCCATAATGTATCTCCTCTTTTTATTGTATAATAAGTTTTTCCCGTTGAATTTGTTTCACCTCCAATATTATTTGAGTTTGTTATTATTTTTAAAGTTTCCCCTGCATATATTAAATTAACATTTTTTATTCCATTTATTTCTGCTATTTCTTGCACAGTTGTTTTATATTGATAAGCAATTTTACTTAATGTATCTCCTCTTTTTACTGTGTAATATATTGTTTCTGTATTATAATTATCATTCGGATTATCTGTATTAGATATTTCTGAATTATCATCTAAAAAAATTTCTTTAGTAAATAAATCTCTATCTACATTTTCTTTTATTCCTGCTACTCTACCTCTGTCTGTATATTGAACTCCAACAAATGTATTCCAACTTGAATTAACATTTTCTAAATTTTTATAATTACCATAATAAGCAAGCCATAATTCGCTTTGATTTGCAAGTTCATGTCCAAAAGTATTCTCGCTATTATATAAATCACTATAAACAATTACTTGTTTTTTGGTTAATTTTTTCAATTTTTGCATAAATGCTGTTGCTATTTGATTAACTTGTTCTATACTAACACCATCAAATTGTTCATAGTCCATTGCTAATTTACAATCAGCTTGTTTTCCAGATATAACTGATGCAAAAAATGTTGCTTGCCTCTCTGCTTCTTCAATTGTTGTTGCTGTTAAAAAATGATAAAATCCTACTTTTAAATTATTTAATTTAGCATTTTCATAATTCAAATCAAAATATGGGTCTTTTATATTATTTCCTTGACTCGCTTTTATATATACAACCTCAATTCCAAAATTTTTGACCTGCTCATAATCTATGTATCCTTGCCAATCACTTACATCTATTCCTTCATAATTCAATTCAGTTTGTGGTGATAGTGCATATACTGAATTTATAAATGTAAAAATAAACATTAAACATATTCCTAAAACTTTTAATCCATGTCTTTTCATACAAAATATCCTCCTAAAATATTTTATTCTAAGAAAAAATTTTAGTGCTTACATTAAACATATTAATACTTTTATTACATATATTTAAGCATGGTGATTATATGTTTTCGAAATATCATTTTTTCATTTTAAAAATAAAAAGAAATATATTTGCTTTAATATTTTTAGCATTTGGAACAGGTTTACTATTGTTTTCTACTAGCAATTTGCCTGCAATAAAAAAAGGATTATCTTTATGGGCTAATTCAGTTGTCCCATCACTTTTTCCATTTTTTGTTGCAACTGAACTTTTAATGAATACTAACTTTATAAATATTTTAGGCAAGTTTTTTAATAAAATAATGAAACCTTTATTCAATATTAGAGGTGAAGGTTCTTTTGGCTTTATTATGGGATTAATTAGTGGATATCCTGTTGGAGCAAAAATAGCTTGTGATTTTAGAGAAAATAACATTTGTTCTAAAGAAGAATGTGAAAGACTTTTAAGTTTTACTAACAATTCTGGCCCTTTATTTATAGTAGGAAGTGTTGGTATTAGTATGTTTGGAAATTCCACTATTGGGTTGTTACTATTGATTACTCATATTTTAGCTTGTATTACCGTTGGAATAATTTTCAGATTTTGGAAGTTTTCTTCTAGTCCTGATTATGTTAGTAATAAAAATTCTAATTATAAAAAATATAAAAATGTTACATTTTCTAATTTAGGTGAAGTTTTAGGAAAAAGTATTTCTAATAGTATTTCTACTATCTTAATGATTGGAGGATTTGTTGTAATATTTTCTAGTATTATTTCTATTCTAAAAACTAGTGGTATTTTAAATAGCTTAGTTTTTATACTTACTCCTGTCTTTAATTCTTTACATATTGATAGTTCTTTTATTATAGGAATTCTTACAGGTTTACTTGAAATTACTAATGGGATTAGTTCTATTTCTAATATCAATATTAAAACAATTTCTGTTAACATTATTATAACAGCTTTTTTACTTGGCTTAGGCGGACTTTCTGTTCTATTGCAAGTTTTTAGTATTACTTCTAAAACTGATTTGTCTATTAAGCCTTATATTTATGGCAAAATACTGCATGGTGTTTTAGCTGCATTTTATACTTTTATTGCTATTAGTATCTTCCCTTTCTTTAATTTTAATTTATAAAAACTACTTCGATTAATTTTCAAATATATTATTATATTTTTTATGAATATTGATCGCATTTTTACATATATTTTATTAGTATGATTGGAGTTGATTTTATGGATAAAGATTTTAATACCATGCCACCTTTTATGGATTTTTCTATGTTTCAACAAATGCAAGGAAATCCTTCTTCTGATATGAATGATATTTATCGTGATCCGATGTTTAATCCTATGGCTCAATATGAACAAGCTTATTTATATTATAGATATATGTGCATGCAAATGGATTATAAAATAAAATGTAAAGAGTATGAAAAAATGTGTAATACCACTATTTCTAATACTGAAAGAAATCAAAGAAGAGTTGAATAATATCATTTACCTATTTTACTTTTTCAACAAATTTATGAGACATTTTAGGCTTGCTCAAAATGTCTCAATTGATTTTCTATATTAAGAAGTCTATTATATTTAGCAACTCTGTCTGTTCTACAAGGTGCACCTGTTTTTATTTGTCCCGCATTTATTGCAACTGCTATATCCGCAATAGTTGTATCCTCTGTTTCTCCAGACCTATGTGATATTACCGTTTTATATCCTTTTTTCTTTGCTTCTCGTATTGTATCTAAAGTTTCTGTCAATGTACCAATCTGATTTGGTTTTATCAAAATTGCATTTGCTACATTTCCTTTAATCCCTCTTTGTAATCTTTTTATATTAGTAACAAATAAATCATCTCCAACTAATTGAATTTTATCTCCTAATTTTTGTGTTAATTCTTTCCAAGATTCCCAGTCTTCTTCTGCTAACCCATCTTCTATTGATATAATAGGATATTTTTCTGTTATATCAATTATATAATCTATCATTTCTTTTTTTGTTTTATATACATCTGTTTTCCAAAAATAATAACCATCTTTCCCTATCTTTTTAGCCTCATCATACATTTCTGTACTTGCTATATCTAACGCTAAACATATGTCTTTTCCTGGCTCATATCCAGCTTTTTTTATTGCTTCCATTATGGCATCTAATGCATCTTCTTCATTTTTTAAATTTGGTGCAAAACCACCTTCATCCCCAACGCCTACTGAATATCCTTTTTCTTTTAATACTTTTTTTAAAGTATGATATACTTCTACTCCTCTTTTTAATCTTTCTGCAAATGTTATACTTCCTACTGGCATTATCATAAATTCTTGTATATTTATATTATTATCTGAATGTTTACCACCATTTAAAATATTCATCATTGGAACAGGTAATTCATTTGCATTTACTCCACCAATATAATTATATAATTCCATTCCTAATGAATTTGATGCTGCCTTTGCAACTGCTAATGATACTCCTAATATTGAATTCGCTCCTAAATTTGATTTATTTAATGTATCATCCAATTCTATTAAAGTTCTGTCTATTTCTCTTTGCTCATATACATTCATATTTATCAATTTTTTAGATATTTTTTTATTTACATTTTCAACTGCTTTAATTACACCTTTTCCTAAATACCTGGATTTATCTCCATCTCTTAATTCTACTGCCTCAAAACTCCCTGTTGATGCTCCTGATGGAACTAATGCTACTCCTGAAAATCCACCTTCTGTTACTACTTCTACTTGTACTGTTGGGTTTCCCCTCGAATCTAATACTTCTAATGCTTCTATATTTTTTATGGCTAAAAAATCTTTCATAAAAACTCACCCTTTCGCTTTACTCTTTGTCAAACGAAACTTTTTAAATTTTTATTTGACAAATCTTTCATTATTTTAGCCATTTTTTCCAGTTTTATACATTAACTCACTTTTTTGTTTCTCAACTGCATAGCATAATTAATAGTAGCTTCATTTATTTCTCCAGATGAAATCCTTGCAATTTCTTCTAATGTTTCTTTTTCATTTAACAATTTTATATTAGTATTTGTTCTTTCATCAACAACCTTTTTACTTATAAAATAATTATAATCAGCATTAGCTGCAATACTTGGTAAATGTGAAATACATAATACTTGATGATTTTTTGATATTCCTTTTAATTTTTCTGCGACTGCATTTGCTGCTTTTCCACTTATTCCTGTATCAATTTCATCAAATATTAATACTGGCATTTTGTCTGTATCAGCTAATACTTTTTTAATTGCTAACATTATTCTTGACATTTCTCCACCTGATGCAATTTTTGACAATGCCTTTTCATCTTCTCCCAAATTAGTTCTTATAAAAAATTCCACTTCATCTTTTCCATTTTCAAAAAATTCTTCTTCATTATAATCAACATGTATATTAATTTTTGCATTTTTCATTTCTAGTTCTTCTAATACTTTATTTATACTATTGCTCAAATTTGCCCCATATTCATTTCTTAACTTGTTCATTTTTCTAGCTAAATCTATCATTGCTTCTTTTATCTGTTTTAGTTCTTTTCTCAATCTATTGTTATATTCATCTAAATTTTCTATATGTTCAATTTCATGTTGTATATCATTTTTATAGTCAATTATTTCTTTTATATTATTTCCATATTTTCTTTTTAATGAATATATTAAATCAAGTCTTTCTTCAATTTCATTTCTTTCTTCTTCATCAAAATATACATTGTCTTTATAATTTGATATATCCCTTGATATTTCTTGTAATTCATAATAAATATTTTTTAAATTACTTGATATTTTTTCATATACATTATCAATATTTTCTATTTTTTCTAATGCTCTTATTGCTGTGTTTAAACTATCAATACTATTTTCTCCAATTGCTATATCTGCTTCATTTAAGTTTTTTGATATTTTTTCTGAGTTAAGCATTATTTTTCTTTTTTCTTCTAATTTTTCTTCTTCATCTTCCTTTAAATTTGCCTCTTCTATTTCATTTACTTGATATTTCAGCAAATCTAGCTTTCTTTCTCTTTCTTTTTCATCACCATAGTTTGCTTTTAATTCTTTTTTTATTTCTAAATATCTCTGATATTTTTCTTTATATTTATCCCTTATACTTGATAATTCTTCTCCAATATATCCATCTAAGTATTTTAAATGAAATTTGTTATCTAATAAACTCTGATTATCATTTTGTCCATGTATTTCAATAAATTTACTCATAAAATTTTTTAGTTCATTTACTGTAACCATTCTTCCATTTATTTTACACATATTTTTTCCATTTAAATTTACTTCTCTTGATACAATTATATTTCCATCTACTGAATTTTCATTTTGTGGTTCATACATACAGATTTCTACAAAAGAATTTGTCTCGCCTTTTCTTATCATTTCTTTAGAAAATCGTCCACCTGATATTATCTCTAATGAATCTATTATTAATGTTTTTCCGGCTCCTGTTTCACCAGTTAAAACATTTAAACCTTCATTTAAATCTATACTTAAATCATCTATTATTCCTATATTTTTTATATGTAATGTTGAAATCATAAAAAGACCTCCTTTAAAATTTCCAGAACAAATTATCTACAACCTTTTGTTCGGTCTTATTATATATTTCTTTTTTATATTTGTCAATAGTTTTGCAAACATTTTTTTGTTTTTTTATCTACATTCGTTACTGTTCAATAAGAAAATATTTTTATCTGTTTTTAATGTTGATATATTACTAAACCATAACTTACATTTTTCGACAAAATTGTGAGACATTTTAGGACTGTCCCAAATGTCTCACAAATCTTTCTTTTTTATTTTCTGAATTACTAGAATCTATAAAATCAATATTTCCTTTATTATCTAATTTATTTATTAAATCATTTTTTTCTAATACATCTTTCAAATGTTTTGCTAAATTAGGTGCTCCATTAAAAAAATTTACATTTCCTAAAACTTCTGAAATTTGTTCTTGTATTAATGGATAATGTGTACATCCTAAAACTACATTTTCAACTTTTCCAATATATTTTGATAAATTTTTCTTCAAATATATTTGTATTTTTTCTTCATTTCCTTCTTCTATTATATCTGCTAATCCTTTACATGCCATCAAATATGTTTTATGATTATCATATTTTTCATATAATTTATGGAATTTTTCACTTTCAATTGTTCCTTTTGTTGCCATTACTAATGTTGGTTTTTCATATGCAAAATCATGTACCATTTTATATGCTGGCTCTATTGCTATTATTATTTCTTCCGGATATTTTTCTCTTAATTTACTTGCTGCTTTTGCACTTGCTGTATTACATGCAATTACTATTGCTTTACATTTTTTTTCTATAAATTTTTTTACAATTCTATCACACATATTAAAAATTTCTTCATCTGTTTTGTCTCCATATGGATTGTTTTTTGAGTCACTATAATATATATAATTTTCATTAGGTAAAATTTTTATTATTTCTTTTAATACTGTTACTCCACCTATTCCTGAGTCAAAAATTCCTATACTTTTTTCTTTATCCATTCTAAATTTCCTCTATCATTTTTTATACATTATACAAAATTTTATTATATTAAACAAGTAGAATTCTGATATTTAACTATTAAAATATAATATATTATGATATTGAAAAAATGCCTAGCAGCAAAAACCACTTAGGCACGTTTTCTTATGTTCTATTCTTCTATTCCAAGCACATATGGTGAACCTTCAACTCCATCTCCACTCTTTATATAGACTCCAGACTTCAGAGAAACAACTGGGCGGCACCCCCTGCAATCATTAAAGCTATCAGAAATGCTGCCCTCGTTGCCCACACGCCTTACGTAGCTACTGTAACTGGTATTAGCAGAAGCGAGCCAGTAGAATGACCCCGTATTTCGTATTCCAGTTGTCCTACTCGTGCTTCCAGTTATTGCTAATGCTTCTTCATATGTCATTGCATGTATATCTTTTATATCATTATTATCTTTATCTTTTGTATCGGCTATTAAATCTTTTTGGCTATTATCTACATACATTTGCCAACTTCTTGCACTATATGTGCTATATCCTGTTTGTCTTAATCCACTTGATAATATATATTCTACTCTTAAATTATCCAAATCTGTTGTATAATAATATACAAAATTTTCCGGACATCCTGCATGTACTATTTTCTTCACATATATTCTTTCTGTTCCATCCGCATTTTTTATTACATTTCCATTTTCATCTTGTTTAGTTTCTGTTTCTAATAACTGCCATCCATCATATTTTGGGGCATAATTCTTATATCCGGTTTTTACACTCTTATTTTTACTTGTTATTATCTTACTATTTGTTGCATCACTACTTTCCTTATTAGTAAATCCTCCAAACGTAAAATTTAAACCACTAGTAGCACTTGATGAACAATCTGCATTTAAATTATATAATCCTGCTGTTTTTAGACTTTCTATTTCTTCTGCTGTCCAATCTCCTGCATCATAGGCAACTACCCCCTGTACTCCTTGAAATTGATTTACTATTACTTCTTTTTCTTCACTTATTTCTTTTCCATTATATGTTCCTGATACATTAAACACATATTTTCCATTTGCTGTTACTTGATATGGTACTTTT
>CAKPDN010000005.1 GCA_934149005.1 uncultured Clostridia bacterium | reverse complement strand
TAGGAATATGTCTCATTGCTTGCATTTCAGCCAAATCTAAATATGCAGATACCATTCTCTCTAATTGTCCAATTTCTGTTTCTGATAAATAATTTTTTGCAATGACTACATCATATTTATGGATTTTACTATCAGGAGCTCCTTTCCACGATGTTAGTCCCATATTTTCTTTTTGGCTATCTGCTCTATTATATATAATTTCTGCAGCAGTGTTTCCAGAAACAGCATAATGTAATTTGTTTTGAACAGATGAAAAAAATCTAATTGTTGCTTTTGCTGTTTTATCATAGTCAATAGACGTTGCATAAATATCTGTAATTTTTTGATAAAATTTTCTTTCAGACATTCTAATTTCTCGTATTCTTTCTAATTGCTCTTCAAAATACTTCTTAGTTAAAATCGAACCATCATTTTTTAATCTTTCATCATCCATTACCCATCCTTTAATAGTAAAATCCTTTACTATTTGGTTAGCCCATTTTCTAAATTGTATAGCTCTTTCATTATCTACTTTAAATCCTACTGCTATAATCATTTGAAGATTATAATGTATTACATTTCTTGAAATTTTTCTATTTCCCTCATCTTGAACTATTAAGAAATTCTTAATAGTTGATTTTTCTTCTAATTCCTTATCTTCATATATCTTTTTTATATGTTGATTAATTGCAGATGTTGATACACCATATAATACTGATAACATTTTTTGAGTTAACCAAATATTTTCATCTTCATATCTCAATTCAACTCCATTTTCTCCAGCAGCTGCTACATATGTTAAATACTCAGCTGCACTTGAACGAATTAATTTATCTGCTTTTTTTCTATTATCATATTTCATTTATTATTCTTCCTCCATAACTTAATATTATATTTATCGATTTTATCTCGTTTTTTAGCTTTTGAATATTTGTATTATAGTTATCATCCAATAAATCTTTATTATTATAAGTTACATTAATTATTCTATTTATATCATAATATTTAAAACTTTTCCATAAACCTACAAAATTTATATTTTCCTCAATTTTACTTCAAACATTTGTTTTTGTCAATGGTTAAAAATAAATTTCAAAATTTTTTCAAACTCTGAAATTCAAGTATTTATATTAAATTCAAATTGTTTTTATCCCGCATACTGTCTACATTGTAATCTACCTTCTGGTATATCATGTAAACAAATTGCAATTGCTAACCCTAAACCTAATTTTAATGATGCCTCAAATCCAGAACCTATTGCCAAGCCTTCAGGAAAATTGTGTATTGCTAATCCTATTGAAACAATTATACCCATTTTTAATAAATCGTTTTTGCTTGCATATTCTTTTTGTTTCATACTAAATTTTTTTTGAACAACTATATCACAAAAAATCATTGAAATAACCCCAAATATTACTCCAAAAACTACTTCATAAATACTGCTAATCCCTAAAGCTTCCGGTATTAAATCAAAACAAATTACTGCCATCATTAACCCTGATGCAAATGATAATATAAAACTTAAAAATTTATTTGAATTTTTTTTGATAATTATTCCTAATATTCCCCCTAGTGTTGTTCCAAATGTACCGAAAAATAATCCCAATAATGTTGTTTTTAAAATCTCATTCATAACATAAAAAACTCCTTAAAATATACTTTATTTAAATATATTTTAAGGAGCTTTTTTTATTCTTACTTTTTTATTCTTGATCACCTTTTAATTTTTCAGCTCTATCTGCTGCAATTAAATTATCAATCATTTCATCAATATCACCATTTAAGAAATTTTCCATTTGAAAAATACTCATACCAATTCTATGATCTGTGATTCTTCCTTGTGGATAATTATAAGTTCTTATTTTTTCACTTCTATCTCCTGAACCTACTTGAGATTTTCTTGCATTTGCTACTTCACTATCTTGTTTTTGTTTTTCTATTTCATAAAGTTTTGTTCTAAGCATTTTCATTGCATTATCTCTATTTTGGAATTGAGACCTTTCAGTTTGACATTCTACAACAATTCCAGTTGGCTCATGTATAAGTCTTACAGCAGATGATGTTTTATTAATATGTTGCCCACCAGCACCTGAAGAGCGAAAAACTTCCATTTTTATATCTGCTGGGTTAACTTCTATTTCAACATCTTCAACAACTGGAAGTACTGCAACCGTAGCAGTTGATGTATGAATTCTTCCACTACTTTCTGTATCAGGAACTCTCTGAACTCTGTGTACACCACTCTCAAATTTTAATCTACTATATACACCTTTTCCTGTAATCATAAATGTTATTTCCTTATATCCACCAAGCCCTGTCTCATTTTCATTTAAGACTTCTACTTTCCAATGTTTTCTTTCTGCATACATTGTATACATTCTAAATAGCGTTCCTGCAAATAATGCTGCTTCTTCTCCACCGGCTCCTGCTCTTATTTCACAAATAATATTTTTATCATCATCTGGATCTTTTGGAATTAACAAAAATTTTAATTCTTCTTCTAATTGGGGTAATTTTTCTTTATTATCATAATATTCAATTTCAGCTAATTCTTTAAGTTCTTTATCTTCCATCATTTCTTTAGCTTCATCCATTGCTTGCTTTGCTTTTTTATATTCTCTAAATTTTAATACTATATCTTCTATACTTGCATGTTCTTTCATCAGCTTTTGCCATTCAGATTGATTTGATATTACATCAGGGTCACTAATCATTTTTGTTAATTCTTCATATCTTTTTTCTACTGCTTCTAATTTTTCAAACATAAAAATTCTCCTTTAAAATAAATTGCTTTCATTATTATACTATAAATTTATAATATTTTCAAGGGAAATATATTTACAATTCTATATAATTAACTTTTAAATCACTTTTGTCTAATATATTTTTTTCCCTATTAGTACAAGTAAAAATAATAATTTGTCTATTTGAAAATTTACTATTTAAATATTCCAAAATATTTTTTAATCTCTCATCATCATAAAAAGCAAATACTTCATCCAATAAAATCGGAACTTTTTCTTTAGATAGTTCATCAGTCATAGAAAGTCTTAATGATAAGTATAATTGGTCAATAGTTCCAATACTTAATCTATTAGCAGAAACATAATCACTATTTTCTAATTCAACTATTAATCCTTCGCTTTCATTAAACATTACTTTATTGTATTTATTATCTGTTATCTTAGAAATATTATTAGATAAATTCTCTGTAAACTTAGGGGTAACAGAATTTTTCATTTTTTCATAATTTTCATTTAGAACTTCTTTTGCTAAATTAAAACTCAAATTCAAATTTTTTAAAGTTAACATTCTTTCATTATTGTTAACTATTTTTTCTTCAATTTTTGATAAATTATCTAAATTTGGTTCTATATTTTTTTTATCTAAATCCAAAGTATGTAATTTTAATTTTTTATCATTAATTTCTTTTTGTAATTTTTCAATTTCAAAATTTACATTTTCTAAATTAATTAAGTTATCTATTTTATTTTTTTCTATTTTATTTAAATATTTATTTTTTATTTTTTCTTTTTCTAAATTTATTTTTAAATTAAAATTATTTTTTAATTTATTTAATTCTTCATTTAAATTATTTAAATTATTTTCTATTATATTTTTTTCATTTTCTAAATTTATTAATTCTAAATTTATTTTTTCAAAATTATTTTTTTCTATTTTCTCTTTATTTTTTATTTTTTTATTTTCATGTTTTATAAAAAATAAATAAAAAATTAAAAACGTTGGTACTGTAAGAAGAAAAATATATTTAAAATTATTATTTTTAATTAAAATAAATTGTAGAATATTAATTAAAAATAATATTATAAGAATAATATTTAATATTTTTATTTTTTTATTATTTATTTTATTTTTTATTTTTTTATTTTTTAAATTATTTTCTGAATATTTTTCAAAAATGTTTTTATTATTATTTTTTAATTCTTTTATTTTATTTTTTAATAAATTTATTTTTTCTAAATTTTCTTTTTTTATATTTTCTTTTATTTTTATTTTTTCATTCTCTATTTTTTCATTCTCATTCAATAATTTTATTTCTGTTAAAAAATTTTTTTCATCCTCTAAATTTATAATTTCATTATTTATATTACTTTCTTGTTCCTCATATTCATATTTGAAATTTTTATATTTCTCTAAATTTTCTTTTTCATTTAATAATTCCTGTAATTTTCTACCAATTACATTAATAGGCTTTTCCCTAGACCTTTCTGTTCCAATCTCATCTAATTGCCTTCTATTTATTCTATCTATTACTCTTTTAAATGATGTATTGTCATCTCCTGTTTGTGCTAAATTAGCTATCTTTTGAATTAGAAAATTTTGAGCTTGATTTTCTAACTTAACCTCATTTTGATTTATTGCAAGTGTAGATAAAAATAAATCTTCGTCTATTCTTGTCTGCTCATAAAAAAATTCATTTCCTTTATTTTTATCAATGTTAAATTCTTTTGAAATATCTTCCATATTTTCATTAAATATTTTTGGATTTTTTTTATTAAAGTCTCTATATATTTCAAATTTTTCTTTATTATCTAATTCATATTCTATTTTACCAGAAAACTCTTCTCCTACCCAAGGCTTATACTTATCATAGTCTGAAAAATCTTTACCTTTTTTATTTTTAGAAATTCCATAAAAAGAATTAATAATAAAATTAATTAAAGTAGATTTTCCAGCTTCATTTTTCCCATAAATTATATTTATTCCATTATTTAAATCAATCTCTTTTTCTTTTAATTTTCCATAAGAATTTATTTTTAATTTATTAATTTTCAAAAAACTTTTCTCCTTTCAATATATGATATTGATATGTTTAACACCTTGAAAAACAAAATCTTTGAATATTCAATTTTAAATTATATCTTCTATTCCAAAGCTTCTAACCCAATTTCAACAGCATTTTCAAGTATTTCTTTATCCTCTTCAGATAAATTTTCATCATTTAATCTTCTGTACATTTCTTTAGCAAATAAACCTTTTAAAGTATTATCATTTGCTAAATTTTCTAAGTCATAACCTATCTTTGTTTTATTTTTTATTTTAATTATTTTATCATTTGAAATTAATTTATATAATTCATATTTATCAATTTCAAAATTTCTTCTTCCCAATAAAATAATTTCTATCAAATTGTCATCTGAAAATTCTAATTCATTTATATTTTCAATTAATTCTTCTTTAGATTTTATTCCTGTAACATCCACATCTTGTAATTTAAATTCTACTTCATCTAATGGTAAAAATTTTAATTGTATTCTACCCTTTTCCAAATCTCCAATTATCATACCATGTTGTCCCAATTCATCAAATCCTAATGATACAGTTGAACCTGGATAGACTATATTTTGATTTATTTCTTCATTATAATACAATTTATGTATATGTCCTAGTGCAACATAATCAAAACCTTTCTCTCGTAACATTCTTTTATTTAAAGGATTATATTCACTATTTTCAATTGTTCCTCCATCTAATGTACCATGAATCACTAAAATATTTAATTTATTTTTATCATCTATCTTTAAATCTTCAATACCACTATATTTACAATAGAAATCATTAAATCCATATCCATAAATGTTTACATCTTCTAATTCTACCTTTTCTATATTGGCATTGAATATTTTTACATTTTCATTCCAATTAAATTTATTATAATATGAATTCTTTACATATGGATCATGATTTCCAGGTGCTATAAATATCCTTGTTTCTGGAATTTCTTTAAACAAATTATTTATATATTCAATTGTTGATTTTTTTATATATTTTTGCTCATATAAATCTCCAGAAATAAATAAATATTTTATATCATTCTCTTTTATATATTCAATTACTTTCTTAAATGCTTTTCTCTGTTCTAGTCTTCTTAAATCTCCTAATCCATCTTTGTCAGAAAGATTTACAAAAGGACTATCAAAATGTGTATCTGCTATATGTACAAATTTCATATCTTCCTCCATAATATTTTATATTTATATATGATATTTAATATATAACATTCAACAACAAAAAACAAGCGAACAAATTAAACTTTTATAAAAACTTTTGTTCATTATTACAGTCTACAAATAAGCAAAACCTAGAACACACATATAATAATAGTTATTAACTAAATACAAAAAAATTGAAATAAAAAACTTCTTAAGTTCTCTATTTCAATTACTAATTTTTAAAATAATCTTATTCTCCATCTTCATCTAAAGGACCAAATAATTCATCAAATTTAGCCTCTAATTCTTTTTGTAAATCATAAGAATCATCTTCATTTTCCTGAGGTAATACAGGAGCTACATCATCCAAATCCAATAATCCATCCAAAAAATTATCATCATCATTATTCTCTTTTACATTTTGTGTATCCAAATTTTTACTATCTTTTTTATCTTTATCTATATCTTCAAATAAATCATCTAAAGATTCAATATCTAAATTATCTGTTACTTTTTCATCTTTTTCTTCTACATAAGGATTATATGGATTGTATTTTCTCCAAGTTCCTCTATCGATTTCTCCTATGTCATTATGACTTATTTCACACTTACTTAGTTCTTTTGCCATTGAATGCTTAAAATAATAAAATTTATTTGCTTTAACTGGTTTAATACCTTTTTCATAAATTATACACAAGTCATTATCCATTCTTCTTAATTCATCTGGAGTCATTAAAGCTCTTGCCATTACTTGGTCTGAAACACTTTTTCCAGTTCTATGATTTTTCTTGTCTTTATTTACAGATATACTGTCTCTTCCTATCGTTTTTTCTCCGAGTGCCTTTGAAAAATACTCTACAGTTTTAAATGAGTTACTTCCTAAAAATACATGTGTATCACAGTTACCCATAATAGTTTCATATGATTTTTCATAAACTGCCTCTAATTGGTCTATATTTTGTAAAATAACACTAAATGATATTCCTCTACTTCTTGATGTTGATATTTTTTTATCAAAATCTGGTATTTTTCCTATATTAGCAAACTCATCTAATATAAAATACGTTCTTTCTTTAAGTCTTCCACCATTTTGGTCTGCAAAATCATATAATTGTTGTATCATTTGTGAGAAAAATATTGTAAGTAAAAAGTCATATGCCGTATGTGTATCAGATGATATAACATATACTGCCGTTTTTCTACTTCCTATTTCTTCAAATTTTATTGTATCTGTTGATGTTAATTCTGCAATATCTTTTGAATCAAATTTACCAAGTTTTGATTGTAGTGAACTTAATATTGAAGCATATGTTTTTTCTGGTGCTATTTCAATTGATTTATAATACATTCTTGCTGGATGATCATATGGTAATTGATTCATCAAATCTGTAAGTAAATTACTTCCTCCATTTTTGTTAGCAGCTCTAACAAGTTCTGCACAACTTGCTAAGTTCTGTTCTTCTTCTGGTCTAGTTGCTATTAAATAATATATTAATGCTTTTAATAACATTTCTGCCATATCATCCCAATATGGATCTGAACCACTATCAGTCTTTTGTCCCTTTACTACTGTATTTGCAATAACATCAACATCTAATTCTGATGAAATATGCATCAATGGATTATATCCATCACTATATTGAGGTCTAACTAAATTTAATACTTTTATATCATATCCTTGCTCTCTTAAATATCCAGCTGTTCTATCATAAAGTTCTCCTTTAGGATCTGTAAAAATATATGAGCCTAAACACTGATATGCATTAGGAATTGAATATGAAGCTGATTTACCAGAACCTGAACCGTCCAACTACTAACACATTTACATTTCCTCTTTTATCAAGTGGCAAATAATTATCTTCTGCTAATATTATTCCTTTATTTCTACTTAATACCTGATATTGTTCTCCATGTTGGCTCCAATCACTTGAACCATGTTCTATATCAGAAAACTCATTTTTAGGAGCCGATTTAGCAAATCCTATAAAAAATATAACTAAATAAAATATTGTAAATCCTAATAATAATGAAATAAAATTATGTGTAGCACCTTTTATAAATATATTAGCAATAGTAGCAAATGGGTTTGTTATATTTGTAGCAATTTGTTCCATAAAAATGTCTAATGAAATTTTTCCATTTACACTTGCTTCAAATACAGAATATGAAAATGGTGCAACAAATACTATGACTAAAAGTAGCCATAGTATTAAACACACTATAAAATTTTTTCTATTTCTTCTTATTGCTCCTTCAATTTTGTAATTCATAAGCTTCACCTTCTATCTTTTGTATTAGCTAATTTCTTGTTCTTCTATATCTGAAATATTTCTTTTAGATCCTGCTTTCTTATTTCTTTTCTCAAATTCTACAAGCTTTGGATTATATTGTAATTGTTGTCTTCTTTTTTCAAAATCAACTATTGTATCATCTAGTGCTTTTATTGTCATATCTTCAGTTAATTCTGTACTTAATACTTCTATTTTTACTCCCTTTTGTGCTGCTTTCATTTCAAATTTTTCTTTTTCAATGATATTACTAAAATCCACTCCATTAATAATAAAATTATCATTAATTCCTGTTGGTACTGTTTTTACATCCTTCGATTTATTCGCCATTTGGCTTCTCCTCCTTATTCGACATCTCTTATTTCAAATGCGAAATAAGATTTATATGGTTTTAATTTACATTTCCCTTTCACTTCATTTGTTTTTTCATCAAAATAAAGTGTTGGTTTTACTTCTTCTGTAGTGTCTGGATCTATAATTGATATAGGTCTTTTTAAGTTTGGCGTATATTTAAATTCTTTATATTCTGATTCATCTTCTGAGTACAATGTTGTAAACTTAAATGGTGTTGGTTTTTTAGTTATTTTTACTTCGTCGCCTAATAATATACCTGTATTAATCACAACTTTATCCTCTCCAAAAGATAATATAACTAGTCTATTTCCATCTTTTGCAGGATTTTCAACATAAAAAGTTTTTTTATTAAAATCTCCTCTTAATTCTTCTATATGGTCAAGTCTTTCTACTGTATATTTAGGGTATTCTTTTAAAAATTCTTTTTCTGTTTTATTTACTTGATATATAACAGTATTTACACCTTTAGGATCTGTTATACTAAAGTGTTTTCCTTGTATATTATCCATCTTCACACCTCATTTCTATGATTTAATCCATAGTTTATCTTTTGTTGCATCACTATCTATAATTATAGCCAATTTCAACAATTTTGTCAATGTTTTTATGTAAATTTATAGTCTAAAATCACTTCTTGGATCAAATCTTGACATATCTTTTAATTTTTGAAACATTTCTTTTTCATCTAATTCCAAATTTTTAGGAACCATTATCTTAACTTCTGCTATTAAATCTCCTCTTCCACCTTTTCCATCTTTATAGCCCTTATTAGGTATTTTTATTTTTTCTCCACTTTGTATTCCTTGTGGTATATATACTTTTGTTTCACCATCAATTGTTTTTATATCAACTCTTGTACCTAAAGCTGCTTCCCATGGAGAAAGTCTTAAGTCAGTACATAAATCAGCACCATATAATTTAAAAACTTTATTATCTTCTATATCAATTTTTATAAATAAATCTCCATTTTTTCCACCATTAATACCATTCTTACCTTGTCCTATTAATCTTATCTTTTCTCCATTTCTTATTCCTTCAGGAATTTTTACAGAAAAAGTTTTCATTTTTCCTTCAACAGTTCTTAGAGATATTTTCTTTTCTAGTCCATAAAAAGCATCCTCTAAACTTACTTTTATTTCTGTTTCTATGTTTTCCCCCTTTTTAGAATTCTTCATATCTTTTATCTTTTCCTTGTTATCATTTTTATTTTCAATATCACCTAAAAACATATTAAAAATATTTCTACCTTTTATTTTTTGATATTTATTTACATTATTTCTTGAATTCCAAACTCTATCATATTTTCTTTTAGAAGCTGGAACAGATAATATTCTATATGCTTCATTAATATCTTTTATTCTTTCTTCTGCTAATGTATCACCAACATTTAAATCAGGATGATATCTTTTAGCAGCTGCTCTATATGCTGATTTTATTTCATCTATTGAAACTCTACTTGTTTCTAACCCTAATAATTTATAATAATCTTTATATTTCATTTAACATCCTCCCACAAAATAGGTAGATTCATTATATCACAAAATACAAAAAAATCCATAGCTTTTATGGAGTTTTTTAAAAATCATTTATAAAATATTACAATTCACAGCCTATCCAAGATAGTTGATGTGCGAGGTGTTTCCTTAATGGGTATATGTCTTTGATATTGTATCCTGTTCATTGCATTCAAAAATAAAATCTAACATAAAAAACCGAGCCGCTCTCACTCTGGTTTAAAATGTATATATGTATATGTTGTAATCATTTTTGATGTGATTGGAACAATATTAGAATTTCTTAAATAAATTAATGGAAAGAGTTCACGCCAAACGAAGTGAGGGCTAAGTGGAAGGGTGCCATTAATTTATTTTAGAAATCCTTATGTTGTATATTGAACTAAGAAAATGATTACAACATATACATATATACATTTTTTCCGTGAGCATTCCTCAGTTTTTTATCTAAGATTTTCTATTTTTCTTTTCATTCAAACGTATACAATATCAAAGACATATACCCATTAAGGAAGCACATTGCACATCAACTATCTTGGATAGGCTGTGAATTGTAATAGTAACCTATTATTAATAATTACTAATGGCTAAATTTATTAATTTATCTAACAATTCTGAATATTTTATTCCAATCTGGCCAAAAAGTTTAGGATACATACTAATGCTTGTAAAACCAGGTAAAGTATTAATTTCATTAATATAAACTTTTTCTGTATTTTCCTCTATAAAAAAGTCAACCCTAGATAGGCCTTTCCCATCAATCGTTTTAAAAGCTTTTATTGCTAATTTTTGAATTTCATCTGATTTATCATCAGAAATTTCAGCTGGAATTAAAGTTTTTGATTCTTTATTATTATATTTAGCATCATAACTATAAAATTCATCAGCTGCTCTAATTTCACCAACACATGAACTAATCACATTATCATTTCCTAAAACAGCACATTCCACCTCTTTACCTAAAATACCTTCTTCAATCAAGATTTTTCTATCATATTTTGAAGCAAATTCTATAGCTTGTTTTAATTCTTCTTTATTTTTTACTTTACTTATTCCAACACTTGAGCCTGAATTAGATGGCTTAATAAACATCGGAAATTTTAACTTTTCACTAACTTTTTTTGTTATATCACTTAATTCAAGAACTTTTTCATTAAAATTGTTATCTACATAAATATAATCTTCATTGCTTTTTTTCAAATATATATATTTTGCTTGATTTATCCCTGCTTTCTCAAAAATAACTTTTGTATATACTTTATCCATTCCAACACTAGAAGCAAGTACTCCACAACCAACATATGGAATTTTTAATAGTTCAAGCATCCCTTGAATTGTACCATCCTCACCATATAATCCATGTAAAACAGGGAACACAACATCAAGTTCTTTTATAAATTCTACAATATTACTAATATGTTTTTTTTCTTTAAGTTCATCTCCAATTCTTTCATTCTTTTCTATATTATAAACTTCAAACCATTCTCCAATTTTACTAATATATATTGAATAAATATTATATTTCTCTTTATTTAAATTCTTTATTATCGAAATAGCTGATACACATGAAACTTCATTTTCTGTTGACATTCCTCCAAATATAACACCTAATTTCAATTTTTCCATAATACAAGACATCCTTTCTATAACTAATTAGAAATCATTTTAATAATTTCTCTACTATTTCAAAAAATTTCATACCATTTGATGCCTTAAGTAAGATAGCATCACCCTTTTTCCAAATTTTTCTAATTAATTTTTCTATTTCTTCTTTATCTTCAAAATAATAAATATTATCTGCATTCATGCCTTCTATTTTTGCAGTTTCCGCAATATATTTAGCATTTCTACCACAACAAATTAAAATATCTACATTATTTTTTGTAACTTCTTTTCCAACTTTTTCATGGAGCTCCTTTGAAAATTCGCCCAATTCAAACATATCTCCTAAAACAGCAATTTTTCTATTATTTTTTAAACCATTTAAATACTTAAGGGATGCTTGCATTGATTCAAAACTTGCATTATAACTATCATTTATTATTGTTACTCCATTTTTTAATTCAGTTATTTCCATTCTCTTTTTAGTTAATTCAAAAGTTTCAATTCCACTTTTAATTTGTTCTATACTTAACCCTAAAAGTTTTCCAACAGTTGCAGCACATAATGCATTATATACAAAATGAATTCCACCAACTGGTACTTTTACCTTAAATTTTTCCCCTTCTAAGTTACAAATAAATTCACTATTATTTTCATTTAGAATGATTTTTTCAGCCATAACACTAGATATATTTTCAATGCCATATGTATGTATTTCAATATCTTTATTTTTTCTATATAAATCATGCAATAAATCATTGTCATTATTTATAACTAATATTTTTTTATCCATTCCTTCTAATATTTCTAATTTAGCTTTTAATATATTTTCTCTTGACCCCAAATTTCCAATATGTGATGTTCCTACATTTGTAATAACTGAGATTGTTGGTTTTGCAATTTTAGTTAATTTACTTATTTCCCCAAAATGATTCATTCCCATTTCAATTACTGCTGCATTGTGATCTTTTAGATTAAATATTGTAAATGGAAGTCCTATTTCATTATTCTTATTTCCTTGTGTTTTTAATGTTTTATATTTTTTAGATATTACATTAGCAATTATATCTTTTGTACTTGTTTTTCCAACACTCCCAGTTACTCCTATAACAGGAAAATCTTTTCCATATAAATTCCTTTTATATGTTGCAATATCTGCAAGAGCTTTTATTGAATTTTCAACCAGTATAATATTTTTGTTTTCGTATTCTTCTAAATTCTCATTTTTAAAATCAATTCCTTCTACAATTACAGTTGTAGCTCCTTTTTTTAGTGCCTCTTTCCATAATGTGTTTCCATCAAAATTTTCTCCCTTTATTCCTATATATGTATCTCCTGTTTTTATTATTCTTGTATCTCTACAAAAATTTTCAACTTGATTTTCTAAATCTCCTTTTATTAATTTTCCTTTAGTTTCCCTTATTAATTCATATATTTTCATTTAATCACCTCATTTTTTCTTGTTAAATTATATGCTATTTTTTTTATTTTGGCAATCTATTAATTTATAAAAAAAATACCTTATGCATTTTTGATATTTTTTCAAAAAATACATAAGATATCTAGGTCTAATTACTCTCTACTGAGCGATTTGCTATTTCAATAGCTTTAGTAACTATATTACCACAATCTCTGGAAGAAACACTAGCCCAACTACCACCATCATTTTTAACTTGGTCATAAACACCTAATTCTTTAGCTATTTCTTCTCTTAAATTTTCAGATATTAATTTACTATTTCTAGCCATAACATCCTCCTTACTAATGAAACTAATATGAGTTTCATTAATATTATTATTAGCAAAAAAACTTATAATATTTTGCCAATATTATGTGTTTTTTATAAATTTTGTAGTAGTAAATTTTACCAATACATGATATAATATAATAGACTTATTTAAAGGAGAAAAACATGGAATTAAAAGAAAAAGAAAATTTAAATTTAACAGATAAAGAAACAAATTTAGTTATCACAACCAACTATAAAAACAAAAATAAATCCGACACTTTAATAATTTTTGGAGTTTTTACATTGATATTTATATTGCTTTTATTAATTACATTCTGTACTTTTACTTTGATAAATACAAAAAAAGAAAATATAACAACAGGAATATATATAAAAAATTTAGATATGTCTGGATTATCAAAAGAACAAGCCAAACAAAAACTATCAGATTATATAAATTCATCAATTCCAGAAGAAATAGAATTAAATCATAATGATTTTAAAACATCAATTTCTACTTTGCAATTATCAATATACTTTAATGTAGATGAAGCTGTTGAACTAGCATATCAAATTGGCAAAACAGGAAATATATTTGAAAATAATCTAATGGTTTTACAAGCATTATTTACTAAAATAAATATTGATCCTGGATTTATGATTGATGAAGAACAACTAAAACATGATTTACAAGATATATCAAATAAATTACCAGATAAAATGATTGAGAACAGCTGTTATATCGATGGCAATAATTTAATAATAACAAAAGGGTCTGAAGGAAGCACCATAGATATTGAAAAATCAGCAACTCATATAATAAATAATATAAACAATTTAAATTTGCAAAACAACACTATTGAATTAATTACTCAAAAACAATCCCCTAGCCAAATAGATATTAATTACATATACAATGAAATACATAAGGAACCAGTTGATGCATATTATACTCAAAACCCATATGTTGTAGTACCAAGCGAAAATGGATTAGATTTTGCAATTTCAATAGAAGAAGCCTCAAATTTGTTTCAAGAAAATAAAAGTGAATATTCAATTCCCTTAAAAATATTATACCCAAATATTACTACAAATATGATTGGAACTGAAGCATTTCCAGATTTATTATCTGAATTTTCAACAAAATATGCTGTAAGTAATAAAAACCGTACAACAAATTTAATTTTAGCATCAAACAAAATAAATGGAACTGTAGTTATGCCAGGCGAAACTTTTTCTTATAATAAAGTTGTTGGAGAAAGAACAATAGCAGCAGGATATAAAGAAGCCCCTATTTATGTATCAGGAAGAGTTGAAAATGGTTTAGGAGGAGGAATTTGTCAAATAACATCAACATTGTATAATGCCGTTTTATTTGCAAACCTAGATATTATAGAAAGAAGCAATCATCAATTTATTCCATCATATGTAACAGCTAGTAGAGATGCAACCGTTGTATATGGTGCAATTGACTTCAAATTTAAAAATAACAGAAACTATCCTATAAAAATAACGTGTTCTGTTTCAAATGGAATTGCTAACTTTAAAATTTTCGGTTTAAAAACAGAAAATGATTATGAGGTTCAATTATCTTCTAGGATAACTAGTACAACTGCAAATGCCATATATTCAGAGGCATATAAAACTTTAAAGAAAAACGGTGCTATTATAAGTACAGAAATAATTTCAAAAGATATATACAAAAAACATTAAATAATGAGAAGAGGATGTTTTTTTCCCATCCTCTTCCTTACATTGTTAAAGTTCCATTAGGCGTATTAGTAATAATTAATACATCTTCTTCTCTACCATTTTCAGCATTTATATATACTAAAAACTCTTTTGAATCAACTTTTCCCTTAAACTCATAACATAAATTTTCAGTTTTATACTCTGTTGGAATAATAGCTAAACCTTCATAATTAATTTCTAAATCTTTATTCAAAACCTTTTTAGCTTCTTCTTTTGTTATCTTTACATTAGAAGTATTTCTCTGAGTATGGTTATTTAAATATCCTGTTGTCTCAATTCCGAGTATCTCTCCATTATCTAAAGCTACCTTTACTTTTATCAAATCTGGGTAAATAACTACATCATTTTGAGTATACGCATAATTTATGGTTACAATTCCATCTTGTTTTAAATAATAAGTCTCTTTCATATCTCTAAAACCATGATTATTTAAAAATTCTTTTCCTTTATTATTAGCTTCATCTTGTGATATTATTTCAGTATTTACATTTCTATTAGAATTCATATAGATAATATGTCCACCTTTTTTAGATATTGAAATATTAACACTATCTTCTGATGATGTTTTTATAGAAAAATTATATTCTGGTATTGTTGCATTTTCAGAATAACCTAAACTTTCTATTTCTTTAACATTATCTTTTCCTATAAATTCAATTGCTTTTTGTTTAGCATATTCTTCATTAACATCATTTCCTACTAAACCTTTTGGTTCACTACTTGTTAAATGCTCTGAAAATGCCCCATCATATATTAAACCTGAATATTCATGAAAATTTTCTTCTAAATTACTAAATCCTTCTAAAGAACTTGTACTTACTTGTTGAGCTAATGCTGTTGTCCCTTTTTTCGTAAGTTCGTTCCATTTTATTCTTCCTGAATTTATATCATCTGATAATTGATTTAAAGTACTTTCTAATTCAACACTATATGTGTGCAAATCTTTCAAGTTTTTCAAATCTTCACTAGTTAAACTTTGATTATATATATTTTTTCTTGACAATGAATAGCTATAATCACTAACTTGATTTAAAAATTTTTCAGTATTTTCTAACTCTTGACTTTCAATTGGTAATTGTGACAAATATGCTTGTGCTAAATTTGCCTCTCTCCATACATTAGTCAGGGTTTCGGCCCCATGCTCCGCCGTACTTGAAATTAGTGATTTAGCAAGATATGTTTCTACATTTTGAACATAATCTACTAATTCATAAAATGCCATATTATAAGAATTTTCTGAAGCTTGTTTTGCAGTCCTTTGATTTCTTATTAAAACTGCTACTAACACAATTATAATCACTAGTGCTATAAGAATAATACTCAACATATGAACTTTTTTTAATCTATCTATCCAATTTTTCATTTTCAAATCTTTCCTTTCTCTACAATTTACTCTATTCATCATTATTCAAACATTTCAGACTTTTTTATTTACAAAATCTGTGCTTTCCAATAGTCTTTACTAATTGCCTAGACCAGATCCACTTATTCGTAGCAGTTGATGGATTAAAATAATATACACAACCACCTGTTGGATCCCAACCATTCATAGCATCTTGAGCAGCTTTATAAACTGTAGACCCTTCTGAAATAGCTGCATTTATCTGTCCATCACTAACTGCTGTAAACGCACCTGACTGATATATCACGCCAGAAATAGTATTGGGAAACCTAGAATCTTTAACCCTATTTAGGATAACTGCTCCTACTGCAACTTGCCCTTCATATGGTTCTCCCCTAGCTTCCCCATTTATTGCTCTTGCCATTAGTTGAATGTCTGATGTATTAGAAGTTTTTGCTAAACTTACCGTATTTGCCTTACCATTATCCACAATAAATATACAAATTGTGGATAATACTATTAAAATTATTGCCAAAATAATTTTCAAAATTTTTTTCACATTATCACCCTTTGCTTTAATTTTCTTTTATATTTTTTACATATTTTTTAATATTATACAAATTTTTGTTGATATAACAAAATTTTAAAATGGTACATATTACAATTCATAGTTTATTGAACTAGTAAATTGTAATAAAATGAGTTTTTTATAAAAATCATTGATATTCAAACTATACTTATGCTAAAATTAATATATTAAAATATAAGGAGAAAACTATGAAAAAAATACTAATTTTTTATGCATCATATGGCGGTGGTCACCTAAATGCTGCAAAATCTATACAAGAATGTATAAACACTAACTATAATAATTATGAAACCGAATTAATAGATTGCATGAAATATGTAAATAAACCAATCGAAAAAATAACAACAACTGCATATAAAGAAATGGCAAAAAAAATACCTTGGGCATGGGGAAAAATTTATAACGACTCTCAACACGGCCCACTAGCACACATCTCATCCAAATCAAATATACTATTCGCAATAAAACTATTGAAACTATTAAAAGAAAAAAAACCTGATATCATAATATCTACACACCCATTCGGAAGTCAAATGTGCAGCTATTTAAAAAGAAAAAATAAAATAACAGCAAAAATCGCAACAATAATGACAGATTTCTCTCCACATGACCAATGGCTAATTCGGTCATAATTATACTGATTATTTTTTTGTCGCACATGATAAAATGAAACAATATCTAGTATCTAAGAATATTCCAGAAAATAAAGTATTCTCAACAGGTATACCTATTTCATCAAGATTTCTAAAAAAATATAATAAAAAGGATATTTTAGATAAGTTTAAATTAGAAGAAAACAAAAAAAACATATTATTCTTTGGTGGTGGAGAATTTGGTTTAGGAAAAACTAGAACTATTCAAATATTTGAAAACTTAGTTAAACATTTTGATAATATTCAATTAATTGCAATTGCAGGAAAAAATGAAAAACTAAAAGCAAATTTTGAAAGTATAGTACAAGAAAATCATAGGGAAAAAAATATAAAAGTATTAGAATATACAAATATGGTACCAGAATTAATGTCAATATCAGATTTAGTTATTTCAAAACCAGGAGGATTAACAACCTCTGAAAGCTTAGCTTCTGGTTTACCAATGATAATAATAAACCCTATTCCAGGTCAAGAAGAAGAAAATGCAGAATTTTTAGAAAAAAATGGTACTGGAATTTGGATAAAAAAACATGACTCAGTGTATGAAATATTTAATGACTTATTTTCAAATCCTGAAAAATTAGAAATGATGAAAAAAAATACAAGAATTTTAGCCAAAAGACACTCAACAGAAGATATTTGTAAAATAATTTTATCATCATAATACTATAACAAATATATTAAAAACACATAAAATACTTAATAGGTGTATTTTATGTGTTTTTTTAGATCTCTCTTCTTCCCTCTAAGGCTTTAGTTAAAGTAATTTCATCTGTATACTCTAAATCTCCTCCAACAGGAATACCATGTGCAATTCTAGTAACCTTAATTCCTAAAGGTTTTATTAATTTTGATAAATACATAGCTGTTGCTTCACCTTCTACTCTTGGATTAGTAGCAAGTATAACTTCTTTTACTTGCCCATCCATAAGTCTTGAAAGCAATTCTTTAATTTTTATATCATCAGGACCAATACCATTCATAGGAGAAATTGAACCATGTAACACGTGATATACTCCTTTAAATTCATGTGTCTTTTCCATTGCGACAATATCCCTTACATCTTCAACAACACATATTGAAGACTGATCTCTCTTAGGGCTAGAACATATTGGGCATGGATCAGTATCTGATATATTATAACATTTACTACAGTATTTTAAATTATGTTTTGCATCTATTATTGATTTTATAAAATCATTTGTCTCTTGCTCTGAACAATTTAAAATGTAAAAAGCAAGTCTAGCAGCAGTTTTGTGACCAATACTTGGCAATTTTTCAAAACTTTCTATTAATTTTTCTATTGATGGTGAATATAATGACATTCTATTTCTCCTCTTACATTAGACCTGGAATATTAAATTTTCCAAGTTCCTGACTTTGTGCAGAATCGACTTTTCTTAAAGCCTCATTAACACATGTTAAAATTAAGTCTTCTAACATTTCTACATCATCAGGGTCAACAACATCTGGTTTTATTTTAATTTCTTTTATCACTTTTTCACCTGTAACTTTTACACTTATAGCTCCACCACCAGCTGTGCTATCAAATTCTTTTGTAGCTAGCTCCTCTTGTGATTTTTGCATTTCTGCTTGCATTTTTTTGGCTTCTTTCATTAAATTATTTATATTCATTCCACCAAATCCTCCCATTCCACCTGGAAAACCTCCTCTTTTTGCCATTTTTAAAATCCTCCTCTACTTTTATATTTAATCTATAACATTAAATGGTATATCAGACTCTTGTGCCAACTTTTGAATGTCATCCTCTGGATTATGTCTAATAGTTTGACTTTGTACATCTGATATATATTTTATTTGCATATTTTTACCACATGCCATTGTTATCAAATTTGATATTTCTTTAATATTTTCTTGTTTTTCTAAAACAGATTTTCCAAAAGCTGTAATACCTTTAGGAAATCTAATACCAACTGTACCATCATTTATTTGTTCAGCTTTTGTATTAATTAAATTAGTATATAAAACTATTTTTCCATTTTGTTTTAAATCATTTACCATTTTAGGCCAACTTTTATTTAAATCACTAGAATAATTTTTTGAATTATTTATAGGAATTTTTACATTTGAAGTATATGAAACATTTGAAGAATCCGATATAGTTGATGCAGTTGTTGTTTTCACAGTAGCACTTATAGGTTTTGAATTAGCTTTATTTACAACATATTCACTATTGTTATCATTGCTATTCTCTATAAACGACTGTATTTGAACTTCTTTACTACATAATTTAATAATTCCAGCCTGAAACATTATTGTTTTTTGTGTTGCCCACTTAATATCATTGTCTAAATTTGATAATTCATAAATCAAATTAACTAATCTATCTTTTGTTATTTTCTCAGATAAAGTTTTAATATTCTTTATTTCTTCTTCACTATATAAATCTGCTCTGCTTGATGATTTATATATTAATACATCTTTAACATATTTTATAATTTCCCACAAAAAATTATTTAAGTCTTTCCCTTCATCCAATATCTCATCCATGCAATTTAAAGCTTTATCTACATCATATTCAATAATTGCATCCGTAATGTTATGAACAAAAGTTATTTTAGGTATTCCAACTAAATCTTTAATTTTATCTTCATCAATTTTATTTTCTCCATCTTGTATACATCTCTCTAAAATTGATAAAGCATCCCTCATAGCTCCTTCAGATAAAATAGCTATAATATTTAAAGCTCCCTCTGTAATCTCTATATTACTTTCTTTACAAACAACTTTTAATCTTGCTATAATATCCTCATTTGATATTCTCTTAAAATCAAACCTTTGGCACCTAGAAAGTATAGTTGCCGGTAACTTTTGAGGCTCAGTTGTAGCTAAAATAAATTTAACATGTTCAGGTGGTTCCTCTAAAGTTTTTAACAATGCATTAAATGCACCTGTTGAAAGCATATGAACCTCATCTATAATATATACCCTATATTTTGCTTTTGTAGGTAAAAAATTCACTTCTTCACGAATACTTCTAATATCTTCAACACTATTATTTGAAGCAGCATCCATTTCCACAATATCTGTAAGTGAACCATTAATAGCTCCCCTGCAAATTTCACATTCATTACAAGGTTCTCCGTTTTTTGGATTTAAACAATTTATTGCCCTAGCCAATATTTTAGCAGATGATGTTTTTCCTGTTCCTCTTCCTCCATTAAATAAATACGCATGTCCTACTCTACCAGCAATAATCTGATTTTTTAAAGTTCTTGTAATATGTTCTTGCCCAACAAGCTCTGAAAAAGTCATTGGTCTAAATTTTCTATAAAGAGCTGTGTACCCCATATTCTCACATCCTTTATAATGTCCCATTATAATACAAAGTTCAATCTCTCTATAGAGAGCATTCCACATAAAGATTTTCTATTTATTGCTGCTTCCTTCCGGACCTGACAAGGTTCATAGGTCTCTATTGGATTACTCTCTATACAAAGATTAAACTTCGTACCTCTGTAATTATATAATGTATTTGTGAATTTAGCAAGTATTTTTTTATATTCTTTTAAATACTATGTTTTTTAGATCTGTATATTCAGCACTTTGAGTTCCTTGATTTACAACATCATTAACAGGAAACTCTAAATTAATACTAGATTTATATGTTTTTCCTGAACTTAAATTAATATAAATATCAAATGTTACTTTGAATTTTAAATCATCATTATTAATAGACAATTTTTTTAATAACTCGCTATGATTTATTTCTTCATCATCATTTGAAATATAATTTCCTATATTATTAATTGCATATCTAAAAATTACTAATCCACCTTGATTAGAAATTTTCATATCTTTTATACTTGAATCCATACTTCCTATAAATTCAATATTATCAGTTTCATTTTCAGATGTATTTTTAAAAATAATACTTTCTATATTACTATCAGGTTTTAATAATTTTAATTCTCCTACTTTTGGAGCTTGTTCTATATTAAAATTGTCTAATTTAACACTTTTAATTGCCTCTGTTTCTCTATATTTATCATTTTTTTTAATATACAAATATATATCGTTATTTTGATTAACCTTTAAATTCCATTTATTTGTAGTATCTTGTGTATCTATACCTTCTACATTACTTATTATAGAAATCTTTGATATTTCAAATGGCAAATTTATTTCACCTTCCACATGGTATTTTAATGATACAATTCCAACAATAAATAATATAGAAAACATTATAAGTGCCACCATACAAATATGAAATTGCCTTGTATTTATAAATTGTTTTATTTTATCTTTCAATTTTCCCTCCATTACAATATTTATGTTATATATTCGACATAAAATTAATTTATCCTTTATTTCAAATATAATTTAAACATACAATATCACCAATTAAACAGCTTATACTTGGATATGATATTAATATAGTAATTAGGATTTATATCTTACTTAACTATAACAAAAGAAGCTCTATTTTAAAGAGCTTCTTTTTTATCTACTATATAGTTACATTACTTTGTTAAATCATGTTAAAAGGAATTTTCGATAAGTCGCTGAATTTCTTCATTAACATTATCGCTATTAACAAAAGTGTAGGTTGCTTCATTAATTAAAGCAACTTTCTTAAGTTCCTCCCTATCAATGTCAATACCATAGCCAATTGTATGAATCGGAATAGATAATCCTCTTACATACTTCTCTACAAAATCTAACTTTTTGGCATCATCTGATGGAACTCCATCTGAAACTACAAAAATCATTGCTTTTGCATTTGGATGCTCATATAATTCATCTTCAATCAATTGCATTCCAATTGCTATTGCTTCATACATATGAGTACCACCAACCGCTTTCAAATTGTAAAGTTCTCCATTTAATTTTTTGACCTGTTCTGCATCAAACTTAGCAATTGGTACATTTACCACAACCTCTGTAGAATAAGAAATCATTCCAACATAGCTATTTGTACCAATATACTTAAAGGAATCAGATATAGCATTCTTTGTATTGGTCAACTTATCCTCATACTTTGTCTGCATCGATCCAGAAGTATCAATTAAAAACAATGCAATTGTTTCATCACCTTGTTTTTCCAAAGTAACACCATCAGGTGTTGCTCCTTCAATTGGATTACTCTTTACACTATAATCTAACTTAGATACGTCGTTTCTTAATTGTTGCCGATAATCTTCTACAGTAATAACTGGCTCTGGTCTATTAGCTTCATCAATAAGAAATTTAATTGTGCCACTAACTAAACCTACAAGAAGAGAAACAATCATCAAATAAGTAACAAATAATTTTCGGGATTTCATATTATTTTGTTCCTCCTTTTCCAGAATGTCTAACCATTTTATCTAAATCACTTTCAACAAGGCCATATACCTGTTTTACAGTGTCGATTGTAACATCGAGAGATTCAATAGTTCCAACAATACCATAATTATGAAGTTTCTTTTCCAGAATTTCCTTTACAACAAGCAAAAATTCATCATATTTTTGGATAATTGCTTCAATCTCAAAAATACATTTTTCAATACTTTCTTTTGCTTGTTTAATTTGAGGATCTCCATTATTTGTATTGTAATCATCAAACACAATACATGTATCAATAACTTCCCTAGCAAAATCAAGAATTTCCCTTATTGCTTCTTCATCAAATTTCTTGATAAAGTCCCAATCATCAATGGTATAACCATGATTAGCTAAAAGTTGCTTCATAATATGAAGCTTATCTTGAAATTTATTAATTGCTACACATACCCTGTCAATATCTGATTCGACCTTTGTATTATCCAATTTGGAAATATTCAATTTTGTTAATGCATCATTCAGATCTGTAAGAACATCATCTCTCACAACGACTTTCTTCTGCCGTATTTTATAATGTCTAATTCTTGTAAGGTTAATATGATTTTCCGCCACAAAATAACCTAACCAGAACACACTCAATGCCCATGATATACCAAACTTAACTGGATTCAAAGATAAATTAAATGGATTTAATCCCAATCCCCATCTTTGTGTAAATCCAAAAAGCAAAATAATCATAATTACATCAAATGCTGCGAATCTATAGTTTTCTTTTTTCATTTTGTTATATCCTCCGCATTCTTTAATAGTAAATTAATTTAAGTAGGTAATGCTCTTAATTCAGAGCATTACCTATGTCTTGTTTAAACCACCTTTGACCTATCTCATCAGTCTTTCAACCGCTTTGTCAAAGTCCTTCAATTTAACCGTTTTTTCATAAAAACCTTTTGTAGAACATCCTGCACGTCCTCCGCCAGCACATGCACAAGCACATGCACAGCTAGAAGCACATGAGCTTCCTCCACCATGTCCTCCACCGATGTAGGTAAATCCACTTCCTCCACTTCCATATCCATCATCACTAAGCCATGCAATAGCAGCTGATATTACCACCACTAGAATTATAATAAACAAAATAACTAGAATATACGTTCCAAAAGAATACTCTGCCCCTTCCTTATATTGCTCATCTTCGTTTAAGTTTCCGAACATTGACTTATTCTTGCTATATTCGATATTTGCAGTAATTTTTTCTCCATTTTGAAGATTAGCATAACTCCAAATATATGCATTGCTAGTCTTTTCATTGGAGTTTGTTGTTTTTACCACATATCCATCTTTGTCATACCACTCCACCTGTATCTTACCGATTTCGATTTTGTCAAACCATCCAGGTGTAAAAGAATATCTTACAATACCGCTCTTATCCAAAAGGTACATGTATGACTGATGAATACTAAACTTAAAGTTAATTACATCACCCGGATTATACTTTTCCTTAAAGTCACACCTCACAAAAGTTTCAGTACCTTCAGCATAATATTCCGCTTTTTCGATATTATCAGTCAATGCCGTAATACCACTTACGTGATCATTAGGAATACCAATCTTTACCCATGTAACTGGACCATTTTTTAATACTTCCCATTCCAGTTCATACGTAATATCTAAAGTACCATCTTGGCGTGTATCTACGCTAATAACGTAATTCCGGATATAATCCTCATTGCTAGATGCTGCATATGCAACTGTTACAGAAGAACAACAGATAACAAATACTACAATAGCCATCAAAATATTCTTAATTTTTTTCATCATGCTATACCTCCATTTGTATACTTAATAGTCAGCCATTTTTGTTTCATTCATACTCTTCAAAGGGCAATTAAAATTTCCTTTTGCAGTATCATTCTTAATGTTTGAGCATTCTTCTGAATCCCAAATCCGAGTCCAATCAGTATTTAACATATTCCCAAGCGTAAAGCCATCCAACCAGCTCTGACAAGGAACAACCTCTCCATTAGGTGCAATTGCCATATTGGAAAGACATGCTCCACACATAGGTACTGTCATAAGTCCATCAATGGATTTGATTTCTTCTTCAGACAGCCATCCTGGTGAAGTAAAACTAATTTCCATATCATTTTCTTTACAAAAGCTTGCAGCTTCTGCAAGAATAGACATAAGCTCATCTTTTTTAAGCTGAGTTGTCTTGGAAACATTCGTTGTTGCATTACCGGTAATGATTAAAGATGAACAGGTAACATACTGTATCCCCAGCTCCTTTAAAAATCTCAATGTTTCAACATAATCCTTGTTTAAAGAACACAATGGAGTATTAATAGAAACATTTAAACCAGCAGCAATCGCATTTTTAATACCTGCAAGAGTTCTATTGTACATAGGAACTCCTACCAGATGGTTGTGTACCTCCGGATCACCGGAATAAAATGTAATCTGGATTGAATCTAAATTCGCTTTTCTCAGCTTATCACAATATTCTTCAGAAAGAAGAATACCATTAGTGTTTACACGAGTAACCATTTTCTCGGCATACTTTACTAGCTCTACTAAATCTTTACGCTTTGTAGGCTCACCACCAGTAAAAGTCACCTGTGCAACACATGCTTCATTATAAAGCTTGTCTATAATTCTTTTCCATTCTGCAGTTGAAAGTTCCTTTACATTGGATTTTTCCTGACCAGCAGCATAACAATGAATACATTTTTGATTGCAATTCCAGCAACCATTTTTTTCCATCGCAGAAATCATAAGATCCATACGATGTGGTCCTCTCATAAAAGGTGCATATTCGCCAATTGAAAAACCAACAATACCTTCAACTTCATGCCCAAGTGCAATATCACTAAAAACATGTACCCAGTTGCTTAAATCTTCAATGAGCTTCTGCTTTGGGGTATTATAGTATACCTTATGAACGGCATTTACAGTGTCACGAATAATTTTTTCTAAGTTGAACTCTTTAAGGGTAGTTCCAGAATATTTATCCAATTCACGCAAAAACTGATTCATAAGAATGGCATAAGATTGTTTAATAGGAACAATGTAATTGCCATTAAGTATAACTACAGAAGGACTGCCAATAATTCCATTAACATCCCGCACATTATTGCGAGGAGGAATTAAGTGGATTTGAACAGCTCCCGGCTGTTCAGGATTAAGAGTAGCATGTCCAACACTTTGCATGTATTTGCGAACATACCTCTCTTCCCTTAGGTTAAATTGCATAATCTTACTTAGTTTCATAATTGTATACCTCCTATTGTTTTGTAAGATTTTTTGTATTTTTGTAGTTTAATTACAAGATCTTTTTGCTCCAAAATGTATTTACATTAATTAGAGCTTTCCTTTTTTGATCGTATAATACGAAAATACATATATATTATATCATATTTTTACATTTTTGTCACTATTTATGTAAATTAATTTTGTTATACTCATTTTGCAGTTACAACTCATAGTCTATCTGAAATAAATAATGTGCAATATACTTCCTTAAGGGTTATATATACTTTGATATTGTATCTGTTTGAATGAAGAGAAAAATAGAAAATCTTAAATAAAAAACTGAGGAATGCTCACGGGAAAAATGTATATATGTATATGTTTTAATAATTTTCTCGGTTCAATATGCAACATAAGAATTTCTAAAATAAATTAATGGCACCCTTCCACTTAACCCTCACTTCGTTCGGAGTGAACTCTTTCCATTAATTTATTTAAGAAATTCTAATATTGCTCCAATCACATTTGAAAATGATTACAACATATACATATATACATTTTAAGCCAGAGTGAGAGAGGCTCGGTTTTTTATGTTAGATTTTGTTTTTGAACGCAATGAATAAGATACAATATCAAAGTATATATAACCCTTAAGGAAGTATATTGCACATTATTTATTTTGTGGTGTTCCCAGGCGGACTCGAACCACCATCGGTCGCTTAGGAGGCGACTGCTCTATCCTGCTGAGCTATGAGAACATATTTTTATTTCCTATAATATACTATTATTTTTACATATTGTCAATCAATTTTTATTTTAGTATACACAAAAACAGATCTAATAGACATTCTATTAAATCTGTTTTCAAATACAACTAATATATTTTACTATAAAATTTTCTTTTTAATAAAGATTACTCCTCCAGCTAATATTACTAAGCATCCAATTCCAATTAACACATAAATCACCATATTTTTAGCACCTGTTGGTGGAACAATTGTAATTTTAGCTCTATTTGGATATTTATTATTATCACATTCAAAATTTTCAAAATCAAAATTTCCTGGCGTTCCATCATAAAATCTACCCACTGGATTTTCCAAATTATAGATTTCTACAATATTATCATAAACCATTTCTTCCGAAGATGACAACAACTTGCTTGCAGTTATACTAGCTAAATGCTTCGTATCACCTGGAGCAAACTCAATTTCCTCAGCCCCATCTGTTGGAAGTAAGAAATTATAGTTTCCACCTTTACTTATGGTATCATCTGAAACCTTATTTCTCATAGATTCTGTTGTTTTTGCTTCCCATTTCCATGTATCTGAATCTGTATCTATTTGGACTAATTCCTTATCTAAATAATCAATAAGTTTTATCTTACTTGTTACTAGATTAGTCCTATCATTGCCAAATAAATAATAATTTTTATTATCATAATTTTTATTAGATTTATTTGTTGCACTAATTGCATATGTTATTTCTAATTTTGCACCTTGTATAATTTCATTATCAACTTCTACTTTTAGCACTCCTCGTTCTGGATATGTAACATAATTCATTTTATCACGTGCTGGATCACCCTCAACTAATACCTGTCCATTTGCTAAAGTTATCTTTATTTTACTTATTTCTTTTATAATTTCAAAGTCTTGTATTGGCCTTTCAATAATCCCGAAACTTGATTTGTACTTATATTTTTTCTTACCATTATCATCTGATAGGGCATCTGTAGAATTATTTTGTTTATCCTCTACTGCTACACACATTAATGGTGTTCTTGCAGTTATTAAATGATATTTTTCTTCATCTGTTATTTTATCATATGATGATTTTGTACTATAATTAATATTACTTAAATACTTATTAATTTCTTTTCTTTTTATATAATCATCTATTGCTACTGAATATTTCTCAATATCATCTGATTGATACCAATAACCATTATTATTTTTTGCCACATCAACATTATCATTCCATTGCTCAGTTTTGTAATAACTATCAATTAATCCTTTAACTGTGTCATTGGTAATAATTGTAGATTTATACTTCTCAGTTGTAACTTTATTATTACTATTAATTATAGCTGTTTCCCTATCATTAGTTGTTCCATATTCATATTGTAAATAATATTCACCTGGTATTAATCCAACAAATGTATGTGTTCCTGTGTCACCTAATTTGTCTACATTAGCATCTATTTCACTTACATTTCCATTATTATCAATAGTATATAATTTTGCTGCCTCTCCTGTACTTTTATTTAATAATGTAACTTTTGCACCTTTTACTAATCTTTCACTATCTTCATATTTTCCATCACCTAAAGCTTCATTCATATCTGAACTCTCTTGTGTCTTAATATCTTCAAACATATTAACCTCTAAAGTTTTATCATCTGTTTTTTTAATAGTTAATCCTGGTGCCGCATCTGTATCATCCTCATAAGTTGTAGTATCATTATACTTAATATTATCAGGTGCTGAATCTTTATCAATACTTGCATATAAAGACTTATCTTTGTATGTAGTATATGATGCTATTTCTGTTACTGTTCTGGCAGTCTCATATTCACCATTTTTTAATTGTAGAATTGCATCTGTTCCCAATTCATAAGTAATATTAAATACTAGGTTTTTATCTGGATTTATATCTATATCATTCAAATTAACTTCATAAACTCTATAATCATTTGTATCATTTGGCTTACTAAATGATATTTTATTCTCACCATCGCTTACTGGATTATTATAATTTTTATCACAGTATATTTTTAGCTTGTTAACTTTATTTACTAAAAATGTAGATTGATTATTAATAACTATTCTATAAGTAATAAACATTTTTAATTTTGAATCTTGATTTTTATTTTTATCAGTATATCCTATGTAAGAAGGATATACCTCCCTAGTATATGATAAATTATAATCATTTCCTGTATTTTTATTTTTAACACTTACAGAGAATCCATCTAAAAAGCCATCATAGTCACTTGTTTGACCTTTATAATTATCTTGGTTTTCAAATCTATTTCTATTCTTATAATTATATGTATGTGTATATCCGTTTATGGTCATTTTTATATTATCAACATCTGTAATTATTGCTAAATCTGTTTGTTCTCTTTCATATATTCCTAAATTTAAACTTCTTACAGTCCATACCCCATAATTCCAATGCTGTCTAATAGTGCCATTAGCAATTTCAGCCATCATTTTAATTAATTCTTTTGATGTTGTTCCATTTTTACTTACTAATGTTGTATCTGCTGTATATCCCATATATTGTATTAATTTTGACTTATAGTCTTCATCACCACTATTATATGATAAATTTACACCAGTTGAAGTTGAACCTATTGTTGAAGTTCCATTTTTACTTCCATTTCCTAAAATTGTACTAAAGTTCTCATTTATTCTATTTCTATATCCATCTTTTTCATCTGCTTTTGAACCATTTTCTGATGTTCCTGTATCTCTAACAACACTTTGATATTTCAATCCATTATATTCAAATTCAATAGTATATTGTAATAACCCACTTCCTGGATCATTAGATCCTGTAGCATATAAGTCTATGGTGTATGGTCTTCCATTCCATGTACCTTTTGCTGGGAAGAAATATTCTCCATTACTATTTGTTGTTGTTTGACTTTGGATTACTCCATTTTTATATAATGTAACTGGTATTCCTTCAATCTTCTTCTCGCCATTATCATAATGATCGTTTTTTATTGATTGTTTAGAATTATCAATAATATCTTCCCAAATATATCCTGTAAGGTCAACTCTTAATTGTTTGTTTTTTATTTGGAATAATGTAGTTTGATTTGCATTAAGTTGATTACTATCACTCAAATTTCTATCAGTATCATAATATAAATCTATTTTATTTCCTATATTACATTCTTTAATAATATATTTATATTTTGTATTTCTTTTATACCAAACTTCTAATCCATTAACATAAAAGTTTCCTGAACTATCTGTAGTAAATATAGTTGCCACATTTTCATCATTTACATATTTAACAGAATAATATCCATTTCCGTATTTATTCATTTCATTTATTGTAGCAGATGATACTGGTCTATTTTCTCCTATACATATATTTCCGTATGGATCTTGTAATTGTAGATAATTTACTAATCCTGTTTCATTTTCAGGTTGGATTTGAATCCTAAATTGTACTCCTTCTAATGCAACATTAGTTGCTAATGAATCACGTTTTTCTAGTTTTAAGTTTCCTAATTCTTGTGTATTTTGTAAATATTTTACATTATTTGCTTGTTTTAGAACATTTATATCATATTCATGTCCTGTTTGTCCTGAACTATTTTCCGCTTCATTTTTATATCCATATTTATATTTATTCCAATCTTTTTCATAACCTTCTTTAGCATTTTCCCATTCTTCGAACACATAATCTCCAGCTGGCATATTAATAATTGAAATTTTACCTGTAGAATCTGTCTTAAATACTGTAGCATTATTTTTTGTAGTATAAACTATATCTTCATATTTTGATATTGTATATGTACTTACTTCATCATTAACACCTTTTATTTGTAAATATTTTCCTGTACTCTTATCTTTAACTTTAAATAAAATATTATCTAAAGCTATTCCATTTTTACCAGTTTTATGGATTTCTAAATCACCAATTTCTATATTTTTTGCAGTAACCGTATTTTTAACATAATTTTCATCATCTACATATACTGTAAAGCCTTTTGTTACTTCATCACTTGGTTGATAAGATACATTTGATGGATTTCTATTTACACCACCATAAGGAGTATAAACTTCTTTAATATAAAATTTTCTACTATCTTCTCCCTCTAAAGAAATCCCTTTAACATTTACCACTCCATTACTATTAGTTACAAATCTAACTGCCTTTGCACTAGAACTTGAAAAAGCTGTTACTTGTTCTTCTGTAAAATCATATCCTGTTATATATTTGTTAACTCCTCCACTCTTATAGTAAACTATAAATTGTGCACCTTTAACTGGTTGTCCTTGTTGATTTACTTTTCTTATTTTAAATTTAGCATCAACTTTTCCTTCCCAAGTTAAAACATTTGATATACCATTTGATTCAATTCCAGTATAAATTCCTACTTGTTGACCTTTATTAGCAGGATTATATAGTAAGGCCATTCTTGCTTTATACAATTCTCTTGCATATTTTATATCAACTTTCCAATTTTTTCTTATAGTGCCATTATATTTAACATAAAATTCTTGATTTTCTGGCAAACCATTTTTCAAAATACTATACTCCACAAATTCATTATTTGGTGTTTTTATATAATATTTTTTTGATGTGCTGCTATTACTTGCATCATCAACACTAATAGTAATTCTCTTAGTCTCATAACTACCTGATGTTTGTTTAAATGGTCCTATATATGAATCATTTCCTTTTTTTATTACTCTTTGCTTCAAATTTTGGTCTACCTTTTCTGAAGGAATGTTATTACTTCTATATTGTTTGGCATATGCATATGCTTCTGCCTTATCATCTTCGCTTATCCACCAAGACCCAGAATCTTCATTTCCATCAAAAAATTCATCATTTGTATATCCCTTAATTACATTATATATATTATGAATTAATTCTTTTCTTTGATCATAAGCTGAAAGATCATTATAATTAAATATTTTTGTAATTGCATATCCTAGTGCCGCAGATGCTTTTCTGTTTTTAGCACCTGTTAACAACTCATATGAACCATCTGATGTATTATATATTCTACATTCATCACCTTGTACATCTATAATTGATGATATAAAATACTTTGCTCCCTGTTGAGATGATACCCCATGGTACATACAAATTGCTGAACTGTGATAAACGCTAGTTCCATTAACAGTTAAATAACTTCCACTAGTATTATATCCATCATTTATATGTTGCCATAAACTGGATTTAATAAATGATACTGGAGATGATTTAGCCCATATAGCCAAATCTAAATCATTATTAATTTGTCTTCCATCTATAACAAATCCAGCTGATGTCTGTGATGCAGCATTTGAGCCTTTTATAGAAATAATTGCTGTTATTATTATTACAGATATAATTAGTAAAATACAAACTAACCTATCTCTCATTTTTGTCAATATTATCTACCTCCTTTCTTTTCCAAAAATATACATAAATTAATATTGCTATTACAATTAAAGTTATTAATATTCCAATTACACATATTGTAAATTTTCCTGTTCCTATTGAAATAATTACACTTGCATTACTAATATCATCTTCTTTATCCTGTTTGTTACCTGCAACAGAATCTTTATCATTTATATTTTGATCATTACTACTTTTATAAATTTCTGCTGTATTCACAGTCAATCCAGCATCATTTGCAGTTAATGTTTTTGTTAAAATTAATTTTAATGTCTTTGATTCACCAAAAGAAATTTTTTCATCTTCTAAAGATACATTATGTAATTCTCCATCTGAATTTATATACCAATCTTTATTAAGTTCTGAACTGAATTTGTATCCCACTGGAATATAATCAACTATATCATTTGCATATCCATCTATTTCTCCCTCATTAGTAACTACAATATTATATTCAACTACAACAGTTGTCCCAGTAAAAGATTTTGCTTTAATTTCAATTTTTGCCAATTGCTCTTTGTCATATTTATATTCTTTCGTTCCTTGAGTATTTTGAACCATTATCTTTGAAATATATTTATCTAATTTTAAATCAAAAATTTGATTTTTAATTAAACCTATATCTATATTATAAAAATCACTATTTTCAACTTTAATATTATCTGTAATTGCAGCTTCCACATCTTCACTATTTACCATAATACTCTTCTTTATAAAATCTGAATTTGTACTTTCTGATGCCGCTTCTGTTTTATATTGTGTTAAACTATAATTTGAGGTATCATATAAAAATACAACTATATATTCTCCTGCAACTACATTAAATTGATATTGACCATTTTCATCAGTAATTTCCACAATTTCTTCTCCAGCACTGTTTGTAATAAACTTTCCTGTTTTGTTGTTTAACAATTTTACTTTAATATTTGAAAATTTTTCTTCATTTGCTTCTTTTATACCATTTTTATTATTGTCTAACCATGCACAACCAGAAATTTTATATGTTTTTTCTTCATCTTCTCCCGAATTATCTTCTCCTGGCTTATCTTCTCCTGGTTTATCCTCTCCTGGCTTATCTTCTCCTGGTTTATCCTCTCCTGGCTTATCTTCTCCTGGTTTATCTTCTCCTGGTTTATCTCCCTCTTCTGGTAATATTTGAGAAAACACTTTAAAACTCAACTCATTTGATTCTAATGTAAAATTATCATATTCTAATTTAACAGTATTTTTAACAATATTCTCTCCAAGATTCATCATAAAAGCTGTTTTCAATGTTATTCCTAATTTTACTTCAAAAGATTTACCTGCATCTAATTTTTCTTCATAACTTAACACATTACCACTGTCTATACTTGAAATGATATCTTTAGTCTCATTTTCTTTAACTAAAATTGCAGTATTTATTTTAAAAGCCTGTTCAATGGTGTCTATAATTTTTACATTTGTATCTTCTTTAGAATTATTACTTACTTTTATAGTAATATTAAAATTATCTCCTTCTTTTAATACTTTTCCATCTTCTACATCTGTTGTCTGATTTATTTTTATATCTTTTTTATCTTGATAAATCTTTTTATACGCTACATTTGATAAATATTTATTGCTTGTTTCTGTTGTTGCTTCACTACTTACTATAGCTAAGTTTTCATCTTCATTTGTTCCTAATTCTTTTGCATAAGAATTAAATATACCTATAACACTTTGTCCTTTTTTCAAATTGTCTATTACATATGATATTGTATTACTACTACTTTCATATTTTAAGTCTGATATTCTATTGTTCTCTAAAAAGAACATTTCTTCATCAAAAAATTTTGAAAAATCATTATCTTTTATATACATTTCATCAGATAGTTTAACTTTTACTTTTACATTTTCTAAATCATGATCACTAATATTTTTAGTAGTAATCTGTGTCTTTATTTCTTCACCTGAATATATTTTTAATTCCTCTTTATAAGTAAATTTACTATTTATTTTTATTTCCGCTTGTCCTATTTTATTTTCAATTGTTTTGCCTATAATTCCTGTTAATTCCTCTGAATTAATTTCAATATTTCCATATGTAGTTTTATCATTTCCTTCTATTTCTTTTACTACCACTTCATACTGTAATTTAACTGATTCTCCCGCTTTTAATTTATCAATTGTATCAAAATTTTTAATATTTGTATCCAATTCATCATATTCATGTTCTATAAATTCTCCTTCTGCAACAATTGGATTAACTACTACTATTTCTTTTAAATCATATATATTTGCATTTTCTTGTGTTACTTTAACTTTTAAATTATCTAAATCTTGTCCTGTTGTATTTGTAATTGTAATTATATTTCTTAAAGTCTCTCCCTCGTATACATTTTCCTGTTCACCTAACTCCTTATCTCCTAAATATGTCTTCACATTTACATTAAGTTGTTGATTTGTTGATTCTGTCAAAGCTGTTTTACCTTCTAATTTCATAGTTGATGTTAACATACTATTTGTTATTTTTTTCGTATCTAAACTAGATGTAGCAAAATTTAATGCACTTTCTTTACTTATCTCTTGTCCAATATAACTTCCAGTAATTTTTTGTTCAATTTTTGCAACAGCATCATTTTTTAAACCACTTGGAATATAAATATTATATTTAACAGCTATATTTTGTCCTTTTTCTAAATTTCCAATTTCAATTTTATAATATTTTGGATTTATCAACTGTTCTATATTTTCAACCCAATCCAAACCATTTTCTGAATATACTATATTAGATTCTCCTACAATATTTTCTATTTTTAATATCTTTAAATCTACATTTGATTCTTCAGTAATTTTTCCTAAAACATTAATATTTTCCATTTTTTGATCATAGTTATTTGTTATTACTATATTTCCATTTAAAATCTTTTCGCTAGAATCAATATCTAAATTTCCACTTAAACCTTTTTCTTCTAAAGTTTCTAATACATCTCCATTATTATTAAAGTTTTCTACTTTATTATATACAATTAGTCCACTCCTAGCTTTTATTTCTATTGGAAGTTTTATTTCTTTTACTTCACTTTCATCATTTTCATTTGTATAACGCATTGTTATTTCACTATTAATATCTCCAATATATTTAATTAAATCTATATTTGAATTAATATTTATTACTATTCCTTCACTTACATTATTAGAATGTTTATGCTGCTCTCCTTTTAATTGTAATCTAATTAATTTATTTCCATTTTCTGTTTCTGTTATTATTCCACTTTCTATATCAAAATCATCAACATATACAGGATTTAACTGTGCTTCTAAGCCTGTAACTTGTGATGGAAATTCAATTTCAATAATTGGATTTTTATATAAATTGCATCTAACATCATCTGTTTTTAATATTATATTAAACTCTACATTTTCATTTTTCTGTAATGTTGATAAAACATTTCTATTACTTACAAATTTAGCAACTGTTTCTGGTTCCTTTAAATCAGATTGTACTTCTTTACTAATATTTTCAACATTTTTATCAGCTATCAACTTTCCTCTTGACTGTAATTTATCAAATTTTTTAATTTGATTTTTATTATAACTATGTTCCTCCAAAATACATGTATTATTTAATTCTATCTTCCCTTCTTCAGTTATATTTAAAAATTCAAATACAATATTATTTTGTTTTTCATATTCTAAGTCAATAAATTCATTTTCATTATTATTTAAGTCATTACTATCTATTGATGAAATAATATCACCATTTAATGTTTTTACGTTTAAACTTCCACTTTCACCCAAAATTTTCAATAATTCTGATTTCTTAGCAACCGTTTTTGTATAATATACATTAGCTGCATTATTATCATTATATTTAAAATCGCCTTCTTGAATAGTAATCTTTTCACTAATTCCTTTTACTCTAACATCAATTATTGATCTTGAATTTATTTGTGTATCTTCACCATAATATAAATTTCCTTTATAAATTTCCTGGTCTCTTTCTATTTTATAATCTATAGCACCATCTTTTTCCTGAATATTTTCAACATCCACATTTTTTGTAAGTTGTGTATTTCCATCATATAACTCTACTTGTGAATTTACAGATAATTTTTTTCCATCTACTGTTACTCCTTCTGGAAAAACAAATGTAATTATAATATCATCTTTATTCACTTTATTCCAGTAAACATATCCATCTTTTTCTTGATTTACAATATCTACAACAAATTGATTATTTGTCTTATCCCAATTAAAATCTAACCCATTATCATTATTTGTTGCATATGTACCTCTACTTTGAACATAAATATCTTCAACATTATCAAAAACATTTGTATATATTTTGGTTGATTTTATTGGAAATGCATTATTAATTAAACCAGACTTAACATTTACTTGCACTATTCTCTTATTAGTTCCATTAACTTCATAAACTGAATTTGTTACAACCTCTGAATTTAATTCTAAGTCTTCAGTATTTTTGTAAGGAGTATTCCATTTTATTTGGACCTGTCTACTTGAATCAATTGATTTATTAGATTTACTGTCATTTACATAAGTTCCTGTAATTTTAATATCTGTAACCATATTTAAATTTTTCAAATCAAACATATCATCTTTTAATGACTCTACTGTAATTTCAAGTTTTATATGACTTCCAGCATTAATTTGATTTAGTTTAATTATATTTCCATTAACACTATTTATACTACTGTCATTCTGATAATTTTTAATTTTAAAATTACTATTAGTTAATTCAATAGCTCCATCAAAATACCCTGTATTTTTCACTTCTGCTTCTAATATCAACTTTGCCTCTTTATTTATACTTTTTTCTAAATACTGCTGACTTTGTCCATTTTCATCTAAAAAATACGCCGAAAAAAGTATATTATTTGAATTAGTTTCTTCAATTGTCTCAATAGCATAAGATATTATTTGCAATCCAAATAATATAAAATCCGATACAGTTAATACTAAAATCATTAATATAACAACAATTGGTTTTAAAATTTTCTCTTTTAATGCTTTCATCTATATTCCTCCCTACAATTAAAAACAATTAACCTTATTTTAATTTTACTTACTTTAATTAATAAATTCAAGCTTACTTTTCACCTATTTTCTTAATGTTACAATTGATAGTCTCTACTCTATTACGGAAAGTCATTTAGCCAATTTCTTAACTTAAATTTTAAGTTTATTTTACATTTATATTACATGTAGTATTTTTTATATTTTTAGGGCTTGACACAAATGATATAATATAAATAATTTACTAAACAAAAAATTGAAAAAAATTTTAAATAATAATAAACAAAAAAAATCGTAGCATAGCACAGTGAAAGGAGAAAAAAATAAATGCAAAAAATATTAAGTCATATGAGAAAAGCAATTGAAGAATATAACATGGTAGAAGAAAACGATAAAATAGCAATTTGCCTTTCAGGAGGTAAAGATTCAATAACAATGCTACATGCATTCAAAAATTTACAAATATTTTATCCAAAAAAATTTGAAATAATTGCAATAAGTATTGATCCTGGATTTAATTTTTTCGATACAGAACTTTTGCAAAATATATGTGATAATTTACAAATACCACTATTTATTGAAAAAAGTCATGCTAAAGAAATAGTATTTGATATAAGAAAAGAAAAAAATCCTTGTTCCTTATGTGCAAACTTAAGAAGAGGTATAATCAACTCAATTGCAGTAAGAGAAGGATGTAATAAAATAGCACTAGGTCATAATCAAGATGATGTTTTAGAAACTTTTTTACTAAATTTATTATATGCAGGAAATATTGGTACTTTTTCACCTGTAAGTTATATGGATCGTTCTGGAATTACTTTGATTAGACCATTAATTTATACTACTGAAAAAGATACAAAAAGATTTGTTAAAAAAAATAATTTAACAATTATGCCTAAAGTATGTCCAATGGATGGCACTTCAAAAAGGGAATCTATGAAACAAATGATATTCACATTGCAAAAAGACATCCCTATGGTTAGAGCTAATCTTTTTGGAGCAATTCAAAGAAACTTACCAGATTGGAAAATAGAAAACAAAGATTAAAGAGGGATTGAGGGGGATTACGGGGCCACCACATAAAATCCCCCTTTTTTATTTTTTATTTAATTTAGTTTTTAGAAAATTTAAAATAAAAAAAGAGGGATTTTATGTGGTGGCCCCGTAATCTAAAATCCCCCTCAATCCCTCTTAATCTCTTATATGTTTCTATTTTACAATTTCAACCATTGCATTTTTTAATATTTCCAATTTTTTATTAGCATCATCTTCAGAAGAACCTTTAACTCCCATATATAATTTAATTTTGGGTTCAGTCCCAGAAGGTCTAACACAACACCAACTATTATCTTCCAAAGCATAATATAATACATTAGATTTTGGTAAATCTGTTTTAGATTCTTCCCCTGTCACCATATCTTTAACATAATCTCTATCAATATCTTTAAAAGTTAAAACTTTATAATCACCAATTTTTTCAACAGGAGTATTTCTCATATTTGTCATCATCTCTTGTATTTTTTCAGCCCCTTCGGCACCCTCTAAAACAATTGAAACTTGATCTTCTTTATAATATCCATATTTCTCATAAATATTATTCATTTGATCCCATAAAGTTTCACCTTTAGATTTATAATAACAAGCTGCTTCACACAAAGCCATTACAGCTGCAATTCCATCTTTATCTCTTGCATAATCCCCAATTAAACAACCATAACTTTCTTCAAAACCAAATACATATTTATATCCATTTTCTTTTTCTTCTTCTTTTTTCATAACAGCACCAATATTTTTAAATCCAGTTAAAACTTCATATAGTTTTAAATTATATTCTTTAGCAATTGCTTGTGTTAAATTAGAAGAAACCACTGTTGTTATCATCATTCCATTTTTTGGTAATATTTCTTTTTCTTTCATTTGAGAAATTCTATACTCTGCAATTAACAATGCAGACATATTTCCTGTATATGTCATATATTCTCCAGTTTTACTATCTTTAGCATATATTCCTAATCTATCAGCATCTGGATCTGTTGCTAAGACAACATCTGCATCTACTTTTTTAGCTAATTCTAATGCCAATTTAAATGCCTTTTTATCCTCTGGATTTGGATAATCAACTGTTGGAAAATTCCCATCAGGCTCTTTTTGCTCTGGAACAACATATAAATTTTCAATTCCTATTTCTTTTAATAATCTTTCTGCTACAGTATTACCTGTTCCATGTAATGGAGTATAAACAACTTTTAAAGCTTTTCCTTGTTCTTTTACAATTTCAGGATTTAATATTAATGCCTTCAAAGTATCTATGTATTTATCATCCATTTCAGTTCCTACAATATTAAGTAATCCTTTTTTTATTGCTTCTTCTTTTAATAATTCTTTTATTTCACTAAATTCCTTTACATCTCTTACTTTTGCAATTATATCTTTATCCCTTGGGGCTACTATTTGTGAACCATCATCCCAATATACTTTATATCCATTATATTTAGGTGGATTATGACTTGCGGTAATCATAATTCCTGCTGTACATTTTAACTCTCTGACAGCAAAAGATAATTCTGGAACCGGTCTTAAATTTTCAAATAAATATGTCTTTATTCCATTTGCACATAATATTAATGCTGTTTGCATACTAAATTCTTTTGACATTCTCCTTGAATCATAACTTATTACAACACCTTTATCTTGTGTTCCTTGTTCTAATATATAATTGGCCAAACCTTGAGTTGCTTTTCCAACTGTATATTTATTCATTCTATTAGTACCTGCTCCAATAACTCCACGAAGACCAGCTGTTCCAAATTCTAGTTCTTTATAAAATCTGTCTTCTATTTCTTTTTGGTCATCTTTAATTTCTAATAATTCCTTTTTTGTTTCTTCATCAAAATCTGGACTTTCACACCAGTTTTTATATTCTTCTAAATAATTTTTCATTTTATCAATCCTTTCTTTTCTGTTATTAGAAATACCTCTTTTAACAACTTTTTAGATATGATTATAATAACACTATTTAAAAAATAAATAAAGATCTTTTTCAAAAATACACATACTTTTTTATATAAAAATAGAACAAAATTCATAAAGAAACAATCCATCAAACATATTTATAATTATTGTTGGTTCTTATTTTTATCTGGAAAATATTCAATTATATCATTGATAGAACAATTAAAATAATCACATAATCTTGCCAAAACAAATATATCTATTCTAACCAATTCTCCTGATATTAGTCTTTTTAATACTTTAAAATCAGTATTTGTATCTCTTATTAATTTATTAATACTAATTTCTTCTTTATTTAAAATATCTCCAAGTTTAAATAAATAATATCCATTTTCTATTTTTACCTTAACCATTACTTTCTCCCACATCAACATTATAAAAAATTATATAATTCCCATAGGATACTTGACTACTGGTTATATAACCAGTATAATAGATTAAAGTCTATTACAAAAGACAAAAATTATAGGAGGTTTTTTATATGAAATTTAAAAATGATAAGTCAGGAATTACACTTGTAGCCTTAATTGTAACCATAGTAATATTACTAATTTTAGCAGGAATATCTATATCTGCATTAACACAAACCAATCTATTTATAAAAGCAAAATTATCAAAAGAAAAACATGAAAGTGCACAAATAGAGGAAAATGAAACTCTAGCCAACTATGAAAATAACATAAATAAATATATTAACTCTTCTAGCAGACTTACTAGCCAATCCAACTATAGAAAAACTTTACTATGGGCAGGTGATGTTGATTCCGGAAATATAACATATATTGACAATCATACTTCTGATGAATTTGATTCTATTTTATTTTTCTATGCCGAAAATGGTGGACTTTATATGCAAAATTCTGAATATCCAATAGAGCAAATAAATCTGGCCATTTCGGATAATATCTCTATTGGATTATATGGTTATTACCAAAACCATATAAATTTAACTAATTTTTCAAAAACTGGATTTAATATACCCTCATCTCGTGGTTATAGACTTCAAAAAGTTTATGGTATAAATTATTAAAAAATAAAAAGTACAAGTTTCAAAACTTGTACTTTTTATTTTCTTCACAATAATTATCTTAAATGATAAAAATCCTCATATAACTTTCTAGCAGTACTTGGGCAATCTACTCCAGCCTCATCAGCATTTTTAACAGGTGCAAATTCTTCTTCTCTTTTAACTCTCAAAATAGCCATATCATCAACTTCGCCAAAAGCATCAAACAAAAATGCTTCAAATTTATAAGCATTTGGAGAATCTGGCACTACTAAATTTCCATCTTTATCAATATACTTAGCTTTTTTAAATGCACTATGATATGGTAATGGTGTAACACCCATTCTTTCCACTGCTTTAATATTAAATAAATTACAAAGTATATGTGATTCGCCATATAGAAGTTCACCATTTTTATCAGTTGCTTCAGCCATTTCATCAGTAATTTCAGAATATTCTATAACACCTGGTCTTCCATTTCTTTTACAAAATACCCCAACCTTTTCATGTGGATTAGCTTTAACAATTGACTTACAAGCAACAGTAACACCCTTATCAATAGCAATTCCCATTAAAACAGGATCTACCATTTTTACTAAGCAATTATCTACACCGCCAATAAATACCCACTCAATACCAAGTTGTCTCATTTTTTCAGTCATACCACTTTTTACTAATGATTCATATATTCCTCCATGTCCATCGGCAGCTCTTTTTATTAATCCATCTTCACCAATTAATATTTTTCCTTCCATATCTACCATAGGTAATTCACCTTGAATAAAGAAAAATATGTTCTTATCTTTTTGATAACCAAAATATTTATTTTTTTCAAAAAACTTTACTGTTTCTTCATTGTTTTCTCTACTAGTCATAATAAACCATGGAACCATAACCTCATATTTTTTTCCCGCTTCTTTTAATGAATCAGCTAATAACTCAAATAAAGATTTATGTGAATCTAATCCTATATCATATGTTCCCTTTGGTCCATTATGTCCTAATCTTGTACCTTGTCCACCTGCCATTGTCACAGCCGCAAGTTTTCCAGACTCTATAGCATGTTTTCCAAGGTTCTCATAATATTTATAATCATCATATAATTTATTTTTATCTAAATATTCCATTGGTTCGATTACATCATTATTTTCTAAACTTTCTTTTTTAGTATTTATATATAAGCTATTTATTAATTCAAAATCTGTTTCTAAAATTTGTTCTAATAATTTACTTTGTTTCTTTTCATCTAAATAATCAAATCTATTTAATAAATGTTCTTGATTATATTTTTTTAATACAGCTTTTGCTTCTTCTAATGTATTATTCATTATATCATCCTTTCGACATTTGCTTTTATATTTGTTATTACATATTTATATACCTTTTTTGTAAAATTATCAAGTATTTTTATAATAATTTTTCTACTCCTGATGTTGACAATATTTTATTATATTTTTTGGCAATCTCACTTACATCATCATAAACTTCATTAATGTCGTAACAATCAATAACCTTCATATCATCAACATTAATCCAATTATCCAAATTTTTATTAATGTTATTAATATAACTTTCTCTCCCTTTAACAAAAATTATTGTTTCTTTCCCTTCTTCATTAGCATTCTTTATCTCTTTAAATTTATTTATATCATCATTTTTCCAATCTATTTTAGCTATTTCATTTTTCTCTTTTTCATTTAAATTTATATTTGATAATAATTTATTAACTGTTCCATCTAAATTATTTTCTGTAACCATTATAATTTTTTTATTTTTCTTTAAATTTTCATTTATATAAGGTAAACTTATCATTTCAAAATGATAATCACTCGCAAAAAATAAGCATAACTTTTCTTTACTATTATTTTCCTTTACCATTTATATATCAATCCTTTCAATTTCATAAAGAAATCCCTTTTTCTTTAGAATAATCTTAATTTTGTGTACTGGTAAATTTTACCATTTATTTTTTTATATGTCAATATTATTTCAAAAATATTTCAATAATATTTCATCGGGTTTTTTCGACATTATTAATAATAACAAATAAATGTATATATTTATAAAAATTGTAAATAATTAATTTAAAGAATATTTTAGAAAAAAAGGATTTTGGAGGTAACTTATGAAAAAATTTTTAAATAATATCAAGAATTCCAAAATAGGAATTATCCTTATCTTATTCTTGTTATTATCTTTATATACACTAATATGTGCTTTCTCATATGTACAAGCTGTATCATCTGATATTAGTAATAGTGTATTTAGATTGCATGTAATAGCAAATAGTAATAGTGATGAGGATCAAACTTTAAAATATAAAGTTAGAGATAGTTTATTAAATTATATGAATAATATTTGTAAAAACTGTTCATCAAAAGAAGAAGCAATAAATTTAGTCACTATACATCAAGAAGAATTTAAACAAATTGCTTTAGAAACAATTAAAAATGAGGGATATTCATACAATATAAATATAGAAATAGGAAATTTTGAATTTCCAACAAAACAATATGGTGACATTTCTTTACCTGCTGGATTTTATGATGCTTTAAAAGTAGAAATAGGAAATGCTAATGGAAGAAATTGGTGGTGTGTAATGTTCCCTTCCTTATGCTTTATAGATGTATCCTCTGGTATTGTTCCAAATGAATCAAAGGAAGAACTTAAAAATGTCCTTTCAGATGAAGAATATTCAATAATATCAGACAACTCTAATTATGGAATAAAATTCAAATTCAAATTATTAGAATTGTTTACAAATAGTGGTTTAGCTACTGCCAAAAATTAACATTATAATTCAGTAGTACCCAATCATTGTAATTCGCAGTTCTAGTAAAATAATTGGTGGATAAGATGGCTTCCTTAAGGGGGATATATCTTTTGATATTGTATCCTGTTCATTGCGTTCAAAAATAAAATCTAACATAAAAAACCGAGCCTCTCTCACTCTGGCTAAAAATGTATATATGTATATGTTGTAATCATTTTCGAATGTGATTGGAGCAACATATACATATATACATTTTTCCCGTGAGCATTCCTCAGTTTTTTATTTAAGATTTTCTATTTTTCTCTTCATTCAAACAGATACAATATCAAAAGATATATCCCCCTTAAGGAAGCACTAATTATTTTACTAAAACTGTGAATTTTAACAACAAATCAACTCAAGTTTTAGCCATTTTTTTGTCAGCTCTCTTGCATTACTTCATTCTTTATGGTATATTCTATGATAAATACACAATTCTTAGGGGGAAATCAATTTGGAAAAATTAGTAATAACAGGTCCAACACCATTAAAAGGTGAAGTAGAAATAAGTGGAGCAAAAAATGCAGCAGTAGCAATTTTACCTGCTACATTATTAATAGATGGCATTTGTACTATAAACAATGTTCCTAACATAAGTGATGTACAAATTTTATGCACAATATTAGAAAAAATGGGAGCTAAAATAACTTGGACTAATAAAAATGAATTAACAATAGATACAAGAAATATAAATACAACTCAAGCACCTTTAGATTTAACTAGTAAATTTAGAGCTTCTTATTATCTAATTGGAGCAATGCTTGGTAGAACAGGAAAAATAGAAGTAGGAATGCCTGGTGGATGTAAATTAGGTGCAAGACCTATTGATCAGCATATTAAAGGATTTGAATTATTAGGTGCTAACGTTGAAGTTAGTAAAGGTACAATATTAGCTAAAGCAAATTGTTTAGTAGGTACATCAATATATATGGATGTAGTTTCTGTAGGAGCTACCATAAATGTAATGTTAGCTAGTGTTTTAGCAAAGGGTACAACAATAATAGATAATGCTGCCAAAGAACCTCACATAGTAGATGTTGCAAACTTTTTAAACACAATGGGAGCAGATATAAGAGGTGCTGGTACAGATGTTATAAAAATTAACGGTGTAGAAAAATTACATGGAAATGCTACATATTCTATTGTACCAGATCAAATAGAGGCTGGAACTTTTATGTTAGCTGCAATTGCATCTAAAGGTGACTTAATTATAAAAAATTGTATTACAAAACATTTAGACTCTATAACAGCAAAAATAGTAGAAATGGGTGGAAATGTAGAAGATAATAGTGATAGTATTAGAGTTTGGTATAGTAAAAGACCAAATAAAGCCATTATAAAAACATTACCATATCCAGGATTTCCAACAGACTTGCAACCTCAAATGGGTGTAGTATTAGCAACTGCAAATGGAACCAGTATTATAAATGAAAGCATATGGGAATCAAGATTTCAATATACTGCCGAATTAAATAAAATGGGAGCTAAAATAACAGCTCAAGGAAAATCAGCTATATTTGAAGGTGTAGATGAATTATTTGGAGCACCTGTATATTCAACTGATTTAAGAGCAGGAGCAGCACTTATTATTGCTGGTGTTTCTGCAAATGGTATTACAGAAGTTTATAATTTAGAACATATTGACAGGGGCTATGAAAATATAGAAGAAAAATTTAGAAAAATCGGTGCAAATATACAAAGAATAAAAGAGTAATAATCAAAGGAAGAATACATTATGTTTAATTTTTGTAGTTTATATAGTGGAAGTAGTGGAAATAGTCTATTTATAGAAAGTGAAAATACTAAATTGTTAATTGATGCAGGTGTCAGTTGCAAAAAAATAGAAACAGCTTTAACAAATTTAGAAATTAATCCTTCTTCTATAAATGGCATTCTAATTACACATGAACACTCAGACCATGTTCAAGGATTAGGAACATTTGCCAAAAAATATAATTTACCAGTATTCGTAAACCAAAAAACATTAGATGCAATGCCTAACCAAAAAGAAAAAATACCTGAAAAAAATATTAAAAAATTTACAATTGAGGAAAAATTTGAAATTGGTGATTTACAAATAAAACCATTTTCTATACCTCATGATGCCGCAAATCCTTGCGGTTTCAATATTTTTAATAGTAATAAAAAAATTAGTATAGCAACAGATATAGGTCATATGACAAATGGAATTTTAAAAAACCTTGAAGATAGTATATTTGTTTTATTAGAGTCAAACTATGACCCTGAAGTTTTAAAATTTTCGAGATATCCATTCCCTTTAAAAACTAGAATAGCTGGACCAAACCGGACATTTATCTAATGAATTAGCTGGAAAAACTATTTCTCATCTTCTAAACTCTGGATTGCAACAAGCAATGCTAGGCCATTTAAGTAAAGAAAGTAATTTCCCTGAACTTGCCTATAAAACAGTAGTAGATGAAATACTTTCAAGTAATCACAATGAAAATTCCATAAAATTAAGTGTGGCCAGTAGAGATTTGCCTGGAAACAAAATATATTTTTAAAAAACAAATAAATAAAGGAAAAAACTATGTTATCAATAAATATAATATGTGTAGGAAAAATAAAAGAAAAATTTTTTAAAGATTCTATAAACGAATATTCAAAAAGACTATCAAAATATTGTAAATTAAATATTATCGAATTACCTGATGAAAAAATCCCAGATAAAATAAATCCTAATATTGAAAATGAAATAAAGTCTAAAGAATGTAATAATATAATAAATCATATCAAAAAAGACTCATATGTTATATGCCTAGACTTAACTGGAAAAGAATTTTCATCAGAACATTTCTCTAAAACAATAGAAAATATATCTATGCAATCAAGCAATATCACTTTCATAATTGGTGGCTCTTTAGGTTTAACTGAAAGAGTATTAAATTTGTCAAATCAAAAAATATGCTTCTCAAAAATGACCTTTCCCCATCAATTAATAAGAATATTTTTATTAGAACAATTATTTAGAGCTTTTAAAATCTCTAATAATGAGACTTATCATAGATAATATATATATTGTAGGGAAAATATAATTAAAATTTGAAAGAAAATTAGTGGGACAAATTAAAATAAAACTTTCATCAAAATATCAATATATTTTATTGGGGGTAATAACATGATATAATATCTTCCCTACAAGATTAAGAACTATTTAAAATTTATTGTTTGATTTTTTTTAGAATTATTATTGCTAATATTTTAGCAATAATTTTTTTGACTATAAAAAAAATTGATATAAATAAAATGACTTTAAAAATCATAAGACCTCCTATTTTACAGAATTTTTAATCTAAATGCTTGTCTAAGATTTTTTATGCTACCATTTTATAACACTTTCCATAAAAAGTCAACAAGAAAATTATGACAAAATTCGACAAACAACAACACTAGTAATCATACCAACAAAATCTGCAATTAAAGCTGCCCACAAAACAAATCTTGTCTTTTTTATTCCAACACTACTGGTATAAACAGCAATTGTATATACTGTTGTTTCAGTTGACCCCATAATAACAGATGCAATAATTCCTATATTAGAATCAACACCAAAATTTTTCATAATATCTGTTGCAACAGCAATTGAAGCACTACCAGAAATCGGTCTTATAAATGCCAATGGTAATATATCTGTAGGAAAATTTATCATATTAAAACAAGGTGTTAAAATCTTAATAATTAAATCTATAATTCCAGAACTTCTCAAAGTCCCTATAGCAACAAATAGTCCAACTAATGTTGGAAAAATGCTAAAAACAACTCCTATTCCTTCTTTTGCACCTTCTAAAAAAATATCAAAAACTTTTTTTCTTTCTATAATTCCATAAACAACAATAATAAAAATTATTAATGGCATTGCCAAATTTGAAAAATATTCAATAAATTTCATTAACTATCTCCCTAATTTTATAAAAATCTTAGTAGCAGTAATTCCAGCTATTGCCGCACAAATAGTTGCAATCCATACAGGAAAAATAATACTAGTTGGATTTTCAGAACCTAAAGAATTCCTTATTGCAATAACAGTTGTTGGTATAATCTGTATTGATGCAGTATTCAAAACAATAAAAGTCGCCATATCATTTGTTAAAATTTTTTTATCATTATTTTCTTTCTGCATTGTTCTCATTGCCTTAATTCCGAAGAGGTGTAGCTGCATTTCCCAAACCTAAAATATTTGCTACAAGATTCATTGAAATTTCTTGATATACCCTATCATCTTTTTTTAATCTTGGAAACAACAATTTCATAATTGGATTTAAAAACTTTGTAATCTTTTCCATAGCCGACGTTTTACTTGCAATTTGCATTATTCCATTCCATAAGCACATTGTGCCAACTAAAGTAATTGACAAATTAACTGCTGTATTAGTACTTTCAAATATTGAATTATTTAATTCTTTTATATTACCTGTCAAAATTGCAAAAATAATAGATATTATTATAAAAATTGGCCAAACTATATTTAACATTCATATCACCTTAGTAATCTTATTATTTATTTAAAATTTTTATTACATTTTAATTGACCTCAATTTGTATTTATGATATATTATTTATATATTCAAATGGAATTGTTAAAAGTAACATTAAGGAGGAAAACATGAAAGCTACTGGAATTATAAGAAGAGTTGATGAATTGGGAAGAGTTGTTATACCAATTGAAATTAGAAATAAATTTAATATAGTTGAAAAAGACCCTATTGAAATTTATGTTAATGATTCTTCAATAATATTAAAAAAATATGAACCTAATTGTATTTTTTGTGGTAGTACAGAAAACTTAGTAGAATATAAAGACAAATTAGTATGTGATAAATGCTCTAAGCAATTAAATGTATTACAAGAAAAATCTAAAAAATAGTAAAAATGGCATGTAAAATATACCTACATGCCATTTTAAAAATTTAATAGAATTTTATTTATTCGTAAAATTCTTATATATATCATTTTTACTAACATTTCTATCTTTAGCAATCTTTTTTATTATATCTTTTTTACTAAAACCTTGATTTTCATAAAATTTATAGTGTTCCTCTATACTTAATTTATTCAATTCATTTTCTTTAGATATATTACTATTTCCTTCTATTATTAAAACTATTTCACCTTTAATAGTTTCTGATTTTAAAATTATATCATCTATATTTCCTCTAATAAATTCTTCATGAATTTTAGTAATTTCTCTCGCTAAAGTAATTTTTCTTTCACTACTTAATATTGATTTTAAATCTTTTAAAGTTGTTTCCAATTTATGAGGAGCTTCATATATTATTATAGTTTTATTAGATTTTTGTATTTCTTCTAATTTAATTTTTCTCAATTTTTTATTTAAAGGTAAAAAACCTAAAAATGTAAATTCCTTTGTACTAATACCTGAACAAATTAACGAATTAATCATTGCACATGCACCTGGTACTGGAACCACATTTATTTCTAATTCTATACTTTTTTTTATTATTTCTTCACCAGGATCACATATTCCTGGTGTACCAGCATCAGAAACTAATGCTATATTTTTTCCTTCTTTTAATTTTTCTATTAAAATATCTGATTTTACATCTTCATTATGCCTATGATAACTAATAAGTGGCTTTGAAATTTCAAAATGATTTAATAATTTTAAAGTATGCCTTGTATCTTCTGCCGCAATTAAATCCACTTCTTTTAATATTTTTATTGCTCTTAAAGTTATATCATCCAAATTTCCTATTGGCGTTGCAACAATATATAATGTACCACATATACTTTCTCTTTTCAATTAATTTTCCTCCTAAATTTTATCATAAATTTTTAATACTTCATCTGTATATGAACCATCTTCTTTATAAACATATAAATTTTCTCTAAATTTTAAATATTTCCCCCCATTTTTTACACCCTTAACTAAAATCATTTTAGGAGGAGTTTTTTCATTTGAAAAAACTAATCTAACTTCTTTAGGTTCAATCTTATATTTTCTCATTAAAGAAAATATATCAACCATTCTTTCTGGTCTGTGAACCATATAAAACTCACCTTTATCTTTCAAAAATGTAGCTGAAACTTTAATAAAATCCTCTAAATTTGCAAGAACTTCATGTCTCGAAATTAATTTTTTTTCATCTTCATTTACTACTCCTGTATTTTGTTCTTTATATGGTGGATTTGTTACAATTACATCAAAAGAATTTTTTTCAAAAATATTTTCCAATTTTATAATATTTTCATTTACAATCTCAAATCTATCCTCTATATTATTTAACTTTGCACTTCTACAGGCCATATCATATACTTCTTTTTGAACTTCAACTCCAACAATCTTCTTTAAATTTGTCTTTCCACATAATAAAATCGAAATAATTCCTGTTCCTGTTCCCAAATCCAATACTCTTGAATCTTTTTTTATATTTTTTGCAAAATCAGAAAGTAACACACTATCTATTCCAAAGCAAAATCCTTCTATATCTTGAATTATTTTCAAATTTTTAAATTCTAAATCATCTATTCTTTCATTTTCTTTTAATTTTATATTCATTTATATCTTCCTATTCTAAAACATTTGACTTTTATACTATACAATAAAATTATACAAAAAACAAGCAAATACAGAAAATTTGATAGTAACTTTATCTTAATTTTTTTAATATTATAATATAAGATATAAAGAAAGGATTAAAGTTTATGCCTAATTTATGTAAATGTGAAAATAATCAAGCACACAAAAAATCTCCTCCAAAACCTCAATTATCCAATCCGCTTAAAAAGAAAAAATTAAATTTTAAAACTTGCAAAAAAAATACCATTAACTCTCTAAATGAAGTTGAACACTTTTTAAGAGATTTTAAACACTTCTCAAGATATATAAAATTATATAAAATACTAAAATAATGTTACAATTCTGTCTTAAATGTTGATATATTAATATTTTGCAGTAAAATACCCATAGGTAAAGAAAATAATGTCCCAAAAAGGACACTATTTTCTTAAATATTCATCTTTAAATTCATCATCTATTTGGCCATTAATTAAAAATTTAACTTTATTAACCTCATTCAATTCTGTAACAGTATTAACAATAGAATTTATTAAGTTTTCTTTTTCTTTATTATCTTCTTTATTATATTTTAACAATTCATTTGAAAAATCTAAAGTCAAACACTCCCCTTCTAAAGAAGAATTTAACAATTTAGTATTTTCAGGAACTATCCCCTTTAGTTTATCATTTTTAGGTCCATTTATTAATAACTCTATTAAAACATTATACGGAGATTGCATCAATTCTTTAACATTTACTAACCTAGCTTCTGGTTTTAACATATTTGTTTCTTTATCCGGAAAATACAAACTCACTATAGTCTCTCTCAATTGTTCATTGGAAATCTCCTCCTCTGGAATATACTCATTTTTAGCCTCATCTTCTTTCTTATTTTTTACAAATTTAATTGAAAAAAAGCCAATTATAAAAATAATAATTAATAAAATAGCAAATAATAAAATAATTTTTTTATTTTTCATAACTTCCTCCCTACTTTCCAAACTTTTAGTTTTAAGTTTAAAATATTTATATTCAATTCTATTATTTGTTTGTCCTATTTATTCCACTTATTTTTCCATTTTTTAACATTTGACAAATTGCCCATTTCCGTATAAAATTAGTAGCATAAAGGGGAAATAATTCTTGGCCTAAAAGGATTTTCCAATTGGCCTAAAAGGAGTAATGTAATATGAATAAAACCTTACACGTTGGACTAGATGTTGGCTCAACAACCGTAAAAATAATAGTTATAGATAAAAATGAAAACACAATATATAAAGACTATCAAAGACATTTTTCTGACACAAAAAATACTGTATGCAATGTATTAGAAAACCTATCAAAAATGTTTCCAGAAAATGCATTTACAATAGCTCTTACTGGTTCAGGTGCAATGTCTGCAAGCAAATTTTTAGGAGTAGAATTCATACAAGAAGTTGTCTCTTGTAAAAGAGCAGTCGAAAAATATATTCCACAAACAGATGTAGTTATTGAACTTGGTGGAGAAGATGCAAAAATAATTTATTTTGATAAATCAATTGAACAAAGAATGAACGGTACCTGTGCCGGTGGAACAGGTGCATTTTTGGACCAAATGGCTTCACTTTTATATACTGACACAGCTGGTCTTAATGAACTAGCAAAAAATTATAAAACAATATATCCAATAGCTTCAAGATGTGGTGTTTTTGCCAAAACCGATATACAACCACTAATAAATGAAGGTGCCGCAAAAGAAGATATAGCTGCATCAATCTTTCAAGCTGTTGTAAATCAAACCATTAGTGGACTTGCTTGTGGTAGACCAATTAGAGGAAACGTAGCCTTTTTAGGTGGTCCATTAAGTTATCTTTCTGAATTAAGAACAAGATTTATAGAAACTTTAAATTTAAAACCAGAAGAAATAATAGTACCTGAAGAAGCTCATTTATTAGTAGCAAAAGGTGCAGCCCTTGATTCCCTAAATACAAAGCCAATAACTGTTGAAGAATTGAAACAAAAAATAGAAAATTTAAGAAATTCACAAGACAATACTACAAATCCAATTGAACCTCTATTTAATAATGAACAAGAATACAAAGAATTTCAAAAAAGACACAATAAAGCAAAAGTTACAAAAAAAGATATATCTACATATGAAGGAGACTGCTATTTAGGAATAGATGCTGGTTCAACAACTACAAAATTAGCTTTAATAGATAAAGATGGAAATTTATTATATTCTTTATATGGAAGTAATGAAGGTAATCCACTAAAAAGTGTTATGAAGATGTTAAAAAAACTATATGAAACTTTACCTAAAACAGCAATTTTAAGATATAGTGGCGTTACAGGATATGGAGAAAAATTAATACAAACAGCACTAAATGTTGATTTAAATGAAATAGAAACAATTGCACACTACACAGCAGCAAAACAATTTGAACCAAATGTTACCGCAATTATAGACATTGGCGGGCAAGATATGAAATATATTAAAATGAAAAATGGAACAATTGATAATATAATGTTAAATGAAGCTTGTTCTTCTGGATGTGGTTCATTTATCGAAACATTTGCTAAAAGTTTAAATTTAGAAATATCAGAATTTGTAAAAGAAGCAATTAATGCAAAAAGACCTGTTGATTTAGGTTCAAGATGTACTGTATTTATGAATTCAAAAATAAAACAAGCTCAAAAAGAAGGATATACCATTGGTGATATTTCAAGTGGACTTTCATATTCAGTAATTAAAAATGCTATACAAAAAGTTATGAAAGTTAGGGATACTAATACTTTAGGAAATCATATAGTTGTACAAGGTGGTACATTTTATAATGATGCTGTTTTAAGAGCTTTTGAAAAAATTGTTGGAAAAAATGTTATACGCCCAGATATTTCTGGACTAATGGGTGCATATGGTATGGCTTTACTTTCAAAAGAACAATATGAATCAAACCTAGACATGGAGTATGTATCAACAATTCTAAAATCAGATGAACTTGATAAACTTGAAATAAAAGTAACACATACAAGATGCAACAACTGTGAAAACCATTGTAAATTAACAATAAACAAATTTAGTAATGGTTCAATGCACGTATCTGGAAACCGCTGTGAAAAAGGTGCTGGTATTATATCTCATAAAAAGAATTTACCAAATTTAGTACAATATAAATATCAAAGAATCTTTGATTATAAACCACTAGAAGAACAATATGCCACAAGAGGAACTATAGGAATTCCGAGAGTTTTAAATATATATGAAGATTATCCATTCTGGTTTACATTTTTCACAAGTTTAGGATTTAGAGTTATTATATCAGACAAAAGTACAAGAAGAACATATGAAAAAGGAATGGAATCAATGCCATCTGAATCCGTATGTTATCCTGCTAAATTATCACACGGACATATTGAAAACTTAATTGAAAAAGGAATTAAAACAATTTTTTATCCTTGTATGCCATATTCCAGAAAAGAATATGAAAAAGCAGATAACCACTATAATTGCCCAATAGTAATATCATATTCAGAAGTATTAAAAAATAATGTAGAAAACTTAAAAACACACAATATAAAATTCATAAATCCATTCTTACCTTTTGACACAAAAAATCTTGTAAAAAAAGTAATGGAATTAAATGAATTCAAAGAATATAATTTTACAAAACAAGAGTTAATAGAAGCTGCTAAAAAAGCAGAAGAAGAATATCAAAAATGCAAAAAAGACATTAAAGATAAAGGAAGCGAAACTGTAAGATATATCGAAGAAAATAATTTAAGAGGAATAGTTTTAGCTGGAAGACCTTATCACGTAGACCCTGAAATAAATCATGGAATTGATACATTAATAACATCACTTGGATTGTGTGTTTTAACAGAAGACAGCATTGCAGACAAAACTGAAGCAAAAAGACCAATAAGAGTTGTAGATCAATGGGTATTCCACGCAAGATTATACGCAGCAGCAGATTTTGTTGGAAAACATGACAATCTTGAATTAGTACAATTAAACTCATTTGGTTGTGGTGTTGATGCTGTTACAACAGATCAAGTAGAAGAAATTTTATCAAGCTATGATAAAATGTACACACTAATAAAAATAGATGAAGTTAATAACCTTGGAGCTGTAAGAATTCGTATCCGTTCACTTTTGGCAAGTATGAATAAAAGAATTGCAAAAAAAGAAGAAGAAAAAGCCATTGGAGATTACGGAATCAAGAAAAAAATCTTTACAAAAGAAATGAGAAAAAACTACACTATTTTATGTCCTCAAATGGCACCAATTCACTTTGAATTATTAGAATCTGCTATGCAAGCTTCTGGATATAACCTTGTGTTATTAAGAGATTGCACTCAGCATACAGTAGAAACCGGATTAAAATATGTAAATAATGATGCATGTTACCCTTCAATATTAGTTACAGGACAAATGATTGAAGCATTAGAATCCAAAAAATATGATTTAAATAAAACTGCATTAATAATGTCTCAAACAGGTGGTGGTTGTAGAGCTACAAATTATATAGGCTTTATAAGAAAAGCACTTAAAGATGCTGGATTTAGTAATATACCTGTAATTTCATTTAATGTTGTAGGTATGGAAAAAATGCCAGGATTTAAATTAACACCAAAAATGGTTGAAAGATTAATAAAATGTATGCTGTACGGAGACTTATTGCAGAAAATGTTAACCAAAAACAGAGCATATGAAATAAATCCAGGTGAAACTCAAGAGCTATTTAACAACTGGATGGGAAAATGTAAAAAACTAGTACAAAAATCTACCAATAAAGAATTCAAGCAAAGTATTTATGATATAGTAAATGATTTTGAAAAAATTGAATTAAACACAAATATTAAAAAACCTAAAGTTGGAATTGTTGGAGAGGTTTTAATCAAATATCATCCATTTGGAAACAATTTTGTTGCAGATATGCTTGAAAAAGAAGGAGCAGAAGTAATATTACCAGATTTTATGGGATTTATTAAATTCATGGCAACACATAAAATTACATTTAATAACTTATTAAACACAAATAAAACTTCAAGTAAAATAAGTAAAATAGCAATTAAGTTAATAGATATATTAGAAAAAGATATAAAAATAGCTTTAGCAAATTCAAAAAAAGGATATTTACAACCATGTGATATCTGGCACTTAGAAAATAAAGTAAAAGATGTTTTATCTATTGGAAATCAAACCGGAGAAGGTTGGTTCTTAACAGCAGAAATGATAGAATATATGGAACATGATATTCCAAACATTATATGTGTTCAACCATTTGCTTGTCTTCCAAATCATGTTGTTGGAAAAGGTGTTATAAAAACTATTAGAGAAAAATATCCTGAAGCAAATATTTCTCCTGTTGATTATGATCCAGGTAGCAGTGAAACAAATCAAGCTAACAGAATAAAATTATTAATGACTGTTGCTAAAGATAATTTAAAAAAACAGGAAAAAGAATCTTTAGATAAAAATATTATTGAAAATACTGAAAAACAAGAAACTGAACTGGTATAAAATTCACATGGAAAAAGAACAGGATGGCACTCCTGTTCTTTTTGACTTCATATTATATTTTTCAAAAATTTTTTTGTTTCATTATATCCTAATTCATAAAACATATCTATCTTATTCATATCCAAAAGAGAAACTTTTTTACTTTTAATTTTAATAAAATAATCACTCCCATTAAGTTCATATTTAGAAAGTTCTTTACACATCAACTCATAAGAACGAAAAGAAACATCAATTAAATTTTTACAACATTTTTCATCTACATCATTTTGAAAAATAACACTTATTACCTTGTCTGCACCTAAAAATTTAATTTCCCTCCAAGGTACATTTTCCCTAATCCCTCCATCAATTAATTTACAATTCTTATAATTACAAGGAGAAAAAACTGTAGGAAAACTACAACTTGCCTGCACTGCCTTTCCAATTTCAGCATCATTAACAAACACTGTATTATCTGAAAAAACTCTAATTCTTGAAGATGTAAAACATAGCACTTCTCCTGAATTCATATTTACACTAGGTATAACTAACGGTATTTTAATATCAGAAATATTATAAACATTTTTTTCATTACACATTTTATTTATTAACTTTCTTATCGAATTTCCAGAATTTAGACCATCTATCACTATAGTCCCTGTTGTAATTATTCCGAAAAATAATTTAAAAATATTTCTCAAATCAATATATTTTATTTTTTTACAATATTTTTTAAAAATATTAAATATCTCATCTGGTTTATAACCTACTGCATATAATGCTGCAACAATACTTCCTGATGAAGTTCCTCCTATGTAATCCAATTTTATATTTTCCTCTTCTAATGCCTTTAAAACACCTATATGTGCAGCACCTTTTACCCCTCCACCAGATAATGCTAAACCAAAACTCATATAAATCACCTACTTTATAATATGAATTTAAATTTTTTAGTGATTATTTATTTTATTTTTTTATTATTTATGGTATATTATGATTAGAAAGGATTGATTTTATTGGAAGAAAATTATTACGATATTTTAGAAATAAATAAAAATGCTTCTCCAGAAATAATTGAAAAAGCATATAAAACATTAGTAAAAAAATATCATCCTGATTTACAAGAAAATAATTTAAAAAATAATTATGAAGAAAAAATAAAAAAAATAAATGAAGCCTATGAAGTTTTATCAAATCCAGAAAAAAGAGAAAATTATGATTTACAATTAAAAAATTATGAAATTTCAAAAGAAGATTATTATAACTTATACAATGAAAATATTAATTTAAAAAATGAAATTAATTATCTAAAAAATAATTATAATAATATTAAAAATAGTTATAATCATTTTGAAAATAATCAAGATAATTTACATCAAAATACAATTAATGAAAATGAAATTAATAAAAAAATAAATAATGCTGTAAATCGTGCATATTATGATGCATATATTCAAGATTTAAAAAATAGAGGATATAAAATAAAATATAAAAGAAAATTTAAAGATTTTTTAGCTTTATTTTTAACAATTATTTTTTTATTAATTATTAGTTTTATTTTATGGCATATTCCTTTTACAAAAAATTATTTAATTAATTTATATAATGAAAATTCTGCTATAAAATTTATTGTTAATTTATTTTTAAATATTTTTAAATAGAAAAAAATAAAAATAATATTTAATATATTATTTTTATTTTTTATATTTTATTTATATTTATTTTTAATTTACCTAATTATTTTTTATTTAATTTATTTTTTTAAATATTTTATTAATATTTATTTTTATTATTTTATTTATAATTAATATTAATATTATTAAAATTAATATTATTAAAATACATGCCAAATTTAAATTAATATCAAAAAATATTTTATGAAAATAAATTAATAATAATATAATAATTATAGTTAAAACATATTGAAATAATTTATTATTATTTTTTATTGCCTCATAATCCGCATTCCAATTTAAATTAGGCTTATAAAAATCTACTAAAACCATTAAATTACTATTTAATATATTTAATAAATTAGCTAAAATAAATAAAAATATTAAATAAATAAAATTAAAATTCGGAAAAATTAATTTTACTAAAATTAAAACCATAAATATAATAATTATATTTACAAAAATTTGTGGCATAGATTTATATAAAAATTGTTTATAAAAATCTACAGGAATAAATTTCATATATATAGCATCTTTTCCTTCACGTGATATTGAACTTATAGAAATATTAGACATTGTAAATATAATTTGTATAATACCTAATACCAAACAAATAACACTTAAATCTACAGAAAATACAATATCTTCACCGAAATAAATTTGTTGTTAAAATTATTCGTAAATTTGGTAAAGCTAATAAAACAATAATCACAAATGAGACCACCATTATTATAGTTGGAAAAATGCATTTAATAAAAAATATTGGAGTATTAAATAATATTTTAACTTCTTTTTTTAAATATGATTTTTTTATATTTATTTTTTTTAATTTTTTTTCTATATTATTTTTATTTATTTTTTTTATATAAAAATTATTAATATTATTTAAAATATTTTTTAAATAATATTTTTTTCCGATAAAAATAAATAATAATAAAAATATTAAATTAATAAAAATTATTTTTATTAAATAATAAATAGAAATTAATTTATTATAATTATTTAATATTTTTATAGTAGGATTAATAATTAAAAAATAATTATTTATATTTTCTAATTTATTATTTAAATTATTAATTGTACTTATAACCTGCTCACTATCTATACTTAAATTATTATCTATTTTTCCTATTATATTATTAAATATTTTAAATTCTAAAAATAATATTAAAAAAATAAAAATTAAAGTTATTATTATTTGAAAAATATCTTTATTTTTAATAAATTTAGATAATTTTATCAAAAACATCATAATAATACTTATAATTAAATTAATTAAAATAGGAAAAATTAATAAAATAATAATTGTATAAAAATAAAAAAATATTCCCGAATTAGTTAAAATTCCATAAATTATTAAAGGAAAAACAGCAAATATTGATTCTGTAAAATATAAATTAATTAATATAGTATTAAATTTTGAAATCAATAATTCTTCTGCTTTTATTGGCAAAGGCAAGACCATATCTAAATCTTTTGAAAAAAAATACACATTGGTACTTGCCAAAATTACTTGAAAAGCCATGATTATATCTAAAATTAAAAAAAGAACATTTAAAAATATTGTAGGTTTATTTATTCCAACCAATACTTTTATTATCTCAAAGCTAAAATATGTAATTGCCATTGTTACAATAATTATTAACCACACAAAAATTGATTTTTTATTAATTTTATTTGTCTTCTCATCTATAATATAGGGATTTTGGAATGAGTTTTTAAAAAATATTTTTGTTAACTTAAATATATTTCTAACCATTTTTTGTTATCTCCATAAATAATTCTTCTAAAGATTTATTTTCTTTTAATTCATTTTTCATTTCCTCATATGTTCCTACAAACAATAATTTTCCTTTATTTATTATTCCTATTCTATCACATAATCTTTCCGCAACATCTAAAATATGTGTTGAAAAAAATACTGTATTATTATTGTTTGCATGTTCTTTCATAATTTTCTTTAACTCAAATGAAGATTTAGGATCTAATCCAGTCATTGGCTCATCTAATATCCAATTTTTTGGATTATGCAATAATACCCCTATTATTAATAATTTTTGTCTCATTCCGTGTGAATAACTTTCTATTTTATTATTTAATACATCTATAATTTCAAACTTCTCGGATAATTTTTTTATTCTTTCTATTCTATCTTTTGTTGAAACATTATAAACATCTGCAATAAAATTTAAATATTCAATTCCTTTTAATTTCAAAAATACATCTGGATTATCTGGAACTAGTCCTATTAATTTTTTTGCTTCTAATGGCTCTTTTTGAATACTTTTACCATCGATTATAATGTCCCCTTCATCTATTTCTAGTATTCCAGTTATCATCTTTATAGTAGTTGTCTTTCCTGCCCCATTCGGCCCTAAAAAACCAAATATTTCTCCATCATTTATTGTTAGATTTAAATTGTCTATAACCTTATCACTTTTTTTATATTTTTTTGATATTTTTTTTATTTCTATCATAGGCTCACTCCTTTATAGATTATATTGATATTATAAAACAAAAGAAGTTGCTTTGCAACCTCTTTTATTCAATACTAAATGATATTACATAGTTTGTTCCTTCCTCTAATTTCATTACTATATTTAATTTTACATCATTACTATTTTTATTATTAATACTAGACAATGAAATTTTTTGTGTAAAAATATCATTTCCCTTTTGTTCAAAAGATTCATACTCTACATCATAATGTGATGGACAATTATTTTTAATATATTGTTCAAAATCTTCTTCAGTACCAAAATTATTGTTTCTAAAACTTTCATCTAATAATTTATAAGCTGAATCATAATCTCTACTATTTAACATCATAACAAATTTATCAATATTCATCATTACTTTATCTTTATTATCTGAATTATTATATGTAGTTATAAATTTTTCACTAGTCAAAGTGTATGTATCTAATTTAATTTTATAATTAAATATTGTTGATATTTCAAAACTATATGTATTATTATATTGGTCTAGGCATACATATGTTATATCATTATCATTTTGCTCAACTAAATATTTAGTTGCCCCAATAGAACTTATTTCATCAATATTATCATTTATATACTTTTTAAAGTTATCTATTGATCCAAATCTTTTTTCTTTATATTTATCATCTAAATAATCATTATAGGCAACTTCTGGACAATTTATTATTAAATTTCTATAATGCTCTAAATATTGCTGCATCATTCTTCCATCATTTACTATTTCTACATCAAAATTATTATAATCATTTTTCTCAATAGAATTATCATTTTTTTCTACCTTTAATTTTTCAATATCACTAATTTCCTCATTTATAAGCTCTATAGAAAATGTTTGATTTTTATTATCAATTCTTATAATAAAATATCTTTCTTGAACTGAATTTCCAGCTAAATATGCTCTTAAAATATAAGTATTAATATTTTCTTCATATCTTACCTTCATTTGCATTGGTATTAATACAGCATTCTCATCTATTTCATATATATAAGATTTTATATTATTTAAATTAATTTTATTATTATTTATATAATTCTTATCTAACAAATCATAAATAACTTCTAAATTTGACTCAGTATCAACTTCTTCATCATCAATACTTACATTTTCATTATTTTTAATATTTTCTATACATTTTTTTAAAGAATCTATTACTGAACACCCTATACTAAAGTCACTAACATCTACAAAACCATTAGTATCTTCTTCTGGCTTAATTTCTGCACCATCTTCAATATTATCCAAATTACCATCTTTATTATTTTCTTTTTTTCCAAAAAAAATCATTAAAGTCATTATAATTATAATAATTATTATAATTAATAAAATTGAAAATATTATTTTTTTTAAATTATTCATTTTTTTACTCCCTTATGCATTTTAATCTTGATCTATAAAAATCGCATATTTGCCACTGCAACATTGATATAATGTATCTAATGGAACCCAACCATTTTTAGTAGATGGATTAGGGTTACTTACATAAACATTATCATTAGCATCTATTGATAAAACTGCCATTAAGTGTCCATTTTTTGTAAATAAATTATTCATACTATTATCTACTGAAACTACAAATGGTCTACCTGCTGATAATTGTTCTTTTAATGCATTTTTTGTAGGTGAATATACTGCATGTGAAGTTATTCCTATCTCATTTAATACATCTGAAATAGTACTTCCACTTGATTGTGTTCCGGCTCCTCCCATTAATCCTGCAATGTCTCCTGGACTGTAATTTTTTCCATATCCACTAGCAACAATTGCTACAGAAGTTGGTCCACAACCATTATTATGTACATGTGCAGCACCATGTGCACTACATTTTCCTATTCCAAATCCCGCTGTCATATAACTTCCTCTTGATTGCTTATATTCCCTATATTTTCTATTATTAAAAGTTATTTCACTATCATATCCATCACCTTTAACGGCTGTTCCCCCTGTTGCTTCTGTATAAAATCTAAATACATGTTTAAATTTACTTTTAGCATTTTGGGAAATTTTTACAACATCACCTGTTTGAGGAGCATGAATATATTCATCATTTCCTAAATAAATTCCAGCATGACCATAGGTCGTTCCTCTTTCAGAAGCAGTAACCAATAATATATCACCTGGTTTAGCTTCAGTCCAAGATATTTCTTTTGCACTACCTATATATGATTTATATGCATCTGTAGATCCAGGAACATTAATTCCCACTTGCTTATATACCCAATATACAAAACCAGAACAATCAAATTCATTTGGTCCTTTAGCTCCGTAATACATATTTAGAACCTAGCTTTCCTTTTGCTATTTGTACTATATTTGAACCTTCGGCAGATGAACCTGTGTTACTATCTGTTATTGAATTAAAACTAGAAGTAAATTCACTAAAATTAAATTTTTTAACTCCATAATTGTTTCCAGTAGCTTTATATAATAAATATTTAGTTAAATCTACCATATCAGATGTAGACTGATTATTTTCTAATATTTCAAATATCCAAGATAAAATATCAAATATCTTTTGTCTTGTATACATGTACTCATTTTTTAGAAAAATAGTTACAAAATTTGGTGAACTTGATTTAGGATCTGATTTTTCTTCTACTTCTGGAGGTGAAGATACATAATTAATAGTCTGCATCTCATTTTTGCTTACGACTTCTCTATTAACAGTCGCATTATAAATTTTACTCTCAACACTATTTACTACACCAGAAACATATTCATATGATTTTTCATATATTTCTTTCTTTTCCCCTAATAAGCTTTCTGCATGTTTATAAATATCATCATTAATTATAGAATCTGGTTGGCTTGGATAATCTTTATCTTCAATTGGTTCTTTATTTTCATTAGAATTTATAATTGTAGGTTGTTCATGTCCATATTCCTGAGTATATTTTACAAACCACACATCAGCTTGCGTTAAAGCGACATTTAATGTATTAGTTTTTGTAACTGTCACTTGTGTTACCTTATAATTATTTGATTCCTCATCTCTCCACGCACTTTCAAATGGTGTACTATTTTCACTTACAGATTGATTGCCATAATTTATTGTTACTCCCGCTGTAGTATCAATTCTTTTTTTCTTTGTATAAGTATCAATTAAAGTATCTGTATCTGTTTCCAAATTATCATATACAGTAATTTCCATTTTACTATTATAAACTAAATCTGCTAATTCCAATGAAAAATCAACATTTTCTCCTGTTACTAAAAATGCCCATAAATATTCAAATGGCATTGTATATCCCTTTACTAGATCTTGATAATTAATACTTGTTGATTGCATACTGTGACTTGATTCTGTACTCTCTGAAACATCTGGATCATTACTTGTTACAGTTGTTGTCTGTTCTGTCCAAGTAGCAACCTTAGCATAATATTTAGTAATTGTAGTAACTTTGTTTTCTTCTTCATTATTTGCATTATTATCAGTATTAGCAACATTTCCATTTGCAGTTATTCCTTCACCTGAAAAATCAGGATTATCAAAATAACTACCACCATTTACCGCTTTTACTATATTTTGATGCCATTCAGGATGACACTGGGATGTTCCTGGATTTGGATGTCCACTATTATACCAAGTATTCATATCTACAACAAATTCAATAATACATTTACCATTGTTATGTCCCCATTCTGTACATCCAGTATCTTTTTGATTTTTTATATCTCCTATAATACAAGGAATTACTGAACCATCTTCTTGATAAAAATCTACATAATCTCCAACAGTACCATATGTTGTAGTACAAGCAATAACATATCTACCATTAATTATCCCAAAACCTTCTTGGTCAAAATTCATTCCTGCTAATTCTCTTAATTTGTACTGTGATGATGTAGTACTTGTAATTTTCTGCCATCCCATATAGGTATGTACATTTCCCAACCCTGTAGGAACACTTACTGTCTCTCCTGCCGATATTGTTGCAGCTTGTCCACTACTAACATAATTTACAGCCTCTATTGTAAAATGTTTTAAAGCATTATTTTTGTCTGCATCAGAACCTGAATTATTATAATTATCTATATATGATTGGAAAGTAGATGGGCTAACATATGTCATTGTATAATTGCTTCCTGATACATCTGCTCTCTTTAATTTAACAATTCCCTGTACATCATTTGAGTTAATATCATTTAATTTTTCATCATTCCAATCAATAGGCTCATCTGGATTACTCCTAGTATCTAAAAACTGTGTTACTAATTCTGCATTCATTAATTTTAACAACTGTTCAGGTGTATCTACATATTCTAAAGCTCTATTATTATTTTTTATCATTTCATCCCATAATTCCTTAGCAGTCATACCACTTTTTATTTTTCCGCTATCATCAAATGAAATATTTTTAGTATACTGACTTACAGCATATGGTGCATTTTTATTATCTCCCTCATTATAAGTTCCATCATCTATTGTTATAAAATACATACATGCTGAAAATAATAGGAAAATAATGCTAATTATCATTATTAACTTTATTAATATGGTATTAAAAAATTTTTTAAAAAGCCCTTTCATTTTTACAAAATAATTCTCCTTTTAATATCCTATATCTTAATTTCTATTCCAAGATAATTTCCATATTTACTCTTATCTCTAAGGCTATCATATCTTTCAAAATCAGATATTACATTTGAAAAAACCATCTTTGTTATATCTTTAGTTGAAGAATATTTACTATAATATTTTATATCAACTTTTTTTGCTTGTGATACTCCTAAATTTAAATTTTCTTTAGCAATCTCATGAGTATAAGCTGAATATTGTACACCATTACTATCTTCAATATACATAGTATCAACATTAGTAAGAGGATCCATCATTATAGTTCTATATGAATTATTTTTAATATAAACTGTATATGTAATTGAATCCATATATATATCTGCTTTTTCTACTTTTATTTCTATTTTATTATTCTCTACTTGCTTGTCAATCTTCTCTCTTCTGATAAAATTATTAATATTTAACTTACTTTCTCCATCTTCTTTCACTACTGTTATATAATCTCTTTTTGTTTGTTGTTCATTTACATCACCTGTTGTTAAAATATCTCCTGTAAAATTAACTTTATATGTATTTCCTATCCAATTCTCAATTGTATGAGTTTTATTACTATCAAAAAGCTTTGAATAATAAATATTATTAAAATCTTCTACTGTTGTAAACATTTCTTCTTTACATTCTTCAGTTAATAAATTATAAGCTGAATCAATATTTCCTTCATTACAATAATTAATAAATTCATTTATAACATCTGTATCTTTTTTCAATTTTGTACTTGACACATTTTCCCCTGAAACAGCTGATTTATCAGAAATAACTCCTTGACTGTTAGTATTATTTTTTATTATTACATTATCTGGATTTATTTTTTCCTCTTTATTAACTTTAACAAAATAATTTAATAACTGAATTATACCAAGTATAAAGACTATAATTAGTATAGTTATTAATATCTTCTTTCTATTTTGATTATAAAACCTTATTAATTTATACATAATTATAGTCCTCCTACTTATTTACTATATTTAATTTTATTAAATGCATCTATTTTTTCAAATAATTTTTTTGCCATATCATCCGGATCTTGATTTTTATATTTATCATTTTTTGAAAATCTATCTTTAAATGTATCGTTCCATTCTTTTCTTTTCTTTGATGATATTTTAGTCGAATCTGCACCTATTAATGATGAATATTTTTTTATTGCAATTCCTTCATCTATATCTTTTATTTGATTATTATCTCTCATTTCCAAAATTGTAGTAATATCTTTCATATCTGTTACACCATTGTTTATAAATTCAGGTATATCATTTTTCATTATTTCTTTTACTTTTGCTTTATCTTTATACTTTCTTTCAAGTTCAAATTGATTTTTTGTATCTTTCTGATATTTCTCTATATATTCTTGTTGTTTAGCATCTTCATATCTTTCTTCATTTTCATATTTTGCTCTTTCTTGTATCTCATCAAGTCCATCAATTTGTATATCTTTTTGTATACCTTCCATTTCACCTGTTCCATATTTGTATCCTGCTAATGCAGCTCCTGTTGTATATTGGAATGCTTTTGTAAAATCTCCTCCTGCAAGACCTACTCCTAATCCAATAGCCCCAGTTGCAGCTGCTGTTCCAATTCCAGCAACCATTCTCGCTCCAGTTCTCAAAGGATGTGCATTTTTAATTTTGTCCTGCATCTTATTTTTCATTCCTTTAGACCAATATCTCATTGCCGGTTTATATGATCTTAAATTGTCACCAAAACGTTGCTTAAATGTAGGTTTTGAAATTTTTTGTTTATTCTTATTATTTCCACTTGGACTACCGCCTATTTGTGAGGTTACTCCTCCTGTTGTTCCACCTATTTGTGGTGTGGTTCCTCCCCCAGTACTTCCTACTTGTGGTGTAGCTCCTCCTACTGTAGTACCACCTATTTGTGGTGTAGTTACCCCTCCTGTAGTGCCTCCTACTTGTGGTGTAGTTACCCCTCCTGTAGTGCCTCCTATTGGTGGTGTAGCTCCTCCCGTAGTTCCTCCTACTTGTGGTGTAACTCCTCCAGTAGTACCTCCTATTGGTGGTGTAGTTCCTCCCGCAGTACTTCCTACTTGTGGTATAGTTCCTCCAGTAGTACCTCCTACTTGTGGTGTGGTTCCTCCCGTAGTTACTCCATTACCAAATATATATTCATCTTTGTCAAAATCTTTATTAATTCTAGGTGGTTTTTCAACACTATCAGAATCTGATTTTGTACTATTACCTGATGGAGATTTTCCTGGTCCACCTTTTGGCCCTTTTCCCAATAGTTTATTCATTGCAGACATTGTCATCGCAGCTCCCGCTGGACCAGCTAACAATCCAGGAGTCTGTGCTTTTTCAAATCCAAAGAATTTACGTAATAATTTTTCTGCTGGCATCATAAACCCTAAAGCTACTAAACTATATATAATATTTGTAGATGCTAACTCATAAGCTGATGTTACTAACATTGTATACAATAATAAATGCATAGGTTGTATTAATAAATTAAATATATATTCTTTAAACCACATATTAAAAGCTTGTGCTTTTCCATCATTTATCTTATCTAACGGATATGTCATAGCAACAAATGGTGCTATAATTGTTAAAAATGCCATATATAATACCCTTTTTAAATAAGTTACTATAAAATATACTGTAAATAATACTAAAATAAAGAATACTAGCGAATATCCGGCAAACGTTGTATTTTCATTTTTTGCCATCTGTGCTTCTAGTCTAGCAAACCCTAATGAATTTGTTGGCCATACCACAAATTTTTTGCCATCTTGTTCTTCTATTTTATATTCATATCCTAAATCATCCAATTTCTCTGAAACTTTGCCATTTTTATCTTCTATAAATGTTGTATACCCATTAGATGTTTTTGTAGTTTTTACTAATTCTGTAACTTTTCCAATAAATAAATTAGAAAATGACATTATATATTGCATAACAAACAATAAACATATAGCTACTATCCAATCTACCAGCATCTGTTTATATTTCGCTTTATCATTAGATGCACTAGAAATTAATATTCTAATTCCTATATAAACCAATATAGACAATAATACTACTATAGCAATATCTCTTAAAATATTATACCAATTTGCTATTGCCGTTCTTAATTGTTTCGCTGTTGATTGTAAATATCTTAATGTTCCATCATTATTGTATACCTCATTTCCGTTTCTATCTTTTAGAACTTCATCTTCTTTCGGATTAAAAAAATCTACATCAAATAATAGTATTTCATTAGAAAATATTTTATCAGGTGAAATTTGATATACAGGAATTTCTATAACATCTGGCAACACATTAGCATTAAAAGCTACTGCTGCACAAACTCCTGCTGTTGCCCCCACTATAAGAACTGTCCCAGCCCCAACTGTTCCTATAGTTAAGCCTATTGTTGCCAGTACTGCTGCAAATGCACCACAAGTAACAACACACAATACTGCTGCCGCCGCTGCCGCAATTAAACCAACAGCTATTGTAGCAATAATTCCCAAAATACTTGTTGTTAAATCAACAGTTATGGTAGTATCTATTTGACTATATAATACAGTATGAACAATATTCATTATTCCATCACCAGTAAAAACCAGTAATTCCCCTATTGGATTTAATAATTTTCCACCTTTAGTACTATCTTTTGCCTGAACTTCTCCAGAAAGAGAGAAACCAATTATAACTAAAATTACTGTAAATATTACTAACTTCTTAAACAATTTCATATTTTTACTTTGAAAAATCCTCATAAAGTTTAAACCTCCCTGCATACTTTATGCATTATTTCTTTTTGCAATTTGATTTAAATTTGTTTCAACAAACTCAAATTCTTTTCTTGTTGGCATTATTTTTAATATTGCCGAATCTGCACCAACTTTTAGCAATCCCTCACCTTTTTGGCAAGTTACTAAAAAGTTAGCCTCCCCTTCTGAAAGTTTAAACACTTCTTTTAAGTATTGTATTTCAGATTTATCTTGTGCTAAAAATAATTTTGTATCTGAAGAAGTAAGAACCGCTTGAGCCTCTGGTTTCTCATAAAAGTCTTGGAATCTTTGAGAAACAATAGCCAAAGAAACATTTCTTTTTCTCGCACGTCTTGCCATTTTATTTAAAAAATCTACTGCCTCTGGATATGGCAACAACATCCAAGCCTCATCAACTAAAACTCTCTTTTGTGTAGCTTTTTTTCTATCTTCACTGTTTTTCTTAACAAATTTTTCCCAAATCCAAGAAAGCAAAATTTGTTGTGCAAGTGGTCTTGCAAACCTTTCCTCCAATTGGGAAATATCCAAATTTATAAATGGTGCTCCTTCCAACAATTCAAATGTTGATTGACCATCAAAATAAGCCATTTGTCCATCATATTCTCTTATGTATTGTTTCATAACTTTTAGTAAATAACTATAATGATATTGATAATCTTTATTTGTATTTTCCCTAGCCTTTGCTTCAATTCTTTTATACCAAGAACCAATTGTTGGCATATCTTTTTTCTCTTTTGTAAATAAATTTCCCTGCATCAAATTTCCATTTGCAGTTTTATACAAACTGTCTGGATTACTATTTATTCCAAGTGCTGCATATTCCTCTGCGACAGATTCTGCTATAATTTGTTTTGTTAATTCATTTACTTCATCTGACCTTGTACTTCCTTTAGCCATAGTTACTAAAGCTTGAGTAACATCTTCTACTTTATTTTCTATGTTTAAAGTTATTCTTTCTTTTCCAGTAATTTCATCTTTTATAATTTCTGTTTCCAAATCAAACAAATTTATAACAGTTTTTGAAGTAGGACTAATTACAACATTTATTCCCCCTAGACTTTCAGCAACTATTGTATATTCCCCTTCAGCATCTAGTGCCAAACTTTCTATTCCCATAAGAACAGATGACCTAGATATTAAAGTTTTCATTGTAACAGATTTACCAGCACCAGACTTAGCAAATATAACCATATTATAATTTGTAAGTGATGAATGGAAATTATCAAATAATATTGGTGTACCTGTTTGTTTATTAAATCCTAAAGGCACTCCTGTAGGATGTCCAACCTCTGAAGTTGTAAAAGGAAATACTGTTCCCATTGAATTTCTATCAAATGTATGTGTTTTATTTATCTTGTCTTGCATAAAAGGCAAGTTTGATTTAAAAGCTTCTTCTTGCATTCCCCATGCCGTTTTTATTCCTACTAATGATTTAGACATTTCAGAAGACAACAACTTTGTTTGCCTATCTAAATCTTCTAAACTATATGTAAAAATAGTTGATATTATAGAAGCCTCAAACAATTTATTAAAACCTGCCGCAATCTCATCTCTTAATTGTTCTGCCTCAAATCTTTTTTGAGAAATAGTACTTTCTCTATTTATATTACCTTTATCAGCAGCAACAATTCTTTCAGTTTCCAATTCGTTTATTACTCTATTTAAATCATTTTGAGATTTTTCTTCTTTAATAGGATTAATATATATTGATGTATTTATATCCCCAAACATGTACATATCTCTAAATAACTCTGGAAAAGTACACATTCTAGGAAGAGATGATACAAAAAAGCTTCTTGCGTATCTTTTAGTATTAGAAATTATCTCCAAATGGTCTATATTAGATGCATCTATTCCTGATGGTGCTATCAATTCTTTTATAGTTTTCTTCTTAAGTATTTTTACTTCTTCTTCCTGTGCTTCTCTAAGCTGTTCTTGTAGTTTTTCTTCTTGTTGTTTTTGTTTTTTGCCCATTTTCTTCTCCTCCTTTATCTTTTGTCTTTTTACTATCTTTTTCTATTTTTTCAATAGCTTGATTTGCAACGTCTTCTCCAACTGTTCTTTTATTTTCTTCTATTAATGCCATTGCCATTTGATCAATTAACCTATCTAATTCTTCTTCTTTTTGTTTGATTCTCTTTTGTTTTTGGTTTTCTTCCATTACATCAAATAAAACTTCATTAGCTTTCTTTATAGCATCTTCTTCTATTTTAATATCTAATTCTTTCATTCTCTTATCTAGTACATCTGGAGCTGTAGAATATAAATCATCATATCCCGCATTTAAAGCTCTTCTTAAATTTAATACTTCTGACTCATCTCTGTTATATGCTACATACAATAATTCAGCTAATTCTGTTGAATCAAGTATTTTACTATTTATTCCACATACAGATAATGAATTTACTACAGATTGGCATTTTGTATATAATTCAGAAAATGCTAAATTAGAAATTTCTTCCTTGTCAAAATTACTATTTGATGATTCTTCTGGATAATATGGAATTATTACATAATAATGTTTGCTTAATATATTTTTATTTAAGCTCATTCTTTCTGTATTAGTAACTATATCAATTCCATATTCATATAAATTCCTTTGTCTTTCAAGTTCAAATTTTTCCTTTGCAAGTTCCTGTTCTGTATATTGTCCTGAACGTACTTTTTGATTGTATTCCATTTTTTTAGTTGCATATTGCTTAGAAATTTCATCTATTTTTTCTTTATATGTATTTATACTACTTGACAAATTAACCGTTCTGGTTTGTACATATATTTGAATTGGATATCTTAATGTATTTAAAAATTGTAAAAAACCTTGTTCTACACTATTTTTTTCAAGTCCAGACATCAAATCATAATTTATGCCTTGACACTCTATAACCATTAAAAATCTTTTTCCATCTTTTTGTACAATCATATTATCATCAATTTTATCAAATTCCATAAATTTAAAAATAGATTGTTTTGTATAGCTTTGAGGTGTAGTAGTTCCAGTTCCTTTTTTAACTACATTTTTTTCTTCTTTCTTATTTTTATTTTTTGGTTTACTGCTTTTTAATTTTAACACTACAAAAATAATACATAAAATAAATAATATACTAATCATAATTCCTAACAATATTGTTAATAAATTCATCATTTGATTATTGTTCATCTTTTGTTTCCTCCTCCGCTTTATAAACATAAATTTTATTAGCATTCTTCTTAAACTTTATCCATCTTAGAATAACATCATCAATATTTTCTCCTCCTGTTTTTTTCGTTATCTCAAAAGCATTTGACTCTGGTACTTTAAATGTTCCTATGGCAAAACCAATTGCTGCAAATATCAATGTAATAATAAGTCCTATCATTGAAAATCCTAATATTTTCAATATAAAATAAAATACTAATCCAACTCCAGCACCAATAGATGTATATATTAGTCCTTTAGTTGAAAATATAAATAATATTCTTCCTTCTCCTTTATAATTTCTTGGTATTTCATAGGTTTGCATAGTTTTCTCCTCCGTATTCTAAAATTTACATTTTTACAATATATATTATAACATAAACTTGTGGATAATTGTATAGTTTTTATCAAAAAAAGTGGAAATTTAATAGATTTGTAACATTGTTGTAATATTTTGTTTTTTTAAATAAATGTTTTTTTCTTACGGGCATTTGTTTTTTATTTTTAAGCATAAAAAAAGAATAATTCAAAAGAATTATCCTTTCTATAATTAATCTATTATACCAAATATAAATGTTGCAATACTTGTTGCAGCTACTACTAATACAATTCCTATTATTAATGGCACAAAAGATTTTTTGTAATCTGCTTTTTCTTCTACACTTCCTAGCATATATTTTACACCTAAAACCATTATTATGATTACAGCTGCTATAGCAGAAACATTTCTTATCATACCCATTATTTTTCCAGCTTTAGTCATTAAATTGTTTCTATCATTTACATTTCCATAATCAACCTTTGATTCTAAGTCTCCTGGTTTTACTGCTGTTCCTGCTGCAAATACACTAGATGTAAAAGTAACAATCATTACTATTAATAATATTGCTGTAAGTATTTTCATTGAATTTTTCATGTTTATTTCCTCCTTTTTTATTTTTATATTTATATAAAATTACCTAGTATTCTAAGTAAACTTTAATAACTAATTTATAAATTTTTTCCTATATTGATAAATATCTTCCATATTCCAAATGCACCAAATACAACCACACAGCCTATAATAAAAGGTATTAGAGCATCTTTAATTTGAGCTTTTTCTTCAACTGAACCAATCATAAATTTAATTCCCAAAATTCCAGATATTACAACAGCTACAACCATGCCAGCTAATAGTAAAATATTATATACAACATTTGAAGTATCTTGTAATTTAGATGTATCTATACTAACAATATTACTTTTTCCTGCATCTAAAAAACTATCTCCTCCAGTAATCCCATCTGAAATTGCATCTGCTTGTACTTTATTTATATTAAGAAATATTATATTTATCACTAATATTAGAATAATAATTATTAATGATTTTGACCTCATTGTCATCACCTACTTTGTTTTATTTATATTAGTTAACAGCATCATATATAAAAGAAACCAATGTAGTTCCAGCAACAGCCATTACACATCCTATTATATATGGCATCATAGTTGCTTTATAATTTGCCTTTTCTTCTACACTTCCTAACATATATTTAAGACCTATTATCATTAATGCGATAACAGAAACTACTGCACTAAAATTTCTAATAGCTCCTAATACAACCCCTACCTTTTTAGTTACCTTTTCTGCATCAGTTGTTGTTAACGGATTTTTTGAAGGGTCATAGTCATCTGGATTTATTGATGTAGTTGCTAATTTAATTTCATCCATCTCACTTTGTATTTCTACAGCACGAACTTTATTAGATATATTTACAAATAAAAGGATAATAATTGATATTATAAATATTTTACTTATTTTGTTCACTAAATCACCATCTTTCTTACCCTATACAATGATTATAACTTATTTTGTTTTTTTTTTCAACTTTTTTTTACTTTTTTAGATATTTTTTTACTATTTTTAATAAATTTTCTTGTATTTTTTATTCCATTTATTTACTTTTACAATATTTATTACTATTTGTCAACTTTTTTGTGATTTTTTTTAAATTTTTATAATACTATATAAAATAAAATTTATATTAATTAATTTACTTAAAAAAATAAAAGCTCTCACCACAGTTTTAAGCTTTCATTTTATATTTTTATTCCAACAATAAATATTTTTCTTATTTGTATTACCCATTTTTTATATCAAAAACAATAAAAGAATATAAAAACTTTACATTTCTATATTCTTTTATAATATGGCGGAGATGAGAGGGTTCGAACCTCCGCGCCCCTTTCGGGACCTAACTGTTTAGCAAACAGTCCCCTTCACCACTTGGGTACATCTCCAAATATATAAAAAAAGATATAAAAACTTAAATCTATAAAATTATAAATTTATGGTCTTATATCTATATAAAAGTTTGGCGGAGAGGGTGGGATTCGAACCCACGGTAGGCTATTAACCTACGCCAATTTTCAAGACTGGTGCCATAAACCAACTCGACCACCTCTCCATATATTAGACAAATATTTTTAAGGCTGCCTAACGACAGTATTTATATTAGCATTTTTAAAAACATTTGTCAATAGAAATTTTTATATTTTTTAATTTTACCTTGCTTTATATAAATTATTAGAATTTACAGCTTTTTTTATTGCTTCAACTTCTTCATCTGATAAAGTATATTTAGAATTACCTTTTTCAACCGGCTTAGCATAAATATTAGACATTTCTCTTGAATAAATACCATTAAAAACAACACCATCATTTTTTTCATCCAATAAAGCAACTGCAAAACTCAAATCACTTCCCGTATCCTTAAAAGCACTATATCTTAGTATTCCAACTTTTTGAATACATTTAGATATATCTTCATCTAAACTTTTACAAAAATTAGTTATTTCAGCATTTTGTTTTTCAACTCTATCTACTTTATACATAAAATTTTCTAAATCTTCTTCTAAGTCTTTACCTTTTCCTAATTTCTTCATAAAATTTTTATATTTTTTATTCATATTTATATTATTAACTAATAATATTATAAATCCAATAAATAAAATTATAACAAAAAAGCTTAAAACCACTAAATAATTATCTGTTTTAAAAAAATCTATTATTTTTTGCATTTAAATACCTTCCTACTTCATCAAACTTAATATTCTTTCCAAATCATCATTTGATGCATATTCTATAATTATTTTTCCCTTTTTCTTACCTGGGTCTAATTTAACTTTTGTTCCAAAAAATCCTTGAAAAGTATTTTCTATATCTCTATATAAAATATTTGCTTTTTTTAAATCTTCTTTTGATACTTGTTTTTGATTTATTTTTTTATTTCTTTGCTCTAATTCTCTAACAGTTGTTCCTCTTTCAATCATATCTACTGCGATCATATATTGTTTTTCTGGATCTGTAATTGCAAGTAATGCCTTGCAATGTCCTTCAGTTAATTTTCCTTGCTTTGCAAATTCCAATACACGTGGTTCTAAATTTAAAATTCTAACAGTATTTGCAATAGCACTTCTACTCTTTCCAAGTTTTTTTGAAACTTCTTCTTGTGTTAATCCGTATGTTTCCATTAAATTTTTAATTCCTAAAGCTTTTTCAAATGGATTTAAATCTTCTCTTTGAATGTTTTCAATTAATGCTATTTCATTGTTTTTTCTTTCATTATCTTCTCTAACAATTGCTGGTATTTCTTCTAAACCTGCTATTTTGCATGCTCTCCATCTTCTTTCTCCAGCTATAATACTATAATACCCATCTTTTTGAGTTACTATAATAGGTTGAATTAATCCATATTCTTTTATAGAATTTGCAAGTTCTTCTAAAGCTTCTTGATTAAAATTTTTTCTTGGCTGCTCTCTATTAGGTTCAACTTCTGTTATTTTTAAATTTTTTAATATATCATTTTCTTTTTGTTGTTCTTCTTCTGGTACTGGTCCAAATAATGCATCTAGTCCTTTTCCTAACCCTGTTTTTTTAGGCATTTTAATCACCTTCCTATCTAAAAAATTACATCATATGTTTTGCTTTCTTTTCAGCTTCGTTTATTTTTAAAAATTCTTTTGTGAATTTTTCATAAGTCTTAGCTCCTTTTGATCTGGGATCATATTCTGTTATAGGCATTCCATAACTTGGAGCTTCACTTAGCCTTACATTTCTTGGTATAACTGTTTTATATACCTTATCATTAAAATATTTCTTTACTTCTTTTACAACTTGATTAGAAAGGTTTGTTCTTGCATCATACATTGTAAGAAGAGCTCCTTCTATTTCTATTTTTTTATTTAAATGTTTTTTTACTAAATTTATAGTATTTATAAGTTGTCCTAATCCTTCTAATGCATAATATTCACATTGTACTGGTATTAAAACACTATCTGAAGCTGTAAATGCATTTAAAGTTATTAATCCTAATGATGGTGGACAATCTATTAAGATATAATCAAATTCATCTTTTATACTTTCTAATTTTTCTTTTAATCTTTGTTCTCTTGACATCATAGAAACTAATTCTACTTCTGCACCAGCTAAGTTTATATTTGAAGGACATACAAATAAATTTTTTATTATTGTTCCTTCAATTGCTTCTTCCATTTCAGTATCTGCTACTAGAATATCATAAGTAGAAAGTTCTACATCCTTTTCTGCTCCAACACCACTTGTTGCATTTCCCTGAGGATCTGCATCTATTAATAATACTTTTTTCCCTTTTTTAGCTAACATAGTGCTTAAATTTATAGTTGTTGTAGTTTTACCTACACCACCTTTTTGATTTGCTACTGATATTATTTTTCCCACTTGTTTAGCCTCCATTCTATTTAAGTTAATTTTTACTTATTAATTCGTTTTTGTTCTATATTTATAATATACAATTATGAAAAAAAAGTCAATATTTTTTTGTTTTTTTATAATATTTTTTTATCTTGTTTCAGTTACTCAAGGAAACTTATATATTAGCTCTAAAGACTGATATATTAATATTTTACAAGAAAAGAACCTTTGAAGTTTTATTTCAAAGGTTCTTTTACTGGCATACCTGCTTTTCTAGGATATTTACTTGGTGTAGTATTTAATTTATTAATAATAATTACATTTCTTGAAATATCAGAATTAGGCAATTCAAATTTATCAATTTTATTTATCTTTCCTCCTAATATTTTTATTGCATTTTTACTATTAGTAATTTCTTCCTCAATTTCGCTTCCTTTCATACAAATACATTGTCCATTTACTTTTGTAATAGGAATTAAATATTCTGAAAGAACAGCCAAATTTGCAACTGCCCTTGCTGTAACATAATCATAGTTTTCTCTATATTTTTTATTTTTACCAAAATCTTCTATTCTGCTATGCACTGTATATATTTTATCTAATTTTAATTTAGAAATCACTTCATTTAAAAAATTAATTCTTTTATTTAAAGAATCTACTAATGTTATGCTTAAATCTGGTCTATATATTTTTAAAGGTATACCTGGAAATCCCGCACCAGTTCCAACATCCGCTAAAGTTTTATTTTCTCCTATATATTTATTTATAGTCAATGAATCAATAAAATGTTTTAATATGATTTCTTCTGGCTCAACAATAGCTGTTAAATTAATTTTTTCATTCCATTCTAAAAGCAAATTCATATATTCATAAAACTGTTTTAATTGTTTATCATTAAACTTTATATTAATTTTTTCTCCATAAAAGCTCATTTTTTCTTTAAAACTATCTATATTCATATAAATACTCCTTAATATTTAATACTATTTTAAATTATTACTATTTTTATTAACCTGCAAATAAATTAAAAGTACAGAAATATCAGCAGGAGAAACACCAGATATTCTGGAAGCTTGTCCTATTGAATGTGGTTTAAATTTATTTAATTTTTGTCTAGCTTCCAAGCTCAAACCATTTATTTTTTCATAATCTATATTTTCAGATAATAATTTAGTTTCTAACTTTTTAAATTTTTCAACTTGAGCCTCTTGCATCTTTATATAACCTTCATATTTTACTTGTATTTCAACTTCTTCTTTTTCTTGTAATGTAAGTTCCGGCCTATTTCCATCTATTGGAACTAATTTTTCATAATTCAATTCCGTCCTCTTTAATAATTCCGACATTTTTGTTCCTGTTGTAAGTTCTGATGTACCATATTTTATCAACAAATCATTTACCTCTTTAGTTGGCTTAACCACCGTATTTTTCAATCTTTGTATTTCTTTTTCAATATTAGCTTTTTTATTTAAAAATCTTTTATATCTTTCATCTGAAATTAACCCTACATCATGTCCAATTTCAGTTAGTCTTAAGTCCGCATTATCTTGCCTTAAAAGAAGCCTATATTCAGCCCTAGAAGTCATCATCCTATATGGTTCATTTGTTCCTTTAGTAACAATATCATCTATTAAAACTCCTATATATCCTTGTGTTCTATCTAATATTACAGGTTCTTTTCCCTTTATTTTTTGTGATGCATTTATTCCAGCAATTAAACCTTGACATGCAGCTTCTTCATATCCAGATGTTCCATTAGTTTGACCTGCCATAAATAATCCTTCAATCCCTTTATACTCTAATGAAAGTTTCAAATTAGATGGATCTATGCAATCATATTCAATAGCATATGCAGATCTTGTAAATTCTGCATTTTCTAGTCCTGCTATAGTATGATATAAAGCAATTTGTACATCTTCAGGCAAAGAAGAACTCAAGCCTTGTATATACATTTCATCTGTATCTAAACCTACTGGTTCAACAAATGCTTGATGTCTAGGTTTGTCACTGAATCTAACAACCTTATCTTCTATGGATGGACAATATCTAGGTCCTGTACCTTCTATTTTCCCCGCATATAATGGAGATCTATGTAAATTTTCTCTTATTATTTTGTGTGTTTCTTCATTAGTATATGTTAAATAACAATCTACTTGATCTAAATCTTTTATTCCATCTTCAAAAGAAAATGGAACTATATTATCATCACCTTTTTGTACTTCCATTTTGCTAAAATCAATACTTCTTTTATTAATTCTAGCAGGAGTTCCTGTTTTAAATCTAACTAAATTTACACCTATTTTCTTTAAGGAATCAGATAATTTATTAGCAGCAGCCACACCATCTGGCCCACTCTCTTCTGAAAATTCTCCCATATATATTTTTCCTTTTAAATATGTTCCAGTTGCAACAACAACAGCTTTTACATTATAAATGGCTCCAACAGCTGTTTCTATCCCCACTACCTTACCATTTTCAACTTTAATATCCACAATTTCTCCCTGTTTTAAGTACAAGTTCTCTTGTTTTTCTAATGTGTGTTTCATTTCCATATGATACCTTTTTCTATCAGCTTGTGCTCTTAAAGAATGAACAGCTGGTCCTTTAGAAGTATTTAGCATTTTAATTTGAATCATAGTTTTATCTATATTTTTCCCCATTTCTCCCCCAAGTGCATCTATCTCTCTTACTAAATGTCCTTTAGAACTTCCTCCTATGTGCGGATTACATGGCATATTTGCAACAGCTTCTAAACTTATTGAAAATACCAAAGTTTTCATTCCCAATCTAGCAGCTGCAAGCCCTGCTTCACACCCAGCATGCCCTGCTCCAATAACAGCTATATCATAATCACCTGCATAATAACTCATTTATTTTTCCTTTCCTCGAGAAACAGAAATCAGTGTTTTTTTTATGTTCATAAAAATATTTACCAAATAGTTCATTTTATATTTTGTCGAATTTTGTCGATTGCACTAATTCCAACATATTCTGCATAAAACGTATAAATTAACTATATAGTTTGAACCTACAGATTAATCGTTTGAATTTTATGTTTACTTAACTATTTGTTCGCCTTATTTGTTTCTTGATTTCATATATTATTTCTATTTTTCTAAATATAATTTTCATTTTTTATACATATATGCTTAATTCTTTTTATTTTCGTTTTATTTCCTTTTTCTGTTTTAATAATTAAATTATATATCTCATAATATAAAAATGCTTTATTTTTGATTTTCGTTTTAATTTTATACTTTTATTTTCCCAGACAAAATTTAGCAAAAATTTCGTTAATTATATCCTCAGTTACAAATTCTCCAGTTATATTTCCTAAATCTTCTAAAATATCTTTTATAAATATAGCTATTATATCTATTGGCATATTTTCTTCTACAGTATTTCTAGTCTTTTTTACATTATATATAGCTTTAGAAATTAAATTTTTATGCCTTAAATTAGTTATTATAACACCATTATCTATATTTATTTCATTTAAACTGAACATATTTTGTATTAAATTATATAAATTTTCTAATCCTTCTCCATTTAAAGCTGAAATTTTCAAAATATTTTCCGTAATATTTTGAAATCTATTATCATCTTCTTTTAAAATACTATTTAAATCTGATTTATTTAATAAAATTATAGATTTTTTTCCTTTTATTATATTTAAAATTTCTTCATCTTCCTCAGATAATTCCTTTGAAGAATCAAAAATTGCAATAATCAAATCAGCATCATTAGCTATCTCTCTTGACTTCACTATCCCTATTTTTTCTACCTCATCTTTAGCATTTCTAATTCCTGCCGTATCAATCAATTTTAAAGGTATTCCCTCTATATTTACAAACTCCTCAATTGTGTCTCTAGTAGTTCCTTCATATTCTGTAACTATTGCTCTGTCTTCTTTAAGAATAGCATTTAAAAGTGAAGATTTCCCCGCATTTGGTTTACCAATAATAGCTGTTTTTATTCCCTCTTTTATAAGCTTTCCATTATCAAAACTTTTTTCCAAGTTTTCCAATTTAATTTGAACACTATCCAACATATCTAAAATTTGATTATTAGTTACATCATCTACATCATATTCTGGGTAATCAATGCTAACATCTACATTTACCATTACATCTAGTATTTCTTGCTTTATGTCTTTAATTTTTTTAGATAAAATTCCCTCTAATTGTTTAATTCCAGTTTTTAATTCTTTCTCAGATTTAGCATTTATTACATCTATAACTGATTCAGCTTGCAATAAATCTATTCTCCCATTTAAAAAAGCTCTCTTTGTAAATTCTCCTGGTTCTGACAGATTTGCACCATTTTTTAAACATAATTCCAAAATCTTCCTTATTATTATGTTCCCACCATGAGTATTAATTTCACACATATTCTCAGTTGTATAACTCTTTGGCTCTTTAAAATAAGATACTAAAACTTCATCAATAATTTCATCATTATCAACTATAAATCCATATTTTATTGAATATCCCTTAATATTTTCTATATTTTCTTCCTTTTTTGGTTTAAATATTTTATTTAAAACTTCAAAACATTTATCTCCACTCATTCTAACAATACCAATTCCTCCAATTCCGAGGAGCCGTAGAGATTGAAGCAATTACATCCATTATTTTATCTCCCTTTTTATAAATTTTTACAATATTCTATCACATTATGTAACTTTTTAAAAGTCTTTTTACAATAAAAAAAGTCAAAGATTATAAATTACTTTAATTTCAAGTAAAATCTGACCTTTGACCTCCGATTTTAATATTAAATTATTTTCTTTTTAATGAAATAACAATTCTTCTTCTAGGCTCTTCACCTATACTCCTTGTTTCTACCATCTCATTATTTTGTAATTTTGTATGAATTATTTTTCTCTCATATGCTTGCATTGGTTCTAATGTAACAGATTTTTTAGTTTTTATTACAGTTTTTGCAAGTTTTTCCGCTAAATTCTCTAAAGCATTTTCCCTTTTTCCCTTGTATCCCTCTATGTCTAAAATAACTCTTACTCTATTTTCTATTCCTTTACTAGCTATTGATGACAAAATATTCTGAAAAGCATATAAAGTTTCTCCTCTATACCCTATTAAAAATCCTAAATCATTATCATTTATTGAAATATTTAAACCTGTCTTTGTCATTTCAATTGAATATCTAGCATCTTTTTTAACTTTTTCAATAAATTCATTTAAAAATTTTTCTACATTCTTCTTTGCTCTTTCTTGTTCTTCAGAAGATAACTCTATTTCTTTTCTTTCCTTTTTAACTTGTTCTTTATCTTGTCTTTCTTCTTTTACAGTTAATTGAACTTTTACAATTCTAGGAGATAATATACTAAAAAAACTTCTTTTTTCTTCATTTTCTAGTACTTTTACCTCTACCATATTCTTAGAAACATGTAACTCTTTTAATCCTTTTTCTATAGCTTCATTTGTTGTTTTACCTTCTGAAATAATAAATTTACTCATAATATCCTTTCCTTTCACTCATTTTGATAGTTCATCATAAATAAAAATACTTTAATCTTTTATAACTTTATTTAAAATTAATCTCTCACCTATCATCAAGATATTATTTATTAGCCAATATAAAGCAAGTCCTAATGGTGCTACAAGAGATATTGAAACAGACATAATTGGCATCATCCAAGACATCATTTTATTTGATTGTGCCATAACATCATCCATTTCATTTGTTTTTTCTTCACTATTTTCAGTAACATCTATTATATTTTCTTTTTGTTTTTTACTATTTTGCATTGAAGTTGTAATTCTAATTGATATAAATGTCGAAATTATATATAAAATCGGTATTATATAAACAGTCCAATCATTTAAATTTTGTTGTGGTATTTTTCCTAAATCTAAACCTAAAAATTGCATATTTAAATTTATTTTATTTAAATTCTCATCTTCAGGAAATTTTTCTTTTAAGTAATCTAATTCTCTTATAATATCAATCTGAGAATATGTTTGACTTGTAACAATTCCATCATTTTTCATTTGTTGTACATAAGTTTCCAAATGATTATTATCAATCTTTACCATATATGTTAAAGGCATTCTTACCATATAAAAAATTGATATTAATAATATAAATTGTAATATCGCACTTAAACAGCCACTAAATGGACTCATGTTTTCTTGCTTATACAAATTCATCATTTCTTTATTTAATTTTTCAGGATCATTTTTATATTTGAACTGTAGAACTTTTATTTTTTCCTGAAGCTCTGTGTTCTTTTTCATTGTTCTTTGCTGTTTCATTGATAGTGGTAACATTATCAATTTTATAACTAGTGTAAAAAGTATTATGGCTAATCCATAATTTCCAACAAAATTATTTATAATATTTAATAAATAACCAAAAATGTTTGCAAAAAATTGAAACATTTACATTCCTCCTACTCATTTTAGTGGATCATATCCTCCTTTTGAGAAAGGATTACATCTTAAAATTCTATATATTCCTAAAATTGTACCTTTTAATGCCCCATATTTTTCAATTGCTTGATGCATATATTCAGAACATGTAGGATAAAATTTACAATTTATATTTTTACTTTGTATCCATAAAGAAATATTTTTCTTATAAAAATCAATTATTTTTAATAAAATTTTTTTCATTTATACTACTCTTTATTCTTTATATTAGCTTTATCAAAAATATTATTCATATCTTCTCTTATATTATCAAATTTCGCATTTTCTATATCGGCTTTCTTTTTCCATAAAAAAACAATACTTTGTCCACTTTTTATTTCTGCTTCTAAAATTTTATAATTCTCTCTTATTAATCTTTTAATTTTATTTCTTTTTACGGCTTTAGCAGTTTTAACACTTATCGCTAATCCCAAAAAATTAAAATTTTTGTTATTATTTTTTATAAAAGCCTCTATATTTTTTCCAGAATAATATGTTCCTTTTGATAAAACTTTTCTAAATTCATAATTTTTTTTTAGCATTTTTGTTTTTTTCATTATATCTATTCTCCTCTTATCGGCAGAATTTAAATGAAAAATCTAAAGTTTAATTTTAAATTATATTAAAAGGCAAGAATAAACAACCTTGCCTTTCTAAAATATAAATTTCTTTATAATTTAGGATTTAATATAATTAATTTTAAGCACTCAATTTTTTTCTACCTTTAGCTCTTCTTGCTTTTAAAACGTTTCTGCCTGCTCTAGTTTTCATTCTTTTCATAAATCC
>CAKPDN010000004.1 GCA_934149005.1 uncultured Clostridia bacterium | reverse complement strand
GTGGCCCCTTAATCCCTTCGGGTGGTGGTCCTTTAATCCCTTCGGGTGGTGGCCCCGTAATCCCGCCTATTAATCACTCTATTTTATTTTTTGTCTAACATATTCATATAATACGATTCCAGTTGCAACTGAAACATTTAAGCTCTCTGTCTTTCCCATCATAGGTATTTTTACTTTTACATCTGCAATAGTTTGAATTTTTTTTTCAACTCCATTTGCTTCATTTCCAATTACTATAACTTTTTTATTATAGTTCACATCATAAATACTATTATCTGTTTGTAATGATGTAATTACTAATTCAAATTTATGTTTTTTTACTTCTTTTAAAGTCTTTTCTAAATCTTCACATTCTATTATTTTAACTCTAAAAATTGCTCCCATTGTTGAACGTACTACTTTGGGATTATAACTATCAGCTGTTCCTTTAGATACTATTATTTGATTTAATCCTATACTATCAACAGTTCTTAGTATTGTTCCTAAATTTCCAGGATCTTGAATATCATCTAAAGCAACAATTATATCTTGTGTATAATCTATTTTTTCTTCTTCTATATTTCTTTCTATTATAGCTAATATTCCTTGTGGTGTATTCACATCTGATATTGTTTTAAATATATTTTCTGTTACATATATACATTCATATTTTGCTATTTCGTACATTAAATCTTTCGGAATTATATCTGAATTTTGACAATTATCGCAAATTATTACTTGTTTTATTTTTGCATTTTCTTCAATTGCTTCTTTTATTAATTTAATTCCCTCTATGATAAACTCTTTGCTTACATCTCTATATTTTTTTTCTTTTAATTTTTTAATATGTTTTATTAACTCATTATCTTTACTTGAAATCACTTGCATATTTCCTCCTTTTGAGACAGTTGGGACAGTCCAAATTTGTCTCACATTTTTGTCGAAATTTGTTTCAATACCTCTATGTACTTTTTTCGACAAAATTCGATTAAATTATGAGACAAATTAGGTCTGTCCCAACTGTCTCAAAATTTCTTTAATTTCATTTAGTATTTGTCTTTCATTAGTTGTTCCTATTTCTAATGTAATCATCGGTTTTATACCAGGTGAAAATTTTAATCTGTTTTTATATCTTTCAACTAATTTTGTAATATCTAAATCAAGTTTATTTTTTTCAAATGTAAATACTGCTGATGTTTTTTTACTTGCTATTTTACTTATATATTGTGCTTTTGCTAAGTATTTTATTCTTGCTATATCTAATAAGTTTTCTAATTCTTGAGGCATATTCCCAAATCTGTCTATAATTTCATCTACAATATTTTGTATATCTTCTTCATTTTTGCATAATGCGATGTTTTGGTATATTTCAATTTTTTGTGATGAGTCTGATATATATTCATCTGGTATATAACTTGTAACATCTAAATCTATTTGAATGTCTATTTCTTCCTCTACTTCTATACCCTGCATTTCTTTTACTACTTCATCTAACAAGCTACAATATGTATCATATCCAACTTGTTCTAAATGTCCGGATTGAATTTCTCCCAGTAAACTTCCTGCTCCTCTTATTTCTAAGTCTCTCATTGCTATTTTAAATCCTGAACCAAATTCAGTAAATTCTTTTATTGCTTTTAGTCTTTTATCTGCTTCTTCTGATAGCATTTTATCTTTTCTGTATGTTATATATGCATATGCCTGTCTATCTGATCTTCCAACTCTTCCCCTTATTTGATATAGTGCTGCTAAGCCCATTCTGTCTGCATTTTCTACTATAATTGTATTTGCATTTGGTATGTCAATTCCTGATTCTAATATTGTTGTACATATTAATACATTTGATTTTTTTTCTATAAAGTCTTGCATTATTTCTTCTATTTCATTTCCTGCCATTTGTCCATGTGCATAACTTACTGTTGCTTCTGGCACTAGTCTTGATATTTCATCTGCTTTTTTCTGTATTGTATCTACTCTATTATAAATATAAAATACTTGACCATTTCTTTCTATTTCTTTTGTTATAGCCTCTTTTATTACTTCTTGATCATATTCTAATACATAAGTTTGAACTGGCTTTCTGTTGTGTGGTGGTTCATAAATTACTGACATTTCTCTTATTCCAACTATTGACATGTGCATTGTTCTTGGTATTGGTGTTGCTGTCATTGTTAGTACATCAATATTTGATTTGTATTGTTTTATTTTTTCTTTTGCTTTTACTCCAAATCTGTGTTCTTCGTCAATTATTAATAGCCCTATATCTTTGAATTCAACATCTTGACTTAATAATCTATGTGTACCAATTACAACATCAATTTCCCCTAACTTTAGTTTTTTGATTACCTCATCTTGATATTTTTTATTTTTAAATCTATTTAAAATTTCTACTTTGATTGGGAAGTCTTTCATTCTATCTCTAAATTCTTCATATTGCTGTTGTGCTAAAACAGTTGTTGGAACTAGATATGCAACTTGCTTGTGGTCCATTACTGCTTTAAATGCCGCTCTTATTGCAACCTCTGTTTTCCCATATCCTACATCTCCACATAGAAGCCTATCCATTGGTCTTTGGGCTTCCATATCTTTTTTTACTTCTTCTATACATCTTAGTTGGTCATCTGTTTCTTGATATGGAAATTGGTCTTCAAATTGCTGTTGCCATGGTGTATCTTTACTAAAAGAATATCCTTTTGTTTTTTCTCTTTTAGCATATAATTCTATTAATTCTCTTGCTACTGCTCTTAAATTATTTTTTACTTTTTCCTTTGTTTTTATCCAATCTTTACTTCCTAAACTATTAATTGGCGGATTTATGCTGTCACCACCTATGTATTTTCTTACTGAATCTAATTGATTTGTAGGTATGTATAGTATTGCATCATTTTTATATTTTAATTTTATATAATCTTTGGTTGTTCTATCTGCTGTTATTGTATTGACTCCTACAAATATTCCTACTCCATAATTTTTATGTACAACATAATCTCCTACTTTTAAATCTGCAAATACTACTTTTTCTCCCTCTTTAAATGCTTGATTTGCAAATGTCTTTTTTCTTTTATTTCCTTCTATTAATTCATCTGCTGATATTACAATTTGGTTTATTTCGAAATTTTCAAATCCTTCTGATATTTTTCCTATTCCAATTGTTACAATGTTTTCTATTGATTTTACTATTATTGTTTTATCTAATTTTTCTTCTATTTTGCACAAAATATTTTCTTTTTCAAATAATTCTTTTAATTTTTTTGCTTTTTCTTTTGTTTGGACTAATACATATATGCTCTTTTTTTCTCTATTCCATTTTTGTATATCTTCAAATAAGTTTTCAATTTCACTTTTATAGTAGTTAATTTCCCTATATTCAAAATGATATCTTTCAGCTTGCTTTTTTGTAACTGTATCTTGTTTTTCTAAATATACTAATTTATATTTATTTTCTAAATTTTCAAGTTCTACTTGTGATATATTGCTTATTGCTTCTGGTAATAGCCTTTCTTTTTCAATTAAATTTTTGCTCAAATTTTCGATATCACGTAAAATATTTATTTGTCTTTGTTCTATTTTGTTTACTTCATCTAAGAATATTACACAATCTTTATTTAGATAATTAATTAATGTGTTTTGTTTTGCATAGAATTCATTAAAATATTTGTCTATTTTACTGATATAATTTCCTGATTTTATTTCCTCTATATCTTTTTCTATTATTTCTTCTTGTTTTCCGTTCTGCTATTGTTTTTGAAATTTTTTTACATATATTTTCAATTGAATCTTCTAAAACATATTCATGTGCTGGATATATTTTTGCTTTTTCTAGTGTTGAAATTGACCTTTGGCTATTTATACTAAAGTTCCTTATTGAATCTACTTCATCTCCCCAAAGTTCAATTCTTATTCCTGTTTTTTCATCTAAAGAAATGTCTATTATTCCACCTCTTATACTAAATTGCCTTCTTCCTTCTATTAAGTCATATCTTGTGTATCCTAAATTTACTAATCTTCTTTTTATATCTTCTAAGTTACATATATCTCCTACTTTAAATTCTAGTATATCATTAAATAATACTTCCTTTGATGGTAATTTTTGCATTAATGCTTCTATTGTTGTTATAATAATTAGATTCTTTTTTTCATTTATTTTATTTAATGTTTCTATTCTTTCGTATGGTAAATCTTTGCTTTCTGCTACATAGTCATATGTTACTATTTCCTTTTTAGAGAATAATACTACATTTTCATTTTCAAAAGTTTTTATATTTTCTAATATTTTTTTTGCTTGTATTTCGTTGTATGTTACAAGTAAAATCGTTTTTTTGTTGTATTCTTTTATTGCTGAAATTATTTCTGCCATTCCAACGCTAGTTAAGCCCGATATTGATATCGGGCTTTTGGTTTTTTCTATTTGTTTGCTTAAGTCTATAAATTTATTTGATTTTCCTAGTTCTCCTATTATTGTATTCATTTTTCTTCTCCTAATTATGATATTTGTATTGTATCATATTTTGATATAAAAGTGAATACATTTTTTATTTTAAGTTTCTTTTATTTTAATTTACTCTATTATTGATAATGTTATACTTCTGACTTTTTCATCCGCTCCTAAAAAAATATCTAAAGCCATGTCCTCACTATAATAACTTATATTGCTCAATCCTTCAATTTTTCTTATCTCTGCACTTATACGTTCTCCATTTGAATATAATATTGTTTCATCATTATTTTGTATATCTTTATCATAGTAAAATTTATTTATAACACTTTCTTTGGTGTCTCCTATTTTTATTTTTCTTGGTCCTTCTTCATTTCCTTCCATTAACTCAATTCTAGTTACTAAATATTCTCCATTTTCTTTTACTAAAATAATTAATATATTTTCATAATCAAGTGTTAATTTTTTTGCATATGTCATATCTTCTAAATAGTTATATTCTTTTGGCTCTCCTAATATATTTTTTACTTGTTTCTCTGTCATTCCTAATTTTATTCCAGCTAATTCATTGTCTTTTTCATTAAATATTTCTATGTTGCTTTGCTCTATATTGTTTTGATTTATATTTTTTAGTTCTTCAATTTCTACCTTATTTATTGTAAAATAACTTTCTTCTTCTTTTGGTACTGATAGGTTGATACCTTCTCCCATCAAATAAATTTCTGGTTCTACTAATAATGCAAATTCTATTTTTGATAAATCCTTTAGTTTATAATCTTCCTCTTTTTTAAAATTATAGCTGTAAATCCCGGTGTTTTCTGTATTTCTATCAAATTCAGAATAATTTTCTTCACTGCTTATTTTTTTAGTATATTCCATCGATGGATTAATTACATTAAATCCTAATTTTTCATCATTTATTCGTAATATGACTTTTTCTTCATATCCTGTTATACATCCTGATAAATTATAATAAAACTTTATCTTGTCTTCTGAAGTTTCTATTTTAGTTATTTCAATTTTTCCTCCTAATGTTGATGTCTTTGAATAATTTCCATCTTGTAATTTATACCATTTTAAGTTATCATAGTGTTCATTTATTTCTTCTGTTCTTTCATTTGGAAGTACAAATACATATGGTAATAATTTTATATTATTAATATTTGTATCAATATCTCCTAATGTGATTATATATTCTACATGTGCTTTAGCATGATCAAATGATATATTATTATTTTCATCATATGAATATAATATGTCTAATTTATTTCCTAAATTATCTTGTATGTATGATACTTTTTGGTAACAATGGTTTGGTATATAATTTCCATTATTATCAATTATAGTGAATGCATTATTATTTGGATTGTTTTTACTATAAAAATTGTCTATGTCTTCTTTATTTATATTATCTATGTCAATAGACACTTTTATAAATGTCTCAAATCCTGTATTTTGAAAGTTTTCTATTTTTATTGTTTTATTATCTGTTTTGGATTCTATTTTTTCAAGTATATTTTTGTTTTCTTTTTTTGTAACATTTATTATTACTTTTTTATTTATTTGTGTTTGATTATAATTTGCTTCTAAATATTTTTCTTCTATTTCCATATTTAGTTCTTTACTGTCAATATTGGTAATATCTATAATTTGATAAATTTCATATTCTGTATCTGATATTTTATTTGTGTATCCTGTTTGGTATAGTTTTTTATCTGATATTTTAATATTATTATTTATATTAATCTTATATCCTGAAAAATTGTCTTCTTCTATGTTGCCAAATTTTTCCATTCCCTTTTCTTTTAGTTTTACTTGATATTCCATAATTATGTAGGCACTATCAGATGCTATTCTTTTTAATGTAATGTTTGCATATTCATTAGATAAATCTTGATTAATATCTTTTGCTACTTCTTCATATGTTGTGCTTCCCTTTGCTAGACCTAATCTTTCCAATATTGGATTTTTTGTTACTGTTGCATATGTTGTTACACCTAGTATTGAAAATACTGCTACTGCAGCTACTGATTCAATAACTCTTAATTTTGTTTTTTTGTTGTATTTTATTGTTTTATTTTTCTTCATATTTTTTATTTCATAGCTTATTCTATTTTTCAAATTTTCTGGTGTTTTTATTTCATTATCGATTTTTTCTTTTAATAATTTATCAACATCTTCTTCTCTCATTTTATTTTCCCCCTTTATCCTATATCTTCTTTATAATCTTTTAGTAGTTCTTTAGCTAAACATTGCCTTGCTCTCGATAATCTGGATTTTACAGTTCCTTTTGGTATTTCTAAAATATTTGATATTTCTTCTATACTTAAATCATCAAAATAATATAATATTACTATTTGTTTTAATTCTTTTTCTAGCTTATTAATCGCTTGTTGTACATCTATTTTTTCTTCGTTATTATTTGCATATGTATTATTTTGATTTTCTATATAATTTTCTATGTATGTTACTTTTTGTTTTTGTTTTATTATTATATTGCATTCATTTATTAGAATTCTTGTAATCCATGTTTTAAAAAATTCTAATTGTCTTAATGTTTCTATTTTTTCATATGCTTTTAATGTTGCATTTGATATTGCATCTGATGCATCTTCTTGATTTTTTAATATTCCATATGCTACTCTGTATAGATTGTCTATTATTTCCATGATTATTTTTTCAAATGATTTTTTATCGCCTTTTTGTGCTTTTTTTACTTCTTCAATTGTCATTTAATTTATTCCCCCTTTTTAACTTTTCTAACTATTAGATAGTTTATGCTATCAATTGGTTCACTTTTTTATTTAAATTTTGACATTTTATGTAAAATGGTGTATAATTAAAGTATACTAAAACTTATTTCAAAGACCTACTAGCTATATAGTGGGCAGAAAGGACATTTATTATGGCAATTATGAGTGGAAATTACTTAAAAACTACATCTGAGTGTAAAAAATGTGGCGGAAAGAAATGCTGGGATAAAGATTCAGCAGTACGTCAGAGAAAAGCTTTAGCAATGTTCGGGAAAATTCCCAACTCATGTGTAGATGCTGAAATCGGCGGTGTAAAATGTCCATTTCATTCATGAAAGTTAGGCAGTTAGGGAGAGATTTAAATGATCTCTCCCCCCTTTCTTTTTTATTTATTTTAAACTTCTATTGTATATTTATATTTTTACTACTAACCTATCAAATTTAGAATTTATATATTTTTTTAATTTTTCCATAAATACTTCTGATTTTATTTCTTTTTTGGCAACCATGTCTAATCCTTTTTCCCAGCTAGCTGTTAGTTTAGGATTTAACATATCTGGCATAGAATTATTTACAATATCATAAATAATCTCGCCTTTATTTGTTGGTGTAATTATTTGTGTTTTTTTGTTTATATCTATATACTTAATTTTTTCTAGTTTTTCTATAATCCCACCTCTTGTGGCACTTGTGCCAATTCCTGCTCCTTTTATTTGTTCACGAAGTTCTTCATCTTCAATTAACTTTCCTGCATTTTCCATAGCAAGAATAATTGAGCCTGAATTATATCTTGTTGGAGGTGATGTCTCTGCTTCTTTTGTTTCGTAATTTTGCACTTGTAATTTTTGCCCTTTTTTCAAATTTTTTAAAATTTTCAAACTATTTTCTTCTGTTTTATCCACATTTTGCTCATTTTCTGTGTATTCTTTCGTTTGTTTTTGTTCTTTTGTTTTTGTAATTTCTAAATATCCCTGATTTATACAAACTTTTCCATTAGCATAAAATGTTTCATTTTCTACATTTATTGTTACTTGAATCTTGTTATATTCTGCTGGTGGATAAAAAATAGCTAAAAATCTTTTTACTATAATTTTATAAATTTGCTTATGTAGTTCTGGTAATTTATCATAATTTTCATATCCTTGTCCTGTTGGAATAATAGCATAATGGTCTGTAATTTTGCTATCATTTACATATTTGGTTTTTGCTAAATTATTTGTCGGATATTTTTCATCTATCATTTTCTTTATATATCTTTGAACTTCTTCATCTTTATAACCTCTTGCCAGTCCATTTAGATTTTTAGAAATTTCTTTTGCAACCGCTGTTGATAAAACTCTCGCATCAGTTCTTGGATATGTTACTAATTTTTTTTCATACAGATTTTGTATAACATCTAATGTTTCATCTGGTTTAATTTTAAATCTTTTTGTACATTCATTTTGAATTTCTGCTAAGTTAAATAATAATGGTGCATTTTCTTTTTGTTTAGATTTTTTTAATTCTGTAATTGTTGCTTCTTTTCCTTGAAGTGAAGTTATAAAATTTCTTGCTTTTTGTTCATTTTTAAATCCTGTATCATTATATAATAGTGGAGACTCAAATACTTTTGATTTTTCGTTTACTTTCCATTCAGTTTTAAATGATGAGTTTTCATCTCCAAAACCACCCACAATTTTATAATATTTTGTTTTAACAAATTTTCTAATTTCTCTTTCTCTTTCTACTATCATTCCTAAAACACATGTCATAACTCTTCCTACCGAAATTGATGCTTTTTCTTCATTTATTTTATTTGCTAAAGTTCTTCCTTGTGTTATTGTTAAAAGCCTCGAAAAATTAATTCCTATTAAATAATCTTCTTTTGCTCTTAAATATGCACTATCTGATAAACTATCATATTCAGATTGTTCTTTTGCTTCTTTGATTCCTCTTAATATTTCTTCTTCTGTTTGTGAATCTATCCAAACTCTTTTTAATTTTGCATTTGGATTTGGATGTGCCATCATCAATACTAGTCTTTGTATATATTCTCCTTCACGTCCAGAGTCTCCTGCATTATATATTAATTCTATATCTTCTCTTTGCATTAGGTTTTGTACAGTATTAAATTGATTTTGTACATTTGGAATTATTTCATATTTCCATTCTTGAGGTATAAATGGAAGTGTATCTAATCTCCAAAATTTCAATTTTTCATCATATTTTTCTGGATAACTCATTGTTACTAGATGGCCTACACACCAAGTAATTATCCATTCTTCTGACTCTAAATATCCATTTTTTCTATTTGTATTTATTTTTAGAGCTTTTGCAAACTCCATTGCTACTGATGGCTTTTCTGTTATTAATAATTTTTTGCCCATTTAATTTAATCATCCTTTTTTTCTTCTAAATATTTCTTTGTAATTTTATAAATTTCTTCAACTCTTTCTTTAGTTTGTTGATCATTAAATTTAAATCTATTATATAATTTATCCACATAATTATTTTCTTCTATTATCTTTATACTTTCTTTAAAATACAAATCAAATATATATGAAAAATTTACTACTAAGAGGTCTATACCTGTGTTTACTTTTTTATATTCTACTAATCTTTTTTTTATAAAATCTTTATATACTTCTTCTGTAATTTTTTGGTCTGATAAATCAGGACTATACCAAATTTCTTTTTTATCAGCTACTGTTAAAACATAAAATATATCTGTTTTATCTGCATCTCTTATTATTTTTGCATGTAAATTTTCTCTTTCTGTTAATCCATTTTCTATTGCAATTTTGTTATGATTCAAAATTGCTGATTTTATAATTTTGTCATATCTGTCATCTTCTATAAACTTTCTTATTAATCCATCTTCAAATAAAACTTTTACCCCATATTCAGCATGATTTACACTATCTTTATCTAAAAATGTATTATATAATTTTATCTGTTCAAACCTTCCTATATCATGCAATAATCCAATTAATTCTGCTAATTCAATGTCTTCTTCATTTAATTTTAAATCTTCTGCTAACTGTCTTGCTATTTTGGTCACTCTTTCAATATGTTGAATTTTTATTTGTATTTTTGCATTTTCTGGATTGTAGTTTTTAACATATTCTTTAAATGCTTTTTTTGCTTTTATAATATCTATTGTCATTTTATCTCATTCCTCTACTTTTTTATCTATATAATTATTTGAAATTTTTCTTATTTCTTCAATTTTTTCTTTTGTTTTTTCATCTTCAAAATGATATCTATCTAATATTTTGTTGATATAGTCTTTTTCTTTTATGATTTCAAAACTTATTTTATAATTTATATCATATATAAATGCTATATCACATACTATATCTTCAATATATTTTAAACTTACATTTTTTTCTTTTTCTATAAGCTTTTCCTCTTTAAATTGATTGTATATATTTTCTGATAATATAGATTTATTAACTTTTTCTTCTTCTCCTTTATAAAAAATACCAATTGATTCATATATAATATCTATTTTATCTGCATCTCTTATTATTTTTGTAAATAATATTTCTTTTTCTTCTAGGCCTTCTTCTATTTTAAATTTGTTGTGATTTTTTACTGCTTTTATTATTATATTGTCATATTTGTTATCATCTATATATTTTCTAATATCTTTTTCTAATATTTCAGCTCCATAATCCCCATGATCAAATCCTTCTATAATGTCTCCTAACCCTAATTCTGTATATTGTTTAAATCTTCCTACATCATGTAATAGTCCTATTAAAGTTGCTATTTCTACTTCTTCTTGTGTTAAGCCAATTTGTCTTGCAATTTTTCTTGATATCTCCATTACTCTTAATGAGTGTTGTTGTTTTCTTTTTATATTTCCATCTTCTAAGTTAAATTTTTCTGTGTATTTTAAAAATTCTCCTCTTGCTTTTTCTAAATCTACTTCCATTTATACCACCTCTTTTGTATTCTATCATATAACATTTTATTTTTAAAGTGATATTTTAAATTTTCTAAAATCCCTTGAAACTGTGGTATTTTTGTTATATAATACTATCTATGATGAACGAAGTGAAGGGAGAATTACTATGGCATACAATTTTAAAGAAGTAGAAAAAAAATGGCAAAATAAATGGGAAAAAGAAGGAACATTTAATGCGAAAGATGATTATACAATGAAAAAATGGTATGGACTTATTGAATTTCCTTATCCATCTGGACAAGGATTACATGTTGGTCATCCTCGTAGTTATACAGCATTAGATATTATTGCAAGAAAAAGAAGATTACAAGGATATAATGTTTTATTTCCTATAGGATTTGATGCATTTGGTTTACCTGCTGAAAACTATGCAATAAAAACAAATATACATCCAAAAATAACAACTGCACAAAATATAGCTCATTTTACAGAGCAATTAAAATCTTTAGGTTTTTCTTTCGATTGGTCTAGAAAGATTGATACAACAGATCCTGAATATTATAAATGGACTCAATGGATTTTTATTCAATTATACAAACATGGTTTAGCATATAAAACAACAATGCCTATAAATTTCTGTACAGGTTGTAAAGTTGGCTTAGCAAATGAAGAAGTAGTTGCTGGTGTTTGTGAAAGATGTGGAAGCCCTGTTATTCAGAAAGAGAAGTCTGAATGGATGCTTAAGATTACTGATTATGCTCAAAGATTAATAGATGATTTAGATGATGTTGACTTTTTAGAAAAAATTAAAACTCAACAAAAGAACTGGATTGGGAGATCTGAAGGTGCAGAAATTGATTTTAAAATTTCTGGTTGTGACAAAACTTTAAAAGTTTATACAACAAGACCTGATACATTATTTGGTGCAACTTATATGGTTATATCACCTGAACATCCAATTTTAAAGGAACTATGTGGTAAAATTCAGAATTTATCTGAAATCGAAGAATATCAAAAACAAGCTAGTTTGAAATCTGCATTTGAACGTTCAGAATTAAATAAGGAAAAAACCGGTATTGAAATTAAGGGAATTACAGCTATAAATCCTTTGACTAATAAAGAAATTCCAATTTGGATTTCTGATTATGTTTTAATTACTTATGGTACTGGTGCAATTATGGCTGTTCCTGCACATGATACTCGTGATTATGAATTTGCTAAAAAATTCAATTTACCAATTGTTCAAGTTTTGGAAGAAGATGGAATTCATATTAATTCTGGATTTTTAGATGGTTTAAATAAACAAGATGCTATTAATACAGTAATAAAATATTTGGAAAATAATCACATTGGTACTAAAAAAGTAAATTACAAATTACGTGACTGGGTATTTTCTCGCCAAAGATATTGGGGTGAGCCTATTCCAATGGTTTATTGTGATGATTGTGGTTGGGTTCCTGTTGATGAAAAAGATTTACCTTTAAAATTACCAGAAATCGAAGAATTTACACCTGGTGAAAATGGTGAATCACCTTTAGCAAAACAAACTGATTGGATTAATACTACTTGTCCACATTGTGGCAAACCTGCTAAAAGAGAGACTGATACAATGCCTCAATGGGCTGGTTCTTCGTGGTATTTCTTACGATATATGGACCCTCATAATAATAAAGAGCTTGCCTCAAAAGAAGCTTTAGAATACTGGTCACCTGTTGACTGGTATAATGGTGGTATGGAACATACAACATTACACTTGTTGTATTCAAGATTCTGGCATAAATTTTTATATGATATTGATGTTGTTCCAACTAAAGAGCCTTATCAAAAACGTACTTCTCATGGTATGATTTTAGGAACAAATGGTGAAAAAATGTCTAAATCTAAAGGAAATGTAATTAATCCTGATGATATAGTAAATGAATTTGGAGCTGACACTTTTAGAGTTTATGAAATGTTTATGGGACCATTTGATCAAGTAGCTGCTTGGTCTATGGAAAGTATTCGTGGATGTGGAAAATTTTTAGATAGAGTTTGGAATATGCAAGATATGCTTGTAGATGGTGATTCATATTCTGAAGAAGCTGAAAAAATGATACATAAAGCTATTAAAAAAGTTTCTCAGGATATAGAAGAAATGAAATTTAATACTTGTATTTCTACTTTTATGACAATGGTTAATGAATTTTATAAATTAGGAAAAATTAATAAATCAGAATTTAAAACATTTTTAATATTATTAAATCCTTTTGCTCCACATATTACAGAAGAACTTAATAAAATAGCAGGATTTGAAACTAATATTTCTGATTGTAGTTGGCCAAAGTATGATGATGCTAAAACAATCGATACTGAAATTATTTTACCTATTCAGTTTAATGGAAAATTAAAAGCTACTATTTCTATTAATTCGGAGGAAGATGAACCTTCAGTTAAATCTAAAGTTCATGAGGCTATTGATTCAAAATTAGATGGTAAAACTATTGTTAAAGAGATATATGTTAAGAATAAAATTTACAATATTGTTGTGAAATAATATTTGATTATAATTGTTACCCTATTGAATTTAAAAGTTCAATAGGGCTTATTTTTTGGGGTTAAAATGCTTGAACTTTTGAATTTAAATAATAAATTTCATCTGAATGTTTATTTAACTTTTTATCATGCTTATCTAAAATTCTGTCAGTTGATTCAAATTTTTCGTTGTGTGATGTCACTACATCTAATAGGATTTCAAGTTTTTGTCCATGTTCTATTTCTATTTTAGCAACTGTTTGACTTAAATTTCTTAAATCACTTTTAATTTCTTCTTGTCCTTTCTTTAAGTCTAATAATATTTGATCTCTTTCTTCTTGTCCTTTCTTTAAGTCTAATAATATTTGATCTCTTTCTTTTTGTCCTTTCTTTAAGTCTAATAATATTTGATCTCTTTCTTCTTGTTTCATATATGTACCTCCTTTCTTTAAGCTTCGCTGCTTTATCTGTATTCAAAATTTTTAAATATTCGATTTTATAGCTTTGCTTATTATTTTCAGTTTTTATAAACTGTAAAATTATTATACAATATTACCTAATGAGTGTCAATAAAAAAATTTCGACAAAATTTGACAATTCTTTGTAATTTTATTGTAACCTAATTTTAATATTTTCGTAATATATATTTCTATTTTTTATAGTATAATGTATTTAGTGATATTTTAAGGAGAAACAAATGAGCATAGAATCAGATTTAAGAAAAGATGGAATTAAAGTAATAAAAAAATTAGATACATTAACCGTAAACTCAATAGCAAGAAATATATCTGTTAAACTTTGTAACACATTTCCTAACTTTAATCTTAATCAAAATGAATTATTTATAAAATTATCTAGATTAGATATGTATATCGCTGATATGCCTGAAGGCATGGCTGAAGCGAACTATTTTTACAAAAATTCTTCTATTTATTTTAATAGTCATATTGATATGAATGATATTGAAGAATTTGCAATACATGAATGCATACATTATATTCAAGAAATTAAAGATAAAAGAAATTATTTAATACGAATGGGACTTTGTGATTATACTGAATTTAAAATATATGGCTTAGGATTAAATGAAGCTTCTGTACAGCTTATGGCTTCTAAAGTTTTAGGTATTCCAAAAGAATTTGTAAAGTATTTTAATATTTCTTTTGAAACAAATAGCCCTTCATATTATCCTTTAGAATGCTGTTTAGTAAATCAACTTGCTTTTTTAGTTGGCGAAGATATCTTGTTTGAAAGTACTATTAATAGTAATAATATTTTTAAAGAAAAAATAATTGAGCTTACAAATTATAAAGTTTTTATGCGAATCCAAAATTCTATTGATGATATTTTATTAGCAGAAGAAGAAATTATAAAAATTAATAATAAAATTGCTCAAATTGATGATAGAAATAAAAAGGTTGATAATTTAATTATAAAAATAAACTCATTAAAAAAATCTATTACTTCTACTTTTATAAAAACTCAAAATCTTATTATTTCCAGCTATTTTGATAAACAGTTCTATTCAATTAGTAATTTAGAAGATATTGAAAATTATAGAAGGAAATTATATAATTTTAAAGATTATTTAGGGGCAACCGATGGATATACTTATTTTAATGATTATTATGTAAATAAAATGATTGCTTTGGAAAATAAATATAATTTATTAGAACATAATTTAAATATTAATTCTTTTGATTTAATAGAAAATAATGAATCTAAAATATTAGAACTTTTTAAAAAAATTAGAAAAATTTTTATAACTAAAAAAGAAAGAAAAAGGGATGTTATTTAGCTTCCCTTTTTTTTAAATATTCTTTAATACTCTTTGCTGCATCTCTTCCAGAGCGAGCAGCCCATGCAACTGTTCCTTTAAAACCTGCTAAATCTCCACCTGCAAACACTTTAGACTTTGAGCTTTGGTATCTTTCATTTATATATATATTACCCCATTTATTTAGAGTAAGCCCTAAATCAAATACTTCATCTGATACTATACTTCCAAGTGCCATCACAACATAATCTGTGTTTACTTCATAATTACTGCCTTCAATATTTATTGGAATAGCTCTTTTTTCCCCTTCTTTTTGTAATAATTTTGTTTTTATTAGTTCTATTTTTTCTACTTTTTTATTTCCTTTAATTTCTACAATATTATTTTGAAATAAGAAATTTATTCCTTCTTCTTTAGCATCTGCTATTTCTTTTTCTTCTGCTGGCATTTGCTCTTCTGCTCTTCTATATATGACGTTTACTTGTTTTGCCCCATATTTTTTTATAGTTCTAGCACAGTCCATTGCAACATTTCCGCCACCAATTACTGATACAATTTTTCCTTTATAATCAGGATGTATATTATATTCTAATAGCTCATTTCCACCGTATACGCCTTCTAATTTTTCGCCTTTAACACCCATTTTAGAAGGTTTATTTGCTCCTATACTTAAAAAGATTGCATTATATTTTTCTTCTAATTCTTCTAAGCTTAGGTTCTTTCCTAGTTCTTTATTATACTCTACTTTTATTCCTAAATCTAATATTCTATTTACCGTTTCTTTAACTATTTCTTTTGATAATCTAAATTCTGGTATTCCATGTACTAATAATCCGCCTAAATAATTATATTTTTCATAAATTGTTACATCAATTCCATCTTTAGCTAAAAATGCTGCACATGTTAATCCTGCTGGTCCGCCTCCTATTATTGCTACTTTTCTATTATTTAATTTTTCTTCATTGTTTTTTTCCATAGAATCTTTTAAAGTAAATCCTTGTATTTTTGCTTCTTCAAATATATAGTTTTCTATATCTCCAATATTTACTGGCTCTCCTTTTATTCCTCTTACACAACTTCCCTGACATTGCTTTGTATGTGGACATATTTTACCACATACTCCTGGCAATACCGTAGTTTCTGATAATATTCTATATGCCTCTTTATAGTTTTCTTCTTTTACTGCTTTTATAAACTCAGGTATATTATTATTTAGCGGGCATCCTTTTTGTGAACATGGTTTTGTTTTACAATTTAAACAATAATTTACTTTTTCTTTTATTTCTTTTTTCATTTTTATCATTCCTTAATTATATTCCAAATGGGATGTCTCTATTTTGTACATCTCCTTTTTATTTTAATTCATCAATTACTAATTTTAAGTCATTTATAAAATCTATTTTTTTAGTTTCATCTCGTAGTAATGCTGCTGGGTGCCAAGTTGGCATATATTTTATTCCTTTTTTTTCAAACCATTTTCCTCTTGATGCAGTTATTCCATATTCTTTTCCTAAAATATTTTTTAATGCTACACTTCCTAGTAAAACTATTATTTTAGGTTTTACTAGCATAACTTGATTTCTTAGATAATTTAAGCATGCGAATGATTCATCTTCTTCTGGATTTCTATTTGCTGGCGGCCTACACTTAACAACATTTGCAATATATACTTCTTCTCTTTTTATTCCTACTACTCCAAATGCCATGTTCATAAGTTTACCAGCTTTTCCCACAAATGGCTCTCCTTGAATATCTTCATCCGCTCCTGGCCCTTCTCCTATAAACATTATTTTAGAATTTTTATTTCCAGTTCCAAATACTATATTTTGTCTTGTCTTGTATAGTTTACACTTATTACAATTTATAATTGATTTTTCTAATTCTTCCCACGTTTCGAACATTTTTTACCTCTTATTTTACACAATTCTCTATTAGTTCTATTTTTATATTTTTACTAGTATCTATTTTAGCTTTCGTGCCTATTGGAATTACTGTTTTTGTTTCTATATGTCCAAAATTATTTGATTTTATGATTGGGAATTTATATTTATCTCCTATAACATCCACTATAATTTTTTCTAATGTAATTCCACTTTCATGTTCATAATTTCCTATCCATAATCCTTTTATTTTGTCAAATACTTCATTTTGTTTCATATAGTATAAAAAATTACTTGCTAGAGCTGGATCTGTTTCAATTCCTAGTTCCTCTAAAAATAATATTTTGTTTGTAAAATTTATTGAAAATTTTCCGGAAACCATTTCTCGAATCAAACTCAAATTTCCTCCTATCAGTTCTCCTTCTATTGTACCATCTTGTATAGTATAAAATTTTTCATCTGTTTGTCCTATTTCTAAACTGCCTTCTACAAATCTTTTTATTACTTCATTATAACTATATTCTGTTTCATCTGTTGCTATTGTTTTAAAATTTGTTCCACTAAAAGTTACTAATCCTGTTTTTTCAGTTATTATATTTGTAAGAGATGTTATATCACTATAACCGCATATTATTTTGGGATTTTGCTTTATTAATTCATAATCTAAATATTCAAATGTAGAATTGCTATTATTTCCACCTTTTGCACACCATATCATTTTTACGTTTTTATCTGCAAACATTTCGTTTATGTCTTCTGCTTTCTCTTTTGCTATACTACAATAACCGTTCGTGTTTGAGAATAAGTTTTTTGAATATTTTACTTTAAAATCACTTTTTTCTACAATCTCTTTGGCTCTATTTAGTTCTTCTATATTATCTCCAATTATTGGATTAGACGGTGCTACTACTCCTATTATATCTCCTTTTTTTAATCTTGGTGGTAATATTTTTAAAAAACTCATACTATCTCCTTTTCTTTTAATTCATCATACTTTCTTTCTTCTTTTGAATAGTTCTCTGCCTCTAATCCTAACCTTGTTTTCATATAGCTATTAATTACAACAAATAGTATTGTAAATACTATTCCTACTATTATCAGTGCATATCCAGCTGTTGTAATATCTAATATAAATGCTGCTATTAATCCAAATAGTACTCTAGTAGCATTTCTAGCTAAATTGTATACAGCAATTATTTTAGTATCTATTTCTTTGTTTGTAAAATTCATTAAGTATCTATCTATTATTGTATAATACATTCCATTTACAAAACCAAATATCATATATGCACCTAATATTATCATAATTCCTGATATATTTTCTCTTATGTTTGACACTCCACAAATTCCTGCTATCAATGCACTTATTGATAGCAGCAATGATAGTATTGTAAGTGATTTATTTTTAAATATTTTATTAAATATTTTTTCCTTTTTTGATGCAATTGCACTTACTAAACTATTTATAGCTCCAGCATAACCTATTATCATAGCTGATAATTTTATATCTTCAAAAAGATTAACTTCATAATTTCCTAATATTGTTAAAAGTGTACATATAAATGATGAGGCTATTATTAATGCTTTTAATCTTTCTGATTTTAAAATAAATTTAAATCCTGATTTTATATTTTTAATTTCATCCATTCCAATTGTCTTTTTAAAATTTGCATTATTTTTTTGAGTAGGCTCTATAAATCCCATAGATATTATAGTTGAAATTATTAATACTATTAATGAGCATATTATTGGCAAATATCCATTTATTGTAAATAAATATCCTGCAACGATTTTTGAAATCATATTTATTATATAATATCCTGTTGCACCTTTTGAATTTATTTTTGAAAAAATTTGATTTTTATATTTTGAAGGTGGTATTGATTCTTTTAAAAGTGCTGTTTGTACTGTATCTTTAAGCCCAAATCCTATTGCTGATATAAGATTTGCTAAAATCAAATCATATATATTTCTACTAAAAATTATAATTACCATATATACTATAAGTGAAATATTTCCTATTACTATGCTCTTTCTTTTATCTAAAAAAGTTATTATCACACTTATTGGTATTTGTAACACCATAACAAATAATGCATATATACTGTCTGCTAATACTATATCTGATGCACTAATATTTTTTATCTGAGTTAAAAATAAAAAATTTATTGTATAATAAAATAATAAATCCCATGATAACATTTTATGTATTGGAAATAACTTCATATTTCTTTTTCTCATTTTTTGTTTTAATTCTTTTGCTTCTTTTCCTTCTTTTCCTTCCATACTTCTTTTCCTCTCTTGTAACTACTTTTAAAGTAATGATATTAATGCTGTATTTAGTCCATATCCCTGCTTTTCTACCCTATATGAATGTATCAAGTCTGAATTGCATACACTACAAATTCCACTATCAATTATATTCTCTTTTTTTAAACCTATGTGTTCTAATATAATCTTGTTAATTAAAACAGTATCAATATTCCACTTTTCCTTATCTTTTTGTTTTTCCATTATATCAGTATTTTCGTTTATATTCAAATCTTTAAATTCTTTTTCAAATAATTTTTTTACATCCATGTCAACCTCAAAATGACACTTCCTAATACTTGGACATATACAACATATAATGTTTTCTGGTTTACAGCCACATTCATGTTCCATTTTTTTGATGGTTTTTACTGAAATTCTTTGTAATGTTCCTTTCCAACCAGAATGTATATTAGCAATTGTTTTTGTTACTGGGTCAAAGAATAATAGCAATATACAGTCTGCATTTGTAGTTGATAATATTAAATTTGGTTTTTGTGTTATAATTCCATCTGTTTTATTGTATTGTTCTAAATTTATATCTGGAAAATCTTTATTTATTTTTTTATTTGCAATTACAATATTATCTGTATGTTCTTGATTTGTTTTAACTATGTTTTTATAATCTATATTTATTTTGTTACATAAATTTTGGTAATCTTGTAATGCCTTGTTTAATTCTTCTTCTGTCAGTTCCTCCTTATTTATTCTTGCTGTCCTAAAATTCACATCTGTTCCTATCGAATATGCATGTGTTATTATGTGTTTATATTCTAGTAACCTTTTAAATTGTAAGTATTGTACTACATCTTCGTGTATACATACAATGTTTTTATTTCCTAAATTTTTCAAATTTTTTCTCCTTTTGAGACACTTGGGACAGTCCAAAAATGTCTCACTTTTTTGTCATATTTTGTCATTTTTTAATTCGACATTTTTAGACATTTTTATGAGACATTTTAAGACTGTCCCATTTGTCTCATTTTTCTTATTATATCATCTTTTGATTTTTTATCTATATAATTATAATTGTTTCCACATAGTCTTGGATTAAATCCACATATTGCTTTATATGTACAATATTCACAAGGTTTTTTTCCATTTTTATTATATGGTCTTATTGCTATATTTCCACTTAAAATTTCTTTTGATATTTGTTTTATTGTTATATATATATAGTCTTGCAGAATTTTAAATTCTTCTTTATTTACACCGTTTGTTTTAGATTCTGATATTTCTCCTGTTTTTGTTAGTGTAGCAGGTATTAATTTTGATGTTCCTTGTTTTAAATTTTTGTCATGCATTTGAATTACTTTAACATCTGCTAAAATTAATCCTTTCATTTTGAAGTTTTTTCTTAGTTCTTCTTCTATTTCTTCTTCTGATATTCTCTTGTCTGCTTTTATCATTTGTTCTAAAAGACTAAAGTACAGTACTCCTGCTGGTATTAAATCTTCTTCTTTGCATACTGCATCTATGTATGTTAAAAGTTGTATTTGTAAACCTGCATATACTTCATTTAAATCTATGTTTTTGGCTGATGATTTATAGTCTATTATTCTTAAATATTTTCCATCTTCAGATTTAGCTGTATCTATTCTATCAATTTTTCCTGTAATTTCAACTTTCTTTCCATCATCTAATTGTATTAATATTGGTTTATATCTTTTATTTTTACTAAATTCTATTTCTGTTCCTTCTATATCAAATTCACTATAAACTAGTCCTTCAATTATGTATTTTAAAGCTTTCGCTACAATTCTTTTTAATCTATTTACTAAAACTTTATATTTTGATGTTGCGAAAAATGTGTATTTTTTGCCCATATCTAATTTTTCTTCAATAACTTTATTTACTAATGCTTGTATTTTTTCTTCTTCTATAACTATTTCTGTTAAATTAATATTTTCTTGTTGTATCTTTTTGAAAAACTCATCTATTGTTTCATGCATAAATGCTCCTGTGTCAAAACTCTGTATTTTTAATTCTTCTTTTTCTTTTATTTTCAATCCATACTGTAAGTAATATGAAAATGGACATTGGGCAAATTTTTCTAGTTTTGATACACTTGTATTTAGGGTATTTCCAAATAATTTTTCTATTTTTTCTTGTTTGATGTATTCTGGAATATTTGTATATTCTATTCCTTTTAAATCTTTTTTTAATTTTTCTTTGTATTCATTTTGATTTTTATAATATTGATATACTACATACCATATTTCTTCTATTTTTTTCTGTTCTTTCATTAATGCTATATTTTCTAATAGTTCTTGATATGTTATTGGTTTGTTGATTATTTCATATTTTTTATTTATTACATCACTTTCTTCTTTTATTTTTGGAAAAATCTTTTTTATTTTACTTATAATCATAGATTGCCTTAGTGATTTTCCCTCTGTTTCAGATGAGGCATATGATAAATATAGTCTATTTTCGGCTGTTGTAAATGCTTTATAAATATTGAAGTTTTCTTCATATAGGTTTTCTATTGTTCCATTTGCAAGTTCTATACCATCATTTTTTAAAATTTCTCTATCTTTATCTCCAAAAAATCCTTCTGTTTTATTTATGTTTGGGAAGTTTCCATCATTTAATCCTATTATAAAAATAGTTTTTACTTTATGGCTTCTTGATCTATCTACATCTCCTACTATTACTTGATCTTGCGTTCCTGGTATTTTTCCAAGTCCGCTATTTTTTAGTCCTGTTTTTAATATTTGCATATATTTATCTATGCTTAATTTTTCATCGCCAAAAATTAAAACCATTTCATCAAAGATATTTAATATTATTTTATAACTTGCTATATATTCATTTGCTAAATCTATTTGTCCTATTTTTTCTAATTCATTAATTTTTTCATTTATTTTATTTTCAATGTTCTGTTCTTGTAAAAATTGATAAATTGCTTTTGTTGTTTCTTTGACTGTTCCGAATTTTTTCTTAAGTTCAAATAATGGATCTATTATTTGTTTTCTTAGCTTATTTAAATATTCTATTTCTTCTTTTGTTGTATCATTTATTCCATATTTAAAATCATTTTTCCATTTATTTTGCTTTATTCCCCATTTTGTGCAATAATTTTCTAATCTAAATGTATCATAATTTTCTAAGTTTGAGAATCCTATTTTTAGATAATTAAATATTGCTTCTTTTGAAAAATTATTGCTAAATATTTCAAATATTGAAAGTAAATATTGAACAATTATATTTTGGTTTAAATCTCTTTTTTCATCAATAAATACTGGAATATCATATTCTGCAAAAATACTTCTTACTAGACTTGAATACGTATCTATATTTTTTGTAATTACTGATATATCTCTATATTTAAAGTTTTCATTTTTTACTAATTTTGTTATTTTTTTGGCAACATTCTCAATTTCTGAATACTGATTTTTTGCTAAAAATAGTTTTATATTTTGTGGTTCTTGGTCATATTTGTTTACTCTAGTGCTAAAAATATTTTTTTCTAAATGTTGTAATTCTTCTGTTTTAAATCGTGGTTGTTCCTTTAAATAAATTGGTTGTTCTATTTTTAAGTCTTCTTCTTTTGCTAGTTTTAATATTTTTGATACTGTAATTTTATTAGAGTAAAATATGTCTGTATCAGGGGTCAAACTTCTTTCTAAGTTGTCTGTACATATTGTAATTGTAACTTGTTTTGCTAATTTGATAAATTTCTTTAGTATTTCATATTCTTGATATGTAAATCCTACAAACTCATCTATATATATTAAACCATCTTTAACGAGTTCTGTATTTTCTATGTTTTGACTTAATAATGTTAATAAATCTGTGTCTTCTATGTATTCTCCTTCAAGATTTTTTTCAAAATTTTGATATATTAATGTCATATCTTTTAATTTTGCTTTTAAATATTCATCTTGTATTTTTTCTATTTCTTCTTGTAGTTCTTTAGGTTTTATTCCATGTTTCTTAAATTCTGTTATTGCTGTCATTGCTAAATCAATATTTTCATCTGATTTACTTAAAAATTTAAGTTTGTTTTTATATTGATTTAATATTGAGTATATAAGCATAGATTTACCACATTTTGTTAATTGTGTTTGTTTACTTCCTCCTATTTCTTGTAATACTCTGTGTGCCATTCTACTTAATGTTATTACTTCTGCATTCAGAACTGCATTTGTATCAATTGTTTCCATTAGCTTTTTTTCTGCTGTAAAGGAGTATTGTTCTGGTGTTATTATATATATTTTCTTTTCTTTTTTTATTAGTCTTGCTATTTCTGAAAAACAGTATTGGCTTTTGCCACTACCTGACTTTCCATATATTATTCGTAGTCCCATAAAATCCTCCTTTTTATTTTTTAGAAAGCTCCACCGCCTCCTCCGGCTTCCGCCTCCTCCAGAAAATCCTCCACCAACGGAGAATCCTCCACCACTGCCACTTGAAAAGTCTGAACCGCTTCCACTTGATGTTAATGCTTCTTCTATAGTTTTATTATAGCTTTTTAAAAATCTTCTATCTAAACTTGCATACATATAAAATGTACTATAATCTGATGTTATATAATCTAATAGTTCTTTATTATTTATTAATTCTGTTAAGTCATCATCTAAATTTAAATCTTTAATTCTTTTTATTATTTTTTTAGATATTCCGAAGCTTACTGCATAAGCTAAATATTTTTCCCATATAGTTACATATTCAATATCCTTTTCTCCTAGCAATGAATTTTCTAATTTGTATTTTAGTGTATTCAATTTACTAAAATCCTCTATCATATTAACATTATTCTTAAGCATTAAATTATCTGTTAACACTAGTATTGCTGCCATACAAATCGCAAATTCATCTGCAATTAAATAACTTTCTTTTGTTATTACTATTGTTGCTAACATTATTATTCCAACTAATATTATTAAACTTATCGTTGTTGTCACTACTTTTTGTCCTGTTATTCTTTGTATTGTTTTATTAATTTTATGTCTTATCATTATAATTATATTTAAGAATATACTAATCGCTCCTAATAATAATGGTGGACACGCAACCATTACTATTGCTAATCTTTTTAGATATTGCGTATCATACATTTTTAACCAATTATATTGAATATGTTTTATTACAACTAATATAACTATTATAAATAGGAATATATTAAATGCTCTAAGTATCATTGGTACGCTTCTTTTATTTGCTCCCATTTTAGCCAATTTTTCTTCGACCATTTTATTTAATTGTTTGAATTTTTCGTTTGCATCTTTTTCTTTTGGCATTTCTTTTAATCTGTTTGCTAAGTCAATTGTTTTTTTGTTACTAAATAACCATTTATATACATATTTTTCTATATCATCCATTTCATTTTCTTTTTCTAATACTGGTGATATATTGTATGCATATTTTTCATTGCCTAGTTTATTTATTAGCTCTAATTTTATATTTCCTTTTTCTATTAAATTTAATATTACTGCAATTATATCTCTAGCTAATATATCTCTGCTTCCCTGTATACATCCTGCAATCATTGGATTGTACTTATTAAATAAATATTCTTCATCTATGTCCTCTAATATAAATTTCTTGTCTTTTTCATACAATAATAAAAGAATTATCCAGTAAATTAATAAACATATTCCTATAATTATAACATTTCTAGTAAATTTGCTTTTTTCTTCTTTATGTTCTATGATATCATTTTCATTTTCATATATTATTTCACTAGCATTAAGATTTGTTTTTTTTATTGCATTTGGTATATTTGAATTATCAAATAATACTCTTGCTGCTACATATTGTCCTGGCTTTACGTTTTGAACTTTGAAATTTGCATGAGTATTGGATATTATTATAGACCTTCCGTTATATGGTCCATGTCCCCATATTTTTATTTCTGAATTATTATTTGGTATGTATATATCTATATTTAGTTTTTTTATATTACACTCCCATTCTCCACCAATAAAATTGTAATATAGTTCTCCTATGTCATTATGACTTACGCATAAATCTTTTATATTGTAATTTATTTTAAATGTTTTTCTTTCATTTACAGATGGTGAATATACTTTTATTTTAAATATTCCATCTTTCTTTTCTATTTTATAGATTCCATTTTCTCCATTTTCTGCATATTCTGTCAAATTATAATTAATTTCATTGTTCTCAGTAATTTGACTTACATTTTTAACATTTACTCCTGAACCTGTGTATAAATTATCATTTATTCTATTGTTTTTTATTACATTTTTATATTCTTCACTAGTTGCTTTATATGGTATATTTATATATATGCCGTTATATTCTCCATTAAATTTATAAGTAAGTGTTTGTTCTATGTCTACTGAGCCATTCTTGTTTACATTTGTTTGTATATCCATATTTTCAATATAATAACTTTTTGCTTCTACTTTGTTTTGTATAAATATTATTCCTATTAATACTGCTAAAGCTAACAATAATTGTTTTATATCCTTCTTCATTTGAATTCTCCTTTTATTTTCTATTCTTAATACAATCATCGACTAAATTCGACAAAATTATGAGACAAATTTGCACCGTCCCAAATGTCTCAATTTTCTCTTCTCCAATAAAACAAATATTGTTGAGCTAATCCCTTCAAATTTCCAAATTTTTCATCTGCTATTTTTTCTATTTTTGTTTTGCTTACTTTTGTTTCATCATCCTCTTTTATGTATAAATCATTCATTACTCTTCTTACCCATACATCAATTGGGAACACATCAAATCTCTTTAAGTCTGAGAATAATAGTATACAATCTGCAACTTTTGGTCCTACTCCTGAAAGTTTTAATAATTCATTTCTGACTTCTTGTGTATTGGGATTTCTTCTTAGCTTTTCTAAATCAACATCTTTATTTAATATCATTTTTGTAGTTTCATATAATCGTATGTCTCTAAATCCCAATCCTAGTTTCCTATATTCTTCTACTGTCACATCTTTTAGTTGCTCTGGTGTTGGAAATGTGTAATATTTTTCTTCATTCCATATTATTTCATCACCATATTTTTGTGATAGTCTTTCTATTATTCCTTTTATTCTTGGTATGTTATTATTTGCTGATATTATAAATGATATTATTGTTTCCCATAAGTCTTGGTTTAATATTCTTATTCCTTTTCCATAGTCTATACTTTGTTTTAAGTATTTATCTATATTGGATAATTTTTGTTTTATTTTTTCATAATCTGTATTTAAGTCAAAATATTTTTCTATTATTTCTTTTATATTTCCTTCACAAAAGCCTGTAATTAATATGTTTTTATTTTCTTTTTTTACATTCATAATGGCATTTTCTATTATTCCTGTATAACTTCCATCTTCTTTTTGATTCCATCTAAAACATTGCCCACATTCAAATATGTCTTTTAAGTCAAAGGAGTTTTGATCTTTTAGTATATATTTTTGTTTTTTCATATATATCACCGAATTTATTTTATCATTTTTGTGTTGTTTTTTCAACATTTGTCTTGAATTTAATATTTTTTAGTTATATAATGAATATATATATAGTATATATATAATTTTAATTTGGAGATTATAAAATGGATGCAAAATTAGCGACAAAATTAAACTTACTTAATTATATAAAGTCTTTTTCTATGCCGGATTTTCCTGACTTAAAGATTCTTTCTAAGACTTTCTTTAATGATTTATTTTTAAAATTATATAAAAATGATGGCCAATATACTTTATTGTATGGTGATATAGATGGATTGAGGAAATTAAATGATACTATAGGTTTTAACAAAGCAGATTTAGCTATGGAGGAATTATTAAAAACAGTGTTAGAATGCTTACCTGAAAATGTAATTTCCGCTAGAGTAGGCGGAGATGAATTTTGTTTTATTGTTCCTGATTTATCTACTACTGAAACAAGAAAAATCACAAAACAAATTCATAATTCTCTTTTATCTAATGACAAGGTTAAAGGTTTAGATATTACTTTTGGGGCTTGTGATTCTACTAATTTTGGTAATATTAATGATATGTATACTTTTGTTGAAAATAAAGTTAACTTGAAAAAGCATTCTCATTTAAAATTTAATGAACCTGCTAAGGATATTGATGATTATAACAAAAAATTAGATGAATTTATAGATATTACAATAAAAACATATATTAATAATTTTCGTTTTTCTTCTAATCGTTATTTTGACCAAGAAGATTTAAAAGTATTGTCTTATCCTATCATAAATACTATAACTAATTTATTACATGATAATATTACTTATAATAATCCAGATATGGATTCTAGTGAAAAGTTGTACTTACCTACTAATGATTTAGAAATAGATTATAGTGTGGCAAAAAAGATATATAATCTTATAATGAGTAATAATATTAATTATGAGGATTTAGATTCTTTATCTATTAAAGATTTAAAAAATATTAGATATGATTTATCTACAGATTTTGTTACAGGAGCTCATAATAATGTGTATAGAGATCATTATTTAATTCCTCGTTTGGAAGAATATGAAACTCCTTTTAAAGTAATTTTAGCTGAATCTTTAGGAATAAAAATATTAAACTCAATATCATCTCATTCTAGTACTGATTTAAAAATAAAATCCACTTTTGATTGTTTAATTAATGACCTTAATAACATTATTCCTGAAGATACTAATATTAAGTTGTTTCCTATTCATTCAGGTGGTGGTACTTTTGAAATAATTGTATGTAATGATGCAACTGGAGTTCTAACCTCTGACATTATTAATGATGTTCTTAATAAAGTTAATTTAGACAAAAATAATATTCAATTATTTGGTATAGTTGAAGAATGTCATACTGCTTCAGAGCATAATAGTCTGTATTCAAAATTAAATAAAGTTTGTGAAGAACAGAAAAATAATGTTAAAAATGATCATAATTACTTTATTAGTCCTGATTCATTAAAATTATTAGATGTTTCTTTATCTTCTGTTGTTGATTTTTTTAAAGTTCAATCTGAACATTTAGGGATTTATAATGAAAATACTGAAAAAGAATTTTTGCAAAAAATTGTCAATTCATTAATAGATAACTTTCATGAACTTAATCTTTCTAACAATTTGTACGAAAAAGATTCTTCTGATTATGATAGATGATAATATTTATTAATTTTATATTTTATTTAAACCCCAAGCCTACGACTTCTCTTGCATTTGCTATAATTATAAAACTCTTGGGGTCTATTTTTTTTGCAGTTTGTTTTACTTTTGCTACATCTCCTCTGGATGCTGCACACATTAAAATTGTTTTGTGTTCATTTGTATACATTCCTTTTCCAAATAATCCTGTTGTTCCTCTTCTTATTTTTTCTCCTATTTCTTCTGATATTTCTTGACTTTTGTTTGATATTATAATTACTAATTTTGTAAAATATATTCCCTCAAAAATTATATCTATCATTTTTCCCATTAGATATATTGCAATTGCTGAATATAATCCTATTTCTATTTTTTTAAAAAATAATACATTTAACCCTACTATTATTGTATCAACTATTATTATTACATTACTTGTTCTTATATTTGGATTATATTGTTTTACTAACATGCTTATTAAGTCAGATCCTCCTGTTGATGAATTTGTTTTTAAAATTATCGCTGTTCCAAATCCTATGATAACTCCACCATATATGCATGCCAAAAATCTATCTTGAGTTAATGGAGTTAATTTGTCTAAAATATCTATAGATATTGAAAATGTGGTCGTTCCTATAATTGACTTTATTAGAAAGCTTTTTCCTAATTTGTATCCAGCAAATAAGAACAATGGAATATTAAATGCCAATATTGTAGTTCCCATTGGAATTTTTAAGAAATAATATAAAATTGTTGCAATTCCTGCAAATCCACCTGATGATAATTGATTTGGCAATAAAAATAGTGATGTTGCTATTGCCATTATAATAGCACCTATTATTGTTCCTATTACCTCTATTGATATATTTTTTATTTTTTTCCATTTTATAGACATGTACTCACCTAAAAAAAAATGATAATATTATTAAAATTTTATTTCATAAAACTTTAATAATATTATCTGTTATTTTTAGTTATTTTATGCTTATTTTATTTGCTTTTTCTTTTATTTTTTTGTCTTTTTCTTCATCTAAAAAATTATTATATGTTTTTGTTACTTCTATTTTTGATCTTCCTTGTTTTACTTTTTCATCTTGTTTTACAATTAAATCAACTTCATATATTTCTTTTAATTTTATTACATTTTCTTTTTTGTGTCCTATTACATTATTAATATCTATTGGATTTACTGTAACTTCTACTTCTTTCACTTTTGCATTTAATTTTTTAATTTTTTCTACTATTGCATCATACCACATACTTGATTCTACTAATTGTCTAAATGCAGGATGAAATGGTCCTGCTACAACTTCGCTTTTCTTTTCTTTAGGATTACATATTTCATCTGTATTTTGAAGTCCTACTCTTATTACTTCGATTTTTTTGTCTGCAAACATCCTTACTAATTGTTTACATGTTTCTACTGCTTGTACTACAGATAAAGGTTCATATATTCCTTCATTATATTCCTTTTCTAATTTCGTTCCTTTTATTACTAATACTGGATATATTCTTACCATTTTAGGTTTTAATTTTATTAATGCTTTTGCTGTATTTATTTCGTCAATTCTATTACTCTCTGGTAATCCTACCATCATTTGATGTCCTAAATTGAATCCATACCATCTTATTAATTTTGATGCTTTTTTTACATCTTCAAATGTATGTCCTCTATTTGCTCTTCCTAAAATGTAATCATTTGCTGATTGAACTCCTAATTCTATTGTTTTTACTTTGTATTTTTTTAATCTTTTTAATATTTCTTTATTTATATAATCAGGTCTTGTTGAAATTCTTATACTATCTATTTGTCCCTTTTCTATGTATTCATATGCAACTTGTAATAATTCTTCTTGTATTTTCTCTTCTATTCCTGTAAAACTTCCTCCAAAAAAAGCTATTTCTTTTTTTGCATCTGCATCTTTTATATTTTCTAAAAAATATTCTATTGTTTTCTTTGCTTCTTCTTTTGTTATGTTTTTCTTTTGACCACTTATTGATTTTTGATTACAAAATATACAGTCATTTGGGCATCCTAAATGTGGTACAAATACTGGAATTACATATTCTTTTTTCATACTTTCTCCTTTTCTATAGCTCTTTTAGCAGCTTGCATCTCTGCTTCTTTTTTGCTTTTACCTTTTCCTGTTGCTAATAATCTTCCATTTAAGCAAACTTCTGCTTCAAAAGTTTTATCATGATCTGGACCTGTTTCCTTTATTATTTTATATTCTATTTTTACATCTCCGTTTTTTTGTAATTCTTCTTGCAATACTGTTTTATAATCTTTTTCTCCTACATGTTTTGTTGCATTTTCTATTTCATCTTTTAAATTTTCTATTATAAATTTTTTAGCTGGTTCTAATCCTCCATCTATGTATATAGCTGCTATAACTGCTTCAACGCTATCTGCAAGTATAGCAGGTCTTTTGTTTCCTTCTGTCATTACTTCAGATTTTCCTAAGTACAAGAAATCACTAAAATCATGCAGTGTTGCTACTTTATATAAGCTTTTTTCACATACTACTGTTGCTCTAACTTTAGTCATTTCTCCTTCTTTTAATTTTGTATATTTATTATATATGTATTCACTTGATACAAACTCTAATATACTATCACCTAAGAATTCTAACTTTTCATTGCTTGGTATATTATGCTCATATGCATATGATGTATGTGTTAGTGCATTTTTTAATAGTTTTATATTTTTAAATTTGTATCTTATATTTTTTTCTAAAATTTCTAAATTCATAATACCCTCCATCTTTTTTTATTATATACTATTTTACAGATTTTGCAATAGATATTGGTGTTTAAGTTCAGTTTTTTGTCATAATTTGTTACAATTCACAGTCCTAGCAAAATAATTAAAGTGGACGTTGCCTCCTTAAGGGTTATATATTTATTGATATTGTATCCGTTTGAATGAAGAGAAAAATAGAAAATCTTAAATAAAAAAATGAGGAATGCTCACGGAAGAAATGTATTTTTCTTGGTTTAATATGCAACATATACATATATACATTTTTTGCCAGAGTGAGAGAGGCTCAGTTTTTTATGTTAGATTTTATTTTTGAACGTAATGAACAGGATACAATATCAATAAATATATAACCCTTAAGGAGGCAACGTCCACTTTAATTATTTTGCTAGGACTGTGAATTGTAACCATGACTTTTATTGAAAAAATACTACTTAAAATATTAATAAAAAGCCTAAGTCAAATGACCTAGACTTTATTATAATAAAACTTCTGCCTTCTTTTTCTTAATTTCAACTTGTGGTGGTATTAATGGACTATATGCTTCTCCATCAAAAACATCCACCTCAACAGTTCTTGTTAAAACATCTGTATAACTATAAGTTACATTTCTATTATTTTCTTCATATCTTACTACAAAAATATTAGGATATGCTTTTTCTAATGTTGCTTCTTTTTCAAAAGTTTTGCTTCTTCCGAAGAGAACCTTTTACTATTATCTTTTGACCCACTTTCTCTAAGATGTCAGTTTTTAGATTTGATATATCTGTTTTACAAATCATGCTATCACCTACTCCCTTAAGATGGTTTGATTATAGCATTTTTAGCGAAAATTGTCAAAAAACATTTGTTTTTGTAATGTACCTTGTTTTCTTTATTTCTTACATGTTTCAAGATTTTATTTTGAATATATTACATTTATATTACATTTATATTACAGTGTTCTCATTTTACCATTTACACCTATTCCTCCTACTCCCTTTTTTCCATTTCTTAGTTCTTTTGCAATCTCATCTATAGTTATATATCTATATTGCTCTGTTGTTGCAACCTTTTCTGCAATTATTAATGGATCTAAAAAATCAATTAAAATTCTGGCCGGTGAAGATGCAAAATTTGCACCAGCTGACATTATTGCTTCAAAATAACTCTGACATGCACCTGCAAATATTACTGTTTTTTTATTGTTTTCTAAATCATATTTCCTTGCTTCTTTTACTGTATTAATAAAGTGTCTTGAATTTCTGTAATTATATATGTCATTATAATTTGTTCCTCTTTTTATCATTCCGGTCATGCCCTGTAATCACTAGTATGTCTGGTGTATATGTTTTTAATAATTGATATACTACTTTTGGTTGTTTGTATTCTGGAATATTTTTTACTATTGCATTTAATCCTAATTTTTTGTAGTAATTATATGATTTTTGGGAATACCTTCTATCTCCATCTAAGTGTAATATTTTTCCTGTAACAATCTTTTGTTGTATTTTTCTGTCTTCTCTTTCTATAATTCCAATTTGGTAATTTGATTCTTTTTTTCCTATTTTTTCTTCAATTTTATTTTTTTCTTTTTCTAAATTTGTTTTTATAGTTTTTTTATCTACTATTTCTAAGTCTTCTATTTTACTGTCTGCTTCTATTCTCTCTAATAGTCCACACAGTATTGCTACATCTCCTTTGGGTTTTTTTATGATTCTTTTTACATAAAATATAATATCTTTTCCATATGATTTTCTTGCTACAATATCCCCTTTTTTTATTTCTTTCATATAAATCACCTCATATTTCAGGCTATTATATTTTATGTTTTTTTTGTTGAACTAGTGATAATTTTAAACTATAATTCATAACATAATTTTTATATTATGACATTTTTTTTAAATAACTGTATTTTAATTTTGTTGCCATCCCTCCTCTTATATGTCTTTCTGCTTTGTTTTCATCTAATATTATCCTTACTTCTTTGGCTAGTACAGGATTTATTTTTTTTAATCTTTCTGAAACATCTTTATGTACTGTACTTTTACTTATTCCAAATTTTTTTGCAGCTCCTCTTACTGTATCTTTCGAATCTATAATATAATGTGCAAGTTCTATTGCACGCTCATCTATTGATATACCTTTCATATAGTCAAACCCCCATACGAATACTTTTGTTTAATTGTATTCGCATATGGGTTGTATTAGAACATTATTTAATCTTCCTGTTTTTTGTTTTAAATTATAGTAATATTTCATTTGTTTTATGTAAATTTTCTAATTATTCTTTACATTACCTTTTAAAAAATATATAATATTAATTGTTTGGAGTGTTTTTTATGATAAGAATTAATAATATAAAAATTTATGAAGATATTTCTGGAGAAGAAATTTTAACTAAAATACTAAAAAAGTATAAATTATCAAAAAAAGAGATTTTAAAATGGTCTATTTCTAAAAAATCAGTAGATGCGAGAAAAAAGAATGATGTTCATTATTCATATTCTTTTGATATTAATATTAAAGATGAAAGTAAACTTTTAAAACATAAAAATATTTCTAAAATAACAGAAATTGAATTTCCAAAAGTTGAATTTAATTTAAATAAATCTATTAATCCTGTAATTGTTGGAGCCGGTCCTAGCGGTCTATTTTCTGCTTTAACATTTATTCAAAATGGATATAAACCAATAATTATAGAACAAGGCCAATCTGTTGAAGATAGAAAAAAATCTGTTGATTTATTTTCAAATTCTGGTATTTTAAACATTAATTCTAATGTTCAATTTGGTGAAGGTGGTGCTGGTACTTTTTCAGATGGTAAGTTAACTTCTGGAATTAACTCTCCCTATTGTAAAAAAGTTTTAAAAGAATTTGTAAATTTTGGTGCTCCTGAGCAAATTATGTATTTAACAAAACCTCATATTGGAACTGATAATTTAATAAATATCATCAAGAATATACGAGAATATATTATTTTGAATGGTGGGCAGTTTTTATTTAATACAAAATTTATAGATTTTGAAACTGTCAATAACAATATCTCTAAAATTTCTGTTTTGCATTTAGATAATAATTCTATTGAATTAATAAACTGCAATGTACTTATTCTTGCAATTGGGCATAGCTCAAGAGATACTTTTAAAAAAATTTATAAAAAAGGATTATTTTTAGAACCTAAAAATTTTTCAGTTGGTGTTAGAATTGAACATTTACAAAGTGAAATAAATAAATCCCAATATGGTTCAATTACAAAGTTAAAATTACCACCTGCTGATTATAAATTGGCATATCACAGTTCTTCTGGTCGTTCTTGTTATACTTTTTGTATGTGTCCTGGTGGTGTTGTAATGCCTTCTTCAAGTGATAAAAATACTATTGTTACAAATCGGTATGAGTTATTTTTCTCGAAATGGCAAAAATGCAAATTCTGCTGTTTTAGTAAATATTATGCCTTCTGATTTTTCTAATAGTAGCCCTTTGGCTGGGATTGATTTCCAAAAAACTTTGGAAGAAAAAGCTTTTGTTTTGGGTGGTTCAAATTATTTTGCACCTGTTCAAAGATTTGAAGATTTTGATAATAATGTTAAATCCGAGTTTATTGGCAGTGTTAATCCTTCTTATAAACCTGGCTTTACATTATCTAATTTAAATGATATTATGCCTAAATATGTTTCTAATACTTTAAAAGATGGTATTAAATATTTTGATACTAAATTGCATGGATTCGCTAATCCTGATAGTATTTTAACTGGTATGGAAACTAGAAGTTCTTCTCCTGTTAAAATATTAAGAGATGAAAATTTTATTTCAAATATAAATGGTATCTATCCTTGTGGAGAAGGTGCTGGGTATGCTGGTCGGCATAATGTCTGCTTCTGTCGATGGAATTAAATGTGCAATTGCCGCAATTAAGAAATGAGAGATATTACACTTTTATCTTCTCATTTCTTTTATTAGTTTTGTTAAAACTTTTACTAAATAATCTACATCATCTTTTGTATTAAAGTCTCCAAAAGTGAAACGTATGGTTCCTTTTGCTAATTCACTTGGAACTCCAATTGCTGTTAAAACATGTGATGGGTTATTATCTCCTGAAGAGCATGCTGATCCTCCTGATGCACAAATTCCATATTCATCTAATTTAAATAGTAGTTCACTTGAATCAATGTTTTCAAAACTTATATTTATATTTCCTGGCAATCTTTCTTTCATTGTTCCATTTATATGGATTCCAGAAATATTTTCTTTTATCTCATTCAAAAAATGATCTCTTAAATTTTTTAGTTTTACTTGATATTTTTCTAAATTTTCTTTTGCAATTTTTGATGCTCTTCCTAAAGCTACTATCTCTGGTACATTTTCTGTTCCTGATCTTTTATTTTTCTCTTGATGTCCTCCATCTATAAATCTTTCAAATTCTATTCCTTTTCTAACATATAATGCTCCTACTCCTTTTGGGGCATATATTTTGTGTCCTGATAATGATAGCATATCTATATTCATTTTCTGTACATCTATAGGAATATTTCCGTGCTGCCTGTACTGCATCTGTATGAAAAATTATATTATTTTTATGTGCTATCTGTGCTATTTTTTCTATTGGTTCAATTGTCCCAATTTCATTATTTGCAAACATAATGCTTATTAAGATTGTATCTTTTCTTATAGATTTTTTTAGTGTTTCCAAATTTATAAATCCATCTTTATCAACATCCAAATATGTTACATCAAATCCATTTTTTTCTAAATTTTGACAGCTATGAAGTATTGCTGGATGTTCTATTTTTGATGTTATAATATGCCTTCCTTTATCTTTATTGGCATAAGCTATGCCTTTTAATGCAGTATTATCACTTTCAGAACCGCAACTTGTGAAATATATTTCTTCTTGATTACAATTAATTAATGAAGCTACCCTTCTTCTTGCTTCTTCAATTGCTCTTTTTGCACTTCTTCCAATACTATAAATTGATGAAGGATTTCCATATTCTAAACTTAAATATGGAACCATTTCCTTAAAAACTTCTTCTTTAACTCTTGTTGTAGCACTATTATCAAAATATCTTATTTTCATAAACCTCCTCTTTTCTGTTTGTTTAATGAGTATAATCTCTTTTTATATCATATTCATCATAATAGTATTAGTTGCTAATTAATTGTTTTATTTTATCTAAATTATTAATTGTTTGTCTGTAACCATAATTATAGCAATCATCTAATTTTTCCACTTCTAGTAGACCCGTTTTGTCAGTTTTTATTGTTAATACCATATCACTATTTTTTATGTTTTCTTCTGATACTTTATTCCCCATTATATCTATTGACCTCATAACTATATCCATTATATTACTATTATCGTTAATTTCATCTGCCATAAAGTTGACAGTTAATACTTTGTCTACTCCTTGTTTTTTTACTTCCTTAGTTGGAAAATTATCTAAAATTCCTCCATCTAAAAACTTGTGGTTTTTATATATGCATGGATTAAAAGCTACTGGAAAACTACTGCTTGCTCTTATTGCTTTTCCTATTGATATATCTGTTATATATTTGCTTTTGTTTTTTGTAACTTCTGGTATATTATTTGTAAATATATATTCATTTGAATCTTGGACATCAACTGCTGGAATTACTATTGGCATTTTTATATCTGATACTTTTTCTACTCCTTTTCTCTTGGCAACATTATTGAACGCTTTTTCTATTTCTTCTCCTGAATAAAAACCTGAAAATCTTGTTTTTTTATTCCCCATGAAATTTCCTAAACTTGTTATTGTAGTTAAAGAATTTTGATTAAACAAGTCTTTAGCATATTTTTTAAATAGTATGTAAATGTAATATGGTGAATATCCCATAGCATATAGTGTAGATATAATACTTCCTGAGCTTGTTCCTCCTATTACATCTATTTTTATATTATTTTCTTCTAATGCTTTTAACACTCCAGCATGTGCAATTCCTCTTATTCCCCCACCAGATAAAGCTAATCCAAGTTTCAAATCTATCACCTCTTTGTTAAGTATTTACTATTTTTTATGTTTTTAAACCTATTTTTGTTACCTGAGAGAGGAAAAAGTAAAAGGGGATATTCCTTAAAATCCCCTTTTTCTCTTTCTTATTTTGTATAATAAATTTCTCCATTTCCATAGATTACTTGATAATATTCTCCAATAAATGATGGTTCACTATAATTCAATTCATATTGAGGTTCTTTTATAATTTTTCCTTCATTATCTATAACTCCCCATTTTCCATTTTGTTTTACTCCAGCAAATCCATATTTATTTACTTCTGTAACTTGTTCATACTTGTAATCGACTACCTTATTACCATTAATATCTACAAATCCCCATCTATTTCCTGCTTTTTTGGCAAATATCTTATTATTTGTAAATATCTCTGTATTTTTTACTTCTTTTTCATCTTTTGATACATATTTTATTTCTTTATCATTATATATTTTTATATAGTTTTTATTGTTTTCTACTGTTGCATTATCTAATTCACATATTTTTTTCATTTCTTTAGAATATATTTCTGTAATTTTTGTATTACTATTTAATACTTGTACCATATTTGTATCTTCTATTTTTTGTATTGAATTATAGTTCAATGCTATTTTATTTTTTTCATTTTCATCTATAATCCCTAATTTTCCGTTTTCATTAGCTACTATAAAGTAATTGTCATATAAGTATTGAATATATGAATAATTATTTTCTGTTATTTTAGTTTCATTTTTATATATGTTGTATCTCGTTTTTCCTTCTATTGTTTCTATATATAACTTATATTGTGTGTCTGGTATGTTTATTATTGCTACATTTTCACTAATATTTGTTTCTTTTCCTTTGGAATCAAATATTTTAGTATTTTCATCATTTGTTGCATATATATATTCTCCTGTTATATCTATTTGCTTATATTCAAGTGGTACCACTACTTTTCCTTCAGTTGATAATATTCCATACTTTTTTCCTTTTAATGCTATTATAGTATTATTGCTTTCTGTATATGTTAAAGATTGATATTCATTGTCTATTATTTTCTTATTATTTTTTATTAATCCATATTTTCCATTTTCTGCACATATTACATATATGTCTTCACTATTTATTTCTGTTATTCTATATAAATCATTATATTTTGTTTCAATTATTTCTTTTCCTTCTACATTTACATATCCATACCTATAACCTTCATCTGTTGTTTTACTTACTATGTATCCTGATTTTTTATATTCATTTCCTTCTTCATAAAATTTGTCTGTTTCAATTTTATCATATTTTGTTTTTACTAATGTAGTTCCTTTTATATTTATTATTCCATATTTTTCTTCTTTTTTTACTAATAGTTCTCCTTCTTTAAACTGAAGTGTATCTATCTCATCATATATTGCCTTAGTTATACGTTTTCCATTAAAGTCTATTATACCGTATTTTCCATCTTGGCTATATTTTAATACACTTTTTTCATACATCAAATCGCTTGATACATTTTTTAGTCTTAAAGGTTCTATATTTTTATATTCTGTAAGTATTTCTTGATTATTATCATTTAAAACTTTTGTACCTTCTGTTTCATAGCATACAAATATAGCCTTTTCTGGATTTGGTATTTTTACATCTTCATATTTTGTTTCTATTATTTTATTTCCTTTTGTGTCTATTACTCCATATTTGTTTTCTTCTTTTACTACAAAATATTTGTATTCTGTTATTGTTTCTATTTCATATTTTTTGTTTTCGTGTTCTATTTTTTTTGTTATAAAATATCCTGCCAGTGCTATTATTAATATTATTATTACTAAAATTATTACATTTTTCTTTTTCATATTTTTTCTCCTTTTTGTATGTTATGCATCTTTTTTGCAATTTATTTTTTTATATTCTATCACAACTCACATAATTTATGCAACTTATATATCGCTTTATTTTTTATAATTTAAAAGCATATAACATGTATTTTTACATATGTCATATGCTTTTATAATAAATGGAATATGATTTATTTTTACATTCCAGTAACAGGTAATTTTTTTATAACTGTTTCTGTAATTTCTTTTTCTTCAGTTTCTATAGTTGATTTTTTCTCAAACAAATTATCTATAGTAATTGTTAATGCCTGATTAAATGAGATATCAACTTTTATTAATTCTTCACTTAGTAAATACCCATCTTTAGCATTAATTTCTTGAATATAATATTTTCCTGGAATCAGATTTTTTACTTCTATTTCTCCATTTTTATCTGTTTTTAAATTAGAATATATTACATTTTTATCACTATCTAAAATATTGAATTCTACATCTTTTAGTTTTTCTTTTGTTTCTTTATCTTGTTTAATTATTTTGATTTTTGTTTCATTTTTATAATATGTGTCTTGAGTATTTCCAATTGCATCATCATATGTTGCAGCAGTTAATGCATAGTCTTGATATGAACTATTAGGGGCTTGTCCATATAAAACTGGTTTACTATTAATTTTGGTCTTTATTTGTATATTAAAATCTGATTCTTTTGTAAGATTTTTTATAGGGATTAATATTTTGAATTTTTCATTTTGAGAAAATTCTTTTTTTGGGGTATTTTTTAGGTCTGTAATTTTAATTCCTTCTGGTAATTCCATATCACCATTTGATAATTCTACTTTATAGTTTGATATTGTAGTTCCTGCTGTAATTGAATATGTTTTTGATACATATTCTTTTTCTATTTCATCTACTTTGAAATTATTTTCTTTAATAATTTTTATTGTATTTGAAATTTGCGTTTCTGAGCAGTTTTCTACACTTCTTAAAATTTGTTTTAGTGCATTTAATGTTCTATTTCCTGCTTCTCCTATCCCTGTATAATCATTTTGGTTATTTCCATGTATATAGCAATATATTGCCTGTTTGGTTGCGGTGTATGCTTCTTCTTTACTTTTGCATCCTAATTCTTCTATTGTTTTATATGGATATCCATTTATAATTATTCTCCATAATTTCACATCTGATATTGCATTTTGTACTGATACTGAATATGTTATTTGATTGTTTACACCTTGTTTTGTTTTATCTAGGCAATAGGCTGGATAATTAATTCCATCTTGTAAATATTGTGCATAATATGTTTTAACAACTATTCCTTTATATATTAATAAACTACCACAATCTCCTCCTGAAACAATATTGGCTGTATTAATTTTTACAGCTTGTACTGAATTAAATATTGTAAATATATTTAGAATTAAAAAACTAATTATTATTGATATAACTTTTTTTGATTTTAAAATTTTTTAATTGCCTCCTTTGTTTTGTTTTTCTACTCCTTGTATACATCTTCTGTATTCAGGTTCATTTTCTACACATGTTATTAATGTGATTGTATCTTCTTCTGTTTCTTTTAAATAACTCCAATCTGTATCTTTTATTATTATGTTTTTAGATACTATGTATTTTTTCTCAAAATTATAATATTTGTATATTATTTCATCTCCCTCTTTTAGTTTTTTTATTTGTGCAAAATAATTTACGTTATATCCTCTATTATGTGCCGCAAGTCCTATGTTTCCTATATCTTTTGATGTCTCTTCAAAATGTCCGACATACTTATCCATTGTTTGTTTGCTTGTGCCTTCAGATATTTCTGCTTCTAAAGATATTTTTGGAATTATTATTTTCCAATTTGCTTCTTCTTTTATATTTTCTTCTGTTCCTTTTGGTAATTGTTGTTTTTCTTCTGTCTCTTGATTAATGTTGTTAGTATTTAGTTCTACTAATATACAATTTCTTTTAAATAGTTTAGAGATATAAAGGGGATTAAAATCAATTGAACTTATAGTTGAACTTGTTATGGTAAAAAAAGTATATATTATTATTGATATTAAAAAACTAACAATATTAACGTATCTTTTGGTGTAGTTAATCATTCATATACTTCACCAACCTCTTATAAAGTTTTGTTTTTGGATTTGTTTTTTCGAAAAAACTTCTTTGATAAAAAACACTTTCGTGTATTTAGATTAAAATCTGTATTTATGATAACATCTTTTTTTAAATTTGTAAAGCACTTTTCATCGCAAAATTCGACAAAAAGTGCTGTTTTTGTATATTATTTATAAATTTCATATATCTTTAATTCTAATGGTGTATGGCTCATTGTAATAGTTGCATATTTGCTACCATTAGGTACTTCGACTGTATATATACCCAAATTTGTACTCCAAGAATTAAGTGCTCCTAATCGTGTTTTACTAATTTCTTCATTATTTTCATTCATAAATGTAATATATATCTCTCTGGTAAAACTAGATCCATAATTTACCGAAAGTTTCATATTAATATTTTTATTCCATACTGATTCATCAATATCAAATCTTATCGTAGGAAAACTTAAACAATAGCTATCTAAATTTCCATCATATGCCTCCTTGCCTATTGTATCTGCTGGATCTTTTAATTCTTTAGTTGATATATAAGATTCTATATTATATTCTTTAATAATGCTTTTTGCCATAATTTTATTGGCTGTAGTAAAAAAGTCCTTTGAATATTTTTTCCATGTATTTCCATCATCTTCACTATAATAATTTTCTATCGAGTCACTATCATCATATTTAATTGCTACATTTTTTTCATTAATAAATCCTGTATCTGTCAATTTAGGATATCCACTATATGTAATTTCTGGTGTCATTAATTTAAGAGATACTTCATAAATTGACAAATATAAATCAGAAGATATTGAAACAGATTTTGTATTTTTAGGTATTTTTGCCATAATATTGTTAACAATTCCTGTTTGGACACCTGGTGAAGTATATGTATCTATTATTTGATTATTTTCATCTTTAAAAACTATCTTTTGTGTTCTATAATATCCCATAGTAAAACCATATAGTCTAAAATGTAATGATATATATTTATCCCAACAAGTATCATCTATGTAAAATTTACAAGAATAATTAGGCCATACATTATAGTCTGCATATGTATCCATGTTTCCATCATATCCTGCCGGATTTAATGATGTTAATGTTTGTTGAATATTTGCACTTACTTCTGTATATAGTGTCGGACATTTTTTATGTACACTTTTTGCAATAATTTTATATGATGTTGCATTAACTGGTTCTGTATATAAATTCCATGTTTTTCCATTATCTATGCTATAATATCCTTCAAATTCTGGTCTTTCATCATATTTTATTTCTACTTTCGGTATATCTATTCCTTTTAAACTTAGTGTTGGTGTTTCAATTGTAGGTGTTGTAATTGTTGGTTCTTCTGGCTTTGTAAAATTAACTACTTCTCTTTTTTCATTGCCTTGTATATCTCTTACTATAAATATATAATCTGTTCCTTCTTCTATCTCATAATCTAATCCTACTTTTTTCTTTCCATTACATTGCAAGATTGTTCCATTTGGAAATTCTATTATATCCATACCATTTGCTTTATCTTCTACTGTTATTGATATTTTGAATTTATTATCTTTATAATTGGCTAATCTATATGAAAACTCCATTTCTGATAATTTTTGTTTATCATTTTTTGCTATTATACTTGAATTTTCATATATTCTATTAACACAAACTATTCCTATAATTATCAATAATATAATTAACAATATATAGTAAATTTTATATTTTTTTATCATTTGACTCTCCTTATATACTATAATTTTATATTTATTACATGCTAAAGTCAATATTCATAATAAAATTCACTTTCATTTTTTTGAAATAATAGTGTTTTTGATATTCCATTAATTCTTTTTCCTTATATATATTTACTATTTTTTCTATATTTTTTATTTTATTTTCATAATCAGATATTTTTTATCTTCTTCAATTTGAGCTTTTTATTGTTTATTTTTTGCTATCTTTGTTTTTAATTAACTATTTTCGCTTACACTTGAAATTGAAATCACAGCTAATATTAATATAATAATTAATGCTACAAATGTAATTCTTTTTGGTTCGTTATGTATCTCGTAAAATTCGACAAAAAAATGAAACAAATTAGGACCGTCCCAAATGTCTCATTTTTTTAAATCAAGTTCAAAATAAAATTCGACACCATCTTCTTTATTAATAACTCCATACTTATTGTCATAGTTACTCATAATAGCTTTTACAAATGCTAAGCCTATTCCTGTTCCACCGTTTTCTCTATTTCTAGATTCGTCTACTTTGTAAAATCTATTCCATATTCTATTTAAGTCTTCCTCTTTTATATTTTCTCCTGTGTTAAATATTTTTACGCGAACTTTATTTTTTTCTTTATCTATTTCGTTTTCAATTTTTATGAATTTTCTTCCATCGATTGTCTGTTTTAAATTTTTTATTGCATTTGTAATATAATTTGTTATTACTTGTTCGATATAAAAGTCATCTGCTATTACATTAATTTCATCTATATTTTGCCACTCTACTTGTATATTTTTTTCTTCTAACATAACTTTAGATTTTCTAATAACTTCTTTTTCAACTTCTACAATATTAAATTCTTTATCATTAAATTCTCTTTTGCCATATTCTAGTTTCATTAATTCTAATAATTGTTTTACAAGTTTATCCATTTTATTGGTTTCATCTAAAATTACTTCTGCATAAAATCTTCTATTTTCTTCATCTGTATTTACATTTTCAAGTAATCCTTCACTATATCCTTGTATTAATGCAATTGGTGTTTTTAACTCATGTGATACATCTGATATAAAAGTTTTTCTCATTTCATCTATTTTTGATTTTTCTTCAATGTCTCTTTCAAGTTCAATATTGCTACTTCTTAATTGTTTTATTGTTTTTTCTAATTTTTCTGACATTGTGTTTATACTATTCCCTAAATCATTTATTTCATCTTTTGCATCTGTTGTATTATATTTTTGGCTGAAGTCTAAGTTTGACATTTTTTTTGCTATTGTGTTTAATTCTAATATTGGTTCTGTAAATTTTCTTGATACTACTGATACCATTATCGCTGAAATTAATATTGTAAATCCTGCCATTAGCCATAAAAAATTATTTGATATTTTGACACTATCTTGTATTGATGTTACTGGTATTCTTATATATAATAAATACCCATTATCTAGTATTCCTGATAGCATTATGTATGACATTCCATTTTTTATGTCTTTTTGTTTTTTTATTGAAAATTTATCATTTGTTTCTAATTCTTTTCCAGTGGTCATATTAAATTTATCCATTATATCATTTATTGTTCCTATTGCTGATGAAAAATTTTTATTTGTTGTATATACATTTATTCCATTATTATCTTTTATTAAAATATCAAAGTTATTTCTTATTGCTATTTTTTCTAGTTCTGTTGAAACATCATTATTATGATTTTCATTTTGATAATAATTGTTTATTGTTTCATATACAGATTTTAAAGTTTTTTCTTTATTATATAAATAGAAATTTTCTAATGCAAAATTGTTTACAATTATTAAGAATACTATTACTAATAATATTGTAAAACTTATAGTTACAAATAATTTTACTTTTACTGATGAAAATAGATTTTTTATTTTTTCTTTTAATTTTTTCATACTTTATTAAAATTTGAAATTTATTTTATTTCAAATTTGTATCCTACACCTCTCATTGTTTTTATATATTTTCCTTTTTTTCCTAATTTATGTCTTATTTTTTTTATGTGGCTATCTATTGTTCTTGAATCTCCATAATAATCAAAATTCCATACATTATTTAAAATTTTATCTCTTGAAAGTGCTATGTTTTCGTTTTCTATTAAATATACTAATAATTCATATTCTCTAAGGCTAAGTTCTAATGTTTTTCCATCTACTTTTACTGTTCGGCCATCTTTGTCTATTTCTATTCCTCCACAGTTTTTTAATTCTTTTGTTTTTTCTTGTGTTCTTTTTAATATTGCTTCAACTCTTGCTACTAATATTTTAGGGCTAAATGGTTTTGATATATATTCATCTACTCCTAGTTCAAACCCAAATAATTCATCTTGTTCTTCTCCTCTTGCTGTTAACATTATTATTGGAACTTTTGATGTCTGTCTTATTTGTCTTAATACTGACCATCCATCTAATTTTGGCATCATAACATCTAATAATACTAGTTCTATTTTTGATTCATTTTCCTCAAATACTTGTAGTGCTTTTTCTCCATCTTCAGCTTCTAATATATTATATCCTTTTGCTACTAGAAAATCTTTTATTAGTTTTCTCATTCTTGATTCATCATCCACTATTAATATGTATTTATTCATTTTTTGTCTATCCTTTCCTCATTACTGTTTAATTGTTTTTATTTTAAGTAAGAAAATATATCAACATTTATAGTAATTATAATTTATATCTTACTGAATTATTATTAGTTTAATTTATTTATGTGTCCTTAATGTGAAAAATATTTGATTTTATGTAAAATCTGTGCTATAATTTATCTATAAATTTTTATGATTGGAGGTTTAAAAATTATGCGGTGGTATACTTACATTTTAATTTCTCTTATCTGTGTTTTTTTCATTTTTTTGTATATAAAACTTTTGAAATCCACAAATAAGAACGAAGTCATGTCAAAACATTTGGAACAGATTTTGGTACTTGGACTAGTTGTTCTTCCTGTCTTAGGTCTAATTATTCTATACTGTCTTTTCAATTTGTTCAAATGGTTTATCGCTTAATTTTATCTTCAAAAAGAGAGCTTAACATTTTGTTAGCTCTCTTAATTTTTTACAAATATAGTTTTTGTATCATATGCTAGCTCTACATTTTCTTCTCTTAATATTTGCATTATTTTTAAATTAACTTTTTCTTTTTCTTCAAGAAAGCTTGCATAATCTATTGAATTTGTATAACTGCAAACTAATAAATTAATTCCATTATCTGTTATATTATCAAATCTAACTATAATAGTATCATCAATTACATCATCATGTCTTATCAACATTTCTCTAATTCTCTGTTGTACTTTCTCTACTTTTTCTAATGGTGTATCTAATTCTAAGCATAAATTAACCTTATTTCTTCTTTTTTCCATTCTACTCCAATTTATTATTGAGTCATTTGCTATATTAGCATTCGGTATATTTACAACTGAATTTTCAAAAGTTCTTACTCTTGTACTTCTAAATGTAATATCTTCTACTGTTCCTTCAAATTTATCTACTTGTATCCAATCTCCTACTGTAAATGGTTTATCTAAAAATATTACTAAGCCTCCAAATAAATTTTTTGCCGTATCTTGTGCTGCAAGTGTTATTACAACACTTCCTATCCCTAATCCGGCTACCAATCCATTTAGATTAAATCCTAATTCTGTTATAACTATAAATCCCGCTATTACATATATAACAACTTTAATTCCCTTTAATATAAATTTGAACATAGTATCTTCTACTTCTGGATTCATTCTTTCTTTTAATTTATTTATATTTTTGTTGTTAATTGTTAAACTGTTTGCTATTCCTATTGCAGCTAATATTATTATTGCTATTTTAAATCCTTTATAAATTGCATTATTCCACCAATCGCTAATCCCTAATGGTTTCTTGATAAATAGTATTGATATATAAATTCCTAATATAGTATAAAATATTTTTAAAGGATTATAAAATGCATTATTTTTTATTTCTTTTTTATTTCTTGATTTTGGTTTAAAAATTTTTACTGTCATATATGCAAGGCTTTTACTTAAACATCTAAATAATATATATATTAAAATAGCTATTCCTACATCTATTATTTGGCTTATTTCTATTGACCTTACTGTTTCTACAAAATCTCTTATATTTTCCATCATTTCCTCCTGTGTGTAATTTTCATTTATAGTATATTTTTTAAATAATTATATCTTTAACCTTTTTATTCTATAACTAATAACTATCTACCCCATATAATCTCTTAGTTTTTTACTTCTGCTAGGATGTCTTAATTTTCTTAATGCTTTTGCTTCAATTTGTCTAATTCTTTCACGAGTTACATTAAATTCTTTACCTACTTCTTCAAGGGTTCTTGATTTTCCATCCTCTAATCCAAATCTTAATTTTAATACTTTTGCTTCTCTTGGTGTTAATGTATTCATTACTTCCTCTAATTGCTCTTTTAAAAGAGTATATGAAGCTGCATCATGTGGAGCTGGACTATCTTCATCTTGAATAAAGTCTCCTAAGTGACTATCTTCTTCTTCCCCTATTGGTGTTTCTAAGGATACTGGGTCTTGAGCAATTTTTTGTATTTCTACTACTTTTTCTACAGGAATTTCCATTTCTTTTGCTATTTCTTCTGGACTTGGTTCTCTTCCTAATTGTTGTAATAAATTTCTTGATGTTCTTATTAATTTATTTATTGTTTCTACCATGTGTACTGGAATTCTTATTGTTCTTGCTTGATCTGCTATTGCTCTTGTTATTGCTTGTCTTATCCACCATGTTGCATAAGTACTAAATTTAAATCCTTTTGTATAGTCAAATTTCTCTACAGCTTTTATTAATCCCATATTTCCTTCTTGTATTAAGTCTAAAAATAGCATTCCTCTTCCAACATATTTTTTTGCTATGCTTACAACAAGTCTTAAATTTGATTCTGCCAATTTTTGTTTTGCTTCTTCATCTCCTTCTAATATTCTTTTTGCTAAATCAAGTTCTTCATCAAATGTTAAAAGTGGTATTTTTCCTATTTCTCTTAAATACATTCTTACTGGGTCATCAACACTAATTCCTTCAAAACTTGTGTCTGTTATTTCATCTAGTTTTAATTCTTCTACTTCCTTTAAATCTTCTATATCAGGTTCTTCATCAAAATCATCTGGTAATATATCTATTCCGCCTTTTTCAAATTCATCAAATACAGCATCAATATTTTCTGGATTTACTTTGTTTAATTTTGTTGCTAAATCTCCATATGTCATATTACCTTTTTGTTTTGCTTCTTCTACTATATCATTTATTTTTTCTTTTTCTTCTTTATTTAGTTCTTTGTTTTTTACTTTTTCTACATTTTCCTCTTCTTTTTTCTTTGCCATTTTTCCATTCCTTTCTTAAATTTTATATTTTAAATATATAAATTTTTAATTATTATCTTTGAGATAAATTCATTTAATCTTTGCTAACATAATAATAATATTACTTAGTTCCTTTTCTAAGTCCCTTTTTTGACTAATATCAGTTGTTTGTTCTAATAATTCTAATATTTCAAATTTTCTATTGTTTAGTTTTTCTTTTTCATAAATCTGTATTATATCATCTATTGCTTTTTCCATATTTTCAATTTCATAATCATCTGCCATTATCATTGTTATTTGATTTTGTTCTTCTTGCTCTAAACTATCTATTATCATATTTATATTACTATTTCCTTTTTCAAATTCTTCATACAATTTTTTTGCTATTTTTGCATTTATTTCATCTTTGAAGTCTTCAGGACTTATATTTTGTTTTATTATTTCAAATATTGATAAATCTCCTGTAAGAAGTATTGAAATTACTGTGTTTTCTCTTCTTTTTACTGATTGTGATATTTCCTTTGTTTCTACTTTTTTATGTGTTATTATTGGCTTTGATTTTTCTAATATTTTTTCACTTTTAGAATTTTTATATTTTAGTTTATTTACTTCTGCATATATTGCCTCTTTTGAAATATCATATTCTTTTGCAATTTTTTCAATATATACTTCTCTTTCTATTTTGTTGTCTACTTTTGAAATTAATTTTGCAATTTCATTTAAGAATTTTATTTTGTCGTTGATGTTTTCTAAATTTAACTCTTTTTTTAATATTTTCACTTTAAATTCAACTACTGATAATGCTTTTTCTACTGCATTTTGAAAACGCATATTTCCATATTTTAATATGTATTCATCTGGGTCTTTTGCACCTTCTAATTGTAATACTCTTAGGTCGCATCCCATATTTTGTAATATTTCTATTGATCTTAATTTGGCTTTTATTCCTGCCTCATCAGAGTCAAAACTTAATATTATCTGTTCTGAACTTTTTCTTAGTAGCCAACCTTGTTGTTCTGTTAATGCCGTTCCAAGTGATGCTACAACATTTGTTATTCCTCTTTGATGTAGTGAGATTACATCCATGTAGCCTTCAACTATTAGTATTTTTTTAGTGTCTCCTTTTTTGGCAACATTTAGTCCAAATAAATGCCTTCCTTTACTGTATACTACATTTTCTGGTGAGTTTATGTATTTAGGTTTTGAGTCATCTAAAACTCTTCCTCCAAATGCTATTACTCGTCCTCTTGCATCACATATTGGAAACATTAATCTATTTCTATATCTATCTATGTATTGGCCTCTTTCGTTTTTATTTACTAATCCTGATTCTAGTATTTCTCGTTCTTGAAATCCTTGTTTTTTTAACTCTTGATATAGTTCATCAAATTTTCCTGAAAAACCTATTCTAAATGATTTTAGTGTTTCGTTACTTAATTGTCTTTTTTTTACATATTCTTGTGCAATTTTTGCTTGTGTTTTATATAAATTTTGATGATAATATTCTGCTGTGAATTCATTTACTTTGTATACTTTGTCTTTTAAAATTTCTTTTTGTGAATCTACGTTATTTTCTAATGTTGGTAATTGTATATTTGCTCTTTCTGCTAACATTTGTACTGTTTCTATAAAGTTTAGTCCTTCTATTTTAGATACAAATGTTATTACATTTCCGCCTACTCCACATCCGAAGCAATGGAATATTTGTTTATCTGGTGAAACTGAAAAAGAAGGCGATTTTTCATTATGAAATGGGCATAGTCCAAAATAGTTTCTTCCGCTTCTTTTTAAGTGTATATATTGTGATATTACATCAACTATGTCGTTTGCTTGTCTTACTTCGTTTAATATTTCTTCACTATATCTTGCCATTTTTCCTCTCTTTCTTTCAAATAAACATACTTATATATAATATTCGACCTATTTTACATAAATCCTTCTTTGTTTTTAAAAAAAATAAGGTCAAACAAATTTGGGCGTTACAATCCATAGTTCTTGTAAAATGGTATGTAAGATGCTTACTTAAGGATTATATATATATTTGGTATTGTATCCTGTTCATTACGTTCAAAAAGAAAATCTAAAATAAAAAATAGAGTCTCTCTCACTCAGGTTAAAAAATGTATATGTATATGCTTTTATCATTTTCGAATGTGATTGGAGCAATATTAGAATTTCTTAAATAAATTAATGGAAAGAGTTCATGTCGAACGAAGTGAGGACTAAGTGGAAGGGTGCCATTAATTTATTTTAGAAATTCTTATGTTGCGTATTGAACCGAGAAGATTATCAAACCATATACATATACATTTTTTCCGTGAGCATTCCTCCATTTTTTATTTAAGATTTTCTATTTTTTACTTCATTCAAACTGATACAATACCAAATATATATATAATCCTTAAGTAAGCATCTTACACGCCATTTTTTCAAAAACTATGCAGTTTAACATTTTATCTTCCCTTATGTATTTAATAACATCATTTTATTATCTAATTTATTTACCATTTTAGCACATTGTACAAGTTCTTTTGAAGTTGATTTTGTAACCGCTTTATCTGGTTTATATTTCATTTTGTGTTCAATACTTGCCCAAAAATCCATTGCTAATGTTCTTATTTGAAGTTCAACTTTTACGTATATCAAATTTTGTGACAATGTAATTGGAACCTCAAGAATCATATGATAACTTGAATATCCACTTTTTTTGGGATTTTTTACATAATTTTTTTCTTTTAGTACTTTTATTCCTGGTATTTTTGTAATCAAGTTTCTTATTGAGTATATGTCTTTTTGAATTGGGCATATTGCTCTTATTCCTGCAATATCATTGATATTTTCAATCATTTCCTTATATGTATATTGTAAACTTTTGTCTTTCATTTTCTTTGTGATACTTTCTGGTGATTTTATTCTTATGTTTATGTGGTCTATTAAATCATATTCATAAAATAGTTTAAATTCATCTTTCAATATTTCTAGTTTTGTGTTTATTTCTTTTAGTGCTACTTTATATATAAACATTACTTTTTCAAATTCTTTGCTTTTTGTGTCTATTGGTATTTCTATCTCCATTATATTTTCAATTTTTTGTAATTCTTTGTTTTCTTTCATTTGGTTTCCACCTTTCTTTGGTGCTTTTAAATTGCTTATTATTTAATTTTCAATTTTTCTGCTCCCATATTTTTCATATTTATATTATATGGGTATTTTATTTTTCTATTATTCCCAAATGTTATTTTTTGTGTAAATTTTGTGTGAAAAAAATTTCTGCTGTTTGCATTCATTAGAAAAGGAAAGATAAAATCAATTTTATCTTTCCTTTTTATCTATTGTTTGCTTATTACTAATTTTTACCCCATTTATTTTGGGTGTTTTGGCAGACACATTATATTTTGTTCTTTTATCTAATGTATTATTTATTATACAAATAATTTTTTCTCTTTCTTCGGTTGGTATATTTTCAAGTTTCTTTAATAGTCCTGTATTATCTATCATTTCTATTATATTTAACTTGTTTTTGTCAATTATCATTTTATTTAATATATCTATTATTTCACCTTTTTCCTCTGTTGGAGTTTGTCTTATCAAATTTATAATTTGATTTTCTTTTCTCTGTAATTCTTTATTTCCATCATTTATTTGTCTTGATATGTCTACAATGTCTTCTTTTTTCAATTTTTTATTAATATGTTTTTGTATAGTGTCTATCAAATATTTTTTTTCTTCTTTTGTCATTTGGCTTAATTCTTTTGATTCTGGAATATTAAATATTCTCGTTTTCGTATATTCTATACAAATTTGTCTTCCCATTTCGTTTAAAATTGACTTTTTAAACTCTTTTCTATTAAATCTTCCTTCTTTTGTTCCTCTTTTTTCTTCTATTTCTTTATATTTTTCTTGTACTGTCGTTGTTAAATCTCTTTCTATCATTTCTCCTGTAGGCATTGCTTTAGACAACTTATATATTGATGGGTTTTTTCTTGCATCATTATAGATATCTTCTGCCATTTTTTGTGCTATTATATTTTTAATTAATTCGTCTATCTCCTTATTTATATTTTCTGCTTTTAACTGTTCCTTAATCTCTGATATTTTTTCTCCTATTTCTCCATCATTCATTTCTTTTATCTTAGACCTTATTATTTCTAATTCTGTCTTTGCCTTTTTTCTTTGTTTTTCTAACTCTTTTTGTTGTTCCTGCTTTTGAATTTCAAGTTGTTCTTGTTTTGCCTGTTTTTGTTTTTCTTGATCATGCATTTGTTGAATTAATTCTAAGTTGTCTTGTATATCCATGTCCCCTTTTTTCACTATATTTCTAATTGTACTATCTGGAATATTTGTTTTGGCCTTGTCTATTGCTTCTACTATTATATTATTTTCTATATTATCTTTTTTTGATAATTCTATAGCTGTCCTCTCTACAACTTGGTCTGAGATATTATCCCTTTCTATCAATTCTGTTAAAAGTTTTCTTACTTCTACTGGATCTAGATTATTCTGTACAATTTGCAGTATTTTTTCTACTGTATCATTTATTGGATTTTCCTCTCCATTTTCTTTTTTTGTAATATATAATTTTTCTATTTCATTTGCTTTTTCATTTACCTTTTTATCTACTTTTTCATGTTTGGATATTGCTTCTGGAGCATTTCTATTAAAAAATTTGTTTATTTTTTTTGTTATCTTCATTCGGTCCACCTATCTTTCTACCTCTATCTTTATAGTTTTCTGTTTAAGGTAATTTATTTTCCATAATAACTATCTAACATAATTTGTTTTATTTCTGTAACTAATGGTACTCTTGGATTCGCTGTTGTGCATTGATCTTCAAAAGCTCTATCAGCTAGAATATCTAATTTTGATAGAAATTCTTGTTCATTTATTCCTGCTTTTTCAAATGATTTTGGAATTCCTAAATTTTCATTTAATTGTTCAATTCTTTCTACCAAACTATTTATTCCATCTTCTACTGTTTCTGCTTTTAGTCCTAGTTTTTTTGCCAAATTACTGTATTTTTCATCTGCTATATAATATTCGTATTTAGGGAATGATACAAATTTTGATGGTTTAGTTCCATTATATTTTACAACATAAGGTAATAATATTGCATTTATTCTACCATGTGGTAAATGGAACTCTGCACCTATTTTGTGTGCAATTGAGTGGCTTACTCCTAAAAATGCATTTGTAAATGCCATTCCTGCTATTGTACTTGCATTATGCATTTTTTCTCTTGCTAGTTTGTTATTTCCATCATTATATGCTTTTTCTAAATAATTAATTACTAATTCAACTGCTTTTTCTGCTAAACCATCTGTATAGTCTGATGCCATGTTTGATACATATGCTTCTAATGCATGTGTTAGTACATCCATTCCTGTGTCAGCAGTTACTGATTTTGGAAGACTCATAACGAGGTCTGGGTCTACTATTGCAACATCTGGTGTTAATTCATAATCTGCTAGTGGGTATTTTCTGTCTTTTTCTTTGTCTGTAATTACTGCAAATGATGTTACCTCTGACCCAGTTCCAGATGTTGTTGGTATTGCTACCATTTTTGCTTTTTCTCCTAATTTAGGAAATTTGTAAGTACGTTTTCTAATGTCCATGAATTTTAATTTTAATCCTTCAATATCTGCCTCTGGATGTTCGTAAAATAGCCACATTCCTTTTGCAGCATCCATTGGACTTCCTCCACCAATCGCAATTATTACATCAGGTTTGAAATTCTTCATTTGTTCAACACCTTTTTTAATTGTATCAAATGATGGGTCTGGCTCTACATCACTAAATATCTCTGAATGTACATATTGTTTTCTTTTTCTTAAATGATATAAAATTCTATCTACATATCCTAATTTGACCATTCCTTGATCTGTTACTATAAATGCTCTTTCTATATCTGGCATTTTTTCTAAGTAGGCTATTGAACCTGCTTCAAAATATATTTTTTCTGGAACTTTAAACCATTGCATATTAACTCTCCTTTTTGCAACCCTTTTTATATTTATTAAATTTACTGATGATACATTTGCTGTTGTTGAATTTCCTCCAAATGATCCACATCCTAAAGTTAATGATGGCATATTGGTATTATATATATCGCCTATTGCCCCATGTGTTGATGGTGAGTTTACTATTATTCTTCCAGCTTTCATTGTTTCTGAAAATTTTAAAATAGTGTCATTGTTTTCACTATGAATTACTGCTGAGTGTCCAAGTCCTCCAAATTCCAATAATTTTTCTGATTTTGCAATTCCTTCTTCTTCATCTTTAACAATGTAATATGTTAAAACTGGACTTAGTTTTTCTTTTGAAAATGGATATTTGTTTCCTATTCCTTCTTCATATACAACTATTACTTTCGTGTCTTCTGGTACTTCAAATCCTGCTTCTTTTGCAATTGTATATGGTGTTTGACCTGGTACATGTGATTTTAGTTTGTATCCATATTCTTCCACATATTCAAACATTGAGTTTTGTAATTTTTGTTTTTCTTCTGGATTTACAAAGTAACATCCTGCTTCTCTCATTAATTTTTCAAATTCTTGATATATGTCTTTATCCACTAAAACTGCTTGTTCTGATGCACATATCATTCCATTGTCAAATGATTTTGATAATACTAAATCATTTACTGATGTTTTTAATTTTGCTGTTTTATCTATATAACATGGTACATTTCCTGGTCCTACTCCAAGTGCTGGTTTTCCACATGAATATGCAGAACGTACCATCCCTGTTCCACCTGTTGCCAATATCAAGTTTACATCTGGATGGTTCATTAATAGTCTTGTTGCTGTTATTGATGGTTCTTCTATCCATAATATACAATTTTCTGGTGCTCCTGCTTTAACTGCTGCATCCCTTAAAATTCTTGCAGCTTCTGAACTGCATTTTTGTGCTGATGGATGGAATCCAAATATTATTACATTTCTAGTTTTTGCAGATATTATTGATTTGAACATTGTTGTTGATGTTGGGTTTGTTACTGGTGTTACTCCGGCTATTATCCCTACTGGCTCTGCTATTTCCACATAATCTTCTTCATTATTTTCATTTATTACACCAACTGTTTTTTCATATTTTATACTATGATATACATATTCTGTTGCAAACATGTTTTTTGTTATTTTATCTTCATATATTCCTCTTCTGGTTTCTTCTACTGCCATTTTAGCAAGTTCCATGTGATGTTCTAATCCTGCCATAGACATTGTTTTTACTATATTATCTATTTGTTCTTGGTTTAATTTCATATATTCTTCTGATGCTTTTTTGGCCTTTTTAACCAAATCATTTATAATCTTTTGTATTCTTTCTTCTTCATTATTTTCTGGCATTTTAATTCCTCCTTAGTATTCATTTTGTCCTTTTTATTATATATTATTAGAAAAAATTGTCAAGTCTATATAAAAACAAAGGAGGGAATTCTTTTTCAAGAGTCCCTTCCTTTTATTTTCTTAACAGATTAATTTCATTTTTATTTTAATCTTATCTGATAACATTGCAATAAATTAGCTATTTGTTGGCTTTCCTTCATCATATGATATTGTATAACCAAAAACTTCTTCTGCTGCCTGTTGGTTTCCTTTTTCCCATGCCGCTTCTATTGTATATCGAATAGCACGTTCTATTTTTCTAAGAATATCTTTTACAAAATACTCTTTTAATATAAATATTTTTGTGGATTTACGTGTTTTCCATTTATTCTTAATTCTAAATGTAAATGAGGTCCTGTTGAATTTCCTGTATTACCAACTGCTGCTATTATATCTCCTGCTTTTACTTCTTGCCCAACTTTTACATACATTTTGCTTGTATGAGCATACCAAGTTTCTAAATTATTACCATGTTCTATTTTTACTAAATATCCATATGAACCGCTATATGCTGAAAATGTTACTGTTCCATTTGCTATAACTTTTATTGGTGTACCAGTTGGTGCTGCTATATCTAATCCAGTATGTGTTGATGACCTTATACTACTTGCTTCTCCATATCTTGAAGAAATTGTTCCTGTTACTGGTAATGTAGCAATTTTTATACCATTTATATTTGTTATTTCTTCTGTATTATCAATTTTTAATTTTTCTATTATATTTTTTTCTGCTACTTCTATTGTGTTTGTAGTTATTTCTTCTATATTTTGGGTTGTCTTTTCATTTACAGAAAGTTTCTGTTCTTCATTTGATATTTCTTTTATATTGTTTACTAATTGTTCTGCAATCTCTAAAGTATCAACTTTTTCTATAACTTCTTCGTTTGAGGATATTTCATAATATTTATATGTTATTTTCACTTCTTTTTGCAGTGCTATTATTATTTTGTTTTTGTCCTCTTCTTTGGTCTTTTCTACTAATTTTAACTTATATTCTGGATCTTCTTTAAGCTCTACTTTATCAATATTTTTTCCTTTATAATTTTCTATATCATTTTTTATTATTTCATTCAAGGCATTTTTATTTTCTATATATCCAATACCTTCTCCAGAAATTTTAACTTCATACATTGGTTTATATTTTATTAATACTATCGCGATAATAAAACCGAAAGCTAATAAAGCTATGTTAAAAAATTTTAATGTTTCTTTCGTATAAAATTTAAATTTTCTTATACTAATAAATTTCACTCTCCTTTTCCTTTTTAACGCGACTATTATTTATTATACTATATATTCTGTTCATTTGCAAATTATGTATACATTATTTAAACTTTTTTCCTGATTTTTCTAGTTCTTAAGGTCTATTTTTTAGGTTTTATTACTTTTTTCCTCTTTTTTACTTCTTTTTTTGCTGTTTTTCTTCATTTTTTAGCAAGTATTGTCGCTTTTAATATATAAAGTTTAATTTTAATATATAGCTTAATATAACCTATAAGTTTATTTGTGTTTATAAGTTACTTCAAAACTTATAAGTTAAATGATATATTATTTTTATAAATTTTTATTTATAATAAATGGATTAAAGTGTATAAGTAAAGTATTTAAAAGGAAGGTGATTAACTGTGGCTATTGATTATAGTGTTATAGGTTCTCGAATAAAACAAGCAAGACTTGCAAAAAATATGACTCAAGAAGATTTAGCTGATAAAATTGATATTTCTGTCGCTTTTTTAAGTAGAGTTGAAAGAGGTAATTCCCATATTAATTTAAAAAGATTAAATCAACTATGTGGTTTATTAGATGTTTCAGAAGGTTATTTATTAAATGGTGCTTCTAGTAGTTCTGAAAATTATTTAGATAAGGAATTTACAGATTTAATTAAAAGTGTTTCTCCTGAGAAACAAAAATTAATATATAATGTTGCAAAAACTATTGCTGAAACAGATATGAATGAAGAATAAAAAGAACAGTAGTGGGCCGAGCTCTATATTTAAATATAGAGTTCAGCCCACGTATAATTGTTCGTATTTAAAAATTGCTAAATGAGCTAAGTTCATTTAGCAATTTTTTTAATTTATAGTAGTATTTGTTGGTCCTGTTCCAACAACATTTTCTTGTAATGATCGCCATGTATTACATCCTACAATCCCATCTGCTGTTAATCCTATTGATCTTTGATATGATATTACTGCATTTTGTGTGGCTGAACCAAAAATTCCATCTAATCCACCAGTTCTAAATCCTAATGTATTTAAATTATCTTGTGCTATCAAAACATAGTTACTTAAACTTCCTCTTTTTAAAGTAGGAAATCCTCCTATTGAACATGCTGGTTTGCCGAAATCTTTTATCAAAATGTACCCATGTAGGAGTTTGTGAAATTGGTTCTACATAATACCATACACCTGAATTTACTGCACTATTATATAATCTTAGCCTTTGTGAGTTACTTAATGTTTGCCCCACATCAAATGCAACTCCAGCATAATGTTGTGATTAACAACATACAGTAGAAAACATATATTATAAAGATAAATATACAATAACTTTTAAATTTTAATTATTATTTTCTAAAAATAAATCGTAATATTCTCCCTATTTAGAAGGTTCATTTCTTTACCATTCCTATTTTACCTTGTCATCTTGTCCAATAATCAAATTATGAAATAAATATTGAATAATAGTAGGACAAGTTAGAAAATACATCTTGTCCTTGCTAAAACATTGTTATTTCAATCTTTTAATTGTTGAAGGCAAGATACCAAGATAATTTATGAAACTACCTAAATAACAAAATCACTCATTCAATATTGTTTTATACATAGTTCATTTATTCCTATAATTGAAGATTAAAATATTTTACAATACATATATAACAAATTACATATCTAATATATATAATTGTGAATATCTTTGATTTAACAAAGAAACTAATAAAAATTGAATTTTATTAAATCTAAAAACCAGTATTTACAAGGATTTTAGGCGATACATTTTTATCATATTATCAAAAATAAACCGTTTTAATTATTAGATGAGTAATTTATCATCTTTAAAATTAAAACAGTTCAAATTTGATGTTAGAAATTAAAAAAAGAGGGAAAGTCCCTCTTAATTTTGTATTGATGTTAATATTCCGTCTGTAAAATATAAATAGTTAGGATATCCATACACCCATTGTTCATAAACGTGTCCTGATGTAACTGTTCTATTTACACTTTGAGGTTTTCCCCACATAGAATCTAAGACATCTTGTTGAGTCATACCTATTGTTACACCTTCACGTTTTTTTCTTGCTTTTTCTTCAGCTTCTCTTTTTGCCTTCTCTTCTGCTTCCTTTTTTTCTCTTTTTGCCTTTTCTTCTGCTTCCTTTTTTTCTCTTGCTTTTCTTTCTTCTTCTTCCTTTGCTTTCTTTTCTGCCTCAATTCGATTTAATTCATTAGTAGCATTATTATACATATCAACAATTGTTTGATTTCCAAAATCCTTATATTTTTCTAAAAATGTTTTAACTGATGAATAGTCTTGATTATTTATTTTTTCCTGTGCCTGTGAAATTACTTCTTGCAACATCTGCTCTTTGATTTCATTCTGTTTGTTAGTTGCACTATCAACAACTTCTTTGTTAGTATTTTTATTGTCTTTAATTACTGTACCCAATAAATCATACGCTTGCATATATTTTTGTTCTTGTGTATATTGATTAGCCTTATTTATATTCGTATATCCTATTGCTTTTAAGTATTTGTTTGTAATAGTTGTATTATCGGGATTTTTTTCTTTTATCTCTTTTATCATACTAATTAATTCATCATCATCATTTCCATTTTTTATGTTTTCTATTCTTTCATCTATTGCTTGATATAGTTTTTTATATGCATCATATGAAAAATCTTTTTTATTTGAATGTTTGTCTATTATAGAATTAAACTTTTCAAAATCTAATTCATTTTTTATTACTTTATAACACATTGATAAATCATTGTTGTATTCTTTTTTCACTATATTAATAAGAACAGACATACCTACATAAAATATAATTATTGTTAATATAATAACTATAATGGAAACAATTATTTTTTTATTTTTTAACCATTTTGGAATTTTAATATTTTTTATTTTGTTTTTGACATTTTTAATTTTTTCTTTATTTTTACCTATAAAATAGACAACATAGCCTATTAATGCAACTATCATTAATGCCATTATAACTTTTTGTGTAAAATTCATTTTTTACATCTCCTTTTAAATATAAATATTATATCTATTGCTATGACTGGTATTATTATACAAAATATCCATACCATACTATTAAATTCAAATGCACTTTTAAAATCTAATCTTAATAAACTTTTTACTGCTCTAGTCATTCCACATAATTGGCAACCAACACATTGAAAATGACTGAAATATGCTAAATATATGTATGAGATAAATAATATAATGTAGATAATTAGTCGTGCATTTTGAAAATCTTTATCATTAATTAGTTGTTTGAATTTCATTTTTCTTTTCCTTTACATTTCCAGATAATATCATTATACTTCCAATAAAACATAGTATTGGTGCAATAAATAATATTAGGAAACAACAATTTAATAGCACTGTCATCATTGCTGACAAAACAATTGATAATATGAGCATTGAGATTCCATACAAAGTATAATGTTTTTTATTAATTTTGTTTTTTAAATATAATATTCCCAATACAATAATAACAACTGATACAATTCCTATTAATAATAGATAACTAATAACTGCCTGTGTATTTGTATCTACTTCCTCACCTATTGTTACATTTATTACAATATCTGATTTACTTGTGTTCTCTTTTGGTGTTGTCGTGCTAGGCATTAGCATTGCTATCACTACAATAATTGCAAATCCTAAAAGTAATGAACCTCCTACTATACAAAGTATTGTTCCTGTTCTTGATGTATTTGATTTTTCTACAATAACTTTAGGAATTTCCCCTTCTTTTAGTTTGTACCCACAATTAGGACAACTTTCGGCTTGGTCTGATAGTTCTTTTCCACATTCTTTACATTTAATTAGTGCCATATTTTTACACCTCCTCTATATTCAAAATTCTTAATCTTACAGTTTACTTAATATTTTCCTTTTTGATTCTTCAAATTCTGCCTCTGTAATTATTCCTTTTTCTTGTAATTCTGCCAATTTTTCTAATTCTTGTAAATCTTTTGATTTTTCCTTTTTTTCTTCAATTATTGTTGATTCCTTATTACTAATTACTGATTGAATTAAAGCATACACATCATTTGAAAAACTTAGTATATCTCTGTAGATATTTCCATAAGTATTAATATCAAGTGGAGAATCAATCATTTTAAGTCGAACCACACTATTATTAATATCATTTGTAATAATATCAATTGAGAAATTATTTAACATTGTGCTACTTTTTTTAGTATTTGCACCGACTATAGCACCAACACCACCTGCTATAACACCACCTGCTACAGCTCTGCCTAATCCTCCACCAGAAATAATATTTGAGTTTTCTGTAATTTTACAATCTATTATTTGTTCAAAATCTAAAAATGTTACATTAACATTTGGATACGTCATACCTACTGCAACTTTTTTATGTAGTGTATCCACATCTACTTGAAATTTATTTCCATATTTTACTTTTTGAGATATATTAAAATTTCTTTCTTCAAGTATCTCCTCAATTTTATTTGCTCCTATTTTTGTTTTTGTACTAAAATAAATAGCATATATTATTGGAATAACTATTATTGATGATAGTAATATTAAAATAAAAATTATCATAAATTTCCTCCTCATATAAAATCTTCTTTTTAGTTCCATAAAATTTTTAAAAACCTAATTATTTATTCTTTATATCTTCTAATAGTTGTATAATTTCTCCAATAGCATATATAAAAATAGAAGATATAATGCTTGCTACAATAAATACTACTGCATACACTTCAAAATCTTCAATTCCAACAAGTCCTAATATCACACCTGCAATAGCATTCAATATTGCTATAATTTTTATTACTTTTGCAACTGTATTAGTTGTATTTGTTTCTTCTTCATTATAACTGGTGTTATTTTCACTTTGATTGTATTGTTTTTTTGCATTTTCAATATTATATCTATCGTTATAACAATTTTTACAATACCCCTTATGAGAGTTGTATTCTTCTTCTGATATATCTTTGCAACATTCTTTACATTGTTTTACTGTTATTCCCATTGCCTCTAATTCTTCTTTATTTGCCATTTTTATTTTCCCCCTTTAAAACATTATAATAATTATAAAAATATGGAACTATAAATAAATATCCTATATAATTTATTAAATATATTGTGTTTTCTACAAAAGCCGAATACCTTGTTGTAAAACCGTTATAGGCTTTTATAATAGATATTATTTGTATTACAGTATATATAATTATAACTATTGCAAAAATTTTATTATTTACAAAATTATTTTTTCTTAACAATATATTAAAAAGATATAAAATCATAACAATTAATAATAAAACATAAACAATTCCATTAATTGAAAAGATATATTTTATACTAGGTATAATCATTAATAGTGTTAGTATATAAGAAATAATTAGTGTATAATTAGCAAATTTCAAATTCCCTCTTTGTAAAAACATTCTAATTAAAATAACAATAAAGTAAATAATTAATCCTATTGAGCATAATTCATCAAGTATAGAAAAGGGAGTAAAATATATTAGCCAATTTGCTAACATTAAAATACTACCAATCAATCCTAATATTGCTGTTTTTTTAGGACTACTCATAAATTCCTTTAATTTTCCCAAAATCTCCACCCCCAATCGACAAAATTCAACAATCAACATTATAATACCATACTTTCATTATTTGTGAAAGTATTTTTGACAAATTTTGTATTAAAATTTCATTGGTGGTGAAAGTATGAGTAAATATGATGAAAGATATAAAAAAATAGGACAAAACATTGCAAAATACAGAAAAGAAAAAGGGTTATCACAAGAAGAACTTGCAAACGAAGTGGGGATAAGCTATTCGTATATTATCCAAATAGAAGCTCCAAACGTCGTTAAGAAAATGTCATTAGAAGTTTTGTTTGACATTGCTGATTTTTTACAAATTGATATAAAAAATTTATTATAAAAGACTATCTACAATTAAAATGTAAATAGTCTTTTATCTTATACATATATCTTTATTGTTTGATTATAATTAAATTCAATTTGTATAAATCTTTCTTTTATTTCAATATCTCCGACTTCATCAAAGCAAATACTTATTTGATTTTGTTCACTATCAGTCAATATTAAGTTTATTTTATTCAGTAAATATTTAACATTGTTTATTTTAACTATGTATGAAATATCCCCAGTTAGTTCAATAATTATATTTTGATTTTGGAAATTATTACTTAATTCTTCTTCTAATTCTTTTAAATTTTTCATATATCCTCCTATAATTCTATCAATAAATTAAAATCATCATATTTTAGTTTAATTCTGTATTCATCATCAAAATTAATTTTTCTTAATGTTAGAAAATTGATTGAAACATCTCTATCTTCATTTGATATAATTATTTTATTTTTACAAAATGTTATATTTGCATTATTAATCATTGTGTTGGTTTGGACTGCACCATAAGTTTTTATAGTAACAGTCATATTTCTAAAATTCTTTAAAAGTATATTTTTTAATTTTTCATAATTTAAGTTACTAATCATTATTTGACACCTCCAAATTATCATATTTCTGTTTTAACATATACCACTTCGTTTTATGACAATTTGCTTTTTGCCAAGCCTCTTCATTTGTTATAGTACCGTTTTCTTATTTCTGCATATAATTTTTTTAATTGTTTTATATTGGGTTTATATTCTGGTCTTCCAATTTTTTTATTTTTTAATTTATTCATTTTTCAAATCCTCACTTTCAAAAATTTTTACAAAATCGTAAAACTTGTTTCGTTTTAATCCAGTTAATTCTATTGCCTTTGTTCCCGGAATTTCTTTATTTTTCCATTGTTTATAAATATCTTCAAAGTTGTTAGGTATTGTAACTTTAGGTCTACCATAGGCTCTTCCTTGTTCTAATGCACATTTGATTCCATCTGCTTGCGTTCTGAGTATTGTAGCTCTTTTGTTTTGTGCCTCCCAACAAAATATTTCAAATACAATATTTCTAATCATTTTAGCAAGTGGCTTTATACTTTCGTCATCATAATTAAGATTTAAAGATGGTAGGCTTAGAACCCTTACATTTATTTCATTATCCATAAAATACTGCCATTCCTTTCTTAAATCATCATTTCTGCCTAGACGGTCTAAGTCGTCTATAACTAATGTATCTCCAGTTTCTAGGCATTTTTTTGCATATAGATAACCCGTTCTGTCAAAATTCTTTCCACTTAATTTGTCCCAATATATATTTTTTTCTGCTATTCCAAGTTTTATAAATTCTTCTATTTGTCTATCTAGGTTTTGACCTTTACTGCTAACTCTAGCATAGCCTATTGTTTTTGACATTTTATCATCTCCATTTTAAAATTTTAGTGTTTAGAAAAGTGGTATTGACTTTATAAATATTTAAAAAGTATTTTGACCACTTTTCTAAACAATGTTTTTATTCATTTTTTAATGTTTAAAAAAGTATACTTTTATCAACAATAATTTTAATCATCTTTTTTTACTGTCATAAATCTGAGAATGTCTTCAGTTATTCTAAATATTCTTTCAATTTCTAAAACTGCTTGACTTGTTGCTTTGTAGTAAATTACTACATAATAACCTTTTTTATTTTTCTTAACTTCATAAGCTAAATTTTTTAATCCAATTTCATCAATTTTTGTTATATCAATAATAGTTTTTATTTTTTCAATAATTTCATTTAATGCTTGTCTATATTCATCTTCTGTGAATATTCCTTTTATTATTATTACACTTTCATATAAATTTTTATTTTCCATTTTCATATACCTCCATAATTTAATTTTTATATAGTAGGGAGGAACAAGCCTCCCATTAATTAAAATTCTTCACTTGCTATAAATAACCCACCTGACTTGATAACTTGTGTATTTTCATTTATTTTTAATAGTTCTTCATCATTTAATATTTTTGTTAATTCTATAAGTTTATTTACATTTCTTGTTTTTGCTGGTGTTTCATCTAGTATTTTACTTTTTCCTAATCCACTTGTACTAGCATAATTTTCGTTTTTCTTATGATAAAACTTACTTATATGTAATGAAATTTTTTTGTTGTAATTATATCTTAATGCGAATTCTAAATAATTTTCTTCATCAATTTGAATTTGTTTGATTAAAGTTTTTTCATTATAATAGATAAAATATTCAACATCTAAACTCCAGTTATTAAAGCATTTGTTATTTATTTTTAATATTTCTTGTTTTGTTATTTTTCCCATATTTACAACTTCCTTTTTATTTTATTTTTTAGGAAGGAGGAGTCTATGCTCCAACTTCAACTATTTTTTCTTGATTTTCGATTTTTTCATTTTTTAATTTTTTAGTAGTTTTTTCAACTTTTAAATCTTCTTTGGCTTTTTTTCATTTTTAGGATTTTCAATTTTTTTAATTTTTGATTTTTCATCATCAACTATTTTTATTTCTTTTTTAACTTTTTTACTTTCTTCATTTTCTTCTGTTTTTGTAGTTTTCTTTATTTTTAATATATACATTTCTGTCAATTCTTTTGTGTTTCCGGTTTCAAATCCATTTTCATATAAGAAGTTATTTATATGTCTAATTGTGCTTTTACTGTCCCATTTATCAATTTCATTATGAATTTTGACTTCTCCTTTTATAATTTCACACACTAAAAATCCAAAACTTTTCAAGTATTTATCCCCATTTTTTGTTGTTCCTACTGTTGCTTTTTGATGAAATGATTTTAATTTGCTCCAAGTAGGTTGTAATTCAAATTCTTTTAATTCTTCCTTTGTAACATTTTCATTTTTTACATTTTTCTTTTCCATAATAAAAATACCTCCAATTTTTAATAGTTTTAAATGTAGATAGACTTATACTATCTAAAATTTTTCTCATTACTATTGCAAATTGAAGATATTTTGTGATAAACTATATCTAGTATTGCAATAGCAATGCTTTTTTGTAACATATTAGCTGTTTTAACCGACCAAAGTTTTACTCAGCTAATATGTTTTTTTGTGTTCTAATGTTCTTTAGTATCGTTTTAATTTTAACATTCAATAGACATCAACTCCTTTCATATAAATATATTATCAAAACCTTTCAAACCCTTATGTCTGTAATGTTTTGGTCTATATATAGCTTAACTCTGTTAGTTCACAAAGTCAAGCAATTTATGAACTTTTTTCAAGCTTTTTTTATCCTGTATCTAAGGAATAGCAAGGGTTTGAAAGAGTTTCCATCTAACTTGACAAGTACGAACATTTGTGCTATAATATATATGTAGGGAGTTATATTTTTTATAATTCTCTGTAACTTCTTCAATTAAAGAAGGGTTAATTTTATAATAAGATTACGAGCCCATTTTAGATATTTTCGTAACTTATTGATTTTAGATAAAAAAATCAGTAAAGGAGAGTGTCTATAATGGACGAATTTATTTGTAATGGAGAAATTACTCCAAATTTTAGAAATAAAAATGTATTATTATATAATGAGGATTGTTTAAAAGTTCTTGAGCAATTACCTAATGAAAGCATTGATTTAATTGTAAGTGATGTACCTTACCACATTGTGATTGGTAGTAGATGTAGTAAAAAACAAGGTTATCCGTCAAAGAAACAAGGAAAATTATTTGAACACGATAATATAAAACCAAAGGAATATTTACCTTTAATATATAGTAAATTAAAAGATAATTCACATTGTTATTTAATGATAAACGAAAGAAACCTTGCTCATCTTCAAATAGAGGCAGAGAAAGTTCGGTTTTAAATTCCAACAATTAATTATATGGAACAAAGGAAATGCCTTGCCTAACCATTACTATTTAAGATGTTATGAATGTATTTTGATGTTACGAAAAGGAAAAGCAAAAGATATAAACCGTATGACAACAAAAAATATTCTTGATATTCCTAATATAAAGGCTGGAACAAAAGTACATCCAACAGAAAAACCCGTCGACCTAATGAAAATATTAATAGAAAATTCTTCAAATGAAGGAGATGTTGTATGTGATATGTTTATGGGGTCTGGAAGTACAGGAGTTGCTTGTTTAGAAACTAATCGAAAGTTTATAGGTTGTGAAATAGATTCCGATTTTTACAATATTGCAGAAGGTAGAATAAAAGAAATAAAACAATAAGCCCCTGCCGCCCATTTACATATCTGCAAACTTATAAGCCACCCATATGGGTATGAGTAGTATAACCCTCAAATTTTGAAAGAATTTTTTAAAATTGGTGTTTAATGTTTTTTATTATAATGTTTGATAAGTTGTAAAAATAATTGATATTATTGAACAAACTTAATTTTTGATATATACAGAATAATGAAAAAATGAAGAAAATGTCATTTTTGATGTATTCCATCCTCCAAAAAAAGTTCTATAAATTCGATTGGGTTTTAGTGTTTTTATATTTTTATATAATTTTTGAATAAAAAATAATAGATGTGCAACTGCTTGTCTAAGTTGTGATTACACATCTATTATATCATTTTTATGGACTTGAGGAAACTTTAAAAATTATCTAAGTCCCGTCTTTTAAACTTATGTATATATTTCAAAATTTTCTTCATTATCTCCATAATATATTTCTAAATTTTCAATTTCCTTTTCAATATCTTCATCATCATAATAAGAAATAATTTTCATATTTTGACATTCTCTTTTCTCATTTAATTTTGGAAACGTATAATAAGAAACTGTTTTTATAGAAGTCCAATAGCAATTCTCCTCATTAAAATCTTTCAAACGATTTATCCTATCTAAATAGTATCTTCCTGAATCTCCATATTTATTTATATTAGACCAAGTATAAAAGGCTTCAAATCCATTATCTTTATCAAAAATTGTAGGAAAAAATTTTATACCTTTATTTATTATTTCTTCTCTAAATCTTTTGGTTGGTTTATTATATAATTGTTTAAATACATACCAAATATAGTACAATTCTTTTCTGTTTCTGTTATCTAGTTTCATCTTAATTTCTTTATTACACTTAGAACACGTTTCTATTTCTCTGTTAAGTAATGCTTCACCACTAGCCACTTCCAAATTATTACACAAACATTTACATTCATACCTTCCATCATCTAGTATTTTCACAACTACTAAACTACCAAATATTGAACCTATTTTTATAATATCTTTTCCTACAAAATCAGTCATTTCAACCTCCTTTATTGACTGTTACCAAAAAAATCTTCGTTTTTCCTTCGGCATCCGCCGAACTCACTCAGTGCAAGAAATACATTCTTGCAAATATTATCCTTTTAATTTTTTCTTATGTACTCTAGTTACTTCGTATTTTCCTATATATAAAGACATTTTTTTATTTTAAAAAATATCGACCACCCCCTATATAATAAGTAAAGAGGGATTCGATAATATTGTAAAAAATGTGAAGAGGATTCTATTTGTTCAAAGGTTCGAGGAACGAGAACCGAAGAACACTTGAGTGATGCGACGTGTAACGGAGCGAAAACGAAAGGAACTTCTAGTAACAGTTATAAAATAGGGTCTGTTAGTATGAAGTTAAATGTTTTTCCTTTTTCAATAATTGCATTATCTCTTCTAAAATCACTTGTCTTATATAAAGCATCTGTGAACTTTTTTGTTTCTTTAGCATTGTTTTTATCTATATTAAAATATTTATATAAATTAGATAATGTAACTTGAATAATATATTTGTCTGCAATAGTACATTTTAAATCTGATGGAACATTATTATTAAGTATTTTTTCAAACAATGTCTGTATGGAATAGGGTAGTGAATTCTCCTGTTCTTGCTTGTTGTGGTCATTCATTCCAATTTTTTTATATATTCCAAAAACATCATTAAAATAGTTAGTAATTTCAAAATCGCAATGTTGTTTTTCTTTATCTTCAACACGAAACATATCTCTAACATATAGCATTGAACCTAAATATTTACTAGCAATAACAACGGTTGTAGAATGTTCCATTTCACGATTTACACGGCAAATAGCTTGATACATATGGTTAGCAATTATTTTTTCTTTATATTCTTCTAATTCCATATCGTCAAAAACATATATAAAACCTAGCATATCTATTTGTCTTTGTTTAAATTCTGTATTATCTTTTAAGCGTAGGTCTTTATAATATATGTATTGTAAAATATATTCTGTATCTGTGTAGTTATAAGTATGAATAATAAACACATTTTTCAAATTTGCAAATTCTCTTTTTCCCGTTATATTCCCAAAATGTTCAATATTGTCTACTGGAATATCATCACAACCGTATCTTTCAAACGGGTTAATTTTATATGTGCTTTTTCTTCCATCTGGTAATTCTACATCAACAATATGTTCTTTTTTATTACATACAACTAGTGTTTGATTTACTCCTAGTTCATTTATAACATTCGCACAACCTTTATAGAATTTCTTGTTTCTTTTCTTTTGTTCATCTGTTTTATATTTTATATCTAAAGCCTTATAGTATTTCGTAGAACTTATCCATATATTCTTTATATTCCATAGTGAATGGTCAAGGACTGGAGCATTATTCATTACAATATATAAATCTTTGTTCATTGCATACTTAGGATTCAATTTTGCTGAAGCATCTAGTATAATGTTATTGTCCAAAGTCCACATTTTCTTATCTCTGTTAATTGTAGATAGGATTATTTCTGTTTCTTCTTCCTCGTCTTTTTCTACTTGCTTTTTAGTTATTAAACAAGTATCTTTATATAGATATTTAATACATTTTATAATCTTATTCAAATATTCTTTAACACTTCCATTTTCTGTTGAATAAAATTTTGGAATTATCTTTTTCTCAAAATGCTCAATAAAGTCCATTATTTCATTGTCTTTTATTTTGAAGTTATATGTTAAATTTCTTATTTCATTTTTCTTACTGTTTTCTATTCTAGTTATTTTGTCTTGAACTGGTTTGCATATCTTCTTAAAAACGACTCTATCTTCTAAAGATAATATATTATTTATTTGTTCTAAGTCTTTTTTGGTAACTTCTAAGGTTTCGCATATATCAACACTTTCATCAACTATCAATAATCTTCTATTGATGGTATAAATTTCTCTTAATTGTTCATTTTCTGCTAGTAAACAATATTGTTCGTGTGTTATAAAAACAATAGGGGTATATGGTATTTTTGCTAATAAGTCGCCCCTTAACTTATTTCTAATTTTTTGGTCATCTGATTCGTATTTATTAGATGTTGCCGAAATAGAAATATTGCTATTACTAAAATCATTTCCAAATAATTCGTTCAAATAGTCTGAATATTTTTCACATTCTGATATTTGCCTTAGTACGATTAAAACACCATAATTACCTTGTATTTTCAATGATTCATTTATAGATAAATCCAAAAATACTTTTTTTATATAATAGGGAATAGAATCTATCATTGCATAAGTTTTTCCTGTGTTGCATTCCATATTGAAAACCCTAAAAAATTTTTCTTTATTTAATGAAAGAATACATTGTTTTAATTGTTCTTGTTGTCTGTTTCTTTCTTCATTATCACAATGCTTTTTCTCATATACTGGTTTATTATCTATTTTTCTAACTGCTTCTAGTATATCTAAAGAGTAAGGTACATTTAACTTATATTTTTTATTTCGTAACATATCTAAAAATTTTTTAAATTCATCATCTATCATCAATTTATCTCCTTCCATAATCTATATGTAGTTCATTTTTTGTTATATTAATAATTTAAGTAATTAAAATATTATTTTCATAAAAGAATACATTTAATATAATCTAGCTACTATAAAACGATTTTAGTCGCTTGTAGTAGTTTTTGATTATGCTTATTCTTCAATTACACATAATTCTTTTAATTCTTCAACTAATTTCAATACTTCTTGTAATTTTTCTTTTGACATTTTTTCTTCTTGTTCTTTTAAGTCTTTGATGAAAGAATTAGTTACTTTAACGAATTTATCAAGATTAGTTGTGTTTTCATCTTGACAGATTTCTTTGATTAAATCTTCTGTTACTTCATTTCTTGCTTTTACTTCATTTACTAATTTTTCAACTAGTTTTACTTTCATTTCTTTTAATGGTGCTAACTCAATTACTTCTTTTTGTAATTCTGGAGTATCTTTTAATTTTGCAACTTCACAACTTTTTGAAAATGACAATTCTTGAATTTTTTTGTTGTCGGTATTTCCGATTAGCAATTCATAATAACTTATACAGTTATATACAAAATCTTTTTTGAAACCTAAGGAAACATACCATTTTCCAAAATATCCATTATATTGATTATTTCCTGCTAGTTGTTTTTGAACTGTGCTAAATAATTCTCCTAAGCTTTTTTGTGTTTTTTCTCTTAGCATAGCAATCTTTTCTGTTGCACTTTTCATACATTCCGCTGTTTTTTCATCTACTAACTTATAGTCAAACTCTACTACCTTATTTTCGTTATCTTCTTTTGTTATTAGTTCTAAATCTTTACTCATATTAAAATCATCCTTTCTAGCTTTCGATGTGACGTCAATATCTATTTGCTTTTTTAATTGTACTATATTGCGTGACTTTCCTCATTCCGAAAAAATAATTACTTTTTTAATTTTTCGTAAAAAAATAGAACTATACATTTACTGTATAATTCTATCTTTTATATTTTAATCATTTACATATAGAATAGCTTTTATTTCTCTATTTAACATATTATTATATTTTTGTGTTCCAATATTATTTTTGCTTTTTATGTGTTCATATTCTTTTTGGTAAACTTCTAGTTTTTGTTGCTCTTTTTCTATAAGATATTTAATTTTTTCCTTTTTCATATTTTCTAATGCTGGGTCTAAATTTTTATAATATTTTATATTATTCTTTTTTGCATTTATATCTCTTTTTAAACGATGTTTTGTTCTTTCTTTTAATTCATTGTCATAATTTAGTTTATTTATATATTTATTCTCAATATTCTCTACACGTTCTTTTAATTCTACCAAATTTAAGTTTTCCAATATATTTTTCAATGTTTGAATAGATATAGTATATAAAACTGGAGCTTTTTTAAAAGTAGTTGGTAAACCTAAATTATATAAGTAATTTATTTGTTCCTTTACTGATAATTTCTTCATTTTCTCGTATATCTTAACATAAATACAACTTTGAGTATATCCACAAGGTGTTTTTTCATCTTTACATTTTGTACATAAATCAATACCTTTGTAAAATATTGTATTTGTTAGTGGATTTTTAAAAGATATTAAATTTTGTTGTATGTTTTGTAAATTATTTTTATCAACATCTTTTTTAGGAGTTATCTCATAATCTTTTAGCATTTGTAAAATAACTATATCATCTTTAATTATTCCTAAACTTTTAAATGCCATAAACAAATACATATATTTTGGAGTACATTCTTGTCTACCTATATCAAACAATTCATTTATCATAGCTGGTCTAGTCGATACATTTTCGTCATCATCTTTTCGTTCAAAACCTAAATCCTGTATAAATTGGTCTTTTATTTTTCTTGACATTGTACTATAATTAAAACTTTTGTCTTGCATTTTTTTATATTCTATTTGACATCTAAGTTCTTCTCCTATCGTATAAGGCATTTTATAAGATAATTCTTTCATAATTTTTTCCTCCAGTTCTTATTACCATTATATATCCAAAATTTCTTTTTTTCAATACTTGTATTTTTTTACGAAAAATGCAAAATGTTATATTTTTTACGGAATGCGTATTTTTCAAAAATATCTTACACTATATATAGAATTTGCAAATTCACTTCAAAATTTATAATCGTATATAAATAATACTAGTTAAAATTTCATATACATTGTAATGTAAGGAGTGTAAATGAAAATATATAGTTTTAATTATGAAAATGAAATAGTTGTACAGATATTTCTTAGCCAATCTGAAAGTAAAGATACTGAAACAATCAGAAAAATAAATGTCTTAAAAAATTTGTATAACAACATTTCAATATTTATAAGTGGAAATTATGATACAACATCAGTATTTAAAGGAATGTTAGAATATCATTTAAAAAATAACAAATAATTTGCATTTTCAATATAAATGAGATAATATATTTATAATTTAAAAGTTATTAGTATATTTATCTTATTGAAAGGTAAGGTGAATATAATAAATAATGAATGTAGTATGTTATTGTAGATTAAGTAAAGATGATAACAGAAGTAGATATACAAGTATTGAAGGTCAACAACAACTAGCACAAGAATATGCTGAAAAGCATTCTTTAACTATAACCCAGTTTTATATAGACGATGACCAAACTCGGATTTATTGAATACGAAAAACGTCCAAATTTTTACAGAATGTTGCAAGATGTTGAAAGTGGAAAGGTTGATTTAATATTAGCCAAAGATTTATCTAGGCTTTGTAGAAAAAATAGTAGAGCATTAAACTTTGTTGATATTATAAAAGAATCTAAAGCTAATCTCATCTTAATGTCTGACCCTATGCTTGGAGAATTTAACTTGCAAACGGATGATGATTCAATGCTAGGCTTGTCAACTTGGTTTAATGAAAGATATGTAAAAGAGGTTTCTTGCAAAGTTAAGGGTGGTATGCAACGTTTACAAAAAAAGGGAACATTAATGCAAGGTACTAAATTTGGATATTTAAAAACTAATAATAAAGGAGAATTAATTGTTGATGAAAGAGTAAGAAACACTATTACTACTATTTTTAATCTTTACGAAAATGGTCTAGGAATGAGGGCTATTACTTTGGAACTAAATTCAAAATACAATTTTTTAACACCTTCTCAAATAATTGCAATAGACTTACAAAATAGAGGAAGAACTTATGCAAAACCAGTAAAGGAACTTTGGGATATATATATGATAAAAAGGATTTTAAAAGATGAAATTTATATTGGTACTTTAATTACACATAAAACAGAATGTAAAGACATACATAAAAATGCAGAAAAAGTTCCAGTAGAAAATCAAATACGTTTTGAAAATCATCACGAACCAATAATATCAAAGGAACAATTTAAAAATGTTCAAGAAATATTAGAATTAAGAAAAAAAAGTTCTGCATATTATCAAAAAAAATCTTTTAATTATGCTTTAGGAGGATTTTTAAAATGTGGTACCTGTGGAAAGAGTTTAACTGGTTTTTCACGAAAACGAAGTAAAAATCCTAATTATATTCCAACTAAAGCTTATGATTGTGAAAATTACAGGAAATATGGCAAATCTAGGTGTTGTAGTCATTATGTTAAAGAAGATTACTTACTCGCTAACTTAAAAAACTTTTTAATAGTTGTTAGAAATGAATATTCTAATACTTTAAAAAATCTTACTTTAACCCAAATGAAAAAATCTTCACAAGATAAAACCCATCTTCTTCAAGAGCAACTAAATAAAACCAAATTAGAATTAAAAACTCTTCTTTCACAAAAAATTAATGACTTAACTGGTGCTAACGAAGAAACAAAAAGTATTTTACTTGAAACTTATTCTGCTTTGGAAAAAGAAAAAACAAAAATTATATCTTCTTTGGAAGAACAAATTAAATCAATAAAGGATGAAACCTTAAATCAAAAACAAGATAAACTAAAACAAGCTATTGATTATTTTACTGAGATAATTGATAGTCCAACTATAAACAAAGGTATTTTAAATATGATAGTAGATAAAATTTATATCTACCAAGACAAGTCAATTAGAGTTGATTTGAAGGTAGATATAAAAAATCTACTTTAATTTTTTCTACTGTGTAGACTTAATGTTGACTTTGGTTTCCATGTCCTCCTTCATATGACCTTTTAAATGCAAATCCAACTGGTATTGGTGCTCCATAAATATATCTTTGGCTATTCCAACTTTGCATAGTCCTTTTAGTTGTCCATAATATGTTACTTTTACTAGAACCTCTGAATTCTCTTACTTTTAATGTCCCATTTGTATTGTATGGCATAGATTCAGCCTCTCCCCTATAATATGTCTCCATCCTATCTGTATCATTGTTAAATATTAGAATTTTAGCCAAAATAAAACCCCCTTATACTTTTTATATATTGTATGAAGGAGCTTATTTTTTTGTTATTATTTTATTTCTTTACATTTTAATACATATCTTAATTTGCTATCATCTGTACATGTTATTAATGTAACTTCCTTTTTTCCTCCTGTTAATTGTGTTGTGCAGCTTGTATCTTCTGGATCAACAGTATATTTGTCATAAACTTCATATGTTATTTTTCTTCCTGATAAATCAGTTAATTCAATTGTATCTCCAATTACCAATGTTGGTACTTTACTAAAGAATTTTGCATTTCTATAGTTATGTCCTACTATGCAAAAATTTCCTACCTCATTGGGGTCACATCCATGATATTTAACTGGTGACATTTTTAATAATGCCTCTGTTTCTTCTAGTCCACCCGTTTCTCCTTGTAATACCGCATAATTCACATTAATCTTTGGGATATTGACAACTGCTATTTTCTTATATTTATATCCACTTGGGGTAGTTTCTGTTACTGCCTGTTTATTTAATTCTGCTATATTAATTTTCTCTTGTGCTTCTACTGAAGTATAATCTTCTTCTGTTCCATCTAATACTACTAGTAATATATCATCATGTGCTATAGTAGTGTCTTCAGTTGTAGAAGTTGGTATTATTTCATTCATTTCTGCTAATATTTCTTTTGATGTCGCTTCACCTTTATTTCTATCATATTCTGCGTATATGTATAATGATGTTAGAATACAGACTAAAAATATAGATATAATAAAATCAAATTTATATATTTTCTTTTTTCTTTTTAGTTCTGGTGTTATATATAATTTTTTTGTTATTAATATTTGATTCATTCTAACCTCCTTACATAATCTCTCTTTTTTATTATAGCATATATAGAACTTTTTTGGAACATTTTTTTACAAATTGTCTGAAATTTTTGCAAATTTTTCTAAGGTTAGTTCTTCTGCTCTTATATTTTCATTTATTCCTAAAGATTTTAAAATTTCTATTCCTTGTTGTTTGTTGTTAAATATTTTATTATTAGTTAAGGAATTTAATAATGTTTTCCTTTTTTGCATAAAAGCACATTTTATTATTTTAAACATTTTTTCTTTATCTTGTGGTTTAACTACAGGTTCTTTTCGTATATTTAATTTTATTACTTTAGATGTTACTTCTGGTTCGGGTATAAATGAATTATTAGGCACTTCTAATATTGCTTCTGAGCTTGCATAATAATATACTGAATACGTTATCGCCCCTGTATTTTTTTGTCCAGGTATTGCAATTAATCTATCAGCAACTTCTTTTTGAATCATAACAGTAATACTTTCTAATTCTAATTCTTCTTCTAGTAATTTCATTATTATAGGTGTTGTTATATAGTATGGTAAATTTGCTACTATTTTAACATTCTTTATTTTTCTATTTTCTTTTTCATTTTTAATCATATTTTTTAAATCTACTTTTAGTACATCTTTATTTATAATTTGAAAATTATTATATAATGAAAATCTATCTTCTAGTATTTTTAGCATTTTTGTATCTAATTCAATACATATTACTTTTCCTGCCTGTTTTAGTAAATACTTTGTTAAAGTTCCTAATCCTGGTCCTATTTCTATTACTAAATCTTCATTTGTTATTTTACTACAATCTATAATCTTTTCTACTACTGCTTGACTAATTAAAAAATTTTGCCCTAGACTCTTATTTGCTTTTATATTGTACTTTTTCATTATAAATTTTGTTTCTTCTAAAATATTTTCCATATTTTCTCCTTGATATTTTATTTTTATTATTATAACAATTTTTTGTGTTATTTTCAAGGAAATTCATCTTTTAAATAATTTGCTTTATATGATTTATATTAAACTTTCTATTCGCAATCAAAACTTCAATTACATCAAATCTTATAAATTTATCTAAATTCTTTGTTTTATATAAAAAGTATTTTGCAGATTTATACATATGTTTTTGTTTTATTTCATTTACTGCTTCTGATGGTTTGCCAAAATTAATATTTGTTCTTGTTTTTACTTCAATAAAAACAATTTCTTCTTTATCTTTTGCTATTATGTCTATTTCTCCTTGCCTGCAATAAAAATTTTTTTCAATAATCTTATAATTATTATTTTTTAGATATTCTACTGCTATTTCTTCTCCTATGTTTCCAACTTCCTTTTTAAAATGTATTTTCATTTTTTTCTATAATTGTTTCCTGGAAGTGATATTACTTTACCTTCAAGTTCAAGCACCATTAATTTATAATTTGCTTCTTTTACATCAATATTCAGTTTTTTAACTATTTCATCTATATGAATTAAATTTTCTTTATCTAATACATCATAAATTTTTTTATATTCATTTCCAATTTGATTTTCTAACTCTTTTATTCTTTTTGTATTTATTTTGTGTTTTTTTAAATTCATTTCTGGGTATCTACAAATAATATCATTTACTTCTGTAACTAGAAATGCTCCTTCTTTTATTAATTTATTAGGAGTTATTCCCTTTGGACTTTCTAAATTTGATGGTATGCAAAACACATTTTTTCTTTGTTTTTTTGTTAATCTTGCTGTTACACTTGTACCACTTCTATATCCTCCTTCTATTACTAATGTTCCTATTGCTAATCCACTAACTATTCGATTTCTTTCTAAAAATTTTTTTGAGTCTGCTTCTTCATTTTCTTCATACTCTGTTAAAATTAATCCATTATTATTTAATATTTGTTGATATAAACTAAAATTCTTTTCTGGAAATATATGATTAAATCCACATGGTAGTACTGCTATAGTATTTCCTGTAGTTTTTAGACTATTTAAATGTGCGAAACTATCCACTCCTTCAGCCATTCCACTTATTATTGTCAATCCATATAGGCTTAACTCTTTAGCAAATTTCTCTGTCATTTTTTCTCCATATTTTGTACATTTTCTTGAACCTATTATTGCTATTCCTGGATTTTCTAATAATCTTATATTTCCTTTTAAATATAGCTGTTTGGGTGGGTTATCTATTTTTTTTAATTGGTATGGGTATTTATCATTATTTATGTCTATTTTCATTAAAATTTATCTCCATATTTTCTATCTAAATTTCTATATTGTATTGCTTCAAGCAGATGCTCTTTTTCTATATTTTCTTTATTATCCAAATCTGCTATTGTTCTAGCAACTTTTAGAATTCTCGAATAGGCTCTTGCACTTAATCCCAGCTTATTAAATGCTAATTCTAATATTTTTCTTTCTTCTCCATTTAATCTACAATATTTTTCCATCATTTGTGGTGTTAATTCTGAATTTGAAAATATATTTAAATTTCTATATCTTTTGTTTTGAATACTTCTTGCATTATTTACTCTTTCTTGTATTTTTTTTGAGCTTTCTGTATTTGTTCTTTCGTTTAATTTTTGGTATTTTACTGGTTTTACTTCAATGTGTAAATCTATTCTATCTAATAATGGTCCACTAATTTTATTCAAATATTTTTCTATTGCTAATTTTGAACATTTGCATTGTTTTTCTGTACTACCATAATATCCACATGGACATGGATTCATACTTGCAACAAGCATGAAATTTGAAGGATATGTTATTTTGGAATATAATCTTGATATTGTTATTTGCCTATCTTCTAATGGTCCTCTTAATACTTCTAAAGTATTTCTACTAAATTCAGGAAATTCATCTAAAAATAATACTCCATTATGTGCTAAACTTATTTCTCCTGGTTTTGGAATTTTTCCTCCTCCAATCATTGATGTTGCGGATATTGTATTATCTGGGCTTCTAAATGGTCTTTTTGTAACTATTCCTACATCATTTTCTATCATTCCAGAAATACTATGTATTTTTGTAACTTCTAATGCTTCTTCAAATGTTAAATCTGGTAGTATTGTTGGAATTCTCCTAGCAATCATTGTTTTACCAGATCCTGGTGGTCCTATTAATAAGCAATTATGGCCTCCTGCTGCTGCAATTTCTAATGCTCTTTTTACATTTTCTTGTCCTTTTACTTCTGAAAAGTCCATTTGTTTGATGTCTTTTTTATAAAGTATTTCCATAATATCAATTTTGGTTCTTTCTATTTTTACTATTTTATTTAAATAATCTATTAATTCTTTTAAATTGGTTACTCCTATTACCTCTAGCTCATTTACGATGGCTGCTTCTCTCTCATTTGATTTTGGTAATATTACTCTTTTTATTCCTAAATTAAATGCTTCTATGCACATAGGTAGCACTCCATTTATATGATTAATTTTTCCATCTAAAGATAATTCACCTATAAATATAGTATTTTCTAGGTCATCATATATAATTTCATTTAGTGCTGATAAGATTCCTATTGTAATTGGTAAATCATAACTGGTTCCTTCTTTCTTTGTGCTTGCTGGTGCTAAATTTATTATGATTTTTCTACTTGGAAATTCTATTCCGGAATTTTTTATTGCCGCTCTTATTCTTTCTTTTGATTCCCTTACACTTGTATCTGGTAGTCCCACTATTTCAAAGTTCGGAAGCCCCCCTGTAATATCTGTTTGTACTTCTACTAAATTTCCATCTATTCCATTTAAACATATTGTTTTTATACTTGATATCATAAAATCTTTCCTTTCTTTTTTATTGTTATTAATTCTTAAATATATCATTGTTATATAGACCACTGTATATTATATTTTTAATAACTAAAATTAATATTTAGCTTCTTATTCATTACATTCGATAAGAATTTGTATTGCTGTAAAATGTGCCGCTTTCACTCAGGCTCTCAAAATCTTTTCTTTAATTATGAATAAATTTTGAGTGCAACTGGAATGAATATAGAAATTCTTAAATTTTTTATGGAAATAGTTCACTTTAGTGGAAAGGTGCCATAAAAAATTTATAGAATTTCTAGTGAATGTAAGATAGCCGATAAATTTGTGAATAATAAAGAAAAGATTTTTCGCCCGTGAACATTCCTCATTTTACAGCTTAACAAATTCTAAATCTCATTTCAATCAAATATCAGCTAAATATTAATGTTAGTTTTAAAAATAATTTATATTTTCATGGTCTATATAATCATGAGATTTTTTAATCATTTATGCTAAATTTATTGATTTTTAATATTATTTAATATAAAATATGATTGAAAAAATATAAAACTAAAGAGTGGTGAAAATATTGAGTAATAAAAATAAAAATGCAAATAAAAAAATAATAAAAATTAATGATAATTTTAAATCTCAAAACTTTATTTATATAAAAAAATTAAAAATAATATTTATAGTTATTATTTTAATATTTGTATTATTAATTGGAAGAATAGGATTTCTTCAATTTATTCAAGGAAATTATTTAAAAGAACTTGCATATAATCAACAAACTATAAATCAGATTATTAGTCCTAAAAGAGGCTCTATATATGACTCTAATGGAAAAACTCTAGCAACAAGTGCTTCTGTTGATACTATAACTATTAATCCTGATAAAATAAAAGAAAATGTTAAAAAATCAAATGAAGAGAAAATTAAACAATTACAAGAGAATCTTTCTAAAGCATTTTCTGAAATATTTGAATTAGATTATGAAGAAACTCTAAAAAAAGTTACTAGTGATTCTCAAGTAGAAACTATATCAAAAAAAGTAGAACAAGATAAAGTTGATAAATTAAAATCTTGGATGAAAGAAAATAATATATCTGTTGGTATAAATATAGACACAGATACCAAAAGATATTATCCTTCTTCTACTATTTTATCACAAGTTTTAGGTTCTTGTGGTAGTGATAATCAAGGTTTATCTGGTATTGAAAATGAATGGGAATCTACTTTATCTGGTACTCCTGGTAAAATTGTTAGTTCAAAAAGTGCTAGTCAAGAGGAAATTCCAAATGCAGAAGAAACTTATATTCCAGCCGAAAATGGTAGTGACTTAACTCTTACAATTGATTTAAATATTCAAAAAATTGTTGAGAAATATTTAAAGCAGGTTGTTGATAATAACAATGTAGAAAATGGTGGTAATTGTATTGTTATGAACCCTAAAACAGGTGATATTTTAGCAATGGCTACATATCCAAATTATGATTTAAATAATCCTTTTACTCCTAATGAATATCTTTCCAAAACTTATGATTCTTTAAGTTCTGAAGAAAAGACAAATTCTATTTATAAAATGTGGTCTAATAAATCTATTTCAGAATTATATGAACCTGGTTCTGTATTTAAACTTATTACTGCATCTATTGCATTAGAAGAAAATATTACAGGAACTGATATAGATGGTGATTTTAATTGTACTGGTTCAGAAAATGTAAATGGTACACCTATTAGATGTTGGTCTAATAATCCACATGGACATCAATCATTAAGACAAGCTTTGGAAAATTCTTGTAACCCTGCTTTTATACAATTAGGAAATAAAATTGGTACTTCAACTTTATATAAATATTATAAATTGTTTGGATTTTTTGATAAAACTGGAGTAGCTTTACCTGGAGAAGCTCAATCATCATTCTGGGATGAAAGCGATGTAAAATCAGTTGAACGAGCTACAATGTCTTTTGGGCAGAGGTTTAGTATTACTCCTTTACAAATGATTACTGCTATATCTTCTATTGCTAATGATGGTGTTTTAATGAAACCTAGAATTGTTAAATCAATTACAAATACTGATACTGGTGCTGTAACTACTATTGATACAGAAGAAGTTAGGCAGGTAGTTTCATCTGAGACTGCAACTAAAGTAAAATCTATGATGCAATCAGTTGTAGAATATGGTACTGGGAAAAAAGGTTCTGTAACAGGTTATACTGTAGGTGGAAAAACCGGAACATCTGAGCCAATGCCTGGTAGAGAAGATATTGATGGATATGTTGCAACTTATGTTGCTATTTCCCCTGTTGAGGATACTCAAGTTGTATTATTACTTAATTTATATAAACCTCCAAAGAGTAATCATCAAGGTGGTACTTTAGCTGGTCCTGTTGTTTCCCAGATGTTAACAGAAATTTTACCTTATTTAGGAGTTCCATCTGATGAAGATTCTTCAAATGATGATAATCTGATTACTGTACCTGAAGTTAGAAATAAAACTATTGCAGAAGCAGAAAAAATTCTTAAAGAAAAAGGGTTTACTGTTAAGATTTCAACTTCAAATGATAAAAATAGTACTCTTGTAACAGATCAGATTCCAAAGCCTGGTGTGTCTTTATCTACAAATTCTATAATTATGTTATATGACCAGGATGTAAGAACATCTGCTACTGTTCCTGACCTTACAGGAAAGAGTAAATATCAGGCAACATCTGAATTAAGGAGTGCTAATTTAAATATAGAAACTGATGGTTCTGGAGTTGTTGTCTCTCAAGACCCTCCTAAGGGTTCAGTTGTAGATGCAGGAACTGTTATAAAAGTTACTTTAAGAAAATAGTATCTTAATGGAATAAGAGTTTTTTAACCTCTTATTCCATTTTTTCAGTAAGCCAATATTTTTCTGTCAATTCATCAAGTAATTTTATATTTTTATTACTATTTTTTATTTTTTCTAATATTTTATTATTGCATCCTTTTAAATATGTTATCCATTCTTCTCTTTTACTTATATTCTCTGAATTTTTACATATAAATTTAGGAAGTTCTATTACATATAGTTCTAATTCTTCTAATTTTATATTACCTTCATTTGATTGTATTTTTATTTTTTTTATATATTCTGATGATGAGAAATATTTAAAATCTAATAAATTTATTGTTATTGTTTTTGCAAATTCTCTTTTTTTATCATATTCTAATTGATTTAAGTGTATTTGTGCATAGTACATTAACATTTTTGTTTGAATGTAAATTCCATCTATAAATTGAATTCCTATATTTATTTCTTCATTGCTTTCTGTTGTTATTCTTACATCTGCAACTCCAAAATTTTCTTCCTTTGGCAAATATCGTGCTTTTCCTTTTAAGTATGGATTGAGTTCTATTTCTTTTATATTAATATTTAAAATGGACTCTATAAAGTCTTTTATAATATCTAAACATTCCTCATTATTTATTACTTTTCTGAAAACATAATTACTATTTGATATAAATTTTCTATTCACTTTTAGGTTATTTTTTCCTCCTTTTTTTATATTTTTTAATGTGGATTTTATTAGATCTAATTTAAAAATTGATTTAAGAATATTTTGATTTAAAAAATTTAAATAGATTATAGCCTCATATTTTTTATATGTCAATAAAATTTTAAATTTTAAATAAAAAATCGACCGCAAAATTCGACATTTTTTTGAATTTTACGGTAATTATAAATTATTCACTTAAAAATTTTACTACCTCATCTATACTTTTTTGAGGAGTTGATGCACCTGCCATTATTCCTATTTTTTCTATGTTGGCATATTGTTCTTTGTTTAATTCTTTTTTTGTTTCTATACATATTGTATTTTTACAATTTTCTGATGCTATTTCATATAATTTTTTTGTGTTTGAACTATTTTTTCCACCTATTATAATCATCATATCTACTTTTGTTGATAGTTCTTTTGTATCTTTTTGTCTTTGTTCTGTGGCTAAACAAATCGTATTTTTTATTACTAATTCTATATTTTTTGGTATTTGTTTTTCTATTATTTTTTTTACGTTCTCAAATTTTTTTATGCTATAAGTTGTTTGTGAGATTACTAATAATTTTTTTATATTTGACTTTTCAAAATCTTTAATTGCTTTTTCTATATCTTCTTCATTTTCTATCAAACTTAAGTTTTTTCCACAGCAACTTATAATCCCTATTGTTTCTGGATGATTTTCTGTGCCTGTTAAAAATATATAATATCCTTGTTTTTCATAGTTTTCTGCTATTTTGTGTATTCTTAATACATTTGGACATGTATAATCTATTAAGTCTATTTTTTGTTTTTCTGCCTTTTTGTATATGTTTTTTTCAATCCCATGTGCTCTTATTATTACTTTTGAATCTTTATTTTTTACTTCATTTATGTTTTCTATAAATTTAATTCCTTTTTCTTTTAATTCTGTTACTACTTGTTTATTATGCACTAATTCCCCTAAACAATATATTTCTTGCCCATTATTGTTTTCTAATTGTTTTATGCTTCCATCTACAGCTCTTTTTACACCATAACAAAATCCAGCTGTTTTTCCTATTATTATTTTCATATATTTCACCTTAATTATTAATCATATTTATAATTTCTTGTTTTAATTCCTCAACAATTTTGTCTTGCGGTATTTTTCTTATTATCTTACCTTTTTTGAATAATAGTCCCTCTTTTATTCCTCCTGCTATTCCTATATCTGCTTCTTTTGCTTCACCTGGTCCATTAACAGCACACCCCATTACTGCGACTTTTATATCAGCTTCTATTGTTTGCAAAAATTCTTCTACTTGTTTAGCTATTGGAATTAAATCTATTTGTGTTCTTCCACATGTTGGGCATGCTATTAGTGTTGGAGATTTTTTGTATAAATTGCAATCTTTTAGTATTTCTTTTGCTACTTTTATTTCTTTTATTGGGTCATCTGAAAGTGATACTCTTAATGTGTCTCCTATTCCTTGTCTTAATAAAATTCCAAGTCCAATACTTGATTTTATTGTTCCACTAAATTCTGTTCCTGCTTCTGTTATTCCTAAATGTAGTGGACAATTAAATACTTTAGATGCTTCTTCATATGCTTGTATGCATAAATCTAAATTTGATGCTTTTAATGATATTGCATAATTATAGAAGTCTAATTTTTCTAATATTTCTACATGCTTTTTTGCACTTTCTATCATTCCTAAAGCTGTTGGTTTGCCATCATATTTCTGTAATATTTCTTTTTCTAAAGACCCTCCATTTACTCCTATTCTTATTGGTATATTCTTTTCTTTGCATCTATCTACAACTGCTTTTACTCTGTCTTCTGAACCTATATTTCCTGGATTTATTCTAACCTTATCTACTCCTGATTCTATTGCTTCTAATGCGATTCTATAGTCAAAGTGTATGTCTGCAACTATTGGTATATGTATTTGTTTTTTTATTTCTTTTATTGCTTTTGCATCTTCTATGTCTAAACATGCTACTCTTATTATTTCGCATCCTGCATTTTCCAAGTTTAATATTTGTTTTACTGTTGCTTCTATGTCTTTTGTTTTTGTATTACACATTGACTGTATTACTACTTTGTTTTGCCCTCCTATTTGTACATTTCCTACCATTATTTTTCTTGTATTTTCTCTTTTCATATTTTCTATTCCTTTTTTCTTTTTTATTATTTAATCATATTTTTTTACAAAATTCAACAAAAAATGAAGCAAAAAAATAGAAAGATGACTCTTTCTATTTTTTGGTTGTTATATAATATCCTACGCCTCTTTTTGTTATCAAAATTTTTGGTGCTGAAGTATCTTTTTCTATTTTTTCTCTTATTCTTCTTACTGTAACATCAACGGTTCTTATATCTCCATAATATTCATATCCCCAAACCTTTTCAAGTAGAACCTCTCTTGTAATAACTTGTCCTGGTTGCATTGCTAAAAATTTTAATACTTCAAATTCTCTTAAAGTTAAGTCTATTGTTTCTCCTCTAGCTTTTACTTCAAATCTGTCTAAGTTTAGTTCTAGGTCATTTACTTTTATTATTGTATCTTTCTTGGCTTCTGCTGTTTCAATTTCTGGCATAGTTTCTTTTTTTATATTTGCTATTTCATTCTTTCTTAGATTTGCTTTTACTCTTGCCATTAGTTCTCTTACACTAAATGGCTTAGTTATATAATCATCTGCTCCTAGTTCTAATCCTACTATTTTATCTATTTCTGCATCTTTTGCTGTTAACATTAATATTGGTATATTTAAATAATTTTTTACTCTTTTACATACTGATAGTCCATCTAATTTTGGTAACATTATATCTAATAACATTAAATCTGGTTTTTGTTCTAGTGCTATATTTACTGCTGTTACTCCATCTTCCGCTTCTAAAGTTTCATATCCTTCTTTTTTTAAGTTATATATTAGTACTTCTCTGATTGCTTCTTCATCATCAACTACTAATACTTTCTTTACATCTCTTTCTAAATTTTCTTCCACAAAAATTCCGCCTTTCTTATAGCTTTATTTTCATAGTATATTTATATCACAGTTTTCTGGATTATACAAGTATTATATGGATTTTTTATTTTTTTGTTGTTTTGTTATAATTAGTTACATTTTAACTTTTACATTATAAATACCATTTTCTTGTAATTTTATATGGTTTTCAACTTTTTTGTTATTTACTAAAATTTCTTCTACTCCTGAATTTTTTCCATTAGGATTTTTTACAACAATATTGTAAATACTATTTTTCCACTTGTATTTTATTTTATATTCTTTCCAATCTTTTGGTATACATGGTTCTATACTCATAATTTCTTCTTTTATTTTAAGTCCCAGTATATATTCAATTCCTGCTTTATAGTACCAACTTGATGAGCCTGTATACCAAGTCCATCCTCCTCTACCTGCTAAATTGTTTGCTCCGTAAATATCTGCTGGTATAACATATGGTTCTACTTTGTATTTATTGCTAGCTTCTTTTGTTCTGGAATGTTCAACTGGATTTATCATTCTATAAATTTCAGTTGCTTTATCTCCAAACCCTAACATTGCCTCTGCAATAATTGTCCATATGGCGGCATGTGTATATTGTCCTCCATTTTCTCTAACTCCTGGTAAATATGATTTAATATAACCTGGATTCAGTTTTCCTTTTTCAAATGGTGGGTCCAATAGTTTGATTATTCCATTTTCTCTATCTATTAAATGATTTTCCAAACTTTCCATTGATATATATTTTTTATCATTGTCACCTGCATTTGATATTGTACTCCAACTCTGTGCTATGCTATCTATTCTACATTCGTCATTTTCCATACTTCCTAAAGTATTTCCATCATCCATAAACGCCCTTTTAAACCATCTTCCATCCCATCCATTTGTATTTAATGCTTTTTTCAATTGTTGCATTATAATTTCATATTTTTTTATTTGGTCTTCTTTAATCTGTAATTCAATATTTAATGTATTGTCTTTGACTTCTACTTTTTTTATTATCTCTATAAATCTATCTAATACATTATATAAGAAAAATCCAAGCCATACGCTTTCTCCTCTTCCTTTAATTCCAACCTTACTAAAACCATCGTTCCAATCTCCACTACCTATTTTGGGTAATCCGTTTTCTCCAAAATTCAAACTTTTTTCTATTGCTTTTATACAATGCTCATATATAGTTCCTTCTTCTTTTGTAAAATCGAATTTATCATACCTTTCATCTTCATTTTCTTTTAAGTTTTCCCCTTTTAAATATGGAGTTTTTTCTTTTAATATAGAATAATCTCCAGTAAATTCTATATATTCACAAGTTAGATATACTAACCATAGTAAATCATCGGAAAATCTTGTTCTTATTCCCCTCCATGTTTCTTCGTGCCACCAGTGTTCTACATCTCCTTCTATAAATTGGTGTTTACTGTGTTTTATAATTTGATTTCTTAATATTTCTGGATTTATATATTTTAGTCCTAAAGTATCTTGTAATTGGTCTCTAAAACCATATGCTCCTCCTGATTGATAATATCCTGTTTTGCTTAATAGTCGGCTTTGTAATGTTTGATAAATATCCCATCCATTTAGAATAATATTCATTGATTCTAATGGAGTATCTACCTGTAATTTTCCTAGCAAATTTTTCCAATAATTTTTTACATTTTCTAATTCTCGCTTGCAATTCTGGATTTTGCTATATTTATATGCCATATTCTTACTATCAATAATTGTTCCTTCTGCTCCTAACATAAATATTATTTCTTTTTCTGATAAGCTTTCAATTTCAGTTTCTATTTCATATGCTATACATGGTTTTTTGCCTAAACTATTTTCATTATTCAAACTTGTTTTCCTTATACTATCTGGATTTGATATGTCTCCTTCTCCAAAAAAGAAATTTTTATCTCCTGTATAGCTTTTTATTTTTTCGCTATTTGATACATAAATAACATCATCTTTAAATTCTGCATTATATAAATTTTGTGCAAATATGGTATTACCATTTTGGTCAAAATTCAAGTTGATATATCCATCTGTTTTTAATTCATCTTCTCCTAAAACTGGTTTCATATAATATAGTATTTTTAGTTTTTTTCTTGTTACATTCATATTTTTAAGTTTCAAAATTCCTATTTTTATGCTATCTTCTTTCGGTACAAATATTTCTAGTTTTTGTTCTATTTCGTTACTTTTATGAATATATTTTGTATATCCAAATCCATAAATTACATTATAATTTTTGCTATCTGGCATAGGGTTTAGTCCAAGTGACCAAGCCTTTTTTGTTTCTAAGTCTTTTAAATATATTATTTCTGATGGAATATCATAGTTTGGCTGATTTGCCCATGATGTCATTCTATTTAGTCTACAGTTTTTATACCAAGTATATCCGCCCATGTTTTCAGTTACTAATGTTCCAAATTTTTCATTTGCCATAATATTTGACCATACAGTTGGTAGTCTATTTTCTTTGTTTGTTTTTATCAAGTATTCTTTTCCATCTTCTGAAAATGCCCCATATTCATTGTAATATTTTAATTTTTCTGTATTTTGTAAAATATCTATATTCTCTGTGGCATCATTTTCTATTAATATGTTTTCTATTTCATTTCCTATACTTTTGTAATTTTCTAAATATTCTTCTTCTAAATCTTTAAGTGCATTTTCTAGCCCACCTTTGCTACTGTCAATAATTACTTTTGCTACAAATTCCAATAATTCTAAGTCCTCTTTATTTATCTCATTTTTGGAAAGTTCAAATATTCCACCTCTTACATTTTTTAAATATGCTAATTGACTATTTAAAATTAATCCTTCAATTTCTTCTCTTACATAATTTTCATAACTATGTTTTTCTTCATCTATTATTATAAGTTCTATTTCAAAATTTTTAGTTTTTATAAATTCATATGCTTTTAATAATTCTTTTACAACATAAGAGTCGTTTATATTTTTTATTTTGACAAGTATTATTGGTAAATCTCCTGATATACCATATTTCCATAGTTCACTTTGCTCATATTTTCTTTTTGGGATTTTTTCTAAATTTGTCTTTTGGGCTGGATTATCAAATATTATATATGATAATAATTTTTGATAATTTCTTATTTGTGTTCCTTTTACTCTTAAATATCTATTTTGTGCTTCATTTTTTGCTTTTGATAATTCAAATGCTTTTTGTATATTTTCTTCTATTTTATATTTTTTAATATTCTTAATTACTTTTTCTTCATTTTCTCCTACTGATATTATTAAGTTAATTGTTTCTTTTTTGTTTTTCTTTATTTTCATTGTCCTTTTTAAAGCTACTATTGGTTCTGTAACTAACCCTATCTTTTTAGAAAATGGTATTGAACTTTTTACCATTTGCGGAATTCCAATATTTCCTCTTCCGAATAAACTTTTCTTTATCTATTTCGTATTCTAAATCCCCAATTATTTCACTATTTGTGGATAAATTTATGGCCATATACATTTCTTCTTCGTTTTCATTTCTTTTTTTTCTTTTTACAATTATACTATTTGTTTCGTTGTCAAATTTAAACATTAAAAATAAATCATTAAATGCTGGATGTGCATTGTCTTGTTCTTTTCTTGATAGTACAGGTTCAAAATATGATGTTATTTCTAGTATTTCATCTTCATTTCCTATGTTTTCTAATGTCACTTGTCTTATTTCTACTGGTTCATCTGGTGTTATAATTGTTTCTATTTTTGTTTTTATATTATCATTTATCATTTCTTGTTCTATTTTATCTGGCATAAAACTTATCTGATATTTCTTGTTCTCACTATTGTTTGAACTCCATATTTTTTTTGATTTAATATTTTTAATATTAAAGAATATTCCCTGAGGATAGTCTTCTGAACTTCTAAATCTATTAATATATTTATTTTTATATCTGCTTACGCCTTCTCCTTTTTGATTTATTGCTATAAAATAGTTTTCATTTGCTATTACATTTCCTCTAATTAACCTTTCATCTATTTTTTTATACGTATCTTTTATATAATCTTCATAATCTACATATTTTAATTTTTCTACTTTCTCTTTATTTTCTTTTGTTATTATTGCTGTTTCTGGCATTCTTTCTTGTAGCAATATGCTTACTGCATTTATTTCTGGATTTTTTATAAATCTTTTTTGTAAAATATTATTATTAAATAAATTATTTATTGATAATAATATTAGGCTTTGATGATGTGCCATATATGTTTTTACAATACTTGCTTTTTTTCCTTTTTCTAATCTTTCGGGTGTAAAATCTATTGATTCATAAAATCCATATTTTCCATACATTCCAAGTCGTTCAAGTTCTTTTAAGTTTTGATATACTTCCTTTGGATAATCTATTATTGCTAAAACACTCCCATATGGTGCTACTACCATTTCATCTGCTAGCCCTCTTTTTAGTCCTAGCCATGGTATTCCAAATGCTTTGTATTGATAATTTGAATGTAAATCTTTTAAATTAAATGCCGCTTCTGATATTCCCCATGGTATTTGTAGTTCTTTTGCATATTCCATTTGGCTCATTATCATAAATTTACATGATTCATCTAAAAGGCTTCCTTTATATTTTGGAATATTTATGTTTGGCATTAAATATTCAAATGATGTTCCTGACCAAGAAATTAAGCCTTTATACTTTCCTAATGTGGTCAATGTTCTACTTAATGAATTCCAATGTTTTGCAGGTACATCTTTTTTTGCTATTGCAACTAGACTAGCTTGTCTTGCCTCTGATGCTAATAAATCATAATATGAGTTTGTTAATTTATTTTCTTCTATATTAAATCCTATTGAAAATATTTGTTGTTCTTTTAAATATAGTTGTGAAAAATCAGTATTTTTGATTAGTTTATCTATAATTTCTATTAACATTTCTATATTATAAGTTTGATTTTTAACTTCTTTTTTTTCTTCTAGCCAAGTTCTTACAACATACAAATACCCAACAAAATTACCACTATCAACTGTTGATATATATCTTGGAATTAATGGCTCTTTTGTCGCTGTGTTATACCAGTTATATAAATGTCCATTCCATTTTTGTAAACTGTCTATTGTGTAAATTATATTTTTTAATAATTCTATTGATTTTCCATATGTGATATACTGTAAGTCATTTGCAGATATAACTGCTAACATTGATAATCCAATATTTGTTGATGATGTTCTTTTTACAATTTTATTTTTTCTGTCTTCTTGATAATTATCTGGTATTAAATAATTATTTTCTTCATTTATATATTTTTCAAAAAATTGCCATGTCTTCTTTCCTGCTTCTAAAATATATTCTTGTTCTGTTTTATCTAATATTTCTACTGCTGTTTTTTCTTCTTCTTCTTTACTTATATTCCACATAATTAATGGTGCTAATATCCATAAAATTCCTAAAAATATTGCCCATACGCTTCTATCTTGATCATATATTGTAAGTGATATTATTCCCGCTATTGGATTTATTAACATATTTTTGTAATATGATATTAAATCTGTTTTTTCCATTTTTTCTGCTTCTTCTGATGTTGTCCATTCTAACAAATTTTTATGTGTTATTATTAGTCTATATATTGTTTTTGATATTGCTTTAAAACTTGAGTAAGCTTTATATGGAAAACATGCTAGAGAAAGTATTGTTCTTATAATTATTCCTTTTAATCCATCAATTTTAGGTGTAAATGTTTTTTGTTTTTCTTCTCCATCTCTTTTTGCTATTAAGTAATTAAATATTTCTAATATATATGGGAATATTTCAATTAATATTAATGATGTATCAATCCAAAATGTATTAATTCTAAAAATAATTCTTATTGTATTTACATAAATTAATGATAATAATATTGTAATTTCTAATAGGCTTCTTCTTAAGTTATCAAAAATTTTGTATTTTGATAATAAATTTAATGGACTTTTGTGGTTTAACCATTTTATAATTTGCCAATCTCCTCTAATCCATCTTGAAAATCTATTTATAAAACTAGTATATTTTGTGGGATATCCATCCATTAACATTATATCAGACACTAAACCACATCTTAAATAACATCCTTCTAGTAAATCATGGCTTAAAACTGTATTTTCTGGAATTCTATTTTTTAAAACTTTTGAAAATACTTTTAAGTCATATATTCCTTTTCCTGTAAAAATTCCTTCTTTGAAGTTATCTTGATATATATCTGATATTGCATTTGTATAATTATCAATTCCTCCTGCTCCTGCAAATATTTGTGTGAATAGTGTCTTATAACTTATATCTAAGTTTATTCCTATTCGTGGTTGCATTATACCATATCCATCTATTACTATATTTTTTTCTATATTTATAACCGGTTTGTTTAAAATATGTGCCATTGCACCTACTAATTCTAAAGCTGAATTCAAAATTAAATCTGTATCTGAATCTAGTGTTATTATATATTTTATACTTTTTAATATTTCATTACTTTGTTTACTTTGCAAACTATCTTCTATTGTATTTGTTTTAAAAACATTTTTTTGTTGCAATATATATTCATTAAATTGATTTAATAGACCTCTTTTTCTTTCCCATCCTAAATAACATTTTTCTTTTTCATTCCACATTCTCTCTCTATATACAAAGTTAAAGATTGGTAATTCTTTGTTTGGGTACTTCTTATTTAATTTTTCAACTTGTTTTTTTCCTTCTTCTATTACTTCTTCATCAAAATTTTCTTTTTTTTGAATACTTTGTGAACAATCTCCTAATAGTGTAAAATATAAATTATCTGATTTATTTGCTAAATAATATTTCTCTAAATTTTGCATCATTTCTATTACTTTTTCTTTATTTTTTAAAATTGTTGGTATAACTACTATACAAGAGTTTTCTTTGTCTATTCCATTTGAAAAATCTATTTTGGGCATTAATTTTGGTTTAATGATTTTACTTAAAATGTATTGCATTATTTGTATAACTACTTCACTTGATGGTATTAAAAATAAGATGAAACTTAATACAGAGATTAATGTGTTTTTGATTTCTAAATTTAGTATATAACTTAATATGCTTGATAATAATATTGTTAAAATTGTTATTGAAAAGATATATATTTTGGTTTTCCTTTGTTCTGATTTTTCTTTTTTAATGTTGCACTCTAATTTTTCATATAATTTATTTATTCCTTTATCTATCAAATAATATCCTATGTGAGATTTTTTAGTTTTTCCTTCTTTTTGAAAATTTTCTTCTGATAATTCTAATATCTTTCTTGCTATATATATTTCAGATATTTTTGTTTTTTTGCTTATCTCTTTTATTTTTCCTCTATAATATTCTTTGGTTTTATAGTCCATTTTACTATATACTTGTGTTGGATCTTTTTTTAGTATTTCTTCTACACCATTTATTCTTTCAAATATTTCTAAGAAATTTATTCTTTGTATTTCTTTTATACTTGTTATGCTATTTCCTATTAATACTTTTTGAATTGCTATTTCAAAATGTTCTTTTTTTATTATATCCGATAATGTTGTTCCTAATTTTTCTACAACTTCTTCTAATACATTTAAATAAGAATTTGCTTTTTTTCCATATCTTTTTAAGATGTATGACATGTACTCTATAAATGGATATCTCATATCTTGTGATATTTCTTTTTTCATTTTTTTATTGTTATTTTTGAATTTGTTTTCTACTTTGTTTTCTATTAATCTTTCTGCAATATTTTCTGCTTTATATTTTTGAATTTGGCTATTATATATTTTGCTACAACAGTCTGTTATGTTTTCAATTATAGCTATTTGTAAGAATATTCCTATATTCCAAATTTCATCCATACTTAACGTTTTTTTTCTTTGATAACTTTTTAAATAATCTTCTAAATTTTTTCTTTCTATTTTATTCTCTGAATATGCCACAATCTCCGTAGCTAATACATATATTCTTGCAAATCCTTTATATTCTCCATTTGATATTCCAACAAAGTTTATATATTTTTTTAATGGTAGTTCTTTTTGAATTTGTTTTACAGTTTCTTCTATTATATAGAAATTGTCTAATAGCCATTCTCCTGCTGGATGTATATTTATTCCTAATTTTAGATGTTCATTTAATAAGTTGTATACTTCTTCAATTGTTTTTAAGTTTTCTATTAGTCCTGGTACAGGGTATGTGTCTTTTTGTGATTTTGGTATTATATTATGGCTTGATGCTATTTTTTCTAAATGATTTTCTAATTGACTTTTTTCTAAAGTTGTTCCTTTTATTTTTAGTTTTATATTTTCTTTCAAAAAAATTCCACTCCTTGCAAACTTTTTTATTTTTATTGTTTGCCAAAGAGTGGTAATTTATGCATTTTTATTTTATTATTTTAAATTTCTGGTTCTTCATTTTGTTGTATATTTTCATTTGTCTTTTCTGTTTCATATTCTGTAACAGAATCAATTAATCTTTTTTTATATTCTTCTTTAATTTCTTCAGAATTTTCCTCTTTATCCATTGCAACTGACCAATCTATTCCAGAATCTACTACTGGTGCTAAATCTACTAGAAGATTATCTTCATATTTATCTACAATTGCATCTTTTGGATATACAGTTTTGTATCCGTGACCATAATTTACTATTTTTTCATTTATATAATTATTATCTCCATCAATACTTACAGTTATAATTCCCGCTTCTGTATCTACATAATTATCTTTTTCATATCCTTCTTTTATTATTGTTTCTCCGTTTGTTGCAGTATCTAAATGTAGCTTTTCTTCATTTCTTGCTTTACGGAGTTTTAATTGTTCTGATGTGTAATTTTCATTATTTTGTTCATTATATTCTTTTATATATATTTCTTTTATATAATTTAATACTTCTTCTGGTGTTTCTAGTTCTTCTATTTCGTTTTCTATACTGTTTCTAATTTGTAAATTTTCTTTTTCTTCTGATATGGTTGGTTTTACTTCTACAGTTAGTCCTTTTACAAATTCTTTTCTTCCATCATCTATTTGACTTTCTGTTTGTTTATTGCCTATTTGATTTTTTTCTCCATTCCCTGATGTGATAAGTGCATGTCCTCCGGCACCTATGGTTATTCCTGCTGCTAAAAACGCTCCTCTTATAAATCTTTCTCTATTTACTTTTCTTTTTACATATTTTGTAATCTTTCTTACTTCTTCATCACTTAATTTTCTATTTAGTTTTTCTTCTCTTTTGGCTATTCTTTCTCTTATTTCATTTGTTGTTCTTCCCATAAATATAATCCTCCTAAATTTATATTATACCAAATATATATTTTTGTCAATTATTAAATGTTTTTTTGACAATTTTTTCTATTTTTTTCATATTATATATTAATCAAATATTATGTTTGATAAATTTATGAAGGGATTGATATATATGGAAATGGATGATAAAAAACCTTTTTGTCCAAAATTAGATGTTGATGGTGTTATATCAGGTGGAAAACAATTTGATTTAGATATAACTTTACCAGAAGATAATAGAGATGTTATTTATGGTGTTATTAAAGATTGTTTTAAAGAACCAGTTTGTGATGCTGTTGTTAAATTAACTGAAATTGTATATGATTGTGGTAAGGAAGTACGAAAACCTATTGGTCATACTTTTACAGATAAAGAGGGAGAATTTGTTTTTGGTCCTCTTTGCCCTGATAGACATTATGCAATTCAAATTTGGGCTAATGCTACAAAAAATATTAAAATTTGTGCTAAATGTCATCATGAAGGAAAATGTTTAAAAGGTGATAAACATGAGAAATGTGATTGCTTTATTGATGATGAAAAACCTTGTCATAAAGAAGTTCCAAAGTCAGAATGCTAATAGCAAAAATGACAAATGAATTTAATTCATTTGTCATTTTATATTATTCTCATTTTTTTAGCAAATTGTTTTCCTTTTTTTATCATTTTATTTTTGTTCATAGTATTTGTATCGTTATACATCATTATTAATCCAGTTGTAAGTAGTCCTCCTACTAATAACCCTTTTGTAAATTTCATTTTAACCATTTCCTTTCTCTACGCTTCGCTTCGTTCATCGTCATCCAAAATTTTTTGAATTTTGGATGACAAATCTTATTGCTTCGCTTCGTTCATCGTCAACCAAAATTTTTTTAAATTTTGGTTGACAAATCTTATTGCTTCGCTTCGTTCATTGTAATTTTAAGTTTTATTGTTTTATTTTAGTTTTATTTTCTCCTTTTTTTGTTTTTTTATTCTCTTTTATGATGGTATATATTTCATGAATAGCGATAATTGCTAAAAATATTCCAAAATATGTTCTTAGTTTTTCTACATTTGTATTAATTGATAAGTTTGCTCCTATTATTGCTCCTAATATTCCGAATATTGATATTATGACTGCTGTTTTTAAATTTATATTTTTGTTTTTTATATTTACAATAATTGCTACAATTGATGTTGGTATAAAAAATATCAAATTGGTTGCCTGTGCTATATGTTGTTCTATTCCACACATAAATGTTAATAGAAATATTAATATTGTTCCTCCACCCATTCCTGTTCCACTTACTATTCCAGAAATAAGCCCTATAATAACTTCTTTCATCTATTTTCTGACCCTCAATTTATTTTTTACTTTTTAGTTTCACTTAATTCTTCAAATATTCCTTCTGCAATTTTGGTTATATACCTATCGCACCTGATCATTTGGTTAATTATCATTTTTCTTAAATTTTCATTTTCTATGTTATCTGCTAGATCTAAAAATTTTTGTACTTCAAATAAATATTGTTTATCATTATTTTTCCATTTACTTTTTTCTATTATTTTTTTATTCATTACTACCTTCTTTCTTAAAACTACTTTTATATTATGATATTTTTTTATCTTTTTCATATTTTTTTCACAAAAGTGCCTTTTTATTATACAACTTTTAATTTTTTCATTTAAGTATCATTTTTAGTGATACATATATTAAAAATATTATAAATGCTATTTTTAATATCTTTTCTGGTAGTTTTTTTAATAATTTTGCTCCTATATAACCTCCCATTGCTCCTCCTATTCCGCATAGTATTGCCACTTTCCAATTTATAAAGTTTCCCTTATAATAAAAGAAACTGCTCGTTAATACCATTGGTAATATGCAAAATATTGATGTTCCTCTTGCTTTTTGTGAATCTAAATCTAATATATACATAAATGCTGGAACTAATATAAGACCTCCTCCTGTTGAAAAAAATCCGACTTATTAGTCCTGCTAAAAATCCTATTATTATTTGTTTTATATAAATTTTCTTTGGCATTTCTTTCATAATAAGCTCCATTTAAATAAAATTTCCAAACTAAAAAACCTACTTTTATAGTAGGTTTTCCATTTTTTTATTTTTTAATCAATATTTTCATCTTTTATATAATATTTTGTTCCCAACATCTTGTCTGGTAAATATTGTTGTTCTACCCAATGTCCTGGAAAGTCATGTGGATATAGATATCCTTCATGATATCCTAATTTTTTCATATCTTCTACTGGTGCATTTCTTATATGCATTGGGATTGTTCCTGTCTCTTTGCTTAATACGTCTTCTAGTGCCTCATTTATTGCCAAATAGCTTGCATTTGATTTTTTAGAAGTTGCTACATATATTGCTGCTTCTGAAAGTAGTATTCTTGCTTCTGGCATCCCTATCATATGTATTGCTTGCATTGCAGCATTTGCTACTACCAATGCATTTGGGTTTGCCATTCCTACATCTTCAGATGCACATATTACTATTCTTCTTGCTAAAAACATTGGATCTTCTCCACCATTTAGTGCTCTTGCTAAATAAAATACTGTTGCATCTGGATCTGAGCCTCTCATAGATTTTATAAATGCACTTATATTATCATAATGGCTATCTCCGTTTTTGTCAAAAATTGCTTTTCTGCTTTGCACACAATTTTTGATAACATTATCTGTTATATGAATATATCCATCGCTTTCCATATTTGTTGTAAGTACAGCAATTTCCAATCCGTTTAAAGCTGTCCTCACATCTCCATTCGATATAGTTGCAAGTTTTCTTAAAGTTTTATCTTCTATTTTTATATTATATTCTCCTAAACCATCTTTTCTTTCAATTGCTTTTTTTAATATTGTATAAATATTTTCTTCTGTTAATGGTTCCAATTTTATGACCATTGACCTTGATATTAAAGCTTTGTTTACTTCAAAATAAGGATTTTCGGTTGTCGCTCCAATTAAAATAATTAGTCCATTTTCTACATATGGTAGCAAAGCATCTTGTTGTAGTTTATTAAATCTGTGTATTTCATCTATAAACAAAATGCTTTTCCCTATTGGATTTATCATATAATTTTTTGTTTCTTCTATTACTTTTTTGATGTCTGCTACACCTGCTGTTACTGCATTAATCTTATAAAATTTATATTTTGTTGTTTCACTTATTACTTTTGCTAATGATGTTTTTCCACATCCTGGTGGTCCGAATAATATTATACTTGATAGTCTATCTGCTTTTATTGTTCTATATAGTATTTTGTCTTTTCCTAGTACATGTTCTTGTCCAACATATTCTTCTAGTGTTTTGGGTCGCATTCTGTATGCTAGTGGTTCATTATTGTTCATGACTTTTCTCCTTCTTTTATTTTCCTAAAATTGATAATCCTTTTCTTATTAATTCTTCTGTTGTCATATTCTCTTTAACTAATTTTTCGAAGGCTTTTTCTATTTCTCTCTTATTATATCCTAATACTTGAAGTGCAGTAATTGCTTCATTTATTTTTTCTTCATTTTCTATTCTTTCTTCTAATTTTGTCTTTATACCTGTTACCTCTTTTGTTGCTTTTGTTAATTCTTGTATTTGTTGTTCTTTCTTTATTTTATCTTTTAATTCTAGGATTATCCTTTGTGCTGATTTTGCACCAATTCCAGGTATTTGTGTTAATGTTTTTATATCTTCTGTTATGATAGCTAATGCGAATTCTGTTGGTTCACATACTGCAAGCATAGAAATAGCTGTTTTTGCTCCAATTCCACTTACTGATATTAATAATTCAAACATTCTTAGTTCTTCTAATGTATTAAATCCAAATATACTTATGTCATCTTCTCTTACCTTGTAGTATGTATGTACTTTGACTATATCTCCTATATTTCCTATTTTTTCTATTCCTGAATCTGCCATATATATTTTATATCCTAATCCTCCAGCATCTACTACAATATATCCTGTCATCTTCATTTCTAGTGTTCCTTTTATATATGCTAACATTTTTTCCTCCTTAAATATCATAAAAATATGTTGCTTCTAGGTCTGCTTCATGCATTAATAATGCTAGTGGATATTTTTTGTATGCTAATCCTATTGTATTATATAGTTCCTTTGGTTCTGTATATCCCATATGCCAACGAATTGCATATTTTTCTTCTGGTGTTAATTTTATATATTCTGTTATCATCATTACAGATTTTTCTCCATGTCCATATGGTATTGTGTCATCTATTGTGTAATATGGCACTTTTTCCCATACTCCTAGTGCATTTTTGGCATTTCTATAATCTACTTTATAAAAATTTGCTTTGCATAAATCGTGTAATAATGGCACTATTATTAATGTTTCTGGGTTTACTTCCATTTCTTCTATATTTGTTTCTACTTTGTGTTTTAGTATTTCATATACTTTCATACTATGTTCTACTAATCCACCTTCATAATCTCCATGAAATCTTGTGCTTGCTGGTGCTTTAAAAAAGTCTGTTTTTTCTATAAATTCTATTAATTCATTTATTCCTTCTCTTTTTACTTGTTTTAATAATTCTAAAAATTGTTCTTTCATTTTTTACCTGCTTTCTTAAATTTTAGTCAACTTATAAATAGGTTTTTCCATATTTTTTACGTATATTTATTTTTTATGATTATATCAATATTAATTTTATAAATCAATACTTTTTTATTTTAAGCAGTAAAAGTTTTATTTATATTTGCTTTTTTTCTTATTTATTGTATAATGTATGTAAATTAACTAAGAAAGGTAATAAAATATGAAATTTATAAAAAGATTATTTATTGCAATTATCATATTGATGCTTTTAGTTTGTTCGGCTATATTTTTAATTGGAAATTTTTATTATTCAAAAGCTTTAAAAGAAAAACCTTTAATAACTAGAGTAACTGAAATAACAAATAAAGAAACTTTTGTAAAATTTGAAGATATGTCATCCTATTATAGAAATGCTGTAATAAGTGTCGAAGATCATAGATTTTATGACCATGGTCCAATTGATTTTATTGCTATCGGAAGGGCTATTTTTACAAACATTAAAAATGGTGAGCTTCAAGAAGGCGGTAGTACAATAACACAGCAAGTTGCTAAAAATGTTGTTTTTTCTCAGGAAAAGTCATGGACTAGAAAAATTGCTGAAATAGTTGCTGCATATGATTTAGAAAAAAATTATTCTAAAAAAGAAATTTTTGAATTATATGTAAATACATCTTATTTTGGTGATGGATATTATGGAATTTATGAAGCGAGTCATGGTTATTATAATAAGTCTCCAAAAGATTTAAATTTAGATGAATCTTCTATGCTTGCAGGTGTTCCAAATGCTCCTTCTGTCTATTCTCCAACTGTTAATCCTAATCTAGCTAAAAAACGCCAGTATCATGTTTTAAATACAATGTTGAAATATGGTTATATTACTAAAGATGAAGCTTTATCTATTAAATAATTATTTAAAAATTATTACTCTTTTATATTTGAGTAGTAATTTTTTTTTATTTCTCATATATATTATTAAGGAGGAATGATTTGAAAATTTTATTTATAAAAAACCGCAAATTACTATGTGTTTCTTTAATTTCCATTGTTACTTTTTTATTATTATTCTCTATATTTTTTTTAATCAATTTTTCATCAATTGCTGTTGAATTGAGTAAAAATTCTTTTTTTAATATTGATGTTACTACTACTTTAAATGATATTTCAAAATCTGATGAGAAAAAAGCTTATTTAACTTTTGATGATGGTCCAACTTCTAAGGCAACTGGTAAAATTTTAGATGTTTTAAAAAATGAAAATGTAAAAGCTACTTTTTTTGTTGTTGGTAAACATGTTAAAGAATATCCTGAATTGGTTAAAAGAGAATATGAAGAAGGACATTATATTGCTAATCATGGATATAATCATAATAATACCTTACTTTATAAAAGTATGAAAAATTTTGAAAATGAAATTGTTTCTACTGATTTAGAAATTTCTAAAGCTATTGGCGTTGAAAATTACTCTTCACATATTTTTAGATTTCCAAATGGATATATGTCGCATATATATACAACTCAAAAAAAAGAAGCACTTAAAGTTTTGCGTGATTTGGATTATGTGTATGTTGATTGGAATTGTTTAAACAAAGATTCTGAAAGAAAACAGTCAAATTATCAATTAGTTAATAATTTAAAAAGAACCGCTAAAGATAAAGGTACCTTAATTATTTTGATGCATGATACTGCTGATGTTAACAAAACTTATAATATTTTATCTGAATCTATTTCTTATCTAAGGTCTCAAGGTTATGAATTTAGAAATTTTTATGATTTTGTTAATGATAATTAAATTATTATAAAAAGTTAATATTTAGTTTGTTGTATTTTAGCAACTATTTTGTTATTGTTTTTATATCTATTGCCAATTGGTTAATCTTTTTTATTTTTTATAACTTTGGTAAATATTATTCAACTCATTAGTTAAAGTTCTATAATATTTGATATAGGAGGTTTTCATGGATTTTAATATGGAAAAATTTAGTTATAGGTTAACTGTTTTATTGGATGAAAATAATATGACACAAACTCAATTAGCAAAGAAAATTGGTACTTCAAATGTTACTATTTGTAGATATTTAACTTCTGAGAGAATTCCTCGCCTTGATGTTGTTGCTAAAATAGCTTCTGTATTTAATATTTCTTTAGATTATTTACTTGGTTTGTCAGATGATAAAGAAATTCAATATTCTAGTGAGAATTCAGATTTAAATATTTCGATTTTAGTTGGTAAGCTATATTCTTTAGATAAATCTTCTCATCTATCTAAAAGCCAAATTGAGTTAATAAAAAAATTGTTATTAGCTAATAAAGATTTTATTCTTTCTGCATAAATCTATAATAAAAGTAGATGATATATAAATAAATTTCATTTTTTATTTTATTTATATATTATCTACTTTTAGCTTTGTACTATTATTTATTATTTTTTATTTTTTCTAATGCTCTTGCTAATTGGTCTGGGCATGATGTATTTCTCATTCCACACGGAATTCCTTTTAGTCTTTTTATTGCTTCTTCAATTTTCATTCCTTCAACTAATCTTGATATTCCAACTGTGTTTCCTGCACATCCACCTTCTATAGTTACTTTTTTAATTGTGTCTCCATCTACTTCTATTATCATTTCATATGAGCATACTCCCTCTGGTTCATATTTATATTCCATTTTTATTCCTCCTTATATTGTATATTTTAACATACTTTTTTAAAAAAGTCTAACCTACGCGGTTAGACTTTTAAATTGATTTTAGCTTTTTCTAATACGTTTTCATGAATAGGCAACTTATAAATTTCATTAACAAATTTACAGTCATATACTTCTTCCTTAATGTCTTTTCTAATAATTACTTTTACAATTCTTACCATCTTATATTTTGGCATATATTTTATGACTACGAAGTAATCAAAATGTGTTTCAATTATATTTTCTACATTTGAGTTTAGTTCTTCGCATTTCTCTGCATTAACTATAAACATTATGCTGTCTCTACAGTAACTTTTTATTTTGACACTGTCTTGGGTATATGAAATTACTTTGCCTAATATGTTAAGTGTTGTTTTGTTTTCCTTTTCTTCTGGAGTTTGTTTTTTTACTTTGTTTTCATTAAGATTCTTCTTTACTTCTGGTTTACTTTGGATGCTCTTTGCAGCTTTTTGTTTAGCTTCGGCATTATTTTTCGTTTTTTTGTTCTGTTCTGCATTAATAAGAATAACTTCAATTTTTAGACATCTGGCTTTAACAGCTAATAATGTATCAGCTGTCAATAATGTTGGCCTTTTTCTTTTCGGTATTTTTTTCAAATAATTCAATATTATGTTGTCAACATATCCTTCCTTTCTGTCATAACAATATTCAATCAAATTGTATTTTGGTTTTTCCATCATTTCTTTGGAATACTTTGAAATATTACTTATTAAGTTTATTTCTTGCCGTGATTTATACTTTTTCCTTGTTTTTTTAGATTTTATATTGTCCATCTCTTCAATTACTGAATACAATACATTTACTTTGAGACTTTCATCAATCACTTTTATTCCTTCTTTAGAATTAAGTGCACATGTATCTATAAGTATATTATCAGGATTAGCATTTTCTGAAACTGTGTATGAAGTATCTTTTTTTAATCTTTCTTTTTTCTCCTTCTGCTTATTTTCTTTCAAGACTTTTTCTTCTTTTTTTGCTTTTAGCCGTATTAGTAGCCTTTTTATCATATTCTTTCCTCCTTATAATAGTTATACTATAACTATTTATTAAATGCTGTGTGATTTTTCTTTCATATTATAACACATTATGTTAATTTTAGCAATATAAAAAGAATGAATACAAAAATTCATTCTTCATTAAATACTCTTGTTTTTATTCAATGTCTAATTTAATATGTACATCTTTTAATTGTTGTTCAGATACAGTTGATGGTGCTCTCATAAGAAGGTCTCTAGCTCTTTTGTTTTTAGGGAAAGCTATTACTTCTCTTATATTTTGAGAATCTTCTATTAACATTACCATTCTGTCTACACCTGGTGCTGCACCTGCGTGTGGTGGTGTTCCATATTGGAAAGCATTATATAATGCACCAAATCTATTTTTTACATCATCTTCTTTATAACCTGAAATTTCAAAAGCTTTTACCATTATTTCTGGATTATGGTTTCTTACTGCTCCTGATGCCATTTCATATCCATTACATACTAAGTCATATTGATATGCTAATATATCTAGTGGATCTTTTGTTTCTAATGCTTCCATTCCGCCTTGTGGCATTGAGAATGGATTATGGTTAAAATCTATTGTTCCTTCATCTGATAATTCATACATTGGAAAATCTACGATGTAGCAGAATCTATAAACATCTTTTTCTAGTAAGTCTAATCTCTTTCCTAATTCAATTCTAACTAAACCTGCTATTTTTTGTACTGTTTTAAATTTATCTGCTATAAAGAATACACTTGAGTTTTTGCTCATTCCAAATTCATTTACTAATTGGTCTTTTATTTCATCTGTAATAAATTTGGCAATTCCTCCTGTAACTTCTCCTGTTTCCTCATATTTTGTCCAAGCTAAACCTTTTGCTCCAACTTCATCTGATGTAGCATATTCTGTCATTTTATCAAAGAATTTTCTTCCTTGCTCTGCTCCATTTGGAACTATTATTGCTTTTATTGTTTTTCCTTCAAATGCTTTAAAATCTGAATTAGCAAAACATTTTGTTACATCTTGTATTATTAATGGATTTCTTAAATCCGGTTTATCAATTCCGTATTTTTCCATTGCTTCTCTATATGGAATTTTTATAAATGGTCCTTCATCAACTTTCCAATTTGTGAATTTTTTAAATGTATGTGGTACGACTTCTTCAATTACTTTAAATACATCTTCTTGCGTTGCAAAACTCATTTCAAAATCTAATTGATAAAATTCTCCTGGTGCTCTATCTGCTCTTGGGTCTTCATCTCTAAAGCATGGTGCTATTTGGAAATATTTATCAAATCCAGATACCATTAATAATTGTTTGAATTGCTGTGGTGCTTGTGGTAAAGCATAAAACTCTCCTGGATTTAATCTACTTGGTACTAAGTAGTCTCTTGCTCCCTCTGGTGAAGAGTTTGCAAGTATTGGTGTTTGAATTTCTGCAAATCCCAATTCATCCATTTTATCTCTTAATGTTTTCAAGATTTTTGAACGTAGTAAAATGTTGTTGTGCAATTTTTCGTTTCTTAAATCTAAAAATCTATATTCTAGTCTTAAATCTTCTCTTACCTCTTGATCTGTGTTTATTTCAAATGGAAGTACATTTTTACATTTTCCTAATATCTCTATTTTATTTGCTATTACTTCTATTTCTCCTGTTGAAATTTTTGTATTTTTATTACTTCTTTCTACAACTTTTCCTGAAATGTGAATACAGCTTTCTGTTGTAAGCTCTTTTGCTTGTTTTTGTAATTCTTCTTCATTAATAACAATTTGTGTGATTCCAAATTGGTCTCTTAAATCAATAAATATCATTGCTCCTAGATTTCTTATTTTTTGAATCCAACCTGCTAATTCTACTGTTTCATTCACATTTTTTATGTTTAATTCTCCACATGTTTTTGTTCTATACATTTTTTTCCTCCGACTTTTTATATTTTACTATAATCTATATTTTGTTACAGTTGAGTAGTAATTTTACATATTGTGATATTTATGGATACTTGAGGACTACTGTTATTTATAATTCTATCCTTTTCATTGCGTTCAAAAAGAAAATCTAATATTTAAAAATACGCCTCTTTCACTCTAACCTAAGTTTAATATATGTTTTCGAATGTAATTGAAGTAAATTTAGAATTTCTTAAATAAGTTCATGGAAAGAGTTCACGATGAACGAAGTGAGGACTAGGTGGAAGGGTGCCATTAACTTATTTTAGAAATTCTTAATTTGTGTATTGAATTGAGAAAATTATTAAAACATATCATATATTAAACTTATGCCGTGAACATTTCTCATTTTTAAATTTAAGATTTTCTATTTTTCTCTCCAATCAAACGGATAGAATTATAAATAATAGTAGTCCTCAAGTATCCATAAATATCACAAAATGTATAAATCAATACTGAAATGTGACTATATTTTATCACATTTTTTTAGATTTTACAATTATTCGTTGAAGTTATTTATTATTTATGTTAAAATTTTATTATAATTACAGTTTTTTAAATAGGAGTAAGTTTATGCAAAAAGAAATTTTTGATTTTTATGATAGAACAAGTTTAAAATCATATAATTTGGATACAAGTATGCAATATCAATTAAATATTTTGGGAAGCCTAGATGTTTTTACAAGAAAACATTCTGAAAATGTAGCAAGCATTGTTTGTAGAATTTGCCAATATTTGCATTGCTCTAAAAGTTTTACTGAGTATTGTACAATTTGTGCTTATTTACATGATATTGGTAAGCAGTTTATTCCATCTAAAATTTTACAAAAAAATGGACCTTTAACTGATGAAGAATATGAAATTATGAAAACCCATACTACTTTGGGCCATAAAATTTGTATGGATGATTTAAAATTAAGACCTTATGCTGCTGGAACCCTTTATCATCATGAAGCTTTAAATGGAACTGGATATCCAAATGCTTTAATAAAAAAAGATATTCCTTATGAGGGGCAAATTATCAGAGTTGCAGATGAATATGATGCCATTGTTAGTAAGAGACAATATAAATCCCATATAGGTATTATTGATACTATTAAAATTTTGATAGATGAGTGTAAACCTATTGAACATCCGGAAAATTATAAAGTTCCAGTAAAGGATACAAAAATTGGTAAAAATAATCCTATTATTGTTAAGGCTTTAATTAAAGTAGTTATTGATGATACAGAATATGAAATTTCCTGTGTTATGGACTATATAAAAGAATTACATTCTGAAGTTAAAAGACTTGAAGAAATCGAAAAATATGATAAAAAAAGACTTTCTTCTAAAAGCGAGAGTAAACAAAAATATTATCTTGAAGGTATGAGATATTTGTTAGTTGGCCAAGAAACTATTGAAAATTATTCAGAAATTCTAAATTCTTATAGAAATATTGTTATTTCTAAAGATGAACATATTAAAAAATTATTTGAAGAAATTAAAACTATTAAGAAATTAAAAGTTTAAAAATGATAAAGGATTATTGCATAGTCTTCTTTATAAGAGATTACGTAATAATCCTTGTTTTTTATTATTCTTCTAAACCAAAGCTTACTCCTAGTGCGTTATTTATTTTGTTTATTGTTTGTTCATCTTCTATATGCCCTATTTTTTCTTTTAATCTGCTTTTATCTATAGTTCTTATTTGCTCTGTTAATACAACTGAATCACTTTTTAGTCCACACTTTTCTGAATTTATTTCTATATGTGTAGGTAGTTTTGTTTTATTAGTTTGTGATGTTATGGCTGCTGCAATTACAGTTGGACTATATTTATTTCCCATATCATTTTGTATTATTAAAACTGGTCGTATTCCTCCTTGTTCCGAACCTACAACTGGGCTTAAATCTGCATAAAACATATCTCCTCTTTTTATTATCATATTATTCACTCCTAATGTTAGTATGTGTCAAGTATATATTTTTATATTAGTAATTTGAGAATATAATAGACATATTTATTTTTTTACAAGTTTTATGCCTTTTTATATTATCACCTCATTATATATTATGTAAATTATTATGTTTTGGTTAGTATCTTTTATCTCCATTTTTATTGGTTTTCCATTTTCTTTTGATACATATAATTTTTCATATTTTTGATAATTATTTCCCGTTTTTGCAGTTGTTTCCATTATTATTTGATTGTTTTCTTCTTTAAATTTTGAATTTGTGTTGTTTTTGTAATTTTCTATAAAATTACTTAAATCTAAATTATTTTGTGTTATCTCTGAATAGTTTTCTATTATTTTTGTTAAACTTAATTTTGTATTTTCTATTCTTAAGTTATTCCCTTCTTTTATTATTTTTACTCCTTGTATATTACTTGGTTCTATTACTTCTTGTGTGTTGTTTTGATTATTTATGTATGTTTGTTTTATTTTATATTTATTACTGTTTTTGTTGCTTTTTACTTCTACTTCAATTTGCGTTTCATATGAACTAATATTTAAAATATAGTTTACAATTTCTTGACTACTACTATTGTTTCCAATTTTTGAAGTTTTAGCCGTTTTATTGTTATTTTTTATAAAAATTATTCCTAATATTACTAATAGTATTGCTATTGCTGTGATTATGATTATTTTTCTTTTGTTCGTTCCTTCGTTCTTATGTGTATGTTTAATTTTTTTTGAATACATAAAAAGCCTCCTAAAAATTATTTGTTATTAATTTTTATTCGGCTTTTTTGTTTTTATGTTTTTGATTTGTATTATTTTATAATATTTATCTGTACTTTAAATTGGCATGTCTATAAAATATCACAAAAATACTTTTTCCTTTTAAGTGTACTATTATACTTGATACACTATCCTTTGATTCTTACTTAAAAGCATATGTATGTGATTTAGATATAATTTTTTGTTTATAATATCTAAATACCAAATAGTTTTACTTCCATTATTGCACAACCACCAGAAGAACCCCATGTCCATCCTCCTTGTGGGAAATAAATTCTATAATATTTATATGCTTTTTTATTATTTATTTCAAATTTCCATTCACCTGCTGTAGAACTATTTACTCCATCATGAATAGAATTTCCTTCTAAAGAAGTCCATTTATTTCCATCTTCGCTGGCTTGTAAATTAAATTTATATAAAGTTCCTGTTCCATAAGCTCCGTTTAAATAATAAGATGTTACAATTTTGGTTTTATCAAATTCAACTTGGAACCAATGTGGATTATAATTACCACTATAAGTAGACCAATTAGTTGATAGATTTCCATCACTCGCTCTATATTCTTCTGTGCCTGGATGAGAATCACTCGCAGAAATTGTTACTCCATCCTTAGTATTTGAAGTAGAATCATATGTAGGTAATAAATTTTGGGCTGTATTTTTCATATAGTTAAACCATTTGTCATTATTTACTATTTTATTTAGTGCAGTTTCAGAGCTTTTTATTTGTTCCATTGCAACATTTGAATTAAGAACTGCTACTTTTATGAAATTTTCACTTTTTAGCATATATTCTAATGCTTTTTCATTATTCATAACTTTGTTCATTATATCATTGTTTGAACATATATCTTGTTCATTATATTTCTCAGGATTTTCAATTCCTGCTAAATTTAGCCATGTTGTCCAGATATCATATATATTTTCATCATATGAACTACTTCCCCTTATATCTGATTTTATTGCTTTTTCATATTCTTTTAATATATTATCTTCTGATTTTTGTACATTATCTTGTTTTTCTCTAGCAAGTTTTGCTTTTTCAAATAATGTATTTCCTGTTAATTGCTGAATTGTTACACCCGCAATGATGAGTAAAATAACTATTGTTACAACAAGTGCTATTAGTGTTATACCTTTACTTTGTTTTATCATTTGAATTCCTCCTTTAATATAATATTTTATGGACATTTTACACTTATTACGTGTAAAAGTCAATACGCGTTTTACGAATATTTTATAATTTTTATGGTGATTTTATGAAATTAAGAATTAGAGATTTAAGAGAAGATAGGGATTTAACTCAAAGTCAACTTGCTAAAATGTTGGGTTGTACTCAACAAACATATTCTAGGTATGAATCTAGTGAAATTACTATTGATATATATAATTTGGTAAAACTTGCAGAATTTTATAATACCTCTTGTGATTATTTATTGGGACTAACTGATATTTCAAAACCATATAAAAAATAAACCAGAATATATAAATACAATATATACTCTAGTTTAAATTATTTTATAAAATTATTAAAATTGATATTATCAAAGATTATTTATATTGAATAATTAAAAAAGTCTTCTACTTTTTTAATTAATTCTTCTTTATTCTCAATCTTGTTTATCTCGTTTCTGAATTCACTTGAATTAGACATATTTTTAGTGTACCACGCTATATGTTTTCTCATTTCTCTTATAGCTGTTATTTCTTCTTTTTCTTGTAATTCAAGTTCTATATGTTTTTTTAGTACTCTTAATTTTTCTTTTCTTGTTATTTCTGGCATTTTTTCTCCTGTTTCTAAAAAATATTTTATCCTTTTAAAAATCCAAGGATTTCCAAATGTTCCGCGTCCTATCATTATACCATCAACACCAGTATATTCAAACATTCTCAAAGCAGATTCTTCATCAACTATATCTCCATTCCCTATTACAGGAATTTTTATGCTACTTTTTACTTCTTTTATTATATCTAAATCAACATTTCCAGAATACATTTCTGACCTTGTTCTTCCATGTATAGTTATAGCTGATACTCCTGCATTTTCTGCCATTTGTGCAAATTCAACTGCCACAATATTATTTAAGTCCCAACCTTTTCTTAATTTCAAAGTCACTGGCTTATATGAATTTTTGACTACTGTTCTTATTATCTTTTCGGCTTTTTTAATATCTAATAATAATTTACTTCCATCTCCATTTTTTATTACCTTTGGAGCAGGACATCCCATATTAATATCAACTATATCTGCTATTTTACTTACATATTTGGCAGCATACCCCATTGTTTCTTCATCACTGCCAAATATTTGCATGCTGATAGGCCTTTTTTCATCATTTGTATTCATTAAAAGTTTTGTTTTTGAATCATCATAAAAAATTGCTTTACTGCTTACCATCTCTGTGCATACTAATCCTGGTCCAAATTTTTTGCATATTTTACGAAATGCTAAATCTGTTACTCCTGCCATTGGAGCTAATATTAAATTATTTTCTAATTCTAAATTTCCTATTTTTATTTTTTTTAAATACATATACTTCTCCTAAAAAGGGCCTACGGGGCCACCACCCGAAAGGGATTAAGGGGCCCCTTAATCCCTTTCGGGTGGTGGCCCTTTAATCCCCCTTAGTCCCTCTTTTATTTAACAAATATTGTTTTTTGTCTTTTACTACTAATATTTAATAGTATTCCTATTAATATATAACTTGTTATAAGTGAACTACCACCATAGCTAACGAATAGTAATGGTACACCTGTTATTGGAAGCAGTCCCATAACCATTCCTATGTTTTCTGCCATATGAAATAAAAATATTCCTGCTATTCCTGATGCAATTATTGCCCCTGTACTATCTTTTGCTGTTTTGGCTATATATAATGCTTTTGTCACCAGAAATACATATAATACTACAATTATTCCGCCCACTATAAATCCCATTTCTTCACTAATTACAGAGTATATAAAATCTGTAGTTTTTGGATATAAATACCCTAATTGTGTTTGATTTCCTTTTAATAATCCCATTCCTGTTAGCTGTCCTGCTCCTATTGCTAATTTTGATTGGATTATGTTATATCCACTTCCACGCGGATCTGATTCAGGATTTAAAAATATGTCTATTCTTTTTTTAGCATGTTCTGGCAATATAAAATTATATAATATTGGTATTGATATACATACTATTAAAATAGCACCAATTATATACTTTTTATCTATTCCTGTTGTAAATAACATCATTGCTAATGCCACACAAAATGTCATTGCTGTTCCATAATCTGGTTGCTTTATTATTAATAACAATGGAAGAGCTATTACTCCAAATATTATTAATAATTTTGTTGGTTGATTTATATCTTCTACATATCTTTCTTGTATCTTGGATATTATAAATGATAAAAACAATATTACTACTATTTTTGCAAATTCAGATGGTTGAAATGAAAATGCTCCTATGTTAAACCAACTTGTTGCACCATTTATTGGTTTTGTGAATAGTACTGCTATTAGTAGTATAATAAATATTCCATAAAAAATTGGTGACAGCTTTACTAACATTTCGTAATTTATTAGCATAACTATTACCATCATTATTATACTTACTACAAACCATATTATTTGTTTTTTAAATTCATCATATTCTGTTTCTTGAGTTGCTGAAAATAGTGCAACTAATCCTATTGCTGTTAAGATAATTGCAACTATTAACAAGCCCCATTCCATATTTTTTAATTCTCTTTTTCTCATTAAATCACTCTTTTTCTTTTTTAATTTTCTGATTTAATTTTTTCTTTTACTTCTTCTTGCTCGATTTTGTTTTTATCTTCTGCATCTTTTTCTTCTGTTTGTTCCTCTATTTCTTTGTTTTCTATTTCTTTATTTGACTCTTCAACTATTTCATCTTTTTTTTCTTCGTTGTCTTCTGCTTTTTCTTCTGTTTTATCTTCCGTTTTTTCCTGTTGCTTTTCTTCTATGTCATCTTTGCTTATTTTTCTTGCATCATTTTTTATATTAAGAATAGGAATATTAGCATATAAAGCCGGTGCTCCATTTGTACCATCTTCATTTTCCTTATTTGTCAATCTTACATCAATTTCTTTCTCATCAATTTCTATATATTTTTTTATTACATCTATTATTTCTTGTTTCATAAGTTCTAAAAAGTCAGCTGATACATTGGCTCTATCTTGCATTAATACCAAATGTAATCTTTCTTTTGCTGCATCTTTTGAATTTTCTTGTGCCTGTTTTTTATCTTCTTTTTTGCCTATACTTTTAAAGAAGTTTATTATATTTTCAAACATTATTTCCTATCCCTCCACTTGTTAATTGCTATTTTTATTTTTTGAATAATCTTTTTATTTTTGCCCAAAAGCCTTTTTCTCTACCAGGTATTGTTATTTCTATTTTCTCTCCTAAAACTCTTTTGGCTATTTCTATATATGCTTTTCCTGATGGTGCTTTTTTATTTTGTATTACTGGTTCTCCTTTATTTGTTTGTGTTATTATGTATTCATCATCTGGTACTACCCCTATTAAGTCTATTGATAATAAATCTACTATATCATCAACATCCATCATTTCGCCTTTTCTTACCATATTAGGTCTTATTCTATTTATTACTAATTCTGGATTTTTTATTTCTGATGATTCTAATAGTCCTATTATTCTATCTGCATCTCTTATTGCTGATATTTCTGCTGTTGTTACAACTATTGCTCTATCTGCTCCTGCAATAGCATTTTTAAAACCTTGTTCTATTCCTGCTGGGCAATCTATAAGTATATAGTCAAATTCTTCTTTTAGCTTTTCTACTAATTCTTTCATTTGTTCTTCATTTACTGCACTTTTATCTCTTGTTTGGGCTGCTGGTAGTAGGTATAATTCTTTAAATCTTTTATCTTTTATTAGAGCTTGTCTTAGTTTACATTTTTCTTCTACAACATCTACTATGTCATATACTATTCTATTTTCTAGTCCCATTACAACATCTAAGTTTCTTAATCCTATATCAGTATCTATTAAACATACTTTTTTTCCTTCTACTGCTAAGCTTGAACCTAAATTTGCTGTTGTTGTTGTTTTTCCTACTCCACCTTTTCCTGATGTTATAACTATTACTTCTCCCATAACCTTCCTCTTTCCTTTCTAAATGAATCCTGGTTTATAAAATTATTATTTTTAAAACTTCTCTTCTTTAGATTTTTATGTATATATAATACAACGAAAAGCTTAAAAAGTCAATTGATTTGCTTAAATTAAAAATGGATTTGTAGTTATAATATTGCTGTTCAGCAAGATATAAATTCTAATCACTATAAAGTTGATATATTATTATATTTTCTTACTGAATTGTAACATTATAATTACAAATCTCTATTTTATATATAATGTAACTCTAAATCCACATAATCCTGATTTAGTGTCGACTGCATTTGATTCTCTATATGTTATGTTATCTGTTCCTCCACTTTTTCCTCCTCTTGTCACTCTCTCTGTTGTTCCATAGCTTTCCATAGTCCATTCTGATACATTCCCGGCTAAGTCATATATATTTTTTATTTGATAATTTTCATTATTTCCTGATTTTATTAAATTTCCATTTGTATCATAATTTCCTTTTTCAATACTATCTTTTAGAATGTAATTTATTGAATTATCTTTATTTATCCATCTTAATACTGCATCCCATTGCACACCATAACATAATGTACTATTTTCATACATACTTCTAGCTTTTTCTACTGCTCCTCCTGTTTCATCATTTGTGTTTTTTCCCCATGATATATAATTGTATATGTATTTATTTTTCTTTATAACTGGTGTTTCATTTATTCCTGAATCACTTGTTCTTGCAACATCTGTGTCTGTGCCTGTTTCAAATCTACCTATGTAAAATCCCTTATAATCTTTTACACTTTTATACATAGCTTGCACTTCTTTTATGTTTTCACTTGCTTTTTCATCTATTTTTTGGCCATCTCCAGCTGGCTCATAATATTTTTCTTCTGTTTGTTCTGTTGTTATAAAATTACTATTATCTATTGCAGTTGTTCCAAAATCTTCTCTTGTGAATTCTTCAAAATAATATACTGGTATCCATACAAATTCATTTCCAGTACTTTTTCCATCTTCATCAATTTCATCTGTTATAACTAGTCCGTTCCTTATTTCATTTGTTCCTTCTGCTAAGCTCACTCTAAATCCTTTTGGTATATATGCTACATCTCCATTTTTATCTACATATTTACTATTTTTTGTGTATTTTTCTGACCATTTATCTTCTTTTATTGAAAGATATATTACATCTATATCTAATGTTTTATTTTTATTTTTGAAATACCCTTTATAGTGTTTTGTACTCTTGAAAAATTCATCTTCATTCTGGTTTTCCGTTAATTTTATTGAATCTGGTAATTTTTCTAAATCTGATATTTGTTTTTGCCATATGTATTGATTTTGACTTATATTATTTATTTCTTCATCTATTTTTTGAGATATAACTATACTTTCATTTCCACTACTGTCTGTTGTTTTTCCTATATAGTAATATCCTTCTGGTATTAATATTCCTTCTATATATCTTAAATCTACTGTTGTCTCATCAGCTTTTACATAATCTGTATAATATGTTTTTATTTCATTATTTTCTTGTACACTTATCCCTTGTGCATAAAAAATGTTATGACTATTTTCGTTTATTATATAGACATCTGTATAATTATTGCTATTTTCTGTATCATTTTTTATTTTTTCGTAATCTTTTCCGTAATTTAATGTTATTCCTTCCATTGCTTCTAAATCAATGACATAGAAATCTCCTGTATCATTTTTGGTACTTAATACACTTGATAATTGATTTGTATTTGTATATTTTATTTTTGCTGGAATTTTTCCATATTCATTATAATATTCTGAAACCTTTTCTTTTAATAGGTCAATATCATTATATAAGTTTGTTAATGCCTTTATATGAATACTATCTTTAGCATTATATATTAATATATTTGTTATTATCAATAGAATTATTACTGTTATTACTAATGCAACCATTGTTACACCTTTTTCTTGTTTTATTTTGCATTTCATCTTTAGTTCTCCCTTCATTTGTTCATTATGTAATTTACAAATATAGTTTACTATTAAATTGTTCTATTTTCAAGTATTTTTTTATAAATCTCTTCTCTCTTTTTATATTTTAAATCTTGTTTTATTACTAGATACCATAAGTATATATCTATTAAAATAATTGATATGTTTTGTACATATAATATTAGAATACTCGAAATTGTAGTAATGATTATTACCGTTATTTTTGAAATACTATTAATATATTTTTCTGTTTTTCTTCTTTCAAAATAAATATGTAAAATTCCTTTTAAAATTCTTCCACCATCAAGTGGATAAATTGGTAATAGATTAAAAATCATGATTAGAAAATTTGTATAAATTATTATAAGACTTTTTACTATTTCTATGTTCAAATTGTATGTAATTAAAATTATTATAAAATTTGTAATAGGACCAGCAGCTGCTACTATTATTTTTTTTAACTCTAGTATGTTTCCTTTTTTTATTTTTCTATTATAATCTTGTACATTTATTTTAAATGATATGGATACTCCAAATGGCATTATTTCTATTTTTTCTGGTTTCATTCCCACTAAAAGTCCTGCTAATAGATGTCCTATTTCATGAATTATTGCGAAAATCATTATCACTGCATAAATTTGAATTTGTTTTGTAATATAAAATATTATTAGAAAAATGAATATTTTTAGGTCTATTCTAAATCTCATATTTGTTTTCCTTCTTTATATTTAGGTTTTTGGTACACCTATAAACCTTTTATAATTCTAAAATTTTTTCAGGATTTATTGTTCTTTCTGAAATTCTTATTTCAAAATGTAAATGTGGCCCTGTTGAATTTCCTGTTGTTCCAACTTCTGCTATTTCTTGTCCTTGTTTTACTTGTTCTCCTTGTTTTACATATAAACTATTACAATGTGCATAAATGATGCTTACTTCTCCTATTTGTATTTTTAAATGTTTTCCATAATCTCCTTCTTCTGAGGCTAGTACCACTTCTCCGTTTGTTGCTGAAATTATTTTCGTTCCCATATTTGTTGCTATATCTACTCCTGTATGATTTTTTGGTACTGTACTTGTTGTTGGTTCTCTTTGTCCAAATCTTGAACTTATTGTCCCTGATACTGGTTTTATAAATGTAGTGGTTGCCTTTATATTTCCTATATCTTGTTCTTCTTGTGACAATTGTGTTGTTTCTGTATTTTCTTCTGTGGTTTTCTCATTATTTTCTATTGTAGTTGAATCTTGTTCTTGACTTGTCTTATTTGTTATATTTTCTTCTGCACCTCCTATTGAATTTTCTATAGTGTTTTCTGTTATTCCTTTGTTATTTTCTTTAAATTTATTTATGCCTTGTTCTATATTTTGTTTTATATTTTCATACATTTGGGTAAAATTAATATCATATGCTAATATTTCATTTGCTTTTTTTAAAAAGTCCTCTGAAAATATATAATTGTTATTTTGAATTATATATATTATTAAATATATCAATAAACTGATTACAATTTGTATTATCATTTTTTTTAATAGTTTCACATCTTTTTTGTTGTCGTTATTCACTGTGACTTTGGCTGTTTTTCTTTGTGTTCCTTCTTGCCTTCTTGCATATATTTCTTCTGCTCTTTTTATTTTTTCTTCTACAGACATTGTCCTTTCCATTTTTTCACCTCTTTGTTTGCTTTTTCTTTATAAACTATATGAGGTTTGTTTTTATTTTATGAATTAAAAAATTGTCAATAGGACGAAACCTTTTTGACAACTCTAAAATATTATTACTATTGCTTGCAATACACTCATTATTGTTATTGCTATTGCATATTTTTTTAATTTATTATATTTTTTATTATTTTCTTTGTTAAAAAAATTTTTATTTTCATTATTTTCAATTTTAGAAATGTAATTACTTATAATCATCTCCGCTTCTCTTAATATATAATCTTTATCTTTTTTATTGTTTTCATTGCTTGCCAAGTTTTTATTTTTTTCTATTTTCTGAAGTTTTTTAACTTTCTTATTGGTTTTTAATACAATTATCGCCTCATCTACAATATTTGATGGTAAATTTTTTAAAACTACCATGTTTTTTAATTTACTTGTTTCCATTTGTACCTCCTTAGAATATGTATTTATTATATTTTTTCCATATTTTTCAAGGTTATACAAAAAAATGTCCTATCTTGGACATTACATATTTTTTATTGATTTTATTACATCTTCTGTCACTTTATTTTTGTCTAATTTATTTACTATAAATACTACTATAAATGTTATTACAAATGTTATTACATATAATATTATTCCAATTTTCCATTTTCCTTCTAATATTCTATCTCCTAGCATTGTTGATGATATAATTGATGGAAATCTTAATAATGTTGATATTGCTAAAAATCTTGATGTTTTTATTGGTAATAATGCTCCAATATATACTAATAAATCTTTTGGTGTTCCTGGTATTAAAAATAAAATTATCATTATTAATTCTATTTTTCTTTCATCTTTAAATAAATTACTATTTTCTAATTTATTGACTTTTTCTTTTGGGAAAAATTCATATATAAAATCTCTTCCAATTTTTTTCACAAAGAAATATATTAGGCATGTTACTATAAAAACTGATAGCATTAAAAATATAGTCCCATATACTGGTCCATAACATATTCCTGCTAATATTTCTATTGGTTCTCCTGGTAAAATTGCTAATACAACTTGTGCTAATTCCAGTCCAAATAATATAAATACTCCTAAAAGTCCAGATTTCTGAATCTTTTCTTTAAATGCTATTTGACCATCTGGTGTGTTTGTTTCTTTTATTATTGGCATCATATATATTGTTGCTATTATTAATATTATTATTATAATTATTAGTGCAATTAATTTTAAGATTTTTGCTATATTTGTTTTTTTCATGTTTTCACCTTATTTTTATTAGTATATATTTTTTTCTTCCATTTCTTTGAATTTTTTAAATATTTCTAATGCTTCTTTGTTTTTGGTATGGTGTAAATTTATTGTTTCTTTATTGTTTCCTTTTATATATTCATAAATCATATCATCTCTAAATCCAATATTATCTGCCTCTTCTTTAGTGTTTGCGTAATAAACTTCTTTTATGTTTGCCCATATAATTGCTGATAAACACATTGGACATGGCTCAGCACTTGTATATAATATGCATCCGTGATAAGTCATGTGTGTTTAATTTTTTTGATGCTTTTCTAATTGCATTTATTTCAGCATGTGCTGTTGCATCTTTTGATGCTAAAACAGTGTTATGTGCTGTACTAATAATTTCTCCATTTTTTACTATTACTGCCCCAAATGGTCCTCCTTCTTTAAATTTGTTTTCAAAGTTTATTCTTGATTCTTCTATTGCTTGTTTCATTGCAATTTTATCTATTTCTTTTTCAGTCATTTTGGTTTTCCTCCTAAAATATAGTAACAGAAAATAATGTAACATTCACATTTGCTTTTATCTCATTTTCTACGATAATTATATTACAACATTTTTTTTTTAAAAAACAAGTAAACATACTAAATTTACATAATTCATTGACATTTCTATAAAAATTTGATATAATACTCAAAAATCAGAAAGGAAGTAATATAAATGGAAAAAGAAAAAATAAAACAAGTATTAAATGTTTTAGGAATATCTGAAAAATTACTAGGAAAACCAGCTGTAATGGAAAGGATATATCCAATATTAAAAGAAACTAAAGATATTAAAGATCTAATGACTTATGTAACAATTTCAGATGATAAGAAAAATGTACATGTAGGAAATTATAACTTCAAAGAATTGGATACAGATGAAATATTACTTACTTATACTGAACAATCTGGTGATCCTGCTTCAGTATTAATTGATAAATATGGAATGGATTCTGAATTTTCGGCAGGTAATGATTTGTATTATAGTATATCTGTAGCTAGACAAGATAACAGACAATTATTAGTAGAATCTCATAATGAAGGGACAGCAACAATTGATAAAAATTATGTACAAGATTCTGGAGATGCAATTTTAAATTATTCTAATTATACTATATTGAAAATAGGGGCAACACCAACTTTTGGATGGGAACAAAATAAAGCTTATTTAACCAGAGAATATCCTATAACAAAAGAATGGTTTGAACAAAAAGAAAAAATGGGGCAAGAAAATAATCTTAATAATGAGATTGAAGAAAAGGAAAAAATTGATTTTGCTAGTGAAAAAAATACACCAGAACAAAAAATAGTAGAAACAGCAACAAGGATTGAAATACAAGAAGAATTAATACACGAATTACAAGATGCAAATCAAATATTAAAAAAAGAAAATGGAGAATTAATAGCTAAAAATATGAGGTTGCAAAAAATGTTAGATGCAGCATTAGAAGTTTGTGATAATATTAAAAAGAGTAAAGCTGGAAAAATATTTTTTAAAACACAATTACGTAATATGCCAGAATCAAATGAAGGAATGGAAAAATAGTTTGTAGCGACTATTTAGAATACATCTGCTTATTCTCATTTTTTATGACAATATATTATAATATTTTTCTCTAAAAAATAAGCGAACATAGTAAAATTTTACAAATAATTATTTTACTATATTTTTAGCAAAATAATATAAAAAACGATAAAATGTTGATATAACATCATTTTATCGTTTTTTGTTGGAGGTGACAGTCAGGTTGAGTGTATCCTGTATCCCTCTTGTATTCTGTACTTTTGTGTTGAAAAAACCTTATTTTAACACATTTTTAACCCAATAATTTTAATTTTATATAACATATTGTAACACACTCTAAAAATCCATTGACAAATAATTTAATTAGGGTGTATAATATAGATAGAAAATGAGAACACAAATAATGTGTGTTACCTAAAAAGTTTAAGTATACACCACTAGCTCTGTGAAAGCGTATGTGGTGTATTTTTTATTGTTGCTTATTTGATAGTATTATGTATATAACACTTAATAAGGCAACGTTTATAGTTATTGAAATCATAAATCCTATTATTAAGAACATTAAAAAATCTAACATATAAACACCACCTCCAATCTCTCAACTATTGTTGAGGAATTAAAGGTAACACCCACATCTGCTTTTATCTCATTTCCTATGTAAATTATATTACAACATTTTTCTAAAAAAAACAAGCGAACATTACAAACTTTTGCAAATCATTAGTACCTATCATTGTATCATATAAAATGTAATAAAATAAATCCATCAAAAAGATTTATTTTAATTAAAAAGTGTTAAGTTTATAAATGTTAATGTGTTAAGTTCGTGTTAAGTTTGTTTTAAGATGTACTCAAAAAACTCAAATAACTTTGAAAGTGAAAATGCCCTATTACTAGGGAATGTAAGGAAACAAGTAAATTTATATAAAAATAAAAAACGTTGAAAAATCAACGTTTTTATTACATTATTGGAGGCGACTATCGGAGTCGAACCGATCATCAGAGTTTTGCAGACTCGTGCCTTACCGCTTGGCTAAGTCGCCGAATACTAGAACCACTAGGGTTTTGGAGCAGGTAGCGGGAATCGGACCCGCGAATCAACCTTGGCAAGGTTGCATTTTACCACTAAATTATACCTGCATTTTATAAAATTTTCAAAGTTAAGACCCCCGCCTTGACAAGGCAGCACTCTATAAACTGAGCTATTCCCTCATGTGTTTAATTAATTATATTCAAAAGCAATTAATATAATACCAAAATTTATTAATATTGTCAATAGTTTTTAAGAGGGATTTTGAGTGCTGGCCCCGAAATCCCTCTTTTCTATTTACTTTTTTTAGTTTTTTCTTTTTTTACTTTTTCTGCTTTTTCAGGATTCCATTTTTCTCCCTTTTTAGGCTTGTTCCAAGAAATATAATCACAAGAAACTGGATTGTTTTCACAGATATAATAGTTTTTTCTTCTTTTTGTTTTTCTAACTTGCACCGTTGCACCACATTTGGGGCATGGTACATCTATTGTTTCTACAATTGCTTTTGTGTTTTTACATTCTGGATATCCTGGACATGCTAAAAATTTTCCATATCTTCCATATTTATATACCATCATTCTTCCGCACTTTTCACATTTTACATCAGATACCTCCTCTACTAGTTCAACATGTTCTAAATCTTTTTCTACTTTTTCAAGTTCTTTTTCAAATGGTCCGTAAAATTCTCTAATCATTTTCTTCCATTCTTCTTTTCCTTCTGCTATTTCATCAAATTCATTTTCAATTTTAGCTGTGAATTCCACATTTATAATATCTGTAAAATTTTCTGTTAGTAGTTTATTTACTATTTTTCCTAAATCTGTTGGTAATAATTGTTTTTGTTCTTTTTCTATATATCTTCTTTCTAAAATCGTTGTTATTGTTGGTGAATATGTGCTTGGTCTTCCTATTCCTTTTTCTTCTAATGCTTTTACTAGGCTTGCTTCTGTGTATCTTGCTGGTGGTTCTGTAAAGCTTTGTTTTGGATTTATTTTAATTAGTTTTAATTTTTGATTTTGTTCTAGTTCTGGTAACATTCCTACTTCTTGTTCCTCTTTTTCATCTGTTCCCTCTACATATAAAATCATAAATCCTTTAAATTTTAAACTTTGTCCATTTGCTTTAAAATCATATTCATTTGCTTTTATATTAACAGCCATTGTGTCATAAACTGCTGATTTCATTTGGCTTGCCATGAATCTGTTATATATTAATTTGTATAATTTATATTGATCCCTGCTTAAGTCATTCTTTATATCATCTGGTTCAATATTCGAATAAGTTGGCCTTATGCCTTCATGTGCATCTTGAGCATCTTTGCTTGTTTTGTAATATCTATTTTCATAGAATTCTTCACCATATGTTGATACTATTTGTGTTTTTGCCACAGCTCTTGCTTCTTCTGAGATTCTTGTAGAATCTGTCCTCATATATGTTATTAATCCTATTGTTCCTTTATCAGATATTTTTACCCCTTCATACAAAGTTTGTGCTACTTGCATTGTTTTCTTTAATGTAAATCCTAATTTTCTTGATGCTTCTTGTTGCATTGTACTTGTTGTAAACGGTGGTGCTGGATTTCTTTTCTTTTCGCCTTTTTTTATTTCTGAAACAATATATTTTGCATTTTCTATATTTTTTAATATTTCATCTACTTGTTCTTTTGAACTAATTTCTTGTTTTTTTCCATCTTTTCCCCAGAATCTAGCTTCAAATTCCTTTTTTGATTTTTCATCTTTTAGATTAGCATATATATTCCAATATTCTTGCGGAATAAAGTTTTCTATTTCGTTTTCTCTATCTACTATTAGTTTTACTGCTACTGATTGTACTCTGCCTGCTGATAATCCTCTTTTTACTTTTTTCCATAATAGTGGACTTATTTTATATCCTACTATTCTATCTAAAACTCTTCTTGCTTGTTGAGCATTTACTGTATCCATGTCTATATTTCTTGATTCTTTTATTGCTTTTTGTACTGCTGATTTTGTTATTTCGTTAAAAGTTACCCTTGTTATTTTGTCTTTGTCTTCTTCTAATATTTTTGATAGATGCCATGCTATTGCTTCACCCTCACGGTCAGGGTCGGTTGCTAAATATACTTTTTTAGCTTTTTTACTATCTGCTTTTAATGATTTTATTAAATTTCCTTTTCCTCTAATGTTTATATATTCTGGTTCAAAATTGTGTTCAATGTCTACACCTAATTTTGATTTTGGTAAATCTCTTATATGTCCCATTGAAGCTACAACTTTTGTATTTCCTCCTAGAAATTTTTTTATTGTATTTGCCTTTGCAGGTGATTCTACTATTATTAATTTGTCTGCCATAAATCCTCCTTAGTTTTTTCTTCTTTTATACTCTTAGTATTCTAGCTTACTTTTTTATATTTTGCAAGTTTTTTTACATAAAAAAAGAGAATTACTATTCCCTTTTTGTTTCAATTCACAGCTAATATATATTAATAAATTAAAGGTTGAATATATAATAAAATTTTAAAACTGTAAATTGTAATTCTTTTTTCTAAAATTTACTTCTAAATAAGTCTAGTATGACTTCTTCAGAGTTGATAGGAGTTACTTGATTTTCTTTAAAAATATTTAATATTTTTTCTTCTTCTAATTCATCATTTGTTACATATTTTATACTTTTGGTTTCTATCTCTAAATTATCTGGTATGTATTCTGTCTTTACTATTTGAATTCCATATTTTTCTTTACCAGAGTTAATTTCATCTTCATTTATTTGTTTGTAATATTCTAATTTTATTGGATGTTTTATTTCTGCTTCTTCAAGTTTCTCTTTGTCAATAAATACACCTCCAAAAAATGTTTTCAAAAAAATCCCCCTTTTCTTTAGTCTTTCTTTGTAATAATTTATATCTTACTACTAATCTCAGTACTTTGCAAGAATTTTTCATCGCATTTTTTGACATGATATTTCTTCTTTCTGTCATATTGTATTTATTTAGTCATATTTCTTTCTTATTCGACTTATATTAGAATTTTTCTATAACTTCATTTTGATTTTTGTATATACTATTTGCTGGAACTACTTTTCTTACAGATGATAGCGGATAAATATTTGAATTTTTTCCAATAACAGTTCCTGGATTTAAAATAGAACCACATCCTACTTCTACTTCATCACCTATCATTGCTCCAAATTTTTTTAATCCTGTTTCTATTTTTTCTGTTTCATTTTTTACAATTACTAATTTTTTATCTGATTTTACATTTGATGTTATTGAACCTGCTCCCATGTGTGATTTATATCCTAATATTGAGTCTCCTACATAATTGTAGTGTGGTACTTGTACTTTATTAAATAATATTACATTTTTAAGTTCAGTCGAATTTCCTACTACTGCACCTTCCCCCACTATTGCTTTTCCTCTTATAAATGCACAGTGTCTTATTTGTGCATTTTTTCCTATTATTGCTGGTCCTTTTATATATGCTGTTGGAGCCACTGTTGCTGATTTTGCAATCCAAATATCTTCTCCAATTTTGTTGTATTCTTCTGGATTTAAAGTATTGCCTAATTCTATTATAAATTCTCCTATTTTAGGTAATATTTCCCATGGATATATTGCTCCTTCAAATATTTTTGTTGCAATTGTTTCTTCCAAATTATATAAATTTTTTATTTTACATTCCTCCATTTTTTCTTTCCTTTCTTAAGATCTAATTTTTATTTTTTAGTACTTTCTATATCTTTCTAAACTTTTTATACTATTTTATGATATTTGTGTTTGTTATATTATATCACTTTAAGAAGTTTTTTTAAAGTTTTTATTAATATTTGATATATTATTTTATTTTTGATATACTAATTATATTATGGAAAATGAAGAAAGATATAAACATTTAAACAAATATTTAAAAGAAAAATTTGGAGAGCGAACTTTAAAAATATGTATTGATGGTGGTTTTACTTGTCCTAATAGGGATGGACATTGTGGAAATGGCGGATGTATTTTTTGCAGTGAAAAAGGGTCTGGTGACCTTATATTGCCTTCAGATGCAAATAATATTATTGATAAAATTAAAAATCAAGTTATAAATTATTTTTCTAATTATCGTTCTATGCGTGCTAATAAATTTATAGCTTACTTCCAAAATTTTACTAATACATATGATTCTTTAGAAAATTTAAAGTCAAAATATAATGCTGCTTTAATTGATGATAGAATTATTGGTTTAGCAGTTGCTACACGACCTGATTGCATAAATGAAGATATTGTCAAGTTGTTAAAATCATATACTGAAAAATATTATGTTTGTGTTGAATTAGGTTTGCAAACTTCTAATGATAATACAGGGATTTTAATTAATAGAGGATATAATAGCAGTCAATTTACCAAAGCTGTTAAACTTTTGAATAAATATAATATTGATGTTGTAGCTCATATTATGGTTGGACTTCCTGAAGAAAACTTTGATGATGTTAAAAATACTGTTAACTTTATAAATAAACACAATATTCAAGGAATTAAAATACATTCTACTTATGTCATTAAAAATACTGTTTTAGCTAATATGTATTTTAATGGCAAGTATGAACCTATTTCTTTAGAATATTATTTAGATGCTCTTACATATGTTATTACACATATTTCTCCTGATGTCGTAATACATAGAATCTCAGGAGATGCTCCTAAAGGTTTACTTATTGTTCCTGAATGGAATTTGCATAAAAAGTGGGTTTTAAATGGTTTTGATAAAATTTTAAAAGAGCAAGATTTGTGGCAAGGAAAGTACTATTAAACCCTTGCCGCAAAAAACAATTATTATATTTTATATTCTTGTAAAACTTCTCCATCTACTCTCTTTAGTATAATTTTATTTTCTTCTAATATGATATAGCTATGTTCTGTGTTACATTTCGGAACTGATATTGAGCCGGGATTTGCAAAAATATATCCATCTTTTTCTTGTATAAATCCCTGATGAATATGTCCATATATCATTATATCAAAATCTTCATATGGTATTTTTTCTATATTATATTTGTGTCCATGTGTAAAATAAAACTTTTTTCTGTTTATTTCCATCAATATGTGATCTTGAAATTCAAATTCTGATATCATTTCATCAACTTCTGCATCGCAATTCCCCTTAACTACTAGTAATTTATCTTTTATTGAATTTAAAATTTGAGCCACTTTCATTGGCTCATATTCTTGACTTAAATTATTTCTTGGTCCATGATAATATAAATCTCCTAATAAAATAACTTTATCTGGATTTTCTTTTTCATTTATTTCTTTTATTTTTTCTGCATAGTATCCTGATCCATGAATATCTGATATTACTAAGGCTTTCATTATTAATTTTCCCTCCTATTTTTTCTGATTTTTGCCACAAAGAATCCTTCATAAAGTTCATTTGGGCATACACATAAAGTTCCATCTATTTTGGTTGGAAGAAGAGGTATACTTTCTATTCCTTTAAAATTAATAGGAACTATTTCAATATTTTTATTGTCTAAAATATTTTTAACTATTTCTTCATTTTCGCAAGCTAAAATAGAACATGTAGAATATACCATTTCTTTTCCTGGTTTTAATATTTTTATTGCTTTCTTTAATAATTCTAATTGTGATATTGTAGACTTTTTAACTAGTTCTTTTGTAAATTTATTTTTTATATTGTTATTATTTATATTTAGGGTTCCGCTTCCGCTGCATGGAGCATCTAATAATATTTGATCAAATGAAAAGAAGTCATCTATATATCTTGCATCTTTTTCCATTATAAATACACTGAAAGCTCCTTGTTTGTTTACATTATATTTCAACCTTTCAGCACGTATTTTACTTTTTTCACATGCTGTAATATGTGCTTTATTTCCAGAAAGTGCTGCCATTTCTGTTGTCTTTCCTCCTGGTGCTGCTGTCATATCTAAAATATCAGCTTTTTCTTGTGGTTCTAATATAATAGGTGGTAACATTGAAGATAAACTTTGAATATATATTTCTCCATTTTTATAAATGTCTAATTCTTGTATTTCTTTTTTACTTGCATTTTTTATGATAAATGCATTTGAGTTCCATTGTGTTTTTTCATATTCTACTTTTTCTTGTTTTAGTTTATCTTCAACTTTTTTTACATCACTTTTTAATGTATTTACTCTAAATGTAAGTACTCTTTGTTTTGTGTATCCTTCTATTATTTTATTTGCTAGTTCAATTCCATATTGTTCTTTTAACATTTCTATCAAAAATTCTATATTTTTTTCCATAATATTCTTATATTTATATCTCCTTTTTTTGCAATTTGTTATTCTTTAAATTCTGCAACCTTTTTTGAATTTATTATTTATTAAGAATCTTTTCATCTTCATTTTTTTCTCCAACATATATAAATTAAAATATTCATTTATTAACCACTGATATGAATTTCCTATGTTTTTATAGTCATATAATTCTTCTTTATATTTTTTAAGTAAAAGATGCAGTTCATATCATCTTTTATATCAATTTCTGACATAAATGGTTTTTTGGCTATAAAATAGTTTTGATGAATATATTCCATCAGTTTCTTTTAACGTATCGTGTTTGTCTATTTTCTAGTTTTAATATTAATACTCATAAATTTTTTTATTTTCTATAATTGTATGGCCTTGATATGTACTATGTTACTATTATTCTTTATGTCATTAATTTTTATTCCGTTATCGTAAAGTTTTTTTGCTAAGTGATGTGATATTCCTAAATCACATAATAAATATGCTGAACTTTCTTTATTCATTATATCATTCCTTTTTGTTGTTTTTATGCCGTTATTATATCACTTTTTTTATAAAATTGAAACTGCTTTTGTATTCTTTTGGTTTTAAATTTTTGTTTATTGTTTTGAAAAATTGAGCCTTCGGGTTATGAGAAATGGAATGCATTTTTCGTTTTTTCTATTATGTTTTAAAGAGTGCTATTCTGTATAGTTAC
>CAKPDN010000003.1 GCA_934149005.1 uncultured Clostridia bacterium | reverse complement strand
TCATCATCATTATCCCAAGAATATGCTCCTCCATATACTCCTAAATTAGCTTGGCTTCCATCAGGATTTGTACCTGTTCCTATGTTTTTCCATAAACTTTCATCTTCTGTAATACTGTAATCATTCCCTAATGTATATGTACTTAATATTCTATTTGTCTGGTAGTCCCAATCACTATCATTTGTACTATATCCTGATGTAAATCCTCCATAACAATTTGTTAATTTTATTGTTCCATGTGTAGTTCTTAACATTGCAGCTACTTTTTTATCTATTGTACAATTGTAGAAACTATATGTTTCTGTATATGGAACAAAATAACTATAAGCAGCTGATGAAAATTCCATTTTAAATACAACATTATAAAAATCAATATTATTTCTTAAAAATATCGCATTAGTCGGTGCAGATATACCATTCCATATTAATCTATAAAAGTTAACCTTATATTTTTCATTTCCTCCTCCGCTATTAGGATATAGGCCATTAACCACTAATGTTGTTTTCTCTTTATTTCCAATAATATCTATTGATTTATCACAGTTTAATTCAAATATTTTCGTTGTTAAATTATATACACCATCTTTTAAAATAATTTTATATTTATATCCATTATCTACCATTTTATTATCTGCAATACCATCTAATGTTCTAATTGGTTTTTCTGCTGTTCCATCACCTGTCAAATCATCTCCATTATTACTATCTACATATATAATTGTAGTTGCGATTGATGCTGGTTGTTTTGCATTAATATCTTGAAAGACTACACAACCATCTCCACCATTTCCACTACTTTTGCTTTTCCCACCACTAATATTTGTTTTTCCTTCTTCTATCAATTTATCATAAAATATATTTATTGATCCTCCTCCTGAAGCTCCTCCTATTGCATCACTTCCTTGCGAAGTAATATTTCCTCTATTACTAAATTGTGTAGCATATAAAATAATTAAGCCTCCTGTTCCATCATTTCCGCCTTTTGCACCTGGATTTCCAGCTCCTCCTGCTCCATCTTCATATGCTGAACTACTTGTACTCGTAAATCCACTTCCTCCTGCTCCACCATTTTGTTCTCCTGGTTTTGCAGTTGCACTGCTGTCTCGGCTGGCTGCACCACCTCCTCCAGTTCCTCCTGAATAAGATGTTCCTCTTCCTCCTTCACCTGATGTTGAAGCACCAATCCAACTAGACCATGATGTTGTAGTAGCTGATGCATAACCTGAGCCTCCTCCTCCGACACTTATGATATAATCCTTTATATCCTGATACTCCTTCTTTGGTAACTGATTTTCCTCTTTCTGCTACTATTGATACACTTTCACCGCCTGTTGCACCTATTGCTGGTACATATTCATATTCTCCACTATCATATTTCCATAAATATACATCTTGTCCTTCTGCTTTTGCTCCTCTTGCTGTCATACTTATTTCTCCATTATTTGTTAATTCTCCTGCTACATATATAAACATTCCTTTTTTTCTAGTTTGTGCTGTTATTAAGTTTTCTTTTTCTATATTTAAGTTTCCATTATATTTCATTATTAACATTCTGCTATCTTCTTCTGATGTTCCTAAGTTTTTGTCTGTTATATAATTCATGTTTTCATCATAATTATATATTTCTGCTGGATATTCTTCTCCATTTACTTTTAATGTATAATTTCCTGACTCTATTTCATTATCTCGTATACATGCTATTATACTTTCTCCTTCTATTACTTTTTCTTCTTTGTTATATAAATTTTCTACTTTTTGCATGTCCTTAATCTTTTTTGCTACTTCTACTGTATTTCCATATTTATTTACTTTTTTTACTTTTAATGTTGTGGTTTTATCTTCATTTTGTAAATTGTTCTCTATTATTTTATACATGTCTATATTTATTATTTCTTTATTTGATAGTTCTAACCAATCTGTATTATTTTCCCCTATAGCATAATAATATTTATATTCTTCTGTTCCATCATATTTTTTTGTTATTTTATAATCTTGTTCTGTTGATACTTCTTGTATTTTTTCTATTCCAATTAAATTATTTCTAAATTCATCATTTACTACTAATGTGTCTTTTATTTCTTCTCCTGTTGAAGATTTATATTTAAAAGTGTATTCTCCATCTTCTTCTATTTTATAATCTATTCCCATCTGTGTTCTATTACTTCCTGTTAATATTCCTCCATCTGGTAATTGTATTTCTTCAATTCCATTTTCTGTGTCTGTTACACTAACTAATAATCTTATTATATTATTTTTATTTGAATATATTTCATATGTTATTTCTTTTATTGGTTCTTCTTTAAATATTGCTGTTTTTAACTTACTTCTTATTTTATCATTGTTACATATTATTAAAAATGCTAATATTAATAAAATTACTAATATAATAATTATAATTGTTTTCTTATTCTTTTTTATTTTCAATATTATTCACCTCTAAAATTTCCTGCTATTTACTGAATTGTTATATCAATTGGCTTTCTCCTCTTGATTTTTTTAACGCCAAAAAGATAGCAATATTAGCTTATATCTACTTTTGATATAAGCATAATATTCCTATCTTTATATATATATTTATTTGTTTATTTTCTAAATTACATGTGTGTACAGTTTCAAGGTTTCTAGCCATTTTTAATGTTTTATCCATTTTTCTTTTGTTCCCCCAATAATCTATCTTTCTATTTACAATTTTATATTATCATACTAAAAGTTTCATTTCAAGTATAATTTTAAAAAATATATAAAAAGAAAGTACTTTCAATGAAGTTTGTTTTTTGTCAACATAATACAAAATCAAAATAATAATTAGTATAAAATTTTATAATTAAAATATATATTCTTTAAAGGAGTTAATTTTATATGAAAAAAACATTATTTAAAGGTGCTGGTTCAGCTATTCCAACACCATTTTACGAAAATGGAATTAATACTGAAGAATTAAAAAGATTTCTAAAATTTCAAATTCAAAACAAAATTGATGCTCTAATTGTTTGTGGAACAACAGGTGAAAGTGCCACAATGACAAAAGAGGAAAAAATTGAGGTAATAAAATGTGCTTTAGAAGTTTCAAAATCACAAGTTCCAATAATTGCAGGTACTGGTTCAAATAACACAAAAGAAGCAATTGAAATATCTAAAATCGCCGAATCTTTAGGGGTTGATGGAGTTTTAGTTGTTACTCCGTATTATAACAAAACAACTCAAAAAGGGTTGATTGCACACTATAAGGCTATTGCTGAAAGTATAAATATTCCTATAATTTTATATAATGTTCCTAGTCGAACTGGCTTAAACATTAATCCAGAAACTTGTTTGGAATTATCAAAAATCCCCAATATTATTGCAATAAAAGAAGCTAGTGGTAATTTATCTCAAGTTGCTCAAATTGCTCATTTATGTGGAGATAATTTACATATATATTCTGGAAATGATGACCAAACAATTCCAATCTGTTCATTAGGAGGATTGGGCGTTATTTCTGTTTTATCAAATATTGAACCTGAATACACACATAATATGGTTTGGAGTTTTTTAAATGGAGAATTTGATATTGCAAAAAAAATGCAGTTAGATGCTATTCCAATGATAAATTCTTTATTTTCAGAAGTCAACCCTATTCCTGTTAAAGCTGAACTTAACAAAATTGGATTTAATTTTGGTATTCCTAGATTGCCTTTAATTGAAATGGACAAATGATAACATTTTATTATCAAAAAGTGACTTAAATATAATAAAACATTGATTTATAAAGCTTTATATGTTACAATAATTATGTAACTTATTATTTATATTACTTACAATTGGAGGTAATTTAATGGAACTTCGTATTAGCAAGAAGAAAACTATAACAAAAAACAGCAAAAAATATTTATACTGCGAGATGAAAATTCCTTCATCATATGGTGAAGAATATGTACAATTTGTACTTGAATCAAAGACCTTACATCCGGTATTACCAGTTTTTAGTACTTTGCGAAATTCTTTAATTGATGTTAAAAATTTAACAGAAGTTAAAAGAATAATTGCAAAGGATACTGAGTATAAGAAAATTATTGATTCATTTATGTGCAATTTGCATAATGCACCTCGTATGGAAGCTGAAAAAGTTCTTCTTAAAGCATTCCAGTAAAAAACTAAAATAGGGACTTAAGGTTTATCCCCAAATCCCTATTTTAGTTTTTCTTTTATTTTGACTAATGTATTTAATGCATCAATTGGTGTTAGTTCATTCAAATTAACTTTATCAATTTCATGAGCAATTTCCGCTAGTTTATAATTAAACATATCAAATTGACCTTCTACAACTTTTTTACTCTCTTGTTTTTTTCCTGTCAAAATATTTTTTCGTTCTAAGCTTTTTAGAATTTCATCAGCTTTTTGAGTTACAGTTTTTGGTACACCTGCTAAACGAGCAACATGTATACCATAGCTTTCATCTGTTCCTCCTCTTAAAATTTTTCTTAAAAAGATTATATCTTCACCTTTTTCCTTAACTGCTATATTGTAATTTTTTACACCTTCAAGTTTTTCTTCTAGCTCTGTTAATTCATGGTAATGTGTTGCAAATAATGTTTTAGCACCGCATTTTTCTTTATCTGCAATGTATTCTGCAACTGCCCAAGCAATTGATAAACCATCATATGTTGATGTTCCTCTTCCTATTTCGTCTAATATTACCAAACTGTTTGATGTTGCTTCTTTAAGAATTGTTGCAACCTCCATCATTTCTACCATAAATGTACTTTGTCCCATACTTAAGTCGTCTGATGCACCAACTCTTGTAAAGATTTTGTCTACAACACCTATATGTGCTTCTGATGCTGGTACAAATGAGCCTACTTGTGCCATTAATGTAATTAATGCAACCTGTCTCATATATGTTGATTTACCTGCCATGTTAGGTCCTGTTATAATTGATAATCTATTTTCTTCTTTGTCAAGATATGTATCATTTTCAACAAATACGCCTGTTCCAAGCATTTTATCTATTACTGGATGTCTTCCACTTTTAATATCCAAAACTCCGGAATTGTCTACTTCTGGCATACAATAATTCAAGTCTTCTGCTACTGTTGCAAATGATGTAAGTACATCTAATGTTGATACAATATTTGCTGATTTTTGTAGTCTTTTTACATTTTTAGCAATTTCATCTCTTATTTGTACAAATGCATTATATTCTAAGTTTACAACTTTTTCTTCTGCTCCAAGTATTTGATTTTCTAAGTTTTTCAAGTCTTCTGTTATAAATCTTTCTGCATTTGTTAATGTTTGTTTTCTAACAAATCTTTCTGGAACTTGATCTAAATATGATTTTGTAACTTCTATAAAATATCCAAATACTTTGTTAAAACCAACTTTTAGGTTTTTAATTCCTGTTTTTTCTCTTTCTTCAGCCTCTAATTGAATAATCCAATTTTTACCCTCTGTTGTAGCAGTTTTTAATTTATCTATTTCTTCATCATATCCAAGTTTGATAATTCCACCATCTTTTACTGTCATCGGTGGGTCTTCTACTATCGATTTATCAACAAGTTCATAAATATCTTGTAGTTCATCTAAGTTTTCATATAAATCTTTAAGCATAGGAGAATTTACATTTGCTAAAACTTTTTTCAAATCTGGCAATTTTGATAATGAATTTTTCAATGTTATCATATCTCTTGCATTTGCATTACCATAAGCCATTTTACCTGCAAGACGTTCAATATCATATACCTTTTTAAGATTTTCTACAACATCTCCTCTTAAAATAACATCATCTTTTAATTCTTTTACAGATTCAAGTCTTCTATTAATTTCTGTTGTGTCTATAAGTGGGTCATTAAGCCATCTTCTTAAGGCTCTTCCACCCATTGAAGTTGATGTTTTATCAAGTACCCATAAAAGTGTTCCTTTTTTGGATTTATCTCTCATTTTTTCAGTTATTTCAAGGTTTCTTCTTGCATTAATATCAAGCGACATATATTTTGAAATATTGTAAACTATTATCTTGTTGATGTGCTCAAGTGTAGTCATTTGAGTTTGTTCAATATATTCAATTAACGCATTTATTGAACAAACTGCTAATGTTTTATCTACAATGTTTGCTATTTCTTTTTGATTACTATCAACAAAATTAAATCTATATCTTATTTTCTCTGCATCATCTGAGAAAAATTTATCATTAAATCTTGTAATATATGAGTCAAATCTTTCTTTTATCTTGTCCATTTCTTCTTGGCAATCTGACATCATACTGTTTATAACAAGTTCTGATGGCATATATCTTGCAATTTCATCCAAAACTAATGGAAAGTTTTGATTATCCTTTATTTCTGCCGAATAAAATTCACCTGTTGAAATATCGCAAACACTAATTCCAAAGTAAATTCCAGATTTAAAAATTGACATTATGAAATTATTTTTTCTTTCTTCTAGCATATTACTATCAACTACTGTACCTGGTGTAACAACTCTAATAACACCTCTTTTTACTATTCCTTTAGCTTCTTTCGGATCTTCTAATTGTTCACATATTGCCACTTTATACCCTTTTGCAATCAATCGTGAAATATATATTTCAGCCGCATGATGTGGAATACCACACATTGGAGCTCTTTCATCTTGTCCACAATCTTTTCCTGTTAAAGTAAGTTCTAGTTCTCTTGATGCAGTTATAGCATCATCAAAAAACATTTCATAAAAATCTCCTAATCTATAAAACAAGATACAATCTTTATATTGCTCTTTTGTTTCAAGATATCTTTGCATCATTGGTGAAAACTCTGCCATAATTATTCCTCCTTTTGAGACAAATGGGACGGTCCAAATTTGTCTCATTTATTTGTCGTTTTTTGTCATCTTTTGTCATTTTTATATTTACTCCTATTATATGTTTTCGACATTTTTCTACAAAATCATGAGACAAATTTGGACCGTCCCAACTGTCTCATATTTTTCCTTTCAAATACCACATATGTTCAGAAACTATTTTAAGTTCAACCATATTTCCAATCAAATTTTTATCCCCTTCAAAAATAACAACTTTGTTACTATCAGTTCTACCAGTAAGCATATCATCATTATTTTTACTTGTTCCCTCAACTAAAACTTTTTGAATAGTTCCAATATATTTTTGGTTATTTTCTTCTATTTGGCTTTCCACTAAGGCCTTTAATTTATCAAATCTCACATGTTTTTGTTCTTCTGGGATCTGATTTTCCATTCTATTTCCTGGTGTTCCAACTCTTTTTGAATAAATAAACATATATACTTGCTCAAATTTTACTTTTTCTACTACATCTAAAGTATCTTCAAATTCTTTATCTGTTTCTCCCGGAAAACCTACTATAATATCTGTTGATAATGTTAAATTTGGTATATTTGTTTTCATTTTTTCTACTAAGTTTAAATATTGTTCTTTCGTATATTTTCTGTTCATTTCTTTTAATACTTTTGTATTTCCTGATTGTAACGGTAAATGCACTAATTTACAAACTTTATCACAATCTGCAATTGCTTCTATTACATCATCTGTAAAATCTTTTGGATGTGGTGATACAAATCTAATTCTTTCTATTCCATCTATTTTATTTATAGCTCTTAATAGTGTAGCAAATGAATTTACTCCTTCATATTCTTCAATTTCCAAACCTTTTTCCTTTTCTACTCTTAAATATGAATTTACATTTTGTCCTAAAAGTGTAATTTCTTTATATCCTTGTTTTGCTAGTTCTTTTACTTCTTCTATTATATCTCTTGGCTGCCTGCTTCTTTCTCTTCCTCTAACATATGGAACTATACAATAACTACAAAAGTTATTGCATCCATTCATTATTGTTACTGATGCTTTTATATTACTATCTCTTTTAATTGGTAATCCTTCATATACCTTTCCATCTATGTCTAATACATCTTCCAACTTAGTTTTATTTTCTATAACTTCATATAAATCTTCTGGAAATTTGTGTAATGTATGTGTTCCAAATATTATATCTGTATACGGATAACTCATTCTTATTTTTTCTGTAATATGTTTTTCTTGCATCATACATCCACCAATTGCTATTATAGTTCCACGTTGTTCTTTTAGTTTTTTTAGTTCTCCTAATTTTCCAAATAATTTATCTTCTGCATTTTCTCTTACACAACATGTATTAAATAATGCTAGATCAGCTTCGTTTTGATTTTCTGTTTTTGCATATCCCATCTCTTCTAACATACCACATAATTTTTCTGAATCATTTTCATTCAATTGGCACCCCATTGTTAATATGCTATATTTTAACTTTTTATTTTTATTTATCTTTTTTACTTTTTCAATAAACTCTTTTTGTTTTTCTATTTCTTCTGATATTTCCAATTTTTCTTCCCTCCAATTTATGTATATTTTATTACATTTTGTCATATTTTGCAATATTTTTTTAATTGTTCTTGTTCACAATTTAAATCATTTTTACCTACCCCCTTTATTTTTTCAATAAAATGTAGTATAATTAAATTGTAAATATTTAAGAACGGAGATGCTTTTTATGTGGCAAGTTTGGTTAGTAATTGCTGGATTATTTTTTATAGGTGAAATAATTACAGTCGGTTTTTTAGTATTTTGGTTTGGAGTTGGAGCTTTAATTGCAATGATTGTTAGTTTTTTTACATCAAATATAATTATTCAAACTTCTATATTTGTTATATCTTCAGCAATTTTACTTTTCACTACAAAACCTTTTGTAAAAAAATTTGTTGATATTAAACCAACAAAAACAAATGCCTTTTCTATAATTGGCCAAAAAGCTTTAGTTATTAAAGAAATTTCTTCACATTCTGTTGGCCAAATCAAGATTAATGGTGAAGTTTGGTCAGCTGAATCAGAAGATGGCAAATTAATTTCAGAAGGCTCTGAAGTAGAAATCTTAGAAATAAAAGGTGTTAAAACAATTGTAAAATTAGCTTCTAATAAAGAATACATTACAGAAAGACTATAAAAATTTTGTTATTAATATTACTTTTTAAGTATTTATATATAATTTTAAAAGGAGGATTTAATTATGGCATTTTTATTAATTTTATTAGTTATAATATTAATTATAGCATTTAAATCAATTAAAATCGTTAAACAAGCTGAGGTTTATGTAATTGAAAGATTAGGTAAATTCTACAAAGTTGCAGATGCCGGTCTTACAATTATAATTCCATTTTTTGATCATGTAAGAAGTGTTGTTAGTTTAAAACAGCAAACAATGGATGTACCACCTCAAGGAGTTATTACTAAAGATAATGTAACAATTACAATAGATACTGTTGTTTTCTATCAAATAACAGATCCTGCAAAAGCGGTTTATGAAATTCAAAGTTTAAAGAAAGGTATTGAATACCTAGCTATCACAACAATACGTGATATTATTGGTAAGATGTCACTTGATGAAACATTTAGTTCAAGAGATGGCATTAATAATCAATTAAGACTTGTTTTGGATGAAGCTACTGATAGATGGGGATGTAAAGTTGATAGAGTTGAAATTAAAGATATTACTCCACCTGCTGATATTAGAGATGCAATGGAAAAAGAAATGAATGCAGAAAGAAATAAAAGAGCTTTAATCTTAGAATCAGAAGCTCAAAGACAATCTGCAATAACAATTGCTGAAGGTAAAAAACAAGCTGCTATATTAGAAGCTGAAGCTGATAAAGAAGCTAGAATTACTAGAGCAGCCGGTGAAGCCCAAGCTATTAAAGAAGTTGCTGAAGCTAAAGCTAAGGAAATTCAAATGGTTTATGAGGCTATTAAAAAATCAGATCCTGATGAAAAACTAGTTCAATTAAAATCTCTTGAAGCTTTAGAGAAAGTTGCTGATGGAGAAGCTAATAAAGTATTTATTCCTTTTGAAGCAACAAGTGCACTTTCAAGTTTAGGAGCTATTAAAGAAGTTATAAAAGATGAGAAAAAATAATATTGCCTTTTAGTTAATATTGTTTTATAATATTACTTAAGTACCAATAAAGGAGTAACATTTTGTTACTCCTTTACATATTTTTATAAAATTTTTCACATTTTTTCTGGCATTTCTATTCCTAACAAATTAGCACCTTGCTCTAAAACTTGTGATGCTGCATAAGTTAAATAAACACGAGCATCTTGAACTTCTTTATTTTCAACAATAATTTTATTTTCATTATAAAAACTACTATAAGCTTTCGCTAAATCAATTAAATATCTTGCAAGTATAGATGGTTCATTTTTGTCTGTAACTTGTATTAACACATCTTCAAAATTATAAATCAATTTCAAAATTGCCATTGAATAATCATCTGATAAATTCTCTGTATTTACATCTTCAATTTTTGGTAAATATCCTGCTTTTTCTAATACACTTTTTGTACGAACATAAGTATATTGAATATATGGACCAGTCTCACCTTGAAAATTCAAAATTGTATTCCAATCGAATACTTCATCTTTAATTCTTGATGCTGACATATCATTAAATATAACTGCACCTATTCCAACTTTTTTAGCAACTTCTTCCTTATTCTCCAATTCTGGATTTTTTTGTTCTATTATCTCTTTTGCTCTCAAAATAGCTTCATTTAGTAAGTCTTCTAATTTAATAATATTTCCTTCCCTTGTTGACATCTTTCCTTCTGGTAATAATACCATTCCAAATGATACATGCTCTAATCCATTTGTATATTTTTCATCTAGTCCTAAAAGTTTCGCTACTTCAAATACTTGTCTAAAGTGCAATGTTTGTTCATATGATGTTACATATAATGCCTTATCGAAATCATAGGTTCTTGCTCTATACATTATTGCTGCTAAGTCTCTTGTTGCATAGGTTGTAGAGCCATTTGACTTTTCTATTATGCATGGTGTATTTATCCCTTTATCTTCTAAATCTATTATTTTAGCACCTTGTGATTCTACTAGTTTTCCTGAATCATTTAATATATCTATTATTTCTGGCATTTTATCAGAATAAAATGATTCTCCATTCCATGAATCAAATTTACTTCCTAATAAATCATATACTTTTTGAAATTCTTTTAAACTTAGTTCTCTAAATTTTTTCCAAATTTCTACACAATATTGGTCTCCATCTTCTAGCATTTTAAAATTATTTCTACAATTTTCTAGTATTTGTTCATCATTCTTGCAGGCCTCATTTATTCTAATATATATTTTTGTTAATTCATTTATGGGATCTTTTTCTATATCATATTCTTTTCCCCACATTTTGTAGCCTTCTATTAATTTTCCAAATTGTGTACCATAGTCTCCTAAATGATTTATCCCTGTTACATTATATCCTAAATATTTGTATATGTTATATAATGCTCCACCTATAACAGTTGAACGTAAATGTCCTATGTGGAATGGTTTTGCAATATTGGGAGCTGAATAATCTATTACTATATTTTTTTCTTTTCCTATTTCTGATTCTCCATATTTATTGTTGGTTGATATTTCCTGTAAAACTTCTCCTATTAATTCAGATTTATTTATGAAAAAGTTTAAATATCCCCCTGCTACTTCTACTTTTTCTATTTCATTAGTTAATTCTATTTTTTCTTTTATTTCAGTTGCAATAACTGGTGGTGCCTTTCTTAATTCTTTTGCTAACCTAAAACATGGAAAAGAGTAATCACCATTTTTTGCATCTTTTGGTGCCTCTATATAGTTTTCTAATTCTTGTTTATTTATTTTTATTATTTCTGATATTTGTTTTGCTATTATTTGTTTGAAATTTTTCATTTTATATTTTTACAACTCCTTATATTTCATATCAGCTTGACTTTTTTCTATATAATTCCAACTATCTTTACACATATCATCTATATCTTTTTCTGCAACCCATCCTAATTCTTCTCTAGCTTTAGTTGGATCAGCATAACATATAGCAATATCTCCAGGTCTTCTTGGTGCTATTTTATATGCTACTTTTTTTCCTGTTGCTTTCTCAAAACCTTTTACCATATCTAAAACACTTACCCCATGTCCTGTTCCTAAATTGTAAATATATAATCCATCTTGTTCTTTTTCTAATTTTTCTAATGCTTTTATATGACCTTTTGCTAAGTCTACAACGTGAATATAGTCTCTTACCCCTGTTCCATCTGGTGTATTGTAATCATTTCCAAATACTGATAATTCTTTTAATGTGCCTGCTGCAACTCTAGCTACATATGGCATTAAATTATTTGGTATTCCTTTTGGTTCCTCTCCGATTAATCCACTTGCATGTGCTCCTACTGGATTAAAATATCTTAATATACAAATATCCCATGTATTGTCTGATTTGTATATATCTTTTAATATTTGTTCTATAAATAGTTTTGTAGTTCCATATGGATTTGTTGTCCCTCCTGTTGGTGTATCTTCTGTTATTGGCATTTTTTCTGGTTCACCATATACTGTTGCTGATGAACTAAATATAAATTTTTTGCATTCATATTTTTTCATTGTATCTAATAATACTAATGCCCCTGAAATATTATTTGTATAATATTCTATTGGCTTTTGTACTGATTCTCCAACTGCTTTATATCCCGCAAAATTCATGACAGCTTCTATATCATTTTCTTCAAATACTTTTTCTAATTTTTCTCTATCTAAATAATCCATTTCATAGAATTTAAAATCTTTTCCTGTTATTTTTTTTATTGATTCTAATGCTTTGGGTGTACTGTTTGAAAAGTTATCTATTATTACAATTTCTCTTCCTTTATTTAATAATTCAACTGCTGTGTGACTTCCTATAAATCCAGCTCCTCCTGGTAACAATATTGCCATATTTATCCCTCCCTAATTCAAGTTTTAACTAATTATATATTACAGTTCAATAAAAATTTGTTTTAAATGTTGATATATTAATATTTTGCAGTAAAAGACTCATAGGTAGACCCCAGCTATGTTTTTTACAAAAAATATTAATATATCAACATTATAGTAATTATATCTTACTGAACCATAACAATTATATCAAACATATTCATCTTTTTCAACAAAAAACTTGATTTATTTCAAATTCGTGTTATAATCATTGTATACTTGTAAACATAATTTTTAGAAAGGAATAGGTGACTTTATGCAAAAAACACGGAATCTTTTTGTCTTAACAGGTAAGCGTTCAGATCTTGATTTGGTGCTTACAAATTTGCAATTCAAAGGCTTGACTGAGTTTTCTTCTTCAGTTCAGTTAACAGTAACGGATGTACTGAATGAATTTTCCAACAACAAAAGTGTTGTATGTTCTAATCCTCCGGAACTGTTAGAGCCAACTGCTATTAAGATTAATGTTATTAATTCTAATAGCATAGTTCTTAATGAGAATAGTAATTGCATCAATGTTGCAACTGGTAATTTGTCACAGCAATTCAAATCGATCACAGATGCTCATGGATTTGATATTGGCGACCATAAATCAGACAGTTCAGGTTTGAATGGTACTCCTAGTACTGCCAATTGCCCTTATTGTGTTTATCTTAAGAATGGCGATTCCGGTACATTAGAGTTAAAAATCAATCGGACTGTGTACAAGAGTGAGAACTTCTTTATGATGCCCACACTTGGAGAATTTATCAAAGGTTATCTGCTTATTATTCCAAATGAGCATGTTACATCAATCTCAGAACTTTCACCTGCTTTAAAGACGGAATTCTTAGATGTTCTTGATGATGCAATTACAATTTTAAAGTTAACTTACCCTGTCCATGATTTTCTGGTATGGGAAAATGGCACCGGCAATGGAGGAATTGGCAAAGCAAAAAGCTCGGTTGTCCATTCTCATGTTCATATCGCTCCTAGCAGGTTAAATGCTTTTGAAATTCAGAAGATTTCTGGATTTCCTTTGCAAAAAATTTCCTATGATGATTTATCTTCATATGGAAAGCATTCTTACTTACTTGTTAGAGGCTGTAACAATGATGAATGGTGGATTAATGATAACCCGAATTTGTATATTCCTCGTCAATATGTGCGACAACTTATTGCTGATGAATTTAATCTTCCTGATGATACTTGGAATTGGAGAACCCATCATTTTAAGAATCTGATTCAGAGTACATGCAAAGATATTCAGAACGCATTGTTAAGCAACTGGGATTCTCTTCCTGAAAGGATCAAAGAGAATACACAAGATCACTTGTGTTATTAAAGTATATTGAAACCAGAAAAGTAAAGTACTATCTCTAACTTGAAATAGTACTTTACTTTTTATTTACAATTTACAACTATTAGCGGTACTTCCATTTCATTAGGTGTAAAACCACAATGAGTAGACTTTTTATTAGCTTTTTCTTTAGATATATTTGTTTCCAATTTTATAATAGCGTCACTTATTGCAACAGCAACATAATCTCCTATAAAATCATCAATTTTAGGATGTTGTTTTCCATATCCTAATAAATTTTTTTCAAGTAATTCTTTTTTAGTAAATAACATGAATTCATCTTTCATATTTTCTCTAAAATATTTTTCAAATTTTTCCCTTTTATCATCTTTAACCCAAAAAGTTACCATTCTTGATTCTAGGCTTGGAGGCATTATAATGCAATCTTGAATCTCCTTTAAATCTAAAATATTATACACTTTTTTTATATCTTTATGCCCATGATCTGCTGATATAATAACTAATGTATCACTATCCTTTAATTCATTACACATTTTTTCTATTTTTTTCTCTGTTTGAGTTATAAATTCTTTGACTTCTAATGATTCACAGCCATATTTATGTAATAACCCATCTGGTTGTTCACTATATGCTAAAATAAACTTTTTTTCATCATTATTGCACATTGTTTTAACTGACTCACATAGTTTATCAATATTATCAGCTTTTATAGTTCTTTTACTTCTTGATTCACAGAAAGTAGGATTTATTTCATATGCTTTAATTTCTGGTTGTGCTTTTTCTATTTGGTCATATATTTTTACATAATTAACTAAGTCAAATACATCCATTCTTGAAGTATCTATTTTTTCACCTGTATATGAGTCTGTTTTTCTAAGCATTTCTATTGCTCTACCATATTCTTTAAAATATTGGGACATAGCTATCCAACCTGTTTCGATTGGAGGTCTTCCTGAATAATATGTAGTTATTGCTGCTGTTGTTGTTGATGGACACACTGATGTTAATACATCTATTTTATTTTTCATAAAAAACTCATTAGGAGAAATCGCTTTTAATATATGTTCTCCCATACCATCTAATATTATTAGTACTACATTTTTATAGTTTTTTTCTAATTTTTTTTCTAATTCTGGCAATGCTTTATATTTTGTTTCAACCTTATAATATTTTAATATTGTATTTATTAAATTTAAAATACTATGTTCATAATTTGGAAATACTATTTTATTTTCTTTCATTTTCTTTGTCCTTTTCTTTTATTTATATATGATACACTTTTTGACCTTCTTTTGTATCTTTAACACTATATCCTTTTTCATTTATCAATTCCCTTAATTCATCTGATTTTGGCCAGTCCTTATTTTCTCTAGCCACTTTCCTTTGTTCTACTAATTCTAAAATTTCTTGTGGTATTTCTTCTTTTTTTGAAGATACTTCATCTATTTTTATTCCTAAAACTGTATCAAATTTAGCAAGCAATTTTGCAACTTCTGGATTTTTCTTTTCAAACCTTGCAGCTTCCCAGACAAAGCTCATTGCAAGTGGCATATTTAAATCATCATTTATTGCTTTATGGAAATTCTCTTCTATTTGTAATAATTTTTCTTTATCCTCTGCCATTAATTTATCTGTTCTGTTTAAATTCATTTGATAGCTATTACGTAATCTTTCTAATGATTTTGATGCTGAATCTATTCCTTCCCATGTAAAGTTTAATTTATTTCTATAATGGCACGAATAACTAAATAGTTTATATACAATAGGGTCATATCCTCTTTCTTTTATATCTTTTACTAGATATACATTTCCCAATGATTTTGACATTTTTCCGCCATTTATAAGTAAGTATTCTCCATGTAACCAATATCTTGCCGGTATTTTGCCGCACTTACCTTTACTTTGTGCTATTTCATTTTCATGATGTGTTGGTATTAAATCTATTCCTCCTGTATGTATATCAAATTGTTCGCCTAAATATTTTTGTCCCATTGCTGAACATTCTATATGCCATCCTGGATAACTTGGTCCCCAAGGGCTATCCCATTTCATCAAATGGTTTTCTGGTGCTTTTATCCATAATGCAAAATCTGCTGGATTCTTCTTTTCATTATCTATTTCTACCCTTGCACCTGCTTTTTGATTTTCTAAGTCCAAATTTGATAATATAGGGTATTTATCTAATTTTGATATATCAAAATATATAGCTGTAGATGTTTCATATGCATATCCATTTTCTACTAATTTTTCAACATATTCAAGCATTTCTTTTATATGTTCTGTTGCTTTACATACAATTTCAGGTGTTTCTATATTTAAACTTGCTAAGTCATCAAAAAACAATTTTGTATAATGTTCTGCTATTTCTAATGGTGTTTTATGTTCTTCTCTTGCTGATTTTAGCATTTTATCTTCCCCTTCATCACCATCTGATACTAAATGTCCAACATCTGTAATATTCATGGCATGTTTTATTTTGTAGCCATTATAACGTAATGTTCTTCTTAGCACATCTTGAAATATATTTGTTCTCATATTTCCTATTGTTGCATCTTTATATACTGTTGGCCCACATGAATATATCCTTATTTCTTCTGAGTCTATTGGCATAAATTTATCTTTTTTCTTTGTTAATGTATTATAAAAATATATATCCATTTTTCCTCCCCTTGCATTATTGTTTATCTTTATTAAAATAATGAGACACTTTGTTCTATCTCAAGTGTCTCACTATAAATTAGTCTACAGTTTCATCTACAACATTATTATTTCCTGTTGATGTATTTGTTGTAGTAGTATTTCCACTTGATGCGTTATTACCACTTGTTGTGTTTTTTGAACCATCTGTACTATTTGAATTTGTTGTATTTGTTGTATTATTTTTATTATTTCCAGAATTTGTATTATCTACTGTATTATTTTTCGGCTTTTCTTCTGGCTTTTTGTGTACATCACATGTTTCTTTTACTTCTTCTCTTCCTGTTCTTGATGCAGTTCCTACTGCCTTCCAAAGTCCTAAAGATTCTTTTGGTATTACTCCTCCAAAACTTACTTCTTCCTTATTAGGGCAATATTCATTTGCTATTTTTCCTGTATCTTTACATATTGTTTGCACTCCATGTCCTTCACATTTACTTGGAACATTATCTGTTGTAAATGTTTCTACATAAGTATTTTTACATGTTGTTGTTGCTACACATCCTGTATCTGTACAAATTGTTGCTTGTGTCAACCCACTTGTTGGCGTATTAAAGCTTTTATTTTGTAAACCTTTGTGTATAGTTTTCATTATAGTTGACCATAATTGTCCTGCTGGATTTCTTCCATCTACACTATAAACAGTTTTTCCATCTGCATATTTTAGTGGCTCTTGGTCATTGTCATATCCAAACCAACATGCTGCTGTATAATATGGTGTCATACCACATAACCATCTGTCAACATAATCATCTGTTGAACCAGTTTTTGCACAAGTTTCCATTCCTGGTATAGCACAATAAGTTGCCGTTCCTCCAGCTTTAACCGGTTCTTCTGTTATTGACCTTGTAAGATATGCATTTTGTTCTGATATTGCTCTTGTTTTTTCTTGTTTTGGTGTTAATACTGTATTTCCATTTTTATCTACTACTTTTGTGTAAAATATTGGTGTTGTATATACTCCATCATTTGCTATTGCTGCATACGCTCCAGCCATTTGTAATGGACTAATTCCTTTGTGTAATCCTCCTATTGATAATGCTAAATTTTCATCTGCTTTTTGTAATGATGTTATTCCCATTTTTTCTAAATATTCAATAGATTTCTTAGGCGTCAATTCTCTCATTACTTTTACCATTGGTATATTTTGGGAAGTACGTATACAACTTCTTATATTTATTAATCCTTTAGGAACATTATAATCTTTAGGTTTGTAATTTCCTCCAAAATCTGTCCAAACATCATCATATATTGTTGCTGGTGTTATTACTTTTTCTTGTAATCCTGGTGCAATATCTGCTAGTGGTTTCATAGATGATCCTGTTTGTCTTTCTAGCTGTGTTCCTCTATTCCACCCTGTTACATATTTATCTCCTAATTTTCCGCCAACTGCAACTACTTGACTTGTTGCATTATCTATGATTACCATACCTGCTTGTGTATGTTCATTTTTTAAGCTACCATCTGCATTTTTTGCTCTTCCTTTAAATTGATATTTTTCTTTGGCAAATTCATCTTCAACAGTTGCTTGTATTGCTGCATCTTCTGTTGAGTATATTGTTAATCCACTACCATACACATAATTTCTAGCCAAATCATATGATATATTTTTTTCTTCCATAATTTGCTCTATAACTGCATTTACTGTTGCATCTGTATGATATGAATAAGTTGAATTTGTATCTGTATTTCCTTTTGTAAATGTTAATCCTGCTTTTACTTTTTCTACTGCTGCATTATAAGCTTCTTCATCTGTTACAAGCCCTTGACTTTTCATTTCATTTAATACAGTTAATGTTTTATCCATTCTAGTTTTAGATAATTTTTCTTGGTCTTTATTTTCATCATATGGATCATATGACATTGGAGCATTATTAATTCCTGCCAAAAATGCACACTCTGCTAAATCTAAATCTTTTGCACTTTTATTAAAATAATATATTGAGCCTAATTCTACTCCATTAAGGTTATTTCCTCCAACATATATAATATTTAAGTATAATTCTAAAATTTGGTCTTTAGATATCATTCTTTCTACTTGTATTGCTTTTGCCCATTCTTTTACTTTTCTTGTTATTCCTGCTAATCCATTTCTTTCTTTATCATTTGTTATATTTTTAACTAATTGTTGTGTTATTGAGCTACCTCCATAAGATGATTTTCCTATTAATTTTCCTACTATTGCTCCTGTGGTTCTTCTTATATCTACACCATTATGTGAATAAAATCTTTTATCTTCTATTGCTATATATGCTTTTGGCAAATATTCTGACATCTCACTTATTGATATAATTTTTCTTTTCTCATCGCTACTTAAATTGGCAATTTCATTTCCATTCTTATCCAAGACTATTGTATTTGAATCTCCAACTGTTAGTTCTTCTTTTGTTATTCCAAATTCATCTCCAAATACTCCAAAGAACATCGCTGCAATTATCCCTGCACCAATTACACATAAAAGTAAAAATATTATTAGTAAAATTTTTAGTGCTAATTTTAGTTTTGGATGTACTTTTTTACTATTGTTGCTATTTCTTTTTTTGTTTTTATTTTCCATATTATTTGTTTTTGATTTTTTTGAATGTCTATTATTTCTTTTATTTGGCATTTTTTATACCTCCTCGCCTTTTTTGTCCTTTACAATATATCCATTATATTATATTTTTTATAAAAATAAAAGGGGTTAATGAAATTTTTTATAGTTTATATCTTACTGAACTGTAACTTTTTATAATTCTCCATTATTTAAAATTAGTTTTTTAATAGTTACTTTATCTAATTTTATTTTTTCCTTTATTTTATCTATTCTTTGCTTTTTGTATAATTCAGACTCATATATATCTTTTAAAAAATATTTATCACTTATTGCCTTATCATCTTTTTTATCTTCTCTAAAATCTATTTCATAATCATTTATATTTAAGCCATTAAATCTTTTTTTATTTATTTTTATTCTTCCTTTTACATTTACTATTATTGCATCATCTTTTAGATTGTATTTATTTATCAATTCTTTTGGAAAATCAATATTTAAAATTATTTGTGATTTCATTAAACTCTTCTTTTTATTATTTGTAATTGTAATTATTATTCCTTCATTTTCTTGTAGTTGTTTTTCTAATTTTCTAAATTTTTCTATATGATTTGTTACTATATTTATTGATTTATATTTTCTTGCTAAATTTTTTATATTTTCTAATTCTATATCTGTTAAATCATTAATAAGTATTGATATTCCGTACCTTTTCCAATTGTTTTTTATTTATGATATATTCTGTTATTTCTGGTAATAATATTTCAAATAACCATTTTCCATCTTGTATTTCTATACCATATGTATTTAAATAATTTATGTATATTTGTTCATTTTTTAATTTTTTGCTTATAACTACTTTTTTGCTATTTGAATATTTATTTATTATTTTTTTCGTTTTTATTGCCATTTTTTCTATCTGTTTATCTTTCCTATCTTTTGTAATTGGTATTATTATTGTATTTTCTATCATTTTTAATATATTAAATTTTTTTTCTATAAAACTAGGCTTGTCATTTTTTTCTATATAAAACATAAAATCACCTCATATACTTTTAGTTAAGTATATGAGGAATTATTTCTAAATAGAACTAGTTGAATTTTAAGTAAAAATATGATACAATTCACATAATTAATTTTTTATAATCTCCTTTATACAACTTATGGAGTTTAATATATAGTAACTATTAACAATGCAAAATGAGAGTCGATTGACAAGGAGGATTTTTTATGGCTAATAATCGGAACAAAAAGAAATTAAACTCAACACAAGCAACACTAATATCCTTAATGATAAGCATATTATATTTAATTTTTATGCTTATAGGAGCTAAATTTTTAAAACAAGATGAAAACTTTGCAGCATTTTATCGGGGCATATTCTGTTCTATTGGAACACCTTTTATTTTTATCATCTTTTATGAGATAGTCTTTAAAGTTAAAGATAAACGTAAAGAAGAAGCAGAAGTTGCAATTAGAAAATATTTATCTACTACAGATTATAAGCAAGTTATTTTTTTATATGAACCATGTGATATAACGAAAATGCTAGTGCAAATTCTGCAAAAAGAAGACTGTAAATTTTATGCCAAGCTTACAGAAAATAATAATATACATCTTATTGTTAAGGATAAGAATAATGAAGAAGTTTATAGTACTGAAATAGACAATATTTTCTATTTTAACGCAAATTTTACATTTTACGGATAAAGTTATAAAAAATTTAATTTCTCATAAATAGATTTGTTAAGGAGAATATCTATTAAATACTTTATAAAAGTAAATACCCCCATTATTTATTGGGGGTATTATATATTTTTTTACTAAATAAAATGTTCTATTTGCTTAGTTCACTATAATATCTCTTTTTATTGAATTATTTTGAGCAATTCCAATTCCAATAAATTCATTATTTGTATCATATATTTTGTAGATTCCATCTTTTAAATTTTGTGTTAATTTAACACCATTTAAAAACATTCTTAGTTTTTTATCTTCTAACTTTATACTATCATTTTTGCAAAATAAATTTTCTATTGAAATGATTCTGCTATTAATAAAACCTTCATCATTAATATTTTTTTCTAATTCTTCAATACTTATACTATCATCAATTTTAAAATCTCCAACTTGAATTCTTTTCAGTTCTTTCATATATCCAACAGTATCAAATTTTTTAGCAATATCCTCACACAAACTTCTTATATATGTACCCTTTCCACAAAATACTTCAAATTTAATTTGTTTTTCTTCTACAGAATATGATATTAAATTTACATCATATATTTCAATTTGTCTTGGTTTTATTTCAACATTTTGCCCTCTTCTTGCATATTCATATAATTTTTTACCATTTACTTTTATAGCTGAATAAATTGGAGGAATTTGTTCTTGTTTTCCAATAAAGGATTTTAAAACCTTTATTATATTTTCTTTACTTAATAATTTTTCATTCACTTGATTTTCTTCAATTATATTTCCCTCCGAATCTGCCGTATCTGTTTTTATTCCTAACTGAAGTTTAACAATATATTTTTTATCATGATTTATTAAATACTTAGATAATAATGTTCCCTTGCCTACTAATATTGGTAACACTCCTTCTGCCATTGGATCTAATGTACCAGTATGCCCAACTTTTTCATTAAAAATTTTTTTAATCTTATATACTATATCATGTGAGGTGCATCCTTTTGGTTTATTTACAATTATTATTCCATTCATATATTACCTTAAAACTTTCTTTAATTCATTCATAATTTTTTGTTTTACAGTTTCAATATCTCCTTGCATAGTTGCACCAGCAGCCTTTTCATGGCCACCACCACCAAACATTATACATACATCCGAAACATTTACATAAGCATTAGAACGCATAGATATTTTGTAAGTATTTTCATCATTTTCTTTTTGCCTAATAAATATTGAAACTTCAACACCCTCAACATCTCTACCTATTTCAACTAATCCCTCATGATCACCTATTCCAGCATTTACTTCTTTTAAATCTTTATTAGTTATATATGTAAATGTAACTTTTCCATCTTCTAAGAATTCCATTCTGTCAATTGTTCTTCTCATTAATTCAAAATTTGCCTTTGTCTTTGTTTCTAAAACTCTTTTATAAATATCTGATACATTTACCCCCTTTTGCAATAAATCAGCTGTAAATTCAAAAGTTTCTGGAGTAACTCCTGAATATCTAAATCCTCCTGTATCAGTTATTATTCCTGTTAGTATACACGTTCCTAATTCTTTATCTATATTGATGTTAAAATATTGGAACATACCTATTAATATTTGGCAACATGCTGGTGATACCGGATTTACAAAATTAATATCACCATACATTTTATTACTTCCATGATGGTCAATTATTATTGTTTGTTTTGCTTTTTCAAAATACTCATTTCCAACTAATCTTTTAAAATCTGCACAATCCAATGCAATAGCTAAATCATATTGTTCTATATCTGAATTTAGCATTATTTCATCTCTATATGGTAAAAAATCAAATATTTTTGGAACTTCTCTTATTATTACATCAGCATTTTTTCCTAATTTTTTTAATGCTACTTTCATAGCCAAACAACTTCCTATTGCATCACCATCTGGCGTTTCATGTGCTAGTATTACTATTGTTTCAGCTTTCTTTATTTCTTCTAATATATTATCTAATGTCATATCTTTTTCCTCTCATTCACTTCATTCTTTGAGACATTTGGGACAGTCCAATTTTGTCTCATCTTTTTGTCGAATTTTGTATATTAAAACACTTGAATAAATCAACATTCATATCATCATTTTGTCGAAATTTGTCAAATGAAATGAGACATTTTTAGTCTGTCCCATTTGTCTCATTTGGTATTATTTCTTTTAAAATAGAGTCTATCTTTGCTCCATATTCCATTGAATCATCTATTTCAAATACTAATTCTGGTGTATTTCTTAAGTTTATTCTTTTTGCTAATTCACTTCTTATGAATCCAGATGATTTTTTAAGTCCTTCCATTGTTTCTTTTATATTTCTTGAATTAAATATGCTTACATATACTTTCGCATATTTTAAGTCTGGTGTTACTTTAACTTTTGTAACACTTATCATTCCTGTAATGTTTGAATTTTTTAATTCAAATCCAATTATTTGACTTAATTCTTTTCTGAATTCTTCGTCAATTCGTCCCATTCTGTTATTGTTTTTATTAGGCATTTTATCTACCTCCTTTTAATCCCCCTTAATCCCGATTTCTATCTTTTTATTTCTTCCATTACATAAACTTCAATGATGTCTCCTTCTTTGATATCATTGTAATTTTCAATTTGAATACCACATTCAAATCCTTTTGTTACTTCTTTAGCATCATCTTTAAATCTCTTTAATGTTGCAAGTTTTCCTTCATGGATTACTATATTATCTCTTATAACTCTAACTCCTGCATTTCTCTCAACTTTACCTGTTAATACATATGCACCAGCAATTGTTCCTACATTTGATATTCTAAATGTTTGTCTTACTTCTGCATTTCCTATTACTTTTTCTTCATATTTTGGTGCTAACATTCCTTTCATAGCCGCTTCAACTTCTTCTATTGCTTGGTAAATTACAGAATATTGTTTTATTTGTACTTCTTCTTTTTCTGCCATTTCTTTTGCAGCAGGTATTGGTCTTACATTAAATGCTATTATTATTGCATTTGATACTTTTGCAAGTGTTACATCTGATTCATTTACCGCTCCTGGTGCTGCGTGTATAACTTTTACTTTTACCTCATCATTTTGCAATTTTTCCATTGATTGTTTTACAGCTTCAACAGAACCTTGTACATCTGCTTTTACAATTAAGTTTAGATGTTTTAAATTTCCTTCTTCCATTTGTGTAAATAAATTATCTAGTGTAACTTTTGTTCCTGAATTTATTGATTTTTCTCTAGCTTCACGTTTTCTCTTTTCAATTAAGTGTTTTGCTGTTTTTTCATCTTTTACTTCGTAGAAAATATCTCCAGCTTCTGGAACTTCTGTTAGCCCCATAACCTCTACTGGTGTAGATGGTCCAGCTGATTTAACTTTTTTACCATTTTCATTTGTCATTGCTCTTATTCTACCAATTGAAGAACCTACTATTATTGTATCCCCAACATCTAATTTTCCTCTTTGTACAAGCATTGTTGCAATAGCTCCTTTTGATTTATCAAGTCTAGCTTCTATAACAACACCTTTTGATTGTTTATTTGGGTTTGCTTTTAATTCTAGTACATCTGCTTCTAATAATACCATTTCTAATAATTGGTCAATGTTTACATTGTTTTTAGCAGAGATTGGTACACATATTGTGTCTCCACCCCATTCTTCTGGTACTAATTCGTAGTTCATTAATTCTTGTTTTACTTTATCTATATTTGCATCTGGTAAATCAATTTTGTTTATTGCAACTATAATTGGTATTCCTGCTGATTTAGCATGATTTATAGCTTCTACTGTTTGTGGCATTATACCATCATTTGCTGCAACTACTAATATTGCAATATCTGTTATTTGTGCACCTCTTGCTCTCATTGCAGTAAATGCTTCATGTCCTGGAGTATCCAAAAATGTTATTTCTCTATCTTTTACTTTAACCTTATATGCACCAATTGCTTGTGTAATTCCACCTGCTTCTCCACCAATTACATTTGTTTTTCTAATTGTGTCTAGTAATGATGTTTTACCATGATCTACGTGTCCCATAACAACAACTACTGGTGGTCTTACTTCTAAATCTTCTTCTTTATCTTCTGAATCATCAAATAATATATCTTCATCTGTTACAGTTTCTTTCTTTTTAGCTGTAATCCCAAATTCTCCAGCCACTAAGAATGCTGTATCAAAATCTAGTTCTTGATTTATTGTTGCCATTATTCCATATCCTAATAATTTTTTAATAACATCAGCAGTTGTCTTTTTCATTTCTGTTGCTAAATCTTTTACAGTTATTGTATCAGGAATTTCTATTTCTGTTAATTCAAATATTTTTTGTTTATTTCTTTCTTCATCTCTATTAGATTTTTTCTTTCCTTTTCTTCCTCTTTGAGTTGTTAAATCATAATAATCTAACATTCCACCATCTTGATCTTCAAACATATTTGATAATTTATTGGCCTGTTTTAGGGACTTTAATTTTCCTTCATCAAAATTATTATTTTGATTTTTTCTAGTTTTTGCTTTCTTATTTTTATTTTCATCAAACTTATTGTTTACTTTTTGTTTATCAATATTTTTACTGTAGTCTCTTACAACCTCTTTTTCTACAGTATCTACAGCCATTATATTTTTAATATTTTTTTCAATTCCTTTTTCATCTAATGGTCTTCTATTATTAAATTTATTAGTATTATTATAATTATTGTTTCCATTATAATTATTTCTATTATTGAAATTATTATTTTTTCTGAAATTGTTATTTCCATTATTATAATTGTTGTTTTTGTTATTATTTTTGTTTTCACTACTATAATTATTTCTATTTTGCTTGTTTGAATTATAAGAATTTCTATTATTAAATTTATTTTCTGTTGATTTATTTATTGTTTTTGCATCATTGCTTATTTTCTTTTCTGCTACTTTTGTTTGCATTTTTATATTACTATCCCCTTGTTTTTTCATATTTCTCTCTAATGGTTCTTCTGTTTTTATTTGTTCTGTCTTCACTTGTTCTACTTTTACTTGTTCTTTTTTAGTTTCTTCTTTATTTAATCCAAACAGTTCATTAACAGTTTTAGGCTTATTGGGTTTATTTCTATATACTATATTGAAATCTTTATTTTGTTTTCTTTCTACAAAACCTATATTGTTATTTTTTGTTTCTTGCTTATTTTCTTTATGTTTTTTTGTATGTCCTTCATCTGATATTATTACTTCTCTTCTTATAATAACAGGTGCTTTTTCCTCTTTCTTAGCTTTTGTTGTTGGCTGTTTGATTTCTTTGTCCTCTTTTTTTGGTAAATTACTTTTGATTTTTTTAGCATCGTCTTCTTCTACACTACTCATATGACTTTTTACATTTAAATTTAGTTTTTGTGCCACTTCTAATACTTCTTTACTGGTTAAGTCTAGCTCTTTTGCTATTTCATATATTTTTATCTTACCCAATAACATCACCCCCATTATATTTTTCTTGTATTGAATTTGCAAAATTTATATCTTTTATCCCTAATATTGCTTTATTGCTCTTTCCAATGGCTTTACTTAAGCTATCAATATCTCCATATGTAATTATTGGTATATTATATTTTTTACATATATCAATAAACTTGTTTTTCGTTCTTTCAGAACTATCTTCTGAAATTATGACCAATTTTACCTTTTTTTTCATTACATTTTCTTCAACACTATCAGCACCAAAGCATACTTTACCTGCTTTCATCGCCAATCCTATTAATCCTGAGATTTTATTATTTATCAAGAATTACACCTCTTAAACTTTCATAAATTTCTTGTGTGATTTCAGTTTCAAATACTTTTTCTAATCTTTTGCTTTTTATAACTTTTTCTAAGCATTTGACATCATCACATATATATGCTCCTCTTCCTTCTTTTTTTCCTGTTTTATCAATTATTATTCCATTCTCTTTATTCTTTACTATTCTTATTAATTGATTTTTATCTTTTTTTTGATTGCATCCCATGCATGTTCTTTGTGGTAATTTTTTCATAGTATACACCTTCTTTTTTACTCTTCTTCATTTTCTTCTTGTCGTTTTTGAGCTAAAATTTCTCTAAATTGAGATTCAGATTTTATATCTATTTTCCAATTTGTAAGTTTTGCTGCTAATCTTGCATTTTGTCCTGCTTTACCAATAGCTAATGATAATTGATCATCTGGAACTATTACCTCTGCAAATTTTTCATCTTCTTTTATATCAACTGCTAATATTTGTGCTGGAAGTAATGCTGATGCAATATATACACTTGGATCTTCATCCCATTCAATTACATCAATTTTTTCTCCGTTTAATTCATTTATAACATTTTGAATCCTAACACCTTTTGCACCTACACAAGAACCAACTGGATCTATGTTAGGGTCTGGTGAATAAACTGCAACTTTGCTTCTTGAACCAGCATCACGAGATACACTTTTTATTTCTATTAATCCTTCATATATTTCTGGTATTTCAAATTCTAATAATTTTCTAACAAAATCAGGATGACTTCTTGAAATCATTACTTGTGGAGCTCCTTTTAATCCTCTCTCAACATCTACTATATATGCTTTTATTTTATCATTTACTCTATACTTTTCAGTTGGTACTTGTTCTTTAGAAAGCATTATTCCTTCGATTCTTCCTAAATCTACAACTACAATATTTTTATCCGCCTTTTGAATAATACCAGAAACAATTTCACCTTTTCTTTCACTATATTCGTTAAAAATTAAGTCTCTTTCAACCTCTCTTAATTTTTGAACTATAACTTGTTTTGCTGTTTGTGCAGCTATTCTTCCAAAATTTTTAGGTACTATTTCAACTTCTAATGTATCTCCTATTTTTAAATCTTTATTTATTTTATGAGCTTCTTCTAAACTTATTTCAGTTGCATCATCATTTGCATTTTCTATTACTTCTTTTATTGCGTATACATGTGTAGCACCTGTATTATGGTCAATATCGACTTTCACATTTTCTAATGCATCAAAATTTCTTTTATATGCTGTAACTAAAGCTGTCTCTATTGATTCTAATACATATTCTTTTTTTATCCCTTTTTCTTTTTCTAATTCTTCTAATGCTAATATTAATTCTTTATTATCAATAGCTTTCATTTTAAAATTCCTCCTTTATTTTTTGCCCCATTGGGGATATTACCAATTATAAACTGTTTTTATTTGTGATATATTTTTTCTTTCTATTTGTATTTCATTTTCATTTTGTATTATTGTAATTTTTAAATCATCAAATTCTTTTAATGTCCCTAAATATTCTTTTTTTCCATTTTCATCTTTTTTAAATAACTTGATATTTATTTGTTCTCCTATATTTTGTTTCAAATGTTTATCTTTTCTTAAGACCCTTTCTATTCCTGGTGATGATACTTCTAAAAAATACTGTTCTTTAATATAATTTTCTTCATCTAAAATGTCTGATATATTATCATTTACTTTTTCACAGTCATTTAAGTCTATACCTTTAGGGCTGTCTATAAATATTCTTAAGAAATAATTTTTTCCTTCTTTTGCATATTCTACATCATATAATTCATAACCTATATTTTCTATTATAGGCTTTAATAATTTTTCAACTTTCTCTTCTATATTTGCCAATTTTTACCCCCTTTTTTAACAATTAGAGAGTGGGATTTGTTCCCACTCTCTAGCTTCTCTTATATTGATATATCTATTATACCCAATTTTGGAAAAAAATGCAAGCATTTTTTAAATTTTTTCTGTTTCTATAATCTCTTTTTGTTCAACATCATCAATTTTTATACTTCTATTATGTGTAATCTTTTCCCATGTTGTTTCTCTTTTAAACAAACATTTAATATTAATAATTATCCAACTTCCTAAAAATAATGGATATGTGAAAAATCCTTTTAGCATAGGCCTAATTGGCTTTCCATCTAAAAACATAACAAATGCTGCTGTAACTGATGGCAATACAAAAGTTGGTACCAAATACATTATCAAATTTGAAATTAGCTCTAATTTTGTCATTCCATCTAATACATACAAAGCAAAGTTAGATAATAGTAGCATTATTGTTAATATAAACATTGGTGTGCTTCCCAATATATATAATAGTCCATCAATGGTTATCATTGACTTTTGCTCTTTTACTGAATCAAATAATTTTCCGGTATATTCTTTAATACATTGCATATGTCCTACTGTCCATCTGCTTCTTTGCGACCAACTTTGGCTAAATCCTACTGGTTGTTCATCGTATACTATAGCATCTGTTGCCCACCCTAGTCTTTTTCCTTTTAATATTCTTTGTAATGAAAATTCAATATCTTCTGTTAATGTTAATGTCTTCCATCCATTATTTTCTTTTATAATATTAAAATTTACCATAAATCCTGTTCCATTTAACATTGTTGATAGTCCTAAATTATATCTAGCTAAATGATAAAATCTATGATTTGTCCAGTAAAATAATGCATATCCTGACGTTATCCAGTTATCTGTTGGATTTTTTATATCTCTATATCCTTGTACAACATCTTCGCCTTGACATAATTTTTTATTCATTGCTTTTAAGAAATTTTTATCTACTATATTATCTGCATCAAATATGCATATTGCATCATATGGTGCATCTTCCTTAATTTTTTGTTGTAAAAACCAATCTAATGCTGCACCTTTTGTTTTATGTGTTTCATCATATCTTTCACATACTATTGCACCTGCTTTTTTTGCAACTCTTGCTGTGTTGTCTGTGCAGTTATCTGCAATTACATATATATCATATAGTTCTTTATTATAATTTTGATTTTTTAGACTCTCTATTAAGTTTCCTATTACTTCTTGTTCATTGTGTGCTGGTATTATTGTCATAAATTTATGTTCTTTATTAACTTTTAATGGCTTTTCTTTTAATTTTACTAATGAACATAAACTAATAACAATTTGATATATCCAAAATATTGTTACAATCCATACTAATGCTTCTCTTAGTATATAAATATAATTCATTTTTTTACCTCTCTTTTTATTTTATATTTATTATCTCTCATTCTCTATTATACTATTATTGGTAAAATAATGCAACTTTTTTAAAAAATTTTAATATATTATTATAAAAAAATTATCATTCCATGTAACATGCAAATGGTAACAAAATAAAAATGGAGGTATTATATGAAAACTAGTTATAAAGTTGCAATTATTGGCAGTACAGGATTAGTTGGCAGAACTATTTTAAAAGTTTTAGAAGAAAAAAATTTCAAAAATTGTATATATACACTGTTTGCTTCTAAAAAATCCAGCGGAAGCAAGGTTGTATTTTTAGGCCAAAACTACATAATTCAAGAATTAACAGAAGAATCTTTTAAATCAAATTTTGATTATGCAATTTTCTGTGCAGGTGGAAATGTATCTACAAAGTTCATCCCTATCGCTGTTAGATCCGGATGTACCGTAATAGATAATAGCAGTATTTACAGAATGGATAAAAATGTTCCTTTAATTGTACCTGAAGTTAATCCAGAAAAAATTTTTGAAAATAAAGGAATTATTGCAAATCCAAATTGTTCAACAATCCAAGCTGTTGTTGCTTTAAAACCATTAGATGATAGATATAAAATAAAAAGAATTGTATATTCAACATATCAAGCTGTCTCAGGAGCTGGTAAATCTGGAATTGAAGACTTAGAAAATGGCTTTAAAGGATTAGCTCCAAAAAAATTTCAACATCCTATTTTTAATAATTGCATACCACATATTGATGTTTTTGAATCAGATGGTTACACAAAAGAAGAATATAAAATGATTAATGAAACTAGAAAAATTTTAAATAAACCTTTTCTTCCAATTACGGCCACATGTGTTAGAGTTCCGGTTAAAAATTGTCATAGTGAAAGTATAAATGTTGAATTCAAATCAAATTTTGATATTTATGATATTAAAATGTTATTGCAAAATTCTCCTGGCATTATTCTTGTAGATGATATTGAAAAAAATTATTATCCACTAGCCTCTAAAGCTGATGGTTATAACGAAGTTTTTGTCGGTAGAATTAGGCGTGATTATAGTGTTCCTTTTGGTATTAATTTATGGGTTGTCGCTGATAATTTGCGTAAAGGTGCTGCTTATAATGCTGTTCAAATTTTGGAAAAATTGATTTTTTAAATTTTTAAAAGACACATCTATTTTTAAAATAAATGTGTCTTTATTTTTATTTTATTATTCTGCTGATTCTTCTGTTTCTGGAGCTTCATAAGCTTCTAATATAGCTTTTTGAATTTTCTCTCTTGTTTCAGCATTAATTGGATGAGCTATATCTCTGAATTCTCCGTTTGGAGTTTTTCTGCTAGGCATAGCTATGAATAATCCATTTTGGCTTTCGATAACTTTAATATCATGTACTGCGAATTCGTTATCGAATGTTACAGAAGCAACAGCTTTCATTCTGTTCTCTGAATTTACTTTTCTTAAACGTACATCTGTTATTTGCATTTTGCGTGCACCGCCTTCCTTAAGTTTTTATTATTTTGTACATATTAGTTTATTCTTATGTACTTATTTTATTATTCTCCATAAAAAAGTTTTTTCCTTCTTTTTTTTACATTTTTTATTATTTTTTTATTTTTTATATTAATATACAATATAAAAGTAATATTTTATAGTTAATTTGAATATTATTAATAAGAGTTCACACCAAACAAAGTGAGGTGTAGTGTTACATTTTTAAAATGGTTACTGTGTAAGGATTCTTACTTAAGGGTTATATATCTTTTAATATTGTATCCTGTTCATTGCGTTCAAAAATAAAATCTAAAATCAAAAACTGAGCCTCTTTCACTCAAGCTAAAAATGTATATATGTATATGGTTTTATCATTTTAGAATGTGAATGGAGCAATATTAGAATTTCTTAAATAAATTAATGGAAAGAGTTCATGTCGAACGAAGTGAGGACTAAATGGAAGGGTGCCATTAATTTATTTTAGAAATTCTTATGTTGCATATTGAACTGAGAAAATTATTAAAACCATATACATATATACATTTTTTCCGTGAACATTCCTCAGTTTTTTATTTAAGATTTTCCATTTTTCTCTTCATTCAAACGGATACAATATTAAAAGATATATAACCATTAAGTAAGCATCCCACACATTAATTATTTTGCTTAAGCTGTGAATTGTAACAGTGTAGTAACTAATAACTATAAAAATTTTTAAAAAGTATTGAAATTTAAGACATATAATTATATAATCTACCTGTTATAAAATATTAGAACTTAAACAAATTGAGGAGTGAATTTTCAAAATGCCAAATATAGAAAATATAAAAAAATATAAAAATATCCACATGGTAGGTATTGGTGGAGTTAGCATGAGTGGTATTGCAGCAATACTTACAAATTGGGGATTTAATGTTACAGGCTCAGACTGGTCTCAATCTGAAGCTACCGATAAACTAAACACTATTGGAATAAAAGTTACTATTGGCCATAATTTAGAAGATGTTGCCAAATCAGATGTTGTTGTTTATTCCGCAGCAATAAAACAAGATGACCCTGAGATGTTAGAAGCAAAAAAATTAAATATTCCAACTATTGAAAGAGCTGATTTTTTAGGAGAACTTACTAGATGTTTTAAAGATACCATTTGTATTTCTGGAACACATGGAAAAACAACTACTACCTCTATGATTTCTTTATGTTTTTTAGAAGCTTTAAAAGACCCTAGTATCCAAGTTGGTGCATTTTTAAAAGCAATTGATGGTAATTATAAAGTTGGTAATAGTGAACATTTTATCATTGAAGCATGTGAATATGTAGAAAGTTTTCTAAAATTTAGTCCAAAAGCTGAAGTTATTTTAAATATAGATAATGATCATCTTGATTATTTCAAAACATTTGAAAATATTAAAAATGCTTTTGTTAAATACGTAAAATTATTGCCTAATGATGGTATTTTAGTTATTAATGGTGATGATAAAAATTGTTTAGATTTGCCTCAATATACTAAAGCAAATACAATTACTTACGGTATAAATAATAAAAATGTGAACTTCTACGCACAAAACATTGTTTTCAACGAAGATGGTTTTCCTGAATTTGATGTGTATAAAAATAATGAATTTCTATGTAATATTAAATTATCTATTCCTGGTACTCACAATATATTAAATACACTTGCCTGTATTGCTTTATGTGATTATTATGGAATTGATAAAAAAGTTTTACAAATCGCTTTAAAAAAATTTACAGGAGCTCACAGAAGATTTGAATATAAGGGAAAAGTAAATGGTGCAAGCATTTATGATGATTATGGTCATCATCCTACTGAAATTGTTGCTACATCTACTTCTGTAAATAATAAAAAACATAATAAATCTTGGGTTATATTTCAACCACATACTTATAGTAGAACAAAAAATCTTTTGGATGATTTTGCTAAAGCATTATTAAATTTTGACAATATTATTGTTTTAGATATTTATGCTGCTAGGGAAACAAATACTTATAATATTTCTTCTAAAGACTTAGTTCAGAAAATCATTTCTTTGGGAAAAGATGCTAAATATATTCCAGATTTTGATGAATGCGTTTCTTATTTAAAAAATAATGTTAAGGAAAATGATATTGTTTTAACTTTAGGTGCCGGTACTGTTACTCAGATTGGTCCTATGTTATTAAAATAAATAAAAAAATACTACTGGCTCATACATGTCAGTAGTATTTTTTATTTTACTTCTCTCATCTGTTTTAACATTATATCTCCAAATACCCCATAACCTTCTTGTGGATTGTTTACTAATACATGTGTTACTGCTCCTACAAATTTTCCATTTTGAATTATTGGCGAACCACTCATCCCGTTGAATTATTCCACCTGTTTTTTCTAACAATCTTTCATCTGTAATTTTTATTAACATACTTTTATTATCATAATTATTTTCTTTGTATATCTTTTCTATTTCTATTTCATATTCCTCTACTTTTCCATTTTCCAAACTGCAAATTATAGTTGCTTTTCCTATTTTTATTTCATTTCTTAATGCTAGTTCCATCTCTTTTGATTTATCTATATTTAAACTTGATAAATTTTCTACTTTTCCATATATTCCAAATTTTGTATTTTTATATATAGTTCCAATATTTTTTTGATTATCAACTGTTCCTTGTATCCTTCCTGGAGTTCCACTTTCTCCCTTTACTACATTTAGTATTTTAGTAGTTACAAATTCTCCTGATGCAATATCTATAAGTTGTTCTGTATCTATATCTGTTATTCCATGCCCTAATGCTCCAAAATTTTGAGTAGATGGTTCATAAAAAGTAACTGTTCCTACTCCTGCTGCACTATCTCTAACCCATAACCCTAATTTATATTCTTTTTTTGCTGTCTGCACTGGTTTTATTGAACATTCTAATGTTTTTTCATCATGTAAATATTCCACTTTAATTTCGCTACCATTACATGAATTTACTGTTTGAATTAATTCTTCTGTTGAGTCTATTTTATTATTATTAATTGATATTATTGTATCTCCTTCTTTTATTCCTGTATTTTCATATGGCTTGTATTTTTTATTATCTATTCCTTGTATTTCTGACATTCCTACGACTAATACACCACTTGTGTATAATTTTATTCCTGCTACACTTCCTATTGGAATAACTGTAGTTTTGGGTAATACATCTACACTTATATCTTTTAAAAATATATTTTCAAATAAACTTAATTGTATTTTTTTCTTCCCACTATTATCTATAATATTAGTTTGGTTACTTGATAATGTTTCTATTACATTATTTTTTTCTGTCAAATTTGCTTTTAAACCAAAAACAGTTTTTAATTTTATTGCTTCTCCTTCAAATATTACTATATTTTCTGGTATTGATTGAATTGAGACTATATACATATATATTATTAATAATAAAAAAATTAATAATATTTTCCAAATTACCTTTTTCAATTATATTCTCCTTAGAAAAGTTTTTATAATTTTAGTATTTACTATTTTTATTTTTTTATTATTAATAAATTAAAAATACAAAAAAAGACTTAAATTTTTTTATTATTTGTAAAAAATTTAAGTCTTTTTATATTACAATTTCGTAAGAAAATATATTAATCTGTTTTAATGGTGTTGATATATTACTGAAATGCGACTTTTTTAATTATGGTATTACTAATTTTTGTCTATATAAACCATATCTTTCTCTCCCTAACGCTGTATAATATATTTTCTTTAAAGTATCATCTTGTATATTATTAATATAGTCACCTAATGTTTGTGTTGATTTTTTTGCAACATTGTCTTGTGTTACTATTGAATCATATGATAAAGTTCCATATACTGGAAAATAATATAAAGTATTTCCATTACTTTCCTGTACAGTTCTTTTTTCAGCATTTACATTATAAATTCCTATTGCACCATTAGAACTACTAAGTCCATTTTCTGTAATTCTATGGAAAACACCATCATTTGTTTTTATATATATAGAGTCTTCCATTACCACATCTTCATTTTTAGTATTTGTTACAATTGAATATCCATTATAAATTTTTCCACCTATATTTACTCCTTGTACAAATCCTATTATAGATATGTTATTCATTATTTTGTCCCAGTCTGCTTCTCTTAATTTTGGCATTTGAAAATTCAAACTTGAATATTTATTAAAATTTGATATTGCTATTGATAAATTTCTTTCAATTGCATGTTTTATTACTTCTGTTCTATGGTTATTAAAGTTTGAAGATTCTGACTCTATACCATTTGCATTACCAAAATCAAAAATTTTTCCATTCGTATGATATGGACTATTTTCATCATTTATATCATAGGTTTCTCCATTTTCTCCTACAATGTCACTCACTTTTATATCATCTAATTTATATTTTTCCATAAATGTTTTTAAATCATATGCTTCCTTATAATAATTTTTAGCATTTTGATTATTTATTATTTCATTTTTATCAAAATTTTGTTGTACTACACTTTTTCCTTTTAAAACCGAATACACGGTATTTCCATCCATATAATATTTTGTTCCATTTTTCTTTAAATATGGCGAATTTTTTATTTGTCCATCTACATATACATCTTCTTTTAAATTATTGCCATCTTCAACTTCAATACTTATACCTTTATATGTATCACCATTTTCTCCAACATTACTTAATAAATATCCATATTGGCTAACTGTTTCCATTTCTCCTGTCACATTATTTTTTACTGTACCTTGTATTTGAATATAATTATCTAATGAATATGTTATAGTAACATCAAATGTATTATCTCTTCTATATCTGCAACTATAATATACATATGGTTTTAAACCATATAGTGTTTCATCTTTTTTAAATGATAGTTCATATGATGAATCTTCTAATAAATATTGTTCCTTTTGCTTTCTAGCTTTATCCACTGTTTCTTCATCCCAAGTATTAGTATATGGTGAATATATATAATATCCATCATACATAGCATATACTAGAGCCGGAACATAATTTTGAAGAGTCTCCTTTTTATAACCAAGTTCACTAAATCCTGATGCCATACTATTAAAAAATGTATTTGCAGATGCTTCTATATTTCTTATTCTTGCATTGGTATAGTCTGATGTATCGCTATTAAAACTATTTAATTGATATGCCTTTAATGCATCATATGTAGCATCATTTAATTTTGAATCATATCTAGTTTGCATATTAATTGTTGTTACTTTATTTTGAGTATATGATGCTAATACTAATGAAATTGGCAAAATTATTATTATAAATAATACTGCTAAACTTTGTATTTTCATAATATTCTTTCCTTATTTTCTAATTTCCTGTTGTTGTTACTAATCCAGCATGTGCTGCTGCTATTATATATGTATCTTTTCCTACTACTGTATAGAAAAAATTTTTTAATTGCTGGGATATAGTTTGGTTTGTATTTTTTACGCTTACTGAAAATACATCTCCCTCTTTTAGTTTATATTCTTCTTTAGTTCTAATCATTTCTTCTATTTGTGAGGTATATATTGAATAATATACATTCTCTCCTATATCACTTCCACCACTATTTGCTGTCATTTTTCTTCCAGGATTTTCATCTTTTATACTTACTTCTAGTTCTATGTTATATGTATTTCCTGTTGAAGCTATATTACTTGTAAATTTATCATATTCACTTCTTGTTATTACTCCAGTTGTTCTTACTGTATCTACAAATTCAATAGTGGCAATGTCAACAGTTAATTGTGCTACATCATCATTTCTGTCTGACATTGTCATTAATGGAAATATAAACATTAAAACTACGGATAATACTATTGCAAATATAGAAATTAATATATCATCCATTTATTTATTCCTCCTGTATTGTTGTTATTTTCCTGTTGCAGTAACTAATCCTGATTCTGTTGTTGTAATTTTGTATTCTCCATTTCCTGCTAAAGAGTAGAAGAAATTTTTCATTTTTTGTGCAAGTGTTACATTTGTGTTTTTTACTGTAATTGATACAATGTCACCTTCATGTAATTTATACACTCCTTGTTCTTCTAGTTCTTTTTCTATTTGTGTAGTAAATACTGATGTATAATAGTTTTCACCTATTTTGTCTTTAGCTGATTGTAATGTTTTCTTACCTGGATTTTCATCTAAAATTTTAAATTCAAGAGTTACATCATATGTATTTCCTGTGCTTGTAAGGTCTTCTAACAATACACTATATCTTTCTTCTGTTAATTTTCCTGTTGTTTTTATTTGATTTAAAAATTCTGATGTAATCTTTTCTACTTCTGTTTGTGTTGTTGTGTCTACTTTATTTGACATTGTCATTAGTGGAAATACCATCATTAGTATTGCTGCTAAAAATATTGCTACAATTGTTATTAATGTATCACTCATTTGGTACCCTCCTATTTATTTTTCTAATTTTTTATTCTATATGTTATCACTCTTTTTTTTATTTTATTAACATTTGGTTCATTTGGACTATCATTTTGATAATATACCCCTAAGTTTTCTGTAATGTTCGTTTTATCTTTTATTTGATCATATAGTGGCATACAACCTGATAATGATATTTTGAATTTCTCTTCAAATTTTTCTTTTTCTCCACTTGTTGAATAATCACCATATAAAATTCCACATAAAAATTCACGTTTCTGTTCATCACTTGCTAAAGCTACATTTCTGTATTTTGTATTTTGATTTGTTTCTAAGTCTAAAGATCTCTTTTCTATTTCTTCAGTTTGCATAATACCATTTTCTTCATATGATGCACTTATCCTATATAATGGTTTTCCTAATCCTTCAAATATTATTTTATAATTTTCTAAATATGCTCTAAATACTGATGGTACTATTGTTTCTAAATTTACTGTCCTTTCAGTAGAATCTCCTTTATAATAATATTGTGCATCAATATAAAAAGTTTCTCTATCTTTATAATCTATTATTGTATCGGCTGATTGTATAAGTTGTCCAAAAGATGCAATAATAATGGAAATCGCTAATACAAATAATAATACGGCTCCCGCCATTTTTAATGCTTCTGCTGCGTTCTCCATTACTATACTCCTCTCGTTTTATAATTAATTACTCTTTTTAGTTACAATTATAGTTTTTATAAATCCACTATTATCATAACCATCTGATGGTATTTCAACTGTATATGTAGCTGTTGATGATATACCAGAAGTAGATGTTATCTCTTTATCACCAATTTTTAAAGTTATGTACCTATCATTTCCTTCTGCCTTATCACTTGCATTACTTGCATTAACTTCTTGAATTAATGATTTTACCGCCGAACCCCTTCTATCTCCTTCATATTTAGTAAATTGTCCATTAAATGCTGATATTTCAGCTTTTGACATACCACTATTTTTTATAGCATCTTGCCCTTGTTGGAATATCATTATTCCTAATGATATTATTAATATAGATAAAAGTATAGCACCTGCTATAATTAATGCTTTTGATGCATTTTCCATCTTTTTTCTCCTCCTTTGTTTTATATAAAATATTTATTTCTATATTTTCTACTAACAGTGTTAGTAAGATTAATAACTTATTTATTGCGTTATTTGTTCAAATAACATATATTTAACTTTATTAGTTACACTATGATATTTAATTTCTACACATTTAAATTTAATATCTCCATAATAATTTACAAAAGTTTGCATTCCACTTCTGTATATAGTTTCCATTTGATAAATCGAATCATTATCTATCATTTTTATTTCTATATTTATGGAATCTTTATCATTATTTTGATAAATACCTTTATTATTTCTTTCTACTTTATTTCTTTCATTGCTATCTACTGCTCTATTTATAACTGTTGCTAAATCATTTCCATATAATTCTTCGTTTAGATATTTTTCAAATTGTAAATTTGCTTTTTTTGAAGTATTATAATTTGCTTTATAATTTATATACATGTAGAATATTCCACATATTATAACTATTACTATCATTGCAAATATTGCTATTTTCTTCATAAAATCTTTCCTTTTTAATTATAACATTTTATATTTTCTTTTTCAACAATTTTATATAAAAATATTACTGTTTAATAAATTTTATTTGTTTCACTTTTCCTGTTTCATCATTATATTCTATGTTCTCTTCTTTTAACTTATAAATTGGCAATTTTCCATCTTTTAATGGCTCACCTTTTATTAAATTACTTTTTTCAGTATCACTTTTTTTAGTTATATCTTTTCCATCCAAACTAACTTTAATTTGCTCATTCAGATTATCTTTATAATATTTATTATTTTCCTGTGCATATCCCAAAATTGTAACTATATCGTATATAGTTAAATCTTTATCTATATATGATGTAAATTGTGAATTAAATTGTAAAATTTTTTGTTGTGCATTTTCTTTATTTATTTTTGCCGAAGTTGTACCAAAATCTACAAATATATATACTGCTAGTGATATTATTAGTACACCTATTAAAACACCTGCCGCCATTATTAATGCTTTTGATGCATTTTCCATATTTCACCTCTTAGTTTTTCCATTTAAAATATAAACTTTTAATCTGCCCATTTTTATATTCTGCATCTTGCTTTAATATAAATGTTGAAGTTCTAAATTCTGTATATTCTTTATAATTCTTTATTTGATCTAATCTTCCGAACTCTTTCCCAATCATTAGCTACTTTGCTCATATTCTTTATATTTTCATTTTCAGTTAATTTCCTATCATAAACATCTGTTAAATGTGTTATTAATTTCTTATTGCTACCATTAAAAATCGGATTATATGTATCTATAATTTGCTTTAAATCTCCACCTGTTTCATCAACCGTATAATTCTTATCTGTAAATATTCCTCCTCTGTTATAACCATATTTATTTTTAAAACCTGTCATATCAACATTTAAAGTAATTTTTATACTATAATCAACAGAATTTGTTACATCATGTACTGTATCTGATTTACTATTGTAATCAGTAACTTTATTAGCAAGAGTAACTATATCTGAACCAGATATTCCTTTATCATCTAAATATCTCTCAAAGTCCATATTGAATTTAGCTAATTGCGAATTTTTTACATTACTTTCCTCTGCATTTTTATATGTGCTAATATTATTAGCCATTAATAATAATGCACTTATTATTATTAATGCTATTAGAGTTCCTCCAGCCATCAACAGTGCTTTTGATGCATTTTCCATTACAACTCATCCTTTCTTAACTAAAATATTAGAAAGATGTAGAAGACATAGAGCCCATTGTTGAAGACATACTTGTAAGTCCAACAAAAACTAATGGTATAATTAAATATCCTACAAATAGACAAACCATTGGTGCAAATCCTATTACTTTTCCAATCATACCTTTTCTTGATATTAATCTTTCATTAGATTCTTTTCTTTTATCTCTATAATATTCTCTTTCTGAATCTAGTTCATCAAATGCATCTTTTATAGGTATTTTTTCAACTGCTGCTTGCATGCTTTCTACAATTCTTATTAAAGGCATATATGATATGTCATTTTTTAATTCTTCTAATGCTTCCCATGCACCAGCTTCGTAATTATTAACACATCTTGTTATTTGGCTTTTGAATATATTTGAATACCTTTCTAACCATTCTAGTATTATTTCAACATTAACTCTTTCTATTCTCATAAGCATTAATATAATTGTTTGGAATTGCATTACCTCATCTTCCATTTCTAATTGTCTCATTTTTGATTGGAACATTAAAATCCATATTTGAGACATATATCCTACTATCATAAATACAAATGCTAATAATAATTCAAACCATTTAAATGTTTCGCTATTTACTACTTGTAATTTTTCATATATTCTTTTTGCTGCTTTTGTTATTTCTTCTGTACTTGCATCTTTATAATATTTTGATTTTTTTACTGCTTTTTCTATATCTTCAACTTTTGTTTTTGTTTTCCCTTTAAACATATCTAAAAATACATTATCTTGTTTAGTCAATTCCATAGCTTTAACTTCTTCTTTTTCTGACATGCTCAATAAATTATAATCTGTTGTTGGTTGTGTATATTCATAGTCTATTGCTACTTGATGTAAATACATAAATACAAATAGTGATGCAATAAATGTAATTATTGCAATACATATTCTATTTATATACACCCATTCCATTTTTAATGGCGATGCTGCATCTTTTAATAATTCTTTGACTTTTTTGTATTCTTTTGTTCCATCTTTTGGCAAAAATAATTTTATTATTTTCTTTGCAAATTTATTTTTATATACTTTTTCTTGCCATGGGTTTTCAGTATTTTTTGTACTCATGTTTACTGAACCATTATCTTTTAATTTTCTAACTAGTATATAAGATACAAATGTTATTATTAGTATTAATATTTGTACTATCATTCCTGATTTACCATAATACCAGCTTTTAACAAATGAAAAGTTTGATACAGCCCATGTTTTTAATGGTTCTAATAACATTACTGGTGCAATTGATATAAACGATAAACTCCTAAATACATAGTTTAATTTATCTCTTTTTAATATTTCTATTTGCATTTCCTGTGTTATGTTATCTATATTTTTCAAATATAATGATGCCCCATCTACTTTTCTATCACCAAATTCTTTTGTTAAATATGACAATCCTGCAAATTCTTTTAAGAAATTGTTTGGTGCTACATCATAATATTTTTCTAGTTCTGTTTCAGGATCATCTGAAATTAATATTTCATATATTTTTTCTCCTTGTCTTGATACTTCTTTTTCATCATCTTGTGATACCTGATAAATAGCTTCTTCTACCATATTAAATTCATGATAAGCATGTCTTATCTCTGAAAAGAAATCTATTTGTTGTAATAATAAACTATCATCTTTTTTATCTACAGAACCTTCTATTAATATGTCTATCATAAACAATTCAAACATTAATAATATGAACATTAACAAAAAGTTACTTTTTGTTAATACAATTGTTAATATAACTAATGGAATTAGTATAACAAGTGCTCTTGTTATGATTTTCGCAGTATCCCTTCTAGTTGCATATTCATCATCTATATTTAATATTTCTAATCTTCTTCTTAATTTTAATATGTACCTTTTTAAGAATGGAATGCTTCTATATGTTAAATATAATTTTTGATACATTACTTCTGTTGAAAATCCACCTGCTTTTGTTCCCTGTTGAAGTTTTTGTATTTTTTTATATTCAGATTTTTGCATTTTTTTAGATAATATATAATATGCAATTACTACTACAACCATAGCTACTATTGATAATCCCATAATTATATATATAATTTGATTTGACACTTGTTATCACCTCCTATTAGTTCTTATATCTCTGTTTTTGGTTTTCTTCCTCTTCTTTTTGGTTTTTCTTCTGAAGTTGCTGATACTTCAACTGTTTCTTTTGAATTTGTTTTTTTCCAATGTTTTTCAATGAATTTTTCAAATTGTTCTAAATCTGATTCATCCATATTTTCTCTCATTCCTTTTAAGTTTTCATCTGTTATTGGATTTGTTATTAAATATTCTCCATCTACATATTCTAGTATATTTCTATATGTATATAATTTTCTATCTGTAATTTTTTCAAAATAATGTGTTGCATTGTCAAAAAATTTATCAAATTTTCCTTCTAGTGTTTTTTCTTTTCTATGGTTAAATGTATATTCGTTTTTTTCTTCAATTGGTATACATTCTGTTATTCTTTCAACATATCTCTTTCCTCTAAAGTCTTTTGTTAAATGTATGTCAAAATTTAATACTTGAACAACTTGTTCTTCTGCTGTTTTTTCGTTTTTAAAAACTCCTGTTCTAAGCATTGAGTTTCTTAATGCTGTTACTAAGTTAGGAAATGTTTTAGCATGGTGTGTAAATAATGTAAACTTAGATGCTACCTGTGCTGCTTGTATCATCCAAGATGCTACAGGGTCTGTTGCAACCTCTCCGGATTATATTAACAGAACCATCAGTTTTCTTTTGAACATCCAGACCTTCTTGTCCAGATATTGTATCTGTTTCACGGAATGTAAGTATATTTCTTGTTGGGTATATTTTTCTTAAGTGTAATTCAAATGCTGTTTCTTGAACACGGATATTCATTGTTTCATATATATTTTCTATCATTCCCATAAGCATTGTTGTTTTACCACAACCTTGCTCTCCTGTAATTGATATAATTCTTGCACCTTTTACTAAATATTTTAATAATTCTATTGAGTCATCAGAACCTGGCTCCCCTTTAAACCATTGTTCTAGTGTTGAACGTTTAACATCAAACTTTCTTACGAAAAATGCCCATGTTTCTGAAAAGCTTGGTCTTACAACAACTACACGAGAACCATCTTTCATTTCATTAATTTTATAACCATTTGTATCTGATAATTGTCCTGGATTATTGTATTTATATATGTTTTGACATACTCTTTTAAGTTCAGCTTCTGTTCCAAAACTTAAAAAGGCTAAACGAATTGATTTACCTTGAAAGAATATCCATATACTATCACATGCTCTTGGCACTTTATGTTCTGATACTTGTGATAAATAATCTGCATCTGATGTTTGTGCTACTTGACTTAAGAAGCTTTCTGGAAGTCCAGATACACCTCCTGATATACCATCTATGTTCATATCTCTTACTTCATCAATACTACTATATCCTTTGTAATATTGATAAATTCTTTGTACTACAACTGATAATTTATCTGTGAAATTTAATTGTAAATTTTCTTTTTCAAATATATCTTCAATTTCTTGTTTTGTTATAACATATGATGGTTTAGTTTCTCCTTCAATATATTTTAATCTAGCTAAATCATATTTTTTTATTATTTCTGTTAAAGCTTCATATCCAAAATCTTTTTTATACATATATATAAGGATATCAAATTTATCTTGTGATGTTAATAATGAAGGAATATCAAAAGGTATTGCTTTTGATATATTTGCTTCATTTACTCCATATTCTTTTGAAAGTAAATCAAATATCAATTCTTTTACATATTTCTTATCATTTACATCTCCATATGTACATCCTTTTAAAGCTTTTTTCAATTCATATTTCTTATTTTTTCTTCTTTTTAGTTCTTCTTCTGAAAGTCCTATATCATATAAGTTTACTTTTGTTATTTCATCTAATCTTTTTTTGACAAATTCTTGCATTTTTTCTAATGTATAAGTTTTGTCATCAACACTAATTGTTTCTTCTGTTGGTGCTTCTTTTTTCTTTTTTATGAAATAATATAATGATACCCCTGCAATCACTAGAACAACTAAAGTTAATAAGATGTTTGTTATAGTCATTTGATATCTCCCTTCACTAGCTTTTTATTTTTACATTCTTGCTTGTAATTCTTGTATTCTATAATTAATATTTTCTGCTGCTCTTTTCACTTCTTCTACAAATATTGCATTTCTATCTTCAGAATCTGATAGTTTTTTAAATTTTAAAAACAAATCTGGTACTCCTGCTTCATTTGTTGCCTCAAAATATAGTGTATTATATGGTATTGTTAATACTTGATTTTTTTCTTCTAAAAATCTTGTAACATTTTTTGAATTATATTTTGAATATTTGTCATATCTTCCTATTAAGATAAGTGTTTTTGGTGATTTTAATAATTCGTTTTTTTCTTTATTTTCTTTTAACTTTTTCAAACTAGTATAATTTTGACTTGTATTTAGTACTATTAAGTCTGATCTATCTAATATTTTTTGTCTTATTTCTTCACTTAAATTATTATCTAAATCAACAAATACTTTATCATAATACATACTTGCTACATTTATTAAATCGATATATTCTGCATTTATTTCTTTTTCATCATCTTCATCATTTGCATTCTTCTTTTCTCTTTTTTCTGCTCCTAAAAGTACTTCTAATCTATCTTTAAATACTACTTTCGTATAATTTGTTATTATTTGTGGTGTTAATTTATTACTTCTTGCAATTTTCGCTATTCCTTCTATTCCATTTTCACTTTCAAGTGTTGATTTATTTTCTCCAAATATCCCTAGTCTAATCTTTTTTACTTGTTTTTCTTCAAAATAGCAGTTTCTCATTTTATCTTCTTTATTTGTAGTAGATATAATTAATATTTTATTATTGCAGTCAATAGCCATGCTTGTTGCAATCGCAACTAAAGACATGGTTTTCCCTGTTTCTTCTTCTATGTTATTAACAAATGTTATTACTGACATAGTTATACTCCTTTTTCTATTATTCTCATGGCTCTTCTTATACTTGCATCATTATTTAAACCTAATATTTGTTGTACAATAAAGTCTAATGAATCTTTATATTGTACACTTAATTTTTTAAATTTAATTTTTTCTACTCTTTGATTTTCAGCTATAACAGTTAAATCTCCATTTTCTATTGGGAAATATATTCTTTCTTCATCCCATACCATTTTATATCCTAATGATAGAAAATTTAAATAATCATCTTCTTCTTTTAAAACTTCTTGTGTAAATAATATTTTAGTTAAATTAATAGGAATTTTTAGACCTCCTAATATCTCAATTCCTCTTCGCAAAGAATACATATCAAATGATGTGACAAAATAATTTTTATCTGCCATATCAAGACGAAATTCTTCTATTCTTTCTGGAACATCACAATCTATTAATAAAATGTCATATGGCAAATTTTCTGTTATTCCTGCATATTTTTTTATTTCTTCTACACTGTTAAATCCCACTGCCACATCTATATCTTCAAAAGAAGTTATATATGATACAGCTGGGCTTATTGCTGGTACAACATATCTAGCTTTTTGATTTCTTGTTGAATCTAAAATTAATACTTTCTTTTGCATAGTTGTTAATATTTTAGCTATGTTTAATAACATGTCCGTTTTGTCATATGCTCCTATAAAACCTATTGTTTTCATATATAACTTTCCCTCCATTTAATTTTTATTGTCTTTCTATTTTGTACCTAGTGTTTCTAAATATTGTTTTCTGTTTTCTTTTGTCGTTGTTATACTTTCTTGAATTTTTGTTTTCAAATTTTCTTCCCCTTCTTGTCCATTATTATTTATTGAAGAATTTAAAACATCATTTCTTACTCTTCCATAATTTTCTTGATATCTTTTATATAATCCGTTTTTTGCTTCCTGTATTATGTTTGGATCATCTATTATTAGTTGCATTACTTCTCCTGTTGGCACATATGTAGGTGTTGCAGCATCTTGAATTCCTGCTTCTATATAAGTTGTTACATATAGTTTTGATCCTGTTATTTTATATGCATCCACTATAGCATTGTTCATTGTTATAATTTCAGCTTCTGTTAATTTCATCCATATTGTATCTTCTGAGTCAACCCCACCAATTTGTGGAATTTCTACTTGTTTTTTAGAAATTACTATATAATCTTGTCCAGATGGCAATGCTAATCTTACATCTATATATTCACCTGTTTCTAATTGAGTTGGTAATATTAACATATTATATTCTTGTTTTCTTAAATCATTTGTTGTTTTTTCATCTGATTTTGAAATCATATCTAATGTTATAACTGTATTTTTATTCATATTTACTTTTGCTATAATAGGAGTTTCTGCAAGTTCTACATATTGTTTATTTCCATTTGTTTCAATATAATAGCTTCCAGTTTCTTCCTCTGTTTTTATTTCTAATTTACTTCCATTTTTTGATAAGTATAATGTTGCTACATTATTTTTATATTCAGTTATTATTTCATTTCCTTCTTTATCTGTTAATGCATAATTTGATAATATAGACATATCTCCTATTGCATTACTTGGTACTAATTCTTTATTTGTAACTTTTTGTGTCAACATATCTGTTGTTATTACTTGTCCAGATATTACATTATTTGATAAAACCCACACTTTTACACTATTAGCCTGTTCTTGTGCTTCTTTTTCTTTATAATTTTTTAATTGAATTAGCAAAAATGCTATTACTAGACCTGTTAATACTAAAGTTAATAATATACCTAATAAAAATGAATTTCTTGCTTTTCTTTGCATTGGATTTGTTGCCATTGTAAATTCCTCCTTAAATAACGACTTTATTTTATATTCTCTATTACATTTTACATCAAATTAGTACTTAAATCAACAAAATATTATTGTGTAATAAAAAGTTAATATTTTTGTAATATTTTTGTAATATTAAAAATTATTAATTAAAAACTCAATTTTAAATTTAATAATATAAAAACAAAATTTATATTTATTTTTTGTAAAAATTTCCTGTTTATTATTTTAAAATTTGCAAATGATAGTATTAGAAAAAGCAAATGTTTTTTCTATAAATGTATATTTGCAGGAGGTGAATATTATGGCAAACAATTCTAATAAAAAATTAGTTCCAGAAGCTATGACAGCCTTAGATAAGTTCAAATATGAAGTTGCTAGCGAAGTTGGTGTTAATTTAAAAGATGGATACAACGGTGATATTTCTGCTAGAGATGCTGGTAGAATAGGTGGTAACATGGTTAAAAAAATGATTCAACAAGTTGAAAACAACATGAAATAGTTTCATTTTTTGATATACTGACAGAATTTATTTCTTTATGATTGAGGCAGAAAGTTATATTTTGTTTTTTATTGATACTATTTAATCTATAATATTAGAGTATCAATATGTAGGTATCAATTTAAATTGTTATTTACATATAAATAAAAGGCAGGATATGATTTCCTGCCTTTTAAATCAGTTCACTATTGTTCTAGTAATTATATTCATTCGCATATTTATTATATGTTTCTTCATATAATTCATTTATATTAATTTTATTATAACTTTTTTGTATTTTTTCTAATTCTCTTTGTTGTTTTTGAATTTTATTGTTTGAATTAGCATATAATCCTACTAATACTACTACAAAAAACATAATACTTATTAAAACAAATAATGTTATAGAACCTTTTTGTTCTTTTACTATTTTTGATTTAAATTTCATAATTTAATCACCTTTTATTTATGCTTCAGGTTCTACCAAACCATAATTTTTTCCATCTTTTAGTTTATGTATAACATTTACTTTTCCTGTTTCAACATTTATGAATGCCAAAAAATTATGTGTTGGATGTGCTTGTAATTCAAGTACTGCATCTTCAGGTGTCATTGGTTTTATTTCATAATAAGAAGTTTTTATTATTTCATTTGATATTTCTGCAATGTGGTCTCTTTCAACTTCCATTGTTCTAATACTTGCATCTTTCATCATTTTTTCTTTTTTTGTTTTTGATTTTCTTATTTGACCTTCTAGTATATCTATGTCTCTATCAATAGATGCATACATATCTTTGTCTTCTGTAACAGCTCTGTATCTTTCTCCATTTGCTATTACGCAAATTTCTGCTGTTTGCTCATTTTTTTCTGTTTTTAAAGTAACATCTGCTTCGGCATCTTCAAAATATTTGTCAATTCTGTCTAATTTTTTTTCTACGTACTCATTCATTGCTTCTGTTATCTTTAGTTCTTTTCCTATAATTTTTATTCTCATAAAAATCGCTCCCTTCTTTTTTACCTTTGCCTGTTTTTATTATATATTTTATTATTATTTTTTGCAAGTGTTTTTTTAAAAAAAGGGAAAAGAGGGAAAAGGGGGACGTGACTTAAAATCCCTGCTGTGTAATTGTTTCTCTTAAGAAAATCCGTCACACACAGCAGGGATTTTAAGTCACGTCCCCCTTTTCCCTCTTTTCCCTCTTCTCCTTATTAGAACAATTCTTCTATTTTATATTCTTTTTCCATTTTTTCATCAAAATAAATCTTCGTAATTAACTTAAATTCCTTTAGACTTTCATCTTTTAAATTAAAAGAATATAATTTTTTAGGCGGAGCCGATATAACATATTTTATTGCATTTTTAGCACTCTCACTCATCTCAATTGCGGATTTATCTTGTCTTCCACAACTTTCACATTTAAATCCGTTATCCTTTATACTAAATTTTGTTAAATTTATTGCATCATTGCAATTTGTACATTTTAAAGTTCTTGGTGTAAACCCTAAAATACACAAAAGTCTCAATTTAAATACACTCAATATCCAGTCTTTATCTTTATTAGTTTCTGATATTGTATATAATGTATTTAAAAATAATTGTAAAATTCTATAACAATTTTCATTTTCTTCTGTTATATCTTGAATTATTTTATTAATATGTATTGCATATTTGAGCTTGTCTAAGTCTGTTCGTAAATTGTAAAATATCTCTATAGTTTCACATGAATTTATATGATATGTATTTGTGCCTTTATACATTAAATACTCTCCAAAACAAAATAATTGTGTTCCTGCTAAAAGAGCACTTTGTGGCCTTCTTGCTCCTTTAGCCACACAAGATATTTTTCCATAATTTGGCGTTAACATTGTAAGCATTTTATCATAATCTCCCATGTTATTTTCCGCAATTATTATTCCACTTATTTTTATATTTGCCATTTGATTTTAAATGTTAGACTTTATTCTAACATTTCCCCCTTTTATAATTGTGTATTATTTTTATTTATATTATTAACATTCATATTTGTAATTTTCTGTATATTTTGTATCTCTTGAATTCCTTTTTCTAAATTTTCAATTTGTTTATATTCTAAAAATGCATTTATATTTCCAGTATTTTTAAATGCATCCCATGCTATTTTTTTTATCATCTGCCTCATCTCCATTCTTAAAGTTTTACCTTTAATTTATCTTTTGCATTTTTTATATTTTTATACTTTAATTATAATTAATCTTTATTTCAATTTAAACTTATTAACAATAGAATCATTATCCAGCCAGTCTTTTTTTACTTTTACCCATGTTTTTAAATTTACTTTTATTCCAAAATTTTGCTCCATATCAATTCTTGCTGCCCTTCCTATCTTTTTTAACATTTCACCATTTTTTCCAATTATTATTCCTTTGTGAGAATCTCTTAAGCAATATATTGTTGCTTCTATATCATAAATATCTTCATTTTGTTTATTTTTTCTTAAGTTCATTTTTTCAACTTCTACGTAAATTCCATGTGGTACTTCATCTTGTAACATTTTTAAAGCCTTTTCTCTTATTGTTTCTTCGGCTAGTTGTCTAATTGTTTGATCTGTATATTCCTCAATATCATAATATGCAGGTCCTGGTTTTAGGTTCTTCTCTATTTCATCTAATATGATATTTTTATATTTTTCTTGATATGCTGATATTGGTATTACTGATTCAAAATTATATTCTTTGCTGTAAATATCAATTAAATTTAGCAATTTTTCTCTTTTTACTAAATCTATTTTGTTTATTATTAATATTGTTTTTCTTTTTGCTTCTTTTATTTTTTCTAGTATAATTCTATCTCCTCTGCCTATTTCTTCACTTGTTGCTTCTACTATGAATAGCACTATATCTGAATCTGGTATTGTAGCAAATGATGTTTCTACCATTGTTTCATTTAATTTGTGTTTTGGCTTATGAATTCCTGGTGTATCTGTGAATATAATTTGTGAATTTTCTCTATTTACTATTCCTTTTATTGCTGTTCTGGTTGTTTGAACTTTGTTGGCTATTGCTGCTACTTTTTCTCCTACTAACAAATTTATTAATGTTGATTTTCCTACATTTGTTCTTCCTATTATTGTTACAAATCCTGATTTAAATTCCTCTTCCATATTTTCCTCCTTTTTAATTATACACTTTTTTTGTGCTAAATTTGTAGAATTTTTTGAATTTTTTTAAAATATAAAAATTCCATTGAAGACATTTCCTTTTATAAACATTTTATAAATAAAATGTCCCAAACAGAAACGTCCCCAATGGGACACTTTATGCATATGCATTACGTTTTTTAAACGTAAGTAAATTTGATATTTCTTTTTCTGTGTTTTTAGCTTTTTTAGTTTTGTTTGCTCTTTCTTGTTCAAGTTCTCTTTTTTGTTTTTCAGCCATTGATTGGCAAATTGCTTTTTGATATGCAAAGTGAGTATCTTGTGATATTTTACTCCAATTGTATTCATTTCTGACTTTGTTTTTTGCTTTTTTTGTTATTTCTGCACATAGTTTATGGTCATATAATAGTTCTAATATTGCATCTGCTATTGAATTTGGATTTCCACAATATGTTTTCATTCCATTTTCTTTATGTTGTACTATTTCATTTAGACCTCCTATGTCTGATACTACCACTGGATTTTCTGATAGCATTGCTTCTAGTGCCACTATTCCAAATGGTTCATATGTACTTGGGAATACTGATATATCTGCTGCTTTATACATTTTTTGTACATCTTTTCCCTTCATATATCCTGCAAAATATACTTTTTCTGATATTCCTAAAGCATTTACTTGGGCTTTTAATTCATCTATCATTCCGCCTTTACCACATATAACGAGTTTTGTGTCATTATATCCATTTAATATTTTGGGCATTGCTGCTATTAAATGCTGTACTCCTTTTTCATACACTAGTCTTCCCATAAATAGTATTATTTTTTCATTGTCCATTGCAAATTTTCTTCTAAAATTATAGTCTCTTTCTATTCCATTGAATAGACTCATATTTACTCCATTTGGTATCACATTTATTTTTTCATATGGTAATCCAAATAATCTTTGTAATTCATTTTTCATATAATTACTATTTACTATTACTTCTGATGCTTCATATGTTAGCATCCATTCTGTATCATTTATATATCTTTGTGTTTCATCATGTATTCCACTATTTCTTCCAGCCTCTGTTGCATGTATTGTTGCAACTATTGGAATATTATATGAATCTTTTAATGTTTTTGCCGCATATGCTACTAGCCAGTCATGTGCATGTATTACATCAAATTTTCCTTCTTTTGCTATTATTTCATTTGCTTTTGCAATCATATTAAAATTCATTTGCATTATCCAGTCTATAAAATTGTTTGAATTTATCATATAATTTCCAGTCCTATATACTTTTACACCTTTATCATCTTCAAAGTCTGGTGCCTCTCCTTCTTTATATGTTACAACTGTTACATCGTGTCCATCTTTTATTAAGGTTTTTGATAAATCATATACTACTCTTGATATTCCTCCTACCACTCTTGGTGGGTATTCCCATGTTAACATTAATATTTTCATTAATTAGGCCTCTTTTCTTGACTATTTTCTTTTGTTTTTGACATTTTTTTCACTTGATATATTGTATACAAAAAAAATAAAATTGTAAATGTTTTTTTGTATTTTTTCAAAAAAATTTGATTACTTTGTTAGTAATCAAATTTTTATTTATATTTATTTATCAATTTTATATTCTAAATCTTTTAAAATTGAATAATTTATTTTTTCATAATTTTTATTATAAACTGATATTTCATTTATAACAGCACAATCTTCATTTTCAAAATATCCATCTACCTCTACCAATAAATATCTTGTTGTAATATTTGATACTTGTTTATTGCTTTGATATTCTTGTACAAAAGTTACTTCTAAATTACTATCAATTTTAAATTGAAAATTTTTATAAATTACATATATTTCACTACTATTTTCTACGTTTGGTACTTCACCAGTTATATTTTCTATTTGACTTAAAGATACTATATATTCATTTTCACTATCTAAATTAAAAGCATTTACCAAATCCTGTAGTGTTGCTAAACCATGTTTATCTGTTTGAACTTGTAATACTTTCAATCTTAGTTCTTCTAATGCTTGAGTCTTTGAAGTCTCTTTACTTGCATAGGTTGTCTTCCTTATCAACCCGCTTTCTACTAATTGCGATATTGCTACACCTGACAATATTAGCAATATTATGATTGTAATTATAAGTGCTATTAATGTTATAGCATTTTCTATTTTATATTTTTGAGCTCTATTTTCTAAAGTATCTCTCTACAGTATCAACTGTTCTATCACTTTTCTTTTTCAACTATATTCCTCCTTATTTTTCCTTTGTTTTACAAATTTATTATAGCTTCAAGTTTGATTAATTGTCGATATTTTTTACCAATTATTTTTGCTAGCTTTTATGAATAGTTATAACTCTTAGCTAATACAAAAAAGAAGAACTATTTTATATTTTAGTTCTTCCTTTTCATATATTATTCTTAGGCTTCCACTGGATAAACACTTACTTGTTTTTTATCTCTACCTTTTCTTTCAAATTTTACAGTACCATCTACTACTGCATATAATGTATCATCGCTACCTTTTTTAACATTAACACCTGGATATACTCTTGTTCCTCTTTGTCTAACTAATATATTACCAGCTAAAACAAATTGTCCATCTGCTCTTTTTACTCCAAGACGTTTAGATTCACTCTCACGACCGTTGTGTGAACTACCTTGACCTTTTTTATGAGCCATGCTTTCTCACTCCTTTCACTTTGTGCATCATAAATTAAAAACCTTTTATTTTTAATTTATAGCTTGATTATAGTTTTTATATAGCTTCTCTTAATTAAAATCTTTTTAATTAATATGTAGTCTTAAATATAACTTAAGCTTCTACTTTTTCTTCAGCTTTTTCAGCTGTCTTTTTTGCAGTTGTTTTTATTGCTGTTATTTCAACTTTAGTATATGGTTGTCTATGTCCTTGTTTTCTTCTGTAGTTCTTTTTAGCTTTCATTTTGAAAACAATGATTTTTTTAGCTTTACCATGTGCAACTACTTTTCCTTCAACTTTTACACCTTTAACATAAGGATTTCCTACTTGTACTTTTCCATCATCTGATACTAAAACTACTTTATCAAAAGTAACTTTTTTTCCTTCTTCAGTATCTAATTTTTCAAAAAATACTACATCTCCTTGTGCTACTTTGTATTGTTTTCCACAACTTTCAATTACTGCGTACATTTAAAATGCACCTCCCTTATTTGTATACTCGCTAATCCTTTGATAAGGTAACTAAATTAAATTAGTTTTTATGTACCTTGACTAAGCGGATTACAGTTAATAATTTTAACATTTTTTTTCTTCAATGTCAAGCATTTTTTGACAATTCTTCCATAGCCTGGTTATATTGTTCCTTATTTGGTGCTTTTCCATGCCATCCGACTTGGTTTTCCATAAAAGAAACTCCTTTTCCCTTTATAGTTTTAGCAATTATACAAGTTGGTTTTCCTTTAATATTTTTTGCAACATCAAAAGCATCTATTATTTCCTGAATATTATGGCCATCAATATTAATAATTTGAAATCCAAAACTTTTAAACTTTTCATCTATCGGATATGAACTCATAACTTCTTCAATTGTTCCATCTATTTGCAAATTATTATTATCTACTATTACACATAAATTGTCTAATTTATATTTATTTGATGCCATTGCAGCTTCCCAAATTTGTCCTTCTTCTATTTCTCCATCTCCTAAAATGCAATATACCCTATAATTTTTATTATTTAATTTCCCAGCTATTGCCATTCCATTTGCTGCTGATAACCCTTGTCCTAATGAACCTGTTGTCATATCTACTCCAGGTATATGTTTCATATCTGGATGTCCTTGTAATCTGCTCTCTATATTTCTTAATGTTCGTAACTCATCTACTTCAAAAAATCCTCTGTTTGCTAAAGCAGAATATAGTGCTGGTGCACAATGTCCTTTAGATAATACTAATCTATCTCTATTTTCATCTTTTGGATTTTCAGGATTTATATTCATTTCATTAAAATATAAAACTGTCATTATATCTGCTATTGAAAGCGAACCACCTGGATGTCCAGATTCTCCACTATATACTGATTCTACAATTCCCATTCTTATTTTTCTAGCCATACTTTTAAGTTCTTCAATATCTTTTATCTTTTTGTTTCCCATATTCTTTCTCCTTTTTATTTTTATATTGTGACTATTATATATTTAATATCATTTTTCTGCAACATTTTTTATGCAAATATAATATTATTGTAGTATAATAATAACATAATATTTTTGAAAGGTGTGATTAAATGTTTAAAAAATATATTAACAAAAATGAACTTATTAAGAATTTACAAGAATTAATTAAAATTCCAAGTGTGTATGAGGAATCAACTGATATAAATGCACCATTTGGGAAAAATACTGTTAAAGCTTTAGATTATGTTTTAGAACTAGGTAAAAAATTAGGATTTAAAACAAAAAACATTGATGGTTATTGTGGATACATAGAATTTGGCTCTGGTAATGAATTAATTGGAATTGTTGGGCACTTAGATGTTGTTCCCGAAGGTAAAAACTGGACATATCCTCCTTTTGATGCACAAATTATTGATAATAAAATTTATGGCAGAGGTAGTATTGATGATAAAGGACCCGTTATGGCTAGCTTATACGCTATGAAAGCTGTTATGGATTATGTACAAAATAACTCTATTAATATAAACAAAAGAGTTCGATTAATTTTAGGCTTAAATGAAGAAAGAAATTGGAAGTGTATTGATTATTACAAAAAACATGAAGAAATACCTTCTATTGGTTTTAGTCCCGATGCTGATTTTCCATGTATATATGCTGAAAAAGGCCTTATCTCTCCTTTTTTAATAATGAACTATTCAATTTTTTTAAATAAAGATATAGTTTTAAAAAATATTGATTGTAATAATAATCCTTTAAATGTCGTTCCTAAATATTGTAGCTGCATAATTTCTATAAATAACAATATTAAAATTCTTGATATTGATAATTTTATCAATAATATTGCATCAAAATATAATTTTAATATTAAAACTGAAATTATAAATAGTTATGAACTAAAAATAATATCATATGGCATTCAAGCACATTCTGCTCACCCTGATTTAGGTGTAAATGCTATTGCAAGATTAATTATTATTTTGGATAAATTATTTAAAAATTATAATATTATAATTCCTTTATTTGATTTATTTACAAAATATATTGGTCTTGATTATAATGGTGAAAAATTAAATATTAATTTTCCTGATGAATCTGGAAAATTAACTTTAAATGTTGGAAAATTTTATTTTAAAGATGATGATTTAAAAATTGGACTTAACTTAAGAGTACCCATAAATACAAAATTCGACTTAATTGAAAATACTCTTTCTTCTATATGCAAAAAATTTGATAATGTTTATTGTAAATTTGCTGATAAAAAAGTTCCTCTTTACGTTTCTAAAGATTCTTATTTAGTTAAAACTTTATGCAAAATTTATAATGAATATACTAATTCAAATTATGAACCTATCGCCATTGGTGGTGCTACTTATGCAAGAGCTTTTGATAATTTTGTTTCTTTTGGTGCAAATTTGCCTGGCCAAAAAGATATGTGTCACCAAATTGATGAATTCATTTCAATCGATAATTTAATAACTGCTTGTAATATTTATTGCAAAGCAATTTATGAATTATTAACTAAATAATTTTAGCTTTTTGTAATGTTTTCTGTTCAGGGAAATGCTCCTTAAATATTTAATATATGCTTGAATGGAATGAGCTTTAAAATTTGTTATTGTTTATCTTGAGAAATGTTCACGGGCGAAAAATCTTTTCTTTAACTATGAATAAATTTAGACTGCAACTGTAATGAACATAGAAATTCTTAAATTTTTTATGGAAAGAGTTCACTTTAGTGGAAAGGTGCCATAAAAAATTTATAGAATTTCTAGTGAATGAAAGACAGCCGATAAATTTATGAATAGTAAAGAAAAGATTTTGATTGACTTTTCTGGAATTTTTTGGTATTATAGTATATGAAACTTTATGTTTACACATTATAGGAGGAATATAATGGCAAATAAGTTTAAATTTAATGCAATACTTGATGAAGATGGTCGGGTAAGCACACTTAGCAGTACAATTGATATTTTCTCAGCAAATTCATCACAAATTTGTAACTGGATTTCCGAATTGAATGGAAACTTAGAAAATTATAATACTGCTCGCTTCCATTCTCTTGAATCTTTTTCGGAATTTTCAAGAAGATTATCTTCATTGACTTTGCCAAGAATTTCCAAAAAGCGGTAGCACATGCTACCGCTTTTCTATTCAAATATTTTTTTAAATTCTTGTTCATTAATTTTCTCTTTTTCAAGTAAAGTCTGTGCAATAGTATCCAACTTGTCTCTATGTTCAATTAACAATTTTTGAGCATTATTATATGCTTCATCTATTAATGATTTTACTTCTGCACCTATTCTATCTCCAATATTCTCTCCAAAAACTAACATATCATTTTGTTCTTTACCTTGAAAATCAATTGGTCCTAAATTATCGCTCATACCATATTTTGTAACCATTTCTCTTGCAACTTTTGTAGCAATTTCAATATCATTGCTTGCACCTGTTGATATATCATCTAACACTAATTTTTCTGCTGCTCTACCACCAAGAAGTGCAATTAATTTTTCTTTCATTTCAGTTTTTGATACATAATATTTATCTTCATCTGACTTATACATTGTATATCCACCAGCTACTCCTCTTGGTATTATAGATACTTCTTTTACAGATGTTTGTGTTGGTAGATATTGGCTAACTACTGCATGTCCAGCTTCATGATACGCTGTTAATTTTTTATCTTTTTCTGAATATACTCTACTATGTTTTTCTAATCCAACAGTAACCTTTTTAACCGCTTCTTCAATATCTGAATTTTCAATATCTTCATGCTTATTTATTGTAGCAATAATTGCAGCCTCATTTAAAATATTAGCAAGTTCTGCACCTGTAAATCCAGCTGTATCTTCTGCAATGCTTTCTAAATTAACATCATCTGATAATCTTTTACCTTCACTGTGTATTTTTAATATATCTAATCTTCCCTTTAAATCAGGAGCAGGAATAGTTATCTGTCTATCAAATCTACCAGGTCTTAATAAAGCTTTATCAAGCATTTCTGGTCTGTTTGTTGCTGCCAATACTATTATGGTCTCTTCTGAACTAAATCCATCCATTTCAACTAATAATTGATTTAAAGTTTGATTATTCTCTGTTTCTGCACCACTATTTGAAGTTCTTCTTGCACCTATTGCATCTATCTCATCTATAAATACAATACATGGAGCTAATTTTCTAGCCTTTTCAAATAATTTTCTTACTCTTGAAGCTCCAAGTCCTGCAAACATTTCTATAAATTCTGATCCACTCATTGATATAAATGGTACATCTGCTTCTCCTGCTATTGCTTTTGCTATTAAAGTTTTTCCTGTTCCTGGTTTTCCATATAATAAAACACCTTTTGGAATTTTGGCTCCCATTTTAGTAAATTTTTCTGGTTTTTTTAAGAAATCTACTATTTCTATTAATTCTTCTTTTTCTTCATCTAATCCCGCAACATCTTTAAACCTAATTTTTGTTTTTCTTTCAGTATCTTCATATACTTGCCCTTTTTCTCCTAATCCCTGCATTTTAAATATCATTATAAATAATGCAATCATTATAAATGTAGGAAGTAAACTTAAAAGTGTCGCTGGTATTTGCATTAAAGCATTTTTAGGTTTTTGTATTAATTCTATATCATTTCCATCTGCTACCTTTTGTTGTATTAATTCTATAAATGCTTCTGTATTCGGAACTATTGATTTTTTTTCTTCCTCTACATCTTTCATTTTTATTTTTAGACTAGTACTTCCAACTGTCATTTCTACTTTTTCTACATTTCCATAAGAAATTTCTTTTATTAAATCTGTATATGCAAGTGTTTTATCATCTTTTTCTTTATTATTTGTTAAAAAATAAATTGCTACCCCAGATAAGATACTTATTATAATAATCAAAATAACTGCTGCTATTGCTATACTTTTATTATTTTTTCTATTTTTTTTATTATCCATTATTCTTATAATTCCCTTTCCAATTTTTATATATTTTTATTATGCATTTGAACCTTCAGGTTCTTCTCCTTCTTTTTCATTTTCTTGTTGTTCTTTAGGCTGTTCTCCTTTCTTTTCTTTCTCATTTTTATCTTTTTTATTTGTAGTTTTATTTTCTTCTTTATTTTCTTTCTCTTGTTGTTCTTTTAAATTTTCTTTTACTTTTTTCTCTACTTCAATAACTTGCTGTATTTCTCCTTGTTTTTTATTAAATTCTGATTTTAGTATAAATATTGCTGCTATCATATAAATTGAAGCTACCATTACATACATTACTTCAAAATATCCTATTACATAATTATAAAATGCATTTATTCCAATATATAAAACATCTAGTAATGTTGGTAAAGTTACAGCATATACTGCCATATTAAATACTGCTACATACCTTATTTTTAATCTTAAAACTATTGTTGCTATATACCCAACAATGCTTATTACTATTACATAAAATATTGTATTAATAAATTGTATTACAAATGCATATATAAATAATGTCATAAATAAATTTAAATATAATGACATCATATTTGAACTTGTTAAATACTTTACTAATGTCTCTTTATTAAATTCTGTTATACCTACTTGTTGAAATAAATCTTTATAAGTGTAATTAGTTGTTCCTACTACTCCAGTTTGCTTTAATATTAATTTATCTTTTAATACAATTACTGTATTATCTTCTTCTGCATCATTTATATATTGATTTATTTGTTGTTCTTCTTCCGTATTTGTATCAATTATTATCTTTCCAAACTCTGAGTTTTCATCAACTATTGGTTCTTGGGAGTCCATAGTTAATATATTATCTTTATATGTGAATTCTGGTGCATTTTCGTTTATATATTCACTAATATTTTTTATTTCTTTACTTGTTCTATATGTTGTAACAGCTGATGATACTACTGCTAATATTATAATTAAAATGCTTAAATACTGTATAGCTCTTCCAAATCCTTCTGCTGATAATTCTGAATATTTTTCTATTTTATCTATTGAATACCATATTTTTTTAAAAAATCCCTTTTTCATTTCACTTTTTTGTTCTTTTTCTTCTTTTTGTAGATTCTTTCTCAATTTATTTTCTCTCCTTTTCGTTCACTTCATTCTCTCACTGTCATACAAAATTTTCAAATTTTGTATGTTTAACTGTTAATTCCATATTCTTTTAATACTACTGTCAATGTGTTTAATATTAGTATTAAACACAACTTCATCATTTATTTTAACATTTTTTCCAGTTATATCTACAGTAACATGGTATGTTCCTATTCTTCCTAATATTGGACATTTTTGTTTATTGATTGTTACATATATTTTTTGTTTTTTAAATATGTTTCTTATATCTTCTACTGTATATCTAATTTTATCAATCATTCTAAACATATCTCTTCCATTTTGTACATTTACGCCATCAGAATATCCACATGGAATTATTGCAACTTTTGTTTCTTTTTTTGTTTTATATGTATTTGAATATCCTACATTAAATCCTTTTGGAAGTTCCCTTATTTCTGCTACATTCGATTTTAGATACCCTACTTTTCTTAGTCCCATTGAATTTTTAAAAGATATTCTTCCATTAAATGCTGAACCTATTCTTACTGCATTTAAATGCATATTTGGAAATTTTATAAAAGCTGATGTGTTACATACATGTAGTATTCCTGTTTCTATGTCATTCATTTTTAAAACTTCAACACAATCTATAAATCTGTCAAATTGTAATTTTGTATATTTATCATCATAATATGCATTTGAAAAATGTGTAAATGTCCCTTCTATCTTTACATTTTTTAAATTTTTTAATGTTTGTATCATTTTATCCCTGTTACAATATTCAAATCCATATCTTCCAAATCCTGTATCAATTTTTATATGTGCTTTTACCTTTTTATTTAATTCTTGTCCAATTTTGTCAGCTATTTCAGCAGATTCTTTTGAGCCAATAGTTAATATTACATTATTTTTAATTAAACTTCTTACATCTTCCTCTACACTTGTTGATGATAGCATCAATAATTTTTCTTTAATACCTGTATTCCTTATTTTTAGAGCTTCTTCAACTGTTGATACTGCAAAAAAATCTATTCCATTGTCAACTAAAAATTCTGTATATTCTACTATTCCTAATCCATATCCGTTTGATTTTACTACTGCTATTATTTTTACTTTATCTCCATTATCATTTGGTAAATTTGTATTTGCATATTCCTTTATTTTTTCAATATTATATCTTAAATCTTCTTTATTTATTATTACTGATTTCAAATTTTTTCACTCCTTGTCCCATGGGGACGGTTCTTTTGGGACATTTTTGTCCCATTAGGGACAGATTTTATTTTTTATTAATCTTTCTTTTTATTTGCCTTAATGTTCTGAATGCTTTCTCTGAAAATTTGTACATTTTATATTTTAAAGGTTTAAATGGTATATAAATTTCTCCTATAAATTCTGTGAATTTTGCTCCAAATCCTTTTTTAAATCTATATAAACCATATTGTGGATGATTTTCATCAACTACACCTGATACTCCTCTAAAATCATATATATCATCATGTCTTGCTATCGCCATTTTTATCATTTCCCATTGTAATAAATAGTTTGGCATTAAATTTCTATGTTGATTACTGCTTGCTCCATATAAATACCATGTCTTGTTTCCATAGAATATTGGTATTACTCCTGATATTGGCTTTCCTTCATAATATGCCATAAGTAATTTCATATGTCCTTCTGGTACCATATTTTCATACATTTTTTCAAAATATTCTAATGGTCTTGTTATAAATCCATCTCTATTTCCTGTTTCTATCATTATTTTGTGAAAATCTTTTAAATCTTCTTTTGTTCCCTCTCTTACTTCTACTCCTTTTCTTCCTGCTAAACGTATGTTGTATCTCCATTTTTGATGAAACCCGGCCATTACTTCTTCTTCTGTTTTGTCTTTAATATCTAGTCTGAATACAAATCTTGGTTGAATTTCATCTTTAAAGTCTTTTGCATCATCTTTTATTTTATATCCTAAATTTGTTACTATATCCCTAAATGCTTGGTTACTAGTTTCTATATCTGGTTCTATTCTTAATCCTATTGCATTATATTTTTTTGCTAGTTCTTTTGCTCCATCTGTTAATTGCTTCATAACTGATATATCGTGTATATCACATACAGGTCCTCTTGGTGCATACATTATATTTCCAAATATAGGCATTTTTCTTATCCATATACATAGTGATCCTATTATATTTTTTTCTTCATCTTCTGCTAATATTACTTCTGGTATCCAATTTGGCTTTTTTATTTCTGCCCATTCTAATGATTGTTGAAAATTACATCTTTCGTGTCCTTCTAAAAATTTTTTATATTCTTTCTTCGAGTCTTCATCTGTTACAAATCTCATTTTTTATTTTTTCCTCCTATTATTATTTACAATTTAATGATATTTTACACTAATAAATCTAAATTTACAAGTCGTTTTGCAGTAGCTTTATTTAGTATATGGAACATTTAGTCTATCAAGAGCTTTTTTAAAATCTCCTATAACATCATTATTATTTTTCATTTCTATATATGGAATGTTATTACAATCAAATTGATGTTTATTTTGTAAACTTAAAGTATCAGCTATAAACATCTTTGTATCTCTTGCATAAATAACATCTGCACTTTCCGGATTTCCTTTTCCCATTAATTTAACTTCAACTCTTATTTCATTCATATCTCTATCATATATTTTATAGTCAACTTCTCTATCATAATCCAATTCCATGTTTCTAATAAAAATACTTGAATCAATATGATTTATTGGAACTCCACATAATAAACATAATTTTGTAACTAATGGTTTTTCTACTTTTTTTCCTATAGAACTCCAAGCACCTCCACGAATAGCAGCTTTTTTTGTTGCTAGTGCATTAATTACAATTAGACTTTCAGCTAAATCCAATTCTACATATACATCAAGATATGTTAGCTTTATAGATATTCCTATTTCATCAGTAGCATCTTGTTTCAACTCATCAATCAAGGAAGCTAAATAATTAAAATTAGCATTAGCAACATCCAAAACTACATCTTTTGATGCAGTACCATATATATTAGTAATAGTCTTTTTATTCATACCAGCAAAAATTGCACTTTCAGCTGGATTAATTTTAGCATTATTTATAAAGTTTTTTGAATACCAATCCAAGCTAATCTCTTGTGAGTCCAATTTAGCTGAAACTATTTTTTTAAAAAATGTAATGGTAAAATCAAAAAACTCAGCATTTATTGCATTAACTACTTCTTCTCTATAATCTTTGCCTTTTAATAACTTTTCAATTGTATTCTCAATTACTTGATGTTGAAATGTCATCATATATATTTTCCTCCTTAATTACTTTTATATAATCCTCATTCATTTCACACATAACAGGTATTCTTCCCATTTTATAAGCAGCTTTTCCAAATGTTCCACTTCCTGCAAATGGATCTAAAACAGTATCACCTTTAAAAGAGTAATATTTCAAAATTTTTTTACATAGTTTCTCTGGAAACACAGCAGGATGATTCTTGTTATTGGCAGGAGCAATTTTCCATATATTAGATCTATCTACTTTTTCATCATTAGGAACATAATCAGGATTTGAAGTATAAAAATTTATATTTTTATCTAATAAAAAGTCTGATTTTTTCCTATATACCATAATGCTTTCTGTAACGCAATTTGGCTTATATGCTAATGGATTTCTAGTTTGGATATATCCACCAATCCTGTTCGGAACAGATGGTTCGGGCTTTTCCCATATAATTTCATCAACAAAATAAAATCCAGAATTAATTAATACATTATGCAAATCAAAATGAATAGGATATCTTATAGATTCATATTCTCTTCCCGGCCTTTTGGTAATTACAGGAGATACATCTACTATAATAAATCTACCATCCTGTAAAATTCTATTACATTCTATAAACACTTTTTTTAAATCATCTAAATATTTTCTATAATTAATATAATCTGAATATTCCCTTGCATTATAATAAGGTGGTGATGTAAATATTAATTGAATATCCCCATCTTTTATATTTTTCAAGGTTTCAGAACTATCACCTTCCAAAATTGTAGGTTTAGTAATAGAACTTTTATGTAGTCTTTCTTTATTAAATTTTGGTGCCATTTTAAATTCATACATTTTGTTCATTACTTCATTATTATAATATTTCTTCATTTTTTCACATAAATTTTTAAATCGTTCATCATAATAATATACAAGTGTTGTTCTAAACATCTGATAAATTATATCCATATAATTCTTTTTAAAAGCATTCTCTTTTAAAAAGTCATAAATCAAGTCTAATTCTTTTTGCCTACCAATAGATGATACAACCTCTCTTTTTTCCTCAACAGTTATATTGCTATTATACATTTTAACCAAAATGTTAAAATTTTCTATAGATTTATTTTTTCCAAGTGCTTTAATTTTTTCTACAGACATTACATTATCTCCTTACATATACTAGGAAATTTTGGTGGAGATGAGGAGAGTCGAACTCCTGTCCATAATACTTTCCAAATAGACTTCTACAAGTTTATTTTATCTTTTTTATTCATTTTTAACTCGCCGATAAACAGGCTAATTAAAAGTATAGTTTTATAAAATACCCACTATTTCTAAAACAAAAATAGTTTTGTTTCCTACTTTAATTTGACACCCTATTTAAATCAGTAGGCTACTTAAATAAGATGACACTGCAATTAGGCAGCGTATGCTAATTCTCTATTATTGTTAGCGTTTATTCTTAATTTCCCGTTTTTTTAAGTGGCCAACGAGAATCCACTACTTGCTATCTATTTTTCTAGTAATATGTCGAAACCATTACATCCCCATATTCTTTTAAATTATACTATATTTTATTTTTTTTATCAACAATTTACTTATATTTTCATACTATATTTTAGGTGATTTTTATGGGTATTGTTCCTACAAATATTAGTTATAACTATTCTTTAATGTCTCAAAATCTTGTTACTTTAAATCATACATATCCTTTTTTGAATATCCAAACTGTTGGAAATAGTGTTTTAGGGAAAAATATTTATGTTATTAAACTTGGTATGGGTGGAAAAAAAGTTTTTTATTCTGCTTCAATACATGCAAATGAGTGGATTACAAGTGTTTTGCTTATGAAATTTATTGAAGATTATTGTATTTCATATAACAATAATTCTGCACTATGTGGATATTCTGTTAGAAATTTATTTAATTCTGTTTCTATTTATATTATGCCTATGATTAATCCTGATGGAGTTGATTTAGTTACAGGGAATTTAAACAAATCTTCTGCTACATATTTAAATGTTTTGAACATATCTAAGCAATTTCCAGATATTCCTTTTCCTAATCGGTTGGAAAGCTAATATTAATGGCGTAGATTTGAATCTGCAATTTCCTGCTGGGTGGGAAACTGCTAAAAATATAAAATATTCACAAGGTTTTACATCTCCTGCTCCTCGTGATTTTGTAGGATATAGTCCTCTTAGTGAACCAGAGGATTTAGCTATATATAATTTTACCCCAAAAAATAATTTTGGATTAATATTATCATATCACACGCAAGGTAAAGAAATTTATTGGCAATTTCAAAACTATGAACCATCACAATCAAAAGGTATTGGAGAAGCATTTTCCAACGTGAGTGGTTACAAATTAGCAAATACGCCCTATAACTCAAGTTTTGCAGGTTATAAAGACTGGTTTTTGCAAGAATATAGGAGACCTGGATATACAATAGAAGCTGGAATTGGTGTAAATCCTCTTCCTATTTCTCAATTTGATGAAATTTATAAAGATAATTTAGGAATTTTAGTGCTAGGAGCTTCCTTTTAATTCTCCCTTTATGTTACAGTTTTATATTATAGAAATTTTTCTATAGTTACCATCTTTTTCGACAGACTTTTCATTTTATATGAGTTATCATCTAAAGTATCAACTACAGAAAGGAGAAGGGAATATGTCAAAAGAAGAACTTTTATCAACAACCTACGAATCAGTACCTGATGCAATGTATGCCTTAGAGATTTTTCTACAGGAAGTTGACAATTCCTGTTCCGATGAAACTCGGGGCGATTATCAAAATTTAAGAGTTATTGGAAATCGTATTTTTGAGTGATAAAAATCTCTAGTAAGCTATAAATATGGCCTACTAGAGATTTTCTATTATGCTGTTTCTTTATCTTTTTTAGATGGAATATGTCTATTTTTTTTATTTCTTTCTTGTGCAACTTCTTTTTCTTCATCAATTATTATTTCTGGTTCCTTTTTATTCAAAACTGTTTCTTTAGTTATTATACATTTTGAAATATTAGGTGTTGAAGGTATTTCAAACATAATATCTCTCATTATCTCTTCAATAATTGAACGAAGTCCTCTGGCTCCCGTTTTTCTTTCTATTGCTTTATCTACTATTGCTTCTAATGCTTCTTGACTAAATTCAAGTTCTACATCATCCATTTCTAATAATTTTTTATATTGTTTAACTAAAGCATTTTTAGGTTCTGTTGCTATTTTTATTAATGCTTCTTTATCTAAATCTTTAAGTGTTGCAATTATTGGTAATCTTCCTATAAATTCTGGTATTAATCCATATTTTAATAAATCTTGTGGTAACATTTCTTGAAAAATTTCATATTTGTTTATTTCTTTTTGACTTTCTATTTTTGTTCCAAATCCTATACTTTTCTTACCAGTTCTATCTTTTATAATATTTTCCAACCCTTCAAATGCTCCTCCACATATAAACAAGATATTTTCTGTATTTATTTGTATCATTTCTTGATTTGGATGTTTTCTTCCTCCTTGTGGTGGAACTGATGCTATTGTGCCTTCAATTATTTTTAATAATGCTTGTTGCACTCCTTCACCACTAACATCTCTCGTAATTGATAAATTTTCAGATTTTCTTGTTATTTTATCTATTTCATCTATATAAACAATCCCTTTTTCTGCTTTTTGAATATCTCCATCTGCTGCTTGTATAAGTTTTAATAAAATATTTTCAACATCTTCTCCAACATATCCTGCCTCTGTAAGTGTTGTTGCATCTGCTATTGCAAATGGTACATTTAAAATTTTTGCAAGTGTTCTTGCAAGAAGTGTTTTTCCACATCCTGTTGGTCCTAAAAGTAATATGTTACTTTTTTGTATTTCTACATCATCTTTTTTATTGCTTTCTTCATGTGCTATTCTTTTATAATGATTATATACTGCTACTGATAATGTTCTTTTTGCTTCTTCTTGTCCTATTACATAATCATCTAGGACTTTTTTTATTTCTTTTGGGCTTGGAATTTGATCTAAATCATTTAATGTATATCCTACCTCATCATTTTCATAAATTTCTGCTGCAATTATACTTGTGCATAAATCTACACATTCATCACAAATATATACTCCTGGTCCTGCTACTATTTTTTTTACATTTTCCTGTGATTTTCCACAAAATGAACATTTTACACTTTTAGGTACATCATTTCTAGTCATTTATATTATCCTCCATTATTTTACTTCTCATAATTTAAACAAGAATTATTATTTAAATTTATATTCTTTTATCCATAATACCATCAATCAATCCATATTCTAATGCTTCTTGTGCTGTCATATAGTGGTCTCTTTCAGTATCTTTTTCTATTGTTTCAATAGATTGCCCTGTCTTCTCGCTTAATAACTTATTTAATTTCTCTCTTGTTCTTATCATGTGGTCTGCATGAATTTTAATTTCAGTTGCTTGCCCTGAAATTCCTCCTCCTTGACCACCTATTAATGGTTGATGAATTAATATTTCTGAATTTGGTGTTGCAAATCTTTTTCCTTTTTCTCCATTTGCTAGAAGAACTGCTCCAAAGCTTGCTGCTAACCCTACACATATTGTAGATACTGGACATTTTATATAGTTCATTGTATCAACAATTGCCATACCATCTGTTATTGAACCTCCTGGTGAATTTATATATAAGAATATTTCTTTATCTGGGTCTTCTGATTCTAAGAATAATAATTGTGCAATTACTAATCCTGCTGAAGTTGCATTTACATCTTCTCCTAAAAATATAATTCTGTCTTTTAATAATCTTGAGAAAATATCGTATGATCTTTCTCCTTTACTTGTTTGCTCAATTACATAAGGTACTAAACTATCTTTTTCTAACATATATTTTTTCCTCCTTTATATTTTTAACCTTTCATATCTAACTTTTGGTCTATAATTTTAAACAAAAAAGGTTGGTAATGAATCTTTTTTTATTTTTCCTCCCCAACCTTTTTCTAAATGTCCTCAATTGGACTGTCCCCTTTGGGACATTTTTATTTTATTTTTGCATTTTTTACTAAAAATTCTAGTGCTTTTTCAGATTCTAATCCACTTTTTATGTATTTTCTTACATTTTCATTTTTCAAGAATTCTTCATCATCTGTTTTTCCATAATTTTTAGCCATTTCTTTAACTTTTTCTACTATTTCATCTTCTGTTGCCTCTATTTTTTCTGCTTTTATTACTGCTTCTAACATTAATCTTGATTTTATAGCTTCAATTGCTTGAGGTTCATATTCTTTTTTAACTTCTTCAGCTGTTTTTCCCATCATTTGAAGATATTGTTCTAATTTTAATCCTTGATATGCTAATTTATTTTCAATATTTTTTAACATATCTTCTGTTTCTGTTTCTATCATTCCTGATGGAATATCAACTTTTACATTTTCACATACTGCTTTTATAACAGCATCTTCTGTTTCGTATTTTTGTTTTTGTTCATTATCTTTTTCTAAATTATCTTTGATACTTTTCTTTAATTCTTCTAATGAATCAAATTCACTTACATCTTTTGCAAATTCATCATCTAATTCTGGTAGTTCTTTTTTCTTAATTTCATGTAATTTTACTTTAAATGTTGCATCTTTTCCTGCCAAGTCTTTTGAAAAATATTCATCAGGGAATTTTACTTTTATATCTTTTTCTTCATCAATTTTCATACCAATTATTTGGTCTTCAAATCCTGGTATAAATGTATTACTTCCTATTTCTAGTTCATGTCCTTCAGCTTTTCCACCTTCAAAAGCTACACCATCTACAAATCCTTCAAAATCTATTACTGTAATGTCTCCACTTTCAACAGCTCTATCTTCTATTGATATTAATCTTGAATTGTGTTCTTGCATATGTCCTAATTCATGTTCTATATCTTCATCTGATACAGTATACTCTATTTTTGGTATTTCTATACCTTTATATTTTCCAAGTTCTGCTTCTGGTTTTGTTTGGAATACTGCTGTAAATATTAAATCTTTTCCTTTTTCTATTTGCTTTACATCTATATCTGGCCTACTAACTGCTTCAATGTTATTTTCTTTTAATGCTTCCTCTAATTCTCCTGGTACTACTTCATTAAACGCATCCTCATAAAAAATTTCTTTTCCATAATATTTTTCTACTATATTTTGTGGAGCTTTACCTTTTCTGAATCCTGGTATATTAAAGTATTTTGCACTTTGAAAATATACTTTTTTTATAGCTTCATCAAATTTTTCTGCTTCTATTATTAATTCTAATTTTACTTCATTTGCATTTTTTGTTTTTTCTACTTTACAATTCATTTTTATATTCATCCTTTCAATTTGTTCATCTTTTGCCAAATATAGTCTGGCAAACTGTTTTATGCTACAATGTAAATTTAATAGCTTATATATTATACCATATTTTTCCTATTTTGCAAGGTTTTTTTAGTAATTTTAAAAAAATACTTGTTTTTTTTATTTTTTTATGATAAACTTATTAGCAGTCAATTTATTTTAAAAATTTAGGAGGTGCAAAGATAATGGCTAAATGTGCAGTTTGTGGTAAATCACAAAGTAATGGAAATAAGCTTAGCATTACTCGTTCACATATAAGTAAAAGAAGTCCAAGAACTTGGAAACCAAATTTAAGAAGTGTTAAAGCTATAATGGAAAATGGTGAAACAAAAAGAATTCACGTTTGTGCAAAATGTTTAAAAGATGGTAAAATAAAAAGAGCATAAGCTCTTTTTTTATTTATATTGTAGGAAAGTCCTCTAAAATTCCCATAATATAAATACATTATACAGAAATTTGCTTTACAAAAATTTAATCTTTAATTCCAAAAATCAATTTTACAAATCCTCGTAAAAATTTTGGAACTTTTTTAACAACTATAGTCATATGTAATACCCTCCTTTTTTAACAAGCAAGCCACATTAATCCTACACATGCAAGAGCAACACCTATTATAAATAGCCAACCTGTAAGTGGAAGTAATAATACCAATAATATGCCAAGTCCTATTCCTATAAGTATAACTCCTATTGTCTTTTTTAATGCACAAAACATATTATTACCTCCTTCTTTTTTTATATATTATATTAATTTAAATGTTTTATTGTTCCTTTTTTATGTTACTTTTGTTTTAATTGTTGATTTTTATGTTTTTACCTTATATAATATATAAAAAAATATTTTATAAACGAGGTTTTATATATGAAAAAAAATGATATTATAAATTTTGTTGAAATTTTAAAAAAGACTTATCCTGATGCAACTTGCAGTTTGGATTTTAAAACTCCATTTCAAATGGTTGTTTCTGTAATGCTTTCTGCACAATGTACTGATGAAAGAGTTAATAAAACTACTCCTGCTCTTTTTGAAAGATGTAAAACTATTCAGGATTTCGCTAATATTGATATTAAAGAATTAGAAGCTCTTATTCATCCATGTGGTTTTTATAAAAATAAAGCTAAAAATATTAAATTATGTGCAAAACAAGTTCTTGAGAATTTTGGTGGTATAGTCCCTGATAATATGGAAGATTTACAAAGTTTAGCAGGTATTGGCAGAAAATCTGCTAATGTAGTTATGTTAGAAGTTTTTAATAAACCTCAAGGTATTGCTGTTGATACACATGCAAAAAGAATTTCTAATTTAATTGGTCTTTCTAAAGAATCTACCCCCTCTAAAATTGAACAAGATTTAATTAAAATTTTTCCCAAAGAATATCTAAAAGATATTAATCATTTATTTGTTTGGCATGGTAGAAATACTTGTATTGCAAGAAAGCCTAAATGTACTAGTTGTGCGGTTAAAGAGTACTGTAAATATTATAAAAATAAAAAATAAAATAAGGGGATTAAGGGGCCACCACATAAAATCCCTCTTTCTTATTTTAAAATTCAAAAATAAAATTTGAAAAAAAAAGAGGGATTTTATGTGGTGGCCCCTTAATCCCCCTTAGTCCCCTTATCCTATTTTTTTCTCGTATTTAATTACTTCAATATTACTATTTTTACATCTTTCTACCATTGTATTATAAACTTTATTTCTCAAATTGTCTTGTTGCTCTTTAATATTCAAATTTTCATCTGGAAAAAAAGGACCATCTATATATGATACTATTTTTACTTTAGCCCCATTTTTCCCATAACTTTGATATGTATTGGTCATGCAGAACGTTGGTGTTCCTAATTTCACAGGATACTTAAATGATACAGATTTAAATGGTCTTATTTTTGTATAATATGGCCATATGTGTGCTTCTGGAAATATTGTTATTGAATATCCTTTTTTTATTCTTTTTTCTATTGTTTCTAAAAAATTTTTCATTGCTTCTTTATTGCTTGGTATTGGTATTGCTCCTAACATTTGTACAACATTTCCTAAAAATTTCATAGATACATTTTCTGGATTCACTATTAAATAATTTATTTTTGGGAATACACTATTGCTTATTAAAAATGTATCTGCAAATGCTTGTGTATGATTTCCATATATAAAATATCCTTGTTTTTTATATTTCTTTAATTTTTCTTTTCCTATAATTTTATTTTTGAATTTTATTTTAGCATATAAATATTTTATTGGAAGACTTAATACATTTTGTAAAATGAATGCACATGCATTCCATATTACGTTTTTGTGTATATATTTATAATTCTCATCTATTTTTCTTGGTATAATTTTTACTGTTGAAAATTCATCATTTAATTCATCTTCATAATAAATTGTCTTTTTATTATTCATTTATCATAGTTTCCTTTTTAGTTGTATATTCAAGTGATATTCCGTAAAATTCTTCATATATATTTTTCCAAATTTCAAAATTTTTATTTAACATTTGTTCTGTATTTTCTCTTTGTGTTAAATTTTTATCTTGATAAATTGGTTCTGCTATATTTACAGTATATTCTTGAATAGGGAATCCATCCTCTCCTATTATATTACTATCATTCATTGTTATAAATATTGGTATAATTGGAACATTGTTTCTAGTTGCAATTTTAAATGCTCCATGTTTTAGTGGCTTTGGTTTTCTATAATTCCACCACATACTTTGTTCTGGGTATATTAATATAAAATCACCTTTTTGTAACAGTGTGTCTACCGCTTTCATAAATTCTACCATCGTTCTTTTATTTGAACTTAATGGTAAAGTGTCACAGTTTCTAAATAAAAATCCATAAAGTCCTGGAAAATTAGTATAATTACCTTCTCTTATTACTTTATGTAATTTTTTTGTTTTTGCTTGCCCAGATAATCTAAATGTTTTTTCTATTGTAAAACAATCAAATGGATTAAAATGATTACATGTTATAATTGCTCCTGTTTGTATTTTGGTTAAATTTTCAAGTCCATTTATTTGTTTTATAATTAATTTATTATTTTTTAATAAATTGTCTAAAAATCTTTCTCCAACTTCATTTGCAAATATTCTTTTTATTTTGCTAGTCATTGTTGTTCTTAAATAATCTATATTTTCAGGAGTTAGTACTATTGTTGGTGGGTCTTCTTCAACATCAATATCAAATTTTCCTTCCATTTCTAGTTTTTCTATTTTTTTTAGTACATCTAATCTGTTTTGTGATTTTTTTATTGATACTTGTTTTTCATTTTCTATACTTTTGTTTTTTTCAGTATTTTCTTTTCTTATTAATATATTTTTTATATCTGTTAAATTTCTCTTTTCTTTATTGCCCTTTAATTTCCTTCTTGTATTCATAAAACTATCTCCTATTTATTCTATCATCACCTACACAATCGGCTTCTTTCTTAGCTAATTCTATAAGTTTTACACTACTTGCATCATCTCTTTCTTTGTCCGCTTCTGTGTAGTTTTTACCCATTTCTTTTATTTGATCAAGGAATTCTGTTTGCTTAGCATATTTCCAAAAATATTCTTGAAATAATACATTATCAAAATACCATGGTTTAAATCCTAAATTATAATGCACTATTTTTATTTCCTTATCTTCTCCGCCCATAACCGGCATTCTATTCCAAGCAAAGTCTAATAATTTAACTCTCCCTTTGCATATTCTGTTTAAGTAATCTTGATCTTGTGCAACTTCAAATTTTATTTTTTCTAATAAATATAAGAATTTTTCTTGTAGTTTATATTCCCTTAATCCTTTTAAGTTCATTAAAAGAATTCCTGCATTAAAATAATTATTATAATCCACAACACCAACGACTTTCTCTACGTATTCTTGTAATACTGGTATTGCTTGAATTGCACCATCTGGTATTGCTCCTAATAAATTATTTCCAATATCTTCATTATATAAATTTGCAATGTCTGTTATAACTATTGTATCACTATCTATATATACAGCCTTATCATATTGTGGATAAATTTCTGGTATATATAATCTAAAATATGTTGTCTTTGAAAAATAGTTACGTGTATAAAGTTTTGAATCAATTTCTTTTAGTTGCTCACTTACATTTACAAATTCTATACTAACATTTTCTTGTTCAAGTTTTTTTATTCTATCTATATTTTTTTCTGACACACTCGTATATAATATTTTAATCTCATATTTATTTTCTTTTGAACTATTTTCTATTAGAGATTTTATTGATGTTCCTAAAATTGCTATATAATTATCATCAACAGCATAAAAAACTGGTATTACATTTAATTCCTTATTCATTTATTTTTTCTCCCTCTCTTATTTCATATTCTTTTTTAAATTCCATATATTCATTTAAATCATCATCAAATGCATAGCATTTTAGTATTTCATGAACTTCTTTTATATGCCATTGCTTATAATTTTCTATACGTGGATATGGCCAAACTAAAAGTCTTTTACAAAAATGACAAATCACCGTATCCTTTTTATTAAATTTTGATTGTTCATTATATATTCTTGGTAATAATAATTTTTTGGTTGTTGAATAATAAATTGCATCCTGATCTGCAAATAACATTTTTTTGTTTTTTATTAAATTTCTTGCTTTTTCTAAAAGTCTTGTCTCTTTTATTTTTTTCATATTCAATAATAGCATTCCAGCATTTATATAATCTGGATATAAAAATACTGAACCATATTTTTCTTTTACTGCAGCATATTCATAATCAGTTATATCTATATTATATAATTTTGATATATCATCTCCTGCCATCATATCAATATCTAAATATAATATTTTATCTGGTATTTCTGGTACTAAGTCAGATAATAATCTTAATAATGTATATGGTGTGCAATATGCACTTTCATTCTTACAGTTTTTAAATTCCTTTTCATACAAATCTGTAACATCTATTTTTATTACTTTATTTTCTGGATTTTTTGTTTTTACTACCTTATTTAAAAATTCTATTTGCTCATCTTTTATTGATATATATTCTTGTTTTATTCTTGTAAGTTCCATTGTAAAAATATAACATGTTACTATTTCTTTTGTTTTATTTGTAATTGATATAAGTTCTGTAAGTGCTCCATCAAAAACTTTTGCATTTCCACATAAAAGTATATTCATAATTTTTCCCCTATTTTTTTCATTGTTTTATGCATTATATATTATAATTCGTTTTTTTTCAACATTTTTTTCGTTTTTGTCATATTTATTAAAGTTACAATTCCACTAAGAATTACCAGTAAATAAAAATTTATTCCTCTATTTAGTAGCATTGCACTATTTATTATATTATTTGGTATTATTGTTTTAAATATTTCTATATAGCCACCTTCTGTTACTCCTACTGCTCCAGGTGATGGTATACCTGATACTGTTGCAAATAAAATAGCTTGAATTGATACTATTTGCATAATATTGTATTCATTTAATCCAAATGAACAATATACCCAATATGATACACTATAAAATAATATAAATTGAATATATGTTGTTAGAATTATATTAAAAATAACAAATTTATTATTTTTAATATAATCACTACTATTTTGATATTTACTAACTTCTGCTTCTATCTTCATTTGCTTTTCTTCAATATTTTTTATTTTAAATTTTTTCATTATTTTTATTGCAAAATCAATTAATTTATTTAGCAATCTTTTAGAAAAAATTGCTATTAGTAACAATGTAAGTGCACTTGCATTTAATGATATTCCCAATATAAAGAGTATTATTAAAGTTTGATTTAAGTAATGATGATTGAACATTATACTTATTAATGCAATTGATATTGTTACTATTTGCATACTACTTAAATTTATTAGTAGTGCTAATGTTGAATGTGCTACTGAAATTTTATCTTTATACATATAATATATTTGCATTGGCTGTCCTCCACTTGCTGCTGGTGTTATACTACTAAAGAAAAATCCTATTAATGCATATTTTACACTACTTATTAGTGTTGTTTCTTCCCCTAACACTTTTAATGTTCTTCTTATATTTATTGCTTCACAAATTATATAAATAAGCATACATATTATTGCTATTAATATATATAGTATTTTTACATCTTCTAATACTTTAAATATTTCTGTTACATCTTGATCTTTTAAAATTATATAGAATGTTAGTATTATTAACAATATAAATATTATTAAATTTTTTACTGTTTTTTTAGTTTTTTTATTCATCTTTTTTCTTCCATTTTTTATTTATTTTATCTTACATATTATCATGTATTTTTTCCTTTTTGTCAACTATTAAATTGTCAAAAAATAGACTTATAAAATTTTACAATTTTAATAAATCTATCTTTAACACATTTTATATTATTATTCACTTAATGCAATATTTAAAGGTATGTCCTCATTTAAATCTATAACATATGTAGATAATCTTTGTAAATCATCATAAGATATAGTTTCATTTATTGGAAATACTTTTTTATTCTTTTTTCTCTTATGTTTAAATGCTTCAAAACTTATTATATTGTTCGCTTTCTTTTCTTCATTTTTCAAAATTTTTTTCATTTCATCTTTTTCTTGACTTGCATCTTCTATTTCTTCTTTATAATTCATGCTTTCTATCTTTTCATTTAATTTTACTAGTTCTTCCTCGTAATTTATATTTTCTATCTTTTCATTTAATTTTACTAGTTCTTCTTCGTAATTTATATTTTCTATTTTTTCATTTAATTTCGCTATTTCTTCTTCATAGCTTATATTTCCTATTTTGTTTAAAATATTAGTATTTTCAACACATTGTATCTTTCTAAGATTTTCAATTTCATCATTTAATTGATTTACTTCTTTCATAATTTTTTTCATAATTACTTCAAAGTTTTCTTCACACTTATTTTCTAGCTTTTGTAATTTTACATAATATTCTTTATTTTCTTCAGTTTCAACTTGATTGTTTTCAATTTTTTCTTTGTTTTCATTTGGTTCTTCATTTATTTCCTGTTTTTCATTTATGTTTTGTCTTGCCATTTCTATAATTTTCTCTAATGAAATTATTTTTTGTCTTTTCTCCACTTTTTCTACTTCGTTATTATCTTTTCCATAATAATATCCATATTTTTTTCCATAATATTTACCTTTTTTTACTTCAGATTTATTTATTATTGTTCCCAAAATTTTTCCGTTAACTTCTTCTATTAATTTCTTAACTTTTTTTAAATCCTTCATTTTTGTCTTTTTATTTTCTACTACTATAATTGTACTATCTGACATTGCTGATAATGCCAAACTATCTGATATTAACATACATGGTGTACCATCTAATAAAATTAAATCATACATATTTTTTAGTAAATTTAATAATTTTTTCATATTATTTGATGATATTAATTCTGATGGATTAGGTGGTATAGTTCCTTTTTGCAATACATGTAAATTTGGTATATTGGTTTCTTTAATATATTTTCTTGCTTTTTCTAAGTTTTCTTCATCATTATCTGTTATTTCCTTAATAAAGTCTGATAAGCCTTCTCCTTTTTCTATTTCAAATATTTCACTTTTATTGCTTTCTTTTCTTAAATTTGTATCTACTAAAATCACTTTTTTACCTGCTTTGGAAAAAGCTACTGATAAATTATCTGTAATCCAACTTTTTCCTTCACTAGAATTGCAACTTGTCAATAAAATTGTCTTTTTCCTTGTTGAATACAATATATTTGTTCTTATCGTTTTAATTGCTTCTACTACATTTGATTTTGGACTACTTTCTGTTATTAGTTTCTTGTTTTCATTATCTAAAGGTAACACTCCAATGTTCATTAGTTTTAATTGTGCTTCTAAATCTTTTTCATCTTTTATAGTATCATCAAATAAATATATAAACATTATTAATAATATTGATACAAATACTCCTAATGTTCCTGATATGCATATATCCTTAATATGATTTACATTACATGGTTTATTTTCAATCTCTGCTTCATCTATTATATTTATATTTTGTATTTTATATATTTCTTTTATCTGTTCTGCAAATACTTTAACTAATTCATTTGCTATATTTTTTGACACTTCCGGTTTATTGTTTTTTACAGATACTTTTAAAAATTGCGTATTTTTTACTTGTATTACTTCTATATCCTTTTGAAGGTTTTCAACTGATATATTTAATCCTAAATTTTCTATTGTTTTAGCTATAACACTTGTACTTTTAATAATACTAGTATATGTAGATATTAAACTCGAATTTAAAGTTAAATCTGTTTGCGTTAATTCTTTACTGTTCTTTTCTTCATTAACACTTAATAACATTGTTACTGTTGATTTATATTCAGGTCTTTTATAATAATATGAATAAAAATATCCTAGTACTATACTTAGTAATAAAATTAAAATTATTAATATTTTATTAGTAAGCATTATACTAAAAATTTTTTTAAAATCTATTTCTTCATATTTTTCCATTAAACATCACCTATGTTAAATTATACCATATTGAAAAGATTATTTCAACTTTTTATGTATACTTATTAACAATTAATAAAATTATAATTATTAGTTATATTTTATTTTATTCTGGATATAATTTTATTAAAATATTTAGGAGGGATTTTTATGGATTTAAAACGAGTTCATTCTATTTTAGATAACAAGGAAAAATGTGATATTTTTTATAATGATAGACCTGTATGGATTCAAGGAATAGATGATTCTAACGATATTGTGAAGGTTGGTTTTGTTGATAATTTTGAAGAAAAAGATGTGTATATAGAAGATTTATATGAAAGAAATTTATTTAATTAAATTTTAATTTTAAAATTACAAAAAAGAGAAGAGCTTTGAAATCTCAAATTTTTATTATAAAAAGCAGGTCAATGAAAAAATCATTGACCTGCTGGGCCTATTTATTAGTTCTTTGATCAATCACTGCTAACAAATCAAGAAAAGTAACAGCTTCGCACTGTCTAGTACATTTCAAGTTGGTTTCTGTGTTATCTGAAAGTATATCTTCAATCACTTTTAATTCTGATTCAGATACATTTGTAATCTGAGAGCTTACAGCAAAACTACCGCTCTTAATAAAGTCTATTACAATACCATTTTCTCCGCAACTTTGGATTTTAAACATATTAACAATCCCCAACGTTTTGGCTTTTTTTGCAAGTTTCTCGGCTTCATTTCGATCCTTTGTAATGTTTAAATTCATTATTACATTATAGAGCAATTGTTCCTGTAATCTTTCAGCTTCTTCCTTTTTTACATTTTCAATTGTTGTTTCAGATATTACCCTTCCTTTCTCTAAAAATTCAATTTTTAGTGCCTTTAGTAGTTCTACGCCATCATCTTTTTCGAATTCAGGATAAAATTCAAATCCTGTTATCCGATTCTCAATCATTGTGCTGAACATAATTAGCCCTCCTTAATCAAAAGATTATGTGTTAATTATATCAGCATTCTAGTAAAAAGTCCACTAAAATTCGACTTTTTTTGTAATCCAATCTTCTAACTCATCAATTTTAACTCTAACTTGTTCCATTGTATCTCTATCTCTTATAGTTACAGATTCATCTTCTAATGTATCAAAATCAATAGTTACACAATATGGTGTCCCTATTTCATCCTCTCTTCTGTAACGTTTTCCTATACTTCCGGCCTCATCATAATCACACATGAATTTTTTAGATAATTTTGAATATACTTCTTGTGATTTTTCTGATAATTTTTTAGATAATGGAAGAACTGCAACTTTGTATGGAGCTAAGGCTGGATGTAAATGTAATACAACTCTTGTGTCACCTTCTGCTATCTCTTCTTCATCATAACTATTGCATAAAAATGCTAAAACAACTCTGTCTGCTCCTAATGATGGCTCTATAACATATGGTATATATCTTTCGTTTGTTTCTGGGTCTTGATATGATAAATCTTGTTTTGAATGATTAATATGTTGTGTTAAGTCATAATCTGTTCTATCAGCAATTCCCCATAATTCTCCCCATCCAAATGGAAATGCAAATTCTATATCTGTTGTTGCTTTACTATAAAATACTAATTCTTCCGGTGAATGGTCTCTTAACCTAATATTTTCTTTCTTTATTCCTAAATTTAATAAGAAGTTTTCACAATAATCTTTCCAATATTTATGCCATTCTAAATCTGTTCCTGGTTTACAGAAAAATTCAAGTTCCATTTGCTCAAATTCTCTAGTTCTAAATGTAAAGTTTCCTGGAGTTATTTCATTTCTAAATGCTTTACCTATTTGTGCAATGCCCATTGGCATCTTTTTTCTTGATGTACGTAAAACATTTTTAAAATCTACAAATATTCCTTGTGCTGTTTCTGGTCTTAAATAAACTGTTGACGTTGTATCTTCTGTTACACCTTGAAATGTTTTAAACATTAAATTAAATTTTCTAATATCAGTAAAATTTGTTTTTCCACATGATGGACATGGTATTTTATTTTCTACTATAAAGTCTATCAACTCTTTATCTGACATTCCATCTGCAATCATATCTTTTCCATTTTCATGTGCCCATTCTTCTATTAATTTATCTGCTCTATGTCTTGTTTTACATTCTTTACAATCTATTAATGGATCTGAGAAACCACCTATATGTCCTGATGCTACCCAAGTTTCAGGGTTCATTAATATTGCAGCATCTAATCCCACTATGTTTGGTTGTTCTTGTATAAATTTTTTTCTCCAAGCAGCTTTTACATTGTTTTTTAATTCATTACCTAATGGTCCATAGTCCCAAGTATTTGCTAACCCTCCATAAATTTCTGATCCTGGATATATAAATCCTCTGTTTTTGCATAATGTAACTAACGTGTCCATTGATTTTAACATAAAAATTCCTCCTTTTAATAATAACTAAAAAACTTTCATTCCTAGCTATTACCTATTATAGCTAGGGACGAAAGTTTAGTTCCGCGTTTCCACCCTAATTCCTAAAATTTAAATTTAAAAGTTTAAATCTTAAGCACCTTAATTTGTTATTACTCCAAAGCTCCCCATGCTTATCTTATTACAAGTATTTCAGCTTTTTACTTGCTCTCTAAAATAAAATTTATAGCACTTTTTCTTTTTCATCATAATATATTTAATTTTTATATGGCAGGGGTAGAAGGACTCGAACCCTCACAGGCGGTTTTGGAGACCGATGTGCTACCATTGACACTATACCCCTATCTAAAATGTCTTTTGAAAAGACATTTATAATATTAACACAGTTTTTTTATTTTGGCAAGTACTATTTTAAATAATTTATTAACATTTTATTTTGGTCTTTTTTTTGAATATATTTTTCTATTTTAATACAATTTATTCTCTGTAAATATATATTATTTCCCTTGTTTCTTATTTTTGTTATATAAGAATTATTATAGTTTAATACTTCCTCTATTTTATCTTGATTTCCTATTACATCTATTATAAAAGGTCCTTTTATAGGTATACTATTTATCAACACATATGTATTGCTAATATCCATCATATCTGTCATCGTAGTAACTCTTTGTCCATTAATAGATATAGCTTCAGCTCCTGCTGAATTTAAATCATTAACAATTTGTAAAAATGAAAGTGCAGATAATTTAGTTGAATTTTCCTCTATTAAAATTTCTATGCCTTTCCCTATTGCTGCTGATTTTCCTATTAATTGATTTGATAAATATAGTTTTCCTATATTACTTTTATTTGTATCATAGTTTAATAAATTTTCTTTATTTGTTTTTGAAATTTTTATATTATCACTTTTTTCTACATTAATTTCTATACCATCTTTTTTTAATGTTTCAAGATATCCCTTGTTTCTAGTAAGTGCTCCATATATTGTTTCTTTATCTCCTATCGCTTTTATACTAAACGGATTTCCAATTTTGACCCCATCTATTAATATAACTGTTCCATCACAATATAAATATGTAGAATTTGTTATCCTTTTTTCATTAATTGATATTGCTTGACTTCCTGAATTTTTTAATTCATCTATAAGTATTATCATATCTTCTTGATGTATTAAATCTTTTCCATCTAATATATTTATTGTTATTCCTTCTCCCGTTACATCTGTTATTCCCATCAATTTTTCATTTTCATCTATTTCTTTTTCTACATCTATTTGTTTTGTAATAGTTTTATATGCTATGTCTATTCTTATAGATATCTTCTCAAAAAATTTTGATGTAATTAATATTGTTATTATTAAAAATATTGCTATTATTATTAAAATAAGTGATATTATTGTTATTCCGTTGTTTTTTTCTTTCATTTTCTTTTTTCCTTTGCATTCAATATTAAAAATATTTTACTAATAATTTTATATAATGTCAATATTTTTTTTAATTTACTCTTGTTTTTATGTAAATTTTATGTTATAAATTTTATTACAATATTTTAGTCAAGGATGTGATATTATTTTAAATTTATTTCAAAAATTTTTATTATTAACAATTCTATTTTCTATTTTTATTTCTATATTTTTTATTCCAATCATTAAAAGCGGAAATTTCAATAATTCTGATTCTCCAAATAAAGAAATAATTGAATTTAACCCTAATGGATTTGTCTGGCCTATTCCTGGTTATACAAGTATAAGCTCATATTTTGGTAAAAGAAATGCACCCACCAGTGGAGCCTCCAGTTTTCATTATGGCGTTGATATTCCTGCACCAGAAGGTACCAAATTAATTGCAATTGCTGATGGTGAAATTACTTTTTGTTCTTTTTTGGGTGCTGGGGGATATACTATTACTCTTTCATTTGATAATTATAAAGTTAGTTATTGCCATGTGTCTCCTAATTTTATAGTATATATTGGAGATTTTGTAAAACAAGGTCAAGTAATTGGATATGTTCGGTCCTAAATATGTTTATGGTATTTCTGGAAATCCTTACTTTGATAGTTCTGGCAAATCCACAAATGGTGCAACTACAGGTTGCCACCTTCATTTGCGGTTTTAGGATAAACAATGAATATTGTAATCCTTTAGGATTTTTTTAACAATAAAAAAAGAAAAAAGGACATTTTTTAAAATCCTTTTTCCTCATTTTACATATCATCATCTTCATCAGAATTTCCACAGCCTGAACATCCATGACAATGTCCTGAACATTCATCATCAAAATCTCCTGACCAATCTAATTCTATTATATTTTTACATTCTGGACATTTAACTTCATGTTTGTCTTCATCTGCTTCAATAACAAATTCATTTTCACAATAAGGACAAACAATTTCAAAATCAAAACCTTCATCAGAATATATGTCACTTTCTATGTGGTCAATCACCTGTTGCATTTTTTCCATTTTTTCAGTCATTACTGTTTGATTTTTTTTAATTTCCTTCATTTCTTTTAAAAGTTTTTCTAATTGTTCATTTAAATCACTCATGATTTCACATTTTCCCTTCTTAGTATGTATATTTCATTTTGAAAATATTATTTTTATTATTTTTCAAAATTCCTATACTCTTTCCATATATTCACAAGTTCTTGTATCTATTCTTAATACATCTCCTATATTAACAAACATTGGAACTTGTAATTCTAACCCTGTTTCTAGTGTTGCTGGTTTTCCAGAAGTTGTTGTTGTATTTCCAGCAAATCCTGGTTCTGTATATGTAACTTCTAATTCCACAAATATTGGTGGTTCAACTGCAAATACTTTTCCTTTATATGATAGAATTGTAACTTCCATATTTTCTTTTAAATATTTTAAACAATCTCCTAATGTTTCTTTGTTTAAAGGCATTTGGTCATATGTTTCATTGTCCATAAAATAATATAAGTCTCCATCCTCATATAAATATTGCATTGTTTTTCTTTCAATTTCTGCACCTGGAAATTTGTCAGATGGATTAAACGTTTTTTCTAATGTTGCTCCTGTTATTACATTTTTTAATTTTGTTCTTACAAATGCTGAACCTTTTCCTGGTTTTACATGTTGAAACTCTACTACTCTAAATACATTTCCTTCCATTTCAAATGTTGTTCCATTTCTAAAATCTCCTGCTGAGTATACTCCTGCCATTTTTATTTCTCCCTTCTCTATTAGAAACTATTTAATATTTTTTAATCTCTAACTTCTTTTTTATTTTTATACTTTTTATATTTTACTACAAATCACTTGAAAAATCAAGCCTTTTCAAAATTATAAATGTTCTACACAAAAACCTTTGCTACAATTCAATAAGAAAATATATTAATCTGTTTTAAATATTAATATATCAAGATTTATTTATAAATTATATCTTACTAAAAATTATATTATAATATAATTTTTATCAGAAGTTGTTAAACTTATACAACCAAATTTTGTAATCTGAACTGTGTCTTCTATTCTAATTCCAAATTTTCCTGGAATATAAATACCAGGTTCATCTGTGACTACCATATTCTCTTTAAGTAATGTTTCACTTCTATAACTAATATATGGTGGTTCATGTATTTCTAGTCCAACTCCATGTCCTAAACTATGAATTAAATCATATCCATTTAATTTAAAATCATTTTCTACCATTTTTGTAATTTGTCTAGTATTACAGCCCTCTTTATATTGGTCAAGTGCAAATTTTTGATTATTTAAAACTAAGTCATAAACTCTTTTCATTTCTTCTGTTGGTTCACCTACAAAAAATGTTCTAGTCATATCTGAACAATATCCATTTACTTTGCATCCCATATCAATTGTAATAATATCTTTTTCCTGTATCTTTCTATTTGAAGGAACTGCATGTGGCTTTGATGAGTTTTCTCCTGAAGCAACTATTGTATCAAATGATATTCCATCTGTTCTTTCTGTATAATAATCTTCTATTTCTTTTGCTATTTGTTTTTCTGTCATTCCTGGTTTTATATAGCTCAAAATGTATTTAAAACAATCATCTGTTATATTACATGCTTTTATTATGTTGCTTAATTCTTCATCATCTTTTATCATTCTCTGCTTTTCTATTATATATTCAGTTTCAACAAAATTATTTATTTTATATTTTCTTATATAATCTTTGTAAGTTGCATATGATATATAGTGTTCTTCAAATCCTACATTTTCACAAAACATAAAAATATTTTCATAATCATCCTTTGATACATCATTTACATCATATACAATAATTTCATCAAATAATGTTAATGTACTGTGTACATATTCTATGTATCTTCCATCAGTTATATACATATTTTCCTTTGGCGTTATTATTAAAGTTCCTTCTGCATCAATATTTGTTAAATATTTTATATTTATTGGATTAGATATTATCATCCCTTGTAAATTTAAGCTTGACATTTTGTTTCTTAACCATTGTAGTTTTGAATTCATTATAAACTCCCCCAAATCTTAATTTTATCCTTGATATAGTCCCAATGTAAATATTTCTAATAAAACATTTTTTATTATTTCAAATGGTATAAAAATACTTATAAATGTTCCTAAAACTATAAATGGTCCAAACGGTATGTATTCATCCATTTTTTTGATTTTTGTAGCTAATAATAATATGCTTAATATTGCTCCTATTAGAAAAGATAGTAGTGTTATTACTATTATATTTGATAATCCAAAATATAACCCTAATGCTCCCATTAGTTTTACATCACCAAATCCCATTGCTTCTTTTCCATATATAGCTCCACCAACTAATGTAATGAGTAAAAATATACCTGCTCCAGCTAACATTCCTAATGCCATGTTTATTGTTATTGCTACATCTGATAATCCATATAGAAATGCTATTACTAATCCAATTTCAAACATTGTTAAATTTAATCTGTTTGGAATTATTTGAAGTTTGAAATCTATTACAAATGCGGATAATAACATTGGTGTTATTATCATAAATTTAATTAAATCTAAATTTGCTATAAATGTACTTCGTATTCCATAAAAATATACTAATCCTATATAAATCACTGATGTTGTTATCATTAATATATAGTTTGGTTTGAATTCTGCAAAGTATTCTGTAAATATCTCTTTTGAAAATACTTTTTTGTATTCTGGTAATCTTTTGTTCATCCAATCCACAAACATTCCAACAAAAAGTCCAATTATTGCTACAATTGCATAATATCCTATATGTGTTTCATTAATATACATCGTTATTTTTCTCCTCTTTTGTTTTATATTTATTTTTTATTTTGTTTTCTATTGGTCTTTTCCATGCTGTATACCAATAGTCTTTTTCTTTATTTATTGGATCTACTAGTATTGTGAACATTTTACATCTATTTCCGCCTACTACATCTGTAAATATTTGATCTCCTACTACAGCTATGTTTTCTGATTTTATATTAGTTTGTTTTTGTATATATTTAAATCCTTTTTTTAGTGGTTTCATGGCAAAATGTCTGTATTGTATATCTAATTTGTTTGCTATTGTTTCTACCTTTTTTTTGTCATTTGTATTTGATAATATATATAGTTTTATGCCTTGTCCTTTCATTTCTTTTGTCCAATTTATTACTTCTTCTGATAGGTTTTTATAGTAGTCTATTAGTGTGTTGTCTACATCTAATATCAATAGTTTTATTCTGTTTTTTATTAGCATCTGTATTGTTATTTCTTCTACTTTTTTCAAATATATATTGGGATATAATGTTTTCATTATATTTATTCTCCTTATTTCTTTTGTTTTGTGCTTAAATAATATTATCAATATGTTGCCTTTTTGTCAAGGAATTCACTTAATAACGTTTCTATTTTCTTATTTCTAAACCTTTATTTTCCAAATCTTTAATAATATTATCCAAAATAGTATTAATTTCTTCATCATTTAAAGTTCTATCAGGTGTACCAAATGTCAAAGAATATGCAATACTTCTCTTATTAGAATCAATATTTTTACCTTCATAAACATCAAATACATTTATATCTAACAATAATTTTCCAGCTTTTTTCTTAATTAGCATTTCAACTTCTTTTGATGTCATATTTTTATCAACCAATAATGCTAAATCTTTTTTAACAACTGGGAATTTTGAAATTTCTTTGAATTTCATTTTTCCTACTCTTTTGGCTAGTAATTTATCTAAGTTGATTTCCATTACATAAACCGCTTCTTTTTCTACTGATGGATGTATTCTTCCAACAATACCTACAATATCATTATTTACTGAAATTTCTGCTGTTTGACCTGGATGGAATTCTGCTGGCATTTGTTTTGGTAATACAAAACTATATCTTCCTGCATATCCTAAATAATCTAATAATTCTTCTGTTACGCCTTTGATGTCATAGAAGTCAACATTTTTGTTATGTCCTATTCCTTCATAATATTTTCCTGTCATTAACACACAGATTTTTTTATTTTCTCCGTATTCTTCACCTTTTTTCCAGAATCCTTTTCCAATTTCAAAAAGGCAAACATCTTTGTTTTCACGTGCTTTGTTATATTCATAAATTTTGTATAAAGATGGTATCATGCTGTATCTTAATGTATTTCTTTCTTCTGTTATTGGGTCTAATAGTCTGACTTCTTCAAATTCGTCTGTTGTGAATTTGTGAACTTCTTTGTCGTTTATTAATATATATGATAATGTTTCATTTAATCCCATATTTGACATTTTCGCTCTTATTTTTCTTGTTGTTTTGTCTAAATGTCCCATTTTCATTGGAACTACTGGTAGTTTACCTTGAATATTGTCAACTCCATAGATTCTTCCGACTTCTTCTATTAAATCTGCTCTAATTGATATATCTATTCTTCTTGTTGGTACTGTAACGATTACAGTATTTTCTTTTGCATATGTTTTGAAGTCTAATTTTCTAAATACATCAACAATGTCTTCTTTTGAAATGTTTGTTCCTAACACATCATTTATTTCTTTATATGATATTTCAATTACTTTTTCTTCATTTTTTGTAACATCATATTTTACAATTCCTGTTTCAATTTCTGCATTTGCATATTTTTGTAATAATGTACATGCTCTTTCCATTGCCATATATGTTCTTGCAGGGTCTAAGCCTTTTTCAAATCTGTTACTTGCTTCACTTCTTAATATTTTATTTGATGTTTTTCTTACTTTTACTGAATCAAATATTGCTGATTCAATTATTACATTTTTAGTTGTTTCTTCAACTTCTGTATCTAATCCACCCATAACACCTGCTAAACCAATAGCTTTTGTTCCGTCTGTTATAACTATATCTTCACTTGATAAAGTTCTCTCTGTGTTATCTAGTGTTGTTAATTTTTCTCCATCTTCTGCCATTCTAACAACTATTTTGTTACCTAAATTATCTGCATCATAGAAGTGTAATGGTTGACCTAATTCTAGCATTACATAGTTACTAATGTCTACAACATTGTTTATTGGTCTAATTCCACAAGCAATTAGTCTGTTTTTTATAAATTCCGGGCTTTCTTTTATTGTTACATTTTTAGCTTTTTTAGCCAAGAATAGTCTACAATTTTCTGTATCTACACCAACTGAAAATTCTTTATTTACATCATCTCCACTTTCTTTGTATCCATATTCAACTGGTTTTACTTTTTTATCATAAATTGCTCCTAATTCATAAGCCATACCTAAAATACTTAATAAATCTCCTCTGTTTGCAGTTAATTCAAAATCAATAATACCATCATCTAATCCCATATATTTAATTGGGTCACCACCAACTGGTGCATCTGCTGGTAATTCATGTATTCCGTTTTTATCTGCTTCAGATAAGAATTTTTTATCAATTCCTATTTCATATAAAGCACATAACATTCCATTTGACGCTTGACCTCTAATCATACCTTTTTTGATTTTGAAGTCTCCTGGAAGTTCTGCTCCAACTTGTGCAACAATTACTTTAATTCCTTTTCTAGCATTTGGTGCACCACAAACTATATCTAGCACTTCAGTTCCGATATCTACCTTGCATAGATGTAAGTGGTCAGAATCTGGATGCATTTCACATTCTTTTATTTCTCCTATTACTAGTTTTGTTGCATTTACTAATTTTTCTGCTGAATCATATTCGTTTCCAGCTTTTGTCATTGCTTCCGCTATATCTTTTACGCTTAATTCGTTATCTAAATCTATATAATCTTTTACAAAATCTAAACTTAAATTCATTTTTTCCTCCTTTGAGGGATTACGGGGCCACCACACAAAATCCCTCTTTTTATTTAATTTATATATTAAAACTATTCTAATATTTTATTTATGAGGGATTTTGTGTGGTGGCCCCGTAATCCCTATTCTTTATTCTTCATCTTTTCTATCAAATTGAGATAAAAATCTAACATCATTGGTATATAAATATCTCATATCTGTGATTCCATATCTAAACATAGCTAATCTGTCTATACCTGTTCCAAATGCAAATCCACCAAATTTTTCTGGATCATATCCATTCATTTTTAAAACATTTGGATGAACAATTCCTGCTCCTAAAACTTCTATCCATCCTGTTTGTTTACATAGATTACATCCCTTTCCTCCACATTTAAAACAAGTAACATCAACTTCATAAGATGGCTCTGTGAATGGGAAGTAACTTGGTCTAAATCTCAAATCCAAGTTTGCTCCTATTATTTTTCTAACAAAAACCTCTAATGTCCCTTTTAAATCTGCCAAAGATACATTTCTTTCTTTTTTGTCAATTACTAATCCCTCTATTTGATTAAATTGATGTGAGTGTGTTGCATCATCTTCTCTTCTATATGTTTTTCCCGCTGTTATCATTCTAATTGGTGTTTTTTCTATATTTGCCATCATTGTTCTCGCTTGAACTGCGGATGTTTGCGTTCTTAATAAATATTCATCAGTAATATAGAAACTGTCTTGCATATCTCTTGCTGGATGTCCTTTTGGAAGGTTCAACCTTTCAAAACAGTATTCATCATTTTCAAGTTCTGGTCCTGTTAGCACATCATATCCCATAGATACAAATAAATCTTCTATATCCTCAATTATTCTATTTACTGGATGCAAACTTCCTCTTTTTATTTTTGTGCTTGGAAGTGTTATATCTATTTTTTCTTCCTCTAGTTTTTTATTTAATTCTTCTTTTTGAAATTTTTCTTCTTTTTCTTGCATTAATTTTTCTAATTCATCTCTTACTTCATTTACTAAGCTTCCAATTACTGGTCTCTCCTCTGGTGATAGTTCCCCCATTCCTCTTAATACTGCTGTAAACTCTCCTTTTTTTCCTAAATATTTTACTCTTATATCATTTAGTTGTTTTAAGTCTTCAGCTTTTTTGATTTCTTCTACTGAAGTTTCTTTGATTTTTGAAATTTTTTCTTTCATTTTTGATCCCCTTTCTATAATAATTTTCTATTATTTTGAAAATAAATATAAAAAATCCACTTTGTCCCATATATAGGACGAAATGGATTTTATTCCGTGTTACCACCTAATTTTATTAATTATTTATCTATTCTAAAACAATTAACCTCATTATAGTTTTAACGGTGCAACCGCTTCTTCCTACTCTTTTATGATGGCAAATAATGTCCATTCATAAACATCCACATTTGTAAATATTTTCAAAAGAAGTCCTAAAAAGTGAAATTTCTATATATTTTTATTTAAATATCTCTCAACCTTGAATATTTTCTCTGTAAAATAATTTTTAATATATATACTTTGCTTTTTAATTGGCTTTTTAATATTTTATTTATATTAACACTATTTTTTTAATTTTACAAGCTTTTTTCTAAAATTTATATTGGTTGATATGTATTTGTTTCTTTATAATGTCCATATATTTTACTTTTTCCATTATAAGTTTCATATCCTCTATATGTTTTTCTTTCTTTTTGTATATTTTTGGTTTTATTTTTTATAACTGATAATTGGTTATTTAAAAATTTTAGTTTTACTACATAAATTCCATATTCATTTAGTGTTATATCTATCTCAGATTTTTTCTTTTCAAACCCAATTTCTTCTTGTTTCATATTTTCAATTATCTCTGATGTATTATATTTTCTTGAATCAAAATAATATTCTACACATTTTTCTCTTATCATTTTTATCAACATCCTTTAAATTTCATATTTAACAAAATTTAATTACTATATTATATTAACATAATTTCACATAATTTGCAAGAAAAAACCTTGTTAATAGCATATTTTTTATAATTGTTTACTACTTAATTCAATTAACAAATCCATATTATCATCTTTTGCAGCTTTATTCCTTCTAATAGCACCACACTTTTTACACTTAAAAACAATAATATACCCCTTTTTCCCATTTATTTCCAAACTTACCGGTTCTAAATCTCCACAGCATTCTTCTGCTCTATCGCCTGGATTTTTATCAACATGTTTTGAATGTAAACAAAATGGGCAATGATTTCTACATGAATATCCTAATTTAGATACCTTTTTTCCACAATTTTCACATATAAACTCTTCATCTATTTCTGTAAATTTACTATTTTCTAACATTTCAACTCCTTTTGAGACAGTTGGGACGGTCCGAATTTGTCTCATTTTTTTGTCTAATTTTGTCTAATTATATTTTAAAATATTTTTTCGACATTTTTTGACCAAATCATGAGACAAATTCGGACCGTCCCAACTGTCTCAATGTAAGTTAAATATTCCTCCACCCAAAAATTCTTTCAATAATGAATTTGTTGGAACATATTTATTTGGTATTTCTTTAAAATATTTTAACATATTTATTAATCTTTGAGCTTCTGCATATTCTTTATAGTCTTTATCTATTTCTTGTAATAATGGCATCGCTATGCTTTTTAATGCGTTTAATTCATAAATTAATGATGTGTTATATATACTATCTGCTTCTTCTTGGAATGGGAATATATTTTTAACTTCTCCATCTGTTACTTTATGCCATGTATTTAATGTGTTTAATGCTGAATATCCTCTAAATTGATAATCTCTTACTATTCTTCTTACTAATCTTGTATCTGTTGTTGATATTCTATTATATCTATCCATATTTAATACAGTTAATGCACTTATATATATTTTATATTTTTTGTCTTTAGATATTTGACTTGTCAACTTATCATTTAGGCAATGTATACCTTCTATTACTAATATTTCATCATCTGCCAATTTCATTTTTTTACCATTATATCTTTTTGTTCCTACACGAAAATCAAATTCTGGTATTTCTATTTCTTCTCCATTCAGTAATTTGACAAGATGCTCATTAAATAATTTTAAATCAATTGCTTCTATGCATTCAAAATTATATTCTCCGTTTTCATCTCTTGGATTATCTTGTCTTTCTACAAAATAATTATCTACTGATATTGTTACTGGTTTTAGTCCATTTAATCTTAGTTGAATTCCCAATCTTTGTGCAAATGTTGTTTTTCCTGATGATGATGGCCCTGCGATTAATACCATTTTAACATTTCTTCTTTTTGCTATTTCATCTGCTATATTGGCAATTTTCTTTTCATGTAATGCTTCTGCAAGCATTATTATATCTTCTATTCTGTTTTCTTCTATTGCCTTATTTAATTTATATACTGTATTTACATTTAGTACTGAATGTATTTTTTCAAATTCTTCTAATGCCCATGCTAATTTTTTAGTTTCTTTATGTTTTGGTAAATCTGTAGGATTTTTTGAACTTGGATATGTTATTAAAAAACCACTTTGATATTTTATTACATCAAATTTTTGTATTGCACCTGTTCTATTGCCTAATACACCAAAACAATAATTATAATATTTTTCACAATAATACATATATATTATTTCATTTTCTTGTAAGTCATATTGTAGTCTTCCTTTTGATGTATTTGTTTCTTCATAAAATTTTTTTGCTTCTTCTCTTGTCATTTCTACTTTTTTTATTTTTAAATTTTTATCTATTATCATCTGCATTTTTTCTTTTAAATTTTTTACAAATTCTTCTGTTATTGGTAAACTATCACATTTACAAAACATTGCATTTCCTAATTGATATTCAACTGTTAATTTTTCTTTTGGATATAAACTCTCAAATGCTTTTCCCATTATATATACTAATGTTCTTATATATATCTTCATTCCTTCTTTTGATGATATATCTATTAATTCTATTTTTGCATCTTCCTCTATTATTGTTTCCAAATTTTTATATTCATTGTTATATAAACATCCTATTACTTGATATTGACTTTTTTCTATATATTCTTTAAATGCTTCACTTACTGTTAATCCATTTTCTATATTTACTTTTTTTTCATTATATTTTATTTCCATTTTGTTTTTCCTCCTCTTCTGTTTTTCACTGATATTTTATATCAATTAAAAAAATAAGTCAAATATAATTTTTTTTGATTTGACTAAAACATCAAATTTTAAAAAGCAAACAAGGGAAACTGTTCAAAGTTTCCCTCAATCTGCCTACCGCTCATAATCATTGTAATAGTAATATTCTATTTCTCGTTCTCTTGGGTCTCTTTCAAAACCCATTTTTCTAAGAAATGATGATCTGATATATTCAGTATCATCTCTGCCGCAGTAAAATATACTATCTACAACAGTTGCAAGAGCAATTATACCTCTACTATTTCCATCTGGTCCTACATCAACGTTGCTTTCATTAAATTCCATTAACTTCCAGTCATTACGTTCTAGTGCATAGAGTGCATTAAGAAAATTAGTTGCTGATAATGTTTTGAGCTTTTTAACCATAGCAACGAAAACATTTGCTTGTCTTACACCAAGTTCATGTAGAATTTTATGGTAAATAGCATAAAGCATATCTCCATTTAAATCGCTCGCGGTAGCTCCCCGACCTGAGTAATACTCTGGTCTGCCAGACATACCTACTGAATAAACTATCTCTCTTGCTGAAATTGCCATATTTTTTCCTCCTACAAAGAAATTTGTTCATTCTTCAACATTGAATGTACTTTAATTATAACATAATTATTTACATAAAGCAACTTTTTCAAAAAATATATGGTCGTTAACATAAGTCATTGGAAAGAGATAATAATCATTTACACAAAATTATAGATAAATTCTATGAAACTGTTGAAAATTTATAGAATGGATTTGCAATAAATTTAGTATTGGTGAATCAAAAGAACTGGTTAAAAATTTTCAAGAAGAAACTAATATTTTTATTGCCCATGTAAAGCAATTAGATTTTGAAGAAAAACAAAAAGAATTAGATTGGGATTTAAAAAGATAATTGTATATACGAATAAAGACCATATTTTAATGGTCTTTATTACATATTTTATTTATAAAATACTCAAAAAATTTTGTATCCATCATATATTCAGGATGCCATTGTACTGCAATTATATTTTTATTTTCTATACCTTCTATAATCCTATCTTCGCTTTTTGCAACTACTTTAAAGCCTTTTGCAACTTCCTTTATAGCTTGATGATGTAGAGAGTTTATTTGCATTTTCTCGGTATTATAGCAATCATATAAGAAAGAGTTTTTTTCAAGTTTTACATTATGTCTTTCTTCTTTAGTTAATTTATGATTTGGAATATCTTGATATAAACTACCACCAAAGCAAACATTTATAGCTTGTATTCCTCTACAAATACCTAAAATAGGTTTGTGAACATCATTAAATGCTTTTATTATTGTAAAATCTAGTGTATCAATTTCTTCTGCCATGTTATGTATTTTTGCAATAGGTTGTTCATCATAATTTTTAGGATTTATATCTATTGCACTTCCTATAACAATTAGTCCGTCACAAATTTTAGTAACTTCTTCTATATTTGTTAGAGAACTGATTGGAAATAGTAATACATTAAGTTTTTCAAATATATCCTTAAATTCTTTATCTATATAATATTTTTCAGAACCTTTTTCAGATAATCCATATCTTTGTGTTATTGCTAATATCATATTTTTCTCCTCAAATCACTATACTATTTATGAAAAATTAATTTAATCTTACTAATAATTCTACTAAATAAAGACTCTTTATAAGCCACTATTTCTATATTTTCTTCTATTTTTTCAGCAGTTTCAGTAGCCTTTTGTCTATCTTTAAAAATATTATTAGGATTATATTTTTCTCTAAGCTCATTTTGATATTTTATTTCATTTTCATTTAAAGTTTTATCTAATTTTGCTCTTTCAATATCATCACACATATAGTCTTTATATAATACTGTTAAAATTTCTTTGGTAGTAGGCAATAAATCTTGTTTTTCTAACGGTACTGTTTTATCTATTTGCCAATTAAAATCTTTTGAATTATTAGTTTCAAAATAACTAATAATTCTTTTTGGTATTCTAGCTTTTAAATTTGGTGTAATATATTTTAATATTTCATTTATTTGATATAGTGAATTTGAATATTCTATATTTTCCATATTACTCTCCTTTTTCTTTCGATTTATCTTTATCATTTTCTCTATCAGGGTGTATCCATTTTCCTATCTTGTCCTTTAATGATGATGACCTTTTTTCTACTGTTTCTGCTCTTTGTTCTGTAGCAATAGCTTCTAGTGACTCTTTATCAGCTAGATATCGTCCTTCTTCTATTGTTCGTCTTTGTCGATATAGTGCTAATTCCTCAACTAAATATGTTTCAACATCTTCTTGACTATGACCTTTAGCATACTCTGCATATTCTGGCGATTTAACTATTGGAACTAAAGCTTTAATTTCTTCACCTGTCAAATGAGATAACTTATGCATACAAAGAGCATCTAAATCTTCTCTTCCTTTTGAAGTATCAAGAATTTCTAAATAAAATTCAGGCATTACATCTCCGTTTAAAATCAGTTTTTAAGTCATGTATTTGAACATTCCAAAATTCGGCTGGGTATTTACCACCTTTTCCAATAACAACACTTTCATCTAATCCTTCTTTTGCTAAATATTCTCTATACTCTTGTTGAAATTGTTTTGCCATCTCATCTCGATGATCTACTAATTGCTTATTTAAAAGATCTTCATTCGTTAATTGGTCTAATAATACAAAAGATAAACCTCTATCTTTAAACATAAAACTATAATCACTTGAAATAGCTACATTACCTTTTTGCATTTCACTATATAATTTTCTTAATAATTCGCTACTTTGTTCACTTGTAGATATTAAATCAAAATTTCCACCACCATTAAATCCTGCATACCATAAAGCAACTACATCAGGTGAATCGACTTTACCACCAAATGATGACATAAATTCTTCTGTGCGTTTCCTATCATCGTTATTGATGTATCTATCCATAACTTCGCGTCTTTCTTCTTCAGTTTTTTGCATTAAACTATAATAATTCCACAAGTCATTTGTTATCCAAACATTTCCATCACTAAATTCCATCATTTGTATTTCATCAGTTTTTTCAACAATTTCCCCATTAAATGGATGATTTTTATTTTTATCTACTAATTTTTTAGGTTTAGTTTGCTCTGAACCAGTATATTCAGATTCGTGTTCAGCATAAAAACCATAGCCTGCATTAAATCCAACTAATTTACCATCTCTTTCTAGGACTTCTTGTCCATGATAAGCATATCTTCCCATAATTTTCTCCTTTGCTTCAAAATACTTCCTATTTTATTATGTAATTTATATCACAACACTTTACTTTTTACAATAAATATGACAATAAAAATTCACTTGTTACAAAAATTTAATATTTTTGTAATATTTTATTCTCTGTAAAACTTTTTTTCTAAAAATTCTGCTTGTTCTTTTGTTACTCCATCGTTAACAACTGCTAATTTTAATAAAGAAATTTTAATAAAAATTCTTTAAAATTGTTTGACAAATATAAAAAATAATGCTTAAGCTAATAATAGCTTAAGCATAAAGTCTGACAGACTAAATAGCACAGGTATGTGTGTAGAGACACATATCTTTTTTTATGCTCAAAAAAACAGAGCAGGTAGAGAACTGCTCTGAACTGATAATACTTTTTTAGGAAAAGATTAACCAACTTGAACAATGTAGGTGCTGTTATGAGTGATTACTCGTATGCTATTGTAAGAAATGAAAAATTAACACGAGCAGAAGTAAATGGAAAAGGAACTCATAATGATAGAAAAGCAAAAAATCATACTAATTGTTCATACAAAAGACAAAGATGGAAACAACATTAATAAAATTTGTGCAAGAGATTTTTGGAAAGGTCGAGATAGTTATAGAAAATTACAGGATGCCTACTTTAATCATGTAAAATCAAAAGGTTTTGATTTAGAAAGAGGTATGTTTGTTGAAGATACTGACAGAAAACATTATACAGTTGAAGAATATAAGAAAATTACAAATTATGAAAATACTAAGAAAGTTTTAAAAGATATTAAACTAGAAATACCAGAAGTTCCAGATATAAATGAAATTAGTAAATTTTCAATAAAAAGAGATGAGAAGATACTAAAAGAAATCATAAAACCTAAAGATGATTTAATTAAAGAATTATATAAAGATAATCTTGCTTTAAATAAAGAACTATCAAAACAAGCTAAAGTTGTTGATGAAGCTGTAAAATATCAAAAAGAAAGAGATAAAATTCTTGCTGATAATAAGACATTGCATAATCAAGTTGAAAATATTAAAACAGAATATAAAGAAAAAGAATTTGATTTAGAATGGGATTTAAAAAAACAAATAAAGAAACTAGAAAAAGAAAATAGCAAATTACAAAAAATAATTGATAAATTCTATGAAACTATTGATAAATTTATAGTTTGGATTTGCCATAAATTTGGCATTGGAGAGTCGAAAGAATTAATTAAAAATTTCCAAAAAGAAACTCGTACTTTTATTGATCCAATTAAACAATTCGAACATGAAGAAAGAGAAAAAAAATGGGAGTATGAGTTATAAAAATGGTGTTTGAAAAGCTTCCAAACACCATTTTTGAGTTTAATTGATGATTTTTTAAAGGTCCTTTAAATCAATTGAAGCCCAGAACTTTCTTAATTTTTCACGATATTCTTTGTAATCTTTTTCGAAAGCCCCTTCTTCTTCAGCTGTTTTAACCATTTTATCAAAATCAGCATATAAATTTTCCCTCAACTGATCAAAATTAAGAATTGTAACAGCCGAAACATATTCATCGATTTTTTTCTTTTTCCATTCTTCCGCCTTTTGTTTGTAGGTTGTTCCTATATAAATTGGTAAGCGGCCTTCGCTTTGAGTGTATTTAATAATTCCAGTTATCACTGCTGTCAAATACTTCTTTTTGACTTTTTTTGCTGTTTCATCTGTAGCAGGCAAAGAGTTATAGCAAGAATAAACTGCATCCTCTTCCGTTGGTTCTCTTCTTGAAGGATATTCTTTTTGCAATTCCAGATTTGCAAAACGATTTAAGATTATTATCTTAATACCTACTGCATATATTTCTGGAAAGCATGGATCATTACATACTCTAACAAGCTCTGTAGCTGATGCAATCCAATTATAATCGGATTTACTATCTCCTAACACCCGCTCATATAGTTGTTTAGCTGTCAATGAATATATGTCACCTCTCCAACCTGTAACATTGTACTCCTTTTCAAAAAAACTCATAGTTTTTTCCTCCTTTTAATTTGATGTGTACTTGTTATATATGATTAAACTAAGGAGTAAGTATTCCTTACTCAATTAGTGAATTAAGGAAATTGATAATAATTAAGTTACTACTCATATAAGTTATATTATACAACTATTTTACATAATTTTCAATAATTATAGACAAAAATGTATAAATTATCTAACATTTCTTATATTTTATGAATAGTTACTAATGATTTATACAGATAAATTTTAAAAGATTAGTTAAAAATGAATTTTTAAAAAGCATTTGACATATAATAAAAAATATAGTATACTATATTTAGCTTAAGCAAGAGAGTTGTTCGTAAGATGACAATTGCTCGAGATATGTTGACCACATATCTCATTTTTTTTGCAAATAAAATAAAGCGGTTGACCAGACCGCTTTGATTAGTTTTGCACTAATCTTGAGTTTTTTGACTATCTTCAGAGTTATCATTACTAAGTAATAATAAAACTATAAGATGCCAAATTAATTCGTAAGATGACAAACTACTCACCCCCTTCAAAAAGATTTCCTTTATGAAAAGGATGTTCTTATTATACTTTAATTTTATTAAAAAAACAATATAAACTTACATTTTATTATCTTTTTTAGTGTATATGTGTCAATGATGTAAAATAAAACAATTGTATCAAGAAAATTTAAAATTGCATAATGAGTTATCTAAACAAGTCCGATTAGTTGATAAATACCAAAATGAAAGAGATTCTATACTTGCTGATAACAAAGAACTTCATAGTCAAGTAAATAATATTAAAGCAAAGTATAAAAAAAAGAATGGGATTTGGAAAGATAGTAGCTTACTCTCAATATAAGAATAAGCTACTATTGAATTATCTTGTAATTTTTTTCTTTTTCTAAATAATATTTATAATCTTCTTCAGTTAATACAATGCTACCTAAATTTTTAGACATTATATTGTCGTAATTTCTAACAAAATTTCTTTTTATAGACCTCATAACTCCACTTCCATTTCCATCTGAAAAAGGGTGTATAAATACAAATTCATAATGAAATATAGAAGATAAAATTAAAGGATTAACTTTTTCTTTTACTTCGTTCATCCAATTAAACAAGTTGTCCATTAATACTGGAAGCATTCTATGAGGTGGAGCCATAAATATTTGACTATCCTCATCATAAACAGCTTCTCCATGATTTCTAAATTTTCCGCTATCATCTTCAATAGCAAAAGTTAGTATTCCTTGTATCTTTTTTAAATCATCTACAGAATATGGGTTCACATTATCAATTTCTTCATAAGCTTTATATGCATTTTTAACTTCTTGATTGTCTTTTTGTTCTCCAATAACTGCTTTTCCATTTATTACTGCTTCAACTTGAAACAATGATAACTGATTATTTTCAATAGCTAAAGATGAATGGATTGATGGTGGGTAATTTATTTCCATTTTTGTCTCCATTATTCAATTTACTTTTTCTTTTTTAAGATTACACTTTTTTATATTAAAAAACAAGAAAAAGTTAAACTTGTACAATTTATATAAATTAAAACCTCAAGCATATCTTACGAACTACTCGAGGTTCTAATGGTGCCGTCGAAGTAGTTATCTACAACTTTTGGCTCTCATAACGATTGATACAAATATCAATCAATTTATATATAGATTAACAGATTATCATGAAAAATTCAAGTAGTTTATAATAAACTTTAATAAATAAATTCTTTATTATACTTGTCGTAGTAAAAGTTGCTATTAAATAAATATGCATTATAATAAGTAAAAACCGACCATCTGTGTAAGACAGTCAGTTTTGTTGTGTTACTTAGTGAGCGGCTACCTGGTTTCTCACATATTCAATGGAAACCATCTCTGCTCCCAATGTACTGAGGAAAGGGTCATCGAACTTGATGATATCTAACCGATTCATCTCGTTCTCGAGTTCTTCCCAAGCTTCCTTGGTGAATCTGTTCTGGATATACAGTTTCTTAGACTGCTCCGCAGACAGAGTTCCTTCCGTTCCATTTGAGTAAACAACTTTCATAGAGAATCCTCCTTAAAATTTCTTGGAGGTTTTACCATCCAAGTTACTTGCTAATAGTCACTTTTCGGGTATAAATCTATTGCAATTAAAATTATACTAAATTTACATAATTTTGTCAACCTTATGCTTCTTTTTTATTATTAAAAATATATAAAGCAACCTGATTTTGTTCTTCCTTTGACATCTCCATAATTTTAGCCATTGCAAAATTTATAATCGGGTATTTATTAAAATTTATTATAGTAGTCTTATATTCTTCATCAATTTCTTTTAGTTGGCTATTAAAATTTTTATACATTTCTGATTTATTGTATTTAATATTGGTGTAAGTACTATCACTCATTCTTATTGCTAGTCTTAATTTATCTTTTATATCCATATCATTTATCATATTTATTAAAAATTTAACTTTTTCGTTTTCCATATTCTAATTGCCTCCATATTAAAATCTTGTATCATTTTTCTTTCTATTATTTTTGGCATTATTTATCTCAGTTTTTGGTTTTACTTTTCTAGCTATATTGTTTGCAATTTCATTCTCGTCGTCAGTAAATATTCCATTTCTATATAAGTCATCACTAACAATTTTATAGTTATTATCTTTGTCGTAGCAAATTCTTTTATGAAAATGTCCCATAATACTATGCCAAAATTCTTTGAACTTGTGTAATTGAGCTTTTATGCTTTCTTTTTCTTCTCGTAGTTTGCTAATAATTTTATCTTTAGCAGATAATTCACCTTTTAAATTATAAACTTCTTTATTCTTTTCTTCTATTTGATATTTAAGAGAACGATTTTCTTTTTCTATTTCAAAAGTGCTATGTTCAAAATCTCTAATAGCTATATTTAAGTCATTAACACTTCTATCTGTTTTAGTGGTATCGTTTACTTCTTTAGTAAAATTTTTGATTTTTTCGACATCTTCATTTGAAATAACCATATTATTTTTATTAAACTTAGCAGGTTTTAAATTATCTAATATTAGATTTATATCTTTTGTTGTATTATCAAGTTTATTAGTTTGTTTATTTGCTTCAGCAAGTTTTTTCTCTTTCTTTTCATATTGCTTCTTGACCTCTCTGTAATCAGTCATATCTTGAGGTGCAATATCTTTGTTTCTGCCTTTTTGCTTTTTCTTTAGTTCAGATGTTTTGTCATAAAATTTATTATATGATTTTATACAGCATTTTCTCATTTCATCTTGTATTACTTTTAAAGAACTTTTAGTAAATATTTGAGATTTAGCTACTTGTTTTTTCATACCTTTTTTATAATCTTCTTTTACAGGCACACCAATTATATGCATATGGGGAGAAGTTTCATCATAATGTATTACTGCATTTGCTACTTTAAATTCTGGTACAACTTTCATTAAGTCTTTTACTTGTTCATTATATACATCTGACATTCTTTTTTTATATCTCATATCTTTATCTTTCCAAAAGTCCATATCGCCAAGTTCAATTATAATTTCACAAGCTAAATCTCTTTGACTATCTTGTGAGATTTTATTAAAATAGTCATTGATTTTTCTATCTTCACGAGTTTGTTTCTCGTTATATTCAAGTTTTGCTTGTTCAAATTATTGTAAATATAAATCTCTAACATCATTAAACAAATTATTTGAACCATATATAACAAAAATATCATCTCTGTTTTTATCATAATCTCTTAAGTTGTGTTTATTTGCATCTGATAATTGCTTTGCATTTTGTATTGCATTATTTGAAAATGATGTTGTTCCTGATGTATTGTTTTTTGCAATTTCTTTTGCTTTATTTGTTCTATTCTTATCACTACCTAAGTGAATGGAATATGCTAGTTCTTCATTCATATAGTACCTCCTTTGAAATATCTTCGTAGCGTAGGAATTTGACTTGTCAGAATTCCTAACCCCCTATGAGTTTTGACATACTATCATAACTCGGGGGCTCTGCGAGGCTAATTCAATTTACCTTAATTGGTAAATTGAATACAAAAACATCTGATTAAATTTATTTTTACAAAATAAATCTATCATCTATTTTTGAAGTAGTTCTTGTTTAATTATCTTCATTTTTAGCACCATCCTTTCATTAGGATGATTTTAATATTGTTTTTAAGCAATAAAAAAATCAACCAGATTTTATTTTCTGATTGATTTCTGTATCAATTCTGTTCAATTTAGTTCGAACAGATACGTCATTGGTGCAGATGGCCGGAATCGAACCGGCACGGTTTATTCAACCGCAGGATTTTAAGTTATTCTATCATTTTAATGGTTAGTGATGAATAATACTCTTTAATCCTGTTATTTATGTACTCAAAACCCTATTATTTCAAACTTTTTCGTTTGTTTTTATTGTAACATAAAGACTTAAAAATTTATATAAATCTGACACAACTTTTTCAAGTTTTGTTAGAAATTTGTTAGAAAAATTTAAAACAGTATTTATTCTTAAAAAATCTCAAATTTATTTAAAATCAAATTTTGCATATTTAAAAATTCAAACTGAACAAGTTTTATTACCTGTTCTATTTATTCGCCACAAAATCGATTGTCGTGCGAAGGAAAGGAAAATATATGCAAGATTTTAATTTTTACAAAGTTAATGAAACTTTAAATCATAAATATTATCAAATACCACAGGAATTATTTATAAATCCATTATATAAAAACGCATTAAATTCTGATAGTAAATTGTTATATGGTTTTCTACTAGATAGATTATCATTATCTATTAAGAATAATTGGCATGATGAAAATGGAAATGTATATTTAATTTTTACTAGAAAAGAAGTACAAGACAAATTAAATCTATCTGATAAGACTGTTACTAAAGCATTTAAACAATTATCAGATGTTAATTTAATATATGAAAAGAAACAAGGTTTTAGCAAACCAAAACTTATATATGTTGCGAAAATACAACATCAAAAAATAGAACTTTCACATACTCGTAAAAATTACGATTATATAAACGGAGATTCTACGATTACCGAATTGGAAAAATTCCGACCTATCAATACTAATAATAATTATACTTATAAAAATAATAAGGCTAATAAAAATTCAGTGAGATATTCTGGTAGAGATTATCCTCCTGAATTTTTAAACAGCTTATATGCTAATGTGTAATGACTTTAGCAAAGCACAAAAACAGTTATGCTTTTGTGAAAATAGCAATGTAAAAATTGGTTATCAATTTTTGTGTTGCTATTTTTTTCCTAAATTGCTATTAGCAAATTAAGACAGCTGTTAAGGCTATGCCTGTTACAGATGTCTTATGCAGTAGCTTAGGTAAAACGGGTGTAGGGTGTCCATACCACACTGACACTTTTTCCCATAAGGTAAGGGTAAAAAAAGTGTCGTAGTGTGTTACAACACAATTAAAAAAAGAGAAAAATTTAACCAGCATAGTGTTATTTAGCTGTGCTAGAAACGGAGGAATTTATATATGAGTTATGTAATAATTAGAAATGCAAAATACAAAAGAGAAAATTTAAAAGGAATATTTAGACATAATGAAAGAAGGAATAAAAACTATTCAAATAAAAATATAGATAAGGAATTATCTTACTTAAACTATTCAATAAAAGAGTGTAAACATACTTACGAAAAAGAATTTGATTTAATAAAAGAAAAATATAATTTAAAAGGACAGATAAAATCAGTTAGCAATATTGTTTGTGAATACTTAATTACATCTGATAAAGGCTTTTTTGAAAAAGTTGGTGAACAAGAAGGAAGAAGATATTTTGAAACAGCTTATAAATTTGTATGCAAATACAAAAATTTAGGAGAACAATATATTTTGTCTGCAAAAATACATATGGATGAAGAAAGTCCACATATGCATTTGGTATTTATTCCTGTTATTCATACTACAGATAAAAAAGGAAATGCTATTGATAAAATTGCTTGTAGTGAATTTTGGAAAGCTAAAGATAGTTATAGGCAACTTCAAAATGCTTTTCACTCTTATATAACTGCAAAGGGATTTGATTTAGAAAGAGGAAATCCAAGTGAAAGAGTACATTTATCTGTTGAAGATTATAAGAAAATCACAAATTTTGAAAATACTAAAACTGTACTTAAAGATATTAAATTAGAATTACCAGAAACGCCTGATGTTAAAAGTTTTGGCAAGTTAGTACGAAATAGAGATGAAAAAATACAAGAATTAGTTGTACAGCCAAGAGATAATATGATTAAAGAACAACAAGAACAAATCTCTTTGCTTTATTTGACACTACAAAATCAAGTTAATACTGTTGAAAGAGCTTCAAAATATGAAAAAGAAAGAAAATCTATAATGTGTGAAAATCGAGAACTAAAAGAAAAGTGCAAAAATATTGAAAATGACTATTCTATTAAACTAAAAGAAGAAATACAAAAAGTTGAAAGTAAATATATAGATGAAATCTATGAGTTAGAAAAAGAAAATAGTTTTTTACGAAAAGTAATAAATACATTTCAAAAAACAGTAGATAAATTCATACATTGGGTATGTAATAAGTTTTCAGTATCTTCTGAAGAAGAATTAATTAGAGATTTTCAAATAGAAAATTATATTTATCTTGATCCTGAAAAACAGATTGAATATGAGGAAGAACTTGAATATGAAGAAATGGAGTGGTAGTTTATACTATCACTCCATTTAACCTAATTATCTGTTTGCAATTTTCTTCTATATTCTAAAAGTTTTTGTTTTCTGATTTTGTTTGATTTTCTTAAATTTGCAATTTGTTTATCATATAAAGCACATAAAGAATTTACTTGTTCTTCTGTAAGTTCTTCTTCTTTTATTTCTCCACTACGATATTGTTTTTGTAATTTTAATAATATAGTTTCTTCATTTTCAATATTCTTAATACTTTTTAAAAATTCAGATTTTTTTTCTTCTATTATATTATTATTAATATTTTCTTCAATTTTTGTATTTTTATGAAATAAATTTCTAAAAAATGATTTTATTTTATAAAATATGCTATTTTCATTAACTCGTACTAATGATTTTTCTTGTGTATTTTCTTTCATCCTTTATTCTCCTATACCTTTACCTTTTTTATCCATTTCTTTTTTTATTATAGCTTCAGTTTTAGATATTTTCTTTTCTTCTTCTTCTAATGAAGATAATTCTTCTTCTTTTTGTTGTAATGGTGTTTTAGTATTATTAGATCTAATTATTTCACCATATTCATTTATTTCGAATCCTGCATCTCTTGCCTCTTTTGATTTCATTTCTTTTTCCAATAATGCATCAATATATTCTGGATTATCTTCTTCTAAACCTTCTTCAATATCCATTTCATATTCTTCAAAATCAGTATAACCTAAATCCGCAACATATCTTTTAATTTGTCTTAACAAAATAGGAATCCAATTATGCAAATGAGCTTCACTATCACTACATACTTCTTCAGCTGAAAGATATTCTTCATCTAATTTATCATAGAATTTTGATAAATTACCAACAAAAGGAAGTATATATTCACCCATATCAGAATTATCCATTATTTCTTTTAATAACTGAGAATCATCCATTCCTTGTATTTTTTTTATATATTCTTCTTTATTAAACTTACTACGTCCAATTGATTGACTCATTTTTATTTCTTCTTTATCACTTTTTTCACTCATTTTAGCAAATCTTAAATCCTTTTTTTCAAAATCCATATTTATATAACTCCATTTCTATATTTATATTTCATTAATATTATCTCATATATTAATTTTTATTTCAAGTATTTTTAATAACTTCGAGAAAAAAAGAAACATTTCCACACTTCATGCTGTAGTATTTTTTATAAACTAATCTATTTTAAAACATACTTTTGATTTTTACTTTTTGGTTTATCTGGTATTGTCATTTGTAATTTATTTTTTTCTAATAATGGATTTAAGTAATCATACATAAATGTTGGTCTATGTTTTAATCCAATATATTCCATAATTTCTTTTACACTTTTTGGCTCTTTACAAAATTCCAAAATCAAATTAATTTTATCTTCTTTCTTGTTCGGTTTATCTTGTTCGGTTATCTTGTTCGGTTTTACTTGTTCGGTATCATATTTAAATGGATTTTCTTTGTATTTAAAAGAGACTCTTAAGAAATGATCCATAAATTTAAAGCAACTTTTATCGTAAGCGTCTAATATTCTTAATACTCCAGAACCTATATTTTCAATTAAATCTACATCCTTAAATACTCTAATAAGTTCTTTATTTCTTGGGGCAGTAACACCTTCTAAAAATTCTTCTTGTGATAAGCCTTGTGGTAATCTACCTCCTGATGTAATTTCAATCCTATCAGAATAAAGTTCAATTATTGGTGTTGTAGTTAAAGTATAATCACTATGTACCATCGCATTTATAACGGCTTCTTTTAATGCTTTACTGTCTATCATTTCTACTTCTTTCCTACCATTATATTCAATTTTTGCATAAACAGTATTTTCAGCTGTAAGCCTATCTAAAATTCTTTGTGTAGCAGTTATTAAACAACAATAACCATATTCTTGGTTTTCTATTAATTCCATTTTGCTTGTTCCTAAATATTTAACAAGTTTTATTGATATATTATTTTCATCAGCAAGTAAATAAGCATTATAGTTATATTTTCCTTCATCAGTTAATAAATTTAAGTTTCTAGCAAAATTATCATTAAGAATCATTCCATTTCCTTCATAATGAATTTTTAATTGTCTAAATGTTAAGTCTTGTCTAGGAGACTCTATTTCTTTTAAAGAATTTTTTATTCGTCTGGCAAACATTTCTTCAATCATTCTCTCTGTCATTCTTTCTTTGCTACTACCAATTCTAATATAACATCCTTCTGGAGTTCTTCCTTTTTTTCTTAAATAATAAGGTTTTTCCGTTCCACTTGATATTATAACTTTTATTACATCTTTATTATCTATTGTTTCCACAGTTACATCAAATAATCCTAAAGTAGAAGGTTGTATATTATTTTTTATTCTGTCTTTAATTTGAAGTTGTGTTAAGTCTGTATTTTCAACTCCAACAACTTGTCCATTTTTATTTATTCCAACATAAATTATTCCACCTTCTTTGTAATTAAGAAAGGCAATAACTTCTTGCTCAAAATCTTCATTTAGTAATTCTTTATTTTCTATACGATTTGTTTCAGTATTTGCCATAAAGTAATCCTCCAATCTATTTTTGAATTTTGCCAATATCGTTGGCGAAATTGATATTACTTATTATTTAATAACCACTCATAAACTTCATCTTCTGTTAATAATCCATGTTTCAATTTATTTACTTGAACTTTAGCGTATTTTTTCCACTCATCAAAATCTTTTTTCAGTTGCTTATTATCTTTATTTCTACCAACTGCCATTGATTTTTGTTGATATAATCTTCTGTATTCTGCTAATGCTTTGTTTTGTTTTAGTCTTTCGTTATATGCTTGTACAGCACCTTGTGCTCTACAAGTCTTTCCATTTGCTTTTGGATAATCACAGTATATTTCATCTAATCTTGAACTTGGTATAAAATACATACCACAATTTTGACATTTCTTAATAGGGTAGTTGGCTGTTTTTACTAATTCTTCCAAAACTGCATAGCATATACTTGATAAGTCATTGCTTTGGTGTGTATCTATCATTGAAACAAACATACTATTATCTTTTAAGCTATTAAGTAATTTTTCTTCGCTGTCTCCCATAAATTCAAGATATTTGTTTGAATAACTATCTCTAATTATATTGTCGTTTTTATTGTAAGTATAAAGTTTGCCTTTTCTTTTTATTAAATAAACAGCAAATCTTTGACTAGGTGTATATTCTTTTAATTCTTCTTTTTCTTCGATATTATATATGTAATTTACTGCAAAAGTTAATTCTTGTTGTATTTCTTGAATCTGATATTGTAAATCGCTGTAAATTTTTGTAACCTTACTTATATATTCGGCATTGTCTTTATATTTTCCTTTTAATTCAAAAGTGTATTCTTCATCTAATTCTTTTAATAATTCAAAACCATAAGCAAAGAAGAAAGTTTCATAAGCAGTTTCAAATGTTTCTAAATTAGCATTTAAAAATCTTAACAAAAACATACCAAATTTCTCAATGTAAGGGAAATAGGTATTTCCTGGAAATTTAAGTCCTTCTTCTGATTTTTCTATTTTGGCTTTCTTATTATAAAATATTTCTGCAATTCTTTCATCATTATCTACTTTAGTATCGTTTTGATAAAAATACATTGGTGTTGCATAATATTCTTGTTTTATTTCCTTACTAAACCAAATATAAAAACTATCAAAAAATTTATTTTCTGGTAAATTTGCTTTCATTTCAATATTTCCTCCAATTTAATGTTAACAATTTTTATTTTTTTATAATTTGTTATTGACATCTTATAATTATTATACTATAATGTTATCATTATTACAATAGTTTTACAAATAAAAATTGCAAACAAGAAAAAGTACATTGAAAAACACACTAAAAAATAGTGTTATATGAAAGTATTATGAAACACAATAATGATACTTCGGCTTGGCTTAACATGATGTTGAGGAGTCGCTCAGCTGATAGCGGAGAGGTGAAATTCCTATGTAGGTAAAACTATCTATAATATTCCCTTAAGTAGATGGGACGGAGTAAATATAATCTACTAATCATATGCAAAATGTTGATTTTGAAAGATAAGGAGGAATGCGATGCAAAATAACAATTACACTCAAGAAATGTTTGCAGATTATCCTGATGTTGTTGATGTATCTGGACTACAATCAATGCTTGGTAATATTGGCAAACAAACAGCATACGAATTAGTACGAAAAGGTACTATTAAAGCAATTAAAGTTGGAAAGCTATACAGAATACCTAAGATAAATGTTATCGCTTTTTTAACTCAATAAAAATACTGTTTAAATTTAAGAAAGGAGATTTTAATGTATAACGTCACTGCATACTTAACAATTAAGAATAAGACTTTTTATACAGTATTAACTTACTATGTAGAAGGCTCAAGAAAGTTAAAATGGGTATCTACAGGAATTAAAGAACACGAGAGTAAGAAAAAAGCCGAAAAGAAACTTATTCAAATTAGAGATGAATTTATAAATAAATTAGAAACGATTGCAACTACAAAAATAGAAGATAAAAAGGTACAAATACTATTTTCAGATTTCATGATTAAATGGCTTGATATGATAAAACATCAAGTTGAAGAATCTACATATACAGGTTATAAAAGACAAATTGAAGGCAGAACAAAAGAATATTTTACTAAAAATCCTGTAATGCTTGTAGATTTAAAACCAGTACATATTTTAGATTTTTATAATTGGTTATATTCTGAAGGTTTAAAAGGTACTACTGTTACAAAATATCATGCTAATATTAGAAAGGCTTTAGTTTATGCAGTACAAACAGATTTAATACCAAATAATCCTGCTATAAAAGTTGGACGACCACAGCAAGAACAATTTATTGCTGATTATTACAATGAAGAAGAATTAAATAATTTATTTAAAGTTGTAAAAGACACTACTTTAGAACTAATAGTTTATTTAACTGCTTTTTATGGATTAAGAAGAAGTGAAGTTTTGGGTATTAGGTGGTCTGCAATAGATTTTGAAAATAAAACAATTACAATAAGTCATAAAGTAGTAACTGTTACAAATGAAAACGAAAATAGTAAAACGAAAACCAAAACAATTACTAAAAGAAAGACAAAAAATAAATCTAGTTATAGAACATTACCTTTATTTAAAGAAATTGAAGAACTTTTACTATACACTAGAAAAATACAAGAATACTATATGTCTATATTTAAAGAAAGTTATAATAAACAATTTAAAGATTTCGTTTGTGTAGATGAAATGGGGAATTTAAGAAAACCTGACTATGTAAGTCATAAATTTAAAGAAATTTTAAAGAATAATGATTTGAGAAAAATAAGATTTCACGATTTAAGACATAGTTGTGCAACACTGCTTTTGAAAAAAGGAATATCTTTAAGAGAGATACAAGATTGGCTAGGACATTCTAGTTCTAAAACAACAGAAAGATATGCACATTTAGATTCGAGTACAAAGATTAAATCTGCTACAGCTATTGAAAATGCATTAAGTTTTAATGGCAATAAAAAAGATATATTAGATCTGGACTCTAATACATCTAATTAGATAAATATTTCAAATTGTTAGAAATTTGTTAGAAAATTCTATCAATTTTTATTATAAAAGCACCAAGTCATATCTTACGAAAAGCTTGGTGCTCTTATGGTGCAGATGGCCGGAATCGAACCGGCACGGTTTATTCAACCGCAGGATTTTAAGTCCTGTGCGTCTACCAGTTCCGCCACATCTGCATTTAATATTTAAACTGGTTTGTCCTAACGACAATTGATATTATAATATTAAGAAAAAAAATTGTCAATACTTTTTCAAAAAAAAGTTAATAAAATCTTAAATATTTTATTAAATAAAAATAAAATATAAAGCACAGGATTTGAAATCCTGCAACTTTACAATTATTTGTACTCTAAAAAATATTCATACACTAAGCATTATTTCCATCAAATGGAATAAATTTATTAACAATACTTTGCTGTTCTACGCCTTCTGCTCTAAATGTCATGAAAGATGTATTTATTTTGTTTTCTATTTCTTCTTCTATTACATCTTGAGTTGCATGTTCTGCTAAAACAAGTTCACTTACTAATATTTGTTTTGCATTATTAAGCATTTTCTTTTCACCTGTAGAAAGTCCTTTTTCTTTTTGTTTAAAACTTAAATTTCTAACAACATCAGCAACTTCATATATGTCTCCACTTTTCATTTTATCCATATTATCTCTATATCTTTTATTCCAATTTTTCTCCATTTCTGTTTCATCTTCACTAAGTACTTTAAAAACTTTTTCTGCTGATTGTTTATCTATTATATTTCTTACCCCTACCTCTTCTGCCTTAGCTGTTGGTATCATTACTTTAACATCACTTGGCATTTTTAAGATGTAGTATGATTGTTTTTCTCCTAAAATATCTTTTTCCTCTATTGAATCTATTGTCCCTGCTCCATGCATTGGGTATACTATTTTGTCTCCTACATTAAACATGTAAGTCAGCTCCTTCCTTTTTGTTTCTGTATTTTTTCAGCAAAAAAATATTATAAAGTTAAGTCAATATGAGATAACTTTATTGGATTTTTTAACCATATTTATTATACAACAAAAAAACAAAAAAGTCAAAGCTTTTATTTTGACTTTTTATGTAATTTGGGCTAAAATCCCTTAAATTTCAGGCCAAAAATTTTTTTTACTTTTTTTGTTTTTTAAGACTTTGTAGTCTACTTTGTTGTTGAACCAAATCCACCTAATCTTTCTCCTTCTGCTATATCACCATCTGTCACTAAATATTTTTGGAAAATTGCTTGTCCAATTGCTTCTCCTTTTTTTATTATTATATCTTCTTCTTTTATATTATAAAATGCAAACATAAAATGACCATCATTATCTGGATTTCCATAATAGTCCTTATCCACTACTCCTACACTATTTGCCACTATTAATCCTTTCTTTTTTGGATTAGAACTTCTATTATATAACATCAATACTTCATCATCTTGCATATATGCCTTTAATCCTGTTTTTACAAGTGTTGGTGCAATTCCTTTTTTAAAACTTGGTATTACCGTATCTTCTGCTGCTTCTATATCATATCCTGCTGAATATTTTGTTTTTCTTATTGGTAAGTTTATTCCTTTATCTTCAAATCCCTTTGCTATTTCAAATCCTCTTAATTTTTCCATATTAATATTTCCTCCTTTTAGGCATATTTTAGCCTTATTTTTTCCTGTTATATTTTTACATATCATTTTATAAAAGTCAAGTGTTATATATTGAAAAAAGATATTCTGTATTTACTACAAAACATCTTTTAATTTTATATTATGCTCTTGACTCCACAATAAGCTTAATTCCTGTTCTATCTTCTCCTTCTACTTCAACTTCCGCAAATGCTGGTATACATACCAAATCTACTCCTGAAGGTGCTACAAACCCTCTTGCTATTGCTACTGCTTTTACGGCTTGATTTAATGCACCTGCTCCTATTGCTTGCATTTCTGCTTTATTTGATTCTTTTACTAATCCAGCTATTGCTCCTGCTACTGAATTAGGATTTGATTTTGATGAAATTTTTAAAATTTCCATTTTCTTTTGCCTCCTATTATAATTTATTTTTTGTTGCAACTTTATATGATGGTATTTTATATCTTCTGGAAAAAAATGTAAATAGTTTTCTGGAAATTTCTTGAAATTTTCATCGCAATAAAAATTATATTTCGACACACATATATTTAAGTTTGAGCTTTTTATAGTTTTATTTAATATTTATTCTTTTTATACTTTTAACTTTTGATGTTTCATCATCTACTTCAAAAATAACACCATTAAATATACATTCTCCTTCTGCGATTTTATATCTCTCTGGAAGTGTCGTTTCAAACCTTTTTATTGATGCTTTTATATCCATTCCTATTACAGAATGCTTTGGTCCTGTCATTCCTATATCTGTAATATATGCCGTTCCTTTTGGTAATATCTTTTCATCAGCAGTTTGTACATGTGTATGTGTACCAAATATCGCTGTAACTTTTCCATCTAAATAATATCCTAATGCAATTTTTTCTGCTGTTGCTTCTGCATGAAAATCTACTATAATTATATCAACTTGATTTTTAATTTTTTCTATTATCTTTTTAGCTCTTAAAAATGGATTTTCTGTTAAAATATTTATATCTACTCTTCCTATTAAATTTATAACTGCTATTTTTTTATCATTACATTTATAAATATTATATCCCTTTCCAACAACTCCTTCTGGATAATTTGCAGGTCTTATTATTTTAGGGTTATCAATAAATTTAAATATATCTTTTTTCCCCCATGTGTGGTTTCCCATTGTTATTACATCTACACCTTGTGATATTATATCATTAAAATTTTTTTCTGTTATCCCCATTCCTTCTGCCGAATTCTCTCCATTTACTATTATAAAATCTATATTTTCACTTTCTTTTATCTCTTTTAATTTTGTTTTTAATTCATTTATTCCTGATGAACCAACTACATCTCCAATTGTTAAAATTTTCAAATTTACTCCCTCTTTCCTTTTTATATTAATCATTTATTATAATACTATATATTTTTATATTTGGCAAGTTTGCATTTTTACAGTTTTATTTCAAATAATGGATTGATATATAATAGAACAATAGTGTGCTGATTTAATTTATTTAAATTTTTAAATATAGAGTTCAGCCCACGTATAATTGTTCGTGTGCGAAATTTGCAAAGCAAATTTCTGTACAATGTATTTATATTATAGGAAGTTTGGAGAACTTTCCTATAATATAAAAAAAGATTGTGACTTAAAAGTCACAATCTTTTTATCTTGCATAATCAATAATTCTTGTTTCTCTAATAACATTAACTTTTATTTGACCTGGATAATCCATTTCATTTTCAACTCTTTTAGCTACATCTCTAGCTAATATAGTCATTTGGTCATCATTTATTTTATCTGGTTTTACTAAAATTCTAACTTCACGCCCTGCTTGAATTGCAAATGATTTTTCAACTCCATCAAAAGAATCCGCAATTTCTTCAAGGTTTTGCAATCTTTTAATATATGCTTCTAATGTTTCTCTTCTAGCTCCTGGTCTTGATGCACTTATAGCATCAGCTGCTTGTATTAATACAGCTTCTAATGTTTGTGGTTCTACATCTTCATGATGTGCTTCAACTGCATTTATTACTAATGGATTTTCTTTATATTTTTTAAGTATTTCAACACCTATTTCTACGTGTGTACCTTCCATGTCATGATCTAATGCTTTACCAATATCATGTAATAAGCCAGCTCTTCTAGCAAGTTTTGCATCTAACCCTAATTCTTCAGCCATAATTCTTGCTAAATTAGAAACTTCTATAGAATGGTTTAATACATTTTGTCCATAACTTGTTCTATATTTTAGTTTTCCTATTAGTTTTACCAAATCTGGATGTAATCCAATTACTCCAGTTTCTAAAACAGCTCTTTCACCTTCAGATTTTATTGTCTCTTCTACTTCCTGTTTTGCTTTTTCTACTACTTCTTCAATTTTTGCTGGATGTATTCTTCCATCATCAATTAATTTTTCTAGTGCTATTTTAGCAACTTCTCTTCTTAATGGATCAAATCCTGATAGGACTACTGCTTCAGGTGTATCATCGATTATTAAATCTACTCCTGTTAATGTTTCTAAAGCTTTTATATTTCTACCTTCTCTACCTATAATTCTTCCTTTCATTTCATCACTTGGGAGTGCTACTATAGATACTGTAGTTTCTTGTGAATGATCTGCTGCACATTTTTGAACTGCATATGTTAGTAACTCTTTTGCAGTTTTATTTACATCTTCTTTAGCTTTTTGATTTGCTTCTCTTATTATAGCCGCTTTTTCTGCTGTAATATCTTTTTCTACTTCTCTTAATAATCTCATTTTTGCCTCTTCTTTTGATAAAGCTGCTATTTTTTGAAGCTCTTGGATTTCTTGTTCGTGTAATTTTTCAATTTCTTGCTTTTCTCCATTTAGTTCTTTTATTCTTAACTCTAAGTCTTCTTCCTTCTTTTCGAAATTTTCTGAACGTCTTTCCAAGTTTTCCTCTTTTTGAATAAGTCTTGTTTCTTGTCTTTGTATTTCGCCTCTTCTTTCTCTAATCTCTTGATCTAATTCATTTCTACTGTTTACAATTTCTTCTTTTGCCTCGATAATCTTTGATTTTTTAAGATTTTCTGCTTCGATTTTTGCAGTGCTAATTATTTTTTTTGCTTCTTCTTCAGCACCATTTATTTTAGATTCTGCAATCTTTTTTCTGTATGCTATTCCTACTAGTATTCCTATTGCAAGTGAGATTAAGACAGCGGCGATAATGATTCCTATATTCATGAATCTACACCTCTTTCTTATTAAATTTTCAATGTTCGAATCAAATATATATATCTTAATTTTTATTAATATATTTTTTTCTACCTCTTATATTGTATCTTTATTCACCACAACTGTCAAGTAGTTTTAACAATTTTGATAGCATAAATTTTTCTAAAAAAGTACTTTTCATTATATATCTATACTAATCAAACTCAAAATTTCCAATCTGCTCACTAGTTAAAGCCATAGTATAATAAGCTATATTTTTATAATATCCATTTGTTGTAGGTCCATTTGAAAGTCCTCCGACCTATATGTAATTTAGTGCTTCCAGAATTATATATCTTTCCATTTATTAATTTTTCACCATTTATATAATATATAACATTTGATTTATTATAAACCAATGCAATTGTGTTATATTCATTTACATTCAATTTACTACTATTTATTACCGGTCCAAATGAAGGCCAAATTCCATTATTTGCATAAGTTATCCCTAAGTGAGCATTGCGACTTGTTGGATATCCAATAATCCACGCAGAATCAATATATGTACTTGTTGGTCTATACTCACAAATCAATGTCCAATTAGATTGATAATTTTGTGTCAAATTTGAAATCAAATAATTATTTTCTAAATATGCTCCTCCATTTGCATATTCTACTTGATTTATACTTTGTAAATCTCCATGTGAATTATTTATTTCATTTGTCAAATTATTATTTAATTTCCAATAATCTGTTAATCCTGTTTTTATCATATCTGATGTTTTTGTTATAATCGCTATTTCGTTTGTTTTAAACTTTGCTTTTACACTTATTTTGTAATCTGTTGCTTTCTTTAATCCGGTATATGTATATTCAAGTATATTTCCAGTATATTTTAATTCATCATCTATATAATATTTTACACTATCTATTAAATCTTTATAATCCTCTTTAATCTCTACAGTTATTGATGTACCTGTTTTACTTTTTATGTCAAAATTTATATATACATATTCACTATTTAATTTTTCACTATTATTACTTTCAATTATTTCACCTGTATTTAGTGATGTAACATTTAGGTCTGATGTTATTCTATATTTTAAATCATTATATACGACTATTATTGATTGAATATTTCCTATTGTTGGCTTATCCCCTTTTATTTTTGAACTTTCACCTAACATTATTTCATATTCATATTTTTCATCTTCGTCTAATCCATCTATTATATCTTGTAATGTTGCCTTTCCACTTTTTTCAATATTTTTGTCATATATTATCATTTTTATATGTTCTTCAACTTTGGCAATATCTTGCACTTTTTTTGCTTTTTGTGTTTTTCCAAATAATCCATTACTTGCCAAACCAGCAATTGAAATACCTGCCAAAATTAATAATACAATTATAGTTATTACGAGTGCTACTAATGTAATTCCACTTTTTCTTTTTATTCTACTAAAGTATCTCTCTACAATAGTAAGGTTTTGGTGTCTCATACTTTTTATCCTCCATTTTAACTCTTCATTAATATTTTTTATATATAATCAATCATTAAACACAAAACCTGACATTTCTTCATTACTTAAAGCTTTATTGAAAATAGCAAAATTTCTGAAATATCCCTGTGAATATGAAAATGCACTATCATTTATTGCATTTATTTTTAACGGAGTATCAAATTGTTTAAATCCTGTAGTTTTATTTATATATTTTCCATCATAATATAAAGCTAAATAAGTTCCATCATATGTTAGCCCTAATGTCTTCCATTCATTTTTATTTCTAATATCCATAATATTATTAGTAGTAGTTCCCATTCCTGAAAGTGGCACACAATTTGGATAATATGTATCAAAATGTATACCAAAAGTATTAGATGAATTCCATTGAAAACTTCCTTGTCCAAATATAAGAGTTCCTCTACCATTGTTGTATAAATTATAATTTTTTATTTGTAATAATATAGTAAAATTTTTAGGCATTACATAATTATTGGCAGTTGCCACAGTACATGGTCCTTCTAAATACATTGAACCATCTATAAATTGTGGCGTTCCTTGTTCAATAACTAAAGGTGAATTTAATTCATTATTCAAATTTGACATTAGTGGCCAATAATCTACTAAATTATCAGCAAACATTATTCCTGTTTCATTTATATCTAACCCAAATGGATTACTTGAATATTTTGCAATTGCATAAAATTTATATTTTTCTTTCTGATTTACAGTTATATAACATTTATTGTCTTTTCCTTCATATATTAATTTATTTTCATTATTATATTCTTGATAAAATTTAACATCTTGTATATTTTCTATATATTGTGAATCCACTGATAATAATATTTTGGTTTGTGTAGTAGAAATAATTTCAGATTTTTCTTTTCTTATAGGTACATAATAATATCCATTTTCTATTAGAGTTTGATTATCTCTACTTTTTCCATATAAAATAGTATCAATACTTTCTTGATAACTAGTCAAAATATTATCAGTCTGTTCTTGTGCTTCCTCTGTTTTTTGTTTAGCTAATTTGGCTTTTTCTAACAAGCCGTTTTTTGTTAATTGAACAATTGCAATACCAGCCAAAATTAATAAAATAATTATTGTAATCACTAATGCAACTAAAGTTATCCCTTTCTTATTTTTTAAAGTCCCCTGTGTGTGTGTGTGTGTGTGTGTGTGTGTGTGTGTGTACTCTCTCAAGTGTTTCAAGTTTTTCGTTCATCTTTTCTTCTCCTTTTTTATTTTCTATTATTATTCACAATATATTTAATGAATTTGTAATATAATTATCTATCACTCCTATTTTAATCCTATTATTTGTCTTATGTGAGGTGAATTATTAGTAGTAAAACTCTCTACGACAAAACCATTATCTATAAAATGAAAACATATTGCCCTATTATCAAAACTTGTAATTCTCTGATCTATATCAATATTTTTGGTTATATTTGCAACACGTATTATTTCAGAATTCTTTACATTTGATTTTGATCCTTCAGTGCATTGTATATATAAATATTGGTAATTTGATATATCATCACTCATATCATAAGTTTTAGCCTCTGTAGTATCGCCTTCCCATAAAATAGTTTCAGTCCATGCCATTCTGGAACTTGGTTGAATTGTCTTTGCTATTTCATTTTCATATCCGGCTAAGATTTCATTTTCAAGCATTTCCGCATTCTTTTGCTTTTCCTTTGCTAATTTTGTTTTTTTAAATAGGCCATTACCTGTCAAAGCAGCAATTGAAATACCTGCCAAAATTAATAATACAATTATAGTTATTACGAGTGCTACTAATGTAATTCCACTTTTTCTTTTTATTCTACTAAAGTATAGTTCTCTCTTTCTCTACAATAGTAGGGTTTTGGTGTCTCATATTTTTATCCTCCCATTTAATTATTTATTAATATTTCTATATGTTACACATATTATATATAATATATTAAAAGTTTACAATATTTTTAATACATTTGTAATATAATTGTAATATTCTATAACTTTAAAAAAGATAGCTAAAAGATGATATATAAATATTTTGAATTCAAAAAGCATATAGATAGACTCTAACTATGTTTTTGATAAAAAAAATATATATCATCTTTTTTTAAATTATTTAAACTAATAAAAATTTACAATCACTTCAAATATATATTAGGATCAACTTGAAGAGAATCCTTCAAAATTTCAAAATGAAGATGAGGTTCCTCAGCAATTTCAAATGCAGCAGTATTTCCTACTGTTCCTATAGATTGTCCTTTTTCAACTTTTTCTCCTTCAACAACAAACTCAGAAGTTAATAAATTTGAATAAACAGTTTGAAATCCATTTGCATGTTCAACAATTACTGTTAGACCATATCTAGGGTCATTTTTTATAGTCTTTACTGTTCCCGCTTCTGCTGATTTTACAACTGTTGTCTTATCAGCTTTAATATCAATTCCTGTATGAGTTGTCCATTCTTGTAAAGTTTCTGAATATATTAAAGTTTCAACTGAAAAATCTCTAACAATATCACCATCTACTGGTTTAATAAAATTTAATTCAACATTCTTTTCATCTGCTTTATTATCTTTAGTTATATTTTTATTTTCCGTATTTGTTTCAGTTGATGTTATCTTACTAGTATTTAAGACATTTTTATTTGTATCTGTAATTACATTTTTAGAATTATTAGTTGCCCCATTAGAAACCACATTATTTGAAACAGCATTCTCTTTTGCTTCATTCTCTACTTTATTTTCTAGTTCATTTACACTCTTTCCAATTTCTGAGCTTGTACTTTCTGTATTTTCAATTTTATTTGTAGTATTTAAAATACTTGATATTTGCTCACTTGTTAAAGTTCCTTCTTTTACTTCATCATTTAAATTTTTGCTATATATTAAAAGCCCAACTAATATAACTGCAAGAATTCCAATGCCTATACATGAATATTTTATTATTTTAATATTTAAATCATCATCTTGATTTGTTCTTTTTCTTACATCTCTTCTCATAAAATCCTCCTTTAAATCTTAATTTTTTAAAATTATTTAATTCTATTACAATTATTTCCGGATTTTATAAAAATATACATTGTTTACAACAAATTCACATCTCCAATTTCTACACCTGTATAAAAATGTTTGATTATTTCATCTGCACTATTACCTTGTTTTGCCATACTGTCAGCCCCAGTTTGGCTCATTCCAACACCATGTCCATATCCCTTTACTAAAAATTTTATATTTTCATTTTCTATTATAATCTCAAAATTTGTAGACCTTAGTCCTAATAAATTTCTGGCTTCTACACCAGAAATTTCATGATTACCAAATTTTACAGTTTTAACCCTTTTTCCTTCTGTATATTCTAAAATTTTTATATCATCTTTGTTCAAAAAATCTATTGATATATCTCCATATTTTTCTTTCAATTTTTTTAATAATTCCTCCTGTGTTAAAATAACTTCTGATGAATATTGTTTATAGCCTTCCTCTCCTGCTGTTTCTACACTTTGTAAATAAGGATATCCTGTGCCTCCCCAAACATTTACAGGAATTTCTGTTATTCCTCCACTATTGGAATGAAAAAATGCATTTATAGGTTTATTCTCATATGTAATAATTTTACCTTTTGTACTATTTACACAATCACATATTTTTTCCCAATTACTCTCTCTTTTACTTTCTTCCCATTTTGCAAATCTATCTTCTTTAGAAATCCACGCTTGGCAACAGGTTGAATCATCACATATATCCGCATTTTCATGTTTTTTATTTAGTATTTTATAAATTGTATATGTTCTCGCAACTATTGCTTGTGCTTTTAATGCTTCTTTTTCATAATCAGCTGGCATTTCAGCTGATAAGACATTACATAAATATTCATCAATATTTACTTTTTCTGTGTTTCCTGTATTTTTATGTAATAAAGTAATTTCTCCATATTTATTATATTCATAATTTACTTTTTCATCTTGTTTTGTTGTCTCTTCCGTATTTTGCTTATTCTCTACATTTTCACTTTCTTGTGTTGATGTAATAACTGTCCTTCTTGTAAGCATTGCCGGCACTATAAAACATATTAAAATAAAAGATAATAAATAAATCAAAATTTTTTTCAATTTTTTCCTCCTAATTTCTCATGCCGAAGTCAGTTTTGTTTTCATCTTATTTAATATTTTTCTTTCTATTCTTGATACTTGTACCTGGCTTATTCCTACTATTTTTGCTACCTCAGTTTGAGTTTTTTCTTTAAAAAATCTAAGTAAAATTATCTCTTTTTCTCTATCTTCTAACTCGTTTATCAATTGCTTAATTACCATTTTATTTGTAATAGTTTCTTCTTCATTTACTCCTGTTGATATTTTTTCAAATATTGTTAATTGCTTGCCATCTTTATTTTCAGCAGTTGCTACTCCATCTATTGATTCTACTGTATTTGTTGATTCTATTGCTATTATTGCATCTTCTTTTTCTACTTTTAATTCTTTACATATTTCTTCTATTGTAATTTCTTTACCTGTTTTCAAAAAATAATGTTTTTTCAGTTCATTTATTTTCACATTTAATTCTTTTATGCTCCTGCTTACCTTAATTGGTCCATCATCTCTTATAAATCTTTTTATTTCTCCTAATATATATGGTACTGAATATGTTGATAATTTCACTTCAAAATTGGTATCAAATCTTTTTATTGATTTTATAAATCCCATACAACCTATTTGGTATAAATCTTCTACTTCATATCCTCTATTTGTAAATCTTTTTACTATGCTCCAAATAAGTCCATTGTTATCTCTAATAAGCCTTTCCATTTCAAATTTATCTCCGCTGTTGAGCATTTTTTATTGATTTAATATCGTTTTCATACATATATACACTACCTCTATTAATTTTTAATCATTTGTTAGCTTGCAACTTATTTTTAAATTAATCAAATTTTATTTTATCCTTTTGTTAGATTTGCCAACTCTAATTCTTCACATTCTTCATGTTTTTTTATAGTTTTTATCAAAGTAATTTTTGTTCCAAGTCCAACTATTGACTCTACTTTCATACTGTCCATAAAACTTTCCATTATGGTAAAGCCCATTCCTGATCTTTCTAAATTAGGTTTTGTTGTATATAATGGTTCTTTTGCCATATCTACGTTTTCTATTCCTTTTCCATTATCTGAAATTTGGATAATTATTTTATTATCTTGTAATTTGGCATCTATTTTAATTACTCCTTTTCTATTTTCATATGCATGAATTATGCAGTTTGTAACTGCTTCTGATACTGCTGTTTTTATATCAGCTAATTCTTCAATTGTTGGATCTAATTGAGATGCAAATGCTGCAATTGTTATTCTTGCAAATGCTTCATTACTTCCTTTGCTTACAAATTCTAATTTCATCTCATTTTCATTTTGTTCTTTCATAGTTTTCCTCCTTAAAATCTTATATTGTTACAGTTCAAATTAAATTTCTGTAACAGGTATTAATTTTAATATTCCACTCATTTCAAATATTTTTCTTACATTTTGTGTTAAATTGGCTACTTCTAATTTTCCACCAAGCATATTTGTAAACTTATATCTTCCTATTATTAACCCTATTCCACTACTATCCATGAAAGTAACACTATCAAAATCAAATATAACTTTTCTAGGCATATATCTTTCAATTTCATAATCTGCTCTCCTCCTTATTTTTTGTACATTGCAATCATCAATTTCATCTGTAATTTTAAAGACTAACAGCTTGTCCTTTTCATAAAATTTTGATTCCATTCTCTTCATTCCTTTCTCTTAAGTAATTTAAAAAAGAACTGTTATCTGCTTTTAATTTTTGTTTTCTTATGTATTATAATTCTTTTTCCATTTTTTTCCAATAGCAAAAAAATAGAAGTTTTGTCGAAAATATAGAAGTTTTCGACAAAGCTTCATTGTTTTTTATTTAATCATCATCTTGGTATTCATCATCATTTTGTGTCTCATCATATTCATATTCATAATCAATTTCTTCTTGTTTTTGAATTTTGTTTAGATTTTTTTTAGCTCCTTCTTTTTTATGTTCTAAACTATCTTTAGTCTCTTTAATTTCTTTAGGAACTTTCTTACTACTTTCATTACTACTTCTTTTTTGCATTTCTCTTAATACTTTTTCAGTTTCTTCTTTTTTATTATTTACAATCTTATTCATCATATAATTAGTTCTTTCAATTAAATCTGGTACATAATCTAACAATTTATCTAAACTTGATGAATGATTTACAGGCATTAATTTAACATTATTTGATTGTATTACTAAAAAAGCAATTGGATTTATTGTAACCCCAGCTCCAGATCCACCACCAAATGGTAATCTATATTGAATTTGCTCTTCTTTTTCTACTTTTTTATATTCATCAATTGTCTCTCCCTTAAATTCACTTCCACCTGCCGCAAATCCAAACGATACTTTTGATATTGGTATTATAACTATACCATTTGATGTCTCAATTGGTTCCCCTATTATAGTATTTACATCTATCATATCTTTAATACTATTCATAGCTGTAGTCATAAGGTTTTCTATTGGATGTTCGCTCATTTTTATCACCTTTCCTTTTTACTATACATATTGTATCTATAATATGTATCATTTTTATTTGAAATATACCTGAAAATTTTATATTTATTAAATTTTGATTAATATAAATTGGCGTAATAGAAAAAATTTGCTTATCATTATATTTTTGTACATTTCTGCTTAAAAATACTGCTATAATCGTACTTATAATTGGAATTACAAATGCTGTTATTGATGCATTTTCTGTTCCCAACAAAATATTTAAATCCATTTCATCTATTTCTATTTTTATATTTTTTATATCTTTAATAGTTTTTACATCTATATCTTTTCTATTTTCTATGATTTTTGTTTTTTGCTCATTAAACATGTTTCTTATTTTTTCATTTTTTAATGCTCTTTCTATTTTTTTATTAGTTATTTTTAATTTTAAAATTGGTATAAAATTAAATGTGTATATAATTATTTCTATTTTATAATTTTTACTTAAATGCTGTTCTTTTTGGGAATTAAATTCAAAATCTCTAAATTTAATTTTTATCCTTAATGTTATTATCATTAAAACAATTATTAAAAAAAATAAAAGAAAAACCAATATATCACCCTCTTTGATTATATTAGTTTTTCCTTTTTTAAACTATTTAAACATTTTTCTTTTCTACTACAATATCTCCAAATATTTCTTCTTGGCTAGTTTCTACTTTATTTCTTCTTGACATTTCTAGTAATCCACTAAAAGCTGTTACAACTTCTTGTTTTTCTTTTTTATTAATTGTAAATAATTTATTAAAAATAAATTTCTTTTGCTTTGCCAATACCTTATACATTTCTTTTACTTTATCAGCAACTGTATATTTATCAATTAATGCTATTTTTTCGATATTTTTTGCATTTTGATTAATTTTTACACTATTTCTTTCTACTAACAATTTATAAACTTCTGGTATTTTTTCTGGTGAATAATCCTTGTCTAATTTTTGTTTTGGAAGTTTGATTTCTTCCTGTCCTTTATAAAATCTATTTGAATACAATTTATAATTTTCCTTTAAAGTTTTACTTATTTCTTTGAATTTTTTATATTCAATTATTCTTCTTATTAGTTCCTCTTCTGTTATTTCCTCTTCTTCCTCATTTTGCTTTGGCAATAATTTTTTAGACTTAAAATATAATAATGTTGATGCCATAACAAGAAATTCACTTGCAATTTCTAAGTTCATTTCTTCCATCGCATTTAGAAATTCTATGTATTGGTCTGTTATATCACTTAAATTTACATCATATATATTCATTTTGTTTTTATCTATCAAATAACATAACAAATCTAGTGGTCCTTCAAAATTGTCTATTTTTATTGAATACTTTTTTGTTTCGAGTGTTAATATTGACATTTTTGCTCTTTTCCTTTCTTTGTGTGTGCAACTAATTTTCTTCCATTGCTATTTTTATATTCTCTAATTTATATCCTTTTTTTAATAAGTATTGTTTTATTTCTTCTTGTTCAATTGAATTAGATTTCTTATATATTATATTTAAAGCTGATTTTATTTCGTATTTTTCCAATTCTTCCTTATTATCATAAATATAATCTTCAATATCATTTTTATTTAATCCTTTTGCTAATAATTTATAGTTTAATTCTTTTATTGATAAATTTTTTAAAGCCATAAAATTATTTACTGTTTTTCTTATATATTCTTTATCATCTATATATTTAGCCTGTTTTAAATATTCTATTACATCGTCTAATAAATTTTCATCTATTGTTCCTGAAAATTTATTTCTTACTTCCTTTTCACTTCTTTTTTTATATAGTATATATTTTAATACTTTTGTTTTTTCTCTATCAAATTCTTCTATCGTATACATTTATTACTTCCCATCTTTATTTCTTAATTTATAAATTTCTCATTTTTTCGTTAAATTTTATATTATTTTTATCTATATACATTAAAAAGCATAGATAAATTATGTGTTAATTTTAACATAATTATCTATACTTTTCAAGTAATTTTTTATTATTGCCAAAAGATTATTCATCTTCCTCAAACTCGCCATTTTCATCAACTTCAGGTAATTCTTCACCTAAACTTTCTTGAAATGCTTTAGCAAAATTTGCTCTTACTTTTTTCTCAATATCATCTAATATTTCAGGATTATTTTGTAAATATTTTTTAACATTTTCTCTACCTTGTCCTATTCTTTCACCATTATAGCTAAACCATGAACCGCTTTTTTCAACTATATCCATATTAACAGCCATATCTAAAATATTTCCGGCTTTTGAAATTCCTTCTCCATATACTATATCAAATTCTGCTTCTCTAAATGGTGGAGCTACTTTGTTTTTTATAACCTTTACTCTTACTCTATTTCCTTTTACTTCTCCATCTTGTTTAATATTTTCGATTTTTCTAATATCTAGTCTTACAGATGCATAGAATTTTAAAGCTCTACCTCCAGTTGTTGTTTCTGGGTTTCCAAACATTACTCCTATTTTTTCTCTTAATTGATTTATAAATATTAATACTGTTTTTGTTTTATTTATTGCTCCAGCAAGTTTTCTTAATGCTTGTGACATTAATCTTGCTTGAAGTCCCATATGAGAATCTCCCATATCTCCATCAATTTCAGCTTTGGGAACTAATGCCGCAACAGAATCTACTACTATTACATCTAAAGCTCCACTTCTTATTAAACTTTCTGTTATTTCAAGTGCTTGCTCTCCTGTATCTGGTTGAGATACTATTAAATTATCTATATCTACTCCTAATTTTTTCGCATATACTGGATCTAAAGCGTGCTCTGCATCTATAAATGCTGCTTCTCCACCCATTTTTTGTGCTTCTGCTACAACATGTAATGCAAGTGTTGTTTTTCCTGATGATTCTGGTCCGAATACTTCTATTATTCTTCCTCTAGGAACTCCTCCTATACCTAATGCCATATCTAAGCTTAATGCTCCTGTTGGTATTGCTTCAATCTCCATTGCTTTAAATTCACCTAGTTTCATTACTGAACCTTTTCCAAATTGTTTTTCTATTTGACTCATTGCTGCTTCTAAAGCTTTTTTCTTTTCTGTATTTTCTGCCATTGTTTTTTCCTCCTTAAATTATCCATTTGAACTTCTGTTTGATAATTAACTTATATCATTAAACATTTGTTTTGTCAATACTTTTTTTTAAAATTTATACCAATCTTTTATATTATAAAATTGATTAAACCAATTTGCTTCTACTGCTCCTAATAAATTTGTACTATATGCAACTGTATATTTATTATTACATAAACTCAAATATGGCATTTCAGTTTTATATATTTCCCCTAATCTTTTGTAGTTTTGTTTTAATTCATTTTCATCTTTTAAATTTTTTATTTCATTCATTATATTAGTAACTTCTTCATTTGAAAAATTCGCCAAATTACTATCTCCAAAAAATGTTGATAAATCAGGACTTACAGATAAATTTATACTACACAAAATCATATCATAATTTTTATTTGCCAAATAATTTTGATATTGCACATCTGTCGCTTTTATTAAATTTATTCTTATTCCTTGATTTTCTAATTGTGCTTTTATGTTTTCTGCAACTTTTAATTCATTTGTGTCAGTTGATTTAACTACAAAATTCAAAGATATTCTTTTTGTTCTATAATTTTCTATTTTTTGCCAATATCTATATTTATAATCCCATCCATCATCTAACAAAATTTGCTTTGCTTGATCCAAATTATATCCAGAACTTGAGTCTTGTTCATCATATATCCAATTTCCATAGTCTAATGGAAAACTTGATTGATAATAATTATCTCCATATATACTTGATACAATATTTGATTTATCTATTGAATAACATATTGCTTTTCTTACACTTACTTGTGATAAAATTTCACTTTGTGTATTAAATGCAATAAAATTATGTTCTCTTCCTTTCATTTCCTTTGAAAAATATCCTATTGTTCCTATATATTCTTTCAAATTGCTATTTTGAGTACTTATTAAATCAATATTTCCTACTTTAAATGAATTATATAATTCTCCTACACTCGAAAATATTTCTACTGTTATTTTATCAAGTTTTAAATTATTTTTTTCTGAATAATACTCATTTTTGCTCAAAATCAATGCTGATTCTTGTACATCACTAACCTTATACATCCCTGTTCCTACTGGTACAATATCTGGATTAAATTCCTTATCACTATAATATTTACTTGATAATATTGGGAATGTCAAATTATATTCAAAAAATGGAACTTCTTGACTTAATATAATTCTTATAGTTGTATCATCTACAACTTCTATAGTTGTTACATATTGTACATTTGAAGAATATATTGTATCTGAATCTTTTAATCTATCTATTGTAAATTTAACATCATCTGATGTAAATTTTTGTCCATCAGACCATTTTCTATCATCTCTTAATTTTATTATATAAGTTGTTTCATTTTGCTTTGCCCATTCTTTAGCAAGACAGTTTTCTAACTTATAATCTGTTGTTAATGTCATTAATGGCTCATAAATTATTTTTGATATATCTTGAACATTTTTATTTTTGCTTAATATTGGATTTATACTATCAAATGATGCTATTCCTAATTTTATTTCTGTTATTTCTTTTTGTACTTCTTCTTTTGTTTCATATACTTGTTCTTCTTTTTTTTGTTCATCATTTTTTATTTTTACTATTGCAAATATCATTATGGCTATTGCAAATATTATAAAAATATATTTAAAGTAGTTTGACTTCATAATCCACCTCTATCTCTGCTACATATAATACATTATTTTTTTAGTTTTTTCAATATTTTTTATAAAATATGTTGTATACATATATCTATATTAAACAAAAAATTTTATACACAAATGTTGTAGACATACAAAGCAATATTCCACAAACTGTTGGAATAACAAAAGCAATTCCAGTCCATTTCCAACTACCAGTCTCTTTTTTTATAGTTAAAAGTGTAGTAGTACACGGAAAATGTAAAATAGTAAATAACATAACATTCATAGCAGTTAGCATATTCCATCCATTTTGAATTAAAATTTGACCTATCTGTACAGTGTCTTCTATATTTACCAAAGCTCCACCTTTTAAGTAACACATTAAAATTATAGGTAAAACAATTTCATTTGCTGGCATTCCTAAAATAAATGCTGTCAAAATATATCCATCTAGTCCCATCAGCTTAGCAAACGGATTTAAGAAATTTGCAATTATAGAAAGTAAACTTGCTCCATTAATTCCTACATTAGCTAATATCCAAATTACAAGTCCCGCTGGAGCTGCAACTGATATGGCTCTTCCTAGTACAAATAATGTTCTATCAAATATTGAACGTACTAATATTTTTCCAAATTGTGGTTTTCTATATGGTGGTAATTCTAATACCATAGATGATGGTATTCCTTTTAATATAGTATTTGATAATATTCTTGATATTATTAATGTTAAAAATATTCCAAATATTATAACAATAATTACTGCAAGTGTTGATAATATTGATGATAAAAATCCATTACCACCTGCATATGCTCCTGCAATAAAAATTGTTGCTATTGATATAAGAAATGGAAATCTTCCATTACATGGAACTAAATTATTTGTTAATATTGCAATTAATCTTTCTCTTGGCGAATCTATTATTCTACAACCAGTTACACCACATGCATTACAGCCAAACCCCATACACATTGTAATCATTTGTTTTCCGCTACAACAAGCCTTTTTAAAAAATCCATCCATATTAAATGCAATTCTTGGTAAATATCCTAAATCCTCTAATATTGTAAATAATGGAAAAAATATTGCCATTGGAGGAAGCATTACAGCTGTAATCCATGTTAATGTTTGATATATTCCATATATTAACATGTTTGAAATCCTTTCTGGGCAATGTATATGTTCTGCAAAAATAATCAATTTATCTTGAATAAAATTAAACAAATTAAATAATATTTGCGATGGATAGTTTGCACCAACTATTGTTATCCAAAATATGATACCCAAAAATAATATCATTATTGGTATTCCTAATTTTTTTGATGTTAAAATTTTGTCTATTTTTCTATCCCTTGCAGTATAATCTTTATTTTCAAAAGTACAAACTTCTTTTGAAATTCTCTCTGCTTTTTTCATAATGTCGGCTACAACTTTGTCCTTAAAATTTTCTTCTGTAATATTTTTTTCTTTTAATTTCTCTTTTACAGTTACTAAATAATCTTGAATATCTTTATTTTCAAAATCAATATCTAAATTATCCTTTATAGATTTTAAAATTTTTTCTTCACCATCTATTAATTTAAGCGAAATCCATTTATATAATTTTTTAGAAATTTTATAATTTTTAATTTTTGTAGAAACTTCTTGGTATTCTGTTTTAGTTTTTTGTTCATTTACTTCTAATAGTTTTTTTCCTAAAAAATTAATATTTTCTTCTATATTTGAATTATATTCTACTCCATTTGGGCATGGTATAATTTCATTTTCACATACTTTATATATTGTTTCTTTTAATTTTTCTAACGTTTTTTTATCTTTAGCTGTTGTTCCAACAACAGGAACTCCTAATAATTTTTCTAATTTTTTAAAATCTATTTTTATTTTCTTCTTCTTAGCTTCATCTAATAAATTTACACAAACTATAATGTTATTAGTTATTTCCATTATTTGAAATACTAAATTTAAATTTCTTTCTAAACATGTGCTATCTACTACAATTACTGTTACATCTGGATTTCCAAAACATATATAATTTCTTGCAATTTCTTCTTCTTCTGAGTTTGACATTATTGAATATGTACCTGGTATATCTACAAAAGTAAATTCTTTATTCTTTATATTTAATTTTCCTGTTGCATTTGCAACTGTTTTTCCCGTCCAGTTTCCTGTATGTTGGTGCATCCCTGTCAAACTATTAAATATTGTTGATTTTCCCACATTTGGATTTCCTGCTAATGCTACTGTATATGTATTTTTCACAAAATCACCACCTCATATTTTATATTACAATATATGTTTTTTTTATAAAATGATGACTGCTACTAAAACAAAGAAGAGCGACAACAAAGTCGCTCTCCTTTACCTTGTAATTTTAAAAACACCAACCAATTTGTCATTCCAAGAACTAGGCCATTGCAGTAAAATATTTTCCATAAAATTTACTCTTAAACCCCATCTTTTTTCTGACCAGCCTTTTTCTTTGTCATACCGTAAAAAATGAAAATCCCTTATAAATGATTCATCCTTACCATAAACTTTCACAAATAAAGCAACAATATGTTCATTATCTGTAAAATTTGCTTTTGATAAATCTTCTAAAAAAGATTTTAAGTCCATAAAGGATAATTCTTCACACTTAAGTTCTAATATTTCCAAATCAGCTTGAAATAAACTTTTCACTTCTTCTTTAGAAAAATACATATCCTTTAATTTTTTTTCTCTGGATAACATTCCTAATCGATATGCTGGTCTATTTGCTGTAATGGTACTTCCAATAGCATGTGCAAAGCAGTTAGTATCTTCAATTACAGATGTGCTGTTATAATCTTCCCAATTTAAAGGTTGATGCACAGCTTTTTTAATTTTTTCGATATCTTCTTGAGCTATCATTAATTGCCTCTCTTTCGAAAAACACACTACGGGTTACATAACATAATTATAGCTTATTTTTAATCACTTGTCAATTTTAGATACGGCTCATTTACTTGTAAGCTTTTAAAAGTCCATCATATTCAATTTTTACATTTTCTATCTTTTTAAAGTTCTCTGGTCTTACTAAATCTGGCAATTTTGTTTCTATTTTTGCCTGTTCAAGTACATGTTTTACAAATTCTGCACAGTAAAATGATTTATCAGGTCTTATTTTTATTTTTAATCCTACTGCAAATAACCCCAATAAATTAAAATTATAATCTTTCTTTGATTTTTTTATATAAAGAATTTCTGATTCTAATTTTTCATATTTTTTATCTTCTATTTCTAAAGAATATATTCTTGCCATTGTTTTTGGAAATCTTCTAAATGTTCCTTTATTTATTCCTTCTTGTACAAATCCTCCCCAAAATGGATTATATGGATTTAATCTTCCAAAACTATACATTTTTATTAATTGTGAATCTAATGCTATTGATACATGCGAAAATTCATCTTTTGTATAATACTTTATTATTCTTGATAATATTGTTCCAGTATAGGTCAGTATTATATAAATTTTTTTCATTTTTATCCCTTCCTTGTTTTATATTATACTAGATCTTTATACTAATAAACTTTTACCATTTTATTAGCATATGTTTCAAATGCTATTATAAAAGCACCATTTGTAATTGGCTATTAATTTTCACTTTTAAAACATAATTAAATTCTCCTGAATAATTAAAATCTGCTATTGCTAATTCTTCATTTCCTTTCCCCTTTAATGTGTAGTGATATGCCTATGGAAGATATATAATCTGTTCTATAAAAAGTTCGAACAGAAACGTTACTGGAGCTTACAACGGGAATTGAACCCGTGACCTCAGCCTTACCAAGGCTGCACTCTACCAACTGAGCTATGCAAGCATTTATTAAAATAGTATCAAACCAATATTTTTATATTTAGTTTGATACTATTTTTTTAAAAAATATTTTTTATAGCTTTTTTTCTTATTCTTTGAATTGCATTATCTATTGATTTTATGGGAGTATCTAATTTTTTTGCAATAATTTCATAACTTTCCCCTTGTATATATCTTTCTAAAACTTGTTCTTCAAATTTGCTTAAAGATTTATGCATAGTATTTTGAATTTCATTAAAATATTCTTTCTTCATTATAGTATCTAATGGATCTTCTATTGTATCCACTTCAAATGTTTCTATTAATTCTGTACCATTTTCATCTTTGTCATATGCTGCTGTATTTAATGATAAATATGAATTAAGTGGCATATGTTTTTTCCTATTTGAGCTTTTTATTGCAGTTATTAACTGTCTTTCAATACATATGTTTGCAAATGTTTTGAATGTATTTTGTTTAGAATCATCAAAATTTTTAATGGCTTTATATAAACCTATCATTCCTTCTTGTATAATATCTTCTTTTTCAGCTCCAATTATAAAGTATTTTCCAACTTTTGAATTTACTAAATCTTTATACTTTTCTAATAAAAAACATAAAGCATGTTCATCCCCTTCTTTTATTTTGGATATTATTTGTTCATCTGTTAAATTTCCATATTTCTCCGTTGTATAATATACATTTTCATTTTGCATATGTCTAAAATACCTCCAAATGCTCTTTTTGTCATTATATATTTGTAACCATTGAAAAGTCAAGAGTTTTTTGCAAAAATTCAGCATATTGTTCATTTTTATTTTCAAACAATATGCTTTGCTTGTTATTTATTAATCTCTTGCTTTAAAAATGTCCAAAAATCATCTGTTTCCATACCTTTTTCCCAAGAAGCTACTCCCCCAAGTTTATAGTTATTTATTAGGCCTATTTTTTCTTTTAATGATTTTTCATCTTCAATCCATATTTTTTTTGTATATTCCCCATCTTTATATTCTACATAGTATTGTTTTAAGTCTTCATCCCATTTTTTATCTACATTATCTGGAATCTTACTATTTATATTTTTGATTGAAACTGTAGTTTTTTTGACAATTTTTCCTGAACTATCTTCTGTCCATAATCTTGTATATAATGGAATACCTAAAATGATTTTGTCACTTTCTATCTCTTCTGTATTTAAAAATTTCTTCAAACTTAGTTCTACCCAATTATATCCTGCTGTTGTTCCAGCTTTATTGCTTGATGCTCCATATTGATCATATGCCATAAACACTATATAATCTGCAATATCTCCTATAACATGTCTATCAAAGCACATTGACCAAGTTTCTGATCCATCTGGTGCAGTAACATCAACAGATATTACAAGCCCCATATCTTTTATTCTTGGTGTTAACTCTATTATAAATCTTGAATACATATCTTTATCTTCTTGCTTCATATTTTCAAAATCTATGTTAATCCCATCTAGTTTGTATTTAATACATGCATTTACTATTTCATTTATTAGCTCTTGCCTTTTATTGTAATCATTCATTATTTGAGATGTCACATTAATCATTCCATCTCCAGAATTTTGGATCATTGGCCATACTTTATATCTATTACCATGTGCCCAATCAATATATGCTTGTCCTTTTTTTCCTATATTCTCTTTTAGTTCTCCATTAGAATCCAAATAGAAAAATGCTGGTGATACTACATTTACTCCATCCATTTCAACTCCAGCTCTATCAGGTGCTGATGCTGTTGTTGAATAGTAATCCCATACCAAATTAACTTTGCCTTCTATTTGTTTTTCTTCTTCTATTTTTTCTCTTACCACAACAGTATTTGCAATTTTATTTGATTTTACATATCCTACTTTTCCGTTTTCAGTTCTTATTTTAGTATATCCTTTTTCTTCTGCTATAACAACAACATAACTTCCTTTTTTTACTCTATCTACTGTTTTAGATATAAATTTTCTTGAAGATTTTACTGCAACATTCTTCGTAATTATTGCTTTTTTTTGTTCTCTTGCTATCGAATCTATTGTTAATACTTTGGAATTCTCTATATATTTAATTTCTATTCCATATACATTCTCTAACTCTTTTATTGGTATATAAGTCACATCATCTTTTTCTATTGGATGAGCATATGTTGATTTATTTGAACCATTTATAGTCATTTTATTTTCTTTTAAATCTAGGGTAGCAATTTTATTATTATATGTTGTTATTATTTGTTCATATTTAGTATCCTCATATATATATTTATCAAAAAAGTTTCCTAAATCTTGTTTTGATATATATACTTCATCATCTTCTATGTAAATATCTTTTTTTAGATTTGATGTTACATTTTTATTATTTATTATTAAATTTATTGTTTTGTTTTTATCTAATATGATGTAATCATTAGCGTTGTATCCTATAATTGCAACTATAAATATTGTTATTATTGTAATAAAAGTTTTTATCATTATTTTTTTCATTTTCTATATATTCCTTTTCTTTTTGTTTTTTATACTATATCATAGTTTATCCATTTTGGGAATATATTTTTTTATTTTTTTCGTGAGACAAGTGGGACGGTCCAATTTTGTCTCACATTTTTGTCGAAAATTGTAAAAAACAAAATTCGACAAAAAATATCAAAAAATGTGAGACAAAATTGGACCGTCCCTCTTGTCTCATTTTAAAATTCTAAGTGTGTTGAATATCGTAATTAAAGTAGTACCTACATCGGCAAAAACTGCTTGCCACATATCAGCTACTCCAAATAGACTTAGTATTAAAGTTAGTATTTTTACGCTAATTGCAAATAATAAGTTTTGTATTATTATTTTATTTGTCTTTTTAGAAATAGATATCGCTTCAGCAATTTTTGAAAGTTCATCTGTCATAATAACCACATCTGATGCTTCAATAGCTGAACTTGAGCCTATTCCACCCATTGAAATTCCTATATCTGCTCTTGCTAAAACTGGACTATCATTTATTCCATCTCCTACAAATGCCACTTTTTCATTTTGCTTTCTTATTTCTATAATCTTGTCTAGTTCATTATATTTATCTTGCGGTAACATTTCTGATTTTACAAATTTTATCCCAACTTCTTTTGCAATTTTTTCTGCTATTTCTTTTTTATCTCCTGTAAACATCTTTGTATTTATCCCTAATTTATGCAATTTTTCTATTGTTTCGTTTGTCCCATCTTTTATTTCATCACTTAATACTATGTTTCCAATTACATTTTCATCAATTTGAAGATATAATACTGTTCCTATAATATTCTCTTTTTTAGTACCTATAAAACTAGAATTTCCTATTTTTATTATATTTCCATCTAATTTATACTGTAATCCTTTTCCTGAAATCTCTTCAAAATCTTCCACTTGTTCTACATCTATTTCTGTATTTTTTTCATTAAATTGATTTAAAATTGATTTCGCTATTGGATGGTTTGAAAATTTTTCTCCCATAGCCATATATTTCAATATATCTTCTTTTGAATAATTTTCATTAAAAGAATTTATTTGACTTACAACAAATTTTCCTGTTGTGATTGTTCCTGTCTTGTCAAAAATTATTTCTTTTATATCTTTTATTCCATCTAAATAATCACTTCCCTTAACAAGAATTCCTTTTTTAGAAGCTTTTCCAATTCCTGAAAAATAGCTTAATGGAACTGATATTGCTATTGAGCATGGGCATGATATTACTAAAAATATTAGTGCTTTATAAATGCTTTCTTTATATGTAACTGTTGATATTATATTTGGCATGAATATTGCAACTATTAATGCTAATATTATTACAACCGGTGTATATATTTTAGCTGCTTTTGATACAAATGTTTCTGTTTTTGCTTTTTTATCTGTTGCATTTTCAACTAAATTTAAAATTTGACTTACTGTACTATTCTCGTATGTTTTTTCTACTTTGACTTCTATTACCCCATTAATATTTATACTTCCTGATAGTACTTTACTTTTTTCTGCTACTTCTATTAATTTACTCTCTCCTGTTAAGGCTGAATTATCAATTTGAGCATTTCCTTTTATAACTTCACCATCTAATGGTACTTTTTCACCAGTTTTTACTACAATAATATCACCAATTTTTACTTTTTCTGGATTGACTTGTTTATATTCTTCTCCTTGTTTCAAATTTGCATATTCTGGTTTTATATTCATTAAATCAGATATTGATTGTCTTGTTTTATTTACAGCTCTTGCCTCTAATATTTTTCCTATTTCATATAATGTTATTACCATTAGTCCCTCTGATGTTTTTCCTACCAAATATGCTCCTATTGCTGATATTACTATTAGAGTATTTTCATCTAAAATTCTATTTTTCGTTACTTGGTTAAAAGCTTTTAGTGCCGTTTTGTATAGTAAAATAGCAAATGCTATAATAGTTAATATATTTGAAATTATTTTATTAGAAGCAACTATTATTGCAATTGCAAATACTATAAGTCCTATAATAATTCTTATAATATCAAAATTATTATGTGTTTCTTTATATTCATTATTTTCTTCATTTTCTAAGACTTCAACATCTGGCTCTAATCTCGATATGATATCTAATATTTCTTTTTTGGGATTTGCTTTGTCTGTTTTAAATGTTAATTTTAATGTAGAAAAATTAACATTTACATCTTGATACCCCTCTCTTTTTGCTATTTCATCTTCTATCTTCTTTGCACAATTCGCACAATCCAGTCCTTTTAATATGTATTTATAATTCTTCAATATGTTCACTCCCTTTCTTAACAATTTGAGCAATATGTTCATCATCTAAGCTATAAAATATTACTTTTCCTTCTCTTCTAAATTTAACTAATTTTGATTGTTTTAATAACCTCAATTGATGCGATATTGCTGATTGTGTTGTTCCAACTATGCTTGCCAAATCGCATACACATAATTCTTCTTCTAATAGTGCATATATTATTTTCATTCTTGTTGAATCAGCGAATACTTTAAATAATTCTGCTAAATCATATATAAAACCATCTTCAGGCATTTCTTGTTTTACTTTTCTTACTGTTTCTTCGTGTAATGTTGCACATTCCATAAATTCTTCTTCCATATTTCCTCCTTTTTCTCAAAAATGATATTTCTCTTTGGGTATTTTTGCCCCATTGGATACTCATCTTTATATGATTACATGAATAATTGTTCATATGTAATTATATGTTATTACTGTTTTTTATATTTGTCAATATATATACAAAATAAAATTTAAATTTATATAATAACATCTTTATAACAACTAACTAATTGGGCTCCTTGCTTTATTAATTCATTAGTTCCAATAGAATTAATTGAATTAATATTACCAGGAACAACAAAAACTTCTCTGCCTTGTTCCAAAGCAAAATCAACAGTAATCAAAGTTCCACTTTTTTCTTTTGCTTCTACAACAATTATTCCAGAACTAATACCACTTATAATTCTATTTCTTGCAGGAAAGTTCATTTTATCTGGTTTAGTCCCACAAGGATATTCTGAAATAATAGCACCTTCTCTTTTTATAATTTCATTAGCTAGCTCTATATTTTCTTTAGGATATATCATATCCAATCCATTTCCTACAACTGCAATTGTTCTTCCACAAATATAATTGTTTTTTTCACAGTTTTTATTTTCTTGATGTGTGGCTAAACACCCTAAATGTGCATAACTATCAATTCCCTTTGCTAATCCACTAACAATATTTATATTTTTCTTTGCTAAATTATACGAAAAATATTTAGCTGCTATTTTACCATATTCAGTACATTCCCTACATCCAATTATTGATATATTTTTATCATTTAATATTCCCTTATTTCCTTTTATATATAGACTTATTGGTGGATCGTATATTTCTTTTAGCTTCTGTGGATAATTTTTTTCTAATATATAGATAATATCTATATTATTCTCTTTCATATATTTTATATGATATTTTAACAATTTTTCATTTTTTGAAATAATTATATTATTAGCAGTTTCTTCTCCTATTCCTTCTATTTTTAATAATTCTTTTTTGTTTAATTTATATATATTTTCAGGATTTTGATATATATTTAACAATTTTATTTTTCTTTTATATCCTAATTTTTTAATTAAACTAAACCAAATCCAATATTTTTTTTCTTCTAAACCTTCCATTTTTTCCTCCTTTTGAGACATTTGGGACAGTCCAATTTTGTCTCATTTTTTTGTATTTTTTTGTCGAATAATTTATCTTTAATATTTATAGACATAATTCGACACATTTATGAGACAAAATTGGACTGTCCCAAATGTCTCAAAAAAAGACACCCAAATAAAGGTGTCCCACATTTTACTATATTTTCAATTCTAATCTTATTTTTTAGTCTATCATACCATTTTGCCTTTTTGTAGCTTTTATAACATTATTCATAAGCATAGCTATTGTCATCGGTCCCACTCCCCCAGGTACTGGTGTTATATAACCTGCTTTTTCTTTTACTTTCTCAAAGTCCACATCTCCTGTGATTTTTCCATTATCTAATCTATTAATTCCTACATCTATTACAACAGCATTTTCTTTTACCATATCATATGTTACAAAATTTGCTTTTCCTATTGCAGAAATTAATATATCTGCTCGTGATGCAACATCTTTTATATTTTTAGTTTTTGAATGGCATGTTGTTACAGTTGCATTTTTATTTAAGCAACAATGTATTAAGGGTTTTCCTACAATATTACTTCTTCCTAAGATTACCACATTTTTACCAGTTAAGTCAATATTGTATTCTTCAAACATTTTCATAATTCCAAATGGCGTACATGACACAAATGTATCCTGATTTAAAACTAATTTCCCAACATTTACTGGATTAAATCCATCTACATCTTTTTCTGGTGCAATTATTCTGAATGCTTCATTTATATCTAATTTGGCTGGTACTGGACTTTGTAATAAAATTCCATTTACTTTTTTTTCTTCATTAAGTTTTCTTATTAATTCTATTAATTCTTTTTGAGTTACATTAGATTCTAATATATATTCTTCATATTCTATTCCTACATCTTCACATGCTCTGCTCTTATTTCTAACATATACTTTTGAGGCTGGATCATCTCCTACCATTATTACTGCTAATTTTGATTTTATTCCACTTTTTTTTATTAGTTCTTCACATTCTATTTTTAAATTTGTTCTTATTTTTTTTGCAAGCTCTTTTCCATCAATTATTACTGCCATTTTTTTCCTCCTTATAATAACATAAAATTCCTATTAATCTGAAATAATTTTATATTCAATATCCTCCATATCTGGAAACATTTCTTTTACTCTTTTTAAAGTAAGCATTAACATTTTAGGTTGTGGATTTTTTTTATGTTCTGACAATAATTTTTGTGTATAACAATTTGGTGCTGTTTTAAATAGCAAATATCTATTTCTTACATAAGTAAAATATATCTGATATCCGTTATTTAAATCTTCCCACATCATTTCAAATGTATATTTTTCTTCCATGTTACCTCCATTATTTTAAATATGTGTCCCAAATAGGACAAAAATGTCCCAACAGAACCGTCCCTAATGGGACATTTTTTCGAATTCTTCTTCTGATATTATTCTTACTCCTAAACTTTGTGCTTTTGTTAATTTGCTTCCAGCATCTTCTCCTGCTAGTAAATAGTCGGTTTTCTTTGATACTGAACTTGATGCTTTTCCGCCAAATTTTTCGATAATATCTTCTGCTTCTTTTCTTGTGTATTTTTCTAAGCTTCCTGTTAATACAAAAGTTTTTCCTTCAAATCTATTGTCTGTGTTTCTTTCTTGTAATGATTTTGTATTTACTCCTGCTAGTTTTAATTTATTAATTAATTCTATTGTTTGGTCTTGTAAAAAGAATTCTCTAATACTGTTTGCCATTACTTCTCCAATATCTTTTATTTCGCTTAATTCTTCAAAACTTGCTTTCATTAAATTGTCCATTGTTTTGTATTTTTTTGCTAGTAATTTTGATGCTTTTCCACCTACATGTCTTATTCCTAAAGCTGTTATTAATCTATATAGGTCGTTTTCTTTACTTTTATTTATGCTATCTATTAAATTCTGAGCAAATTTTTTCCCATTCCTTTTTAATGATGCTACATCTTCAAACTTTAATTCATATATATCTGATATATTATGAATTAAATCTCTATCTAGTAATTGTTGAATTATATTTTCTCCAAGCCCATCTATGTTCATTGCTTCTCTTGATACAAAGTGTACTAAATTTCTAAATAATTTTGCTGGACATTCTATTCCTGTACATCTTACTGCTGATTCTCCTTCTTCTCTTACCGCTTCTGCTCCACATACTGGGCATATTCTTGGCATTTCGAAATCTTTTTCTTCTCCTGTTCTTTTTTCTTCTATGACTTTTACTATTTCAGGAATTACATCTCCTGCTTTTTGTATTACTACTGTGTCTCCTATTTTTAATCCTTTTTCTTTTATGAAATCTTCATTGTGAAGTGTTGTTTTCGATATTGTTGACCCTGCAACTTGTACAGGCTCTAATACTGCCATTGGTGTTATTACGCCTGTTCTTCCTACTTGAACAATTATATCTTTCACTATTGTTTCTTTTTGTTCTGGCGGATATTTATATGCTATTGCCCACCTTGGTGTTTTTACTGTTGTTCCTAGTATTTCCCTGAATTTTAGATTATCAACTTTGATAACGGCTCCATCAATTCCATATGTTAGGTTTTCTCTCATTTCTCCTATTTTTTTTATTGCTTCTTTTACTTCTTTTAAGTTGTTACATGGAATACGTACTGGATTTACATTAAATCCTAACTTGTTTAAATATTCTAGTTCTTCAAAGTGCGAATTAAATTCTTTTCCATCAATTTTTTGTACATTAAATAAATAAATATCTAATGGTCTTGTTGCTGTTATCTTACTATCTAATTGCCTAAGTGAGCCTGCCGCTGCATTACGTGCATTTGCAAATAATTCTTCTTCATTTTCTTCTCTTTCTTGATTTAGTTCTTCAAAGTCTTTTTTAGAAATAAATACTTCTCCACGTACAGTTATATCTATTTTATCATTTATTTCTATCGGAATTGTTTTTACGGTTTTTAGGTTCTGTGTTACATCTTCTCCAACTAATCCATTTCCTCTTGTTGCACCTCTTACAAATTTACCATTTTTATACTCTAAAGCTGCTGATAGTCCATCTATTTTAGTTTCTACAACATATTTTACTTCTTTTATCCCATTTTCTTCTGCTGATTTTTTTATTCTATTATCAAATTCATCTATCTCATCTAAACTAAATATGTCTTGTAAACTTTGCATTGGAACTTCATGTGTTACTTTTTCAAACCCTTCTTTTACATGTCCTCCTACTTTTTGTGTCAATGAATCTGTACTTTGGAATTCTGGATATTCTTTTTCTAAGTTACGTAATTCAACCATTAACATATCATATTCAAAATCTGATATTTCTGGTTTATCTTCATCATAATACGCTTTTGCATAATATTCTGTTTTCTCTCGTAACTCTTTTATTCTTTTTTCTGCTTGTTTTTTATTCATCTCGTTTATCTCTCCTCAATCTTTTGTATTATTATATACAATTTAAAACAAAAAATAAAGGAATTTTTCAAAATTCCTTTATTTTTTTATATTCTTAATTTTTAATTATATATTTTTATAATATTGTATTTTATTATATGCATATACTGCTGATATTACTAATATAACTGCTAAAACTATTCCTGAAATTGAGTCTTCTATACCTGTTTTTGGTAAAGAAGAGTTATTATAATTACTTGTATTATTTGTTTTTAATACGTTATTCCCAGTGCTATTTGCAGTATTGTTTACAGAATTATTTGTTGAATTATTATCTGTACTAATATTGTTTTTATTAATACTATTACCAGCACCATTTGTAATATCTATAATATTATTATTGGTTGCAGCTAATGTTGTTTTTGCTGTTAATAATACTACCAAACTTATTATCATAATTAAAACTATATTTACTAATTTATTTTTTTTCATACTAATTCTCTCCTTTATTATTTTTATTATTCTACAACTGAGAACAATTATACCACATTTTTTATTAAAATGCAACCTTTTTGTATTTCATATAAATTTTATACTTTTAATTTATATAAGTCAATATTTTTTTTATAATTTTATTTTACATTTTTATTACAAAATTATTACACATTAAATTTGAATAATACAATATCTCCATCTTGCATTATGTATTCTTTTCCTTCTGAGCGAACTAGTCCTTTTTCTTTTGCTGCTACCATAGAGCCTTCTCTAATTAAATCATCATATGACACAATCTCTGCTTTTATAAATCCTCTTTCTATATCAGAGTGAATCTTTCCTGCTGCTTGTGGTGCTTTTGTTCCTTTTTTTATTGTCCATGCTCTTACTTCTGGCTCACCTGCTGTTAAAAATGACATTAACCCTAATAAATCATAACTTCTTTTTATTACTTTATCCAAACCAGACTCCTCTAATCCTAATGCTTCTAGCATTTCTTTTTTATCATTGTCTTCTAATCCAGAAAGTTCCTCTTCAATTTTTACACATAGTGGTATGACTTCTGCATTCTCATTTAAAGCATATTCTTTTACCTGTTTTACAAATTCATCATTTTCAGCATCTTCTAACTGTTCTTCTGATACATTTGCTATATATAAAATTGGCTTTGTTGTTAATAAAAACATATCTTTTACAAGTACTTGCTCATCTTCATTAAAATCTATTGTTCTTGCTGATTTTCCCTCTTCTAAAATTTTTAATATCTTTTCTAATAAGTCTATTTCTTCTTTATATTTTTTATCTGCTTTTAGATTTTTTCTAGCTTTATCTAGTCTTTTGTTTACAGTTTCTATATCTGCAAATATTAACTCTAAGTTTATTGTTTCTATATCTCTAATAGGATTTACACTTCCATCAACATGTACAACATTTGAATCTTCAAAACATCTTACTACTTCAACTATCGCATCTGTTTCTCTTATATGTGATAAAAATTTATTTCCTAAGCCTTCTCCTCTACTTGCTCCTTTTACTAAACCTGCTATATCTACAAATTCTATTACTGCATGCGTTGTTTTTTCTGGCTTGTACATTTCTGTTAGTTTTTCTAATCTTTCATCTGGTACTGCTACTACTCCAACATTTGGCTCTATTGTGCAAAATGGATAGTTTGCACATTCTGCCCCTGCTTTTGTTATACTGTTAAATAATGTACTTTTTCCTACATTCGGTAATCCTACAATTCCTAATTTCATTTTTTCCTCCCATTTGAGACAATTGGGACGGTCCAATTTTGTCTCATATTTTTGTCAAATTTTGTTATATTATTTTCGACTTTTTTTGACATTTTTATGAGACAAAATTGGCCCGTCCCAACTGTCTCATTTTGTTTTATTTTCAACTTCCTCTTTTATTCTAGCAACAAATACATCAGCATCCATAGTTTCATTTTCAGCACTTTCTCTTGAGCGAATTGAAACTGTATTTTCTTCAACTTCTTTTGCTCCAACTACTATCATATATGGAACTTTTTCAAGTTGTGCTTCACGAATTTTATATCCTACTTTTTCGTTTCTATCATCTAAAACAACACGAATTTCTGCTTTATGTAATTTTTCTTCTAATTTTTTTGCATAATCATGTTGTGCATCTGTAATTGGTAATATTCTTACTTGCGTTGGTGATAGCCATAATGGAAATGCTCCTTTTGTTTCTTCTATTAAGAAACACATAAATCTATCAAATGTTCCTAAAATTGCTCTATGGATAACAACTGGTCTATGTTTTTCTCCATCTTCTCCTACATATTCTAGTTTAAATCTTTCTGGTAATAAGAAGTCTAATTGGCAAGTTGATACTGTTACATCATGTCCTACTGCTGATTTTAATTGCACATCTAGTTTTGGTCCATAAAATGCCGCTTCTCCTTCTGCTTCGTAGAATGGTACTTCTAGCTCTGTTAGTATTTCTCTTAATTGTCCTTCTGCCTTTTCCCACATTTCATCATCATCAAAGTATTTTTCTTTGTTATTTTTGTCTCTTAATGATAGTCTGAATTCATAATCTTTAAATCCAAAATCTTTGTACACAGATAAAATTAATTGTACTACTTTTCCAAATTCTTCTTTTATTTGGTCTGGTCTTACAAAAAGGTGAGCATCATTTTGACACATTTCACGAACTCTCTCTAATCCACAAACACTTCCGCTGTCTTCATATCTGAAGTCATGTGCTAATTCACCAATTCTTATTGGTAAGTCTCTATATGAATGCATTTTGTTTTTGTATATTAACATATGATGTGGGCAGTTCATTGGTCTTAATACCATTTCTTCATTATCCATTTTCATAACAGGGAACATGTCTTCTTTGTAATGGTCCCAATGTCCTGAAACTTTGTATAATTCTGTATTTGCAAGTGATGGTGTATATACATGTTGATATCCCATTTCAACTTCTTTATCTTGAATATATCTTTCTAGTAATCTTCTTACTGTTGCTCCGTTTGGTAAATACATTGGAAGTCCTGAACCTACTAATGGGCTCGTCATAAATAATTCTAGGTCTTTTCCTATTTTTCTATGGTCACGTTGTCTTGCTTCTTCTAGTTTTTGCATATATTCTTCAACTTGGCTTGCTTTTGGGAATGATATAGCATAAATTCTTTGTAACATTTTGTTATGCTCATCACCTCTCCAATAAGCTCCTGAAGATGATAATATTTTGATTGCTTTTACTTTTCCTGTTTTCATTAAATGTGGTCCAGCACATAAATCTGTAAAATCTCCTTGTTTGTAAAAACTGATCTCTTCTCCATCTGATAAATCATTTATTAATTCTTGTTTATATGGTTGTCCTTCCATTAATTTTAAAGCATCTTGTTTTGGTAAAGAAAATTTTTCTATTTCAATATCTTCTTTTATTATTTTTTTCATTTCTGCCTCTATATTTGTTTTGTCTTCATCTGTAAATGGTTTTTCTACATCAAAATCATAATAAAAACCATTATCAATACTTGGTCCTATTGCAAATTTAACATTTGGAAATAATCTTTTTACAGCTTGTGCCATTATGTGTGATGTTGTATGCCAATATGCTTTTTTTCCATCCAAACTAGTATCAAAAGTTTCAATACTTAAATTGCAATCTTCTTCTAATTTATATCTTAAGTCTTTTACTTCTCCATTAACACTTCCACATGTTGCAACTCTTGCTAGTCCTTCGCTTATTTTTTGTGCTACTTCTATTATTAAAGTTCCTTGCTCTACTTCTATATTAGAGCCATCTTTTAATGTTACTTTTATCATAATAATTCCTCCTTTTGTCCCATGGGGACGGTTCTCTTGGGACATTTTTTATTAACTAAAAAACTCCCATAGATTTTTAATCTACAGGAGTGCTTTTATATTAACACGGTTCCATCCTTGTTTTAACTTATTTAATAGATTGTAACGTATCTTACACGTTTGGCTTATTCACCAAAACTTATGAAGAGGTAGTTTTTCAAATATGTTTGCTTTAATTAGTTTTCAGCCTAGACTAATTTTCTCTGTAAGTAACCTTTATTTTACTTTTTCTCTTACTTGCTATTTGTATTTAACTATTTATAATTTTAATACCTTTTTATGTAAAAGTCAAGTATTTTTTGAAATTGTTAGTTCAGTAGTAAAATCTACATATTTTCACATAATTTCATAATTTTATTGATAACATTTCGTAATATTTTCAAAAAAGACCGAAACTTAAATCTAAATTTTTGTTGAATATTTTATCATTATGTTGTATAATATTAATATAATTTGCGGGTATAGTTTAGTGGTAGAATCCCATGCTTCCGACCTGGTTGCGCGAGTTCGATTCTCGCTACCCGCTCCAATGACGTATCTGTTCGAACTTTTTATAGAACAGATAGATAGAAAATCAATCAGTAAAATGGTTGATTTTTTTGTTTGCGAAAAAATCATCCTAAATCTTAAATGAAGGGGTGGTGTAAAAAATGAATATTATCAAAGAAGAATTACAATTTGAGGAAGGTCTTAAACAAAGACTAGAATTTATATGTGAGTTCTCAAAGGTTACTCCTACTTTTATCAATGGTAGCATAAGAAAGATTGATAAAACCAATATCTCGTATATTGAGCCACATAGAGTAATTATAAAAAATACTACTTTTCTAGTTTTCAATTATTCAAATGATGTTTATATCTCTAATTTAGCAAATAAAATCCGTTTATCTGAATTAGAAGAATATTTGAAAAAAATTTAACTTGTAAAAAATTGACATTTCCTTAAATCGTGATATAATATAGGCAATTAATTATGTATAGTTGTTCGGCAAGAGCTATATATGAATGTATGAGTACTTTGAAAAATTTATATTATATTACAATTATATTGTATTTTATTACGTGATAAATGGATTTAAGAGATGTCAATAGTACTCATATGTACTTTGATGTCTCTTTTTTGTTAGGAGGTTTAGAAATTGGGTGAAGAAAAGAAAAAATGTGGATTGTATATGAGAGTATCTACTGAAGACCAAGCTCGTGAGGGATTTAGTCTTCCAGAACAAAGAGAAAGATTGGAAACTTTTTGTAAGTTTAAAGGTTATGAAATTGTAGATTATTACCAAGATGCTGGAATAAGTGCGAAAACTGGTAATCTTAGACCAGAATTTGAAAGACTAAAAGAAGATATTAAATCTAAAAAGATAAATACTATTATTTCATTAAAACTTGATAGAATAACTAGAAGTATTTATGATTGGGAAAATCTTATAACTTTTTTAGATGAGAATAATGCTTATATTGATTGTGCTAATGATGAAGTAAATACAACTACTGCAAATGGTAAGATGATTTCAAGACTTTTAATGAGTGTTAGTCAAAATGAAATTGAAAGAACAAGCGAAAGAACTAAAATAGGTTTAGCAGGTGCAATCAAACAAGGTCATATTCCATCTAAAGCACCTCTTGGATATAAGCACGAAAATAAGAAATTAGTTATAGATTATTCTACTATAGACATTGTAGTTAGAATATTTGATTTGTATTACAATGGTTATTCCTATCAAAAAATAAGCAATCTATTTAATGAGGAAAAAGTATTAGGTAAGGATAATTGGAGAGATTCAACTATTGTTGGTATTCTTGAAAATGAAATATATAAAGGAGATTACGTTCACGGAAAGAATACAAAACACCCTACTTATTATACAGATGTAGTAGAGCCTATTATCTCAAAAGAAATGTGGGAAGATTGCCAAGTACAGAAAAAGAAAAATTCAAGAAGCTATCAAAGAACATTGACATATTTGTATTTACAGAAATTAAAATGTCCTAAATGTAATCGTATTTTAGGTGGTAAAGCTACAACAAAGAAAAATGGGAAAACATACTTTTACTATTATTGCAATGATTGTAAAATTCAATTTAAAGAAAATGTAATAAATGAATATTTCGAACAATTTATAGATGAATTAACTGAGTATGATTCTGTTGTAAATCAATTCTTTTTGCCTATGATAAAACAAAAATTTGATGAACCTAAAGAACAATTACAAAAAGAAATAAAAAATCAAAATGCTAAATTAGATAGAATAAAAAAGGCATATCTTAATGGGGCATTTGATGTAAAAGAATATAAAGAAGAAAAACAAATTGTAGAAAAAGCAATAATAGAATTAGAAAACAAATTAAATGAAACAGACTGCATAGAAGAATTAAGATTTACACCAAAAGACATTTTATTAAAAAGAGATATTGATTTTATTAACAAAATTAAGCTTAATAAAGAATATCAAGAAAGAACTAAAACTTGGAAATATTACACAAGACAAGAACAAGCAGAACTTATAATGAAATATGTTGATGAAATAGAACTTGCACTTATAGGAAATGTAATAGCAGTAAAACAAATAAATTTTAGAGATTCAATTTGCAAGCCTTGTCAGGAATTATACGATAATGGATATATTGATACTACAAAACCTGCTATATTTGGAAACGTACTTGGTAATATTAGATTTAGTAATTATTTGCCAGTAGAAGAAGCCTCCGAAATAATTATGAGATTAAGACAATATTATGATGTAAGTTATGCAGAAGCGACTTACTATGTGCAAAATCAAGTGTTTTACTTTAATTTCAAAGAAGAAAATTCTGCAATTGTAAGAGTCTTCCCACTAAAAGATTATTATAAACTAGATCCAGATAATAAAATGGAAACTTATGAATTTGGAATATTGTATATTCGCGAAGAAGATAAATTCCAAATGAAAGATATAAATTCAGCATTTGAGTTTATACCAGATGAAACAAACGATAGTGTCGTTTATATGAAAGAGCCTACTCCTATTCCAATAGGTGTAAAGCCTGTAACATACGACGAAGAAAATGCTGAATAATTGTTGCAACTATTACTCTTCGTGTAGTCTATGTTGCAACAATCAAATTAGCGAATACAAATTTATATTTGCGAGTAGCAATATAAATTTTGTGTGAGGTAATTTGATAAATTTTATCCCTGTGGGAGAAAATTTATAGCCTCGCAGAGCCCCCCGAGTTATGCTGTGGGCATAACTCATAGGGGGTTAGGACTTATGACAAGGTCAAAGTTCTGTGCTTCGAAAAAAGTTCAAGGAGGTGCTTTTAATGGAACAAGAATTAGCATATTCTTTTCATTTAGATAGTGATAAGAACAAAAATAAATTAGCAAAGAAAGTATCAAAAGGAAATGTATCAGGTACTACCTCTTTTTCAAATAATGCTATTCAAAATGCAAAAGATTTATCAAAAGCAAATAAGCACAACTTAAGAGATTATGATAATCAGAGAGAACTTATTACTACTATTTATGGAACAAATGATATTGTAGAAGACGTGAAACAAGTATATTTAGATGAATTTGA
>CAKPDN010000002.1 GCA_934149005.1 uncultured Clostridia bacterium | reverse complement strand
TTATTTATGTTTTTCTTATGTCTAAAAAACATAAAATCGAATTTTCATCACTTTGCCAACTAAAATTTTACACTAACTACAATAATTAAACACACCACACCAGGTAATCCAAGAATGCCAACTAAAATACTAGTAAAAATATTAAGTCCAATATGAAATCCCCATATTCCACCTATTAAATTAATTAAAAATATAGCAATCCCACCTAAAATAGAATTAACTATCAATTTTAAAACCTTTTTAATTGGACTAAGAAATACCCTACCAAATATAAACAAAAAGCAAATACATGCTAAATATGTAATTAAATTTGTATCCATATTTTATACCTCTTAAAAATCTATTTGTAAATTTGTATGCATAAATATGGACAAATATTCATCTAACCTATTTCTTCATTATAATTTTCGTATTTTAATTGATTTATTGTATCCATCGTTATCCCTCTAGCTTTAGCTAATTTTATCAAATGATTTAATTTTGCTTGATTTGCTTTTATTTGATATATATAATAATCTACTAAATCATTTTCAGCAAATTCAAAATTTTTATTATTATTTTTCAATTCTTCTCTAGTTTTTATTATATTTCTAATTAATTCAATCTCTTTATCCATTTCTGTTTTATCTTTTATTAAACTTTCCTTTTTATATTCCTCTTGCATATTAACACTCCTATTTTAACAATTTTAAATATTATATGCTTTTACAAATAATTTTATTCTAAATTAAAAGTTACAATTTATAATTAAAAATAATTGATGTATAAGGGGCTACCTTAGGGGTTATATATCTTTGATATTGTATCCTGTTCATTACGTTCAAAAATAAAATCTAACATAAAAAACTGAGCCGCTCTCACTCTGGTTTAAAATGTATATATGTATATGTTATAATCATTTTCTATGTGATTGGAGCAATATTAGTATTTCTTAAATAAATTAATGGAAAGAGTTCACGCCGAATGAAATGAGGGTTAAGTGGAAGGGTGCCATTAATTTATTTTAGAAATTCTTATGTTGCATATTGAAGTAAGAAAATGATTATAACATATACATATATACATTTTTTCCGTGAGCATTCCTCAGTTTTTTATTTAAGATTTTCTATTTTTCTCTTCATTCAAACGGATACAATATCAAAGATATATAACCCCTAAGGTAGCCCCTTATACATCAACTATTTTTAATAAACTGTGAATTGTAACACTTTGAACTAACATACATAACTTTTTTTCCAAAAATACTTGTTTTTTTCGCCATTTTGTAGGATAATATATATGTGTAGTATTATGAAAAAATATAATTAGAAGGGGCAAACAAATAATGAAAATAATTGATAATTTTTTAAATAAACTCGGTGCTAGCAGAAATACATTTGCAACATATATATTAACACTAATAACAATATACTTAGCTGTAGACAGAATAGTAGAATTCTTATTAATGCTATTTACGGGAGTATCTTATTCATATTGGGGACCACTAATGTACACCTTTGCACTAGCATGTCCTATATTTGCCTTTTTATTTTGTTATCCATCTGAATTTGCAAAAAATAAAAAGACAAAAGTTACATTATTTTACATATATGTAATTGGATTAACAATAATTACAATATCAATGCTAGTACAATGGCTTAATATGGGAGCATGGTTATTAATACTTTCCAGTCCTGGATATGTAGATTTAGTCACTAACTTCTCAGACTTAATAAAACCCGCCCTAACATCAATAACAATAATCTTCCCTATTCTTATAATACCAAAAGTATTTGATTTCTTATATTTTGGAGTTGAAGACAGCAAAGACAAAACTCGTTCTATTTGGGATTATGGTGGAATAGATTTATCTGATAAAAAGAAAGGACACGGACCTTATACATGTGAAGTTTTCTTATGTCAAGATTATGAAACAGCAAGAATGATAACAATACCTGAAGAATCCAGATATCAATCAACCTTTGTATGTGGTGCTTCTGGTTCCGGAAAAACATCTTTAGTTTTTGAACCTTTAATAGCAAAAGATTTAGAAAGAAAATTTTTCTTTAGAGAAGTTTCCAAAGAAATGGGATTTACAGCTTTAAAAACCGGAATAGCATCTTTGAATGCTCCATACGATAATGACTATTTAAATACTAACTTCAGTTTGAACATGTTAGTTCCAAACTCTAACAAAGAAGATGTCTATAAAGGATATATGAAAAAAATGATATTAGATTCTTCTGGAGATATTATTTATAGAAATTGTGGTATTACTGTTTTATCTCCTGATAGAGAAATATCTGATCATATGATAAGCGTTTGCAAAAATTTTGGATTAACTTATAATATTATTGATCCTTCAGACAAAAATTCAATTGGATTAAACCCTTTTGTTTATGATGATGCAAACAAAATAGCAATTACAATTTCATCAGTATTAAAATCTATGTTTAATATTTCATCTGATGAATATGAAGAAACATATAGAGAATCAGTTGTAATTCAGGCTATTGAAAATGTAGCTATTTTACTTAAAGAAATGTACCCTAGAATGAATGATGGCCTATTACCAAATTTAGAAGATATGCTAAAAATGTTTTCAAATTTTGATTTAGTTGAAAAAATGTGTGAAATTTTAGCACATGATGAAAAATTAAAAGAAAAATACAGCATACAATTATCATATTTTAAAAAGAACTTTTACAAAAATGGTTCTGGAAAACAAAGTACTGAAAAATATATAGATTTAGTTATTAGCCAATTAGATAAATTATTAAGACTTCCTGGTATAAAATCAATTTTATGTAACAGAAATAATAATTTAAATTTTGATAATATGCTAAAAGATGGAAATATCACTTTTGTATGTACAAGGCGTGGAGATTTAGGTGCTTCTAGTCATAAAGCTTTTGGATTATTCTTCCTAATCTCAATGCAAAATGCTGTTTTAAGAAGACCTGGAAATGAAAAAACTAGAATTCCAAATTTCTTGTACATTGATGAATTTCCTGATTTTATTTGTAAAGATACTGAACCTATATTTACAATGTATAGAAAATATAAAATTGGTACTATGATTTCAGCTCAAAATTTAGACCAATTAGAATCTAATAATTCTAAACAAAGCTTTAAACAAACTATTTTATCAAATTGCTCAAACAAAATCTTTACAGGTGGAGCTAGTATTGATGAATTAGAATGGTGGAGTAAAGAGTTTGGTTCAAAAAGAGAATGGACATATTCTAATTCTATGGATATGAATAAACTAGAATATGACCCCAAATATAGTAATGTAAAATGGGAATTTGTTGCTTATTTTAAACCTGGTAAACTTCAAAGTCTTGGTGCAAAAGACTGTGGATATAAAATTAGAGGAACAAATGGTAAGCCTATGTGTGGACTTGGTAGACTTGCTTATTTGGAATCAAAATACAAGGAACCTAAAAAGATTAAAACTTTTGATTTTGGAAAATATTCTGATGGAGTTACAACATCTACTGAAGATGAAGCAGATTCAAAAGCAAAGAAAAAGTTTGATTTAAAAAACCTAGACTTTACAGATGAACGTAACGAATTTAATCCAGTTCAAACAGATACAACAGATTCTAATTATCTATTTGATAATGAAGATGCTATTGTTGTAAATTTAAAAGGAAAAAAGAAATAAACAATTTTTTTAAAATTTATAATTCTAAAAAGAACAATGAAAAAATTCTCATTGTTCTTTTCTATTATAATACTATTCCCATTAATTCTATAACTATTCCAGAAATTACTCCTATTAAATATAATAAAGTAATAATTACTATGTTTTCTTTTATTTTATTATTTGATTTGAAAAGTACTGCAAGTCCAACTCCTGCTCCTGTTAATAAACCTGATATCATACTTCCAAGTGATATCACATTTTCTAAATACATATTTGTAATTAAAACAGATGAAGCACAATTTGGAATTAATCCTACTAAAGAAGAAATTATTGGTCCTATAAAAGGCTTATTTAGTATCAAACTTGCAATTCTTTCTTCTCCAACAAAATACACTACAATATTTATTAGAAATGTAATTAATATTATAAATAACAATATATTTAAAGTATGTGAAATAGCTGATCTAAATATTCCATTTTCATTACAATGACAGTGTTCTTCTTCGCACATATGGTCAATTTCATTATTTTTTTCTATTTTATCTTTATTAAATAAATTTGCAATTAAATCTATTACTATTCCTGCAATCATACCAATAATTAACTTTATCCCTAATATTTTCAATATTATAATTGGTGAAACTGCTTCTGATATAAATATTGGTAACATTTCATCTGATGTTGATAAATATACGGAAATTAATGTACCTAATGTTATAACTCGTCCTGCATAAAGGTTTGTAGCCGAAACTGAAAATCCACATTGAGGAAATATTCCTAATATACTCCCAAATATTGGTCCTAGCTTACCAGATTTCTTAATTATATTTTTTGACTTTTCTCCCATTTTGTGTTCTATATATTCCATTATTAAATATGTTATAAACAAAAATGGAAGCAATTTTAATGCATCTATTAATGTATCTTGTATAATTTCTAACATAATTTACTCCTTTCACTTTACTTTATTACATTTATTATTCTACAAATTTTATCACTTTACATAGTTTAACATAAAAGTGTAAAACGTGCAAGTAAAAAATAGAAACCCTATACTCTTTTGAGAATAGGGTTAATAGAATTGGCTAATATAACTATCAGCTTTTTTGAAGTGTTTCTAAATACTTTTTACGTGCTATACTAAAAGCAACAGAATTTTTCATAACAAACTCTTTAGTTTGTTCATTGGTCCAGTGAAGAATCATTTGCCGATACCCTGCATTTGCCTTCATGTTTTCTACAATAGTCCAATTAAATTCTTCCTCTGATAGGCATTCCATCATCTTCTTCATATCACAGTTCCTAGAGCATTTCCAACATGTACACGTGCAATTAGTTTCAAACATAGAATCACTCCTTTTATGTTATTATATTTTTTATTATATCATATTAACATAAAGTAATCAAGTTTATCTTCTCCTAAAGCATCCACAAAACCTTCCACTTCTACCATTTGTATTACTATTTGTAAATACATTTGCATTAACAGCAATAGTATCACTAGTAGTATTTTCATTTGAACATGTACATCCTTCTCTTCTATCCAATTCATTAAATATTCTGCAAATCAATTTTGTTATAATTGCCGTAATAAAAGCAAGTATTGTATAAGCAATTGTTGCAACTAAATATATCAAATTTCCTATTACAAATGTTACAACCAAAAATATTGCAAATATTATCGCTGCTACTAATAAAGGGCATTTAAAGATTTTCTGTAATGCAATTGCTATTATTATTACAGCTATTGGTATTGCAAAAAATATAAGTAATAAAGTATTCATATTTTATCTCCTTTTCTCTTTTTTACTATATTTTATGCTTTACATTTATTTATGGTTACCTTTCCATATAAATTACAAACAAAACACAAAAAACAAATAATTTTACAATATTTATTTTAGGTGTTTTATCAATAATTTTTAATTATAATCTACATTAACTAAATACAATCCATTTGGTGGCAAAGTTTTCCCAGCTAAATTCCTATCTTTTGAATTAATAATATTTTTTATCTCATTCGGCATTAATTTTTTTAATCCTACATCAACTAAAGTACCAGCAATTATTCTCACCATATTATATAAAAATCCGTTTCCTGTTAATTCTATATAGATTCTATTATTAGGCATTTCTATAACTCTTGCTTTATATATAGTTCTTACACTACTTTTGCTACTCGTTCCGCTTGCTTTAAAAGCCTTAAAATCGTGCTCTCCCTCAAAGTATTTTACTGCCTCTTTCATTTTTTGTACATTTAATTTTTGTGGTATATGTGTTTCTAAATTTCTATATATAGCAGATGAAAATTCAGAATTGTTAATTACATATCTATATGTCTTCCTCTTACATGTCAATCTACTATGAAATCTTTCGTCTACTTCTTCTGCTGATAATATTCTAATTGACTTTTTCAAATTTGAATTTAATGCTATTGCAATTTTATCAATTGGAATATTAGAATTAGTTTTAAAATTGGCTACTTGCCCAAATGCATGAACTCCAGCATCAGTTCTTCCTGATGCTGTTAAATCTACTTCCTCTCCTGTAACAATTTTTATTGCTTGTTCTATTGTTCCCTGTATGTTCAATTTATTAGGTTGTTTTTGCCAGCCATTAAAGTCTTTTCCATCATATTCTATTGTTAGTTTTATATTTTTCATATTAACCTCTTTATATTATAAAAGTCGCTCTCAAAGCGACCTAATTATTTATTTTCTTTTTCTACATTTGCTTGTATTTTCTTTTTTTCTTCAGTAGTCTTTCTAAGCTTTTTCTTAAAATTTAAAAATCTTTCATTTTTTGTTATATTTTTTTCTGTAAATCTTTTTGTTACAATATTACTTATTAATATCTTCTTTAAAACATCCTCCCTTACATCTGCTATCAAAGTCCCATCTTTAGCAACAGAAATTTTTCCTGTTTCTTCTGAGACTACAACTGCTATACTATCTGATTCTTTTGAAATTCCAATAGCCGCTCTATGTCTAGTTCCTAACTCTTTTGCTATATCAGGATCATCCGCTAGCGGTAATACACATGCAGCTGCCGCAATTTTATTATTGCTTATAACAACTGCTCCATCATGTAACGGTGTTTTTGGTACAAATATATTTACCAAAAGTTGTGGTGATACCTCAGAATTCATTGGTACACCTGTTGCAATTATATCTTGGATGTTAATATCTCTTTCTATAACAATCAATGCACCTGTTTTTGTTTTAGAAAGTTCTGTTGCCGCTATTACAACTTTATATATATCTTCCTTTGTTTTTGTTGCTAAATCACTATTTATTCCAAAAAACTTTGTAAGTTTATTTGTTCCTAATTGTTCAAGTCCTCTTCTTAGTTCTGGTTGGAATATTACAATTATTGCAATTACTCCCCAATTCATAATTCCTGTCAAAATTGAATTCAATATATTTAAATTTAATAATCCACTAATCCAATTTGCTATAATTAAAAATGCAATCCCCTTTATTAATTGCCATGCTCTTGAACCTTTTACTATTTTTACTAAACAATATAATAAAAATAATACTATTACAATATCCAATATTGTTGTAAATAGATTAAATGGATTTTCTCTTAAATTTTGAAATCCCTTTAAAATGTTTTCATTGTATAAATTTATCCAATTACTACTTATACTTTTCCCCATACTACACCTTCTTATATTAAAGAATATATTAATGTTGCAGCCACTGACATAACCATCATTAATGCTAGTATCCCAGCCATTATTTTTACAAATACTTGTCCTTTATCATATTTCTTTTGTTCTTTATTTTTGATTTTCTTTACTTTAACTTCTTTATCTTTATTCATTTTTAATATCATCCTTTCTAAAAACATTCCACTGTATTTATTATAGCACTAACTCTATACTAATTTCAACAAATTATTTGCAAATACCAAAAATTGTTGGCATTTTTTCTACATTATCTTCATTTATTTTTATAGTACTTTTTAACTTTTCTTTAGCTTCCTGTAGTTTTTTTACATCATTTGCATAAATATATCCTAACTCTTCTCCTACTTGTACTTTATCAGCCACTTTTTTATTTAAAACAATGCCCACCGTATGGTCAATTTCATCTTCTTTCCTTACTCTTCCTGCTCCTAAATTACATGCAATTTTCCCCACTTTTTCAGCATTTATTTCTTGTATGTATCCTTCACTTTCAGATCTTATTTGTTCAATATATTTAGCCTTTTCAAATTTATCAGTATTCTTTATATATGAAACATCTCCACCTTGATTTTGAACCATCTCCATGAATTTCTCTAAAGCTTTTCCATTATTGATATTTTGTATCATTTTTGCTTTATTTTCTTCTATATTTTCTCCCAATCCTGCGAGCTTAATCATATATGAACCTAGCTCTAATACTACTTCTTTTAAATCTTTTGGCATTTTACCCTTTAAAAATTCTATTGCCTCAATTACCTCTAAATTATTTCCTATTGCATATCCTAGTGGTTCATTCATATTTGTTAAAATACAAACTGTCTCTCTATCTGCTAATTTTCCTATTTCAATCATTTCATTTGCAAGCTCTTTGGCATCTTTCATATTTTTCATAAATGCACCATGTCCTACTGTTACATCCAAAACTATTTTTTCTGCTCCACTTGCTATTTTTTTACTCATAATACTAGATGCTATTAATGGAATACTTTCAACACATGATATGCTATCTCTTAAAGCATACAATTTTTTATCTGCTGGTGCTAAACTCATTGTTTGCGAAATCATACTTATTCCTATATTCTCCACATTTTTCACAAAACTGTTCATATCTATATCTGTTTTATATCCAGGTATTGATTGCATTTTATCTACCGTTCCTCCTGTAAATCCTAATCCTCTCCCAGACATTTTTGCAACAGGCACACCAAGTGATGCAATTAATGGTAGAAGACAAATTGATACTTTATCTCCTACTCCTCCTGTTGAGTGTTTATCTACTATTATTTTATTTAGATTTGATAAATCTAGTATCTCTCCTGAATTTGCCATAGCTAAAGTCAAATTTGTTGTTTCCTTTTTTGTCATTCCATTTAAAAATATTGCCATCACTAAAGCTGCTACTTGATAATCTGCAATTATTCCATTTGTATAACTATTTATAAAAAAATTAATTTCTTCTTTTGATAATTCTTTTTTATCTCTTTTCTTTTCTATAACCTCTAAAATATTCATTTTCTCTCCTACACAAAATTTTTAGTAAAACTTTTTCTATGTATTGGACATAATCCATATTCCTTAATTGCTGCAATATGTTTTGCAGTTCCATATCCTTTATGTTGAATAAAACCATATTGTGGATAAACCTTATCCCATTCTCTCATAATTCTATCCCTTGTAACTTTTGCAATTATTGATGCAGCTGCAATTGAATAACATTTAGCATCTCCTTTTATTATTGAATCATATTGCACTCCATCTGTATCAATATGTTGTAAAGCATCAATTATTATTAAGTCTGGTCTTACATCTAATCCTTTTACAACACTTGTAACTCCTTGTTTTGTGGCATTTAAAATATTTATATCATCTATAATATCTTGTCCTATTATTGCGACAGAATAACTTATTGCCTCTTCTATAATTTTATCATATAATAATTCTCTCTTTTTTTCAGAAACTTTTTTTGAGTCATTTACTCCCTCTATCATTGAATCTTCTGGCATTATTACACTTGCAACTACTACTGGTCCAGCCAATGGTCCTCTTCCAGCTTCATCTATTCCACATATATTTTTAAATCCCTTCTTATGTAATTCTTTTTCTATTTGTTTTAAATTTATTAATCTCTCCTGTTCTTTTTCCTTCATTTTTTACTATCTTTCCTTTTTCATATATTTAAATTTTGTATATCATTTAATGAATAATATATTTCTCGATTATTTTCAAATCCTTTTGTATTATATACTTCTATTTCCAAATTTTTTATATCATATCTTATAATATACCATCCATCTTTTTCATCTGATTTTACATTTGTAAGCCCCATTTCTATCAAGTTTTGTGGTTCTAATTTATAATAATATATATTTTCTAAATTATCAGCCATCAATTTTTCTTTATTAATATCTATATTTTGATTAAATATACTACTATCTGTTATTTCTGTTCCCTTTAATTCTGCCTTTGCTTTCTCTATTCTTGCATTTTTTTCATTTTCATCTGTTATTTTATCAAATATGGTTCCTAAATTAAAATTTGCATTTTCAACATATTCTTTTGCTTTTACTTTTATTAATAACATATTTGTTTTTATGTTTTCTAAATTTGATTTTTTTATTATATTATTTCCTGTTCCAATTGATATTCCCGCTAATATTAGTAATAATATTACTGTTACGACTAGTGCTATCATCGTTATTCCTTTATTTTTTTTCATTTTTCCCTCCATTTTTTGTTTTTACTATTATATCAATTAGTTGTTTTTATTTCAAGTTTTATATAAATTTTACAATCATTGTTTGTAAAAAAATAAACAAGATAGCCTCATAAAAACTACCTTGTTTTCTTAAAAATTCTTAATACTTTTCTATGCACTCTTTAATTCCAATCTCAACTTATCAGCAATCATCGCTATAAACTCCGAATTAGTTGGCTTTCCTTTAGCTGCTGAAATTGTATAACCAAATATTTTCTCAACTGTTTTTTGGTCACCCCTACCCCAAGCAACTTCAATTGCGTGGCGGATTGCACGTTCTACACGGCTAGGAGTTGTATTAAATTTATATGCAATTTTAGGATATAGACTTTTAGTAATTTGATTTATAACATCAATATCATTAACTACCATAATGATAGCTTCTCTTAAATATTGGTATCCTTTTATATGTGCTGGGACACCAACTTCATGTATAATATTTGTAACTAAAGCTTCTAAATTTTCTTGATTTTTCTCACCATTCAATGGTATTTCAACATAATGTTGTTTTATTTCTTTTCCAATAAAATTATTAACATTTTGGCCTGGCACAAAATCTTTTAACTCTCTAATTCTCTTTATTAATAATTCAATATCAAATGGTTTTACCACATAATATTCAGCACCTAAATTTACGGCTTTTTGTGTAATCTTATCTTGACCAACTGCTGAAAGCATTATACAAATTGGTTTTTTATTAGTTTTTATAACATTCATTTTTTCCAAGACACCTATTCCATCTAAATGTGGCATTATTACATCCAGTAATGCAACATCTGGTGTTATATTATTTATCATATCTACTGCTTCTTCCCCATCTTTTGCTATCCCTATTACCTCCATATCTTCTTGCTCATGTATGTAATTGGCAAGTGTTTGACTAAATTCTTGATTATCATCTGCAATCAAAATTGTAGTTTTTTCTTTCATAAAATTTCCCCCTCAACATGAAATATTCTTATCTTCCGTTTGTTAATTTATGTTGACTTTCTTTTAAAATGCAATTCCATCAACAAAATAAAGAACTGTAAATTTTTTACAGTTCTAATTATATTACATTTTAAGTTGAAATTTTCATTTTTTTACAAAAATATCATTTTATTATACTTTTATTTATTAATTTTTTAGATAAAAACTTTAAATTTATCAAATTAACTTTTTTTGTTTCAAAATCTTCTATTACTTTTTGCTTAACTGCATCTTCTAACTGTATTTTACAAATAATTATATCAGAATAATCAAAATTTTCTATATATATATTATTTATTTTACAATAATGCTTAAAAGTCTCTAAATTATTATATTCTATTTTAACTTCAGCTTCTTCACCAAAACATTTTTCAACTTTTTCAGCACTTTCTATGGTCTGAATAGTTACATCTGAATACGCTCTTACAAGCCCACCTGTTCCTAATAATATTCCACCAAAATATCTAGTTACAATTACTAAAACATTACAAAAATTATTTTTTTGTAAAATATTTAGCATTGGACCACCCGCCGTTCCAGAAGGTTCACCATCATCACTAGCTTTTTCTACTATTTTTTCATCATCTATTACCCTATATGCAACACAATTATGTCTTGCATCATAATATTTCTTTTTTATTTCTTTTATAATATTTTCTGCTTCTTCTTGTGTTTCAACTTTAATCAAATTACATATGAATTTTGATTTTTTAACAGTAATTTCATCTTGTACATTTTCTTTAATTGAAATAAAATTATCCATATTCCTCCTTTTGAGACAAGTGGGACGGTCCTAATTTGTCTCACATTTTTGTCGTATTTTGTCGTTACAACATTTTTCGACATAATTTTTGAGACAAATCCGGACCGTCCCACTTGTCTCACTTTCCTGCTGTATACCCTGTTGAATATGCTATTTGAAGGTTGAAACCACCTGTATAGCTATCTACATCGATTATCTCTCCTGCAAAGTATAAGCCTGATACTAATTTTGATTCCATTGTTTTAGGATTTATTTCTTTTATATTTATACCTCCACTTGTAATTATTGCTTCTTCTATAGGTCTAAATTTACTAATAGTTAATTCAAAATTTTTTAGTAATTTTACTAAATTCTTTCTTTCTTGCTTAGTTATTTCATTTACTCTCTTTTCTTCGTTTATTTTACTCTTTTTAATAATTACAGGTATCAATTTTTGTGGCAATAATTTATCTAAACTATTTTTAAATTGTTTATTTTTCAGTTCTGAAAAATCTCTTAAAATTCTCTCATTTAATTTTTCTTCTGATAATGCAGGTTTTAAATCTATTTTTAATATGATTTTTTTATTTTTTAAAAGTTCATCAATATTTTTATATCTTACTAAATGTGCTGATCCGCTTAAAATTATAGGTCCTGAAACGCCAAAATGTGTAAATAACATTTCTCCAAAATCTTCATAAATTACTTTACTATTTTCTACATTTTTTATTTCGATATTTATATTTCTTAAGGACAATCCTTGCAAGTTTTTACAAATCTCTTTATCATAACATTCTAAAGGAACTAATGATGGTCTTGTTTTTGTTATTGTATGCCCTAATTTTTCTGCAATTTTATACCCATCTCCTGTTGAACCTGTTAAAGGATAACTTTTCCCTCCAGTTGCTAAAATTACTTTTTCCGCATCTAAAAATGTTCCATTTTCTAGTTTTACTTGCATTTTTTTATTATCATTTTTAGGTAAAATTTCCGTTACTCTTGCATTATATTTTATTTCTACATTTAATTCTTTTAATCTATTTTTAAAACATTCTAAAACATCTATAGATTTATCAGTAATAGGAAAAATTCTATTTCCCCTTTCTTCTTTAACTTCAATTCCCTGATTTTTTAAAAATTCTATTATATCTTTATTGTTATAATTTTTGAAGCAACTATGCAAAAACTGACCATTTCCTGGTGTATTTTGAATAAAATCTTCAATTGGTAAAGAAGATGTTATATTACATCTTCCTTTTCCTGTAATTAATAATTTTTTCCCTAACCTTTCCGTTTTTTCTAATAAAATAACTTTATTACCAGACTCAGCTGATGTTATAGCTGCCATCATTCCAGCTGGTCCACCACCTATTACAATAACTTTCATCATTTCTCCTCTAATTTTCCATTTCTTGAATTGCCTTTAATATTCCAATTTTTCCATAATTATATGTTAGTCCACCTTGCATATATGCAATAAACGGCTCTCTTATTGGTCCATCACAACTTAATTCTATTGTTGAACCTTCTGTAAATGTTCCAGCTGCCATTATTACCTTATCTTCATATCCTCCCATTTCACTTGGTATTGGAACAACATTTGAATCGATTGGTGAACCTTTTTGTATTCCTTGACAAAATTTCACTAGTTTCTCTTCTACTCCAAATTTTATAGTTTCTACTATATCTGCTCTGATTTCATCATATTTAGGGTCAACATCATATCCTAGTTTTTCTAAAATTCTACTTGTGAATATTGCTGTTTTTACACTTGATTCAACTACTTGTGGTGCAAAAAACAATCCCTTTAATAATTGTGTATTTTGTCCTAATGATGGCCCTATTTCTTTACCTATTCCTGGTGCTGTTAATCTTTCAGCACATAATTCAATCAACTCTTTTTTACCAACAACATATGCTCCTGATGTAGCAATTCCTGCTCCTAAATTTTTCATTAATGATCCAACTGCTATATCTGCCCCTACTTCTATTGGCTCTTTATCTTGTACAAATTCTCCATAGCAATTATCTACCATAATAATAACTTCTGTATTTACTTCTCTTATTGCTTTTATAACCCTTTCTATTTTTTCTATTGTTAAACTTTTTCTTGTTGAATACCCTCTTGATCTTTGAATCTCTATTAATTTAATATCTTGCTTTTTTAATCTCTCTTGTATTGTTTTTATATCGAACTCATTATCTACAAGTTCTATCTGTTCATACTTAATTCCATATGCTTTTAATGAACTTAAACTTGTTTCTTTTCCACATCCTATTACAGTTTGAAGTGTATCATAAGGTGCTCCAGTTATACTTATCATTGTATCATTTGGTCTTAATAAAGCAGATAATGTTATTGCTAAAGCATGTGTTCCTGATATGAATTGTGCACGTACTAAACTATCTTCTGCTTTAAATATTTTTGCATATATTTCTTCTATTTTGTTTCTTCCTGCTTCATCAATTCCATACCCAGTTGATGAATTTAGGTGCATTTCTTGTAAATTGCAATCTTGAAATGCTTTTAATACCTTTAAGCTATTTTTTTCACTTATTTTTTCTATTATTTTAAATTGCTCTTTTATTTCTTCTTCTACTTCATTTGATAATTGTTCTAAATTTTCATTAATTCCTAATTCTTTTAACATTTTTTTCCTCCCTTACCTAGCTTTTCTCATTACGAATTACTTTTATATTTTACTATATTTTTCTTCAAAATGCAATAATTTGCAATTTTATGTATATCATAGTATAATATATAATATAAAAAATTACAAAGGAGGCATATTATATGGGAAATGCTATTTTTGAATTAAACTTTCATCTTCGGAAACCATATAATGGAGCAAAACTTTTGATTGATGTTTTCAATCAAATTATTGATGAAGGCGGTCGTTGTGAAATTTGTGTATCACCTCTTCCTGATGGAGGTCACATACTTCAGTTAAAGATGTATCGGTGCAAAAATACTTATTCTGCTGCATCACTTGGAGCTAAAATAATTGATAATCTTACAAAGGATTATTACTCCAAGATTACTAAATTTAACTTTGCAAGTATTTATTATTCTCCTGTAACTTTTGCCATAAAAGATTGTGATGATGGTAAGCATGGACAAATAATAACTGTGACTTTATTTGAGAATGAAAATCTTGATACACAAAACAGCATCAATCAACAATTTAAATTAATTGATTTGTCTTCAAAATAATCAATAAGAACAATAGTGGGCTGATTTAATTTATTAAAATTTTTAAATATAAAATTCAGCCCACGTATAATTGTTCGTGTGCGAAATTTGCAAAGCAAATTTCTGTACAATGTATTTATATTATAGGAAGTTTGGAGAACTTCCTATAATATAAAAAAACTGAAACTTTGATATACAATGTTTCAGTTTTTTATTAATTATTGTTGAGCATATGGTAATACAGCAATATGTCTAGCTCTTTTAACTGCTGTAGTAATATCTCTTTGATGTTTAGCACAACAACCTGTTGTTCTTCTTGGTAAGATTTTACCTTTATCATTAACAAATTTCTTTAATTGGTCAGCATTTTTGTAATCTAATTCAAAGTTTTTGTCACTACATAAAACACAAACCTTTTTTCTTTGTTTTCTGAATTTTGGATTATAATCTTCATCATAGTTTTTATTATTATTTCTTTTTTGTTTTTTATCTGCCATTTTATTATTTCCCCCTCTCATAATTTTAGAATGGTAAATCATCTGCAGATGATGTTTCAAAATCTGAACCCATACTTCCTGGCATTGTATTACCAAAAGTATTTTCAAAAGCTCCTGCTCCCATATCGCCTTCTCTTTTACTATCAGCAAAATATGCTTCTTCTGCAACAACTTCTGTTACATAGTGTTTAACACCTTGATCATCATCCCATGTTCTCGTTTGAAGTCTTCCTATTATTCCAACTTGTTGACCTTTTTTAAAGTACTTGCTACAAAATTCTCCTAATTTACTCCAAGCAACAATATTTACAAAATCTGCTTGTCTTTCTTCCCCTTGTCTAACAAATCTTCTATTTACTGCCAAACTAAAAGAAGCAACTAGTGTATTGTTTGTTTGTGTATATCTTACTTCTGGATCTCTTGTAAGTCTTCCCATTAATATTACTTTATTCATTTTTATTCCTCTTTTCTTTACTTTAATTTAGGTCCCACTTTTTTATTTCTTAATTATGCTTTATTATTAAGCTTCTTTTCTTACAACGATAAATTTTATTATATCATCTGTAATTCTGTAAACTCTTTCAAGTTCTGCTATTAAATCTGGATTTGCTTCAAAGTTAAATAACATATATGTAGCTTCTTTGAATTTTTTGATTTCATAAGCTAATCTTTTTTTACCCATGTTTTCAACTGATTCAACTTTTCCATTTTCATTGATTAATCCTGTAAATTTTTCTTCTAAAGCTTTTAAACCTGCTTCATCAACATTTGGATTAACAATGATAATACTTTCGTATTTGTTCATTATTTTCACCTCCCTATGGATTTTGCAACCTAACTTTTCGTTAAGTAGAGATGCTTAAAAATAGCTATACTCTTTTTAAGCATAGCTATTTTACCATATTTTTTTAGTATTTGCAACTGATTTTGGAAAATTTACACTAAAATTTAGCAAAAGACAAATTCTTCTTTTCTTCTTTATTATTCTCTGAATCCTTGTTTTTAAAATTCATTTTTTTCTGCAACTCAATAATTGGCACAGGCAAAACAGAAATTGCAACAGTAATAATCCATTGAGTCAAATTCAAAGGAACAACCTCAAAAACATTCGCAAAAGCAGGAAGCACAACAACTATAGCCTGAATAGAAATTCCTAAAACAAAGCTTCCAACTAAATATTTGTTTTCAAGAATTCCTGCCTCAAAAATAGACCTTTCATTTTTAACATTAAAACTATGAATCAACTCCAAAAATCCTATTGATAAAAATGCCATCGTTCTGCCAACCTCTAGCCCATAATATTTATTTCCAATACTAAATGCAACAAGAGTTAGAACACCTATCATAATTCCTTCGACAATAATTTTATTCCACAAGCCATCTGCAAATATTCCTTTTTTACTATCAACTGGTTTTCTTTGCATAATATCTTTCTCTGGTTTTTCAAGTCCTAAAGCAATTGCTGGTAAAGAATCTGTAACCAAATTAATCCATAATAATTGAATTGCAAGAAGTGGTGATTTTAGCCCTAAAACAAGTCCCATAAAAATTGTTACAATTTCACCAATATTTGTAGCAATTAAAAAATGTATTGCTTTTTTAATATTATCATAAATATTCCTTCCTTGCTTTACAGCCTCAACTATTGTAACAAAATTATCATCTGTAAGTATAATATCTGCCGCATTTTTGGCAACATCCGTACCATTTTTTCCCATAGCAATTCCAATATCAGCATTTTTCAAAGCCGGACTATCATTTACACCATCGCCAGTCATTGCAACTACTGCACCATTTCGTTGCCATGCTTTTACAATTCTTACTTTGTGTTCTGGTGTTACCCTTGCAAAAACTGAATATTTTTTTATGTTTTTTTCTAATTGATTTTGTGTCATTTTATCAAGTTCTTGACCTGTTATTGCCATATCTTTTTGCTCTAAAATTCCTAAGTCTTTTGCTATTGCCTTTGCTGTTTCTAAGTGGTCACCTGTAATCATAACTGTTTTTATTCCTGAATTTTTACATACCTGAACCGCTTCTTTTACGCCATCTCTTGGTGGGTCTATCATTCCAATTAGTCCAACAAATGTTAAATTATTTTCTATATTTTGTGAATCTATTCTACTTGGCAATGTATCTAAATCCTTATATGCAACAGCAATCACTCTCAATGCTTTTTGTGCCATTTGTCTATTATCACTTTGAATTTTTAAATTTTCCAAACTTTTAATTTTAATGTTATATTGGCTTGTCACTTCACTTATAGAATCTATTTGTTTTGTACACTTTTGTAATAGCACATCTGGTGCACCTTTTGTTATAATCCTATATTTATTACCAATTTTGTGAATTGTAGTCATCATTTTTCTATTAGAATCAAAAGGAATTTCATTAACTCTTGGCATAAAATTTTCTAATCTATTTTTTGTACTTCCAACATTTATACATTCTTCTACAATTGCCTTCTCTGTAGGCTCACCAGAAACTTTTACCACTCCATTTTCCACATTTACATCACAGTCTGTGCATAATGTTGCTAGTTCAATAATAAATTTTTTACTTCGACTTCTAACATCAACAACTTTCATTTTGTTTTGTGTTAAAGTTCCTGTTTTATCAGAGCAAATGACACTACTACTTCCAAGTGTCTCAACTGCTGGTAATTTTCTAATTATACTATTTTTTTTAGCCATTTTAGTAACACCAATTGAAAGCATAATTGTTACAATTGCAGGTAATCCTTCCGGAATTGCAGCAACTGCAAGTCCAACAGATGTCATAAACATTTCAACAGGCTCTATATGTTTTATTAATCCCATAACAAAAATTATTACACATATTGCCAAGCACGCTAACCCTAATATTTTTCCAACTTCTCCAAGTTTTTTCTGTAATGGCGTTTGTGGAGCCTCATCTTCAATAATCATATTAGCAATTTGCCCAACTTTTGTACTCATTCCAGTATCTGTAACAACTGCTTTTCCATGTCCATTTACTGTTATACTAGCCATAAAAGCCATATTTTTCATATCGCCCAAAGGTGCATTTTTACTACATAAAATATCTGCATCCTTTTCTGCCCCTTGTGTTTCTCCTGTTAATGATGATTCTTCTATTTTTAAGTTATGACTTTCTAAAATTCTACAATCTGCAGGTACAAAATTTCCTGCATCTAATATTATGATGTCCCCTTTTACAAGTTCCTCTGCATTTATTTCTACTGTTTTTCCATTTCTTATTGTTTTTGCAAGTTGAGGTGTCATTTGTTTTAATGCTTCTATTGATTTTTCAGCTTTTGCTTCTTGAATTACTCCCATTAATGCATTGAAAACTACTATTCCTATAATTATTATTGAATCTACATAGTCATTTTCTCCTTGCATTTTTGATACAACTGCCGATATTATTGATGCTATTATTAGTATGATTATCATAAAATCATTAAATTGTTTTATAAATTTTACAATAAAACTTTCTTTCTTTTTCTCTTTTAATTTGTTTTTTCCGTATTTTTTTTGTCTTTCTTGTACTTCTTTTTCTGTTAATCCCTGTTTTTCATTAGTGCCTAATTGGCTTAATACTTCTCCTTTTCTTAATGTTTGCCACATAAAATTCACTCCTTTGTATATTTGTTATTTAAATATATGTGGCTTGTACTTTTTTATTACACAGTAACCGTAGAAATTTTTTGTCATATTATGTTGTAAGAGGTGTTATTATGATAAATTCAATACTTTTAGCAATATCAAGCAGTATAGACTCTTTAGGAATAGGCATCACATACGGAGTCAAAAACACAAAAATATCCAAATTAAGCAAAATAATTTTATTTGCTATTTCATTAATTACAACATATATATCCATATTTTTTGGTAATATAATTCAATATATACTTTCAAATTCGTTTACCAATTTTTTAGGATGTTTTATTTTGATTTGCATGGGAATATACATATGTTTTCAGGCTTCTAAAAAAGAAAAAGATTCCCAAAATATTTTTAACAGCCCAATATCTTCTGACATTAATCATTCAAAAATAATCGAGCCACAGGAAGCATTAATCTTAGCCATTGCTCTTTCTTTAGATAATTTTTGTATTGGAATTTCTGGTTCAATGGCTGATATTAATCTAATTTTATTTCCTCTTTTAGTTAGTATTTTTCAATTGTTCTTCTTAAATATTGGTACATTTATAGGTATTCGCCTTAACAATTTTTATAAATTACCTCAAAATATTTGGTCAATAATCTCTGGAATTTTGCTAATTATTATAGGAATTTTACAAATTTTCTATTAATACTTGTAAAGTTATGTCTTATTTGATATAATAAGTTAACAAAAAAATTTGGAGGTACTTCATATGACACAAAGAATAACTTTAAAAGGCCCTGAAACAAGTACAATCATCGAATCAAGTGATAATCACTTATTCAACAAATTTCTGGTTTGGCTTAAGCAATACAATCCATCCAGTACATTTGATTTGAATTCTTATCCGATTCAAAGTGAAGCCCGGTTGTTGGCTTGCCGAGTAAAAGCAAAAAAACTTGATCTTAATGTCATAAGATAAGGCATCAAAGTATATTGTAAAAACGATGGAAAATAACTATTTCCATCGTTTTTTAATAAGAAATTTAACAACATCTGTCACTTTAGGACAAAAATGTCCCACAAGAACCGTCCCTAGTGGGACAATTTCATTGATAACAATTTTGAAATACCACTTTCTTCCATTGTAACACCATAAACTGTATTGGCTGCTTCCATTGTACCTTTTCTATGTGTTATAACTAAAAATTGAGTATGTTCTGTAAATTTTTTCAAATAATCAGCATATTTAAAAACATTTACATCATCTAAAGCTGCTTCAATTTCATCTAATACACAAAATGGTGCCGGATTTATTTTCAAAATTGCAAATAGTAAAGCTATTGCTGTAAATGCTTTTTCTCCACCTGATAATAACATCATATTTTGCAATTTTTTTCCTGGTGGCTGTACATTAATTTCTATTCCACATTCTAAGATATTACTTTCATCTTCTAGTATAAGTTCAGCCTTTCCACCACCAAATAATTCCGCAAATACTTCACCAAAATTTTTATTTATAACTTTAAATTTTTCTTTAAATTGTTCTCTCATAATTTGTGTCATTTCAGAAATTACATTTCTTAATTTGCTCATTGTATTTTCTAAATCTAATCTTTGTTCACTCATAAAATCATATCTATCTTTTAAGTTTTTGTATTCTTCAATTGAATTAATATTAACACTTCCCAGTTCTTTAATTTCAGTTCTTAGTACATTTACCCTTCTTTGTGTTAACTGTACATTTTCTGGTTTTTGATATTCACCTACATTATTGGGTGTAAGTTCATATTCCTCCCACATTTTATTGTAAATTTCATTAATATCTTCTTCAATTTTTGTTTTCTTAACATCTAATTTTACAAGCTGACCTTTTAAATCTTCAATAACTTTAAACTTATTTGTTATTTCAGTTTCTTGTTTTGAAAGTTTTTCGTTTTTTAAAGTTCTTTCTTGTTTTAGTTCTTCTATTTTTGAACTGCTATTTTGAACATTTGCCTTTACTTCTTCAATTTTTTGTAGCGTTTCTTGAATTGATTTGTCTAGTTTTTCATTATCCAGTTTTATTTGTTCAATTTGAATTTTTTTATTTTCAATACTTTGTTTAGAATTCTCTAATTCTTGATTAATTCTTTCTTGAATTTCTTGTATTGATGTTTCACTTTCATCAAATGATGATACAGAAATTTTTAAATTTGTTATATCAAAATTTAAATCATCTATATATTTTTGGTCATCTTTATTAAGTTCCGCAAACTCTGTTATAATTTTAGATAATTCTTGATTTTGTTCTACAATTTTATTTATTTCAACCTGCAAATTTCCTTTAGTAGATATAGTTTCTTCTTTTTGTTTTTCAAGATTTGACTGTTCTTCTTTTAATCTATTTAAACGTTTTTGAAGTTTCTCAATATTCTCATCTATAGAAATTACTTTTTGTTTTTCAGTTGCATATGTAATATCTATTTCTTGTAATTGTCTTTCTAAATTTGTTGATAATTCTAAAATTCCTTCAATTGATTCTTCATAATTTTGTTTATCATTTTGTAATTTTTGTATTTTTTGTTTTAAATTATTTATTTCTTTTTGAAGTTTTTCAATTTCTTTTCCTCTTCCTAGAATATTTACAGTTTTCTTTGCTACTGAACCTCCTGTTATAGCTCCTGATGGATTAATTAAATCTCCATCTTTTGTAACTATTCTAAATGTATATCCATTTTGCTTTGCAAGTTTAATTGCAGTATCCATATTTTCTACAATAACTGTTCTTCCAAGCAAATTTAATATAATTTGCTCATACTTTTTATTATATTTTACTAAATCCGCTGCAATACCAATTACACTATTGTTTTGACCTTTTATTTTATCTAATTTTTTACCTCTAACAGATGAAATTGGTAAAAATGATGCTCTTCCTAAATTGTTTTTTCTTAAATGTTCAACTAATTTTTTTGCATCTTCTTCAGTCTCTGTTACAACATTTTGAAGACTTGCACCTAAACACATTTCAATTGCAGTTTCTAATTCATCAGGAACTTCAATAATATTTGCTAAAACTCCATGCATTCCTTTTCCTAGCTCTTTTAGATTTTCACAATCTTGCAATAAAGCTTTAACACTTTTTATATATCCCTCTTTTTCTTTTTCTGTCTCAACCAAGAATTTTAATCTTGATTCTTTTATTCTCATATCACTTAATAAAATATTTATATTACTTTCAAATGATTTTATTTTTTTATTTGCATCTTCTCTTTGTTTTGCCACATCATCTAATGATTTCTGAGCTTTATTTTTTTTATTTTCTATTTCATTAAACTGTTTAGATATATCTTCTTTGTTAAGTCTTGTAGCATCTAATTCTGAAATTGTTGCTTGCATTTCTTGTTTTATTTGAGATTGTCTCTTTTCATAATTTTGATAATTAGCATTTTGCGTATTTATTTCTGATTGAAGTTCATATTTTTTATCTGTATTTTGTTCCACTGTTTGCTTATATCCTTCTATTTCTAGTTCCTTTTCAGATAATTTCTGTGTTAATTTGTCAAGTTCTGCTTGTTTGTCATCTAACTCTTTTTCAAATTTTTCTTTATTTTGTTTTAACCTATCTTTTCTTGCTTCTTTTTGCTCAATTTCTTCATTCAATTCTTTAATATGTTCATTTTGTTCTTCTATTTCTATTGAATATCTTTGACTATTTTCATTATTATTCGCAATTCTAGTCTTTGCTACATTTATATCAGAATTCAATTGTTCAATTTGCTTTTGACTTTCAAAACCAAGATTAGACATATTTTCAATTTCTTCTGTAATACTATCTATACCATTCTTTAATTCTTCCTTTAAAGATTTTATTTTTTCTAATTTTTCATCTTCTTCATTAGCTTGATTTTGCATTACCTCAATAGATTTTACTAATTCTTCTAAATCTTCTTTATATTTTCCAATATTATATACAAACAAACCAATTTCAATACTTTTTAGCTCATCTCTTAAATTCAAATACTTTTTAGCCTTATCTGCTTGCATTTGCAATGGTTCCAAATTTCCTTCAATCTCTGTTAAAATATCATTTATTCTAAGAAGGTTTAATTTAGTATGTTCCAATTTTTTTTCAGAATCTTCTTTTCTACTTCTATATTTTACAATACCTGCTGCCTCTTCAAAAATATGTCTTCTATCTTCTGATTTATTACTTAAAATTTCATCAATTTTACCTTGTCCAATTATAGAGTATCCATCTTTTCCAATACCTGTATCCATAAATAGTTCTAATACATCTTTTAATCTACATGGAACTTTATTTATATAATAACCTGTTTCTCCACTCCTATAAATTTTTCTTGTAACTGTAACTTCTGTATATTCAATTGGAAGTGCTCCATCAGAATTGTCAAACACTAAAGAAGCCTCCGCAAAACCTAGAGATTTTCTATTTTGAGTACCCGCAAATATAATATCTAATGATTTTGTTCCTCTTAGGGATTTCATGCTTTGCTCCCCTAGTACCCATCTTATTGCATCTGATATGTTACTTTTTCCTGATCCATTTGGACCTATTACTGTTGTTATTCCTGGCATTAATTCTAATACTGTTTTATCTGCAAAGGATTTAAATCCTTGTAATTCTAATCTTTTTAAATACATTTATATTCTCACCTTTTGTCTTTATTTTTCTTTGTTCATTTTACTATAATAAGTGACAAAAAGCAAGAAAATTTTTCTTGCTTTTTAATTTATAGTTTATCTATTTTAAGAAAATATTAGTTATCTAATTACTAAAAAATTCATTAATATTTTGAGTATCTTTAATTTCCATATCAGTTAAAAATATTTCAAAAACATTAGTTCTTCTTCCACCAAGATGATTTGAACCATAATATATCTCTATAAACATTGTATTTTCTGGTATTTGTATACTCACTATTTTATTAGAATTAATTGATGTTGATACCCATGTTTGCATACCTATTATTTCATTATCTAAATTTCTAAATTTTATAACAATTCCCTCAGTATTATATATATTTAAAAACTTTTTAACACAATTTTCTTCAACATTTATATATCCTCCACTTGTTCCATTTCCATATGGATCTAAAGAATGAGCCCCAAATCTTGCATAAGTATTTATATCACCATCAAACGCATTATATAAATTCTGATAAGAATCTTGCCATAAATATTCTTTTAATGTAGTATACTTTATAGATTTATCTAATACATATCTTTCAAATTGGCCTGTTACAGGACTTATATCATAAGCATTAACAAATCCAGATGTAGTTAATAAAATTTTTTCCAAAGATACAGTATTATGAGTTAACACATCAATAGGCTCTGTCCCTTTGCTATTTCCTGCTTTATCATATGCAATTGCATATATAGAATATTGTGTATTTTTTGATAACTTTGTAAATGTATATTCGCTTTCTTTAGAGGTATATTTTCTATAACTCCCTTCTGAAATTTCCTTTATAAAATATTCATATTTATCAATCCCACTTTTTACACTTTCTGATGTAGCATCTGCATCCTCTGCATTTACTGATATTTTTATAAATTGTGATCCAATATCAATAGCTTTTGGTATGAAATCTAATGGTTGCAATTTATCTATTTGCTCTATTAGTATTTCTTTTATTGCTTCATTCCCTTCCATATCTATTACTTTGTATGTGTAAGTTCCATTTACTATATAAGATACATCTGTTGCACATTTCTTTTTCCCATTACATTTTATTATTAATCCATCTGAAGCCTCTATTGTTTTTATTCCTTTTTCATTACTTGCTACTAATGTTAATGTAATACTATCTTGATTTGTATATCCTTTAGGATATGTTGTATATGTTATTATAGTTCCATTAGCTTCTCCTATATATGTTACAACAAATTGTTCATCTACATTGAATTTATAATTTTCATATATTATTTCTACTGGAAAATTTTTTGTACTCTTTACATCTGTTTTATCATTGTTTAATCTTATTAAGTCTTCTTTTTTAAAGGTATCCCCTTCTTTTTTTCTTAATTCTTCTATTTCAAATTCTAACTTTTCTTTAATTTCACTTACATCATATTTATTTTTCTGTATTTTAACTTTTTCAAAAATTCCTCTTTCTGTTAGTTGTACCATTACTATTCCTAATAATATCATTAATGCTATTATAGCGATAATAAGTATAATTACTTTTCTAAAATCTCTATCTATTATAGCCACTTCATTAATCTCCTCCTATGTAATTTTTATATCATTGTTTTAAATATTATATACAAAAACAAATTCAAATCATAAAGGCTTTAATCACTAACAGTTATTTCATAAAAACATGCATCTTCATTTCCATAACAACAAAATAAATATTGTTCTGCTCCACTTGGTATAGTCAATGTAATAGATTTATCTCTAGTATCTCTATAACCACTTATTGTTTCATATGTTGAATATTTCGCTAATTTGTACCATTGATATTTCTCTCCTTTAATTGTTATTTTCTTTCCTATTGCACTTGAGTCAATGCTTAAATATTTATATTTTATATTATAAGGTCCTGCATAAGTATTTATATCTCCATCATATGACTCTATCGGTATTGAATCAGGATTTGTTGTACTTCCCATAGTTCTATCAAAAGTATAATAACTCTTACTATCATCTTGATTGCATTCTACTCTTACATTACATACACCTTTTGCTGTTATTATAGGGAACTCTAATAATTTTTTAGTATATGTATATCCACCAGTTTTATATTCTTTACTATTTCTACAAATATTTCCATTTTTATCTATAGCTAAAACCTCTAATTTAAAAGTTGTATTTTCTTTAAAACCATTGTATCCAAATTCATAGTTCTCACTATAAGCTACACACTTTCCATTGACAATTAAAATAAATAAATATGTATCATCTTTACTTTTTCCTTCTTTGAATACTGGATTTATATTTACTTTAAGTCCAGGTTTTTCTTCTTTTACATCAAAATTAATTGCCTCAAAAGTCTCACTATTAGATGCTGTATCTTCCCCATTGTCATATGCTATTTTAACTCCATTAATACTAGCTAATTGTAAGTTGTTATTTATTTCAAATTCATATGGATATTCTTTTAATTTAGTATATATAGAATTACTTTTGCCTACATTTATTTTTTCCAAACTTGCTTCTTTTTTACTTTCTAATAATACATATTCCATATCATTATCTTCACATAATTTATCTGCAAGATACTGTAATGTTGGTAATTTTTGTCCTTCTGTATAACTTGAAATTTGAATATTTGTTATTTTCAAATTCATTGTTTCTACTGCATTACTCTTATTTGTTTCTTCTTTTGCAAAATCAGCTTTTTTTAATAATCCTTTATTTTTTAAAGTTCCTATTGCTATCCCTGCTAATACCAATAAAATTATTATAGTTACAACTAAAGCCACCAATGTTATTCCATTTTCTTTTAAAATTCTTTTATTTTTCATCTTTCCTCCTCTGTTATTTTATATTTTTAATATACTTAAAACTCTAAATTTATTATATATAAAAATAGGGTATTTGTAAATAACTTATTTATAAAATTCTTTTATATTAAAATTTTTTAAGAGGTGAATTATATGTTAAGTTTTAATATAGAAGAATTATTAAGAAAAAATAAAAAAAGTAAATACTGGCTTTGTCAAAAAATGAATATCACTAATAGAAATCTAAATAGAATTATAAATGGCGAAACTACTTCTATATCTTTTAAATATCTTGAAGAATTATGCAAATATTTAAATTGTTCTTTAAGTGAACTTATAAATATTGAAAAAAATGTTTAGTCTTATATAAATGGTAGTTTTTCTATTTAATCATACAAAAAAATCCCTTGACATCACTACCTATTTGGCATATACTAAACACGTAAAATAAAAGTTTTTAATTAGTCTAATTAAAAATAACTTAATAAAAAGGAGGCATTTACATGAATAACTTAATAGAAATAAGATGGCATGGTAGAGGTGGTCAAGGTGCAAAAACAGCATCATTACTATTAGCAGATGCTGCATTCAATACGGGAAAATATATTCAAGGATTTCCTGAATATGGACCAGAAAGAATGGGAGCACCAATTACTGCATACAACAGAATTAGTGACACACCTATTACAGTTCACAGTAATATTTATGAACCAGATTATGTAGTTGTAGTTGATGACACACTTTTAGATGTAGTTCCAGTAACTGATGGTTTAAAGGAAACAGGAGCAATTGTAATTAATACAACAAAATCAGCAGAAACAATAAAGAAATCCTTAAATGGATATACAGGGGCTGTCTATACAATAGATGCAAGAAAAATATCAATAGAAGCTTTAGGAAAATATTTTCCTAACACGCCTATGCTTGCAGCAATAGTAAAAGTTAGTAAAATTATGACAGATGAAGCTTTCTTAGAAGATATGAAAAGCTCTTTTAAACACAAATTTGCTAAAAAACCTGAAGTTATAGATGGAAATATGAAAGCATTAGAAATTGCTTTAAAAGAAATTCAAAAAATTCAATAAAAGAGGGATTACGGGGCCACCACACAAAATCCCTCTTGAATATAAAATTAAAGAGGGATTTTGTGTGGTGGCCCCGTAATCCCTCTTTCGTAAGAAAGGAGATTTTTAAATGTCAACAAATATAGATAAAACAACACCTATGGAAGATTTAACAATAGGCGGAAATATTTATACAGCAGGAAATGCAAAAAAATTCAAAACAGGTGACTGGAGAAGTGTTAAACCTATATGGATTGAAGAAAAATGTAAACAATGTGGATTATGCTACCCTGTTTGTCCAGATAATAGCATTCCTGTTTGCAAAGGTTCTTTAAAAAGAGAAGATTTTAATTATGATTATTGTAAAGGATGTGGCGTTTGTGCTAAAGCATGCCCATTTGGTGCAATTGTTATGAAGGAAGAAGGTGCTGAATAATGAGTATAAGAGAAAGATTAAGTGGTAACGAAGCTGTTGCTACTGCAATGAAACAAATAAATCCAGATGTTGTTGCTGCATTCCCTATTACACCATCAACAGAAATTCCTCAATATTTTTCAACATTTGTTGCAAATGGTTCAGTTGATACTGAATTTGTTGCTGTTGAAAGTGAACATAGTGCGATGAGTGCTTGTATCGGTGCTGAAGCTGCTGGTTCAAGAGCTATGACTGCTACATCTGCAAATGGTTTGTCTTTAATGTGGGAAATGATTTACATAGCATCAAGTTTAAGACTTCCTATAGTTATGAACTTAGTTAATAGAGCTGTATCTGGTCCACTTAACATACATAATGACCATTCTGATGCAATGGGTGTTCGTGATAGCGGTTGGATAATGTTATTTTCAGAAAATAATCAAGAGGCATATGATAATAACTTAATGGCTCATAGAATTGCTGAAAATGGAAGTGTCCAATTACCTGTTATGATATGTCAAGATGGTTTCATAACATCACATGCGATTGAAAATATAGAACTAGAAGAAGATACAGAAGTAAAAAAATTCGTTGGTGAGTATCATCCAGAACATTATTTACTAAACAAAAAAGAGCCAATAGCAGTTGGGCCTTTAGATTTGCAAGCTTATTTATTTGAACACAAAGCTCAACAAGCTGAAGCTATGAAGGTTGCAAAGCAAGTTATTTTAGATGTATCTAAAGACTTTGAAAAATGGACAGGTAGAAGTTATAGTTTATTTGAAGAATATAAATTAGAAGATAGTGAACTTGCAATAGTTTGTATGAATTCAACTGCTGGTACAACAAAAGCAGTTGTAGATAAGTTAAGAAAAAATGGTATAAAAGCTGGTTTATTAAAAATAAGAGTTTATAGACCATTTCCAGGAGAAGAAGTCGCAAAAGCTTTAAGCCATTTAAAAGCCATAGCTGTTTTAGATAAATCTGATTCTTTAAATGCTATCGGTGGAGCATTATTTGAAGATGTCGTTTCTAGCATGTATGTTGCAAAACAAAACATTCCAGTTGTTAATTATGTTTATGGAATTGGTGGTAGAGATACAACTGAAAAAGACATAGAATCAGTATATACAGATTTAGCTGAAATTGCTAAAGACGGAAAAATTGAAAATCCTTATAAATATTTAGGACTAAGAACTCAAAAATAATAAATTTAAAATTTTTATTTTATTGCGAGTAAAACGAAAGGAGAAAAAAATTATGGCATATAATGTTAAAGAAATAGTTGCTAATAAACCTTCAAGATTTACAGAAGGGCATAGAATGTGTGCAGGATGTGGAGCCCCTGTTGTTGCAAGACACATTTTAAGAGCTTTAAAAGAAAATGACCATGCAGTAATAGCAAATGCAACAGGATGTATGGAAGTATCAACATTTATATATCCATACACAGCATGGACAGACTCATTTATACACACAGCATTTGAATGTGCAGGTTCTACACTATCAGGAGTAGAAGCAGCATATAAATCACTAAAAAAACAAGGAAAACTACCAGAAGATGAACACACAAAATTTATTGCATTTGGTGGCGATGGTGGAACTTATGATATAGGATTACAATCATTATCAGGAGCAATGGAAAGAGGACATGACATGCTATATGTATGTTATGATAATGGTGCATACATGAACACAGGAATACAACGTTCATCTGCAACACCAAAATTTGCAGACACAACAACATCACCAGCAGGCAAAGTAATTCCTGGAAAAATGCAATCAAGAAAAGATTTAACAAAAATAATGGTAGGACATCATTTACCATATGTAGCACAATCAATTGCAGTAAATAACATGAAAGACTTATACGAAAAAGCCGAAAAAGCGATCTACACAGAAGGACCAACATTTTTAAATGTTATGGCACCATGCCCAAGAGGATGGGGATATGCAACAGAAAATTTAATGCAAATAAACAAATTAGCTGTTGAAACATGTTATTGGCCATTATATGAAGTAGTTGATGGTGTTTACCATATTACTTATAAACCAGCCAAAAAACTTCCAATAGAAGAATTTTTAAAACCTCAAAAAAGATTTAAACATATGCTTAAACCTGGAAACGAATGGATGATAGAAGAATTCCAAAAAGAAGTTGATAAAAGATGGCAAGAATTATTAGATTTAGAAAAAATAACAAAAGGGATTTAGGGGCCACCACTCCAAATCCCTCTTCTTTATTTATCAGATATTTGTTTTTTCAAATTAGTTATTCTATTTTTCCCAATCCCTAAAAATTCACTTATTTCTTTATTTGTAAGTCTTGTTTTTGATTGTATTTCTAATATAAGATCTAAAAGTAGCTTTTTATCTTTTAAAATTAATTCCATAGTGTTTATTTTATTTCTTTTTATATAATCACTTATAATATCTTCATAAGTTATTTTTTTGTTTAAAATTTTATTAAAATATTCCTTATGTAATTCCACAAATAGATCTTTGTAATTGTATGTATTAAATAAAATAAATCCTTTTTCTCTATCCATTTTCTCATTTAAATAACTTGGATATGTAGAAAATTTATAATCTAATAATTTATCTACTATTCCCGCCTTATACGGATTAAAATGTATATATGGCAACACATTATATAAATATTCTCTATCTGTTATCTGCTCACACTTATATCTTCCTCTAAATACATAGCCAACTCTATTTTCACTCTTATTATATACTTGTGCAAACTTTTGGTTAATCTTTCCAATAAATTTAGAAACATCATCTATTTTATCATAATGTAATAAAATATGAGTATGATTATTCATAACAGTATAAGCTAAGACATCAATATCTAAATTTTCCTGCATTGTATTTATAAATTTTATATACAAATATTTATAAAAATCTGTTCTAAATATTTCTTCCTTATTAATACCTTGTACCATAATATGTAAAAAAGATGATGTATAATATTTTCTACTTAGTCTTGGCATTTTTCTCCTTTCTATATATATTTTATTAAAATATTTGAAATTTTTACGATTAAAATTTTTTTGAACAAAATTAAAATTAATATTAATAAATACTTTTAAAACTTTTTTGATAAAATGAGGGATTTGGAGTGGTGGCCCCATAATCCCTCTTTTAATTATTCTTCAACTGGTGCTTCAACTGGGCAAACCCCTGCACATGTGCCACATGAAATGCATGCAGATTGATCTATAACAAACTTATCTTCACCTTGTGATATACATCCAACTGGGCATTCTGCTGCACATGCTCCACAAGATATACATTTATCAGTAATTTTATATGCCATTTTATTCACCTCCTAAAACCTTTTTATCTTCTTGCTCTAATTTTTCAAGTTCTTCTAGCTCTTTTTTATTTTGTATTTCTTCTTCATCAACTTGTTCTCGAGCAACATCTTTTATAACTTTTACATCTTTTGCATCATACTTTTTATATGTGTATACTTCATCTTCATTTTTTAATTTAATTCTTAATTTTTCTTTCAAAATTTCAATGTTATCTACTTCTCCTTCTCCATCTTCTGTTTGTACAATTGCTCCAATATTTGGAAGTCTTTTTAATTTTTCCTCATATACCTCATTTTCGTATTTTAGACAACACATAAGTCTTCCACAATTTCCAGATATTTTAGATGGATTTAGTGAAATATTTTGTTCTTTCGCCATTTTTATAGACACTGTTTCAAAATCACTTAAAAATGTGCAACAACATAATTCTCTACCGCAAACTCCATTCCCGCCTATTCTTTTAACTTCGTCTCTGACTCCTATTTGCCTCATTTCTATTCTTGTTTTATAAATGGCCGCTAAATCTCTTACTAAATCTCTAAAATCAATTCTTCCATCTGCTGTAAAATAAAATATAATTTTACTATTGTCAAATTTACATTCAACCTCTGTAAGCATCATTTCTAATCCATGCTCTTTTATTTTCTTTTTGCAGATTTCAAATGCTTCTTTTTCTATTCTTTTGCATTCTTCATTTCTTTTTATATCTTTACTAGTTGCTACCCTCAAAACTTTTTTTAAAGGTGCTACTATTTTTTCATCTTCTACATGTCTATTTGGAATTAATACTTCAGCATATTCTTCTCCCTGTGCAGTTTCAACTATAACTTTTTCTTTTTTATTTACATTTAATCCGTTTGAATTAAAAAAATATATTTTACCTAATTTTCTAAATCTTATTCCTATTATATTTTCCAAAATTATCTTCTCCCTTTTTTAATTTTGTTATTCTACTATAGAGTTTTACTTTGATTATTTTGAATTAACTTTTTTCCATAAATTTAATAACATATTGTCTATACTCATATCATAATTTGCATTTGATTTTAATCTTTTTTTTGTTTCTTCTATGATATCTATGCAATATGCATATTTACTTGCTCTCCTAGCTAAATCTATGCATACCACATTCATATAATCAAGTATATCTGATATTCCATCTTTTGATTTATATATTATTTCTGACATATTTAAAATATCAATTTTATCTTTATATTCTAAATTATAAATTATTTTTTCTATCTCTTCATATTCTTCTTGCTTTTCTTTAAGTTGAATTGCTTTTCCTATACTACCTTGAAAAGCATTAACCATAATATCACTATTTATCTTAGTTTGATAATTTTCTTCTAAATATTTTTCTATTTCACTATTTAGTATTTTATTAAAATGTAATATCATACATCTTGATTTAATAGTACTAAGAAATGCACTTTCATTTGAGCCAATTAAAATTATTGTTACAAATTCTGGTGGCTCTTCTAAAGTCTTTAATAAACAGTTTTGAGCTTCTCCTGTCATCTTGTCACTATCATTTATTATATATACTTTTCTGCTTGAAATTATAGGCTTTTCTGCTACCTTATTTTGGAATTCTCTTATTTGATCAATTTTTAAACTATTTCCATCTGGCTCTATAATTTTAAAATCTGGATTATTATTAGAATTAAACTCAATACATGATTTACAATTGTCACAATATTTGCTTTCACTATTACATAAAATCATCTTGGCAAATTCCTTAGCAATTAGCCTTTTTCCTATTCCATCTGTTCCTATAAATAAGTAACTATGTGATACTTTATTATTTTTAATAGAATTTATTAATGTATCTTTAATTTTGTCATTACCTAATATATTATTAAACATCCTATCTCCATTCTAGTCTATTTTTCCCCATAAATTTAATGGCCAAATTCTAATCCAAACCTTACTTTCAATTTTTTCTAGTGGTATACAACCAAAAGCTCTACAATCAGTACTATGACTTCTGTTGTCTCCCATTGCAAATACACAATTTTCAGGAACTACAAAATCATCAAATCCCGCACCAATAATATCTGTTACTATTCCAGCTTGTAAATAACTTTCTTGTAATTGCTCATTATTTATATAAACATTTCCATTTTTAATTTCAACATGTTCACCTGGCAAAGCAATTACCCTTTTTATATAACTATCTTTATTTAATTCTAAAATATAATATGTAAATTTATTCCATAATTTTGTAGGTCCATTCTCATATTTAGCAATAGGATTAGATTGATCTATTTCATTATATGTATATGACTTTTTACTAGGAGCCTCAAAAGTTATTATATCCCCTCTCTTAGGCATTTTTTTTGTAGTTCTTCCCCATCTATTTAGCCACAATCTTTGATCTTGTACCAATGTAGGATACATTGATACTTGTTTTACTATTGTTGGTGTTCCTATAAAATATCTAAATAATAATGCTAAAACCACTGCTATTACTATGCAATAAATCCATTCTAATATATCTTTTACTTTTTCATTCATTTGTATCTATCTCCTAATTTCATTTTTCAACATCTTTAACATTATACATTAAATTATAATATTTATCAATAAAATATTAATATTTTTATTTAAGTTCCATTCTTTTTCATATAAATATTATGGGATACTACTTTATGAAAGATAAAATAGGACTATTCATTGATTCTGTTACAAATAGTTTTGGAATTTAAAATAGGGATTTGGAGTGGTGGCCCCATAATCCCTATTGTTTGGTTGGAATACGAATAACAACTTCTGTTCCTTCTCCAACTTTACTTTTTATATCAATACTTCCACCATTTTTATCTAATATTTCTTTAGCAATGGAAAGTCCTAATCCTGTCCCTCCCATTTCTCTAGTACGAGCCTTATCAACTCTATAAAATCTTTCAAAAATTCTAGATAAATCATCTTCTGGAATACCAATACCATTATCAAATACTTTTATATATGCATCATTATAAACAAACCCTACATAAATTTTAATTTCTCCATTTTCTGGAGTATATTTAATACTATTTGTTAATATATTTAAAACAACTCTTTCTATGTCATCTTTATCTGCATAGACTAATGGAACATCAGCCGTAACAAAACAATTTACTTTATGTCCTTTTTTCTTTATTTCGATGGCAAGTTTTTCTTGGCATCTTTTTACTAATTCACCTAAATCAAATGATTCTTTTTGAGTTTTCTTTTTATTGCTATCATATCTTGAAAGTGTTAGCAAATCAGTTACCAAACGAGCCATTCTTCTTGATTCAGAGGCAATAACATTTAAAAATTTACTTTGAGTTTCTTCATCATATCCCCCTTCTAAAAGTGTATCTGCATATCCCATTATAGAAGTTATAGGAGTTTTCAATTCATGTGATACATCTGCTACTAATTCTTTTTGCATATTATCCAATTTTACATGTTCTGTAATATCTTGCATTACTGCAATTACTCCATCTGGTAAATCATCTTCATTTTTAAAAGGTGCAAATAGAACTTTTATATATCTATCATCAACTTGAATTCTTTGTTCTGTTGATGTCCAAGTTTCCAAATAAATTACTTTTTCCATATTTATATCTAATTTAAATTTTCCAAAAATATCATAAAATGTATTATCTTCTGGGCTAATACTTAAAAATTTCTTTGCTGCTGGATTTATTAATATTATTTCACCTTTCATATTAAAAGCAATTATTCCATCTGTCATATGTAATAAAATTGTTTCTATTTGATTTTTTCTTGATGAAACTTCATTAAGCTTATCCCTTAATTCGGCTCTCTCATCACTTTTTATAAATTTATTTTTTGGAAAAATTACAAATTTTGATAAAAATGATGCAATAATTATAGCAATAACAGCATATAGAACAATTATAATTCCTATCGAAATTTTCGCTTGTTGATAAATTCTATTAGTTTCTGCTGCAACTATACTAATATCACTTTCTTTCCCCATAAAATTCTGAATTTGATTTATAGATGATAAATATAAAAAACTTATACTTCCTATAAGTATCAAACATATTATAACAGAAATTAATATAATTTTAGTCTTAACATTTTTATCCATTTTTATATCATTCCTTCCTCAAACTAAAATTCTGGTTGAAAAATTTCACTTATTTTCAACCTTTTTATTTTTAATTACATTTACAATCTCTTTATATATCTTGTCTTCAACATTAATTGTTGAAACTGTTAAACTATTCTTTGCCATTTTGTTTTCTTTATCTTTGTTTAAGACTATTTCTTCTATTTGTGAATTTAGTTTTTTATAATCTAATTCATCATTTAATATTATTCTAGCAGCTCCAGCATTTTCTAATACCTTTGCATTATGTAGTTGATGATTTCCACTTACATTTGGTAATGGTACTAAAATAGCAGGTTTTCCTAAATTAGAAATTTCAGTAATTGTCATTGCTCCACTTCTCGCAACAATCAAATTTGAAACATTCATAATTTCTTCCATATTATATATATATGGTACTATTTTTGCATTTTCTATATTATTTATGCTAACATTTTTATCTTGCAATTTTTCTTTAATAATATCATATTGTTTTGGTCCAGTAGCCCAAATTATTTGATAATTTTTGTTTAATTTATTTTTTAATATTCCTAAAATAGCTTCATTAATTTTTTGAGCTCCCTGACTTCCTCCAAAAATTAATACTATTGGTTTTGTTTCATTAAGTCCAGCTTTTTTAATAATATCTAATTTTTCATTAATTCCATAATCTTTTTTGTTTATTTTTACTGGTGTACCTGTAAAAACTATTTTTTTTGCATTTTTAATTCTTTTTTCTGCATCTTTAAATGATACTAAAATTGTATCTGTTTTTCTAGCAAGCATTTTTACAGCTTTACCCGGAAAAGCATTACTTTCATGTAATATTGTCGGAATTCCTAAATTGTGTGCCACTAAAATAGTAGCCCCACAAATATATCCCCCTGTACCTATTACTACATCCGGTTTAAATTCTTTAATTATCTTTTTAGCTTCTCCATATCCTTTAAAAGTTTTGTACATTTTTCTAATATTATCTAAGCTTAACTTTTTACTTAATCCATAAGCATCTATTGTTTTTAATTCATAACCGACTTCTTGGAACTAAATCATTTTCTAATCCTCTAGTTGTACCAATAAAAATAATTTCTGAATCTTTTTCTTCTTCCTTTATTTTATTAGCAATCGCAAGTCCTGGATTTATATGACCAGCTGTACCTGCTGCTGCAATAATTACTTTCATATCTTTCTCCTTCTAAAACATGGATTATGGTGCCACCACTCGAAAGGGATTCGGAGGGATTACGGGGGATTACGGGGCCACCACATAAAATCCCTTATATTATTTATTTCTATATTTCAATTATTTTTAAAACTTTTTATAAGGGATTTTATGTGGTGGCCCCGTAATCCCCCGTAATCCCTCCGAATCCATCTTAATTTTTTGCACCTGCACGTGAAATATTAAGTAAAACTCCCATTTCACACAGTAATATAAATAATGCTGTACCACCGGTAACTAAAAAATGGTAATGGCATACCTGTTGCAGGCATTGATGAAGTAACAACTGCAACATTTATTATAACTTGTATAGCAACTAAAGATGTAATTCCTACTGCAACTAGGCTTCCAAACATATCAGGAGCTTTCATCGCAATTAAAATTCCTCTCCAAATAAAAATTGCAAATAATATTAAAACAACAACACAACCTATAAATCCTATTTCCTCTGCAAGTATTGAAAAAATAAAATCATTATGTGGTTCTGGTATATATAAATATTTTTGTTTGCTATCTCCTAATCCAACTCCAAATAATCCGCCTGAACCTATGGCATATAAACTTTGTACAACTTGCCAACCTTTATCATCTGCATATTTAAAAGGATTCAAAAATGTAACAAATCTTTCTAATCTATATGGTGCCATTGCTATAAGTACTGCTAATCCTGGAACCCCTAATCCTAATCCAGTAAATAAAAAATGTTTAAATTTGCATCCTGCAACAATCATCATTATACAAACAATTCCTATAATAACAACAGAAGCACTTAAATGTGGTTGTAACAATAATAATCCTATTATTGGAGCTAGCGGTACAATATGTTTTAATAACCCTTTTCCATAAAATTTCAATTCATCTCTATTTTTTACTAATATTCCCGCATAAAAAATTATCATTAAAAACTTAACTATTTCAGATGGTTGAAAAGATAATGTTTCTGTAATAAATATCCACCTTTTAGCCCCATTTACTTCCTTACCAATTAATTTAACAGCAATAAGCAATAAAAAAGAAATCCACCATGCATGTTGATAAAATTTTTGATAAAAACGATAATCAATTTTGGAAATAAACCACATAGCAAATAATCCCAAAATTGCAAATATTAACTGCTTAGAAAAAAAAGCATAACTATTCCCACTTTTAGAAAGGGCAGCAGGTGAACTTGCAGATAAAACCATTACCAACCCTATTCCTAATAAGACTAATATAGTTATTAACAATGTAAAATCTATTGGATTATTTAAGAAACTTGAAAAACTTTTTTCTTTTCTTTTTTTTGCCATTTATAATCCTCCTAATACTATATTTTTATACCCAAGTATCTCCGTATACTAGCATACAAAAATTTATATAATTTTTAGCCCTACAAAACATGCGATTAAAGTTATTAAAGAAAACACAACTACAACTTTATTTTCTTTCCATCCAGATAATTCAAAATGATGATGTAATGGTGCCATTTTAAAAATTCTATTTCCTGTTTTCTTAAAATATGCAACTTGTAATATTACAGATAATGTTTCTAATACTGGAATTATAGCTATTACTAACAATAATAATGGCATTCTTAAATATAATGCTAAACCTGATATTACACCACCTAACATTAATGATCCAGTATCACCCATAAAAACTTTAGCTGGATGTAAATTAAATATTAAGAATCCTAATATTGCACCTATAATAATGCTTCCAAATATTGAAACTTCGTATATTTGATTATTTATCCCTATAACAGTTAAACAAGTTATAATAATTGCTGAAACACTTGAAGATAATCCATCTATTCCATCTGTAAGATTAATTGCATTTGTAGTACCAAGTATAACTACTATTGCAAATGGAATATAAACCAAAACCGGAAGATTTATATACATTTTTACTATTGGTATATAAGTTTGTGTTCCTATTTTTAATCCTTCAACTAGAAATAAAACATAAGCAACAGCAATAATTAAAAGTCCTAACATCTTATAACTTGGCTTCAAACCTTTTGTATTTTTTAGTACAAGTTTTTTAAAGTCATCTATAAAACCAATCATCCCAAATCCAATTGCAATTAATAGTAATGGTAAAATCTTCTTTCCTAATTCAATATTATCAGTTATAGATAAAAATATATATGAACCTGTAACTACAATAATAGTTGCAATTATCATTATTATTCCACCCATTGTAGGTGTTCCTTGTTTTTTTAAATGTGATACTGGTCCATCATCTCTTTCTATTTGACCTACTTTTAATTTTTTTAATATAGGTATTGTTATTAATCCACAGATTATTGAAATTACAAATGTCATTAGCAATACTTTTATTTCCAAATCCAATTTAATCAAACCTTTCTTTTTTATGTCTTTTGTTATATTTATTTATAATAATTTTATTTGATAATATACTGTTTTTGAAATACCACGTAAGCAACCAAACGAGGATAAGCGAGTGCGAATTGGAGCAATTTAAATATAAGTATATTTAAAATATGTAAATTTCGACACCAAGGTATGAAAAAACAATATACTATCAAATTTAAAACTCTATAAATTATATTTACTATTTTCCCATTTTTTCTATAATATCTTTTACTATAATTCTTTCATCAAAAGGATACTTAACCCCATCTATTTCTTGATAAGGTTCATGCCCTTTACCTGCTAAAATAATAATATCTCTCTTATTAGCCATTTTTATAGCAGTTTTAATGGCCTCTATTCTATCTACTACAACTTCATATTTCCCATTTGTTTTCTTTATTCCTTCTTCAATTTGTTCCACTATTTTTTGAGGTTCTTCAGTTCTAGGATTATCTGATGTAATTATTGTATAATCGGCAATTTTACCTGAAATTTCTCCCATTATTGGTCTTTTCCCTGAATCTCTATCTCCACCGCAACCAAAAACAGAAATTACTCTTCCTCTTGTATAACTTTTAGCAGCTTGTAATATATTTTGTAGACTTTCTGGCGAATGAGCATAATCTATCATTATAGTTAATTCTAATTTATTATCAACTAATTCTGATCTTCCAGGTACTCTAACTTCTTCTAGTGCTTGTTTTATTATTTCTGAATTTATGCCAAACTTTTGTGCAACACATATTGCAGCTAATGAATTATAAACACTAAATCTTCCTGGTATTCCTGTTTTTATTCTTTCATTTCTATCTGTTATTTTCACTTTAAAATCAACATATGAATTTGTAATTGTTATATCTTTTGCTAAAACATTTGCAAAATTATCAATTCCATATGTTACAATATTATTTTCAGGAAATAGTCTTGGTATTTTTGCAGCATGTAAATCATCTGCATTTACAATTCCCGTTTTACACATTTCAAATAATTTTAATTTTGAATTAAAATAATCTTGCATATCTGGATGTTCTTTTTCACTTATATGATCTTCTGAAAAATTTGTAAATAATACAATATCAAATTTGCATCCATCCACTCTATGTAATTTTAAACTTTGTGATGAGACTTCCATTACAACAACCTCTACACCTTCATCTACCATTTGTCTAAAAATTTGTTGTAATTCTAAACTTTCTGGAGTTGTTCTATCACTGTCTTTAATTTTTTTACCATTTATATATGTTGCAATTGTCCCTATTAATCCAACTTTTTTTCCAGCTTTTTCTAATATCTCTTTTATCATAAAAGTTGTTGTAGTTTTACCTTTTGTTCCAGTAACACCTATTAATTTTAATTGTGAAGATGGATTCCCATAAAAATTTGATGAACAAATTGCTAATGCTACTCTTGTATCTTTAACCATTAATATTGTTACATCTTCTGGGATATTTAATGTCTTAAAATCACATCCCTCTTGTATCATAACACATTTTGCACCATTTTCAATTGCATTTTCCACAAATTGATGTCCATCTGTTGAAAATCCTTTGATAGCAACAAACATATACCCTTCTTTAACTTCTTTTGAATTTTTTTCAATTCCTTTTATATCTAAATCAACATTTCCTTTTGCTTTTATTCCTTCTAATCCTACTAATATTTTCTTTAATTCCATTTAGAATCATCCCTTCAATTTAATATGTTTTATGACCAAAATTTTGCTCACAATTTTTTTATATTATATAACTTATTTTGTTTTTTGTATAGAGTTTTTTCAATATTTTATATAAACAAGAACTATTAATATATCAACATTTATATCTTACTAAATTTTCACATAAACTTTACTACCTTTATTAACAGTTACTCCTTCTTTAGGAGTTTGTTCAATAATAGTTGTATCTTCCTTATTCAATTCTTCTGAATTATTTTCTATATCAAGTTCTAATCCCAACTCTTTAACAATTTTCTCCGCTTCTATTATCTTCAATCCTTCTAAATTTGGAATCTGTACCTGTTCTAATTGTTCAACTTCATCTTGATTACCTTGTGATACTTCCAAATAAGGCAAAATCTCACTAAAAACTTGCCCTCCAACAGGTGCTGCAACCCCACCTCCTTGATGTCCTCCTTCTCCAGTAGGATTATACAGAGTAATAAGAAGGACAACTTGTGGATCTTCAATTGGAGCGACACCCAAAAAAGAAGTAACATATTTATTAGTATTAACACCATCTTCTGAGGTCCCTGTTTTTCCACCAATTCTATACCCTGCAACTTTCGCATTTTTTCCAGTACCTTCTGACACAACAGATTCCATCATACTTAAAACTTTTTCTGAAGTTTCTTTAGAAATAGTTTGAGATTTTACTTTAGTTTCTACATTAGTTTTCTCTCCTGTTTCACTATCTACAATAGCCTTTACAACTCTGGGTTGAACTAAATTTCCTCCATTTGCTATTGATGAAACTGCTGTAACTAATTGAAGTGGTGTAATCTCAAATCTTTGCCCAAAACTTATTGTAGCAAGTTCAACAGGGCCAGCCTTATTTTCAGCCAAAAATATACTTCCTGCCTCACCTGGCAAATCAATTCCTGTTTTTTCTAATAATCCAAACTTCTGCAAATAACTATAATAAGTATGAACCCCCATTTTTTGTCCAAGACCTATAAAAATTGGATTACAAGAATTCATTAAAGCCAATCTTAAACTTTCAGGTCCATGTGGTCTATAATATCTCCAACACTTAATTCTAACACCAGCTACTTCAATTCCACCAGTACAAGAAAACTGTCCCTGTTTATCTATGTCTGTTACCAATCCTTCCTCTAAAGCTGCAGATGCAGTAATTGTTTTAAATGTAGAACCTGGTTCATATGTATCAGTAATTGCTCTATTCCTCCAAACAGATTGTAGACTTTTTGTTTTTTCAGCTTGATCTGTAGTATCCCAAATTCCTTTTAATTCTTCAGTATATGCTGAATATGGTTCATTTAAATTGTAATCTGGATATGTAGCCATTGCCAAAATATCTCCATTCTTAGGATTTATAGCTACAATATTTCCACCATCTGTACATTTATTATCAATGCAAGCTTCTTCCAAATATTTTTCAACTATTGACTGTATATTTATATCGATTGTAAGAATTAAATCATCTCCATCAACAGCAGATACATATGTTTCTCCTTCTTCTCCAATTTCTCCACCTTTAGCATCTGTATGTCTCTTAATTGCTCCTTTTGTACCTGAAAGAATCTTATCATATTTAGCTTCTATTCCATCTAATCCCTGATTATCGCTTCCACAAAAACCAATAATTTGAGATGCTAAATTATTATTCGGATAATATCTTTTTGTATCCTCATCAATATTTATACCTGTTGTAATATTCTCTTCCTCCATCCACTTTCTAAGCTCATCTGTTTTATTTTTATCAACTTTTTTAGCAATTGTTTCTATTGAACTTCTTTTAGTAACTTTTTTTAATATTTTTTCGTAGTCTAATTCAAAAATTTCTGAAAGTTTCTTAGCAACCTTCTCCTTATTTTCTTTACTAATATTGCCTGGATTAACACTTACAGTCTCAACAGTACTACTTTGTGCTAAAACTTGGCCTGTACAATCATAAATTGTCCCCCTTTTAGGATTTATGCCTCTATCTAATGTTTGTTGCTCATACGCCATTTGTGATAATATTTTTCCATCTATTAATTGAATATATCCTAATCTTACTATCAACAATATCATAACAAGAGATATTACAAATAATACTGTTCTCATTCTTCTTTTAGTTGATAAATTTATTCTCACCATAAAAACACCTCTAATAATATTTATTAAAAGTGTTTGAAATTATTCTTTTAAAGAAAAAGTTACTATATAAATATTTTTTGTTAAAACATATCTAGGGTCTGTCTTATGTTCTTAACTGCAAAATATTTATATAGTAACTTTTTATCTTTGACTAAAAATTAAAAATTTTATCAACTAATGTCTCCCACCAATTTTTATTTTGTTCAATAACAACTTTTTCTGAAGCAGCTTCAACATAATCCTTTTTAGGAAGTGTAACATATACAGTCTGCTTACTGCTTAACTTTTGCATGCCTAATTCTTCTTTTGCTACTTTTTCAACATTACTTAAATTCAAACTATTTTCTATACTAACACGTAATTGTTCATTTTCTTTTTGAAGTACTGCTAATTGTTTTTTCTGTTCTTGAATTTGATTAAATTGTCGATCAATCTGAGAGTTTCTACAACTTATGGTTAATAACAATAAAAACAACCCTACAATTGTAACTGTCATTTTAACTTGTGCTTTTCTTTGATTTTTAGACACTTTTATCTGTTGTCTTGGTAAGTCTTCAACAATTTTCAATTGTCTTTTTTTAGGAACCTTTTTATTTTTTTTAGTATAATTTGGTTCAATTTTTCTTGGGCTTGTACCATATTGATATTTTGCTTGTGCCATAAGTTCTTTTCACCTCTCTTTCTTTTATCCCAAAAGGAATATTTTTATTTCTAACATCCAATAATATTTTATATTTTTTCAAAAATCCTAAGTTTTGCACTTTTACTTCTTGAATTTTCTTCTTGTTCTTCTTTACTTGCCACAATTGGCTTTTTAGTAATTATATTTCCAAGTGTCTTAGCTCCACACACACAATATGGTAAATCACTTGGACAAGTACATTTTCCTTTTGCATCTAACATTGCATTTTTTACTGCTCTATCTTCCAAAGAATGGAATGTGATTATACACAATCGACCTTTAGAATTTAAACAGTCAATACAATCTTTAACCGTATTATATAATGGCTTTATTTCATTATTTACTTCTATTCTTATTGCCTGAAATGTTCTCTTTGCAGGATGTCCATCCTTTTGTTTTGATTTTGGAATAGATTTTTCTATAATTTCTACTAATTGTTTTGTAGTTTCTATTTCTTGTCTTTTTCTGTATTCACATATATTTCTAGCAATTTGTCTTGAAAATTTTTCTTCACCATATTCATATATAAGATTTGCTAAATTTTCTTCAGTATATGTATTAACAACTTCTTTAGCTGTTAGTTCTTGGGATTTATCCATTCTCATATCAAGTACATTTTCACCTAAATAACTAAACCCTCTATTTCTTTCATCTAGTTGATATGATGAAACTCCTAAATCCAGCAATATTCCATCTACTTTTTCTATATCCAAATTACTTAAAATTTGCTTTATATTATCATGATTATCTTTTACAAGTTTTACATTTTGAAATTCTTTTAAATTTTCACCAGCTGCTTGCAAAGCTTCCTCATCTCTATCAATTCCTATTAATAATCCTTTTTTTGATAATCTTTTTACTATTTCTTTACTATGACCTGCTCCGCCAAGTGTTCCATCAACATATATACCATCTGCTTTTATTTTTAAACCTTCTATACATTCTTTTAGCATTACAGGTTTATGATTAAATTCCAATTTTTCACCTCTTAAAATTACCTTAAAATGAATATTCTCACAAAAACAGCTGGTAGAAGTACCAGCTGTTTTAATTTTATGTTTTTTCTTTTGGTATTTTAAAATACTTTTGTATTATTTTCTTTTGATTTTATACTTTTGTTTTTTTAGTTCTTCTGTAATTTTAATCTTTTATAATTTTTTCTTTTGTTTATTAAATTCTTTTGTAAATTCTTCTTTTGAATTTTTATAATTTATCTTTGGTATAATTGTCTTTGGTAGGTTTTTCTTTTGTTATATAATCATTTGTAGTTTTTTCTTTGGTACTTATATAAACTTTTGCAAGTTATATACCAAGCATTGTCATATTTTCAGCAATTTCATCTACTGATATATTTTCATCGCATTTTTGCCAATTTTCTTTATTCCATATTTCTAATCTAGTACCTACTCCAATTATTACTACTTCTTTATCTAATTCTGCTGCTAATCTTAAATTAGTTGGTATTAAAAATCTACCTTGTTTATCAATTTCACATTCAGTTGCACCTGATAGGAAAAATCTAACAAAGTTTCTTGCATTTTTGTCTGATAGTGGAAGTGATTTTAATTTTGTTTCAAAGTTTAACCATTCTTCTTGTGAAAAAGCAAATAGACATCCATCTAATCCTTTAGTTACAACGAATTTTTCTCCAATGTCTTGTCTTAATTTTGCTGGCATTATTAATCTGCCTTTTGCATCCAAAGAATGCTCATATTCACCCATTAGCAATGATTATCACCTCTTTTTCATTTTCTACCACTTTACACCACTTCTCTCCACTTAATGTAAATTGTAATATAACTTTTTATATTTTGCAATAGTTTTTTCAAATTTTTTTAATTTTTTTTACAATTTGTTTCAATTTACTTCACTAGCAAAATAATTGATGCATAAGATACTTCCTTAATGGGTAATCCTGTTCATTGCGTTCAAAAATAAAATCTAACATAAAAAACCGAGCCTCTCTCACTCTGGCAAAAAATGTATATATGTATATGTTGCATATTGAACCGAGAAAATTATTAAAACATATACATATATACATTTGGACCAATTATTTTGTTGGAAATTGTAACTACAGTTTACAGTCTATTAAAAATTATAACATTATTAGTATTACTACATATTATTTTTCATACTAATAATTCATGTTGTTTTTTAACTTTCATTGTTATACTCATGTAAAGTAACTATTAGGAGGTTTTATATGACAGAAAACGAAAAAAAATTAAGAAAAAAACACGAAAAAATGCTAAGAAAAAATATTGGAAAGAAAATCAAATTAGCTAGATCAAAAACAAATTACACTCAAGAAGACCTTGCTGAAAAAACATTATTATCTCCTAGATATATTAGTCAATTAGAACGTGGTATCGCTTTTGGTAGTGCTAGTACTATTGTTGGATTATGCAAAGCATTAAATATTTCTTCTGATTTCTTATTTAGTGATTTAATCGAAATTGATTCTTCCAATACAATTGATATAATTGATAACAAATTTTTGGAAAATTACTCTCAATTAAATGATTACAATAAAAAGGTAGTAAATAGATTAACTAGCGACTTAATCAAATTACAATTAGAAGAAAATTTCAAAAAACAAACAAAAACAAATTAATTTTATAACAAAAAAACGGCTATAATATATTAAATTATAGCTTTTTCATATTTATAAAAATATATTTATTTTAAAAAGATTGCTAATAAACCTTACTTATGCTATTATAATATTTGAGAAATTTGGAAATAATAAAAAAAAATAGGAGGTAAAATTTATGGAATTCAAAGAATGGAATAAATTTAAAGCAGGAGACTGGCAACATGAAATAAATGTAAGAGACTTTATACAAAACAACTACACACCATATAAAGGAGACTCAAGTTTCTTAAAAGGAACTACCGAAAAAACAAAAAAGCTATGGAATGAAGTTTTAGAATTATATAAAAAAGAAAAAGAAGCAAAAGGCGGTGTATTAGACATAGACACAAAAACAGTATCAACAGTATCAGCACATGATGCAGGATACATTGATAAAGACCTAGAAGAAATCGTAGGTCTACAAACAGATGCACCTTTAAAAAGAGCCATTATGCCATTTGGAGGAATTCGTATTGTAGAAAAATCTTGTGAAGCTTATGGAAGAGAAGTCGAACCAGAAGTTGATAAAATTTTTCATACAATAAGAAAAACTCATAATGATGGAGTTTTTAGTGTATACACACCAGATATAAGAGCTGCAAGAAGTAGTCATTTAATAACCGGTCTACCAGATGGATATGGTCGTGGAAGAATTATAGGAGATTATAGAAGAGTTGCACTTTATGGTGTTGATATTTTAATTGAAGAAAAGAAAAATGAACTAGAAGTTTTAGATACAAACGAATTTACAGAAAAAATAATTCGTGAAAGAGAAGAAATCAAAGAACAAATAGATAGCTTACAAGCATTAAAAGTAATGGCTGCAAAATATGGATATGATATATCAAAACCTGCTTCAAATGCAAAAGAAGCTGTTCAATGGCTATACTTTGGATATTTAGGAGCAATAAAAGATCAAAATGGTGCTGCAATGAGTATTGGTAGAACCTCTACCTTCTTAGACATCTATTTTGAAAGAGATTTAGCTAATGGAACATTAACAGAAGAACAAGTTCAAGAAATAATGGATCATTTCGTTATGAAATTAAGATTAGTTAGATTTTTAAGAACACCTGAATATAATGAATTATTTAGTGGTGACCCTGTTTGGGTAACTGAAAGTATTGGCGGCATGGGAATTGATGGTAGAACATTAGTTACTAAAAACTCATTTAGAATTTTACACACACTAGAAAACTTAGGACCGGCCCCAGAGCCAAACTTAACAGTTTTATGGTCAACAAGATTACCAGAAGGATTCAAAAGATATACAACAGATTTATCAATAAAAACATCTTCAATTCAATACGAAAATGATGATTTAATGAGAATCACTTTAGGAGATGATTATGGAATCGCATGTTGTGTTTCACCTATGAAAATAGGAAAACAAATGCAATTCTTTGGTGCAAGAGCAAACTTAGCAAAAACATTATTATATGCTATAAATGGTGGTAGAGATGAAATCTCTGGAAAGCAAGTTACACCAAAATATGAACCAATCACTTCTGAATACTTAGACTTTGACGAAGTATTAGAAAAATTTGACCAAATGATGGAATATGTTGCAAAAATTTATATAAAAGCATTAAATGCTATTCACTATATGCATGATAAATATTCATATGAAGCAATTGAAATGGCTTTACATGACAGAGAAATTTTAAGAACAATGGCATGCGGAATTGCTGGATTATCAGTAGTTGCAGATTCATTATCAGCTATAAAATATGCAAAAGTAAAAGTTATAAGAGATGAAACAGGTCTAGCTGTCGATTACGAAATTAAAGGAGACTTCCCTAAATTTGGTAATGATGATGATAGAGTTGATGAAATTGCAGTAAGTATTGTAAAAAGATTTTTAACAAAATTACAAAAACATCAAACTTATAGAAACTCAAAGCAAACATTATCAATACTAACAATAACATCAAATGTTGTTTATGGTAAAAATACAGGAAACACACCAGATGGAAGAAGATCTGGAGCTCCATTCGGACCAGGAGCAAATCCGCTACATGGTAGAGATACAAATGGAGCATTAGCAGTTATGAACTCAATTGCAAAACTTCCATTTGAAGAAGCAGAAGATGGTATTTCTTATACATTCTCAATAACACCTGGAACACTTGGAAAAACTGAAGATGAAAAAATTACAAACTTAGTTAATATGTTAGATGGATATTTTAAACAAACAGGTCATCACATCAATGTCAATGTTTTTGATAGAAGTTTGTTATTAGATGCTATGGACCATCCAGAAAAATATCCTCAACTTACAATTCGTGTTTCTGGATATGCTGTTAACTTTACAAAATTAACAAGAGAACAACAATTAGATGTTATAAACAGAACTATTCATGAAAAAATTTAGTTTTAAAAAAAATTAAGTGAGATTAAAGGGGATTCGGAGGGATTACGGGGAACGAGGGATTACGGGGCCACCACATAAAATCCCTTATAAAAAGTTTTAAAAATAATTGGAATATAGAAATAAATATTATAAGGGATTTTATGTGGTGGCCCCGTAATCCCCCGTAATCCCGAAATTTTTAGGAGAAACAATATGGAAAAGAAAGATATTGATTTAAAATATTATGCAAAAGTACATTCAATAGAATCATTTGGAACAGTAGATGGTCCCGGAATAAGATTTGTACTATTTTTACAAGGATGTCATTTACAATGTAAATACTGTCATAATCGTGATACTTGGGATATGAATGGCGGAGAATATAAATCTTTAGATGATATTTTTGAAAAAATAATGAAATATAAAAATTATATTTATCCAAATGGTGGTGTAACTGTAACTGGAGGCGAACCTTTATTACAAGTTAAATTCTTAATTGAATTATTTGAAAAACTAAAAAAAGAAAATATTCATACTTGTATTGACACATCAGGTATGGTTACCTTAACAAATGATATAAAAAAACTACTTTCTCTTACAGATTTAGTTTTATTAGATATAAAACACATTGATTCCAATAAAGCTAAAGATTTAGTTGGATTTAACAATGAAAAAGAACTTGCTTTTGCACGTTATTTAAGTGATAATAATATTCATATGTGGATTAGACAAGTTCTTGTTCCTGGATATACTGATGATGAACATGACTTATTAAAATTAAAAGATTTTATATCTAGTTTAAAAACCGTTGATAAAATAGAAATTCTTCCATACCATGATATGGGTAGATATAAATGGGAAAAGTTAAATCTAAAATATGAATTAGATGGTGTACGAGTTGCAAATGATGATGATGTAAAAAGAGCAAAAAAAATTCTAGAAATTCCCTAGAATTTTTTATTTATTCAATAACCAATCTAATACATATATCTGTTTTATACCATTATGAGACATTATTGGTTCATCATCCATTGTTAATAAATATTTGGGGTTATAGTCTGATATAGTATCTAATGGCATAAGTTCTCTCTTTAATGTATTTTCTTCTCTCACAGAATAGCACACTTGATAATATTCCTCACCATTTTCTCCTATTGCTATAAAATTAACTTCAGAATCTCCATTCTTTCCAACATATACCTGATAGCCTCTTCTTAATAATTCCAAATAAACTACATTTTCAAGGATATGTCCAGCATCCACTGGTTTATCACCAAGCAAATAATATCTAAGCCCTATATCACAAACGTAATATTTATAACCACTTGCTAAATATTGTTTTCCCTTTATATCATATCTTTCTGCTTTATATAAAACAAAACTATCCAATAATGATTGCAAATAACTATCAACTGTATGAACTGATATTTTTCTTCCAGAAGAAATCATTGAATTAGCAATTTTAGTTGTAGAACATAAATTTCCTATATTATCGAACATAAATCTTGTTACACTATTTAGCATTGTTATATCAATACTTCTTTTTCTTTCTACTATATCTTTTAAAATTATAGAATTATATATACTTTCCAAATAAAAATTTCTATCCTTTTTATTTTCAAAATTAAGAGCATATGGAAAAGAACTTTTCGTAATATAGTCCCTATATTTTTTTTGTAAATCCATTTCTCCAACATAAGATATATACTCTTTAAATGATAAAGGCATCATTTTTATTTCTATATATCTACCTGATAGTAATGTTGCAAGTTCTCCCGATAATAAATATGCATTTGAACCTGTGATATATAAATCAACATTTTTTTTAATATATAAACTATCACATGCCTTCTGAAAATCAGGTACATTTTGGACTTCATCTATAAATACATAATTGTTTTTTTCTGGAATAAGCCTTTCTTCAATATAATCATATAGCTTTGTATAATCATCTAATTCACTATACTTTCTATCTTCTAAATTTATTTTAATTATTTGTTCTTCTTCTATTCCTTGTTCTTTTAAATATTCACAATATAAATCAAACAATGTTGACTTACCACATCTTCTTATTCCTGTTACAACTTTTATCAAATCTTTATCTTTAAATCTTATAAGAGTATCTAAGTATTCTGGTCTTTTTATCATAAATATCACCCCATAATAAATTATAAATTACTTTTTTATTTTTGCCAATATTTTGTGCAGTTAATAACATATTTATCTATTTTAATTTATTTTTTTACAATATACTACAAAAACTAAAGCAAATCTGAAAAGAATTTTTTCAGATTTGCTCATACATAAAAGTTTATACTATAAATTTTCTGTTCATTATAATTTTAATTACTCAACTGGTATTTACTTATCCAATAACCTGTTAACTGCTCTCCATCCTCTTCAGTTCCATTATCATTTTTATCCCACCAGAAAGCCTCAGGAATTTGATAACCATCATCAGCATTATTATCTGTACCATTCAAAAACTTTACATCTGAACGTGCATTTGAAGTATCTAAATTACTCCAATCATTTACAGAATTCAAAATTTTATATTCGTAACGTGGAACCCAAACAAAATAACTTGTTGCAGTTGCATCTGTTATAGTGTTTCCACTTACATTTCCATCAGTTACCACAATATTTGCCCATTTACTTTGACTATAATCATACCAATTTGATGGAGCACCTTGTTCTATTGGCACATATTCACTTATACTATCACCATCATATACAACATAATATGTTCTTGCTTTCAAATCCCCATTACTCTTGAAACTTGTTAAATCCGGGTCATTTGCAATTTTTGTTGTAACTTTTTTGGTTATTGCACCAATATATTTATTGGTTGATGAATTTCTTGCAATTATATTTACAGTATATGTTGTGTTTATACTTAATCCTGTATATGTATAATTTTCAGTCCTTGATGTTCCCTCATGTTTTAATTCACCATTCAAATAATATTCATATTTAATTGGGACATCTTCTGTTTTTCCATCACTATTTGTGGTTTGTAACAATGTTCCTGTTATATCTTTTACATGAATACAATCACTTGAAGGGGATAATTCAGCAGTAATTCTTGCATTACTTTCTTCCCTTGATAATTGATATTTTGTTATCCAATATCCTGTTAATTGCTCTCCATCATCTTGTTTACCATCATCATTTTTGTCCCACCAGAATGCTTCTGGAATTTGATACCCTGTTTCAGTTGTTGTACTTGTTCCCATTATAAATTTAACATCTGACCTTTGACTCGTTTGGTTTAATTTATATTGATAACGTGGTATCCAAACATAATATGTTTCAAGTCCGTCATTTCTTGTAACTATGTTAGCCCAATTTGAATATGTATAATTATACCAACTACTTGGTGCTTCTTTACTAATTGGAATCTCATTATGTTCTGTTCCATCTTCATCATAATAAACATAGAATGTTGTATCTGGATCAAAGCCCTCCAAATTAGGATTGTTAACCTCAGTTGGCTCTAATGTTTTTGTCATGCTTCCTACTATTGCTCCATTAGTATCCAAAGCAGTTACATTTACTATATATGTCTCATTCTCTATAAGTCCCGTAAATGTATAATCTTCTAAGCTATCACTTGTATGTTTTATTTGTCCATTTAGTGCATATGTAAAACTTGTTGCTTTATCAGTTACATTGTTAGTAAAATTATTTATAACAATACTAGACTTACTAGCTCTCATATTATAATCTATATTAAACTTAGCTAATTCACTTAATTGATATTTTGAAACCCAATATCCAGATATAGAAGTAATCATTAAGCTTTTATCTGAATTATCATCTCCAAATTCAAAAGCCTCTGGTAATTTATATCCTTCTTCTATCAATTCTGCATAAGTTGTAATACTTCCTGTTTGTGCATCTTTATAATTATTATATACATCAACAAATTTTACATCTGACCTTTGTATGTCTTGGTCTAGCTTGTACACATATCTTGGAACCCATACATAATATGCTTCTACGCCTTCTGTTTCCACATAGACATTAGCCCATTTTTGATTATTATAATCATACCAATTTTCTGGTTCTGTATCATATACCCAATTTGATAGCTCTAATGTTTGGTCATTTTTAGGATTTAAATATCTTGTATATTTTTTATTAAAGTTTTCTAAAAATGGTGTATTTACATATACTCCATTCACTAATTTATAAGTTCCTTCACCAGAAACCTTTCTTTTAGCATTTAATATTTCTTTTTTCTCTGCTTTTCCAACTGGCTTTATCTTAAATTCATAATCTGTATTCTCAATAGCAGTAAAATCTATACCAACACTTTGTTTACCATTACATTTAAGTTCTACTTCTTTTCCATCTTTTTGATATTTAACTGTTTCAATTCCATCTATTTCTTGCACTTTTACAAGACACGAAAAAGTATATGTATAATCATTATTTAAAGTAAATAATTTGGTTTCCCAAGTAAAATTAGAAAGTTTTTCTGCTTCTCTGTTTCTTTTTATACTCTCTCTAATAATATTTGCAATAGAAAATAATGATATGAGTATAACCAATATAATTAAAATTATTATTATTCTTTTCTTATTTATAGCTTTTTTAATTTTTTCTAATTTTTTCATAACCCTTCCCTTTCTTTTTAGTGTATATTAATTAGAAAAAAAATTAAAATCCTTCACCTTGCACAACTACAGCACGAATATAATGCCCTGCATCATAACTAGCACTAAGTCCACCATGAGTATAATGTGAAAAGATACCTCCAGAATAAGCTCTTAACATTCCACCAGCTCCATTTGGAAACCAACCCGAATTAACGCTAGAATGCCAACCATTAGTTTCAGATATTGCTTCGCCTACATGTCCAGATGCACTTGTCTTATATCTTTCGCTTACATGTAATATAACAAATTGGGCCTTGTACTGCAACCCATTCTGAATTTATTTTCATAACAACTCCAGTAGCATTACCAGTAGTAGTCTCTCCATCATTTACTTTGCTAGGATTCCCATAACTAGAAGCAGATAAAATAGCCAAAGCACCATATTCAGTATTTTTTTGCATATGAACATCAATATTATTAGGATCACCATTTGTAGTCAAATCAGAATTAATACTTTCGCTTAACCCCATTGCACCACCAAGTTGCTCCATTTTTCTTATTTCAGTCATTCCATTTATTAAAGCATATTGTGTTCCAACATTTCCATTAGATTGTAAAACAGCTTTAGAGCTAGTAGTTCCCAAAAGAACTAAAGCTCCAAAGCACATAGATACTGTAATTAAATTTTTAAACAAATTTTTATTTTTCATTTGTTCCCTCCAAAATTAATAACTAACCTAATAACTTAAGCTCAACATCTTCCATTTTATACTTTCCATCAACTAATTTAAACTCAACTAATGTTTCATCTAAAGTTTCTTTATTTTGTCTTAAATCTGTAGTAAATAATAATTTAATTTTAGGAAGTTCAACCTTATTTGTTACTATTTCTTTAAAACACTCTGCCATATGTTTTTCATCTTCACATACAAAAATCAACTGAGGTATGCTTGAAAATCCAGAATCACCTGGTTGAAAATTCTCATAAAAATCTTTATACAAATTCATTTTTTCAACTAATTTTTTTTGCCAATCTGGTTCTCTTCTAAAAACTTCAAATAAAAATTGAATTGATTTACTATTCTTTGAAAGTTTTACAGACCCACCTGTTGCTTTAAATACTTTTCCTAATGTTTTAGCAGTAATAGCTGGTTTAACAACATAACTATCAAATGCTTTTACTTTTCTCAAATACGCAATTAACACTTGATTTCCAGCTAATCTTTTCTTAATCATAGGAACAGGTTTTGTATTATCTGATGGTTGCCATTTACATTCAATTTCTTTAGAAGTTAATAAGTATTTTCCCATTTTTTCCAAACAATAAATTCTATAAATTCCTTTTCCCTCATCAGATGTAAAATAATATCTAGTTAATATTTTAGATTTTACTAAAGCATCTAATTTATTATTTAATTTATCTTGTGACTTTGGGTCAATTCCTTTAATCTCTAGCATTTGATATAATTGTCTTGATGTTATAAATTCAAATTCATTTACTAAATCTAATATAGCAAAATGAATATCTGTAATATGCCCTATATTTATCTTATGTACAATTTGGTTCATAGAAACATAGCCATCTTTACCATCAAAAGTTTTAATTTCTCCTTCTCTAATTGCAAATGGTGATACTTGTGCTTTTATTTCATTATCTTCAACCATATTTACTCCTCCTTTTTTATAAAAATTAACTATAATACAATTAATTTAACCTTTTTCTTATCATAATCAATTTTCTTAACAACAACATCTCTCTCTTCTCCATAATTTAAACCATCTTTATATTCAGCCATACCAACTAAATTAGGAGTAAGTTCAATGAATATTCCATTTTTATTTCTTTCAGTTTCTCTAATTATTCCTTTTGTTTTCATTCCAGCTTGAAATTTATTAGCATTTTCTTCCCAAGTTCCTAAAGTATCTTTATATGACAAATTTATTTTACCATTTTCTTTATTTATAGATTTTATCACAAAATTTACATTTTGTCCAACTTTTAGTCTTTCATAAGGAGATTTTATTCTAGCTACAGATAAATCTTCAATATAAGCTAATCCTATAACACCTCCACCAATATCTATAAAAGCCCCATATGGTTTTATACTTTTTACTATTCCATTTACTATCTGGCCTTCGTGTAAATCTTTAATTCTATAATTTAATTTTTCTTCTTTTTCATCCTTCAATCCTTCTGGAAAAAACTTAAATGAATTCATTTGTATTTATATCTCCTTTTTCCTTTGTTAATCTAAAATTTAAATATCTAATAATTTTTTAACTTCATATTCTTTAAGATATCTCCAATTTCCCAATTTCAAATCTTTTACTCCAATATCACCTATTTTACTTCTATGTAGAGCAATTACTTTACTTCCAACAGCCTCACACATTTTTCTAACTTGTCTATTTTTCCCTTCGTGAATAGTTATTTCAAGTCTTGAAATATTTTTTTCTTCATCTGTTTTTAATATTTTTACTTTAGCCGGTCTTGTAATGTACTCATCTATTTCCACACCTTGCCTTAATTTTTCCACAGCTTGATTTTCTATTATTCCACGCAAAGTAACAGTATATGTTTTGGTTATTTCATGTTTAGGATGTGTAACCTTATAAACAAAATCTCCATCATTTGTTAATATTAAAGCACCAGAAGTATACATATCCAACCTTCCAACAGGTACAACTCTTTCTTTTACCTTAACTAAATCCAAAACAGTATCTCTGTTAAATTGGTCCTTAGCTGTTGTAACATACCCTATTGGCTTATTTAATAATATATATACTAATTTTTCAGAATTGCTAATAAGTTTTCCACAATATGCTACTTTATCCACATCTGTATTTATCTTTGTTCCTAATTCTTGCACTACTTTTCCATTTACAGAAACTTTACCTGCTAAAATTAATTCTTCACATTTTCTTCTGGAAGCAACTCCACTATTAGACAAAAACTTCTGTAATCTTATTTTTCCTTCTTCCATGCATTTTCCCTTCATTTTTCATAATTGCTATATTATATATGATTATAAATTAAGTTTAATTCAAAATCAACTATAATATAAAAATTTTTTAATAAACTGTAAATTGTAAACCAAAATTAACAATCTATAATCTTCTTAAAATATTCTGGTAAAGGAGCCTCAACAAACATTTCCTTTCCAGTAATTGGATGCTTAAACTTTAAAGACTTAGCATGAAGACATTGTCCCTGAATACCCCATTCGTTTTTACCATTTGAATAAGTAGTATCACCAACAATAGGATAACCTATTTCAGACAAATGAACTCTAATTTGATGAGTTCTACCAGTTTCAATCTTAACCTCCAAAAGAGTATAATTTTTAAACCTTTTTAGAACCTTAAAATGTGTAACAGCATTTTTCCCATTTTTATTAACAGCCATTTTCTTTCTATCTTTTGTACTTCTACCGAATTGGCATATTTATTGTTGCTTCGTTTTCTTTTACAAAACCTTTAACTAATGCAATATATGTCTTTTCTACTTCATGATTTTTAATTTGTTCACTTAATCCAATATGAGCCTTATCATTTTTTGCAATAACAATAACCCCTGAAGTATCTTTATCTAATCTATGAACTATACCTGGCCTTATTTCTCCCCCTATACCAGACAAAGAGCCTTTACAAATAGCCATTATAGCATTAACTAAAGTTCCATCTGGATTTCCATTTGCTGGATGAACTACTATACCTTTTGGCTTGTTCACAACAATTATATCATTATCTTCATACAAAATATCAACAGGTATGTCCTGTGCTTTTAAAGTAACTTCCTTTGGTTTTTCTTTTTCAATACTTATTTTATCATTGCTTTGTATTCTATATGATACTTTAACATTCTTATCATTCACAAGTATCTTTCCATTTTCTATCAATCTTTGAACATTAACACGAGAAAATTCAGTATTATCAGCTAAAAATGCATCTATTCTTTTTCCCATATCTTTTTCATTTACAGTTATTATATTCAAAATTATCATTCCTTTTTAATATATTTTTTATTTATTCACTCTCTCATAAATAATAAAATTATCATCTGAATATAATTCTTTATATTTTTCATCTTTAGTTTTCGTAATTATCATATTTGTCTTAGACTTTTTGGAAATTAAAAGATGTGTTATATCATATTTTTCAAAAGTCTCCTCATAAAATTTAGATATTGAAGAAGTATTTATAAAATCACTAAACACATCTTCTTCTTTATTTCCACTAAATTCTGGTGAATACAAATCTGCTCTTGAATCTATAAATACAGGAATTTCTCTAAATAACATATAGCTTCCATAATTATATTCATTGTAAAATCTAACATTTTCTAAATCTATATTCTCTAATATATAATCACACGCTGCAACAGGATATGAATTGCTATCTACATAATCATCATCAAGTACAGGCTTTATAGCATCATAGCTTACCAATCCCATTAGTACAGTTAATGCAATTACAACACCAATATTTTTGGCTGTATTTTCTGCTGCTTCAATACCATTTTTAGTGTATCTACTTATTAAATCAATTAAAAGTCTTGTCAAAGTTACTGAGCAAATTAGTGAAAAGATTGATACTTGTCTTCTTGTAGCTAACATTAAATAGCACAACCCAGAAAGCATAAATAAATCAGATAATTTTATTTTAGTTTTTGTAAAAATTAATATAGCTAAAAATATTATTAACATACACATTATATCCTTGCTTTTTGCAATTGTTAATGGCAAATGCTCACTTATACTTTGAGTTGTATTTCCTTTCATTGTTTTATATAAATATGTATATGGTGTATCACCAATAGGTGTTAACAAACCGGTTAAAGCACATATAATCATTATAATAATTAAAAATTTCACATTACTATTTCTTTTTATAATTATTTTGTATGGATTTGTGTTTTCTTGTTCTCTTTTAATTTTTACTTTTGAAACACTATTTTCTATTTTCTCAAGTTTTTCTTGTAAAATTTGTATTTTTTCTCTACTTAGACTTTTCTTATTTGCAATTTTTATTTTATTTTTTAATATAAAAATTGTAATCTTTTTATAAATAATTGTATCTGCCAATACAGCTATAAAATATTCAGCTATATATGGTAGAAATAGTACAAAGAAAAATGGCCATGTTGCACAATGTAAATTAGCAATTAAAAATGCAATAATTATAAGAGACATTCCATATATAAATTTTCTATTTTCAATAAATTTTTCTATACAAAATAATTCCCATATAAATAAAATAAACGTTACTAACTGAGCTCTTGCTGCAATATAGTTTTGTAACATATATAATGAACCTACTGTCACAATAAATGATATTGATTTATTTTTAGTCAACTTAGAATTAACTAAAAATATTGATTCACCTAATATTACTGATAAAACACATGTTGTTAAATGTATTCCTTTAAAACCTGCAATTGAATATACTAAATATGTACATAAATCATACAACCAATGTGGGTATGTATAACTTAAATCTTTATGCCAAGAAAAATGGTCCATCATATCTATACCAGAATTTTTTATAAGTTCTCCTATTTTTATTGTATAATATGTATCATTCTGAAATGTTACGGGTGTAATGCATACACACAATATTGCTATTAAAATAATTGCAACAATTGTGAAATTAACATTTATATTAATCTCTGTTTTCATTATATTTTTTAATTTACTACTTTTTTGTTTGTTCCTTTCCTTTTGCTTTTTCATAAAACATTTGTCCTTTCTCATTTTAATAATCTATTAAATTATATCAAATAAAATAAAAAAAGAAAAGGATTTTTTCCTTTTCTCTTCATTTTATAATTACAGTTCTATAAGAAAATATATTAATTTGCTTTAAATATTTATATATTAATATTTTATACTGCTTCTTGATTTTCCTCTTTTTTACTTTCTACATCATCATTTTCTTCAACAATTTCTAAACTTCCAATTGATACTTCATAAGCAACTCTATTTTCAACTGTTCCATCTTCATATTTCTTTTCATACATTCTTGATTGAACTCTTCCTACTAATTTTACCTTTGTACCAACTTCTAAGTTTTGGCAAAATCTTGCATTTCTTCCCCAAGCTATAGTTGGAATATAATCTGATTTATTGTATGCTCTATTAACAGCTAATAATATATCTGCTATTTCTCTTCCAAAAGGTGTTTGTCTATATATAGGTTTTTTACAAATATATCCTACTAAAACAACTTCATTTGTTACCATATCTTTTTTTACAATTTCATTTTCTTCTTCTTGTTCTTTTTCCTCTACTTCAACAACATCTTTAGCAAAAACTGTTAATATTAATCTGTTTTTTTCATTATCATAACTATTGTATGATCTAAATTGTCCTTTTACTAATAAATTTTTACCTTGTGTTAACATTTCATCTGTTACTAATCTTTCTGAAACTGTTATTGGTATAATATCAGCATTCCCACTTAATCTTGCTATTTCTAAGTTAAATACATAAAATCTTTCTCCATAAATTTCATGGCTAAATTTTTTTTCTCCTGTAACCTTTCCAACTAATGTTAAATAGTTGTTTTCTAAATAATTTGTATCCAAATTTTTTTCCTCCCTTATTTTTTTATCTCTATCTTGTACTTTTATCTTTTTGCAATCTCTATTCGCTACAATTATTATTATACATCATTTTCCTGGATTTGTCTACATAAAAAGTTAATTTTATTCAAAAAATGTAAAATTTTCATCATAGTTCAGTAACAATTTTCCATATTTTGAGATATTTATAGGCACTTGAGGGTTGTTATTATTTATAACTCTATCCGTTTGATTGAAGAGAAAAATAGAAAATATTAAATTTAAAATGAGGAATGTTCACGGTATAAGTTTAATATATGATATTTTTTAATAATTTTCTCAGTTCAATACGTAAATTAAGAATTTCTAAAATAAGTTAATGGCACCCTTCCACTTAGCACTCGCTTTGCTCGGCGTGAACTCTTTCCATGAACTTATTTAAGAAATTCTAAATTTGCTTCAATCACATTGGAAAATTATTAAAAAATATCATATATTAAACTTAGGCCAGAGTGAAAGAGGCTCAGTTTTAAATTTTAGATTTTCTTTTTGAACGTAATGAACAGGATAGAGTTATAAATAATAACAACCCTCAAGTGCCTATAAACACCTCAAAATATGCAACCACTAAACTGTAATAAACTTTCTTAATTATCCACAACTTAATCACTATATTAATAATTAAGAAACAATTTTATATAATTATACACATTATACAAATAATTATTCATTTTTATTTTTTAATTATCCTGTAAAATTTGCGTACCTGTAGAATCTATTTTATAATTATCTTTATAAATCAAATCTGAAACAGTAACAATTTCATATCCCTTTTGCTTTATATTTTTTAACAACATATCTAAAGAATCTGCTGTGTGTTTTGTTCCATTATGCATCAAAATTATATCTCCTGAAGATAATTTTGAATTCAATCTATTCCACATTTCATTTCCTGTAAGCCCAGTATAATCTAAAGTATCTAAACTCCATTGTATAGTATAATATTTATTATCATTGGCTGCTTTTATAACAGTATTATTATATTCTCCATAAGGTGCTCTATATAAATCCGTTCTTTTTCCAATCGTTTTTTCAATTTTATCATTACTTGCTTCTATTTCTTTTATATTTTCTTCATAACTTAAATTATTCACATGAGGATGCGTATTACTATGACTACCGTATTTCATGCCCATTATCCGATATTTTCTTAACATGTTCAGGGAATTTATCAATCCAATCTCCAACCATAAAAAATGTAATTTTTGTATTATTTTGTTTTAATACTTCTAATATTTTATCTATATCATCCGCATTCCAAGCACAATTCATTGTTAGTGCTACCTTATTTTTTTCGGTTTTTACTTTATATACTGGTAACAATTTTTCTGAATTTGCAGATACTTCAACTGTTTTACTTGATATTAAATTAATATTACTCGCTGTATAAAATAATACTATTACTGTTAATATAGATACTAAATAAGCATAAATTTTATCTTTTCTAAAAACCAAAAACATATTATCCTCCTTATTTCAACTAATTTAATTTTATGCTTTAATAAAAAATATAGAACAATAGTTGGCTGATTTAATCTACTTAAATTTTCCATTAAAATAATCATTTACTCCATTAAAAATTCCCCAAGCAAGTTTATCTTGATATTCATCTTCTAATAATTGTTGTTCTTCTTCTGGATTAGATAAAAAACCACATTCTACAATTGATATTGGAATTTCTACGTGTTTCATAATATATACTGAATCCAATTTCATAACAACTCTTTTATTTTCTTTTTGAATAGAATCATTTAAATTTGATTGTATATTTTTTGCTAGTTTAATACTATTTTCGTTACCAGAATTATAAAAACATTGCCATCCCCAATATTGTTGTTGAGGTATCTTATTTAAATGTATACTCACAAAAATATCTGCACTAGAATTATTACCTATTTTAACTCTATTTCTTATATCCGATATTTTCTTTTCTTTCAGAGTATTTTTATCTAAATCGTAAATTGCATTCTCATCTGAACGTGTTAAAATAACTGTACATCCACTCTGTTCCAATAAATTTTGTAATTTTAAAGCAATTTTCAAATTAGTTTCCGCTTCTGTAGTCCCTCTTGAGCTTTGTGCACCGTTCATCTGGAACTCCATGTCCAGCATCAACAACAATTACTTTTCCAGAAACAGGTATTGATGTAGTTTCTTTCATCTCTCCATTTAAATTAATTTTAGTTACTTGATATGAATAAGCAAATATTCCTAATAATAAACAAAATGTGACAATACTAATTCTTTTCTTATTTATAACTATCATATTTTCCCCCTTATTTTATATAATGCATTTTCAATAACGAAAAAACTCTTAATAAAAAATATTAAGAGTTTAAAAATTTATTCTTATTTTATTAATTATTCTAAATTTTTACTTAAAAGATTTCTTTAATCATAAGTTTCCATTAAAAATTCTATATAACTACTTCAAATTTTGATAAATTATAATTTTTTTCTTCTATCTATTGAATAACTACTACCAATTATAGACTTAGACAAGTGTTTAACCTGTGCTCCAATTTCTCCTATCTCAAGTACATTAACAAACCTATCTTTATCAGCTTCAACAACTCCTATAGAAATAGAAGTAAGTGGAAATTCCTCAATAATACCTTTTCTATTAGCCACTTCTATATATCCTTTTTCAACATCATCTTCTGTAAAAAACTTTACTACTCCAGCATCAAAATTTGCTATAATATTTTTACAAACTTCATCACAATTCAATGTTGGCACAATAGCAATAAAATCATCTCCACCTATATGTCCTACAAATGAACCATTAGGTACAAAAGTATGTACACATCTCATTATTGTATCAGCAGTATATTTTATTATCTCATCACCTTTTAAAAAACCATAAACATCATTATAAGCTTTAAAATTATCTAAATCCAAATATAATACAGAAAATTCTTCTTTATTTGAAATTCTCTTTTTTAATTCCGCTTGTATTTGGACATTTCCTGGTAGTCCTGTAAGAGGACTTATTCTTCTATTTATTGTAATTAATCTTCCTAAATTTTTTATAGTATAATATAAATATTCAGCATTTACAGGTTTTTTTACATAGTATTCTACTGATTCTTTTAATATTTCTAACCTATGCTCTTTATTAAAATTAGATGAAACAACAATTATTGGAGTTATACTATTATCTTCGTCATTTCTTATTTTTTTGCACAAATCTAATACATTAACCTCTATTGCATCTTCATTTACAATGATTATAGAAGGAATATTTTTTAATGCAATATCTATTTGATCTGATGTTACACTTATAAATCTATATTCTGGATCATTTTTAAACAATTCTCTAAATACAATTACTGAAGATTCATCATCATCTATTATATAAATTTCCTGTATCATTTTTCCTCCTTAGTTATATATCTATTTCCTTAATCTTACTGCTGAATAATTAGAAACACCATTTGAATTATATACTGTTACTTCCAATACATTATCTCCTGACTGTAATTCCATTGGTAATGTATAATTTAATTCTTTTAAATCTCTATCCTCAAAATTTAATAAATATTGTTGTCCATCATCTTGATTTAATTTAAATTCAACTCTTGTAATTTTTTCATCATCTGATGCAATTATTACAAAGTGTTTTACTTCTTCATCACATTCTATTTTTAAATTAGGTTTTGAAACACCATTTATCTTTTGAACTTTTGTATCTGTATTATTATTTTCGTCTACAACAACTACAGTTAGTGTGTGTAATCCTTTAATTGCTTCTATTTCTTGTTCTACCTTTGTATCATTTATTTCAATTGTTTCTTCTTCTTCTTCATCCCATCTATAGGTCATATAAGATACTAAGCTGTCACCTTCATATGTTATTTTTATCTTATTTCCTGAAACCTCAAAATTTATATTACTTTCTAATTGATATTGTTTTTCATATGTTATTTGTTTTCCAGTTTCATCTTGTACTAAAACATGTAAAGTGTTTGTTCCAGATGGTATATTTATCTCTTTTTCTAAATATTTTCCATTATTTCCATTTAATACCGTTTTATCTTCTTCATTCCAACTATATTCTACTTTATCTATGACTTTTTGATGCATTACTTTTAATAAAATAGATTTATCTGTTTTATTCTCAATAGAAATTGTTGGTTCTAAATTTTGTTCTTCTTGTACTGATTGATTTCTATATATGGCATAAGTTCCTGTTCCTACCATAAATACACCAAACACTAAAATAGCAATTCCAAAAAACTTTAATATGCTTTCTACAGCAATTGGATTACTATTTCTATTTCTATTTTTATTTTTATTTTTTTTATTTTTATCCATTGGCATACTTGTTGAAAGTATTTGATTCATATTTTACACCTCTCTACCAAAAAATTATACCATACACATTTACAAAAGTAAACTATAAAAATAAAAAAATGAAGTAGAAAATTCTACCTCATTTTATATTACAATATAAATTTTTTAATTAATACAATTCCACCAGCCAATGTAATTAATACTGTAAATCCTAATACAAAATATATTTTAGCTTGACCTGTTGTAATAGACAACAATACTGGTGCATCATCTATATCATCTTCTCCAGGAATTTGATTATCTGGAATTGAATCTCTATCTGGTATTCCCTTATCATTATAATCTTCAGAAATCTCAGCTATATTAGTCTTTAATCCCATATTATCTTTTCCATTTATCCAAGTAAGTGTAACTTCTACATCAGCACTTTCTCCTGGTTGTAGTAATGTATTTTCTAATTTTCTTGTAGAAATCACATTATTTCCTTCATCTTTCCAATCAGTATTATCACTTGCCACAAATTTCAAACCTTCTGGGACATAATCTGTAATTTCCTTTGCATAGCCTGCTATATCACCTTCATTAGTTACTCTTATTGAATATTTAAACTTAACTTGTAATGATGATAATTTCTTTCTGTTTAATTCAACTTTAACAACTTGTTCAGGATTATCTTCTGGCTTATGCCCTGTTTGAGTTACAGTTTCTTTACCATTTTCAATTACAATTGCATGTGTTACCCATTTTCTTAATGCTAAATCAAAGTAATTCAATTTTACATATTCTTTATCTTGGTCATCTTCTCCATCGATCCATTTATCTGGAGTTGAATCTTCATCATCAATTGGATTTCCATTCTTATCTGTATCATCTGATATTTGTGCTGAATTTATTAATATTTTATCTGAACCATTTGGTTCTATTACTTTAAATGCAACTTTAACATCTGCATAATCTGGATTTGTATCTGATATATCTTTATCTTTATCAAAAGCTGTTAATAATGCTGGATTTTCTTTTATTTTAGAATCCTCTTTCATTCTAGTTTCGCCTTGTTCTTTTGATAAATAATCTGTTGTTATTTTTACTGCATTAGATACATCTGTTGTTTCTTTTCCATCTTTGTCATACATCACCCATCTATATTCTTTATTTAAATCATTATCTGGTAAAAATTTCAATCCATCAGGTATATCATCTGTAACTTTACTTGCAAATCCATCTATTTCGCCTTCGTTATATACTCTTATTGTATAAATAACTGTATCACCTGTTACAACATTTACTGGGTCTTTTGTATGTTCATATGTTATTTTATTATTTTCTTTATCATATTTTACTTGTGGTACTCTAGTTGTTACAGCATCATCATTTACGCCTGTTATAAATTTTCTTAATGCTAAATCAAATGTTTTTATTACTAATTTTTCAAAATCATCATCATCTTCTTGTCCTGGAATATAATCTCCTGTTTCATTATCTTTATATGATGGCAAATCTTTATCAGCTGGCAATATTACATTACCTGGTTTTGAGTCTCTATCATTTATAGAGCTTTTATTTTCATCTTTGTATAAAGTAATATCTGCTATATTTGTAATTTTTCCTTTTGCATCATTAGTTACTTGACACATTATAGGTACTTCTTTATATGATAAAACAATTTTACCATCAGAATTTGTTGATATTTTAGAAATTAAATGATTATCCAAATATGTAGTTTTTACTGTTCTTCCATCTTCAGAAACCTTCCATCCATATGTTTTGTTAAATTCACTATCTACATATTTTAAATATGGTGGTAAATGGTCTGTAATTTCACTTGCATAACCATCTATTTCTGCTTCATTATATACTCTCAACATATATACAACTATATCGCCTTTAGCAACTTCTACTGGCTCTTTAGTATGATTATATATAGCTGTTGTTATAATTTTTCCATTTTCATCTACAGTATTTAATTTTGATGTATCTACAATAGGTGCTCTTGTATATGTTCCATTAGAATTCTTCAAATATTCTGAATCTTCTATTGTTGTATCTTTGCTTACTGCAATTATAAATTTTCTTAATGCTAAATCAAATGATTGTAATATAATGTTATCATAATCTTCATCATCTTCATATTTAACCCAATTTTCTGGTTTAGAATCTCTATCATCTACTGGATTTCCTTTACTATCTGTATCACCTGTTATTGCAGCTTCATTTCTTATAATTGTTTTTGTTGCATCTTTAGCTGTTACTCTTAAAAACACTGAAACTTCTTTATAATCTGGATTTTTGTCATTAATTGTATTTTTATGTCCTTTTGAAGCATCAAATGCTTTTATTAAATTAGCCCCTTCATTTGCAATTTCTGCACCTTTACCTTTTGCCAAATAATCTGTTGTTATTGTCTCAACTTTCTTTGTTTCTTTATTTATTGTTCCAAAGTCCCAAATTAAATGATTATACTTCATTGCATCTTTTTCTTCTTGTGTTAAAGATGTATCTTTATCTATATCTTGAATTTCTTTATCATACCACATTAATTCCAATCCATCTGGTATATCTTCAGTAATCTCTGATGCATAACCATCAATATTTCCTTCATTATATACCCTTAATGTATATTTTACTATATCGCCATTTTTTACTGATACTGGATTTTTATTTAATTTATAATTAGCTGTTGTATCTGTTCCATTAACTAATGGTTTTATATCTACATCTTCTATTCTTTCAGGAATTTTAGCTCCATTTACTGCAACAATTCTTTTTACTAATTTCAAATCAAATTGATAGTTTTTAACTTCAACATATATATTACCACTTTCATTTAAATATACATTTACTCTATCTTTTGAAGCATTTGTTATATCATTTCCATTTGAATCTGTAACTTTATATGATATTGAATCAACTTTATAATTTCCATTATCATTTTTCTTTGTTACAGTTATATTGATTATTCCATCAAATTTACAATATTCATCTGGTGCTACAGTTTCTTTTATTACATATGTATCTGGTGTAGAAACATTTGTTGAATTAATTTTAACATTAGTTGCAATTTCTAATTTTCCTATTACTTGTTTCGTTACTCCATTAACCTCAAAAGTTGCCTTGCTATTTAATTGTTTTCCATTAGCATCTTCTTTCACTAAAACAATATTATATGAATTTTCATTTTCTTTTTCTAATATTAATTTTTCAAAGTCATCATCATCTTCTTGTCCTTTATAATAATTTGTTGGATCTGTTAAATCAGATTTATTATTATTTCCTGTATAATTCTCCATATTGTTTTTATTTACATCTGGTGATGTTGATGGTTTAGAATCTCTATCTTTACCATCTTGGTTTATTATTGTTAAATCATCTACTGCATCATATTCTTCTGCAATCCAAGCCACATTTGTTAATATTTTTTCACTTGTAGTACTTGCTGTAGCTATAACTTTACATTCAATTTCTATTGTTTCTGATTTTAAATCATTATTTTTAAATGCCTCTAAATTTACAGTATTATTAGAATTTCTTGTTATTGTTACTCTATTTGTTGATGAGTCATAATTTGATGTAAATCCACTTGTATTTAATTTACTAAATTCTAGTCCTTCAGGTAATTGATCAATAATTTTTGTTACTCTACCTGCTTTTTCCCCTTCATTATAAACTGTTAAGTTATATGTTACTACACTTCCATTTTTAACTGCAACAGGATCTTTTCTATGTTTATATGTTGCTGTTTTTTGAGTATTTATTGTACTTTTGTCAATATTTGGAATTCTTGTATTAGCTACATCTTTTCCATCAACTTTTGTTATATATTTTCTTAATGCTAGGTCAAACTCTTTTACATCTTCTGGTGTTCTCTCTATTATAATAATTGGTTGAGTATTTTCTTCTGTTGCATTTGCATATAATGTGACTTTTGTTCTTGAAACTGCCGTTCCATTAGCATATGATGCTGCATTTCTATTTGCTGTATATATTAAATAATTATATAAATACATTGCTTGTTCTTGTCTTTGTAATCCATCTCCTGTTTGTCCAACATTAGTAAAATGTATATTATAATCACTTAAGCTTTCATATTGTTTCCCTGCTTGAGACATTTCTAAAGTTCTATAAAATAACCATGAACTTTTTGTTAGTTCTCCTCCATTTACAAATTCTTCATCATAATTATTAAATACATTTTCAAACATATTATTTTCATTATCATCATGATTTGTAAAATACCAAATTGCAGCTTGTTGTACAACTTCTATATCACTATCTGTTATCTTAGCACTATATGCATTTTCATCTATTCCAGCAGCATTTAATAATGCTTTTCTTTCGTCTTGCGTTGACACTCCATTTAAATACATTAAATCTGTTAAAGCTAATAAATTATCATAATAGCCATTAGTAGCTATTTTTTGTAGATATTTATTTCCAGATGATTGTAATTTAGCTTTCTCAGTTTTTAAATCATAAGAAATATTGTATGTTGCAATCTTTGATGTATCACTAAAACCAACACCAGCCCTTACGCAATAGTAATTTCCTGTTGTATAATTTCCTGTACCTGTACTATTATTATATTTAACTATTTGCCATATTTTAGTACCTCTAATAGAAGAAGCTGTAGAACCATTAGCATATGGATTTTTTATTGCATATGCCATATTATCAGGTGTTGTTCCACTTCTAAACTCTTGTACACCAAAATATAATGGTGTTGGAAGTGTTTCTACTGCTTTTACTTTATTAGGAATTATCATAAGTATAATTGCGACAATAATACTTGCAATTGACAAAGTTATTTTTTTCTTATTCATTATAAAATCTTCTCCTTTATATAAATAACATTAATTATATTTTATTTCATTAATTAATTGAAGTCAATAGTGTTTAATATACATTTTTTATGTGGATTTTTTTTGTTCAAAATTACCTACGGAAACCCTATTCACAAACTCAAATATTTTTTAAACTTATATTACAATTATATTACATTTTTGTAATAAAATCAATATTTTATGTGAATTAAATACATTTTTCCGCTATTCCGTTACTATTTATCGTTTTTTAATATTTAACTTAAAATTTGATAATATTTTGTTTTAAAATACAGCATAATCTATCAAACGAAACAAATATAAATGTAAAGACATTTATATAAGAATATAACAATTTATATCATAAAAATAATATTTTTTTATATTATTAAATAAGAGGTGCAATATGAAAAAATTTTTTCTAATTATTTTTTATATATTTTTAACACTCATATATGTTTTATCACCAATATCATTTTGTGATGACATAGATGACAATGAAATTATTTATGTTGATGCCGAAATAACATCAAATTCTTCAAAAGAAAATATTATAAAAATACCAGAAATTAATTCTAAAGCATGTGTAATTATAGATAGAAATACAAATACAATTTTATATGGAAAAAATGAAAATGAAAGAAGAAAAATGGCTTCAACTACAAAAATAATGACAGCAACAATAATTATAGAAAACTACAATTTAGATGAAACCATAGAAATATCAAAAAAAGCAGCAGGAACTGGTGGTTCAAGATTAGGGTTAAAAACTGGTGATAAAATTACAATAAGAGATTTATTATATGGTTTAATGCTTCGTTCTGGTAATGATGCAGCAGTTGCACTTGCTGAGTATGCATCTGGCAGCATTGAAAGTTTTGCTGATTTAATGAATAAAAAAGCTTTTGAACTAAATCTTGCTAGTACTCATTTTGAAACCCCACATGGATTAGATTCAGATGAGCATTATACAACCGCATATGAACTTGCCGTTTTATCTAATTATGCACTAAATAATAAAACATTCGCAAAAATTGTTGGAACTAAAGAATATACCATTACTATAAATGGATACCCTAAACGATTATCTAACACAAATGAATTATTAGGGAATTTAACAGGTATATATGGCATAAAAACTGGTTTTACAAATGGTGCTAATAGATGTCTAGTAACAGCCTGTAAAAGAAACAATATGGATATTATTTGTGTCGTATTAGGTGCAGATACAAAAAAATTTAGAACACAAGATAGTATAAAATTAATTAATTATATTTTTGATAATTTTGAACTTGTAAATATTAAAGAGTTAATCAACAATAAGTTTGAAAAATGGAAAAAAGAAAACTCTAAAAAAATTATAATTAATAAAGGTATTAACCAAAATATTAATTTAGAAGTTGAAAATATAAATTTTGATATTATACCTGTTAGAAAAGATCTAATTAATTCTATAAATATTAGTATAAATTTTCCTTTATATCTCGAAGCTCCAATAGTATCTAATACTCAGCTTGGAAATATTAATATTTACATTTCAAATTATTCTAATTTTAATTACAAAGTATACAACTGTACAGAAATAAAACGAAGACCTTGGAATATATACTTTTTTCAAATTCTAAAAAACTATTCTCATATATTAAGTAAAACATTATAAAAAAATTATTATATAACTTTTCAAAAAACTATAAAAGAGGAATGATAAGAGCATTACTTATCATTCCTCACTTATATTAAACATTTTCTTTTATATAGTCAACAACATCTCCTACTGTTACAACTTTTTCAGCATCTGTATCTGGAATTTCTATATCAAATTCTTCTTCTATAGCCATTACTAATTCAACTATATCTAAAGAATCAGCTCCTAAATCATCTATAAAAGATGCATCCATTGTTACAGCTGTATCTGTTACACCTAATTGTTCAACAATTATAGCTTTTACCTTTTCTAAAATCTCTTCTGAACTCATTTTTGAGTTCACCTCCTCTCAAGTTTTTTAACTTATATATGTATTATCAATTTTTATAATACTTTTATATTATATGTTATAATATTTGTCAAGTATATTTTAAAATTATTTTTATTTTATACTACTCGTTCAATTTTAGTTTAAATATTCATTTATTAAATGCTTCTATCATCTTATCTACAGCCTTATTTTCAACAAATTTTTCTGCTTGAATAATAGTATACTCAAATAATTTTTCATCACTACTTCCATGTGCTTTTACAACAGGTTTCTTAACTCCTAAAAACAAAGCTCCACCATATCTTTTATAATCCATTACATCTGCAAATCTATTAATTCCAGGTAGTGCTGGAAGAGCAGCTATTTTTGAAAATATATTTTTCATCAAACTTTCTTTTAATGATTTTTTAACAAATTTTCCTAGTCCTTCTGTTGTCTTTAAAAATACATTTCCTGTAAATCCATCTGTTACAATAGCATCTATTTTACCAGAAAAAGCATCTCTTCCTTCCACATTTCCAACAAAATTTATATTTAATTCTTCTGCCTTTTCTTTTATAAGTTGGTAACTTTCTTTTACCATTTCATTTCCTTTAGTTTCCTCTGTTCCTATATTTAAAAGTCCTATTGCTGGTTTTTCAATTCCAAATGTATTTCTTAAATATATTGTAGACATTTGTGCAAATTGTAATAAATTTATTGGCTTACAATTTGTATTTGATCCACAATCCATTAATAATAATTGGCTTTTATATGCTGGCAAAATTCCTGCTAATGCTGGTCTATCAATTCCTTTAATTCTTCCTACTAATAAAGTAGCTCCCGCAAGTAATGCTCCTGAATTTCCAGCTGATATAAATACATCTCCTTCATCTTGTTTTAACATATTAAATCCAACTACCATAGATGAATCTTTTTTATGTTTTATAGCTTCAGTTGGTTTATCTTCCATTTCTATTGTTTCAGTTGCATTTTTTATTTTTAGTCTATCTGAAATTTCTTCTATTTCTTTATTGTAAAATTCTTTTATTTTACTTCTAATTACTTCTTCTTTTCCAACTAATATAACTTCTGCCTTTACTTTGTTAATTGCTTTTATTGCCCCTTTTATAGTGGCATCTGGTGCATTATCTCCACCCATTGCATCTAGTATAATTTTCATAATTGTGTTTCCTTTCACTCACTTCGTTCGTTCATCGTCATACAAAAAATTATACAATTTTTTGTATGCCAAATCTTAAGATATTTCGTTCATCGTCATCCAAAAAATTTTACAATTTTTTGTATGCCAAATCTTAAGATATTTCGTTCATCGTCATCCAAAAAATTATACAATTTTTTGTATGCCAAATCTTAAGATATTTCGTTCATCATCATCCAAAAAATTTTACAATTTTTTGTTATTCTTTCATCATTACATTTTATTTATAATATAAATATTTTATTATTATTTTTTTTAAAAAGCAATAGTTTTCACTTTATTTTTTATAATTTATGAAAAATATATTTACTATTAACAGTTCATGAAAAATAATTGATGAGTAAGGTAATTCCTTAGGGGTTATATATCTTTGATATTGTATCTGTTTGAATGAAGAGAAAAATAGAAAATCTTAAATAAAAAACTGAGAAATGCTCACGGGAAAAATGTATATATGTATATGTTTTAATAATTTTCTCGGTTCAATATGCAACATAAGAATTTCTAAAATAAATTAATGGCACCCTTCCACTTAACCCTCACTTCGTTCGGAGTGAACTCTTTCCATTAATTTATTTAAGAAATTCTAATATTGCTCCAATCACATTTGAAAATGATTACAACATATACATATATACATTTTAAGCCAGAGTGAGAGCGGCTCGGTTTTTTATGTTAGATTTTGTTTTTGAACGTAATGAACAAGATACAATATCAAAGATATATAACCCCTAAGGAATTACCTTACTCATTAATTATTTCGTATATACTTTGAATTGTAACAAAATATAATTACAAATAAATAAAAATTTATAGTACAAAAATAGAGAAAAGCTCAAACCTTTCTCTATTTTATTAATTTATTATTCAATTATATCAGCAACTACACCTGAACCAACTGTTCTACCACCTTCACGGATAGCGAATCTTAGTCCTTTTTCAATAGCAATTGGTGTAATTAATTCGATTGTCATTGAAACATTATCTCCTGGCATAACCATTTCTGTTCCAGCTGCTAATTCGATAACACCTGTAACATCTGTTGTTCTGAAGTAGAATTGTGGTCTGTATCCATTAAAGAATGGTGTATGTCTTCCACCTTCTTCTTTAGTTAATACATAAACTTCAGAAGTAAATTTTGTATGTGGATGAATTGTTCCTGGTTTACATAGAACTTGACCTCTTTCGATGTCTTTTCTATCAATACCTCTTAATAGAACACCGATATTATCTCCAGCTTCTGCTTGATCTAATAGTTTTCTAAACATTTCAACACCTGTTACAACAGTTTTTCTTCTTTCTGTTGTTAAACCAATGATTTCAACTTCGTCTTGAAGTTTAACTTCTCCTCTTTCTACTCTACCTGTAGCAACTGTACCACGACCTGTGATTGTGAATACATCTTCTACTGGCATTAAGAATGGTTGATCAATTGGTCTTTCTGGTGTTGGGATATAGCTATCAACAGCTTCCATTAATTCTTTCATAGGTGCATATACAGGATCATTAGGATCTGTAGATGTACTTTCTAGAACTGCTAATGAAGATCCTTTTATTACTGGAATTTCATCTCCTGGGAAACCATATTCTGATAATAAGTCTCTAACTTCCATTTCAACTAATTCTAATAATTCTGGGTCATCAACCATATCACATTTATTTAAGTAAACAACGATGTATTTAACACCAACTTGTCTAGCTAATAAGATATGTTCTCTTGTTTGAGGCATTGGACCATCAGCTGCTGAAACAACTAATATTGCACCATCCATTTGAGCAGCACCAGTAATCATGTTTTTAACATAGTCAGCATGTCCTGGACAGTCAACGTGTGCATAGTGTCTGTTATCTGTTTCATATTCAACGTGTGCTGTATTAATTGTGATTCCTCTTGCTTTTTCTTCTGGAGCTCCATCGATTTGATCGTAAGCTTCAAATTTAGCTTTTCCTAATAATGATAAATATTTTGTAATAGCTGCTGTTGTTGTTGTTTTACCATGGTCAACGTGTCCGATTGTACCAATGTTAACGTGTGGTTTGTTTCTTTCAAATTTTGCTTTTGCCATTTTAAAATCCTCCTTATTTTAGTTAGCCGTTCTTTCTGAACGTAGCTACTTTATTTTAAAATTTAATAACGTAAATTATTTATCGCACTTGCATTTTACAACATTTTAATAAAAAAAGCAAGTACTATTTTATTTATAATTCAAATTAATGTAAAATTAGTATATTGTGCATTTTGGATATTTACTGAAAGCTAAAGGTATACGTGTATACCTCGAAGTTTTTAATAAATAACAAAATGTGCAAGATGCTGATTTTAGATTAATTTTACTCAGCTTTCTTTCTTGAAGCAACAATAGCTTCCAATACTGATTTTGGAACTTCTTCATAATGAGAAGGTTCCATAGAGTATGAACCTCTACCTTGAGTTTTAGAACGTAAGTCTGTTGCATAACCAAACATTTCTGATAATGGGATAAATGCATGTATTTCTTGCATTCCATCTTCTGCATCCATGCCTTCCATTCTACCTCTTCTTGAGTTTACATCTCCAATAACATCTCCCATGTATTCTTCTGGAACTGTTATTTCAACTTTCATAATTGGCTCTAATATAACTGACTTAGCTTGTCTACATCCTTCTTTGAATGCCATAGAAGCAGCTATTTTGAAGGCCATTTCAGAAGAGTCAACTTCATGGTATGAACCATCAACTAATGAAACTTTGAAATCAATAACTGGGTAACCAGCTAAGATACCGCTTTCAGCAGCTTCTCTCATACCTTGTTCAATTGGTTTAATATATTCTTTTGGAACAGCTCCTCCAACTATTTTGCTTTCAAATTCTATTCCTTTACCTGGCTCTAATGGTTCCATTTCAAACCAAACATCACCATATTGTCCTTTACCACCAGATTGACGAATAAATTTACCTTGAACTTTTACTTTATTTCTAATTGTTTCTTTGTAAGCAACTTGTGGTTTACCTACATTACATTCAACTTTGAATTCTCTTTTTAATCTATCTACAATAATATCTAGGTGTAATTCACCCATACCAGCGATAATTGTTTGTCCAGTTTCTTGGTTTGTATAAGCTTTGAATGTTGGATCTTCTTCAGCTAATTTTGCTAAAGCAATTCCCATTTTTTCTTGAGCTGCTTTATCTTTTGGCTCAATAGCTATATCAATAACTGGTTCAGGGAATTCCATTGATTCTAAGATTATTGGATGATCTGGATCACATAAAGTATTTCCAGTTGTAACATCTTTTAAACCTACGGCTGCAGCAATATCACCTGCATATACTTTTTCAATATCTTCTCTATGATTTGCATGCATTTGAAGAATTCTTCCTATTCTTTCTTTTTTGTCTTTACTTGAATTTAGAACTGTTGATCCTGATTCAAGTGTTCCAGAATAAACTCTGAAGAAACATAATTTTCCAACAAATGGGTCAGTAGCAATTTTAAATGCTAAAGCTGCAAATGGTTCTGAATCAGATGTTTTAGCTTCTGTTTCTTCTCCATCTAATGTTTCACCTTTGATATGAGCTATATCTAATGGTGATGGCATATAGTCAACTATTGCATTTAGTAATTCTTGTACACCTTTGTTTTTGTATGAAGAACCACATGTTACTGGAACTATTTTGTTAGCAATTGTACCAGCTCTTAAACCTTTTTTGATTTCTTCTTCTGTTAGTTCTTCACCTTCTAAATATTTCATCATTAATTCTTCATCTTGATCAGCAACTGCTTCTATCATAGCAGCTCTGAATTCTTCTGCTTGAGCTTTCATATCTTCTGGTATATCTGTTTCTTCAATTACTTGTCCTAAATCATCTTTGTGTATAAAAGCTCTCATCTTAATTAAATCAACTATACCTTTGAAATTATCCTCAGCACCAATTGGTAATTGGATTGGAACTGCATTTGCTTTTAATCTATTTTTTAATTGTTCAACACAAAGCATAAAGTTAGCTCCAGTAATATCCATTTTATTTACATATACCATTCTTGGTACACTATATTTATCAGCTTGTCTCCAAACTGTTTCTGTTTGTGGTTGAACTCCACCTTTTGCTGCTAAAACTGTTACAGCACCATCAAGAACTTTTAAAGATCTTTGTACTTCAACTGTAAAGTCAACGTGACCTGGTGTATCAATAATATTAATTCTATTATCTTTCCAGAAACATGTTGTACATGCAGAAGTAATTGTTATACCTCTTTCTTGTTCTTGTGCCATCCAGTCCATTGTTGCAGCACCTTCGTGAACTTCTCCTATTTTATGAGTTTTACCTGTATAGAATAATATTCTCTCTGTTGTTGTTGTTTTACCAGCATCAATATGAGCCATTATTCCTATATTTCTTGTTCTTTCTAGTGGGTATGCTCTTCCTGCCATCTATATTTCCCCCTCTCGGTTTCTTTTATAATTCTTTTTTAATACTCTCAACTTTAAATTTTTGTTAAAAGTGATTATCTGTGCATTTTTAAGATTAATTACAAGCCGAAGTTGTAATTAAGTAAATCGAAGTTTGAAATTAATATTGAAAATGTACAGATGATTGCTTTTAACAAAAATTTTACCATTTGTAATGAGCAAACGCCTTATTAGCTTCTGCCATTCTATGTGTATCTTCTTTTTTCTTAAATGCTCCACCGTTTCCAGCAACAGCATCCATTATTTCACCAGCTAATTTTTCAGCCATAGTTTTTTCATGTCTATTTCTAGCATATGAAACTAACCATCTTAACCCTAAAGTTTGTCTTCTTTCTGGTCTAATTTCTAATGGAACCTGATATGTAGCTCCACCAACTCTTCTAGCTTTAACTTCAAGAACTGGCATTATATTTTCTAAAGCTGCTTCAAAAACTTCTAAAGGATTTTTTCCTTCTTTTTCTTTTATGATGTCAAATGCATCATATACTATTTTTTGAGCAACTGATTTTTTACCATCTAGCATTATATTATTTACTAATTTTGTAACTGTTTTGCTATTATATATTGGATCTGGTAAAACATCTCTTTTTGCTATAAATCCTCTTCTTGGCACTATTCTTCCCTCCTTAAATTTTTATTAGACATTTATAAAATATCTTAGGTACTCTGATAGGTTATTTTCCTATCCGTATAGTGCATTATAATATATTCTAAATTTAAGTACCTTAATTTAGTAAGTATTACAAGCACTAATTTTTTTTTATGTTACTACTCATCCTTTAAGTAATTTGAAAAATTGAATAAATTAGGTATATTGTGCATTTAAAAATGTTTGTTACAGGCTGAGGTTATACGTTTGTATACTAAGTCTGTAGCAAATGTTAAAAATGAGCAAGATGCCTGATTTAGTCTATTTTATTTTTTTGGACGCTTAGCACCATACTTAGAACGAGCTTGCATTCTATCTTTAACACCTGCTGTATCTAATGTTCCTCTAATAATATGGTATCTAACACCTGGAAGGTCTTTTACCCTACCACCTCTTATTAATACAACACTGTGTTCTTGTAAGTTATGTCCTATACCTGGAATATAAGATGTAACTTCATAACCATTTGAAAGTCTTACTCTGGCAACTTTTCTTAAAGCTGAGTTTGGCTTTTTAGGTGTAACTGTTTTAACTACTGTACATACACCTCTTTTTTGTGGAGCTCTATTATCTGTTAATTTTTTATTTTTAGAATTCCATCCATGTTGAAGAGCTGGTGCAGTTGATTTTGTTACTCCTGTTTTCCTACCTTTTCTTACTAATTGATTAATTGTTGGCACTTAAATTTCACCTCCTACTTTTATATTATGTGTTCGTAATATTTATGAAATATTAGTTGCACAAAACTAAATAAACTGCTACGGAATTGCACAATACATGCAATTTATTGTAACAGTTTATATTTTATCATCTTTATATCTATAAGTCAAGAAAAACTTAGAATTTTTTTCTAATATTCAACTTATCTTTCATCATCTTCAATGATAACTTCACCTTTTGTTTCGCTACTAACAACTTCATCTTTTAAATTGTCAATATCAACAGCATTATTTTTTTCTTCACTACTTATAACTTCACTTTCTAGTTCATCCATATCAACAGTATTATCTTCTTTTTTGTCGACTTTACCATTAATTTTTGATTCATCAAAAACAACAATCTTTTCTTTTGAATCATCAAAAATTACCTCATTATTTTTTCCAGTCTTTCCTTCTTTTTTAGTTTCATCTTGTTGTTTTATATCTTTTGGAGCTTGCTCAGATTTTTGATTAGATTTTTCTTCACTCTTTACAGCATTGTTTGTTGACTTAGTATTTGTTTGTTGTTTTAAAGTCTCTTTCTGTTTATAGTAATTTTCCATCGCTTCATCTAGTGCTTTTTCTTCCTCAGTTTTTTCAACAACATTTCCAAGTTTGTCAACTTTAAGTTCTACTTTTTCAATTTCATCTGTTTCTACCCATTGTGCTACTCCTTCCGCAATAGTATGGCAGACTTTAATAACATCTTTATTTTCTATTGAACTCTTATCTAATCCTTTTTTAGCTAAAACATCTTCTAAATTTTCATCTTTCCCTATAACTACCGCATCGCCATTTGGTAATAAGTATTCAATTTTATCTACTTTATATAATTTATCTAGTGATGAATTTTTTATATAAATTCTTTCATTAGCATTAACTCCTTGTTTTATTCTCAATAAATCTGATGGATTGGCAAACAACATTGCACTTTTTGATATTTTTACATAATCCCCATTTTTTAGTTCACTATTTTTTTCATCATTTAATTTTTCTTGTTGCTCTTTATTAATATTATCTTTTTCTTGTTCTTTTTCTTTTGATACATTAGAATTATCAATAATATCATTTTTCAAAATACCATTATCTAATATTTCAACATTTTCTAATGGCTGTTCCTGATTTTGGTCTTTATTCAAATTGTTGTTTAAAGTTCCTGATCCTATTGCAGTTAAAGCTGTACCTCCAAGCAATCCATATAATAATGTTCTTGATTTATCTTTTAATACTTCAGCTATTCCTAATTTACTATGAGCTTTTGCTTTTTTCATAATATTTCTTAAGTTTCTATATCCTATTTTTTGTTCAATTTTTTGTTTTCTTTTTCTTAAATCGTAAACAATATCGAAACCTTTATCGAATTCTTCATCCTCTTTAACTGATTCTATATACTTATTTAGCAATTCTGGATTCTTTAATTTTAAAACTGCACATATTTTGTCATCTAACTTTTTAGCTTGTTTTTTTGTCAAACCTTTTTTCATAGAAAACTCTATAATTTTTTTCTTTGTTTCTTTTGGTATACAGTCAATATATTTTCCTTCTTTTTCTTCAAATGCATTGCAATAAGTTTTTTTACCATTTTCATCAATATATATATATTTCCCAGTTTTTATATCGAATTTAACCATTATTCTATGAGATTTTTGATTTTCATTGTCTTTTGCTTTTGTTCCTTTATTTTGTGTTGTTACTCCTCTTCCCAATATCTCACTAGTTTTTTGTAAAATATCATCAACCTGAATATTATTTAATTTTTCATATAATACTTTATTTTCTTCTTCTAATCCTCTTATTTTTCTTGTTATCTCTTCAAGTTTTGTAGGATTATCTTTATATGTATCCAATAATTTCATATTTTTTAATAAATTACTTTTTATTTCTTTTATTTCATTTTCTAATTCTTGGGCTTTTACAATATTTTCATTATTTTCTGGATTTTTTCCTTCAATTGCTTTTGAATTTTCTTCATTTAATTTAACAGATGTTATTTTGTCAATGTTTTCTAAACTAAATTTATCATCTATTTCATAAATTACATCTTCAATTCTTTCTAGCACATCTTCTGGATTCTTATCTCCAACAAGTTTAGTGTAGTTAACAACCTCTCTAATTGCATTAAATCTTTTTTTATTATCTTTATAATATTCTTTCATTTTTGTAATCTTTTTTTGTTGTTCTGGTGATAATTTTTCAAATTTTTCTTTAGATATTTTATTTGCAATCATACATTTTCTTATTTTTTGTTCTTCTTTTTTTAAAACATCCATATTAATGCTTGTTAAGTCTACACCATTATATTTTTTTATTATGCTTTTTTTGTATTTCAAATTCTTAATAATATTAGATTTTAATTCTGTAATACTTTTTTCAACAATTTGTTTTCCTTCTTGATATCTATTATAAAGTATTTCATGTTCTTGTTGTAGTTTTTTTGCTTCTTCTAAAACGGTTTTATAAGAATCATCATTTTTAGCTTTTAATTCTTTTATAATAGCCATTTTTTCTAGTATTTCTTTTTGTTTATTAACTAAGTCTTCATTTAATGAATTTAATTCTTTTTTTTGATTAGCAATTTGATTTAATTTCTTTGTTATTGTTTCAATTATATTTTCCATACATTTTCCTCCAAAACATTTAATATTTTGACATAATCGTAAACCCTACTATAAATTATACCAAAATATTACCAAAATAGCAATACTTTTATGAGAATTAAGAAAATATATTAATCTGTTTTAAATGTTGATATATTAATATTTTGCAGTAAAAGACCCATAGGTAGACCCCAGCTATGTTTTTTACAAAAAATATTAATATATCACCATTTATAGTAATTATATTTTATATCTCACTGAACGAATTGCAACAGGATATTTTAAATATTATACATTAAACTTCTCTCAGCTAATTTCATATATCTCTCTTTTTTATCTCTAATCTTTTTTCCTTCTAATTCTGGCAAAATTCCAAAGTTAGCATTCATTGGTTGGAACTTATCATTCTCAGTAGAGATATATTTAGCCAAAGCACCAATTACAGTATATGGTGAAAATCTTACTTTTTTTCTTTCTTTAAGTTCACTCCTTTTAAAATCAGAAATTGCATTTAAGGCAACTACCATTCCAGAAGAAATTGATTCCACATAGCCTTCAACACCTGTAATTTGCCCAGCAAAATAAATATTATTATTAGACTTTAGGTTGTAAGTTTCATCTAGTAATTTAGTAGAATTTATATAAGTATTTCTATGCATAACACCATATTTAATAAATTCTGCATTTTCTAATCCTGGTATCATACTAAATATTCTTTTTTGCTCTCCAAATTTTAAATTTGTTTGAAATCCAACCATATTATATATGCTACCTTCAGAATTATCTTGTCTTAATTGAATAATAGCATATGGTCTTTTTCCTGTCCTTAAATCATCAAATCCTACTGGTTTTAAAGGTCCAAATCTTAAAGTATCTATTCCTCTTTTTGCCATTACTTCAATAGGCATACATCCTTCAAAAATTTCTCTTTTTTCAAAATCATGTAATGTAACAACTTCCGCTTCTACTAGTGCTTTCCAAAACTTCTCATATTCTTCTTTATTCATAGGAAGATTTATATAACTTTCTTCTTGCTGTAATTGTCTTATTTTCCAATCTTCAACAGTTTCATCTTTTTTCTTTTCTTGTTCATATCTATTTCCATAAAAAGCAATATCAAAATCTATACTATTTTTGCTAATAATAGGAGCAGCTGCATCATAAAAATATAATTTATCCTCACCAGTAATTTTCATTATATTTTGTGCCAACTTTTCTGAAGTTAATGGGCCTGTTGCAATAATAACAATTCCATCTTCAGAATTAATTTCACTATTACAATCCACATTTTCTACTTCTTTGTGTATAATCTCAATTAAAGGATTTTTTTCTATTATTTCAGTAACCCTTTTAGAGAACTTTTTTCTATCTACTGCCAAAGCCTGACCAGCTGGCACTTGAGTTTCATCAGCAATTTTAATTAATAAAGAATCAAGCTTTCTTAATTCTTCTTTTAATAAACCACATGCATTAGTTAACAGATTAGATTTAAAAGAATTGCTACATACTATTTCAGCCAAATTTTCATTTGAATGTGCATCAGAAAACTTAGTTGGTTTCATTTCATACAATTTTACTTTTATTCCAACTTTTGCAATTTGGTAAGCAGCTTCGCAGCCTGCTAGTCCACCACCTATTATTGTTATATAATCTTTCATTTTTATCTTTCCTTTTTAATATAAAATTTCAAACTTTAAACAAATTCATAATATCTTCTTTAGAAAATCTATTAATAAATGTTGTTTGAGTGCTAAGAATATTATCTGTAAGCTCAGCTTTTCTTTGTTGTAGTTCATAAATCTTCTCTTCTATTGAATCTTTAGTTATTAATTTATAAACTTGAACATTATTTTTTTGTCCAATTCTATATGCTCTATCTGTTGCTTGATTTTCCGCCGAGATATTCCACCATGGATCATAATGTATAACCATGTCAGCACCAATTAAATTAAGTCCAGTTCCACCAGCTTTTAATGAAATTAAAAACACTCCTATTTCTGGATTATTATTAAATTCATCTACAAGTTCTATTCTTTCATCAACTTTTGTAGAACCTGTTAATTTAAAATATTTAATATCACATTTTTTTAATTCTTTTTCTATTATTTCAAACATTGATGTATAACTAGAAAATAGTAAAATTTTATGTCCAGCATTTATTCCATCTTTTATTATTTCTAAACATTGTTCTAATTTACTACTTCCACCTTTATAATCCTCAATAAATAGTCCTGGATGACAACAAATTTGTCTTAATCTTGTAAGTGCTGCTAATATTTTTATTTGACTTTTTTCATATCCATTTATACTTATTTCATCTTGTAATTCCTGTCTAGCTTTTACTAAATATGATAGGTACAATTTTCTTTGCTCTTCTTCCATTTCATTATCTAATACACTTATTGTTTTTTCTGGCAATTCTGTTAATACTTCTTTTTTAGTTCTCCTTAATATAAATGGTTCTATTAACATTTTTAACTTATTCATTGTCTCTTTATCTTCATCTTTCACAATAGCTGTTTCATATTTTAATTTAAATTCTTTGTAATTAAATAAATATCCTGGCATTATCAAATCGAATATTGACCATAATTCTGCTAATGAATTTTCTATTGGTGTACCTGTTAATGCAAACCTTGTTTCTGCATTTAATTGTTTTATTGCTTTAGCATTTTTGGTATTATTGTTTTTCAAATATTGTGCTTCATCTGCAATAATAAATTTAAATTCATAGTTTTTTTCCTTATAAGTATCAATATCTCTTTTTAATAAATCATATGATGTTATAATTAAATCATATTTATCAATATTTTCTATTATTTCTTTTCTTTCTGATGCAGTTCCTCTTACAACATTAGTATTTAATTCTGGTGCAAATTTTTCAATTTCGTTTTTCCAGTTTAATGATAATGAACTTGGTGATACAACAATACTTGCTTTATGTTTTCTACCATTTTGTTTATAATCTAAAAGTATTGATATTATTTGAATTGTTTTTCCAAGTCCCATATCATCTGCAAGTATCCCTCCGAATTTATAATAGTCTAATGTTTTTAGCCATTTAAATCCGGTTATTTGATATGGTCTTAAAATATCTTCAAGCTGTTTAGGTATTTTTACTTCTTCATCTAACAAATCTTTATCTAATCCATCTATAATATTTTTATATTCTGAATTTTTTATAATTTGTGTTCCCTTTATTTCTTTTAACAATTGGTTTAAATATAATGTTCTATTTACAGGTAATCTTATGCTTCCGCTTTGTAACTCTTTATAATCAATGTCTGCCCCTGTAATTAATTTATCAATAAAATCAATTTCATTATTATGCTCTAAATCTAAAAACAATCCATTTTTTAACCTATGATATTTCTTCTTTAATTTATATTTTTTTATTATTTCTTCTAACTCATCTAAATCAATATTAAATTGAGATAAATCAACTGATAATAAATTATTTTCTACTCTTACTCCTAATGATGTCATTTTAGGCTTTATTATTTCTTTAGATTTAAAATTTTCTGTTGCTAATACCTCAAACTTTTGCATGTAATAATTTATATCATTAGTCAAAAATTCATATATTTTTTCTTCATCCGGCAATATAAAACATAAATTTTTCACATCAAACATAAATCCTGTTTTTCTAAAAATATTCATAGATTTTGTTTCTTCAAACACATTTCTAGGATATTTAAAACCTTTTTCTTCTGCTTCATTTAAAGGGTTAAATTCATTTTCACCATAACATAACTTCACATTTGCAATTATATATCCATTTCCATCAAAATCTAAATATACTTTTACTGCTAATCTCTGTGGCTCATATTCCTTAATTTCTTCTTTTATGTTTTCATCTATTTTAATTGCATTTTTTACTTTAGGAAGTATTACTGAAAATAATTCACCTAGTTCATTTTTACTCAACAAAACTTGAGTTAAAAAATTTTCTCTAAATAATTTCAACAATTTCAAAGTAGTATTTTCAAATTCTTTTGTACATCTATATAAACCATTATCAGTTAAAACATATTTATATTCTTTTCCCTTTAATATTGTTGTTTGATATATATCAAAATCCGTAATAATTCTATATTCATCATCACCTATTTTTTGCAAATTAAATTCTAATTCTGGATTACCATCTATAAAATATACTTCTTTTTTTTCATATTCTCGTTCAATAATTGTTTTTTGGTTTTTTAATACTTCAAATAATTCATCAATTGCAGTATTTCCTACGATTATACTGCTTTCATTTAATGCTTTACCATAATATCTATAATTTGAATTTGCATTTGAATTTGTAAATGCTATTATTTCTGAATATTTTAATATAAATTCTAATAAACTTTGGCTTTCATCTTGGAACATTTCTTTTGTATGTACAAATTCTAATTTATCTCCATATTTATAAAATTCTTTATTATTCATTAATTTATAAAATTCGGCTAAATTTTTCAATTTATACATTCTCTTATTTCCGATTTTAAATTCTATTTTCATTTCTTTGGTAAACTTATCATATATTATCTTAGGCTCAATTTTAATTGTCCCCTTATTTTTTAATTCAATATCTAAATCTGCATCTATTTCATTTAATTCTTCATTATATAAAATTTTAACAATTTGGTTAAAACTATTGTATTTATTTAGACTTCTATTTTCTCTTGTCTCAGAATTTTCTTCTTTTCTTCTTGTATCATAATAATCCATCTCTTTAAATGTTAATATTGTAGCAAGACTGTGTTTACAAACCCCATATGTGTTATAATAATCTGGACATGTACATTGTATAGATTGGATTTCACCATTTTCTACATTAATGTATGTGTCATAAATATCATTTTCATAAACTTTACCTGATACTTCAAAATTATCTCCATTGCCATAACTTACTTTCATTATTCTTACTTTTCCTTGTCTAGTATATCTTTTTGCTTTTGCTTCTCTTGCATATCCAGCATCTATACATAATTCTTCTATAATATTATTATTTATTAACATAAACTTTCTCCTTTACTTGATGTAATATTATATAATAATTTTATAAATTTATCAAGAGATTTAAATTTTGATTTTTTATACAGAGTTACAGCTAACAGGCACAGCAAAATAATTGAGGCATGAGATGCTTCCTTAAGGGGTATATATCTTTTGATATTGTATCCTGTTCATTGCGTTCAAAAATAAAATCTAACATAAAAAACCGAGCCTCTCTCACTCTGGCTAAAAATGTATATATGTATATGTTGTAATCATTTTCGAATGTGATTGGAGCAATATTAGAATTTCTTAAATAAATTAATGGAAAGAGTTCACTCCGAACGAAGTGAGGGTTAAGTGGAAGGGTGCCATTAATTTATTTTAGAAATTCTTATGTTGCATATTGAACCAAGAAAATTATTAAAACATATACATATATACATTTTTACCGTGAGCATTCCTCTGTTTTTTATTTAAGATTTTCTATTTTTCTCTTCATTCAAACGGATACAATATCAAAAGATATATACCCCTTAAGGAAGCATCTCATGCCTCAATTATTTTGCTGAGTCTGTTGGCTGTAACTAAACTATAACTTTGTAAACCATAACAAAAGGCTAATAAATTTTATTATTTACTAACCTTTTTCACATCCAAATTTCTATAAAATTTAGCTATAAGTTCATCTAACTCAACACTTAATTTGTAAGTAACAGAATAATCATCTCCATCTTCAATACTCTTATTTAATTTATTTCTTAATTTACAAATTTCATCATTTAACATATCAATATCTCCTTTTCTGATTTTTATCTTCTGTATATCTATAAATTAACATATAAACTTTCCCAAGTCAAGTATTTTCAACGGTTTTTAACAACTTTCGTATGACTATTTTTTCCATTTTTCGACATATAAAATCATAAAAAAACGGCATAAAATATTTTTCAATTTTTATACCATTTTTAAAACAATTTTTTCATCTAATTTTTTACAACAGATAATATCATATTTTTCACATTAAAGACATCTTTTAAAACTTCATTTAAATATTCTGCATTTATACTGTTAATTTCTTCTAAATAGTCAAAACTATTAATTCCCTTAAAATAATCTGATAAGAACATTCTTGCTATATCTGTAACATCATTGTATTCTTTAACATATTCACCATAAATCATCTTTTTAGTTCTTTCAAAATCCTGTTGGTTAATACCCTCATTTATAAATTTACTAATTTGTTCTTTTAACATTTCGTATAATTCTTCTGGATTATTTGATTGTCCTGTTATTAAAATATGTGCATAATTTTTGTCAAACTCATATTCAATACTTGGAACTGAATAGATATTTCCAATATCATATAATTTTTTGTATAAATCCGAACTTGCACCAATTAATAAATTTAATAGTATTTCAATTGATATATGTTTTCTTACTTTTTCTTTTTGTTCAGCTGGAACATCTTTTATTCCAATAGTATAAAGTGGTCTACTAACTTCCATCTTTTGTTCTATTTTTTCTTTTACAATCCCTTTTGGTTCCTCATCAAAAATTCTCTTTATTTCTCCATTTGATTTAATATCAATTAATCTTTTCTTAATTTCCTCTATTAATTTTTCTGGTTCAAAATCTCCTGAAATTACCATAGCCATATTTGATGGATTATAAAAAGTATTATAGCATTTATATAATATGTTTTTATCTATTTTGCTTATTGTTTCAATTGTTCCCGTTATATCTAATTTTACAGGATTTTTATAATACATTGCTTCTAAAGCATTTAAATATACTTTCCAATCAGGATAATCATCATACATCATTATTTCTTGGCCAATTATTCCTTTTTCTTTCTCAACATTTTCATCTGTAAAATATGGATGTTGAACATAATCCATAAATTCATTTAAAGCTTCATAAAAATTATCTGTACATTCATATAAATATGCTGTATGGTTATTTGTTGTATATGCATTGGCATTAACACCTAATGCAGTTAACACATCCAAACTATTTTTTCCATTTTCTTGTTCAAACATTTTATGCTCCAAAAAATGAGCAACTCCTTTTGGAACTTCTGTTATTTCTGTTTCTCCTGGCACTATAAAAGTACTATCATTTGAGCCATAATTTGTTCCCCAAATAATATACTTTTTTTGAATTCCCTTTTTAGGAATTATCATAACAGTTAATCCATTTTCTAATTTTTCCATATATAATTTTTCTTTAACTTTTGAATTCTCTATTATTTGCATTTTTACCTTCCTTTCAGGGATTTTAAGGAACATCCCTAAATCCTTTTTTAGTTTTTAAGAAAATATACTGTATTTATACTAACTTTATTTGCAATATCTAAAACATTTTGTTTATTAACCTTAGAAATTCTATCCATATAATCTTTTATATCATGTTTTTCTTCTGATAATTCCTGTCCGAAAAAATAAGTAATTTCAGTATCTTGTTCATCATCTATTGATTTTATTGCAGCTATAATTCCTTGTTTTGCATTTTCTATATCTTCATCTGTAAATTTACCTTTTTTCATATCTTCAATTTGCTCTTTTATAATTTTTAAGGCTTTCTCATAATTATTAATTTCTATTCCACAATTTATAAATATATTGTTTTTAAATTTATAATAACTAGATGCAGCTGTATATGCTAAACTTGCTTTTTCACGTACATTTTGAAATAATTTTGAATTAGCACTTCCTCCAAGTATACTATTATATATCATTGTGTCATATCTTAAATTTTCATCATCAAAATTCAAATCTAACCCTATTACTAGTTTTCCTTGAATTACCTCCATTGATTCTTGAATAATATTTTCACTTTCAGATATTTTTGCTTTAGTTTCTGTAACATTATATTCTGGTTTTCTTTCTGCTAATTTATTTATATTTTTATTATTTTTTATAATGTCTTGCATATTCTCTTCTATTATTCCTGAAACAAATATGTCTATTTTACACTCATTTATTAAATTTTTATAATGTTCATATAAATTATTTTCATTAATAGCATCTAAATCCTCAATATATCCATATTTATATAAGCCATATGGTTCATCCTTATACATTTCTTCTATACATCTATCTAATGAATATCTTGCTTTGTTATCTATTTTTCCTTCTATAATTTGTTTCAGATTTTCTTTTTCCTGATTAACATATTCTTTTTTAAATCCATTATTTTCTAAATATGGATTAAATACAAGTTCAAATATATTATCTAAAGACTCTTTTAACATATTTTCACTATCTTGTGGTAAAAATTCATCATTTATTGATTCAATATAAAACTTTAAAACTTGATTATCCCCTGTTTTATCTAATCCACAATCTAAAGTCGCTCCATACATTTCTTCTAGCTTTTTATTTATTTCTTCTAATGTTTTCAATTTAGATGTTCCTCTTCTTAATACTGCTGGAATCAATGCATTTTTTGTAACATTTTCTTTGTCTAGTTTTGTAGTTAGCATTACAGCTATTAAATTTGTTTTAAATTTATTAGTTTTAATCATATGAAGATTTATTCCTTCTTTTATATTTAATTCATTATATTCCATAAATACCTTCCCTCCATTATATTTTTTGTTATAGTTCATCTCAAATTATTTTAAATTTTATTAAACTATGATTTTTATTTTTCTCATTAAAAATTATTGCAATATCTATTTTATCCCAAATTTAGGTTATCATACTATAAATTATATTCTAATACATTAAAAATAAAAGATAGAAGTTCAAGAACAATATACTCCATCCTAAACTTCCACCTTTTTATAATTTAAAATTTTCTTTTTCTTGCTGCCTCTGATTTTTTCTTTCTTTTTACACTTGGTTTCTCATAATGTTCTCTTTTACGAACTTCTTGTAAAACTCCATTACGTGCACATTGTCTTTTAAACCTTTTTAAGGCATCTTCTATATTTCCATTATTAACTTTGATTTCTGACATTTATATTCCCCTCCTTCCGGTCATACGAGAATGTATGTGGGATTTTATTTTCTTAAAGTAAAGTACGTTTACTTTTCTCTTACCCTATATACGTTACACATTATACATTATTATGGGGTATATTGTCAATAGTTTGCTTTTGGATTTTTTACTTCTTAACAATTTTAAAATCATATGCACTTGAAAAGTCTGCTGTTATAGAGGTATTAAATTGTACTGTTCCTTTTGCTGGAACTTCTTCAATTACTCCATCCATTGTATAAATTTCGTTTCCATGCCTATCAAGTAAAACAATTTTTACTTTTTGCATTGGAACCGTTTTGTTTGAAGTATTTTCTACAGTAGCTAATAAATTAGTTATTCCATTTTTGTAAGTTAATTGGTTATCTTTAATAATTAGATTCTCTAGCTTTTTATCCTCTTTTAATTTTTCACTTGTGTTTAACTTACTTTCATCTTGTAATGTACTTACATATTCATTTTCATTCGTATTTTGAATCTTATCATCTTTTCCTTTATTTATTTTCTTTATAATGTTAATTCCTAATATTACAATAATTATTATTGCAAATATTATAATTATCATCTTTAACAAATTTATTTCTTTTTGTTTTCTGGCCATAAATTTACCCTTCCTTATAATTTTACTATTTATCTACTATTCTCCAAGCACCATCTGAATCTTTTCCATCAGTTTGTATTGTTGTTTTTAAATATACTATAGGTTTAATACTTCCTATTAAAGGAGTACTACTAGTCCAGCCTTGCTCTGAAGAAGAAGAATTATAAATATAACCTGCAGTATGTAAGCTCATAAATACTATTTTTTTGTCTTTTATTCCTGGAACATAATAATTTATAACTCTATATGAATTATTTGAATAATCCTGTCCATTTACATATCTTGATGCTATCCCATAACAATTATCAGTACCACTTGAAAGTATATCACTATATTCTTCTGGTATTTCAAAACTTGATTTCCTACTAATATCATATGTTCTTGTTAATATATCAAATGTATATCCATATCCATGCGGTTCATTTAGTGTTAATAAATACTTTAATGTAAAAGTAGCCCTTTCACTTTGTGTACTCTGTATTCCAAGTATTTTCTCTAAGTCTAACATTGTTAGATTTCTAGCACCACTATTGGTAATTTTTTCAGTAGTTACACCCTCTACTACATCTCCTATTTCATAAGTAAATACTTTACTTGTGTCTGCTCCAACACCATGTCCAAATATTTCTGATGCTTTATTAAATTCTTCTTCAAAATACAAGTATCCATTTGCACCATTATATGCACGAGGAACAGATGAACATGAATAGTCAGCATTAATCAAAACTACTTCTCCTGTTGCTTCATCCTTTGATAATACTCTCCATTTATCAGCATCCGAAGATTTATATTCATAATTCGTAGAAGTAGATTTATATGAGTAAAAATCAGTAGCATCATATGCAACATAATCCCCTATATTAACTTTTGTTGCCATACTTCCTGGTGTTATTACATCTATTGGTTCTGATATTGTTTCTGTCTTATTTCCAGCCTTATCTACACTTAATATATGTAAATAATATTTACCTGTTGAATTATTACTTAATGTAATTATTTCATTTGCACTTGTAAAAAATCCCCCTACATATTTACTTTCATCAGTTCCTATATTTCCACTATTTGTTGAATAGCACCATTTACTTTTTGCTATATCGATTCCAGTTTGATTATCTTCTTGAATTACAGTTGCCGTTATATCTCTACCTACTGCAGCACATTTTGTTTCTAAAGTTATTTCTGCTTGCTCTGGTTTTACATTATCAAGTATTTCAAAAGTTGCCCAATTTCCAAAGTCCGTTCCATTTGTCAATCTCGCATATATTATATCTTCATTTTTTAAGTTTGTAACCGTTGTTATGCTTCCATCTATAGTTGTCCATTCTCCTTCTGTTGAATTTATTTGATATTGAATTTTAAACAATGAATCTGTGTTAATTTTTACACTTGCAACTCCATCACTCCAATTAACTTCTTCAAACTTGATTGCTCCATCTTCTGTTGCATCTGGCACATTAATGTTCTTATCTATTAAATTCCATCCTTCATCTTTCTTTGAGCCTGTTAAAATATCTTTTTTCATATAAACTACCGGTCTAATTCCCCAAGTACGTTCATATTCATTATTAGTCCCAATTCCTCCAGAAAAAGTATTACTTCCTCCCATATTCCAAGTTCCATCAAAAGAGCAAATACCAAAGTCTGCACTTTCTTTTGAAGCATAAACACTTCTTGATGCTAGCCAATATCTATCAACATTTTGTGTTCCTGTTTCATCTTTAGCTAGTAAATTAAATAATTTTTCTCCCATATTCTCTTTTTGTTTATCACTTATCTTATATGAATAACTTGTATTTTCATCAGACCTTGATACTCTTTTTGCTGATATTCCAGAGGTCATTCTCATTGTTGGATAATATACACTACGATAATACCTATTACCATAATTAGTACTTTTAGTAGGATCATATCCTACCAATTTATTAATCTCTTCCGCTGTTACAGACCTTGAACCAGAACCACTTGTTTCTAAACTTGTAATTCCTTCTTCCTTATCCCCTATTTCATATGAAAATACCATGTTTCTATCTGCACCTTTTCCTAATCCATAAATTGCACATATTTTATTTAATTCTTGTTCTGCATATAAGTAGCCTATTCCACCTTTTAATGTAAAGTATTTATCATCATTTGATTTCAATGGCTGTGCACTTATTAAAACAACTTGCTCATTTTCTATTTTAAAAACTCTCCATTTTATATCACTACTAGATGTAAAATTTTGTGTACCATAACCATTTCCACCATCTTGACCAGTTCCTCTTAATGATTCATAACTATAATCATTAGTTGCATCATATAAAACATAATCCCCAACCTCAACTTGTGAAGCTAATGTTTTAGGTGCCTCAACTGTTATTGCCTCAGATACTGTCTCCTTTTTATTTCCAGCCTTATCTACACTCAATACATGCACATAAAATGTTCCTACATCTCTTACGGTTGTTGATATTTGTTCATTATTTTTAGTAAAAGATCCTCCTGTATAATATACAGCATTAGTTCCAATAGATATTCCATATTGATTTATAACCCATCTACATGATTCTATATCAATTCCAGTTTCATTATCTGTATGAGTTACTGAAGCTTCTATTTTTTCACCTTGAACTATTTTATTTGTACTTAAAGTAATTGTAGCTTGTGGTTTTATTGAATCTTTTATAGTTAATGTTGCAACATTTCCATAATATGTTCCATCTGTTAAACGTGCATACACTACATCATTATGATTTAAGAATATAGCAGTTACTGATTCTCCGGCCATATCTCCTGATAACCATTCACCTTCCGTTGAGTTTACTTGATATTCTATTATATAATTTGTATTTGTAGATATTGCCACACTTGCAACAGAATTATTCCATTGAACCTCTCCAAATGTAATTGCACCAGTTTCAGTACCACCTGGTATTCCAGTTGTTGTAACATTTTTTGTAGTACTTCCTATATTGCCGGCCTTATCTTCTACTTCAACTTTTATTACATAATTCATATTTTGCTTTAATCCAGTAAATGTATATGTTTTACTAGTTGTATTTTGTTTTTGTACATAACTACTGTCTAATTCTGTAGCCTCTTTTATATAAAATTTATATGTCACATTTGAATCTATTCCAGATTCTTTATCTTCTGCACTTGCTGTTGCCTTTATTTTTGACATTTCACTTGTGTCTAGGTTTAATGTTACAGTTGGTTTTATTGTGTCTTTTATTGTTATTGTTGCATAATTTCCGCTATTTGTTCCATCTGTTAATCTTGCATATACCACATCATTGTGATTTAAATTATTTACCGTTACTGTTCCAGCACTTATTGATGATGTTGTCCAATTTGAGGTTGTTGAATTTACTTGATATTCTATTTTATAATTTTTATTTGTACTTATTGGTAATGTTGCTTTTCCACTATTCCATGTTACACTTCCAAATGTTATATTTCCACCCACTGCTCCATCTGGTATTCCACTTGTTGTAATGTTCTTTGTAACACTTCCGACATTTCCAACTCTGTCTGATACTTCTACTTTTATTGTATAGCTTGTGTTTTGTTTCAAATCTGAAAATGTATATATCTTACTTGTTGTATTTTGTTTTTCTACATAACTACTATCCGCTTGTGATGTTTCCTTAATATAAAATTTATATGTTGCATTTGTATCTATTCCAGATTCATTATCTTGAGCAGTTGCTGTTGCTTTTACTTTAGATATTCCTTCTGTTTCTAGCTTTAATGTTATTGCTGGTTTTATTGTATCACTTATTGTTATAGATGCATAATTTCCACTATTTGTTCCATCTGTTAATCTTGCATAAACTACATCATTATGTTTTAAATCATTTACTGTTACATTTGCACCATTTGTTGAAGATTTTGTCCAACTTGAAGTTGTTGAATTTACCTGATATTCTATTTTGTAATTTGTACTTGTACTTATTGGTACTGCTGCTTTTCCACTATTCCATGTTACACTTCCAAATGCTATATTTCCTGTTACTGTTCCATCTGGTACTCCACTTGTTGTTGTGTCTTTTGTAGCACTTCCTATGTTCTCTGCTACATCTTTAACTTCCACTTTTACAGTATAACTTACATTTTGTGAAAGTCCTGTTATTGTACATACATTATTTGTGTTACTCTGTTTTTGCACATAACTACTATCTGGTTGTGATGTTTCTTTTACATAAAATGTATATGTTGGATTTGCTCCTAAGCCTGATTCATTATCATTTGCTGTTGCTGTTGCTTCAATTTGTGATGTCGTTGATGTTAAATTTAATGTTACTGCTGGTTTTATTGTATCTTTTATTGTTATTGTTGCATAATTTCCACTATTTGTTCCATCTGTTAATCTTGCATACACTACATCATTATGTTTTAAATCATTTACTGTTACATTTGCACCATTTGTTAATGAAGTTATCCAATTTGAAGTTGTTGAATTTACCTGATATTCTATTTTATAATCTGTACTTGTACTTATTGGTACTGCTGCTTTTCCACTATTCCATGTTACACTTCCAAATGCTATATTTCCTGTTACTGTTCCATCTGGTACTCCACTTGTTGTTGTGTCTTTTGTAGCACTTCCTATGTTCTCTGCTACATCTTTAACTTCCACTTTTACAGTATAACTTACATTTTGTGAAAGTCCTGTTATTGTACATACATTATTTGTGTTACTCTGTTTTTGCACATAACTACTATCTGGTTGTGATGTTTCTTTTACATAAAATGTATATGTTGGATTTGCTCCTAAGCCTGATTCATTATCATTTGCTGTTGCTGTTGCTTCAATTTGTGATGTCGTTGATGTTAAATTTAATGTTACTGCTGGTTTTATTGTATCTTTTATTGTTATTGTTGCATAATTTCCACTATTTGTTCCATCTGTTAATCTTGCATACACCACATCATTGTGATTTAGGTTATTTACTGTTACTGTTCCTCCATTTGTTGATGAAGTTATCCAATTTGAAGTTGTTGAATTTACCTGATATTCTATTTTGTAATTTGTACTTGTACTTATTGGTAATGTTGCTTTTCCACTATTCCATGTTACACTTCCAAATGTTATATTTCCTGTTACTGTCCCATCTGGTACTCCACTTGTTGTTGTGTCTTTTGTAGCACTTCCTATGTTCTCTGCTACATCTTTAACTTCCACTTTTACAGTATAACTTACATTTTGTGAAAGTCCTGTTATTGTACATACATTATTTGTGTTACTCTGTTTTTGCACATAACTACTATCTGGTTGTGATGTTTCTTTTACATAAAATGTATATGTTGGATTTGCTCCTAAGCCTGATTCATTATCATTTGCCGTTGCTGTTGCTTCAATTTGTGATGTTGTTGATGTTAAATCTAATGCTACCGTTGGTTTTATTGTATCTTTAACAGTATATGTTATATATTTACCACTATTATTTCCATCAGTTAATCTAGCATAAACCACATCATTGTGATGTAATCCAATAATTTCGCCTACATTTCCTGAAAAATCAATCTTTTTCCAATTTTCTGTTGTAGAATTCACTTGATGTTCAATCATATATTCACTATTAGTAGTAACTTTTAACTTTGCTTCTCCACTATTCCATTCTAAATTACCAAAACTTATATCTCTATTTTCAACAATTTCAGGTACCATATCTGTATTAACTTTTATTTCTTTTTCTGCTTTGTTACCTGATTTATCCTGTGTTTCTACTTTTATATCATATTCCGTATTTTGCTCTAAGTTTTTCAATTCTAAGTTTGCTTGTGTGCCTTTTTGTATCTGAACATAGTTAGATTCGATTGTTTTTTTAAAATAAAATGTAAACTCAGGATTTTCTCCCATACCACTTTCTTTATCTAATGCTTTTGCTTTTAACTTAATTTTATTTGAACTCTTTGAAACCACTTCTAACTCTAAAATTGGAGGTGTTGTATCTTTTTTTCCTAAATTCAATTCACCTATTACAATATATCTTATAAATTTAGTAATATCTCTTTGGTCTACCTTCCCATCTAACGTTAAATCAGCTGATTTATAATAAATTCCTTGTAATTCTTTTCCTTGTAATCCAACTATATGATTAATTATATTTGTTAAATCAAGTTGTTCTGCTTTTCCATTTCCATCAATATCTCCAACAACACTAATTAAATACATATCATTTTCAATATATAGATACATTCCTGTTCCTATTATACCTTGATCTATTTCTTGCTTTTTATCTTTATCTTTATATATTTTTATATCTTCTTCTTTAACATTAAATTTATTCTTAAATACATTTATGTCAGTTTCTGGTTCTACTACAGTAATTGTTTTTTCCGTATTATTCACAGTATAAAAACCACTTTCAAGTAATGTTTCTGCTTTAGCTTTAATATGTATAGAAATAAGTATTGAAAATGTTATTAGAAACATTAATAATAAATTAATTACTTTTTTGTTCATTTTCACTATTTTATTCCTTTCATAAAATCATTTTTTATTGCAAATACTATAACTGCAATAATTGCTATTACTATTAAAAATATTATTGTAGACTTTAATCCAGCATTTGGAATTCTATTTGTTGCAGTTGTTTTTCCAGTATCTTGTACATTTTTAATATCATCTGTTTTATTTTGAACAGGATTTTCTATTACATTTTCTTTTACATTATTTTCAGGTTTTTCTTCTTGTTTGACTTCTATATTTAGCTTTATATTTTTATCTTCTGTAGTAATTAATTCTTCTCCATTATTTGATGTTATATCTTTAATTTGTATGTTTGTTTCTGTACTCTTTGTAACATCACTTTTTATTTTTAATTTAATACTAAATAATTTTGTATTCTCTTTTATTCCAGTACTTAAATTTACTGCTAAAAACTTACCATTTAATGTACTTGCTTCATCATTATATGTAACTGTCCATCCATCTTGTGCTTTTAAAGAATCTTTTTTTATTTCTTCTACTACATTTTCATCATATTTAATCATACCCTCTACTGTATTTATTCCATTATTTCCCATGTTTATATCAGATACTTCTACTAAAATTGTTACTTCTTCTCCTGGTTTTACATTTTTTTTATCACAAGTAGCACTTGCATTAAAAGAATATTCTTGATTTGTAGCACTTACTAACGTTGAATTTGTTATTAAAATTATAAATAATATTATTTTTATTAAAACATTTTTTCTATTTTTCATTATAATTCCCCCATAATTACATATTACAATTAAATTTTAACATAAACATAATTTATTTTCAACGCTTTATTCCGTAAGTTATTTTACATTTTCTTTACATTTTCTTTACAATAATATTACAAACAAATTGTGCCTAACAGTGTACTAAAACACCCTTTAGGCACATTTTTATATTTTATTCATCTATTCCAAGCACATATGGTGAACCTCCTACTCCATCTCCACTTTTTATATATACTCCAGACTTTAGAGAAACTTCTTCATATGCATTGCATGTATATCTTTTATTTTTATTGTTTTCTACTGGTATATCTTCTATTAAATCTTTTTGATTTTTATATACATTATAAAAATGACTTTGTTATGCGAGATAGTTATTCAAAGAAATATCAAGAATTTTGTAATAAAAATAAATATGATATATTATTATCAACAAAAATTTATGCAAGTTAGAAAAAATAATGAAAATAAAAACCTTTCTAATGATTTTGAAACTTGGAAAAACAAGATAAATAAAAAATACAATATTCTTTCTTGAACATTGTATTTCTATTTTTTTAGAAACTTCTTGAGCTTCCGCCTCCTCCTGAAGAACCTCCTCCTCCGAAAGATCCACCTCCTCCAGAAAATCCTCCTGAAGAACCGCCTTCATAAAAACCATCGCTGCCATGTCCTCCTCTTCCAGAGAACATTGATAATCCAGAAACAAACCATATTAGATTGAATATCTCAAAAAATCCAATCATAAAAACTTGTCCTAAAATTTCAGATTCAACATCAGATACAGTTGCTCCTTTAAAGACTATAATATATACTATAGTCATTATAATAAAATATACTACACTAGTTATAATTAATGGTTTCTTTTTTATAATTTTTTTCTTTTCTAAAACTCCTAATACCGCTCCAAAGCTTACAGATATAAAAGGTATTCCAAATCCAATTAATGCACTTGAATTACTATTATTTGTTTCAGTATATTCTGTTGCAATAGCTGTTTCTGCACCTACATCAACATTATATTCATTTGCAACTACTTCTAGAATAGCACTAAAACCATTCTTTATACCATCATCCCATTTATTTTGCTTTAAATATGGAATGATATATTCATCTTGTATTCTTCCAGTTTTTCCATCAGGCAAGATTCCTTCAAGTCCATATCCAACTTCTACTCTAAACTGTCTTTCTTCTAACGCCAGTAATAATAGTACGCCATTATTTTTTATTTTATCTCCTATACCAAAATTTCTAAATAGTTGTGTAGCATAATCTTCCAATGAACTACTACCTAGACTAGGAATTGTTACTACTACAATTTGAGCACCAGTTTGAGAATTTAATCTTTTATTTGCATTAATTATATAAGATTTTGTTTCTGTATTTAACAAACTAGCATAATCATTAACATAGAAATCTGTTGTAGGTTTTACTACTGCAAAACAATTTGAACTAAGCAATATCAACAATATAAAAAAAATTGTTAAAACTTTTTCAATACTGCTTTTTTTATTCAAAATTAACACTAGGCACCTCCGAACTTAATTCATCTGCCTCAAAATAAGTTGCTTTTTCAAATCCAAACATATTAGCAAATATATTACTTGGAAATTTTATAATTGTTGTGTTGAAAGTTTTAACTGCATTATTATAGTCCTTTCTTGCAACAGCAATACGATTCTCTGTTCCAGCTAACTCATCAGATAATTGTATAAAATTTGCAGAAGATTTTAAATCTGGATAATTTTCTACTACTACCATTAATGCGTTTAATGAATTTGATAATTCATTGTTTGCATTTGATTTTTCTTCTATACTACTTGCATTTACTAATTTTGTTCTAGCATCAGTAACTTTATTTATTATTTCAGTTTCATGACTAGCATATCCTTTTACAGTGCTTACTAAATTAGGGATTAAATCAGCCCTTCTTTGTAACATAACATCTAAATCAGATAAGCTACTTTCAACTGCCTCATGTTTAGATGCTATTCCATTATAACTGCTTATAGCAACTATAGCAAGTATGACTACAAAAACAATTACACAAATTAAAATTACATTTGATTTTTTCATAATTTTTTACTCCATTTCTAAATTTTCCAAAGATAAATGATACTTTTTTCTATTAGTTGTATCTATATATACAGGGAAAGTTGTTATATTTTTCTCTCTTATTATATATTCGGGATTATCCCATAAGTTTTCACTTTGAAAAGTTCTAATTTGTCCTGTTAGATTATCTTTTCCAGTACATATTATAATATACGTTAGTATTAACAAATTAATATGTTCTTTTATATTTTACATAGCTAAATGTTCCTAAAATTATTAATATTACTATAAATAAACCTATTGTCTCTGATACCCCTGTATAAGGCAATTTATTTTGGGATGCTGTTGTATTTTTCCCTGTTGTAGTATTTTTATTTGTTGTTTGGTTTTTATTTTGTGTACTATCATCATCTTTTTTATCTGTACTTGTACCAGTTCCTGTACCTGAGTTTTGGTCTTTATTTTCATCTTCCTTTGTTGGTTCTTTTTCTTTTTCAACCTTTAGTGTTATTTCTTTATTTTCTGTTGAAATGTTTTCCTGACCATTAGAAGCTTCAAAATCTTTTATTTGTATTTTTGTACTTCCTTCTGCTGCATTTTCTTTTACCTTAAGAGTTATACTTGCTATTTCTTGTGTTTTATCTGTGCATAATCCATCTGTTCTTACTGAAGTAAATCTTCCTTCATTTAATGTAGGTGTATCCCAGTCTTCATTACCTTTCATTTTTACTTCTTCAAATATATTAGTATCATATACTAATGTTCCTTCATAAGCTCCAATACCCTTTTCACCACTTTGAATATTTATATTATCTATTTTTAAAGATAATGTTACAGTATCTCCTGCTTTTAATGTTGTATTGTTTGCAGATATTACTATATCATATTTGTCTCCAGTGGCTGCTTTTACACAAAAACTCATACTTAATATAGAAATTACTATTAATAAAATTACAATACTTTTTGCTTTCATAATCTTTCTCCTTATTTATTTACTATTTTCCTTTTCAATAATAATAAATCTGTTGCATTTATTTTTTCATCTGAATTAATATCACCCATTTTAAACTTGTCTCCTGTTAATATCCATTCTGTTTTACTTCCAGCTATTATGTGTCTTTTTAGCAATAACAAATCTGTTGAATTCACTTGTCCATCTCCATTAATGTCTCCTAATTCTATTTTCTTTTCTTCTGTTACTTCTACATCAAATGCTGTTGTTTTTGTTTTATACTCTACACTTATTTCTTTTTTTCCTACTTCTCTCGTATCTAGTGTACCAAATTTCACTCCAGTTTTCTTCATACTTATTGGACTATCTGTTCCATCTGTATATGTTAACTTTATTCTTCCGCCTGTTATATCTAATCCTGTTTCTCCTTTTTTGTATGATGTTTTTGTTGGTTTTGTATGAATTGATATACTATCTATTATTTTATCTATTAATTCATAATTCATACCATGTTTTTTTGCAAATTCCTCTGCTTTACTTCCAGATTTGCATTCTATTGTTACATCATCTAATCCATCAAATATATCTTCTGGTATTTTTGTTACTGTTTCAGGTATATAAATTGTATCTATATCTGGCTTATCTTTAAACAAATTTTTATCTAATTCTGTTACTGGCTTTCCATCAATTTCACTTGGTATTTCAATTCTTGATGGTACCTTTCCATCTATTCCTACTGGTATTTCTACAATTTTTATTCCTGTTCCATCTTCATCTTTATCATATTTAAAATTCTGTATTACATTGATATTAAATTTAACACTCTTTCCTTCATATGTCAATGTTATTTCTTTATTTCCTAGTGTTGTATTATCAAACCCTGTTACACTTACTCCTGAATCACTCATGTTCTTTTCTTCTGTTGATGAGTTATTATATGTTAAAGTTATTTTTCCTCCTGTCAAGTCTAATGTTTCCTTATTTTGTATATATGATGTTTTGCTTGGATTTGTTTTTACTGATATTCCTGTTAATTCTTTTGCTACTATTGTTACATTAAATGTTGTTGTTTTTCCTCCATATGTTACTGTTAAATTTTTTGTACCTGTTGTTGTATTATCAAATCCTGTTACACTTACTCCTGAATCACTCATATTCTTTTCTTCTGTTGATGAGTCATTATATGTTAAAGTTATTTTTCCTCCTGTTAAATCTAGTGTTTCCTTATTTTGTATATATGATGTTTTGCTTGGATTTGCTTTTACTGATATTCCCATTAATTCTTTTGCTACTATTGTTACATTAAATGTTGTTGTTTTTCCTCCATATGTTACTGTTAGTGTTTTTATTCCTAATGTTCTATTATCAAATCCTGTTACACTTACTCCTGAATCACTCATATTCTTTTCTTCTGTTAATGAGTCATTGTATGTTAAAATTATTTTTCCTCCTGTTAAATCTAGTGTTTCATAATTTTGAATATACGTTGTTTTGCTTGGATTTGTTTTTACTGATATTCCCATTAATTCTTTTGCTACTATTGTTACATTAAAGGTTGCTGTTTTTCCTCCATATGTTACTGTTAGTGCTTTTGTTCCTAATGTTCTATTATCAAATCCTGTTACACTTACTCCTAAATCACTCATGTTCTTTTCTTCTGTTGATGAGTCATTATATGTTAAAGTTATTTTTCCTCCTGTCAAGTCTAATGTTTCCTTATTTTGTATATATGATGTTTTGCTTGGATTTGTTTTTACTGATATTCCTGTTAATTCTTTTGCTACTATTGTTACATTAAATGTTGTTGTTTTTCCTCCATATGTTACTGTTAAATTTTTTGTACCTGTTGTTGTATTATCAAATCCAGATACAGAAACTTTAGAATCTGACATACTTATTGTTTCAGTAGTTCCATCTGTATATGTAATTTTTAAATATCCTCCTGATAAATTTAAGTTTTCACTATTTTGAATATATGTTGTCTTTGAAGGGTAACTTGCAATACTTATACTTTGTACAGGTGCTGAATCTACTATCTCATATGGAATATTATTAGCTCTTGCATATTGTGCAGCATAAGACCCATCTAAACATTTTATAGTTAAATTATTACATACTGAAAAGGCATTACTTGCAATTGAAGTAACTGAAGATGGTATATAAATAGATTGTAACTTATTACAAAATTGAAAAGCAGCATTACCAATTTTAGTTACTGAGCTAGGTAAAACCAATTCTTGTAAAGATAGACATCTATAAAAAGCATTATCTCTTATTTCTGTAACTGTATTAGGTATATTAACTTTTTTCAAATTTACAGCATTCGCTGCAAAACTTGCAGGAATAATTCTAACCCCATTTCCTATATTAATTGTTTGTACAGGAGCAATTGACTTTCCATTATATTCTCCAAATACGGAATATGATGGATTTGTCAATGGTGCAGAATCGGAATTATATCCTAACTCACTAAAATTAGTAACATTATAATTTACTGTCTGTACATACTGAAAAAGTAATGTATTAAAAATTCCAGATTGTACATAATTTATGGTATTAGGAATAGTAAGTTCAGTTATATTAGCATTAGAATATATACCTTGACTATAATTAGATACACTTCCAAAAACATTTATATTATATCCCCCAACATTACTTGGTACTGTATAAGAACTAGACAAATAATTTCCCATCTCTGTAATGGTATATCCACCTAAAGTATTGTCGACAACTGTATATTTAACATTACCATCATCAACATAATATGTTAAAGCTTCCTTTTTACTTTTTTTCACATCACCAATAATATTATATATTGGATTTTGTAATATCATAGCAGTAGTTAACAATAGAATTGCTACTACTAAAAAAACACTTAAAAAAATTCTTATTTTCTTTTTCATGTAATTCTCCTTCTTATTTATATAAATATCTATATTAATTTAACTACATTAATATATAAAAGTAAATAGCCACATATTAATGTAAAGCAAACACTCTTACGGAAAGTATTTTTAAAAGTTTTATTAAATTTATATTACATTTTTATTATTAGAAATAAAATATGACATTAAAACTTTTCCAACAACAAAAATAAATATTAAATATTTTCATATTCAATACATAACAAAAACTCGCTTTATTAGCGAGTTTTCCACATTTTATTAATTTTCTGTTGAAAATATTTTTTCAAATTCATCAGCTTCAATTTTTTCCTTTTCAAGTAAAATTTGTGCTACTGCATGTAGCTTATCTACATGTTCCGTAAGAATTTTCTTAGCTCTATTATATCCCTTATCAACAATAGCTTTTGTTTCTTCATCAATAATACCAGCTGTTTCTTCGGAATATTCTTTTGATTGAGCAAAATCTCTACCTAAGAACACTTCACTTTGGTCAGAACCTAACATTAAAGTCCCTATTCTCTCACTCATTCCATATTTTGTAACCATGCTTCTTGCTATTTTTGTTGCTCTTTCTATATCATTACTTGCACCTGTTGAAATATCATTTAATATTAAAGCTTCTGCAACTCTACCACCTAATAATGATACAATATTTTCTTCCATTTCTGTTTTTGACATAAATGATTTATCTTCTGTTGGTCTATACATCGTATATCCACCAGCCATTCCTCTTGGTACAATTGATATTTGATGTACTGGGTCTTGTGTTTCTAGGTAATGACTTACAACCGCATGACCTGCTTCATGATATGCTACTAATTTATTTTCTTTTTCACTTCTTACTCTTGTCTTCTTTTCAGGTCCCATAGTTACTTTAACCATAGCATCCTCAATTTCTTTCATTCCAATTTCATTTAAGTTTCTTCTAGCAGCTAAAAGTGCTGCTTCATTCAATACATTTTCAAGGTCTGCTCCTGCAAATCCTGATGTATTTTTTGCTATAACTTTTAAGTCAACATCATCTGCTAATCTTTTCTTTCTTGAATGAACTTCTAGTATTTGTTCTCTTGCTTTAACATCAGGAGCACCAACAACTATTTGTCTATCAAATCTTCCTGCTCTTAATAAAGCTTTATCTAATACATCTGGTCTATTTGTTGCAGCTAAAACGATAACACCCTCATTATCTGAGAAACCATCCATTTCAACTAATAATTGATTTAAAGTTTGTTCTCTTTCATCATGTCCTCCACCAAGTCCAGCACCTCTTTGACGTCCAACTGCATCAATTTCATCTATAAATATTATACATGGTGCATTTTTCTTAGCTTGTTCAAATAAATCTCTAACTCTTGAAGCACCAACACCTACAAACATCTCAACAAAATCCGAACCACTTATAATAAAGAATGGTACACCTGCTTCTCCTGCAACCGCTTTTGCTAAAAGTGTTTTACCAGTACCTGGTTGCCCAACTAATAAAACTCCTTTAGGAATTCTAGCTCCCATATCTGTAAATTTTTTTGGATTTTTCAAAAATTCTACTATTTCTTGTAATTCTTCTTTTTCTTCATCAACACCTGCAACATCATCAAAAGTAATTTTGTTTCTATCTGCTGGTGTCATCACTCTAGCCTTACTTTTTCCAAATGACATAGATTTCCCACCATTTTGTGAGTTATTAGTTCCACCCATCATAAAGAACCAGAATATAAAGAAAATTATTAAAATTCCAAATGGTGTTAACAATCCTATTATTATAGAAAATATTGATTCTGAGTTTTCTTCTAATGTAAAAGCTCCATTTTTTATAAAATCTTCTGTATAATTCATAAAACTTTCCATATTAGGAATATTAACTTGTTTTTTTATTTTATCATCAGTTAATTGAATTGTTGCAGAATTACCATCTGCATCTATAACAACTGACTCAACTTTTCCCTCATTTATTTTCGCAATTAATTCTGAGTATTTCAATTTAGTATTTGTATTTGTCATTACTGATGACAATAATACTATAAATATTACTCCTATAATTAGCCACATTGCTAATGTTTTGATTCCATTTTTCAAAATAATTCCTCCTATCACTTTGTTTCGCTCATATGCGACTATTAATTTTTATAACATATATATTTTTGTTTTTCAATAATTTTTTTATTACTTTTTTATTACAAAAAATACTGTCTTTTTTAGCTTTACGGATACTCACTTAAGCCAATTCTTGTTTTATAAAATAAATTTTATGATTTTTAACTAAGACTTTTATATTTTTATTTGGAGTTAAATATTTATTACCTATATTGTTTTCACATAATTTTATTACATCTTCTATATGTATTTTTTCAATACCTTTTGTTGAGCCTAAAAGTCTTGATAATGTATATAACAAAAGTCTTGATTTTATTACCTTTTCTTGCTTATTAAATCCTTTTAAATCCATAATAAATTCTTGTTCTTTTTCTTCTACAATTAATTCTTTATATACATTTTTTACTGTATTTTCTAAATATTCATCTTCTTCTTTAACTAATTCAGATAATCTATCTATTGTTTGAATTATATTAGGATTAAATTCTTCTTTAATATATGGAATTATAATATTTCTTATTTTATTTCTAGTGTATATATTTTCAAAATTTGTTCTATCAATTCTTGCATCAATATTATTATCTTTACAATATTGTTCAATTTCAAATCTTTCACACTCAATAAGAGGTCTAATATATTTATTATTTTTAATCGGTTCAATTCCCTTTAAACCTGTTATTCCGCTACCTCTTAGAATATTCATAATCATTGTTTCAACTTTATCATTTTTATTATGAGCAATAGCAATTTTATTCGAATCAGTTTTTTCTAAAATTTCATCAAAAAAATCATACCTAGCATTTCTACCAGCTTCTTCAGTTCCTATTTTTTTATTATTAGCAATTTTTTGAACATCTATACTTTTGGAATAAAAAGGAATTTTAATTTTTTTGCAAAAATTTTTAACAAATATTTCATCATCTTTTGCTTCATCTCTAATCAAATGATTAACATGTGCTACTATTATATCAAACTTCATATGTAGATTTTTGTCATTTCTTATGTCATTTAAAATATTTAGCATACAAATAGAATCTGGCCCTCCAGAAACTCCCAGAACCAGTCTATCTCCTTCTTCTATTAAATTATATTTTTTTATTGTTTTTAAAACTTTTTCTTTCATTATGTCCTCCAAAAGGGATTAAGGGGCCACCACCCGAAAGGGATTAAGGGGCCACCACATAAAATCCCTTATTTTTTATTTTTATATTTCAACTATCTTTAAATTTTTTATAAGGGATTTTATGTGGTGGCCCCTTAATCCCTTTCGGGTGGTGCTCCTTAATCCCTCTTAATCATTATATCTTTTCTCTAAATTAACAAATTTTGTATAGCTTCCAAGCCATCCAAGATCAACAGTTCCTGTTGAACCTCCTCTATGCTTTGCAATAATTACTTCAGCTATATTCTTCTTTTCACTATCTTCATTATAATAATCATCTCTATATAAAAACATTACAATATCAGCATCTTGTTCAATTGCACCAGATTCACGCAAATCTGACAACATTGGTCTATGGTCTGGTCTTTGCTCAACTGCTCTTGATAATTGCGAAAGTGCTATTACTGGAACATTCAATTCTTTTGCTAGTATTTTTAAAGATCTACTTATTTCTGATATTTCTTGTTCACGACTACTATTTCGTTTATTGCTTCCTTGAACTAATTGTAAATAATCTATTACCACTAATCCAATATTTTTTTCTAATTTTAGTTTTCTACATTTTGCTCTTATTTCCATAACAGAAATACCTGGTGTATCATCAATATATATTCCTGTTTCTGAAAGTGGTCCTATTGCATCTGCAAGTTTTGCCCAATCCTGGTCTTCCAATTTTCCTGTTCTTACTTTATTACTATCTACCATTGCTTCACTACATAAAATTCTATTAACCATTTGTTCTTTAGACATTTCCAAACTAAATATTGCAACTGATGTATTTCCTCTTAGAGCCGCATTTGTTGCTATATTTAAAGCAAATGCTGATTTACCCATTGCAGGTCTTGCAGCTATTAATATAAGTTCTGAACCATGTAAACCTGCTGTCCTATAATCTAAATCTGCAAATCCAGTTGGAACTCCCGTTATGTGTTGCTTTCTATTATATAATTCTTCTAACTGTGTAAAACTGTCTACTAAAACATCTTTTATTGGAACATAACCTTTTTGATTTTTATCTTGCATTAAATTAAAAATCCTTTTTTCTGCACCTTCCATAATATCTTCAACATCTTCTGTTGGGTCATATCCTAATTCTATTATTTCATTTGCTGTTCTTATTAAATTTCTTAATACCGATTTTTCTTCAACAATTTTTATATATTTTGTAGCATTTGCAGTAGTAGGGACTTTTTCAGGAAGTTCTGCTAAATATTCAAAACCTCCAACTTGTTCAAATTTTCCCATAGATTCTAATTCTGATTTAACAGTAATTAAATCAATTGGTTCTGCTCTATTATAAAGATTTAACATTGCTAAATATATAAGTCTATTATCTTCTCTATAAAAATCCTCTTCTTTTAAAACTTCTATACTACTAGAAACCGCTTCTTTATCTGTAAGCATACTTCCAATTACTGCTTGCTCTGCTTCTATATCATGTGGTGGTACTTTTCCCATATCCATTTCTATTCCTCCGAAATAACATCTACTTTTATTTTTCCAACTACACCTTCAAATAATTTTATATCAATACTGAAAGTTCCTAAAGTTTTTATTGTATCCTTTAAATCGATTTTCTTTTTATCTACTTTTATTTGATATTGTTTTTCTAAATTTTCTGCTATTTCCTTTGAAGAAACCCCTCCAAATATTTTTCCATTATTTCCTGCTCTTACTTTAATTTTTAATAATATTTTTGATAATTTATCTGCTATTTTTTCTGCTTCTTCTTTTTCTTGTGATTTTTTAAATGCTTTTGAATCTTGCATTCCCTTTAATTTACTCATGTTTTCTGCATTTGCTTCTACTGCTAAATTTTTAGGAAATAAAAAATTTCTTGCATATCCATCTGATGCATTTATAACCTCATCTTTTTTCCCTACCCCTTTTATATCTGCTTTTAAAATTACTTTCATAAAATCACAACCTTTCGTTTTTTTATAACTTTATACAGTTTACACTATTTTTAAAGATTTTTCAACCAAACAATGCAACTTTTCAGCAAATAAATGTTACAATTCAGTAAGAAAATATATTAATATTTATTTATAATTTGATTAATATATAAAGCAAAAATACTAGAGTTTGCCATCTCTAGTATTTTTGTCGTCGTTTTATTGATAAAAAATTTTCTTAAAATTTTATCTTAAAAATAAGTTATTCATTTTCTTAATTCTCAATCTCTGCAAAATATTCATTAATTCTTATAATCAACTCTTGTTTGACTTCCTCAATAGTCATTCCTTCAACTTGAGCTCCTGCAAGTGTTATATGTCCACCACCTCCAAGTTTTTCCAAAATAACTTGTACATTTACATCCCCAATAGAACGTCCACTAATACAAATTTTTTCACCTGTGTTGCCTAATACAAATGATGCTGTTACATCTCCTATTGTAAGTAATTCATCTGCTGCTTTAGCACATAGCACACTTACATCTTTTTCTTTTTCTTGATTATATTTAGCAATTGCTATTGAATCATTTATTATTTCAGCACTTTTAACTATCTCTGCAATTTTATTAAATGCTTCTAAATCACTTTGAAACCATTTTTTAACTTTTATAATATCAACTCCACATTTACGTAAATATGCAGCTGCTTCAAAAGTTCTTACACCTGTCTTAAATGTAAAGCTTTTTGTATCCATCATTATTCCTGCATATAAACCTTCTGCCTCTATCTTCTTTAATTCCACATTTACTTCCGCATATTGCAATAACTCTGTTACAAGCTCTGCTGCTGATGATGCATATACTTCTTGAAATGTTAGTGTCGCATTTTCTATATAATCTGCACTTCTCCTATGATGGTCTATTATTACTATTTTATTTGCTTTTTTTAATACTTCTTGTGATTCAACATAATTAATTTTATGAGTATCTACAACAACTAATAAAGTATCATCATCCATATTTTCTTCTGCCACTTCTTTATTAATTAGTACATCCTCATACTCAGCTTCTTCTAATAAGTTTTCCTTAAATTTTTCTAAAGTTGATGTATTACTTGTAATAATATAAGCATTTTTTTCCAAGCTTTTTGCTAGTCTATATATACCAATACCAGACCCCATTGCATCCATATCAGGGTTTTTATGTCCCATAATCATTACTTTGTTTGATTCTTTTATAAGATTCTCTAATGCATGTGCTACAACTCTTGCTTTTACTTTTGTTCTTTTTTCTACCTCTTGAGCCCTTCCTCCAAAAAATTTATATATATCATTTTGTCTTATAACAGCTTGGTCTCCACCTCTTCCAAGTATAATATCCATTGCAGTTTGTGCTGATTTATACTTATCCTTGTCAACTTTTCCCTCATTTGATATAGCTATACTTAATGTAAATTGTACCTTTTGTTTTGGATCTATTTCCTTTATTTTATCTAATATACTAAATTTATCTTCTTTTATTTTTTCCAGATATCTTTGTTCAAAAATATATACATATCTATCTCTATCAGATTTTATAAGAATTCCATTTGTTTCATTTGTCCATTCATAAATTTCCTTATCTATATCAGCAATATATTGTGCTTTTTCTTCACTTTCTAACATTTGCATATTTTCTTCATAGTTGTCTATCATAATAATTCCAACACATGATTTTGAATCATTATATTCTTTTTGCAATTTTAAATTTTCAGTTTCATCTATAAAATATAAAATTGCCATATATTCATCTTTGTTGCTCTTTGAATATTTTTTTGAATTTACAAATTTACCAACTAATTTATATGTTTTTTTATTTACTTCAATTTTTCTTAATATTGACTTATCATTTTTATCTTTTTTATTCTTTATTTCTTCTTGTAAATCATAAACTATATCATTCACAAATGTATTAATATCTATTTCTTCAAATTCAGACGCAAACTTTCCGCTCTTCCAAATTACATTTCCATCTGTTTCTAATATTATAAGTGGAAATGGTGAATTTATCAAACTAGTTTTAGCAGCTGAATCTACTGTTAATGTTAAGTCTTGTAAAGTTTCTGATATTTCGCTTTTTCTTTTATTGTTAGCAAAATATGTATATAATACTATCAATAAATATAATATAACAGATGGTAATATAAATTTTGTATCTTGCCAACATATTGCAAATAATAAAACAAAAATTATTACTAAATATATCTTCGTTCTTGATACTAAATTATCAAATACTTTTTTATTACTATTTTGCATAAAACACTCCTTTTACAAATATTATTTTACTCCAAAACATCATAATTGTCAATATGAAAAGGGACATACAAGCGTATGTCCCACATGCATATTAGATTTTCGTAAGTTTAAGCAAGTCAAGCATAGACTTTGCCCGATTAATATCATTAATAATATCATTCTTTTCATTTCCCTCAATGTCGATACCTGCTTTTTTTACCATTTGTTCCATTTTTTGTATACCTTTCTGTATATTTACAATTGCAACATACACAGAATTTTGATCAGTCGCTTTCATTGCTTGCTCATATAAAGTTTTTATATCTGATAAAATCTTTTTATTAACTTCATATGTATCAGTGTCACTACTAGCTACTTTGGCATTCATTATGCCTTTTTTTTCCATTCTCCTCCGCATTGCACCAAATGAATTAATGGCTTCGCTGTTTGAAGAAAACTTAGATTGTCTCATGTTTTTTTCCTCCTTTAATATGCATGACTACAGTTTTATATTAATATTATACCTCTAATTTAGTATTATGTCAATTATTACACACTGTTAAATATTCCTTTCATTCACTAAAAATTTATACGTATATCTTCTGCATCTTCTTCTCTAATAGCAATTAAACTTCCTCTAACTTCAAATGCTCTCGGATCTTTTGAAGGGCTTATCAATACAGGTTTTATCCTAGTTCCTTTTACTAACCCTAAATCTAATAATCTTCTTCTTATATTCCCTTCACATTTTAACTCTTGTACAAATCCTTCAAGATTTAGTGGCAATTGATTCAAATTTATTTCTTTTGTTTTCATATATAATCCTCCAAAATATTAATCTATTATATTATATTTTGTCGAAAAATAAATGTTACAACTTATGTTCTCTTTCTAAATTTTCTGCATCCTCATTCATTTCTTGTTTAACATTTTCTATAATTTTTTCAGATGATAATTTATCTTTATTCTGTTTTAGTTCTCTTAATAATTTATCTTTAACTTCTTTTTCTGTGAAAACATCTTTTATTTTTTCTTCACCATCTTCATTCTCATAATTCAATATATCTTGCACATAATACTCTATATCAATATGTTCATGTGTTAAAGTTGTATCACTCCCATCAAAATCCTTTACATTCTTTGGAATACAACCATTTTCAGTATGTTCCTCTACTTTATTTTGTATTTTATCAATCTGTTGTGTTCCCTTATTTCTATTAAATATTTCTCTAGTTTCAATAGGTATATGTCTAGTTTGTGATGTTTCAATTTGTATTGAAGTATTCTCATTTTCCTCAAAAGTCTTTTTTCCTAAAGACATTCTAACTGTTCCTCTGTCATTTCCACAACTAACTGTTAATCCATTAGATTTTCTTGTAAAAACAGACATATCACTATTATCTCTTGTTGCTGTGCCATCAGCATTCACTCTTGTTTGCACTTTACTAGCATTATTTCCAACTGATTTATCCATTTCAAATTCATCATTCAACACTTTAGCCTCTCCACTTTTTGTCATACCTACTAACGAATATGTTGTATTATTTTTCTTTACCCCATTTGTAACTTTATCAACTTTATCAGAATATATAACATATAAGCTTTCATATCCTTGTAGGTCTAGTCTTCTTCCTAAAGTTTCCTTGCCATCTACTTTTTGATTTAAATCAGCCTTTTGAACACTATTTATTTTTATTTTCTCAGTTTGTTTTTTAGATAATTTATTTTTATCTTTTTTATTTTTATCTTTTTCATCTTTTAGCTTTTCTATTTCATTTCTATCCATTTCTTCTAATAATTTTGGAACTTCTTTTTCTGAAACTTTTTTTCCAAAATGTGCTGATAATACCTCTGTTAATTCTCTATTTTTTAATTTGTTCATAGAATTATTTTCTATTGCTTGTTTTGAAGTCCTTTCAAATAATTCATTAACTGCATTTATTTTATCTGATTCTGAATTTTCAAATTTAGCATCATACACTATTGGTTCATCCCCAATAGTACCACCTATACATTTATCTCCTAAATAACATCTCTTCTGATCGGTTATTCTTTCTTTACCTTCCTCATCCATTTCTTTAATTTGTATATCTACCAAAAAAACTTTATCAGAAAGTGACTTCCCATTAATTTTATCTTGCCATATAGCTTCTCCCACATATTTTATATCACTAATAATTACCTTTTTATTCTCAGTTTGATGTGTATATACTTCATTTTCTAATGTATCTTTAAAATCTTCTGATATTTTCAATATATTTCTTTCTTTTTGATTCATATTCAATACCTCTCTTTATATTTCTATAATACATATTATACCACAAAATATAATAATCTCAAATATACAAAATTTCATTTTTTAGAGTAATGCGTTTTCCCATCAGAAAGTGCTACTTAAATATTTAATGTATAATTGAATGAAATAAGCTTTAAAATTTGTTATTGTTTATCTTGAGGAATGTTCACGGGCGAAAAATCTTTTCTTTACTATTCATAAATTTATCAGCTGTCTTTCATTCACTAGAAATTCTATAAATTTTTTATGGCACCCTTCCACTATAAAGTGAACTCTTTCCATAAAAAATTTAAGAATTTCTATATTCATTTCAGTTGCATTCTAAATTTTTTCATAGTTAAAGAAAAGATTTTGAGAGCCTGAGTGAAAGCGGCTCAAGATAAACAATTATAAATTTTTAGCGAATGTAATGAATGAATACATTAAATATTTAAGTAGCACTTTCTGATGGGAAAAAGCATTGCAAAATACACAAAAAAACTCGCAGAAATATTAAAAGGAACTTTTTACAGTTCCTTCTTATATCTACTAATTCAATTGATACTTACTCATCCAATATCCTTTAAGTTGAACCTCTCCATTATCCCCCCATGTAAATGCCTCCGGTACTTTATATCCAGTAGTACAATTATCATTATTTATATCTGTTGTTATAAAGTTTACATCTGTTCTCTTATTCTCTAAACTTTCATTAGCTCTATCAGTTAATATTCTATACTCATATCTTGGTATCCATACAAAATAACTTTCTGTTTCATTTGCTGTTGTAACTATATTTGCCCATTTTCTACTACTATAGTCGTACCAATTACTTGGTGCTTTTTTCTTTATAGAAATTCTTTCCTTTTCTGTACCATCATCATTATATATTACATAAAATGTTGTATCTTTATCAAATCCTGTTAAATCTGGCTCATAAGGATTTAACGTTGTTATTTTTTGTGTTATTGCTCCTACATATGCATTAGTTTCTTGGTTTCTTGCAATTATATTTATTGTATATGTTGTATTTGCCTCTAATCCTGTATATACATATTTTTCAGTCCTATTTGTTCCTTCATATACTTTATTTCCATTTATATAATATTCATATTTTAAAGGCACATCAATATCATTTTCTTCTGAATCTTTTGTTATTACTTCTGTTCCAGTTATATCTCCTACTCTTATTAGATTACTTCCTGCTGACAACTCTGTTGCTATTCTTGCTTTTGTTTCTTCTATACTTAGTTGATATTTTGTCATCCAATATCCAGTAAGCTGTACTTCTCCATTATCTCCCCAAGTAAATGCCTCTGGTATTTTATAACCTGTAAGTGTTTCTGTCCCAGTTCCTAAAATGAATTGTACATTTGATCTTTGACTTGTTTGATCTAATGAATATTGATAACGTGGAATCCATACATAGTAACTTTCTAATCCATTAGTTCTTGTTACAATATTTGCCCATTCTGAATAACTATAATTATACCAGTCTTTGGGTGGTTCTTGACTTATTGGTATTTCGTTATGTTCTACTCCATTTTCATCCCAATAAACATAGAATGTTGTATCTTTATCAAATCCTGTTAAATCTGGCGGATTAGCTTCAGTAAGTTCCATTTTTTTAGTCATACTTCCTATAATATTTCCATTTGAATTTAATGCTGTTATATTTATATAATTAATTTGATCTGGAGTTGTATTTTCAAAAGAATAATCTTCCAAAGATGTTGACTCATGCACTATTTTTCCATTTATTGCATATGTATATTTACTAGCACTATCAGCTAAATTATTTGTAAAGTTATTTACATTAAATGTTGTTTTGCTTGATACTAAACTATAATTAATTTTATATTCATCTAATTCTGATAATTGATATTTACTCATCCAATATCCTGGAATTATTAAATCGACATCATCCTCATTTTTCCAAGTAAATGCTTCTGGTAATTTATATCCTAAATTTTCTAACTGTTCAAAAGATAACTTTTCTCCTGTTTCCCCATTAATATATTCATTATAAGTATTTATGAATTTTACATCCATTCTTTCATTACCCGTTACCGAATTATCAGTATCAACTTTATATACATATCTAGGTATCCACACATAAGAACTTTCTAATCCATTAGTTTCAACATAAATATTTGCCCATTTTTGATTCTTATAATTATACCAATTTTCTGGTTCAGAATCTGTTATCCAATTTCCAGGCACCAAATTTTCTTGATTATCAGAATATAAGTACCTTGTATTATCCTTTTCAAATCCTGATAAATCAGGTTCATCAACATACATTCCGTCAATTAATTTATAATTTCCTTTTATTCTTGGGAGTTCAAAATGTAATGTTTCAGTTTGTTCTGCTTTATTTTTTAACTTTATTTTAAATTCATAATCTGCTAAATCTTTTGCTTCATAATCAATTGCAACTGTCATTTTCCCATTACAATTTAATTGTACTTCACTATTTGTCTTTGGACTTATGTATTTTATTGTTTCTATCCCATCAATACTATTAAATTTTATAACTATTTTTGCAGTTTTCATATCTATCACTTCTTTGGTCTTAGCTTCTATTAAAGGTTTATTTTCCAACTGCTTTATTTTTATTTGTTTTAGTACTTGCGTTGAAATAACTATAATGCAAGAGGCTAATAAAAAAATTGCTATAGCTAAAATTAACATTTTCTTATTCAATTTTAAATTTGTAAATCTCTTATTAGGCTTTTGCATTTGTTCCTCCTTTTTTTATCATTAATTACTTAATATTCCTTAGTTTATTAAATTCCTGTACCCACTACAATAACCGCACGAGAAGCTCTGGGATTATAACCATATGCATCTGGTGAAGAATTCGGGTGTCCACTACCATTAAATGCAAAAATACTATTATAATAGCCACGTATCATTCCACTATAATGATATGTAAACCAAGAATATGCATTTGATCCATGCCATCCTTTTGTTTCATCAGTTGCATCTCCTACAAAACTTTTTTCTACTTTTCCATTACCATTACTAGGGCTATAATAAATATTTTTATATCTATTTCCAGAAGATACTATTTTATCTATACTTGAGGCATTTATACTATTAAACCCTAGAGTACCTACCCATCCTGCTGCAACCCATTCTTTATTAAATTTTATTACTATACCTGTAGAATTTCCTGTTGTTGTATCACCATCTTCTATTTTATTTGGATTTCCATAAGCAGAAGCTGAAAGTATTGCCATAGCACCATATTCAGTATTTTTTTCCATATGTATATCTAAATCTGTTGCATTACTCATTAAGTTGGTATTGTCTATAGTATCTGTTCTTCCTAAAGTTCCTCCCAATTCTTGCATTTTTCTTACTTGTAGCATCCACCCATCTATATCTTTTGTTGCAGGAGTTCCTCCATTAGACTGTAATGCCGCATTTGCTTTATTTGGTTGTAATATTATACATACCATTGAAACAGCAAATATTCCTATTAAGATTTTTTTCTTAAGTTTCATAATAACCTCCAAAAAATTTATATTTATTTTATTTTTTCCATTTAATAAGTATCTAAACATTTAATTTTAAATATTTTCCTATCTATAATTGCATAAGATATGCAAACTATATTACTATTTTTCTTGTTTTATATTTTATCATTACACAAAAAGAATGTAAATATTTTTTGTTATTTTTTTCTATTGACACATATAATAATCTATACTAAAATAAATATGAAAAATAAGAAAAAAGGTGTTCATATTGGAAAATTTACTCGAAAAAATTTATAATGATACTGACTTTATAAATATAATTAAAGATATATTAGAAAATGAAACTGTTAAACAAATGAATAATTATAGGCAACACTTTAAAACAAGTTGTTTTGAACATTGTTTAATAGCCTCATTCTATTGTTATATATATTGTAAAAAGTTTAATTTAGATTATATTTCTTGTAGCAGAGCCGCAATGTTACATGATTTATTTTTGTACGACTGGAGAAAAAGAGAAAATGGAAGAAAAGGTTTGCATGCTTTTACCCATCCTAAAACAGCTTATACAAATGCCTCAAAATTGTTTGATTTAAATGATAAAGAGACCGACATTATTTTAAAACATATGTGGCCTGTAACTTTTGCATTGCCAAAATATAAAGAAAGTTATATTTTAACTTTTGTCGATAAATATTGTGCTTTTAATGAGTCTTATCAAGAAATTTTTAATCGACTTTGCCAAAAGAAAATTTTTAGATATGCCTATATATTTTTATGTTTATTATTTATTAAATTATAAAATTTTAACCCCTTTCACTATTTGGTAAAAGGGGATTTTTTTAAAAATCTTCATCCATTAAAAAATCTATAATATTTTTATGGATAATTCCTCTTCTTGAAAAATCCATTTTATCTAAAGTAATTACATACTTTGGGTAATTGTCATCTATAGCATTAAATGCTCCAAATTCTCTTTCTATTACTTTATCATCTGTGAGCATATATGAAACTTGTATATATTTAATATCATTATCTTTCTTAGCAATATTTAACATATAATCGACTCCTAATAGTATTATAAAATAACTTTGTTTTTTTGCCAACTTATTTTGTTTTAGCAAAATAAGTTGGTTAAAACTTTTGTTATAATTTATTTAACTAAATAAAACCCACATAATATATTTATGTGAGTTTTTATTTCAAATTATTCAGCTTTGTTTTCTGTTTCTTCAACAGCTGGTGTTTCTGTAACTTCAGTTTTTGTTTTTTCAACTACTGGAGTTTCAACAACTTCTTCTTTAACTTCTTCAACTACTGGTTCTTCTACTAAATCTTCTTTAACAGTAATTTCTCTGTTTTCAATTCTAGCTCCAACCATTTCTTTAGTTTTAGCAGCTTTACCTACTCTATCTCTCAAATAGAATAATCTAGCACGTCTTGCCTTACCTACTCTAACTAATTCAACTTTTTCAACTAATGGAGAATGGATTAAGAATGTTTTTTCAACACCAACACCGTAAGATGTTTTTCTTACTGTAAATGTTTGGTTAACTCCTCCACCTTGAACTTTAATTATAATTCCTTCGAAAACTTGTATTCTTTCTTTGTTTCCTTCTTTTATTCTAACATGTACTTTTACTGTATTACCAACTTTTAATTCTGGTATTTTATTCTTAAGTTGTTCGTGTTCTATTGATTTAATAATATCCATTTTAGAATTTACCTCCTTCTTTTATTTTGAGCGGTGCCTACTTTGTTTGGCACATCATTATTTATTTTTTATATCTTCTAAAATCTTTTTATCTTCATCAGATAATTCAATTTTTTCTAAAAGGTCTGGCCTTTTACTTAAAGTTATTTTCAAGCTTTGATTTCTTCTCCATTTGTCAATATTTTTGTGATGACCAGAAAGCAATACTTCTGGAACTTGTTCGCCTTCAAAAATTTCTGGTCTAGTGTATTGTGGATATTCTAAAAGTCCTTGTGAAAAAGATTCTTCTTTAATAGACTCTTCTTTTAAGACTCCCTCAATATATCTACTAACTGAATCAATTAGTACCATTGCTGGAAGTTCTCCTCCTGTTAATACATAATCACCTATTGAAATTTCCTCATCAACAATTTTATCTAGTACCCTTTGGTCAATTCCTTCATAATGACCACAAAGAAGAATTAAATGTTCTTGTTTAGATAGCTCTTCTACTTTTTTTTGGTTTAATTTTTTACCTTGTGGAGACATATATATAACTTTAGCCTTGTTATCTTGAACAGATTTATAGGCATCATATACAACATCTGGCCCAATAACCATACCTGCTCCACCACCATAAGGAGTATCATCAACTTTTTTGTGTTTATCTTTTGAAAAATCTCTAATATTTATTAGATTAATATTTATTAGACCTTTTTCCTTTGCTCTTCCAATAATGCTTTCATTTAGAATATCAAACATCTCTGGAAAAAGTGTTAAAACATCAAACTTCATTCTGATTTTATATACCTCCATTATTTTTTAAATTAAACCTTTAATTATATGAACCACTATCTTGCTTTCTTCTAAATTAATTTCTTTAATTACATCAGATATAGCAGGTAATAATAACTGTTTACCAAGTTCATCTTTTACAACATATATGTCACAACTTCCATTATTAAATATATCATCTAATTTTCCAAGCAAATTTCCTTCATCAGAATAAACATTTAGTCCTAATAAATCAACAATATAATATGTACCTTTATCTAATTCCGGTTCATCTTGTCTATTAACTTTTAAATATGAATTTCTTAACATTTCTGCATCTTCCACTTTGTCTATTCCTTTGAATTTAATTAACACCATATCTTTATGATATTTTATTTCTTCAATTTCATATTGTTTCTTGGATTTATTTTTTTCAACATATACTTTTTCTAAATCATCAAATCTTTTAATATCATCAGTAAATGGCTTTACTTTAAGCATACCTTTTATACCAAATGTATTAACAATTTGACCTATTTCTAAAAACTCTTGCATAAAATTTTTACCTCAATTAATCTATAAATTCTACAGAAACCTTTTTATGTTCTCTAGCTCCAATTGATTTAACAACAGTTCTTATTGATTTAGCAAGTTTTCCTTGTTTTCCTATTACTTTTCCCATATCTTCATTTGCAACTTTTACTTCAAACACTATAGCTTTTTCACCTTGAACTTCATTTATTTGAACAGCTTCTTTATTATCTACAAGGTTTAATATTATAGTTTCTATAATTTCTTTCATGTTAATTTCTCCTTAAAATTATTTTGTTGCATTTTCAATTAATTTTTTAACTGTTTCAGTTGGTTTTGCACCATTTTTTATCCATTGTGCAACTTTTTCTTGATTTAAAACTATTGTAGATGGTTTTGTCATTGGATCATATGTACCAATTTGCTCAATTATTTTACCATCTCTTGGAGCTTTAGAATCAGCTACTACTATATGATAGAAAGGAGCTTTTTTCTTTCCTTCTCTTTGTAATCTTATTTTTACCATTTCAAATTCACCTCCTCGAAATTTAAGAAAATTTCTAAATTTTTTTATAAAAAATTGAAAAATTTCTTAAGAATTTTATTTATATAAATTTAAAAATTTAAAAACATTTTTATAATGTATAATATACATACTTTTTTATTTATCTACATCTTAAAATTTTTAAGTGCATTTTCATCAATACCATTCATAAGCTTCTTCATTCCACCTTTATTTTTCATTTGTTTCATCATTTTTTGAGTCATTTCATACGATTTAATAAATTTGTTTATATCTTGTACTGTAGTACCACTACCCTTTGCTATTCTTATTCTTCTACTTGCATTTAAAAGCTTTGTATTTCTTTTTTCTTTTTGTGTCATTGAACAAATAATGGCTTCTATTTTAGCAAATTCTTTGTCATCTACTTTTATATCTTTAAATTGATTCATTCCAGGTATTAGTTTTAATAATGATGAGAAAGAACCCATTTTTTTCATTTGCCTTATTTGAGCTAAATAATCATCTAAATCCAACTCACTTTTTCTCATCTTTTTTTCAAGTTTCTCGGCTTCTTCTAAGTCAAATGCTTCTTCAGCTTTTTCTATAACTGCTAGCATATCACCCATTCCTAAAATTCTTGATGCCATTCTATCTGGATGAAAAATTTCTATATCACTTAATTTTTCACCAGTTGCTGCAAATTTTATAGGTCTACCAGTAACTTTTTTAACTGAAAGTGCTGCACCACCTCTAGTATCACCATCTAATTTGGTTAATACAATTCCATCAATTCCAACTTTTTCATTAAAAGTTTCTGCAACATTTACAGCCTCTTGGCCAGTCATAGAATCTACTACTAATAGTATTTCATGAGGTTTTACACTTTTCTTAACATCTTGTAATTCTTCCATCAACTGTTCATCTATTTGTAAACGACCAGCTGTATCAAGAATAATTACATCATTTAATTTTGACATTGCCACATTTATTGCTTGTTTTGCAATATGTACAACATCTTTTGATTGCTCATTTGCAAATACGGGAATATTTAACTGAGCTCCGACAACTTGTAATTGTTTAATAGCCGCCGGCCTATAAACATCACACGCTACTAATAATGGTTTTTTCCCTTGTTTTCTAAATAAATTTGCAAGTTTACCTGCTGTTGTTGTTTTACCAGAACCTTGAAGTCCAACTAACATTATTACTGTTGGTGGATTTGGTGAAAAATTAACTTTGCTTTCTGTTCCACCTAATAATTCTATTAATTCATCTTTTACAATTTTAACAACTTGTTGGCCTGGTGTTAATGATTTTAAAACATCCTGTCCAAGTGCTTTTTCTTGTATATTGGCTATAAATTCTTTTACTATTTTATAGTTAACATCAGCTTCTAATAGTGCAAGCTTTACTTCTCTTAACATTTCTTTTAAATCTGAGTCAGTAATTCTTGCTTTTCCTTTTAATTTTCTTGTTATTTCTTGCAACCTAGAAGACAATCCTTCAAAAGCCATTTGTTTTCCTCCCTTATACTAAACAATTCAATTCTTTTTTTACTGTTTCTAAAATATTAGCTACTTTTTTGTCAGATGAATCTTTTTCTATTTTTGTTAATTCTGATAAAATATGTTGAATTGTTTTTTCTTGATTTAACATCCTTTTCATAAATAACAACTTTTCTTCATATTCGAAAAGCTTTTTCTCTCCCTTCTTTATAATGTCTCTAACAGCTTGTCTTGTTATATCATTATTTTCTGCTATTTCTGATAGTGACAAGTCGTTATTATAGTAGTCATTTAAGAATTCAAATTGCTTTTCGGTTAATAATTTACCATATAAATCACACAATATACTTATTTTTATTTTTTCATCCATAATAACTACCTCTTTAAATTTGTAATGCTAATATACTTTACACTATTTTTGTGAATTTGTCAAGAGTTTTGAGAAAATTTCATGAGACAGTTGGGACAGTCCTAATTTGTCTCACATTTTTGTCGATTTTTGTAAAACAATGTATTAATTTATTTTTTGACATAATTAGACAATATAAATGAGACAAATTAGGACTGTCCCAACTGTCTCATCTTTTAATCTTTCTTTTTTGTACTTTATAAGTAATTTTAGCAATAAAACTACTAGGTACAAAATGACTAAAGAAAATACCCAACTTTACATCCAAACCAGGTATAATATAAAATTTACCCATAAGCAATTTATTTATTGTAAAATTAGCAACATTGTAGCTGCTAGCTTCTCTCATATGAAACTTAACATTTGCAACATTATTAAAATTTGTATTTACTGGACCTGGACATAAAATACTAATTTGAACATTTGATTTTTCTTTTTTTAATTCTTCTCTAATGGATTCTGAAAGTCTTACAACATACGCCTTTGTTGAGTAATAAGTAGCCATTAATGGTCCTGGCATAAAACCTGCAATTGATGCAACATTTAGAATCTTACCAGTATTTTTTGCTTTCATATCAACTAAATATAATTTTGTTAAAATATGATACGCAATAATATTTGTTTTTATCATTGTCAATTCTTTGTTTAAATCTGTATGTGTAAAGTTTCCACAATCACCAAAACCTGCATTATTAATCAAAATATCCACATCTTTTACACTTCTGTGCAAATCAATGCAATTTTGTTCTACTGACAAATCCATTGATATTACCTGAATTTCTACTTTATTTTCTTTTCGTAGTTCTTTTGCTAATCCATTCAATTTTTGTTCATCTCTTGCTACCAATACTAGATTATATCCTTTTTTGGCTAATACTCTCGCCATATCTCTTCCTATTCCAGAAGACGATCCTGTTATTAATGCTTTCATAATTTTTCCTCCTTTGAGACAGATGGGACAGTCCAATTTTGTCTCATTTATATTGTTAAATTTTGTCGAAAAAATGAATTGGTTAAATTTTGACAAAAATCGACAAAAATATAAGACAAAATCGGACTGTCCCATCTGTCTCACTTTTTACTAAATTTATTCAAAACAATACCAACTTTATGCACAATTTCAGTAGAGTTTTTGTTAGCAATATCCTTACCGAAAGCCTTACCACTAACAGTTAAAGCTGACACTAAAGCACTTAAAACAAACTGAATATTAAATGGTAAATTCATTTGAGTTGAAATCTTTATAGAAATTAACGCACTTATAGAACCACTTAATACCCCACAAATATCACCAATAACATCTGCACAAATATTTGCAACTTTTGGAGCATTTTTGATTAATTTAATTGAATCTTTTGAACCTTTTACTTTTTTAGTTGCTTTTGCATGAAACTCTTCTTCATTAGCAACTGTAACAGCTACACCTATAATATCAAAAAATATTCCTAGTAATACTACTATTATCAATATTAAGAGTGCTGGTATTAAACTTAGATTTGATACTCCATTTGTTGATACATATGCAAATATTAATGACAAAATAAATGTCATTACAAATGATTGTATTACCCATTCCATATTCGAGTGTTCTTTTTTGTTTTCTTGATTTTTTTTCATTAATTTTTTCCTTCTTTCTAGTTTTCTATACAAATTATAATATTTTATTATATAAATCATATTACTTATATTACATATAAAAATTAAGACAAGCTCAATGGCTTGCCAATAATTTCTAAATTAAAATATAGATGGTAAAAACCTAAGTAAATTTTACGGTTTAGGTCTGGTTGAATTTCTCTATTTTCCGCTTAACATTACTGTTAGAGCCGTTTCCGTTTATGGAAAATAACTAAAATAATTTTAGCCACCAGATCGCCACTAAAATCCGTACCTTAATCCCTAGATTTTCAAGCTTTTGACAAAGCAAACATTCTAGAAGTTTTCCTTAACATACTTTTACAAATTTACTAGTCTTTTTTGCAAATGCAATTTCATAATCTAAAGTAAAAAACATTTGGCCAAAATATGAATTACTTTGATAAAGATAATCCCAATACACTCACTCGAGACAGGCTACACTATGTATTTTGTGTCTTGGCACTCAACATAGGTTTAACTTAAAATTCTATTTAAGCCTCCGCGAAACCAGGGAATCACATATATGCCATTATATGTTACCCTAACCTCTTTACTCCCTGAATACACACAAAACTGGCATTTCGCGCACAAACAAGAAACTTCAACGATGTGCCCTTTAGTGGATTTTTAGCCCCACCCTCGTAAATTTAAGTACGACTAGAATAATGCACCATCAAGATATATTATACCAAATTTTGAAAAATATTCCAAATATATAAAATGTTAATTTTTGACTTATTTAGCAATTGTAAATATATAATGTTTAAGAATGTTTTATTATCTCACTTTTCCTCTGCAATACTCGTTTTTTCTCTGTTTTATATTGTATGCTATTAAAATCCTACTATTTCTCTTATCTCTACTTTTACTTCTTCTAATTCTCTATCATTTGCAATATTAACTACTTTAATGTTAGGATATTTTTCTTTTATTTCTTCTGCCATTTGTAAATACATTTTTTGCTGATTTATGCTATTTTCTGCTCCAAATTTAGACCCTTTAAATATTGCCTTTCCTTCTCTATTTAATCTTTCATTATACAAATTTTCATCTCTTAAATATAATGTTATATAATATATTTCAAAATCTAATTTACTAAAACTATCCAATAATTTATTGTATACATCTGTAAAAGAATACTCTTTTTTACCTAATCTACAATAATTTTCTTCTGTGAAAAATGTTCTATCAAAAACTAAATTGATGCTTTTGTTTTCCATTTTCTTCATATATTCAACTAAATCTACATACATATCTTCTGCTTTTTTCTTTCCTGCTGGTGTACTATCTGCTGTACCAGATAATCTATATAAATTAGTATAACTTAAAGAATATCTTAAAAAATCTGTTATTGTTGTTTTCCCTGCTCCTTGTGGTCCTTCTACTACTATTAATTTTGAATTTGCCATTTTTATATCCCCCTATTTTATTATTTTTCTTTTTCCTTTTTTTCTTCTATATCTTCTTCATTTTCCAAAATTTTATTTATTGAATTTAATATATCATCCATGTTTTCATCAAAGTCATCTTTTACTAAATTAAACATTACAATATCCCCTTTCGAAACAATTATACTATTAAAACATTTTTATTTCAATCAGTTTTATAGATTTTTACAATTTTTTGTAGTACAATAATTACAATATCATTTAAGGAGGTTACATTATGAAAAAATTTGAAAACTTTGCATCTTCACCAGAAAATAAAAATTGGGAAAATCTAATAAAAAGGGAACATCCGCTTTACACTAGAAATAATGACATAAGAGATGAATTTCAAAGAGATTACACAAGAATAATACATAGTAATGCTTACAAAAGGCTAAAGCACAAAACCCAAGTATTCTTTTCACCTGAAAATGACCATATATGCACAAGAATAGAACATGTAACACATGTTGAGTCTATAAGTCATACAATTTCTAAATATTTAGGATTAAATACTGAACTTACTAGAGCCATTTCTGTTGCACATGATATTGGTCATAGCCCATTTGGACATGAAGGAGAAAAAATATTATCTAAAATTTCAAAAATAGACTTAAATAAGCCATTTTGGCATGAAAAAAACGGATTAGAATTTGTTGATAATATTGAACTTTTAGAAGATAACAATAAAAATATGCAAAATTTAAATTTAACATATGCAGTTAGAGATGGCATAGTTTCACATTGCGGAGAAATTGATGAAAATTGCATTAGACCTAGAAATGATTTTATTGATTTAAAAAACTATACATTCCCAAACCAATTTGCTCCATACACATGGGAAGCATGTGTTGTAAAAATTTCTGACAAAATTTCATATATATGTCGCGATATAGAAGATGCCATTACATTGGGAATTTTAAACGAGCATACTGATGAATTATTTGAAGTACTAAATATAACTCCAAATAATGAACAAATTAATAATACTATAATTATTAATAAATTAATATATGATTTATGTGAAAATTCATCACCTGAAAAAGGTCTATGCTTTTCTAAAGAATCACTTGAACTTATGAATAAAATCAAAGAATTTAATTATAGAAATATCTATTCTTCAAAAAGAATCAAACCTTCAGTAAGATATTTTAACATTGTTATAAATGAGATATATAACCTCTTAAAATCTACCTATAATTCTAAAAGCACCTTAGAAAATTTACAAATACTATCAAAAACATATCCAAAATTGTGTAATAGTTTTATAGGATTTATGCAAAATTATTATGACTTGGGAAGTAGAGATGCTTTAAAGCTAAAAAATAAAATTCTATTTTCGCTAGATAGTGAAAAAGATTTCTATCAAACAATTATATATTATATTGCTGGAATGACTGATAATTTTGCTATTGAAATTTATAATGAAATTATACATTTTTAAAAGTTCAAAAAACATCAATTTTTTTAGCAGAATAACTTATTTATAAAAGAAAAGAATCAAGTTATATAATTTCTAACTTGATTCTTTTTATTTTAAATCTATTATTATTTTTTTATAAATACATATATATTTTTTTAATTATCTTTATTCCAATCTTTCCCATCAACTATTCTAGCAACCATCATTGAAGAAACATCATCTCCAACAACATTTAGAACAGTAGCAGGCATATCTATTATTGTTGCAATTATTGTTAAAATTGGCAATGATGCAACTGGATAGCCCATCATTGTTATTATTAGCATCTCTGAAATTGTTCCTCCACCAATTGGAACAGCAGTTATTAACAAATTAGCAAGCAATGCAACACCTAAAACTCCCATTACATCTCCAAACGTTGCTAAACTTGTTCCAAATAATCCAACTAGAAACATTATTTTAAATACAGATCCTATTATAGAACCATCTTTGTGGAAACTTGTTCCTAAAGGAATTGTTGTTTCTGCAATATCATTTGATACTCCCATTTTTTTAGTTGATTCAATGTTTACAGGTATACAAGCAGCACTTGAACATGTTCCCATTGCTGTAACTGTAGCTGGAATAACATATTTCCAAAATACTCTTACACCTTTTTTTCCACCTGCAATAAAAGCATATATGCTATACATTACAAAATAAAATACTATTGAAACAATTAAATATACAATAAAAGTTTTCAAATATCCTACAGCTATTGAAGTTCCAAAACTTCCAATAAATGATGCCATATAGCAACCCAATCCTATTGGGGCATAATACATTATAATTTTAACTATATTTGCCATAACATCATTTGCTGATTCCAAAACTTTTCCAAATGGTTCCCCTTTTTCTCCTGACATATTAATTGCAACACCTACAATTATTGAAAATACTAATAACGCAATAATATTGTCTTTTGAAATTAATTTAGAAAAATCATTGACAGTAAGTAATTTTACTGTTCTATCAGCAATTGTTAATTCTTCACTTGTATCTTCTTCAGTATCCACTGTTTCTTCAAGTGAAGCTTTTATTTGTTCTCCATCTTCAGTATTTACAAGTTTTACAAAATATGTACTTGCAAACCCTATCAAAACTGCAATAATAGAAGTTACTAAAAAAACTCCAATTATTGATACAATAATTTTTCCTAACCTTTTAGGTTGTTTCATTTTTGATATTGCTGTAGTTATATTTAAAAAAATGAGTGGAACAATTATAACTAATAATAGATTTAAGAATAAATCCCCTAATGGACTTAATATAGTTGCTTTTTCTTTGAATACAATTCCTACAATTGCACCAACAATTATCGCAACTAAAAGAATAATTGTTGATTTGTAATTTGATAAAAATTTTTTCATAATACTACCCCTCTTTTCATAAAATAAAAATTTATTTTTATTTTATGAACTTCTGTGTTTAAGGCAACTCAAAATATAATTATATTTTAAGGATTTGTTCTATTATATAATAAAAATATTCCAAATATCAAGTATTTAGAATATTTTTTTATTTAAATTAATTCAATTGGGATATAATTATTATTTTTATCAATTGGAAATAGTTCACTTTTCTTAATTTCTAATGGATATATAACATTGTTCTTTTTAGACATTATGCTGTTTTTATTTTTTCAATTTCCTCAAGTCTTTAAAAAAATTCGATAGTATTTTTTCACATTCTTCTTTTAAAATTCCTTTTTCATATTCAACTTTATGATTAAAAGTATAATCCTCTAACAAATTAAAAATTGAACCAACTGCTCCCGTTTTTTCATCACTTGTACCAATATAAACTTTTCTTATCCTAGAATTAATTAAAGCTCCTGCACACATTGAACATGGTTCTAATGTTACATACATTTCACAGTCCAACAATCTCCAAGAATTTAATTTTCTGCTTGCTTTTTGAATAGCTAAAATTTCCGCATGTTTAGTAGTGTCACATTTTGATTCTTTTAAATTATGTGCTCTTGCTATAATTTTACCATCTTTTACAATTACAGCTCCAACTGGTACTTCTAATTTATCATATGCTTTTTTCGCCTCTTTTAAGGCTTCTTTCATAAATTTCTCTTTATTATCCATTTTACTAAAATTCCTAAAAAAATTTTCTCATTGTAAGCAATAATGCTATAAATAAGGCACTAGCTAATAAAATTATATAATTGATTTTTACAAAAATCAATATATTTATAAAAATTTAATAATTTTTCTTTTTCTTTGAAAACTCCTTCAAATAATGCATTTGCAAATTATCTTCTATAAATTTTTCTTCATCTGACTTTGATTTACTAGATGCTATTAATAGTATCCATAAGAAAAAAATAAAACTGATTAAAACACAACTTGAAATAAACAAAAACATAGATACCTCTCTTTCTCCTAAAATATATTATTCCACAGATAAAAAAAAATTATTTAAATTTTAAAATATAGAGTTCAGTCCACGCATAATTGAAAGTATTTATATTATAGGAAGTTCGGATAACTTTCCTATAATATAAAAAAGAATTCACAAATTATATATCGTGAATTCTTTTCTTATTTTTCAAAATTTTCCCAAAACAGAATCATCCCAACTAGGACATTTTCTATTCTGCATCTGCAACTTCTTCAAGTTTTTTCTCTGTATTAATATGAGTTTCTTGGTATTTTTTCATACCAGTACCGGCTGGAATTAATTTACCAATAATAACATTTTCTTTTAATCCAACTAAATCATCAACTTTACCTTTAATTGCTGCTTCTGTAAGAACTCTTGTAGTCTCTTGGAATGATGCAGCTGATAAGAAACTATCTGTTGCAAGAGATGCTTTTGTAATACCAAGCAATACTCTTTTACCTGTAGCTGGTCTTTTTCCTTCAGTAATTGCTTCATTATTTTTATCTTCAAAGTCATACATGTCAACCAATGAACCTGGAAACATATCTGTATCTCCATTATCTTCAACTCTAACCTTTTTAAGCATTTGTCTTCCAATAACTTCAACGTGTTTATCATTAATATCAACACCTTGATTTCTATATACTTTTTGAACTTCAGAAGTTAAATATTCATAAACTCCTTCTGGTCCTTTTAATTCAAGTATTTCTGATGGATTTATAGATCCTTCTATTAATGGATCTCCAACTTCTACCATATCTCCATCTTTAACTTTCATCTTAGATCCAAATGGTATTGTATATGTTTTTGAATCTTCTTTTGATGTTACTACAACTTCTTTTTTCTTCTTTGTTTCTTTTATTTTAACTTTACCTGCAATTTCAGTAATAATTGCAACTCCCTTAGGTTTTCTTGCTTCAAATAATTCTTCAACTCTTGGAAGACCTTGTGTAATATCTGCTACACCAGCAACACCACCAGAGTGAATAGTTCTCATTGTAAGCTGTGTACCTGGCTCACCAATTGATTGTGCCGCTATAATGCCTACTGATTCTCCTATTGATACTAAGTTTCTTCTTGCTAATCCCATACCATAACATTTTTGACATACACCATGTTTTGATCTACATGCTAAAACTGAACGTACTTCTAATTTTTCAATTCCAGCTTCTACTATTTTTTCTGCTATTTCTTCTGTTATCATAGTATTTGTATCAACAATAAGTTCTTTAGTTTCTGGATGATATACATCAGTAACTACAAATCTACCAATAAGTCTCTCTTGCATTTTTTCAATTATTTGATTTCCATCTTTAATATCATAAACTACTAAACCTTCATGTGTTCCACAATCATATTCCCTAACAATAATATCTTGTGATACATCAACTAATCTTCTTGTTAAATATCCTGAGTCGGCTGTTCTTAAAGCTGTATCTGAAAGTCCCTTACGTGCACCATGTGCAGAAATAAAGTACTCTAATGCATCTAGTCCTTCTGCAAATGATGACTTAATAGGAATTTCAACTGCTTTACCTGTTGTACTAGCCATAAGTCCACGAATACCTGCAATTTGTCTTAATTGGTTCATATTACCTCTGGCTCCAGATTTAACCATCATATAAATTGGGTTTAAATCTTCAAAGTTATCTTCCATTGCCTTACTTATTTTCTTAGTTGCATCTTCCCATACTTTAATTACTGAGTTATATCTTTCATCATTAGTAATTAAACCTCTTGCATATTGTTTTCTAATAGTTTCTATTTGTTTATCTGCTTCTTCAAGTAATCCTTTTTTAGCCACTGGCACTTTAACATCACTCATTGAGAATGTAATACCTGCAATTGTTGAATATTTAAATCCTAAAGCTTTAACATAGTCTATTACTTCAGCTGATTCAACAACACCATGTACTCTAATTACTCTTTCAATTATTTGTCCCATTGTTTTCTTAACAACAGGGAAATTAATTTCATATTGGAATGGATCTTCATTTCTATCAATAAATCCTAAATCTTGTGGTATGCCTTGATTAAATATAATTCTACCAACACTTGTTTCAATTTTTTTAGATTTCATTTCTCCATCTATTTCTTTTGTTATTCTAACAAATATTTTAGAGTGAATATCTACTTCATGATTTTCAAATGCCATTATTGCTTCTTCTGGATCTTTAAAGTATTTACCTTCACCTTTTTCTCCATCTAAAGTCATTGTTAAGTAATAACTTCCTAAAATCATATCTAGTCTAGGTACCGCAACTGGTTTACCATCTTGTGGTTTTAATAAGTTGTTTGTTGCTAACATTAAATATCTTGATTCTGCTTGTGCTTCTGGTGATAATGGTAAATGCACAGCCATTTGGTCACCATCAAAGTCAGCGTTGAATGCTTCACAAACTAATGGGTGAAGTTTTATTGCTCTACCTTCAACTAATACTGGTTCAAATGCTTGAATACCTAATCTATGTAGTGTAGGAGCACGGTTTAACATTACTGGGTGATCTTTAATAACATATTCTAATATTTCCCATACTTCTGGTCTTAATCTTTCAACCATTCTCTTAGCATTTTTTATATTTTGGGCAATTCCTCTACCAACTAATTCTCTCATTACAAATGGTTTGAATAGTTCAACAGCCATTTCTTTTGGAAGTCCACATTGATAGATTTTAAGTTCTGGACCTACAACGATAACAGAACGTCCTGAATAGTCTACTCTCTTACCTAATAAGTTTTGACGGAATCTTCCTTGTTTTCCTTTTAGCATATCTGATAATGATTTTAAAGGTCTATTACCAGCACCTGTAACTGGTCTTCCTCTTCTACTATTATCAATTAAAGCATCAACAGATTCTTGTAACATTCTTTTTTCATTTCTTACAATTATTTCTGGAGCTCCTAATTCTAATAATCTTTTTAATCTGTTATTTCTATTAATAACTCTTCTATATAAATCATTTAAATCAGATGTTGCAAATCTACCACCATCTAATTGAACCATTGGTCTTAATTCTGGTGGAATAACTGGTACAACTGACATTATCATCCACTCAGGTCTTGTATTAGAAAGTCTAAATGAATCAACTGTATCTAATCTTTTTACAAGTTTACTTTTCTTTTGTTCACTTGCACTTTCTAATTCTTTTCTTATTACTTTAGATAATTTATCTAAATCTACTTTTTCAAGTAACTCTTTTAAAGCTTCTGCACCCATTTTAGCTTTAAAAGAACCTCTTCCACATCTTTCTTCTGCTTCATGGTATTCTTTTTCAGTTAAAACTTGGCAATTAGTTAAATCTGATGTTCCTTTATCTGTAACAATATAAGAAGCAAAATATACCACTTTCTCTAAATTTCTTGGTGAAATATCTAGTATTAATGCAATTCTACTTGGTATTCCCTTAAAATACCAAATATGTGCAACTGGTGCAGCAAGTTCAATATGTCCCATTCTTTCTCTTCTTACTTTAGATTTAGTTACTTCAACACCACATCTGTCGCAAACTATTCCTTTATATCTAACCCTTTTATATTTACCACAGTGACATTCCCAGTCTTTTGTTGGTCCAAATATTCTTTCACAGAACAAACCATCTTTTTCTGGTTTTAAAGTTCTATAATTTATAGTCTCAGGTTTTTTAACTTCACCTTTTGACCATTCTCTTATTTTCTCATCAGATGCAACTCCTATTTTTATTTTATTAAAAATATCTAATTCGTCCACTAAAATTTCCCCCTATAATTTTTTGTTTTTGGGTAATCATAAAACAGTTTCAAAGTTCTATCCCTCTGCTCTTGCAAATCACTTCTGTCGACTTCTCACTTTTTATAATTTATTAAGTTACTTATTTTATACATTTTATATATTAATATTTTGAAAACAAAGACCATTAGGTAAACCACAGCTATGTTTTTACTGAAAAATATTAATATATAAATATGTAATAAAAATTAATTATTCAATAATATCATCATCATTGTCAAAATTTTCATCAGCTAAATCATTATTAAAGATAGCTTCATCATCTTCATCATCTAAATCCTGAAAAAGTTCATCATTTTCATCAACTTCTTCATCAAGTAAAACATCATCTTCAATATCTTCGTTATCTTCACTATAACCATCTGCCAATTCATTTTCAGTAAGAACTTCTTCTTCAGTCAAATATTTTTTATCCTTTTCAGGATCATATTCGATACCATCTTCAATATTTTCCTTTAATTCAAGTTCCTTATTGTCTTCAGAATATAAACGAACATCTAATCCTAAAGATTGTAATTCTTTAATAAGAACTTTAAAGCTTTCTGGAACTCCTGGTTCAGGAATGTTTTCACCTTTAACAATAGCTTCATATGTTTTAACTCTACCTACAACATCATCAGATTTAACTGTCAACATTTCTTGTAGTGTATAAGCAGCACCATATGCCTCTAATGCCCAAACTTCCATTTCTCCGAAACGTTGTCCACCAAATTGTGCTTTACCACCAAGAGGTTGTTGTGTAACTAATGAGTATGGTCCAGTTGAACGAGCATGTATTTTATCATCTACTAAGTGATGTAGTTTTAACATATACATTACACCAACTGTAATTGGTTTATCAAATGGCTCACCAGTTCTACCATCATATAAAATTGATTTACCATCTTCACTCATACCAGCTTGTTTTAATAATTCCTCAACATCTTCCTGTGTTGCACCATCAAATACTGGTGTTGATACATGCCATCCTAAAGCTTTAGCAGCTCCACCTAAGTGAACTTCAAGAATTTGTCCTAAGTTCATACGAGATGGAAGTCCTAATGGGTTAAGTAAGATGTCTATTGGTGTACCATCTGGTAAGAATGGCATATCTTCTTCTGGTAATACTCTTGAAATAACACCTTTATTACCATGACGTCCAGCCATTTTATCACCAACTGATATTTTTCTCTTTGTCGCTATATAACATCTAATTATTTGATTTACACCAGGTCCTAATTCATCCGAATTATCTCTAGTAAATATCTTAACATCAACTATTGTTCCTGCTTCTCCATGTGGTACTCTTAAAGATGTATCCCTAACTTCTCTGGCTTTTTCACCAAAGATAGCTCTTAATAATCTTTCTTCTGCTGTTAGTTCTGTTTCTCCTTTTGGAGTAACTTTACCAACCAAAATGTCTCCTGGTCTAACTTCAGCACCAATTCTAATAATTCCGTTTTCATCTAAGTCTTTTAATACATCATCCCCAACATTTGGAATATCTCTTGTTATTTCTTCTGGTCCTAATTTTGTATCACGGCATTCACAATCATATTCTTCAATATGAATTGATGTAAATACATCTTCTTTTACTAATCTTTCATTTAAAAGAATAGCATCTTCATAGTTATAACCTTCCCATGTTGAGAATGCAACAACACAGTTTTTACCTAAAGACATTTCTCCATCTTTAGTTGATGGTCCATCAGCTATGCTATCGCCTTTTTTAACTATTTCACCCTTTTTAACTATTGGTCTTTGATTTATACATGTACCACCATTTGTTCTTTTGAACTTACGTAATTTATGTACAACTGTTTTTCCATTCTTGTATTTAACTGTTATAGCATCTCCTGTAACTTTTTCAACTACACCATCATCTTCTGCTAATATTAATATTCCTGAATCCTTAGCAGCTCTATATTCAATACCTGTTCCTACTATTGGTCTTTCAGTAATCATCAATGGAACAGCTTGTCTTTGCATGTTTGCACCCATTAATGATCTTTTAGCATCATCATGTTCTAAGAAAGGAATCATTGCTGCTGCTATTGAAACCAATTGTTTTGGTGAAACATCAACATATTGAACTCTGTCTTTATCAACTTCAATAATTTCATTTTTATATCTAACTCTTATTCTGTCATTAATGAATTCTCCTTTATCATTCATTGGCTCAGATGCTTGAGCAATTATATAATTATCTTCTACATCTGCACTCATATATTCAACTTCATCTGTTGCTCTATGTGTTTCTGGATCTATTTTTCTATATGGCGTTTCTATAAATCCATATTCATTTATATTAGCAAATGATGAAAGTGCTGATATAAGTCCAATGTTTGGTCCTTCTGGTGATTCTATTGGACATAGTCTACCATAGTGTGTATAGTGAACATCTCTAACCTCAAATCCAGCTCTTTCTCTTGTAAGACCTCCAGGTCCTAATGCTGAAATTCTTCTTTTATGTGTTAATTCTGAAAGTGGGTTTGTTTGGTCCATAAATTGTGATAATTGTGAACTTCCAAAGAATTCTCTAATAGATGATGTAATTGGTTTTGTGTTAATTAATGTTTGTGGTGTTACAACATCCAAGTCTTGAATTGTCATTCTTTCTCTAACAACTCTTTCAAGTCTTGTTAAACCAATTCTAAATTGATTTTGTAATAATTCTCCTACACATCTAATTCTACGATTAGATAAATGGTCAATATCATCAATATTTCCAAGTCCATGTGATAAATTTAATAAATAGCTTATAGAAGCAATCATATCTTCTGTTGTAATGTGTTTTGGTATTAATTCATCTATTCTTTGTTCAATAGTCTTTACTAAATCTTTTTCATCAACAGTTTCAATTATATTTTTTAATACTTGATAATTTACTTCTTCATTAATATTTAAAGCACTTAAATCAACTGTTGGTAAAACTTTATGAATATCAACTATTCCATTACCTATAACTTTTACTGTTCTTTCTCCAACTAATATATCTACAATGTTTATACCTGCATTTTTAATATCTTCCGCAACTTCTTTAGTAATAACTTCTCCTGCTTGTACAAAAACTTCTCCTGTTTCATTGTCCATAATGTCTTTAGCAGCTATTTTGCCTGTAATTCTTGTAGCTAAATTTAATTTTTGATTAAATTTATATCTACCTACTTTTGCTAAATCATATCTTCTATTATCATAGAATAATCCATCAAATAAACTTCTTGCTGCATCAGTTGTTGGAAGTTCTCCTGGTCTTAATTTTTTGTATATCTCAACTAAAGCTTCTTCTTGAGTTTTAATTGTATCTTTTGAAATAGTAGCAGTTAATAATTCCTCATCTCCAAATAAATCTCTTATTTGGTCATCTGATACAATACCTATTGCTCTTAAAAGTGTTGTTACTGGAACTTTTCTTGTTCTATCAACACGAACATAGAAAATATCATTTCCATCTGTTTCATATTCTAACCATGCACCTCTTAAAGGCATTACTGTAGATGTATATGTTCTTTTTCCTGTTTTTGTATCAAACTCTTCCGCATAGTAACATCCTGGTGAACGTACTAATTGGCTTACTACAACTCTTTCTGCTCCATTTATAATAAATGTTCCACTATCTGTCATAAGTGGGAAGTCACCCAAATAGATTTCTTGTTCTTTAATTTCTCCTGTTTCACGGTTGATTAAGCGAACTTTAACATGTAATCTTGTTGAATATGTTGCATCTCTTTCTTTTGCTTCTTCGATTGAATATTTTGTTTTGTCTTCCATGTAGTAGTCAAAAAATTCAAGAACTAGATTTCCAGAATAATCTTCTATTGGTGATATGTCTTTTAATACTTCTCCTAAACCTTTTTTTACAAACCATTCATATGAATCTTTTTGCACTTTAATTAGGTTTGGCATTTCGATAAAATCTCCAACTTTTGCGAAATCTTTTCTTGAAGCCTTTTCGTATTGAATGTCTCTAATTTTCAAAAAAATCACTCCTTATAAAAATAAATATTGGAAGCAGAGAATATTATAAAATTTAAGATTTTATAATAGATTTATTTGATTTTAAGAAAAGTCCTTCTTAGAATATAGTTACTTTTGATAGCTAATTTAACTTGTCTGCTTTTCAATTTAAATTGACTATAATTTTACTATATTTAATTCCTCTTTTCTTAAATTTTTAACTATTTGAATTAAAATTTACTTGATATTAAATTTTTGCATAAATTCATCTTATATAATACCACAAATTGCTTACGGAAGTCAAGCTTTTGAAGAACTTTTTAGAAAAAAATCTGTGCCTAGCAATCCAAAAGCATGCTTAGGCACATTTTTATATATTGAGAGTTACTTGAGACTAGACATTTTCAAATATTTATAGTACAATACTAAAAGTTTAAAAATAAAAATTTATGAAAGGAAAAACAAAATGGCAAGTTTACCAATTATAGTAAAATATTTATTAGTTTTTTTTATTAGCATGGTTCCAATAGTAGAATTAAGAGGTGCTATACCAATTGCAGAAAGTTTAGGCTTAAATATATTTTTATACTATACAATAGCAATTATAGGAAATATGCTTCCTGTTCCAATCATCTATTTATTTGCAAGAAAAGTTCTTGAATGGGGAAAAGACAAAAAAATCATTGGAAATTTTTTTACATGGTGCTTAGAAAAAGGAGAAAAAGGTGGAAAAAAATTAAAAGAAGCTGCTGGAAATAAAGGTATTTTCTTTGCATTACTACTTTTTGTTGGTATTCCACTTCCAGGAACAGGAGCATGGACAGGAACATTAGCAGCTAGCTTTTTAAACTTAGATTTTAAAACTAGCATAGCAGCTGTAACTTTAGGTGTTCTACTAGCAGGCATTATAATGTCTTTAGGTAGTAAATTAGTTTCAACTTTAGGATGGCCTGGATTAATTGTAATTATTGCTGTATTACTAATAATTATTACAATATCTATTTTAAAAACAAAAAAAACTAAAACATCAACAAAAATTGACTAATTTTACATAATATTGTATAATAAATATATAGTCTGTTAATAAAGCTTTTAAATTTTAAATAAGATTTTTAAGGAGGTACACAAAATGACCACAGAATTATCAAAGTCTAAAGGTGAACAAAACTTATTTTCAAAAGAATCAATAAAATTGTCACCTAAACGGAGATTAGAGTTACTATTAAAAACAAAAAGATACCCAATAGTTACTAAAAAAACTTCCGCAGAAAAGCAATTAAAGGAAATGCTAGATTTTTATGATCTTTGCTGTTTAATGCTCGCATGGTATTTTCCTAATAAAAAGGCCGAAAATAATTTTCTTATGTTAAATTTTATAGCATCGCAAGAAATGCCATCAACTTTAACTGAAAAATTATCAAAAGCTTTCAAATTATTAGAAAGATATGAAGAACTTGAATCTAAAATATCGTGCATTCAAATGTTGTTTTATCAGTATAAGGAATCTTATCCAGAATTGTATCAATCTTATGATTTGGAAAGTATCATAGAAGAGCATATTTCAGATATAATTGAAAATTCAAAAGATTTGCTAAACGACTCACAATGGATTGAGAAAATATTAAAACGTTGGGAATTAATATCTTAAACAGACAAAAATCAGATGAAAAATATTTTTCATCTGATTTTTATTTTAGTTCTTCTTCATCTTTAATTCTATTTCTACTATCAACAAAATCTGTTAATATTGTCTTAATTACAACAGCAATTGGAACAGCCAAAAACATTCCTATAATTCCAAAATAAGCACCTCCAATAGTAATAGCAAACAATACAAGTAATGGACTTGTTTCCAATGAAGAACCTATTATCTTAGGATTTATAATATTTGCATCAATTTGTTGTAATATTATAACAACTATAGCCATAGCTAGTGCCTTTCCAAAACCACCAGTAATAAAAGTTATAATTATTGATAAACCAACAGCAACTATTGCTCCAATATAAGGAATCATATTAAATAAACCAATTATAAAACCTAATAATGGTGCATATTTTACTTTTAAAATCAACATAGCAACAGTAGTTAAAACACCAACTATTACTGCATCTAGTAATTGACTAGTAACAAAAGTGAAAAATACTTCGTTTCCTTTTGTAAAATATTTATTAAGTGTTTCATACGTATTCTTTTTGAACACTGCCCTTGCAAATCTTCTCAAAGCCGTTACTATAGCTGTTCTTTGCAATAAAATATAAACAGACACTACTATTGATACAAAAACATCAAATATTCCAGAAAATACATTTATAATATTTTTAGCATATTCAATAATTTTATCATTATTAATACTTAAAAATTGTTTAATATCAATGCTTGTTAATTCTGACATTTTTTCTTTTATTATATCACTTTTAAATACTGAATCTTCAGGCAAATTATTATATTTAGTAACTAAAGTATCATAATATCCCGGTATATTACTAATTAATTCAAATACACTATCTTTCAATATTGGGAAAATACAATTAAGAATAATTATAATAAGCAAAACAAAAATTATATATGTAATTATAACAGATATTCCTCTAGCCTTTTGAGCTACTACTTTTAATTTTGATTTTTTTAATGCATTTTCAATTTTTCTACATGGTATAACTAAAATGTATGCTATTAATAATCCAATTAAAAATGGTTTTAATATTGCAAACAAACTTCCAAACCATGCCTGTACACTTGAAAAATTATCCAACATCTTATAAATAACAACTACCGTTATTGCAATTAATAACCACGATATTCTTTTCTTCCAACTTTGTTTAATTTCTTCCATATTCTTCACTCCTTTGTCCTGTCCCATGGGGACGGTTCTTTTGGGACATTTTTGTCCCATGTGGGACAGATATTTGAAGGCATTTTGCCATTTTATATTACATATTAATTATATATCTATAATTAATCCAACAGGGCAATGATCACTTCCCATTATCTCTGGATATATTGTAGCTTCTCTTATATTATTTGCTATATCTTTAGATACTATAAAATAATCTATTCTCCACCCTACATTTTTTTCTCTTGCATGTCCCATATAAGACCACCAGCTATATGCACTTTCTTTATCTGGATATAAGTATCTATAAGTATCTATAAATCCTGCATTTAATAATTCTGTCATTTTATTTCTTTCTTCATCTGTAAATCCTGCATTTTTTCTATTTGTTTTTGGGTTTTTTAAATCTATTTCCTTATGTGCTACATTTAAATCCCCACACATAATAACTGGTTTAGTTTCATTTAATTTTAACAAATATTTCCTTATTTCATCTTCCCAAATTTGTCTATATTCAAGTCTCTCTAATTCTCTTTTTGAATTCGGCGTATATATATCTACCATATAAAAATCTTTGAACTCTAATGTTATAACTCTACCTTCTTTGTCATGTTCTTCTATTCCAATTCCATAAGTTACTTTTTTAGGTTTCATTTTCGTAAAGATTGCTGTTCCTGAATATCCTTTTTTTTCTGCACTATTCCAATAACTTGTGTATCCCTCAAATTCTAATTCAACTTGACTTGGTTGACATTTTGTTTCTTGAACACAAAATATATCTGCATCAATTTCCTTAAAAAAGTTTGCAAATCCTTTTACTAAACATGCTCTTATTCCATTTACATTCCATGATATTAGTTTCATTTATATAATCCTTTCATCATATATTCTACTCTAATATTTTCATCTAGTAATTCTTTTATGTCATTCTCCTTTTAAATTTATAATCATATTGTACTACATTTAACTAAAAATAGCAATACAAAAGGAATTCCTTTAATAGGAATTCCCAAATTAAAATCATATTTTATTAATTAGCAACACTTACTGGTAAATATCTTACACCCCAAGCTAGAGCTTCTGCATGAGAATTTACATATATATCTATTTTATTTCCATTTATAGCTCCACCTCTGTCTTCAACAGTATATGTATGCCCATTTATATTTAATTTTGTACCAAATGCGAATTTAGCAGAAGCTGCAATTGTTCTTCCAGCTGTTGCACGTGTTCCCATTGCAGTAACTCCATTTGTCTTACCACAACATTTAGCACATGAACAATATGCTGTTATTTTATATATTTGTCCGTTTGCATTTGATGATACTGTTGTATTTGGTGTTGTTCTCGTTGTTGTACCTGCTCTTGATGTTGTAATTTTATTTACTTGAACTATCTTATTAACAGGTTCTTTTATTATCTTTTCTGATAATTGTATTTTTTCAATTTCTACTTCATTTTGATATTTTATTTTATAAGTTACTTCTTTTAATCCATTTTTTCCTTGTTTTAAAACTTTGTTTGTTGTGTTAGTACTTGTTCCTGCTATATTTTTTGTTATTGTCTCATAAGGTATTTCAACTTGTTCTGTAACTATTTTTTCTGTAATTGGTGCATAGTTATTTAATAGTTCATCTAATGTAGTTTCTACACCATCTTCAGAAACTTGAGCTATTTGAACCTCATTGTATGATTTATCAACAATTTTTATAATGTTTCCTGTTGATACACTTTCACTAGAATCTGGTATTGTTTTTTGATTTTCATCCAAAATTATATTATTTTCATTTAAAATTTCACTAATTGTAGATTTTGATGTTAAAACTGTCATTTCATATCCATTTTGTAAAACAATTTTTACATCTTTTAAATTTGTGCTAACTGCCATAACACCTATTCCTGAAATCAATACTAATATTATACTAACACATATGATTTTCATAATAGAAATTGAAGCTTTTTCTTCATTTTTCATAAATTTATTATACCTCCTTTTGGCATCAAGTACTATTATACTACATTTTGTTATTTTTGTCAAATTTGTACAAACCTTCAGTTGCAACAGTTATATCTATATTATATTCAGAAGTGTTGATTTTTAGACCAAAAATTTAACTTATTTTTTTTATAAATTATTGTTAAAAATTTAAATTTATGTTATTATCTATTTGTATAATGTATATAATAAAAAAGGAGGAACAAATTATGGGATGGATTATATTAGCAATAGTAGCAATATTAGTAATTGCAATAATATCAATGTACAATAGTTTAGTATCTGCAAGAATAAAAGTAGATAATGCTTGGAGTCAAATTGATGTACAATTACAAAGAAGATTTGATTTAATTCCAAACTTTGTTGAAACAGTAAAAGGATATGCTTCACACGAATCAGAAACATTTGAAAAAATAGCTAAATTAAGAACATCTTGGGCAAACGCAGGAACAGTTTCTGAAAAAGCTGAATTAGATAGCCAACTTTCAGGAGCATTAAAAACAATAATGGCTGTTTCTGAAAATTATCCAGAATTAAAAGCAAATCAAAACTTTTCAGAATTATCTGAAGAATTAAGAAATACAGAAAATAAAATTTCTTTTTCAAGACAATTTTATAATGATACGGTAACAATGTATAATGAAAAATTACAAATTTTCCCTTCTAACATAATAGCTAACGCATTCAATTTTAAATCACGTGATTTATTTAAAACAGAAAATGATGAAGCTAGAAAAAATGTAAAAGTAGATTTTGGAAAAAATTCATAATTTAAGAAATGAGTCAAAAAAGATAACCTTTGACTCATTTTTTTATAAAAGGAGGTATCACATGTTTAAAACTAGCAAAAAAAATAAATTCGAATCTGGACTAATAATTTCAATTTTTATAGTTATTATAACTTTAATAGTATATTATATCTGTAACGCATTAGAATTAGGTAGTTTATCAATAATAATTGCATTAATATTTTCAATAGCCAGTAGTTGGGCATCTTATTATTTTAGTGATAAAATCGTACTTGCCTCATGTAGGGCAAGACCTGCAACAAAAGAAGAAGATTTAAAACTCGTTAACATATTAGATGCTTTAATGGTAACAGCAGGACTACCAAAAAAGCCAGATTTATATGTTGTAGAAGATAATCAACCTAATGCATTTGCTACTGGAAGAAATCCAGAACATGCAGTAATATGTGTTACAACAGGATTATTAGAAAAATTAGATTACTACGAGTTAGAAGGAGTTATAGCTCACGAAATGAGTCATATTAAGAACTATGACATTTTATTAAGTACAGTTGTATCTGTATTTGTTGGTTTTATAGTAATGTTATCAGATATGTTTTCAAGAATACTATTCTGGGGTGGCACTAAAGATAGAGATAATGATAGCAAAGCGAATGGATTTTTAATGTTATTAGGCTTAATCTTTTTAATATTATCACCTATTTTTGGTACTTTGATTCAACTTGCACTTTCAAGAAAAAGAGAATTTTTAGCTGACAGCACTGCTGTTGAATTTACTCGTAATCCAGATGGTCTAATATCTGCCTTACAAAAACTCGAAAATGACTCTAATGAATTAAAATATGCTAATTCTGCTACAGCAAATATGTATATTATAAATCCATTTAGAAAAAATGGTGAAAAAGGCAAGAAAAAAACTTCTAATTTATGGTCCACACATCCTAGTACAGAAGACAGAATAGAAGCTTTAAGAAACATAATTTAATATAAAAAAGGGATTAAGGGGATTAAGGGGCCACCACATAAAATCCCTCTTTTTTCAAATTTTAGTTTTTGAATTTTAAAATAAAAAAGAGGGATTTTATGTGGTGGCCCCTTAATCCCCTTAATCCCTTTCGGTTGGTGGCCTCTTAATCCTTTATTTTTAATATTTTTTTTGTATTTTCAAATGTAATTTTTTCAACATCTTCCAACCTTAACCCCTTACTATCAGAAATTTTTTGAGCAACAAATCTAACATTCGAAGGTATATTTCTTGTCCCTCTAACAGGCTCTGGAGCTAAATATGGACTATCTGTTTCAATTAAAATTCTATCATTTGGTACTATATTAATCATCTCATCAGCATTTTTTGAATTTTTAAAAGTAATTGGTCCCGCAAATGAAATATAAAAACCAAGTTTTAAGCCCTCTTTTATCAATTCTCTATTTTGAGGACAACAATGGAAAATTCCTTTGTTTTTAACTTCATTTTCTTTTAATATTTGGATAGTATCCATTATTGCTTCCCTTGTATGAATAACAATAGGCAAATTTAGCTCATTAGCCAAATTAATTTGTTCTATAAATGCTTTTTTTTGAATTTCTTTATTATCAGTATTCCAATAATAATCCAAACCAATTTCTCCAATTGCTAGAACTTTTTTATTACCCTTTGCTAAATTTTTTATTTCAGATAACTGTTTCCACAATTCTTCTTCAGCTTGTGGAACATCATTGGGTGAAATTCCTGCACTGGCATAAATAAAATCATATTCATTTGCTATATCAATGGCTCTTTTTGAACTTTCCACACTATAACCAGCAGTAATAAAATTACTAACACCTGCTTTGTAAATCTCTTTTATTATTTTATCCCTATCTATATCAAATTTTTCATCATTTAAATGACTATGACTATCAAAAAATCCCATTTTATATTTTCCCCCTTTTTAGATTTATTACAATATAATAAAAGTTGGTATATTAATATATCAACTTTTGACTTTGCTAATCCTTATACAATATAACTACATTCGCCGTTGCATACAATTTACAATGAGAAATACTAATATCTATACTTTCAATTTTATCTATATTCATATTCAATATATTTATCTTTGGCCTCCCTTGCTCATCATTTACAACTTCAAAGTCTTTCCAACAAACAGAATACTTATAATCCAATTCTGGTGAAATAGCCTTAAAAGTTGCCTCTTTTGCGGCAAATCTGCCAGCATAATGCTGATATTTCTGATTTTTTTTAGACTCACAATATTCAATTTCCTTATCTGTAAAAACTCTTTTTAAAAACTTTTCACCTGTTCTTTCTATACTCTCTTTTATTCTCTCAATTTCTATAATATCAATACCACAAGTAACTTTCACAAAACTCTCCATTCTTGCTATTTTAATAGCCATTTTAAATCTAAAATGTCCCATTCGGGACATTTTACAATTGGTTATAATAATTCATATTTATATCTAATCCAAGATGCCATCTTCCTATAAAATCTATTAATAAATATTCATCTAAATTATATGTTGGCTCTTGTATTACATAACCTTTAATATTAATACTTCCCCATTTTCCATCTTTTTTAACAGCACAATATCCATATTCATTCTGTTCTATTGCATCATCATAAATATAATTGACTACAACCACACCATCTTTATTTATATATCCATACTTTCCATCTTTTTTGCTTAAAAATAGTGTTCTACTTGGGAAAATATCTTTCTCTTGTTTTTCTTCAAATTTAAAATTGTAATATTTGTAATTATCATCTATTCTTAATTTTAAATATCCTTTATTTTCATTTAACTCTATTAAAATTCCAGAAATTTTTATTTCCAAATTACCATTTAATATATGAGAATTATAATTACTATCTTCTAATACATAAATATCAGCCTTCTGATTATATATTATTGAATTATACTCAAAAGGTACTTTTTCTTGTTTTTCAGAATTTATAATTCCATATTTATCACCATTTTTAGCTATAAATATTCCTACCTTTGTTTCTTCAAGTTTATCATATTTTGAATCTATTAATATTTCTCCTGAAGTATTCATTACACCATATTTGTTATTTTTTACGAAAATAACTGCATTTTCTTGATTAGCTAATATTTGTTTAATAGAATCAAATCCATTTGTTAAAACATCTGCATTTTCCTTATTTACTAATTTTTGTTTTCCTCCTACTGTAACAACATATAAGTTATTTCCATGTACTTTTTCAATTGAATCATACTTTGATTCTAATATTTGATTACTTGAATAATCTATTATCCCATATTTTCCACTATCATCTTTTACAATAAACCCCGATTTATTGTCCTTTCCTAATATATCTATATCTGCATATTTTGCTTCAATAACATTTTTTCCTTCACTATTTACAATTCCATATTTCCCGTTCATCTTGACTTTAAAAGAATTTTCTATACCTAAAATAGCTACTATTTCTTCATATTCTACTGAAAGTATCTCTTTTCCTGTTAAATCAATTAAGCCATATTTTCCATTTTTTTGTACTTTTAATACATTTTGGTCATATATTAAATTATTGTTTTTATCTTTATTTTGTATAGCTTCTACTTTATCATATTGAGTAAAAATTTCTTCATTTTTATCATTTAACACCTTTGTTTTGTATTCTCCCGTTTCATAGTTTATATCATATGTACATATAAATGCACCTACCTTATTATTAGGTATTACTATCATTTCTGCATATGATGGGTCTATGACATTAGTTCCTTCTGAATTTATTACTCCCCATTTATTATCTTTATATACTACAAAATAACTTTGGCTTGTTATTTTTCCTGTTGTTGTATCTTTTGTCAATAATCCTTTTATTATAAATATAAACATTATTATTACTAATATTGCAATTACTACTGCAAATACTTTTTTCATATTTAATTTTGGCTCTGAATCATATCTTCTTCCTTTACTCATAACGCCCTCCTTTATGTGTTTAATAATATCATAATCTATTACGGATTTCAATAGTTTCGGTATTTTTTAATATTGCATCACAATTTTGCAGTATTTTTTATGTTTTATCACCTTTTTACAAAAATTAAAAAAGGAACCTGTATATTTCTATACAAGTTCCTCACAACTACTTTAATGGTAATTGTAGTTGGCTTACTTTAGAAACGCCTTCTAAGAAGAGCCTGGATAATGTCAGAAACTTCATCATTTGAAGCATCATCACTTGCCTCCACATTATAGGCTTCTGCCTCCTGATACTCCTCTTCAGTAAGAGTAACATCGCCAACAGTAAAGAGATAGCTAGGCCTGCCTCCAGTGATTGCTGTCAATATGTCGGATTTGATCTCTTCAGCATTAATGCCTTCACTATGGAAGTATTCGATAACTTCCGGATAAACATAACCTATAAATATATAGGATGTATCGCCATCAGGCGATCCATCACCATTTTTTACGTGCTCTTTGATGAATTCTCTCTGCTTCTTCAGGGTTTTGATCTTAAGTTCTTTTGCCAACATTGTTTTTTCCTCCTTTTATTGTTGTTATGTTTCGTTAGGCAATTACTAAAAAGTTTAGGAAAATCCTATAACTATTTAGTTATTAGGTTATGCGAAAATGCACATATCAATGCTTTTCACAATTATATTATAGCACAATATTTTCCATATGTAAAGTCTCATTCAAATAAAATTTTACATAATATGTAACCCAAGAATTATTTTATCTCATTTTTAGGCAAAAATACAAAATTTGACAAAAAAATGAAACAAATTAGGACTGTCCCAACTGTCTCAAAAATTTGCAAACAACTACACTCATGTCATCTTTAGCGACACCATAGCTATTATCAACCGCTTCATTTAAAACCAAATCCGCAATCTTTTTAGTATTAGTTGTATCAATATCTTCCATCAAATATTTAATCCATAGTTCTTTATTTTTATATTCAACATTAGAATCTAAGATACCATCTGTACACATAAGCATAATATCACCATCAGTAATATCTCTATCAAATGACTGTAAACTACTACTATTATTAATAATACCTGCTGGGAGAGAATTAGCTTTAATTATCTGTACTTTTTTATTATTTTTTATATATGTTGGACAAGCTCCGCTTTTAATAAATTCTATATTTCCCTTATATAAATCAACAATTGCAATATCTAAAGTTGCAAATATTTCTTCATTTTGATTTATCAGACTAGAATTTATTAATTCAAGAGATGTTTTTTTATCAAATCCTGATAGTAATAAATTTTCAAGCATTTTTAAAGCTTTATTACTACTTTGTCTAGCATCCTTCCCAGAACCCATTCCATCACTTAAAGCAACTAAATATTTTCCATCTTTTAATCTAATATTTAACACACTGTCTCCGGAAATATCACTATTATTTTTTGTAATTTCTGCATTTCCTATAGCCATAATAAATTTATCATCAGATAAAAAGTTTAATCTTACTCCTATACTTGATTCTTGATTAAAAACAATCTTTTCTTTTAAAACATCTGTAAGTATTTTTTCTATATATTCTATATCAGTATTGTTTGATTTTTCCATATATATTTCTATTAAAAATCTATCTTCTTTTTGTATAGAAATTTCTTGTATATTTATTTCTTTTTGCTTTAATAATTCCACAATTTGTCTTTTTTCATTTGTATATTGTTCTTCATTTTTAATATTTTTCTCAATATTTTGTGCTATACTAGAAATTGCCTTTGACACACCGTTTAATTGTGTTTCAATATTTTTTTTATTTTCTTCAAACTTCTTTTGCCATACAAAATTTGATTTACTAATTTTATATGACATATTTATAACTCTAACCATTTGTGAAATATTTTCTTCTAAATATTCACTTATTTTTTTATCATCAAATCCAACGATATAACTATTACATTTAGCAAAAATCTCAAGCAATTGCTCTCTGTTTATTTGTTGTTTATCTATTAATAATTTAAATATTTCATCAATTATTGGCCCATCAACTTTAGCCATATCCTCATATAGCATATTATTTTCATATCCATTTAGATTATCTAATAATTCTGAAATAAATATCTCTTTATTTGATTGTATAGGTTGTTCTTCAAATTGTGGCTTTTCCATTTTATATGTTTTAGCCATTTCTTGAATAGTTTCTGAAACATTATTTAAGGTCTCTGCTGTTTCCTTGCTTTTATTTAGTGCTCTATCTGGAAATATTGGTAATAATTTAGAATTTCCCATAAATTCTTCGATATTTATTTGAATAGATTTTGGTACTGCTAAAAGTCCAATAGATGCTATTAGTATTTCTTTAAAATGAATTAACTCTACTGTATATCCATTTGACACATAAGCAAGAACAATATTTCCTAAAGAAAATCCTATTATAACACCCCATTTTCCAAACTTGTTTAATATTCCAGCAATCATTCCCGAAATAGCATATGCAGCTACCATCATTGGATCAGAAGTAGTTATTACACCAAGTGTTACTCCAATTGTAACTCCAGCAGTTGTCCCTACCAATACTCCATTTTTCCAACCTAAAATTAATACTATTAAAATACTTAAAATATTTCTTATAGAAAATCCAAAAACACTTAATTCTCCAAAAGCACCAACAGATATAGCAAGCATTAAGCTAGCTCCTAAAATTTCTTCTATTGAAAAAGCTTTTCCTTCTCTAAAATCTCTTATTACAACTATTGAATTTACAAATATTTTATAAAATACAACTGAAATAATTGCAAAGGAAATAACTGATAATACATCATATAATGTAAAACCTGAAATTCCTATTTTAGCCAATAATACAACAATTGTAGCTATAAAAACATTTTTTGATAATTTAATTTTTTCATTTTTTTCTTCATCATTATATCTAGGCTTTATAATAAACATAGTCACAATTAAAACTAGTGCCATTAAAATATATGATAATGCTCCACTCATACCAAATTTTATGCTAGTACCTAGAATACTTAAAGCCACAACTCCTAATAAAGGAATTGAATTGGCAATACATGCCCCAAGAATACTAACACAAAATGGAGAAAATTCATTTGAAATTCCAACCATAGATATCATAAAAGATATTATATATATTGGAAGATTACTTATGGAAAGAACATTTGTAAATAATTCTATCTTTTTCTTTTCTTTTTTATTCTCTTTATAACTTCTATTATCAATTGTACTTTCATTTATATTTTGAAACATCCTTATCACCTCTTGAACTTTTATAGCTCTTATTTTACTACTTGTCCTTCGTATTTTTTGTCTTTTTTAGATAGCTACTAAAAAAAGTTTTTTACAATTTGTGATATATAATTTTTATTTATTACATTATTTATCCTTTTATGTTTTTTATTTTATTATAAAACATCAAAAAAAGCAATATATTTAGGGTTTTCGTTGCAAAAAAATTTGTGCCTAACGGTAAAAACCGCTTAGGCACATTTTTTATATTCTATCTATCTATTTCACCTTATAATCTTATTTATAAATTTCATATACCTTTAATTGTAATGGTGTATCATCCATGTTAATAGTTGCATATTTGCTATTATTAGGTACTTCAACTGTATATATACCTAAATTTGTACTCCAAGAATTAAGTTCTCCTAATTGTGTTTTACTAATTTCTTCATTATTTTCATTCATAAATGTAATATATATCTCTCTCTTAAAACTAGACCAATAATTTACTGAAAGTTTCATATTTATATTTTTATTCCATACTGATTCATCAATATCAAATCTTATCGTAGGGAAACTTAAACAATAGCTATCTAAATTTCCATCATATGCCTCCTTGCCTATTGTATCTGCTGGATCTTTTAATTCTTTAGTTTATATATAAGATTCTAAATTTTTTCCTTGCATAATGCTTTTTGCCATAATTTTATTGGCTGTAGTAAAAAAGTCCTTTGAGTATTTTTTCCATGTTTTTCCATCATCTTCACTATAATAATTTTCTATTGAGTCACTATCATCATATTTAATTACTACATTTTTTTTCATTTATAACTCCTGTATCTGTCAATTTAGGATATCCACTATATGTAATTTCTGGTGTCATTAATTTAAGAGATACTTCATAAATTGACAAATATAAATCAGAAGATATTGAAACAGATTTTGTATTTTTAGGTATTTTTGCCATAATATTGTTAACAATTCCTGTTTGGACATCTGGTGAAGTATATGTATCTATTATTTGATTATTTTCATCTTTAAAGACTATCTGTTGTCTTCTATAATATCCCGTAGTAAAATCATATAGTCTAAAATGTAATGATATATATTTATCCCAACAAGTATCATCTATGTAAAATTTACAAGAATAAGGCCATACACGATAGTCTGCATATGTCTCCATATTTCCATCATATGCCTCCTTGCCTATTGTATCTGCTGGATCTTTTAATTCTTTAGTTGATATATAAGATTCTATATTATATTCTTTAATAATGCTTTTTGCCATAATTTTATTGGCTGTAGTAAAAAAGTCCTTTGAATATTTTTTCCATGTATTTCCATCATCTTCACTATAATAATTTTCTATCGAGTCACTATCATCATATTTAATTGCTACATTTTTTTCATTAATAAATCCTGTATCTGTCAATTTAGGATATCCACTATATGTAATTTCTGGTGTCATTAATTTAAGAGATACTTCATAAATTGACAAATATAAATCAGAAGATATTGAAACAGATTTTGTATTTTTAGGTATTTTTGCCATAATATTGTTAACAATTCCTGTTTGGACATCTGGTGAAGTATATGTATCTATTATTTGATTATTTTCATCTTTAAAGACTATCTGTTGTCTTCTATAATATCCCGTAGTAAAATCATATAGTCTAAAATGTAATGATATATATTTATCCCAACAAGTATCATCTATGTAAAATTTACAAGAATGAGGCCATACACGATAGTCTGCATATGTCTCCATATTTCCATCATATGCATTGCCAAAAAGCATATCTGATGGTAAATTTAATGTAATTGTCTTTTCAGTATACAATCCCTCACACTTTTCGTGTTCACTTTTTACTTTTATAGTTTTTTCACTAGCATTTATTGGTGCAGTATATAAATTCCACGTTTTTCCATCATCTAAACTATAATAATTTCTAAAGTTTTCTCTTTCATCATATTTTATTTTTAATTCTGGCATTTTCATTTTTTCATCAGTTAATATCGTGTATCCTGAGTTTAATACTTCTAAAGTTGGTTCTGATGGCTTAACTAAATTAATTACTTCTATCTTTTCACCTTTTTTAGTATTAGTTACCTTAATTGTGTAATCAATTCCTTCTTCTAATTCATAATTAATTAAATAGTCTTTTTCTCCAGAACACTCAATATTTTTATCTAAAAATTCTATTTTTTCTAGTCCATTAATTGGAGCTGCTATTTTTATTAATATTTTGAATTTATTATTACTATAAGAAACTAATTCATACTTAATATTAATATCATTATTTATTTTAATATCTATAATAGTTCTATTTTCCATATCTATTATAAAAGAATATCCTTCAATTATAATTCCTATTGTACCATCTTTTTTATCTTCTACACTATCTATTTCTTTGCTATCTTCTTTTTCATAAAAATAATCTATTAATTTTAATTCTTTATTACTTGCCGATTCTATTTCATATTCTGATAATAAAAGTTGTACTTTCTCTTTTACTTTACTTTCATTTTGTTTTTCTTTAGCTAGCTTTGCTTTTTCGAATAATCCATTTTCTGTTAAGCTAGATATTGCTACTCCTGCTAATATTAATAAAATTATTATCGTGATTATTAGTGCTACTAATGTTATACCTCTCATATTTTTATTTATCATTTTTATTTTCCTTCCTTTATATACCTTATTTTAAATGTATCTTGTACTCAAACTTCAAAAAAATATAATTTTACTTTAATACTTTTTTCAATGCAATTGGATCAAGACAACAAAAAGATAGCAATATTAGCCTATATCTAATTTTGATATAAGCATAATATTCCTATCTTTATATATATTTATTTTTTTATTTTCTAAATTACATGTGTGTGTGTGTGTGTGTGTGTGTGTACAGTTTCAATACTTTCAGCTATTTTTAATATTTCACTCATTTTTCTTTTGTTCCTCCGATAATCTATATTTTTAATTACAATTTTATATTATCACACCAAAAGTTTAATTTCAAGCAAAACCCCAATTTTTTTATAAAAAATCAAACCACTCCCAACTCAAGATAAACATGTATATATGTATATATACATGTTAACCCTAAATTAAAACATGTATATAAGTATAACAAATTACAAACAAAAAGAAATCTAGCCAAAAGCTAAATTCCTTTTATAATTAATTACTTATTATCAAACATAAACTTTTTAATAGCAAATATTCCTGCACCTAGAACTATCATTGAAGTAATTCCAATTAAAGTTGGTATTACAAAATTCTTATTTTCACCAGTACTTGGTACAATTACAATTGACTCTGAATCATTAACATTAAAGTGATATTCATTTACTTTGCCTTCAGTCTCAAAAGTTTTAACTGGTGTACCTATGTTAAACCCATCATTTTTATTAATCTTAACAATTTCTGATTTATTATTAAAAGTATTATCATCTGAGCTTGTAAGTAATTTAGATGTTTTTAGAGAAACTGTATTTGAGTCTCCTGGTTTTAAGTCTTTAGACAATTTTTCTGTTAAATATGCTCTATTATTGTTTATATAAGCTTCATTATCTTTTTGACTAACATTAACTTCATTTACTAAATAGTTACCATCTTTTTCTATCCAAACACCATTATTGTCCATAATTGATAATCTTCCATCAACATAATCAATTAATCCAGTAACAGATACAGTTACAACTTGTCCTCCTGTTGTATTTCCATAATAATAATATCTATCTGATGTATAATCTAATTCACCAATATTCATAACTTCAATAACATATGTTGTTTCAAGAGTTGCACCTTGTATTAATTCATTATCTATTTCTACTTTTACCATTCCATTACTATTTACTCCATTTTGATTAACTGGTCCCATATATGTTGTATTATTATGCAATCCTTCTAGTTTTCCATCTTCATTTATTGTTGCATCAGCTAAAACTTGACCATTTGCTAATGTAATCTTAAATGCTGAAACTCTTTTTGATAATTCTAATTGTTGTTTTGGCCTTTCAATAATACCAAAATCTATATTTTTTACTATAAATTCAACTTTATCGGTTCCATCTGTTATAGTTGTATCATATTCTACACTAAATTCCATTTCTGGAGTTGATGAATCCATTGTAGTTTTTGTTATTTTTCCATTTTCTCCATTATATGCTTTGTTAATTTCAGATTCTAGTATATTAGTTGTTATTCCTTTCATTTCGTTTTCAATTTCTTTTCTAATATTAGAATCGTCTAAAGCATCTGTTTTTCTTGTATTAGTATCTTCTTTATACCAGAACTTATTATTTTGATTTCTATTTTCATCATAGATTGTTCCTTTATAATATTGAACTCTATAATCTTTATTTCCCCATGTGTATGTTAATATATAGTTACCTGGTAAATATCCTGAAATTTTGAAGTTACCATCATTATCAGTTACAGTTGTAGCTTCTTTCCATTTTCCATCTGTTTCATCATAAATTTGTACAGGTTTATTATTAGTGTCTCTCAATGTTACTTTAATTCCAGAAAGTCCTGTTTCTCCATTATCAAGTATTCCATTTCCTATTCTTTGCTTTCCTGTATTTACCATATCTTTATTTATGTTTAATGGATTATCTACAAATACAGTTCCTTCTACTGCTCTAGCATTTTTTAATTCTAATTTTAATGATCTTGCAGCATCTGTATCATCCTCATATGTATCAATTTGTCCTGGAATCATATTTCCTGGAACTGAATCTTTATCAATTACTGCTACTGGTGTATTTACATTATTGTCTTTAAATGTAGTATAAGAATTTATTTCTGCAACATTATTAAATAATTCTTTATCATTCATTATTGATAAAACACCTGCTCTATCAATTTCAAATTGAAGATATATATAATTTGTTTCAGCTGGTTTAACTATTTGATTTACATCTATTACATATTTTGCATATTCATTATTATAATCAATTCTATTTCCTATACTAATATTTCCACCAATATTACATTTATCATCAATAGATGTTCCAATTTTTATTAATGTATATCTCTTATCACAATAATCAACTATACTATTTATTCTTCCCAAATATGAAGATTCATTTTTTAATCCAACTTTATATGTTACACGTACTTTAATTTCATTGCTTTTATCTTGTTGATTTTCATACCATGCATCAGTATGATATATTGCTCTATTGTATGTTCCGTTATTATTTTGGAATTTTACTCCAACATTCCATGTAGTATCATTTTCATTTATATTATTTCCATCATTTGCAAATCTAACTTTTCCATATTTATAAATATGTGATTTTCCATTTACACTAATATTTACATTGTGTAAATCTTGAGCTAATGCATAATCAGTTTGTTGTTTTTCATATAATCCTAAATTAACATATCTAATTTCTTCTGAAATTGGTGTAAATCCACTATATAAATTGTACCCTGCCTCATTTGTTCTAGCATATACATTGCATCCTGTATAATTATCAATTTCTTTTACATGTTTGTCCGCATTTTTGTAATTTACTTTAACATCATTCATTTGTAATGTATTATTTCCTGAAGCATTTACATATGCAAATTTACTATCTAATACATTTCTTGTAGATGTGTCAACTGCTTTTGAACCATTAGTTATGCTTAAATTTGGAGTTACAGATTGATAATCAATTCCGCAATATTCAAATTCAACATAATACTCTCCTCTTTCTAATGCGTCTAAATCAATATCCTTGAATTGATATTCTCCACCTTGTATTTCAGAATATAAGTTCTTTTCAGAAGTTGTATCTTGTTTTATTACATTTCCACTTTTATCTTTTAAATATACAGTAATTCCATCTTTTCCTTTTTCTCCAACTTCAAATTCTTCTTGTCTTATTGTAAGTTTACCACTATTAGAATCTATCCATACATATCCTGATAATTTGACTAATCTTTGATGGTTAGTTATTATTTTATTTTTTATCTCTTTTCCAGAATCAATATTAATTTTATATGTATTACCTATTGTATAGCCATAATATGGATTACTTGTTTCAGTTGCTATAATATTTTCCCCTGATTTTAATCTTGCTGTAGATATATAACTCTCATTTTTGCTATTCTCATTTTCTATCACTTTTGTTGGGAACTTAATATTTTTAATTGATATTAGCCCATCTTTATCTGTTGTATATGTACTTGGATTTTCACTCCATGTATCATTACTTAAATACATTGTGTGATCTCTCCACTCATATTTATATTGTGTCCAATCTTCATGTTCTACTTCCGCTACTTTATCATATGTTTGAATTGTTGTAGAAAATGTAAATCCAACATTTGCTAAAGGTTTTGTTTTATCTCTATCATCAACCTTTTTCAATTGTAAATCAATTGAATTTTCTACATCAATATCATATGTTGCATCTCCTTGTGATGGTTTTGATTTTGAACTTTCTACATCAACATATATTATATTTTGATATGCAGTTGAAGTTAAAAACCAAATTTTTGCGGTATATATTTGTTGTGATGGTGTATCTAAAGCTGTTTTTAATGTTAATCCTGTTAATTTTGATACTCCTGTTGAATTATCTATATCCACATAAAAAGCTTCTCCTGTTGATATTTCAGATGGTTTAACAATATTAGCCTTAGTACCAGAATATTTAACAAATCTAACATCTGAATCTGATATATCTTTATTATCCCCTTTAACTTTAATGCTTTCAAGTGTTCCATCAAATTCCCATCTAAATGGCCCAACTCTAAGATATCCTTCTTCAATTGATGTAGTTAATTCATCTTTTTTAGTTTTATCTACTACTTTGTTATTTTGTCCTTCTTTTGCTGAAGCCATATTTCCACCAATCTTGTTTGCATATTCTATTGCTTCTTTATTTAAATTATTTTCAGAAACACTTTTATTATCTTCACAAGTATAATCTGAATTTCCAAATAAATCTTTTGTCCATCCATTTACTATATGCCATAATGCATTTTGTGCATCTGTCTGATTATCTAAAGTTCCATATCCTTGTTTTTTACTTAAAATATAAGCTATCTGTCCATTTAAATTTCCAATTACAACTTCACTTTCAGATGATTTTTTAGATTTATATACATTTGCTAAATTTCCATCTATTTCTACATATGCAGAAACTGTATAATTTCTTCTTTCACTATGTAAAGTTTTTCCTTTTTGTATACAATATGAACCATTATCGCCAGATTTATATAAAGTATCATTAAATCCTAAAAAAAGTACTTTACCTATTTTATCTTTTCCATTTCCTGTTTTTAATGATGATATATCACTATTGGCATTAACCATACTAGAAGTAAATAATATTGCTATTAAAGTTATAATTGTGATAAATAACCTTATTTTATTTTTAATTTTCATCTTTTAATATTCCTCCTTTCCTATATTATTCTTCTATTAATAATTATTCTTCTTATTAAAAACATTGCCACTCCTAAAATAGCTATTGCTAAGATTATTAAAGAAACTGTCATAACCACCTGACCTGTTTTAATACTTATAATCAAATCTGCTGAACCCATATCATTTTCGCCTTTTACTTTATTTCCTTCTGTAGAATTAATATCTGTTAAGCCGTATTCATTATATGAGTTTACTATCTCTGCTGTATTATTAACTAATCCTGTATTATTTTCTTTCATTTCTTTTATAACCGTTAATGTTACTTCTCTACTTTGTCCTGGCTCTATTTTTTCATTTGCCAAACTTGTGCAATATACATCATTTCCAGATTGATACCAGTCTTTATTTAATTCTGAATTAAATTTATAATCAACTGATAAATAATCTGCTATTTTTTTAACATAGGCTGAAACATCACCTTTATTTATAACTCTTATTGTATATTCTACAACTACCATTGTTGAGTTAACCTGTTTTGCATCTATTTCTTGTTTTACTAATGTAGCTTCATTATAAGAATTTGATACGGTTTTACTATTTTGTACTGTAACTTTGCTAATAAATTTATCTAATTGTAAATCATATTTTTTAGCTGTTATTAAACCTATATTGATATTTGAAATATTTTCATTATCAACATTTAATATTTCCGTTGTTGCAACATTGCTCTCTGTACCATCTACATTTATTGTCTTAGTAAATACATTTGAATTTACTTCATTAGTAACCCCTTCTTTTTCAAATGCTGTTAATCCATATTGAGTATTATCATATTCAAATATTGCTAAATATTGTCCTTTTTCTACTTTAGTAAAACTATAAAATCCTGTTTCACTTGTAATAGCTGTTAAAATATTTCCTTCTATATCTTTTACAAATTGATTTTTCTGAACATCTAGTAATTTTACTTTTATTCCTTCAACTGTTTTTTCAGTTGCATCTTTTTGTCCATTTTCATTTTCATCTATCCAAGCAACACCAGAAATTATTTTATATTGATTGTTATCAGATGGATTAGAGTCTTCTCCTGAGTTATTTTCTCCATTATTGTCTGAAGAATTCTCATATGGTTGTAAAACATGTTCTATTTTTGCTGTTTCGACTTCAAAAGCATCAACTCTTAATGAATATTCATTTATTAATTCTGTTGCAGTTGTTACTCCCTTTAATAAATTTGCAACTTCTTCAACTTCATATTTTATAGTATCACCAGCTGATATAGAATTTTCTTTTAATATTAATTCCTTTTTATTTTTATTGCTATCTACTACCAATAAATAATTTTCATTTGATAATTCTACTCCATTTCTAATTACTTTTGTTAAAGTAATATCATTTGGAAGCCAGTTATTTAAACTTACTAAATTAGCACTCTCATTTCCATTATTTTTTACAACAATACTATATTTAATAGTATCTCCGGCTTTTACATATTTTCCACTATTTTCTGATGTGGCTGACATACTTAACATTAAATTAGATTTTGCTATCATATTAAGTTCATTAGATTTATATTCATTATTATTTTCTACACACATTACACTTAAAGCTACATCTTTTGATTTAGTATCTTTAAATTCTTTAACATTTGTATTTACTGTTATTATCTTTGTTTCACCAGCTGAAATTTTATTAATTTCTATACTATCTGATTTTTCTTGCATTACAATATTATCATCTACATCTATGTAATATATTTTAGATATATTTATAAGATCATTTTTATTAATTTTTACTTTAACATTTTTTAATTCTTCATTTGATGTATTAGTAACATGTAACATATATCTATATGAATATCCACTACTCAATACTCCATCAGTTGCATCTACCGAAACAAATTTTAGTTCTAATTTGCCTTCTTTAACAACAGTATTTAATTCATTTGAATTTTTAGTAACTTCTCCATATTTTGTTGTAACTATATTTTTTATTTCTTTTCCAGACATTCCTTTATTTACTTTTACTTCATAATATTTTGTTACTTTTTCTCCTGGAACAAGCTTTTCAACTTTAAATTCTGTATCTTTTTTACTTACATCTTCAAAATCTATTGTTTCTTTCTCTGTTTCTTTATTTAACAAATCTGTATTTACAAAAGTTGTACCATCTGGAACTTTTGCAGATACATTTATATTTGATATTTCTTCAGAGCCTGTATTTGATATATTAATTACATATCTTAATACTTCATTTTCTCTTACTTCATTAGTTTTATTTCCTGCAACAAGTCCTACCAATTCGGTATCAATTACTGCACCTTTAGGAGTACTTAGTGTTATAGAGTTAACATTAACTTCTTCTTCAGATGCCATATTTGTATAGTAAACACTATATGCTTGTCTAGCATTTAAATTATAATCCAAATTTTCTGGCATTTCTACACTATAAGCTACATTTACATCTTCTGCAACATCTAATTCATCAATTACTGCTAAATATTTCTTTACATTTTTTGAGTCTGATATTGTTTCAGTCCATTTATTTGTTTCATTCTTTAAATCTGCTGTTGCATCAGCATTTTCAGAATAATAAATTTTAGTCCTATCTTTAGAAATTCCTTCTAAAGTAACTTCTCCTTGTAAAGATGTGTTCATATTATTAACATTTTGTACAGCATCTTTATTTGGCAATGTTCCTAATATTTTTACATTTGTCATTTTATTTTCATTATTATTTATTATTTCATTTTCAACTTTTATTACCTTAGAATTCGAATTCATATCTAATGTAACTGTTTTATCTGATTCTTCATTATTTATAACTTCTACTCCATATTCAGGAATTTTATTTATTGTAACAACTCCTGCATATGATACTAAATCTATTTGTTTTTCATCTTGTCCTATTTGTGCATCATTTTTATAATGAACCGCATTTTCATTTGTATATGTTAAAACAATCTTTTCAGAACTGCTTGGCAATTTTTTGCTAGTTGTTATATCAGCATTTAATATTATTATAGCACCATCTATAGCTTCTTCTTTATATTGTGTTTGTTGGCCTTCTAATTTTATTTCTATAGTATGTGCATCTACTAATGTAGTTGATTTTATTTTTAATTCATCTTCATAAACTAAATTAATAGATTTTATATCTATCTTTTCAATTTTTGAAGGTAATGCTATTCTAATTACTGGATTTTTATATAATTCATTATTTTCATTTTTTGATTCTAATACCACCCTCATTTCAACATTATTTAAGCTCATTGTTGATATTTCATTTTTATTCAATTCTAAATATGCTGATGTTTCTGTTTCATTTAATTCAATCTTAGAGTTCGTAACTGTCAAATCTTTTGTATCAGAATTATATAAATAATTTCCATTAATTTCAGATATAATCTCCTTTGCTGGTTTTATTATATCTTTTGAAATTGTATTTATTGTTTTTGTATTTTCAATATTAATTTTTCCTATCTTTTCAGGTGCTGTAGTATTTATTTTTATTTTCCTTACACCTGTAGGATAATTAACAATTATATTGCCATCATCATCTGCAATTGTTTCTTTTGATATTATAGAAATTACTTCATCTGTATTAGCATTCAATATACTTAAAACTCCATTTTCTCCTAATACATTTTGAATATTACTTTTATTCAATTTTGTGCATTTATATGTTGAATTAATTACATTATCATTAATTTTATCATTTTCTTCAACTAAAGTTATTCCATTTACTACTCCAGATAAATTCACATTCAAAACTATATCATGTGTATAATCCCTAGAAAAACCTGCATATAATTTTCCTTTATATATATTTGCTTCTTTTTGAGCAATTTCAGTAGTTACAATACTATCTTTTTCATCATTATTAATTGTTATTTCATTTGAAGCTTTTAGTACTGTTTTATTATCATAAAGTTTAATTTCTGCATTAATATTCGTTTTCTCATTATTAATTTCTACACCTTCATTAAATATATATGTAACTATAAATTTATCTTCTTTATTTTTTAACCAATAAACTTTATTATCTTCTGCTTTGTTTTCAATCTTTAAATTAATTACACCAGTTTGAGTATTATAACTCCAATCATCCTGCGTTAATATTTTTGCATTAGTTGCTAATTCATTATTTGAATTAATTAAAACACTTTCCGCATATTTATCTGAAATTTTAGGAGTATTAATATCAACAGTTGTCATTTCTATTGGAAACAAATTATTATTTAACCCTAATGATACTTCTACTTGTATAATTCTTTTTTCTTCTCCATTAAGTTCAAGAATTTTATTAGTTAATATCTTCTGTGATAATTTTACATTATCTTTTTCTTTTACATATGGGCTAATAAAATTTAAATTGACATTTTTATCAGTAAATATAGAAATATCTTTTTGTGTACTATCTTTATAAATTCCCTCTAAAGAAATTGTACTTTTCATATTTAATAAACTTAAATCAAATCTATCATCTTTTAATATTTCTATTTCAACTTCTATTTCTTTGCTTTCTCCTGCATTAATTTGATTTAAATATATTTTATTGTCTTCTATTTTGTTTATATTGTCATTTTTTACATCTGTTTTTAATTTAAAATTAGCATCTTTTATTACTATATCTCCATTAAAATATCCTTCTCTTTTTACAGATATATCAAAATATAATTTTAAATTATCCTTATCTGTTGCAAGTTCTAAATTAGTATTTTTGTTACCATTTTCCTCCTTGAAATAAGCCATAAATTCAACATTTTTATGGTTTGTATTTTTATCAGAATTGATAACTTCTGCTGCATATGTTACAGCATTAACACCTAGCATTAAAAAATTAGCCATTGTTAATGTTATAATTAGTAACAATGCTACAATTGTCTTTAAAATTCTTTGTTTCATATTTATACCTCCTAATTTTTTACACTTTATGTATATAATAATATTTTTTACATAATATTCCTAAAATATATTATACATTAAATTATGTGATTTTTCAACATTTCCCCTTATATTTTATGTAAAATTTCGTATTTTTTGTTACAATTCACAGTCTTTTTTAAATGGTTACTGTGTAAGATACTTACTTAAGGGTTATATATCTTTTAATATTGTATCCTATTCATTGCGTTCAAAAAGAAAATCTAAAATCAAAAACCGAGCCTCTCTCACTCTGGCCTAAAATGTATATATGTAATGGTTTTATCATTTTCGAATGTGAATGGAGCAATATTAGAATTTCTTAAATAAATTAATGGAAAGAGTTCACGTCGAACGAAGTGAGGACTAAGTGGAAGGGTGCCATTAATTTATTTTAGAAATTCTTATGTTGCATATTGAACTGAGAAAATTATTAAAACCATTACATATATACATTTTTCCCGTGAGCATTCCTCAGTTTTTTATTTAAAATTTTCTATTTTTTTCTTCATTCAAACGGATACAATATTAAAAGATATATAACCCTTAAGTAAGTATCTTACACATCAATTATTTTGCTGGAGCTGTGAATTGTAAGCATTTCTTATTATAACTTGTAACCATACAAGATTAAAGTCTACACATAATAATAGTTATTGTCTTGAGATTCAAAAAAGATGAATTTTCTTAATAAAAATTCATCTTTATTTTTTATTCGCCAAATAATTTTAATTCATATATTGCACCTCCGCCAGAAGACCCCCATGTCCATCCTCCTTGTGGAAAATAAATCCTATAATACCTATATGGTTTTTCATTATTAGTATTAATATACCATTGGCCTGGCGAATAAACATTGATAGAATTATGTATAATATTACCTTCTAAAGAAAACCACTCATTTCCGTTTTCACTAGCTTGTATATAAAATTTATATAACGCACCCCAAGAATGAGCCCCATATAACCAATAATCTTTTACAATCTTAGGACTTTCAAATTCAACTTGAAACCAATGTGGATTATAATTTCCATTAGCAGTAGACCAACAGCTCCCCATATTTCCATCAACTGCATAATATGCAGCAGAATATCCATCACTTGCAGAAATAGTTACACCATCTTTGGTATTAGATGTTGAATCAAATACTGGTAATAAATTCTTAGTTGCATTCTTACTAAATATTTTTATTTCATTTACTGTAACAGGTCCACCATATCTACTAATATAAAATTCTATATATTTTGAATTATCTGGTACTTGTATAAAGTCATTATATCCTTCTCCACCATTAGATAAATGTTTTATTGTTTGAATTGTTTCAAAATTATCATTTAAAAAGCTTATTATAGTACCATCTCCATGTAGACTATAATATATATTTGATACTGTAATAGCCATGAACTTTTCTATAGTTTCATCAGCCAATTTCACATAAAATCTACTTGCATTTGGATATGTATTTAATACTTCATATGTACTATCATCATTATCAAAAGCTTTTTCACCTATAGTCTTATTATTATATTCAAATGTTGTAAATATTTCCGGATATTTTTTATTTTGGCTTTTTGCTATTATTTTTGTCGCCATATCTATAGGTTCTGTATATAAATTCCAATTTTCCCCATTATCTATACTATAATAATTTTCAAAATCTTCCCTCTCATCATATTTTATTTCTATCTTGGGAATATTAACACCTGATAATGTTAATAACGCAAATGTATCATTTATAACTGGTACTTTAGGCTTAACAAAATTAACTGTATCTGTTTTTTCATTTCCTCTCATATTTGTTGCTTTAAATACATAATCAACTTTATCCTCAACTTCATAATCTACTCCAACTTGTGTTTTACCATTAGCTTTTACAGTATATCCATCTGGCAATTCTACTACATCTATTCCATTATCATCTACTATTTTTACTGTTATCTTAAATTTATTTTCTTCACAAAAATTAACTTTATATGAAAATTTTATTTCTTCTGTTTCTTCTTTTATAGTTAAACTTGAAGTCCCTTTTATTAAATTCAATGCTGTTATACTAGCTAATACCATCAATATAGTTATAGCTAAAAGTATAATTATAATTTTCTTATTTAACTTTTTCATATTTTCTCCTTTGATTTGTTTCTTCCCATTTTATTATACATCTTTTCATCACTTTATTCAATGATTTTTAATTGAAATTTTGTCAATATCAGTAACACTTAAATTTTTATTTCATATAATAAATATATATCAAATTACATATATAAGATTAATTTTAATATATTATATTAGAGGTGATAATTTTGAATAATATGAATATTGATGAAAACACAATGAACAACATTAAAAACATGGTTAATAATGGAAACCTTTCCGAAGCAATGTCACAAATATCTCCAGAAATGATACAAAACTTTTCAAAAATGCTATCAAACCAAGAAAATAGTCAAAATCAAACTTCAAATAGCAGTAGTAATAATAATTCTGAAGCCAATAACTCAAATTCAAATAATAACTTTGACTTTAGCAATTTAGATATGAATACAATTATGAAGATGTCTTCAGCTTTAGGAAAAATGAATAATTCCAAAAATGACCCAAGAGCAAATTTACTAAATTCACTAAAGCCCTATCTACGCGATAGCAAAAAAGGAAAATTAGACAATTATATGAATCTATTAAATGTTGCAAAAATAGCAGAACTTATGAAAGATAACAACAAGGAGAATAAAAATAATGTTTAGATTTCCATTATATGGCTATCCATATAACTATCAATATTATAACTATTATAATAAATATCCAGCTAAACAACACATAGAAAATGAAAAAAATAGTATTACTAATTCAAGCGAAATTAGTAATACTACTGATTCAAATTCTAATAGACATTCTAGTTCAAATTCTGATGAACAAGCTATTTTTGAAATATTTGGTATTAAACTATTTTTAGATGATTTAATAATTCTTGGCTTATTATTCTTACTATATCAACAAAATGTAAAAGATGAAATGTTATACATTATCCTACTATTATTGCTTTTTTCATAATTATTCTATTATAATTTTATCACCCTCAACATATACATATGCTTGTCTATGTATAGGTTCTTCATCTCTGTCAATTTCTTTAACAATATTTGAAATTCTAATTTGTACAGTATCCAAATTACCAGCCGCAATTATAGCTTTCTTATTTCCTTTTGCCCCTGCATGTGCTAAACCTCTTAAGTTTCCTAATACTACAATATTATCTGATGCTATTACTTCAGCACCTGAATTTACATCACCTAATATTACTATACTCCCTTCTGTTTCTAACTTTTGTCCTGATCTTAAAGAGCCTTTGTGAAATTTAGTCTCAGAAACAGCAATCTCTTGTTTAAAAGTTCTTGTTATACTTGATAATCCTAAAGTTTTAGGCATATCAAATTCTATATCAACATCAATTTTTTCCTTAATAAGTTCTTGTATTTCATCTATTTCTTTATTTTTTAGCACTTTTCCAACAATTTTTATCGGTGTTTTTTCTTCCTTATATAATTTTTTTAAATCTGGTAATTTTTTAGTCAAAATTGCTATAATTTTTCTTTGATCTGCATCCTCTGCTATTTTTATTACAATTTGATCTCTTTTTAAATTAATACTTACACAATTATTCATTTCTACATCCTTTCTTACATTTATACATAACTTTCATTATTGTCATATAGACCACCAAAATATGAGATATATTTTTAATAACTAAAATTAATATTTCGCTTCCTATTCATTACATTCGATAAGAATTTGTATAACTGTAAAATGTGCCGCTTTCACTCAGGCTCTCAAAATCTTTTCTTTAATTATGAATAGATTTTGAGTGCAACTGGAATGAATATAGAAATTCTTAAATTTTTTATGGAAAGAGTTCACTTTAGTGGAAGGGTGCCATAAAAAATTTATAGAATTTCTAGTGAATGTAAGATAGCCGATAAATTTATGAATAATAAAGAAAAGATTTTTCGCCCGTGAACATTCCTCATTTTACAGCTGTACAAATTCTAAATCTCATTTCAATCAAATGTCAGCTATATATTAATTTTAGTTATTAAAAAAATTTACAACAAATACATGGTCTATATGACCACATTAAAATTTTATATCAATGTACTACATATACTTTATCTAATACTCTCAGTATAAGAAATAGCTCTCATATCCTCAGAAACATCTTGAGTATTCATGCCAAAATATTCAGCCATTATATCTCTAACCGCCTCAGCAGTATAATTTCCATGTCCACCATTTTCAACCATAACTACAACAGCAATTTCAGGATCATCATATGGAGCAAAAGCAGCAAACCACGCATTTACTATATCATTACCATTGGCATCTTTACCAGCCTCTGCTGAACCAGTCTTTCCTCCAACTGCTATATTAAAATTCTTAAATCTTACATAAGCTGTACCAGATTCTCCACTTGTAACTGATTTCATACCTTCTTTTACTGCATTTAAATACTCACCATTTAAACTAATATCTTTGTTTTGTTCATCATCTGTAATTCCCAATTTTTCATTTACAAATTTATTTATTTCATCTTTAGATACTTCTGTTCCATCAGGATTCTGTATTGTTTTTATTATACTAACATCAATATTATTCCCTCCATTTGCAATCATGCTGATATATTTTGTCATTTGCAAAGGTGTAAACCTGTTATAACCTTGTCCTATTGCAGCATTTATTGTATCTCCCGGATTCCAAGTCGCATTTATAGTTTTTACATATTCTTTGCTAGCTAAAGTTCCCGCTACTTCGCTTGGCAACTGTATCGCTGTTTTCCTCCCTAATCCAAAATAGTTAGCATATTTATCTAATTCATCAATTCCCATTCTATCAGCAGCTTCATAGAAGAAGTAGTTACAAGATTTCTCAATTGCACCTATAACATTAAGATATCCATGTCCTCTATGATAATCCGTATAATACCAACAATTTCTTTTTTCACCATATTTTATATATTGACCTGTATCATTTATTCTTTCTGTCAATGTAATATTTCCAGATTCTAAACCTGCTATTGCAGTAACCATTTTAAAAATTGAACCCGGTTCATAAGCACTTTGAATAGTTTTATTCAATAATGGATACGATTTATTTTCAGAATAGTTTTTCCATTCCTCACTGCTTATTCCATCTGCAAAAGATTGTGGATTATAATCTGGATAACTAGCCATTGCTAATACTTCACCAGTCTTCACATTCATAACAACACATGAGCCCCCCTTTGCATCATATGTTTTTCCAAAACCACCATTCCTTATTTTTTCAATATTTGCCTTTAATGCATCTTCCGTTATTTTTTGAAGTTTAGAATCTATTGTTAGTACAACATTTGAACCAGCAATTGCTTCATCTTCTATAACTTCCGCAGTTACAGTTCCATCAACTGCCATATCTATTTGTTTTGTACCATTTTTTCCTTTTAAATAATTTTCAAATAAATATTCAATACCAGTTTTTCCTATAATATCATTTGGGTCATATTTATCTTTATTATTTTGATATTCTGAATCACTTATTTTTGATGCATATCCCAAAATATGTGAAGCTAAAGTTCCTTGCGTATACTTTCTTAGTGGTTGCACAGATATATTTATACCAGGAAATTCATCGCCATTTTCACTAAATTCTGCCACTGCTTCTCTTGATATGTCCTTTGCAATCGTTAGAGATTTTGTACTACTATATCCCTCTTTTACTATAGCATATCTAATAGCTATAATCTTTCTTATTTCAGAAATATCATCATTTTGTATTTTATATCTTTCTTTAAATTTATAAAATGCTTGTTCTGCTGTACAATTTTCATCAATATCATTATTTTTTTTCCAATTATTTAATGCAGCATCAGATATTTCAAATTCAAAAGGTTCTATATTAATTGGAAAAGAATCAGTATAACTTATATTATATTTATCTAATACATTAACAATTTTTAATATTGTATCATTTAATGTATTTATATCTATCTTACTTTTATATAATTCTAAATTGAATCTTTGACTAGAAGTAACTAACACATTTCCCGATCTATCCAATATTTCTCCTCTAGCAGCATCTAATGTACTTTCTCTTGTTAATCTAGTATTTGATTGTTCTCTATATTCTGCACCATGTATAATTTGAAGGTTAAACAATTGTATAATTAAAATTATTCCTATAATATATGTAAAAACAGTCATTATATTATATCTAAAATTAATATTTCTTTTATTAATGCCTTTTGCCAATTTCTCACCTTCTTCTATAATTTTTATATTAGATTTTATTCTCATTATATACTAGAAATATCTAGTTAAAATTTTATTTCCTTTATATTCATTTTCTATGTAATACCCATATTTTTGTATTAATGGATATATAATTATTGTAATTATAATATTATATATAACTTCTATTAAAAGAATTTTTATAAAATTTAATATTTCTACATTTACAGAATATATAATATAATTTATAAAATAAGAAATAATTTCAAATATAATAGTTGAACCAAATACCATAAACATTATTGTAATTCTACTATCTTTAGAAAAATTTCTGTTAAACAATATAGCTATAACTCCTATTAAAACAAGGCCTAATAGATTAGCTCCTACTTTTTCTCTATATAAAAGATCTAAAAAAATCCCCCACATAGAACCATATATAATACACATGCTTTTATTTCCAAACAATCCTATAAATAATATATAAATAATAAAAAGATTTGGTTTTATTCCTGCAATTGTAAACCAGCTAAAAAAATTAGACTGCAAAAAATATATTGTAAAACCAATTAATATTAAAATCAAATTTATTAAAAATTTCTTCAATAGTTTCACCTCTGCTCAAAATTAGTTGTTTTTTATGACTAATACTGTATTTAGCTTATTAAAGTCTACAGCAGTTTGAACCATAGCATATCTATCAGTTATATTTTTAGTAGAAATAATTGTTTTTATAGATCCAACATGTATACCTTTGGGATATATTCCTCCTAATCCTGATGTTTCAACACTATCTCCTTGTATTAAGTTAGCATCAGTTGATATATACATTGCTTTTAATTCTGAATTATTATTTAAAGCTCCTTTACAAACTATACTATCTTTATTTGTACTCATTAAACAACTTATAGAACTTGATGTATCTATTATTGTTCTTACTTTTGCAGTATTATTTGTAACAGAAACAACATGTCCAACTAATCCTTCATTTGCTATTACTGTCATATCATTTTCTATTCCATCATCTTTTCCTATATTTATAATTATAGTTTTTGAATAATTACTTATATCTTTATTTATAACATATCCTGGTACAGTTTTATATTCACCATATTTTTCTGTTAAACCTAAATATTCCTTTAATGTCTCATTTTCTGTCTTTATATTTTCAAGTTCTCTCAAGGATTGTTCTAATTGACTATTTTTTTCTTGCAATTCTTTATTCTCTGTTTTCAAATTACTTATATCAGTAAAAAATGTAGAATTTCCACTAACCTTATTTTTTAAATAAGTTAATCCATTTTGTATAGGCATAACTAACTTATTAGCAATACTTTCGAAAAATGATGTATTAGCTTCTCTATTAGAAAATATAACTATTAAAATTAAAACAATTATTGTAATAACAATTCCTAATATTCCGCTTCTTTTATTTCTATACATACTTTTTCTCCCCTCTACATCATTTTCTCTTTCTTGAATTAACAAGTACTGTTTTTAATCTTTCCAAGTCTTCCAAAGTTTTACCTGTTCCTCTAACAACACAATCTAATGGATCATCAGCAACATAAACAGGCATTCCTGTTTCAATGCTTAATAATTTATCCAAGTTCTTAATTAATGCACCTCCACCAGCAAGCACAATTCCTTTTTCCATTATATCTGAAGCAAGTTCAGGTGGAGTCTTTTCAAGAGTAATTTTTACTATGTCAACAATTTTAGAAATAGATTCTCTCATAGCTTCTTCAATTTGAGATGATGTTATTTTTTCATTTCTAGGTAACCCATCAGTCAAATCTCTTCCTCTTATTTCCATAGACATTTCAGTCATAAGTGGCATTGCACAACCAATTTGCATCTTTATTTGTTCAGCAGTTGTGTCACCTATTGCTAAATTCATCTCTCTTTTAACATAATTTACTATATCATCATCAAGTTCATCTCCAGCGACTCTTAATGAATGACTAATTACAATTCCTCCTAAAGAAATAACAGCAACTTCAGTTGTTCCTCCTCCAATATCAACTATAATACTTCCACTTGGTTCAGCAACATCTAAAGATGCACCTATTGCCGCTGCCATTGGTTCTTCAATTAAATATACCTCTTTCGCTCCAGCTGAAATAACTGATTCTTCAACAGCTCTTTCTTCAACTTCAGTAATTCCTGATGGTACACCTACAACAACTCTTGGTCTTCCTATGCTGTATCTTTTTTCAACTTTTTCTATAATATTTTTAAGCATTAATTGAGTTGCTGTAAAATCAGCAATAACTCCATCTTTTAAAGGTCTAACTGCTTTTATTTGTTCAGGTGTTCTTCCTAACATTTCTTTTGCTTCATTTCCTGTTGCTACAATATTTCCACTTCTTTTGTCAATTGCAACAACAGAAGGTTCTTTAAGAATTATTCCTTTTCCCTTTAAAGTTACTAAAATATTAGCCGTTCCTAAATCAATTCCAATATCTTTTGAACCAAATGTAAAAAATTTCATACAATTCATATCCTTTCTATTATTCTCTTATGTGGATTCTTTTACTTTTTCTACTATTTTTCTAGTTTCCACAAAAACACTTTTAAAATTCCCATTTCCTATTACTATATGATCTAATAATTCTATATCAAACATTTTCGCAGCATTATATAATTTATCTGTAAATTTAATATCTTGTGTACTTGGCGTTGAATCTCCAGTTGGATGATTGTGTATTAATATCATTTTAGGAGCTTCTATTTTTAAAGCTTCCAAAACAATTTCTTTTATATTAACATTTGCAAAATTAGTACCACCAACTGCCACATTATTAATCTTTAATATTTCATTTTTAGTATTCAATAATAATAATTTTACATATTCTCTTTTTTCAAATCTCAATTCTTCCATTACTAAATCGGCTACATCTTCTGAACTTTTTATCTGTATCTTTTTATAATTAGAAGGTTTACACATTCTAATTGCTAATTCACAAACAGCCTTAAGTTGAATCGCCTTAACTCTTCCAATTCCTTTAATTTTCATTAATTCTTTTAAACTAATATTTTTTAAAAAATTTAGTTCACCCATCTGTGGATCATAATTTAAATTTAAAATTCTTTGTGCAATTTGTACTGAAGTTTCTTCTTTGGTTCCAGACTTTATTATTATTGCTAATAATTCCGCATTTGATAAATTTTTTTCACCATATAATTCTAATTTCTCATATGGTCTTTCAATTTCTGGTAATTCTTTAATTTTTAGTGACAAATTTAATTTTCCTTTCTATTCGCTTTATAAAGTTTTTTATATTTGTCCCATTTTTATATTTTTTTATATATGAATACTGCCAAAATCATACCTATAATACTAGCAACATTTATATTTACCATTAATCCAAATGTTAATTGTAAAACATTTAAATCTAACATTAATGGGTTTTTTAACCCAAATGCTTGCTCATATGATAACCACCAAAGCCATGGTACGCTTGATGCTAACTTTCCAAGTAATCCCCCTATTACTAATCCTGATAATATAAACACTAAAAATATCCATATATTTTTCTCTTTTGTTGCCATTTTTATACCTCCACCTTTATTTTATCCTTACGGATACACCTTTTTCTAATATAATGACATTATATATTGATTTGTCTTTTTTTTCAAGTAATTTAATTAAATTTCACATTTTAAGTATTACAGTTCAGTAAAAAATATATTAATCTGTTTTAAATGTTGATATATTAATATTTTGCAGTAAAAGACCCATAGATAGATCCAAAAATAATAATTACCAAAAATTGTTCCTTTAAATATAATAATAATAGTAGTATAATATAATTAATAGTACTGGAGGGAAGCTAATGAAAATAGAAAAAATAACAGAAAATAAAATTAGAATAATATTAAAACAGGAAGATTTTAAAGATAAATCAATAGACATTAAAAAACTTCTTTTAACAACACCAGAATCACAACATCTTTTTTTAGAAATATTAAACAAAGCAAAAAAAGAAGTAGATTTTGATACAGAAGGATATAAACTATTAATAGAAGCATATTTTCAGAATGAAGATGTATTTATTTTTACCATAACAAAATACATTGAATCAAATGGAACATTAAAAAATAAACCAAAACGTTATTTAACAGTAAAAAGACAAAAACAAATACTTAACAACTCATCATATGTTTATCAATTTAATACTTTTGATGATTTTTGTGAATTTTGTGATTTTATAAATAAAAATAGTCATATTAGTTTAAGTGGAATTTATAAAACATCTATATTATATTTTTATAATAATACATATTATTTAGTAATTGATGGTATAAACATTTGTCATAAATCCTTAAACTTATTTCACTCATCTTTATTAGAATTCTCTAATATTTTAACTTTTACAAAAAACTTCAGATTTAAACTAAAAGAACATGGAAAAGTTATTATAAAAAATAATGCTATAAATACCGGAATTAAATATTTTTCATACAAATAATCCACATATTCTTATTGAATTGTGGATTATTTTAATTTCAAAAATATTAATATAAATAATTTTGTGGATTATATGCCACACCATTAACTCTAATCTCAAAATGCAAATGTGGACCAGTTGAATTTCCTGTTGATCCAACTGCCGCTATAGTTTGTCCTTGTACTACATTTTGTCCTACAGAAGCATTTAAGCTATTGCAATGCCCATAATAAGTTTGAATACCATTACTATGTGTTATTACAAGTAATTTTCCATAAGAGCCCTTCCAACCTGAAAATGTAACTGTACCAGATGCAGCAGCAGTAACTGGTGTACCGGTTGATGTTGCTATATCTAATCCTGTATGAGCAGAACTTCTTATACTACTTCTTGCACCAAATCTTGAAGATATTATACCAGATACTGGTTTAATTAAAGAAATTCCTAAACTTACTTTTGTACTAGAAATATTTGTAGCAGTATTTACTGTACCTGAAGATGTTTTATTACTAGATGTTATTTTTTTAGATGCTACTACTATTTTTTTAGGTTCAGTATATAATTTAGCTACTGCATCATCTATAGCTGCCATTTCTTTTAATTCTGTATCATATTTTTCTGATATTGTTATATTTTCCATATTAGAACTATTTTTTTCTTTTAATTTATTAACAATTTCTTCCGCACTTGAAAAATTTGGTACATAAATTTTTTCTTCTTGATTTTCTAAAATCGCATAATATCTATAATATGTAGTACCCTCAGATTTTATCATGTCAAATATCTTATCATCATCTGAAGTCACATTTCTTTTTAATAAACACATATTATATTCTGGTAGATTTTCCACTTGTACAAAAGCAGTATTTTCGTTTTCACCATTTTCAATATAATTATTTATCTGTGATTGTAATTTACTTTTATTATCTGTATACCCTACCATTTCTCCATCAATATTAACACTATAACTTACTTTATAAAAAGATGCAACAAATCCCAATGCTATTAAAAGTGCTACTGATACTAACGCTATTAATTTTATTGACCTTCTTGTATGTATTAATACTCTTTTTAACATTACAAAATTCTCCTTATAATATTATGCTATTATATTATACTTTTTTTTAAAAAATTGCAAGAGGTTGTTTATTTATTTTCCGTAGGTTTTTAGAACTTTTTTTATATATTCTTTCATTTATTTGCTTTTTCTTAAAATTAGAATACTAATGGAAAGTTCAGAAATCTTCCCTATAATATAAATGATTAGAGTTTTAGCTCTAATCACTTATTATTTATCCAAATTTCTTAATAATTCAATCACTGATATAACAAATTTAATTTTATTGTCAGATAACTCACTTGCTTTATTCGATAATTCCATTTCAAGTTTTAAATCTTGATTTGTAATCAACTTATTAAATATCACATTGGGAGATATGCAAAGTATATTCATATAATTCACAAGTGTTTCTACTTTAACCCCACCTGTTCCATTTTCAATTCTAGAAATATATTTAACAGAGATCCCTAACTTTTCTGCAATATTTTCTTGAGTTAGTTTATTTTTTACACGATATTCTTTAAAAATTTCACCAAGTGTTTTATCAATATCTATTTTCTTAACAGATTTCATAATATACCTCCACATAACAATCCTATGTATTAAGTATATCAAGGCATTTGTAGCAATTAAACCAATTAGTAATATGACATATTGATAAAAGTTTTATGCCTAAAATACCGTAATATTAACAATACAGCTAAATCACAAAATTTAAAAAGTATCACTATTAATTATACCCATTCTTTTATCAAATTATAATTACCATTAAATATATACTAAAAACTTAAGCTTTTAAAAAATTCTCACAAAAAAAATCGACCTTTGCAGTCGATTTTTTAACTTAATATGACAATATTATCCTCTGGTGGGCCAAGAGGGATTCGAACCCCCGACCCCACGCTTAGAAGGCGTGTGCTCTATCCAACTGAGCTATTGACCCATAACACTTGAACAACAAATATATTATCATAAAAATATAAATATGTCAATCAAAAATAGAAATTTTTTAAAAATTTATGTGTATATATGTCAATAATATTAATGTTCCTCATTTACATTTTGGTATGCAACTTATTTTTAAAGACTATTTTAGAAAATATAATTTAAAAAAATTTTAGAATTACAAAGCCAAAGTTAAAGGCCAAAAATTATTGTAATCTCTGGCCTTTACTTTACTTTTTGCCGTAAAACAACTTCAATGGTTTTATTTATCCTTCCTCTTGAAACTTGTAGAGTAACAATATCATTTGGTTTTTTACTATAAATATATTCCCTTAAATCATTCATTGTATTTAATTCTTTTCCATCAATAGAAACAATAATATCTCCCTCTTTAAGTTCTGTTTTAGATACTGGACTGTTTTTCACTATTTGTGTGACATATATTCCTTTGCTGAAACTTATATTACCATTCAAATAAGGAATAACATCCTTGTCATAAGCATAAACACCAATAGTTGCTTGTTCAAATGAATTATTATTAATAAAACTTTCTATTACAGGCTTTACAACATTAATTGGAATTGCAAAACCAATTCCTTCTGCTGAAGATATTTTTACAGTATTTATACCGTATTACTTCTCCATTTGGGTAAATTAATGGTCCTCCACTATTTCCTGGATTTATAGTTGCATCAGTTTGTATTAAATCAGACATATACGAAATATTATTTGTTTCTTCAAGTTTTATCGTTCTATTTTTACTACTTATTATTCCGGATGTTACTGTTCTTCTAAATTCAAACCCAATTGGATTTCCTATTGCATAAACTATCTCACCTATTCTTGCTTGTTTTGAATCACCTAATTTTATATATTTCAAATCTTTTGCATCGATTTTGGTTATTGACAAATCTAAATCACTATCACTCCATACTACTTTTCCATCATATTTTTTACTATTTTCTAAAGTTATATAACACGTACTATATTTTCCACCAGTCACATGTTCATTACTCAAAATATATCCATTTTCCGAAATGATAACTCCAGTTCCAAGCCCCAGTGATGTTTCATTATTGTCAGAAAATATAGAGCTTCCATTATCTTTTAGTTTTGATATACCTACAATACTGTTCATAGTATTTTCTAAAATATCAGCCACAGTTCTACTTTTTTCTTCTTCACTTTCCACAGTTTGCTCACTAATCGTGGATTTAACTTTTTCTATTTCATAATTTGAGTCACTTATATCTATTCTTGTATATGTATCATACAAATATATTGATATTGAAAATATAAGTACAAATATAATTGATGCTGTTAATACTTTTCTTAAATTACTTTTCTCTTTTATTCTTTTTGCTTTCATACATACTCCTGAATTATAACTATATTTTGTTACAATTTAATAGTAGTTTTCTACTAAACTGTAACTATATTTTTTCCTAAATTTTACAACTTAAACAAATATTATTGATTTTTAAGAAAAAAATTAATATAATGTCTTAAAGAGGTGTTATTATGACCCAAGAAAATAAAAAATATAATATTTTAATTGTAAGTAATGAAGTTCGAATAACAAATAAATTATCAATACTTTTTGAGCCTTATAAATACAATTTTGAATTAGTTCGAGACCCTTTAACAGCAATAAACCAAATAAAATTCAAAAATTATGATTTAATTATCATCAACTATACTTTTTCAAAAAAATTACTAGAATTAATGATTCAAAAAATAAGAACTTTTGATGCTTTTACATATATAATGTTACTTACTGAAAGCAATAATATTACTAATGCACTAGATATTATAAAAAATTATGATATTCAAGCATGTCATAATAAAGATGAAAAATTTAATAAATTAGTTATTTTAGTTGAATTAATTACAAATTCAATTTATGAATTTATGAGAATTAATTTACAATTAGATACTTATAGTAATGATTACAACTCTCCATATTTAAGCACAGTACAAATTTTAAGAAATATTGCTGAATACAAAGACACCTATACTATTGGTCATTCTTTTAGAGTTTCAAAATATTCACTTTTAATAGGAAAAGCACTTGGACTTTCCCGTACCAATTTAAAAACTTTGAAAGTTGGAAGCATGTTTCATGATATTGGTAAAATAAGTACTCCAAATAGTATTTTGATTAAAAGTGGTCCATTAAATGAGAATGAATATTTTCAAATAAAATGCCATCCTGCAATTGGTAGTCACATGCTTTTCCCAGCAAAAATGTATTCAAAAACCATACCTATTATAAAATTTCACCATGAAAGATTTGATGGAAATGGATATCCTGCAAGATTAAAAGGGGAAGACATCCCTCTTTTAGTTAGAATTGTTACTATTGCAGATACATTCGATGCAATGGCTTCTAAAAGAACATATAGAGATTCTTTACCATTAAATATTATTATTTCTGAATTTAAAAAAAATAAAGGAACTCAGTTTGATCCTGAAATAACTGATGTATTTTTGGATATTTTAAAAAATGATTATCATAAAATTAAAAAAATTCAAGAAAAATATAAATAAGGATTGAAGTTTTTTCCTCAATCCTATTTTTTATACCTTCATAGAAAGTGCTACCTTTTTTCTTTCCATATCTATTTTAATAACTTTAACCTTTACTATATCACCTACTGAAACTATATCAGAAGGATTTTTTATAAATTTATCGCTCATTTCTGAAATATGCACCAATCCATCATATTTAACGCCTATATCTACAAAAGCACCAAAATCTATAACATTTCTAACAGTTCCTGTTAATATCATTCCTTCTTTTAAATCTTCTAATTTTAATACATCTGAACGTAATATTGGTTTTGGCATATCTTCACGAGGATCTCTTCCTGGTTTACTTAATTCTACAATTATATCTGTTAATGTCATTTCACCAATTTCTAACTCTTTAGCCATTTTTGCTATATCTACTGTTTTCAGTTTTTGTCTCAATTCATCAACTTTTAATCTATCTCTCAAATCTTCTTTGTCAAACCCTAATAATTTTAATAGTTTTTCAGTTGCTCCATAACTTTCTGGATGAACAGCTGTAATTTCTAATGGATTCTTTCCATCTATAATTCTTAAAAATCCTGCACATTGTTCAAATGCTACTTTTCCTAGCTTTGGAACTTTTAAAAGTTCTTTCCTTTCTTTTAATTTTCCATTTTCATCTCTATATTTTACTATATTTTTAGCTATTGTATTATTTATTCCTGACACATATGAAAGAAGTGATGGTGTTGCAGTATTTACATCTACCCCAACTTTATTAACACTATCTTCTACTACTCCTGTAAGACTATCTGCTAATTTTTTTTGATTTACATCATGTTGGTATTGTCCAACTCCAATTGCTTTAGGGTCAATTTTTACTAGTTCCGCAAGTGGGTCTTGCAATCTTCTTGCAATTGAAATAGCCCCTCTTATAGAAACATTTATATCTGGGTATTCTTCTGTTGCAAGTTTTGATGCTGAATATACAGAGGCTCCAGCTTCGCTTACAATTACATAATGAACATCTCTTGCAGTATCTTTTATCATATCAGCAACAAACATTTCAGACTCCCTTGATGCTGTTCCATTTCCTATAGCTATCATATCTACTTTATCTTTTTCTATCAATTTCAATAATTCTTTTTTTGCTCCAACAACATCATTCTGCGGTTCTGTTGGATATACTGTTGTATAATCTAAAACTTTTCCTGTTTCATCAATTACAGCAATTTTGCAACCTGTTCTATATGCTGGGTCAAATCCCATTACTGTTTTTCCTTTAATTGGTGCTCCTAATAATAATTGTTTTGAATTTTGTCCAAAAACTTTTATTGCTTTTTCTTCTGCTTTCTCTGTTAAGTCTGAACGAATTTCTCTATCAATTGAAGGTTCAATTAATCTTTCAAAACTATCTAATATTGTATCTTTTAACATTTGTGTAAATTGAGTTTCTTCTTTTATAATATCTTTTTCTATATATAATAATATTTTATCTTCTGGTTTTTCTATCTTAACTTTTAAAAATTCTTCTTTTTCTCCTCTATTTATAGCTAAGATTCTATGACTTGGTATATATTTTATAGCCTCACTATAATCATAATACATTTCATAATTTGATTTTGCTTCCTCATTCTTGGCTTTTGTCTGTATTAATGCTTCTCTAAACAAAATTTTCTTTATTTCTTTTCTGTATTTACTATTATCAGAAATATCTTCAGCTATAACATCTAAAGCACCTTGTATTGCATCTTCTGGTGTAGTAACAACCTTGTCTTTATTCTTTTTATCTTCCTCTGATAATTTATCAATATTTACATACTGTTTTGCAATTTCAATTATTGGCTTTTTTTCATCTTGTTCTAATATAATTCGTGCTAATGGTTCTAATCCTTTAGCCTTAGCAACTGTTGCTCTTGTTTTCTTCTTTTGTTTAAATGGCCTATAAATATCTTCAACTTCTGCTAAAGTCTTACAAACTACTACTGCTTGTAAAATTTCATCGGTTAATTTTCCCTGTTCATCTATTGATTTAATAACTTCTTCTTTTCTTGTTTCTAAGTTTCTTAAATAATTTAATCTCTCTCCAAATGTTCTTAATACTTCATCACTTAATCCACCTGTTACTTCTTTTCTATAACGTGCTATAAATGGTATTGTGTTTCCTTCATCAATTAATTTAATAGTATTTTCTACCTGTTCTTGTTTAATATTTAATTCCTCTGCTATTGTTTTTACAATTTTGTTCATAATTTTTTTCACTCCGCTTCTCTTATTTAAAATCATGTTTATAATATATCATAAATTTTTATGAAATGAAATAATATTTATATTGTTTTTCTAATTTATTTATTGTATACTAAAAACATAAAAACGAAAGGGGTGTTATAATGATTTCATCAGATTTTAGAACAGAAGCTCGTAGAAAATTATCAGGAAAGTGGGGAAAAGTAGCTTGCATAACTTTAGCATATATGGCAATATTTTTCTTAATTAACCTATTAAAAGATTTGTTTTCGGACTCAGCCGAATGGTTTTTTTCATTAGTTACAACAATTATTGAAATTCCATTATCTTTTGGTATGATTATATCTTTTATGAAACTTTATAATGGAGAAGATGTTAAAGTATTTGACTTTTTTACTTTAGGCTTTTCTAACTTTGCAAAATCCTGGAAAATATCTTTACATATTTTCTTAAAAATGTTAGTTCCTATTATACTTATAGTTGTTTCTTGTGTGTTTATTGGAATTGGTTCATTGGTAATATCTGAAATCGCACTTTATACTTCTACAAGTTTAAACAATCTTGCATGGTTAGCCATAGTAGAATTTATTCTTTTTATAATTTCACTTATCTGGTCTATAACAAAATATTACTATTATCAGATGGCCTATTATATAGCAGTTGATAATGAAGATATGACAGCTAAAGAAACAGTTGAAAAGAGTAGAGAATTAATGACAGGAAATAGAGCTAAATTATTCTGGTTAGAATTATCATTTATTGGTTGGGCTATCTTATCAATCTTCACTTTAGGTATTGCATATTTATGGTTAACACCATATGTTTTGTTTGCAACTATTGCATTCTATAATTTTGTAAGTGATAATAAATCAAATGTTGAAACAGAAGTAGTAACAGAAAACAATGATAATCCTATTAAAGGAGAATAATTTATTGATTAAAAAAGATGATTTTAGTGTTTAATACATTAAAATCATCTTTTTACATTTAAAATATTTTTACTCAATTCCTAAATATTCATTATATGTAACTTCTCTATCCGCTACTTTTCCATCCTCTTTAATATCAATTATTCTATTAGCAACTGTCTGTGTTAATTCATGATCATGTGATGTAAATAAAATATTTCCTACGAATTTTTTCATTCCCTCATTTACAGATGTAATACTTTCCATATCTAAATGGTTTGTTGGTTCATCAAATATTAAGAAATTAGCACCTGAAAGCATCATTTTTGAAAGAACACATCTTACTTTTTCTCCACCAGACAATACTTTTACTTGTTTCAACGCTTCATCTCCAGAAAATAACATTCTCCCTAAAAATCCTCTTACATAAGTCTCATCTGGATCTTTTGAATATTTTCTAAGCCATTCTGTAATATTTTCATCTGTTTCAAACAAATAATTATTATCTTTAGGAAAATATGATTTCGTAATTGTTGTTCCCCATACTAATTCTCCACTATCTGGTTCCATTTCTCCAGCTATTATTTGGAATAATACTGTTTTTGCAATTTCGTTATCAGCTAAAAATGCTATTTTATCATTTTGCTTTACAGTAAAAGATATATTATCCAGTACCTTTACCCCTTCAAATGTTTTTGAAATATTCTTCACTTGCAATATTTCTTTTCCTGGTTCTCTATCTGGTTTAAAATCTACGTATGGATATTTTCTATTTGAAGGTTTTATTTCATCTAGCTCTATTTTTTCAAGTGTTTTTTTCCTTGATGTTGCCTGTTTTGACTTCGATGCATTAGCACTAAATCTTGCAATAAAGTCTTGTAATTCTTTAATTTTTTCCTCTTTTTTCTTATTTTGCTCTCTCATTTGTTTTAATGCTAATTGACTTGATTCATACCAGAAATCATAGTTTCCTGGATATACTTTTATTTTTCCAAAATCAACATCTGCTATATGTGTGCAAACTTTATTTAAAAAATATCTATCATGTGATACAACAATTACTGTATTCTCAAAGTTTATTAAAAACTCTTGTAACCAATTTATACTTTTTAAATCCAAATCATTTGTAGGCTCATCTAATAATAATACATCAGGATTTCCAAATAAAGCTTGTGCCAACAACACTTTTACCTTTTCTCTTGCTTCTATTTCCTTCATAAATTTATAATGATTTTCTGGAGAAATTCCTAAATCATTTAAAAGCATTGCTGCATCTGATTCTGCATTCCAACCATCTAGTTCTGCAAACCTTTCTTCTAACTTTGCAGCTTTCATTCCATCTTCTTCTGAAAAATCTGGTTTTGCATATATTGCCTCTTTTTCTTTCATTATATCATATAACTCTTTATTTCCCATCATTACTGTATCTATTACTGTATTTTCTTCGTATGCAAAGTGATCCTGCTTTAATATTGATAATCTTTCTCCTTTTTCTAATGTTACATCACCTTTACTTGGTTCTATTTCTCCTGATAGGACTTTTAAAAAGGTTGACTTTCCTGCCCCATTAGCCCCTATTATTCCATAGCAGTTTCCTTTTCCAAATTTTATATTTACATCTTCAAATAATACTCTTTTTCCAAATCGTACTGTTACCCCATTTGCACTTAACATTTTTCTTTTCCTCCTTGTCCCAAAGGGGACATTTTTGTTTGGGACATTTTCCCTATGTTTGTTATTATACATTATTTTTCTTTATGTTTCAAGTAAAATTTACCACTAAAATTTCAACTTTTTTATAAAAAAAACTAGCCACTCTCATTCTGGCTAAAAATGTATATATGTATATGTTATAATCATTTTCGAATATGATTTAAGCAACATTAGAATTTCTTAAATAAATTAATGGAAAGAGTTCACGCCGAACAAAGTGAGGGCTAAGTGGAAGTGTACCATTAATTTATTTTAGAAATTCTTATATTGCATAATGAACCGAGAAAATTATTAAAACATAACATATATACATTTTTCCATTTGCAGAACATTTAAAATTTTAAAACTTAAATTTCCTAAAAGTATTTTCTATAAGAAATTTATAAATTATTAATCTTTTTCATTATTTATTACATTAGTATTTAAAACTGCATCTTCTTTATTTTGTTCACTATCTTCTTGTTTTCTAACGGCATCAGCTATCATAATAAACTTAACTTCACCATCATTATTACCTTCAAGCATTGTAAAATTATTATAATCTTTAGATAAATCAGTTAATTTTTGGATTCTTGTAGTTAAATCCTTAACATCACCATTAATGTAATTACAAATTTTCTTAATTCCTTCTTCATTAAATGTTTTGATACCTTCTGCTAAAGTTGCTGCTCCATCATTAATTTGGTTTGTTCCATCTGCTAATGTTGTAGCACCACTATTTAATTCATATAATCCTGAGGTTAATTGATTTAAACCATTTCCTAAAGTACTCATTTGAGAAACCACTTGATTTGTAAATGTCTTTTTAGCTTGATTTCCAACTTGTTTTGCTACTGTTGTTGAAGTTTGCATTGCTGTTGTAGTTGCTGTGCTTTGAGCTGTTGTTATTGCTGTTGTTATTGCTGTTTGTGTTGCTATTTGTTGTGCTGTTTCAATAGCTGTTGCTTCTGCTGTTTCTGTTGCAACTTGTTGTGCTACAGTTAATGCTGTTGCAACTGCTGTTTGTTCCGCTGTAGTTTTTGCTGTTGCTAAAGCTGTATTTACTGCCGTTTGTGTTGCTGTACTTTGTGCTGTTTCAATAAGTAAAGCTTTTTCTGCATCGGTTAATGTTGTTGGATAATTTGCTTGTGCATTTGTTATTATTGCTATTTTTTGTGCTTCTGTCAAAACCGCATTTGTTTGAGCTTTTTCCGTAATTTGTGTTTCTTGATCTTTCTTTAATACTGCACCTTGTTTTGCTATATTTATAATTTGTGCCTTTTGAGCATCTGTTAATTTAGCTTTTTCAGCGGCTTGAGTTTTTATTTGAGCTTTTTGTTCTTCTGTTAAAACTGCACTTGTTTGAGCTTGTGCCTTTATTTGTGCCTTTTGTTCGTCTGTTAATTTACTACTTGCAGCAGCTTGCTGTTTTATTGATTCCAAAGTTTTGCTATCTAATGCTTCTGACTTATCATTTTTTAAACTTTGGGTTGATTTTGCTACTTCTGCGGATATTGTTTGTGCACCATTATATGCTGTTGTAACACCATCTTTTAAAGTATTTGCACCTGTTGCCAATTCTGTAGTTCCATCTTTTAATTTATCAGAACCATCTTGAATTTGATTCATTGAACTTTGTAATGTATTTACTTGGCCATAGATTTCATCCAAATTATCAAAAACTTTTAAATCATCTTCTTCTAAAACTTTAGGTGTAACATAAGACATTATGCTACTTGTTTCAAAATTTGTTGCATCCATTGTAATTTCTACATTACTTGGAATTTCAACTTCATCATCAGATAATCCTAAACTTTCTTGTAGACCCGGCATAGCCATACCAACTACAACAGTTTTTGAACCATCATCAACAACCTTACCTGAAGAAACTTCTATATTTCTTGCATTTTCATTTTCTATTATAGTCCCTGCAACTACCACAAATGGCACATACATTTTGACTTTTCTACCATTTATATCAACAGTTCTTTCTTCTTTATTTGTATATTGTAATGTAATTTTAATTTTACCACTCTTTCCAGCAATTTCATTTGCAGAAAGCTCTTTTCCATCTAACTCATATTTAACATTGCATTCAATTGGTAACTCTTTAGAAGATTCCCCTTGATAATAAATATCATTTTTATTAGCATTCCATAAAAATTTATTACCATCTTGTGTATACGACTCATCTCCACTTGTATTTTTAACATTTAATAAATCAGATAAATCATTAATTAAATCTTCATTTTCTGTATTTTTAATATGTGTACTAACTATTGTCTTATAATTATTTCCATCACTATCTAATTTTGAATAAATAGTTTCATCTTTTGTATAAGCAAAAACAGGAAGTGTGTATCCAACCATAGAGCATAACAATATACCTGAAATAAGCTTAGAAATTACTTTATTATTTTTCATTTTAACTCAATCCTTTCTGATGAGACACTTGGGACAGACCAAAAATGTCTCACTATTTTGTCATATTTTGTCGATTTTAAAATTTACATCTTTCGACATTTTTTACTACATTTTATGAGACATTTTTGGTCTGTCCCAAGTGTCTCATTCCAACTGTAGTATCACAAACTACTTTATCAAATAACAATAAAAATGCTGGTAATACCATAATAACTGTAAACATACTTATAATTGCACCTCTTGACATAAGTGTACATAATGATGCAATCATTCCAATTTTTGAAACAACACCAACTCCAAATGTTGCACCAAAGAAACATAGTCCGCTAACAATAATTGAACTTATTGATGTTCCCAATGCTTCCGAAACCGCTTCTTTTTTGTCTTTTCCTTCTTTTCTAAAATTGATATATTTTGTTGTTATCAAAATTGCATAATCTATTGTTGCCCCTAATTGAATTGTTCCAATAACTATTGAAGCAATAAATGGTAAAGTAGTATTCGTATAAGTTGATATTCCCATATTCAAGAATATAGCAAATTCAATTACCACCATCAAAATTACTGGTAAAGAAATTGATTTTAGAACAAATATCATAATTACAAATATAACTGCAATAGAAACACTATTTACACTATTAAAATCATGGTCACTAATTTCAACTAAGTCTTTCATTAATGGTCCTTCACCTGCAAGTAAAGCACTATCATCATACTCTTTAATTATTGAATTGATTTTATCAACTTGTTCATTCAACTCATCTGTTGCAAGTTCATACTTTGAACTGATTACAACTAATTGATATTTATCATTTTCAAGCATTGACTTGATACTATCTGGTATCATTTCCTCTGGAATTCCATTATCCGCAAGTGAAGAATATCCTAAAGCAAATTCAACTCCATCTAAGTCCTGAATTTTATCTAACATCTCATTTACTTTGTAACTTGGAACATCTTTACTTACTAAAGCAAGTTCTGTTGAAACCATATTAAATTTATCTTCCAAAGTATTTGATGCTTCAATACTTGGTAATGTTTGTGGTAATGTTTTATTTAAATCATAATAAACACTTATTTTTTGATATCCATAAACTGCAACTGGTAATATTATCAAAAACGCAACAATTATTGCTTTATAATGTTTAATATTAAAGTTTTTCCATTTTTCAAATCTTGGTAATATTTCTTTATGTTTTGTTTTTTCAATAGCCTTATCAAATATCAATAACATTGCTGGTAATACTGTAACAACAGAAACAACTCCTAAGAATACACCTTTTGCCATTACAATTCCTATATCTTTTCCAAGTGTTAAATTCATACTGCAAAGTGCCAAGAAACCAGCTATTGTAGTTAATGAACTTCCTACTACTGATACTAGTGTTTTTGATATTGCATGAGCCATTGCTTTGTCATTATCACTATAATTTTGTTTTTCTGCTTTATAACTGTGATATAAGAATATTGCAAAATCCATTGTTACACCAAGTTGTAAAACAGCACTTATTGCTTTTGTTATATAAGATATTTCTCCTAAAAAAATATTTGAACCCATATTATATAAAATTGCAATTCCTATACTTGCTAAAAGAAATACTGGTGCTAAATATGAGTCTAATGCAAATTGTAAAACTATCATACATAAAATTACTGCTATAACTACATATGTTACAATTTCTGAATTAGCAATATTTTTTGTATCCAATACTAAAGCAGACATACCACTTATTTTGCATTGTTTATCAGCAATTTTTCTTAATTGTTCTATTGACTCTAATGTTTTATCTGAAGAAATTCCTTCTTTAAAAGTTACTAAAATTGCTGTATTTCCATCTTTATATGCTATATCTTTTACTTCGTCTGGTAGCATTTCTTCTGGTATATTTGAACCAAGTAAATCAGCTATGCTTGCTACTTTTTCTACATTATCTAATTCTTTAAATTTCCTTTCTAATTTTTGAATATCTTTTGTACTCATATTTTCTGTAATAACAATTGAATATGAACCCATATTAAATTCATTTGTTAATATCTTTTCACCCTGAACAGTATCTACATTATCTGGCAAATATGCCAATATATCATAATTAATTCTTGTCGCTTGCATTCCTATAAATGATGGTATTAACAACAATAATGCAATTATGAAAATAATTTTTTTATGCTTACATATCTTTTCTGCTAACTTTAACATTTCTCAAGCTCCTTTCACTTCGCGGGATTAAGGGACCACCACACAAAATCCCTTTTTCCAAATATATATTTTTTTCCGGGATTTTGTGTGGTGGCCCCTTAATCCCGAATTTTATGACCGTTAGTCACTTAATATATAATACTACTTTTATGACCATTGGTCAATACTTTTTATAAATTTTTTTAATTTTTATTGACCATCAGTCAAATTTATGCAATAATATTTATATGCAAAGTATAATAAAATAATTACACTCTATTACTTAAAGGAGGAAATAAAATTAATTATGAAAAATTATAAAGAAGAAAAAGAAAGCAGATTACTAAATACTGCCTTTAAACTTTTTACCGAAAAAGGTCTAAAAGAAACATCAATACAAGAAATCGTAGATAATGCAAGTGTTGCAAAGGGAACATTTTACCTTTATTTTAAAGACAAATATGAATTAAGAGATATTTTAATTGTAAAAAAATCACAAAAATTATTTTCCGATGCCCTAAAATCTTTAAGAAAAAATTATATCTCTGATTTTTCTGATAGTATTATTTATATAATAAATTATGTAATAGATGAATTGACTAAAAACCCTTTACTATTAAAATTCATTTCTAAAAATTTATCTTGGGGCGTTTTTAGTAAAACCGTTTTAAATTTATATGATAAAAGCACAGATGAAGAAAACTCTGTGTATGATTTATTTATTAAAGATAGTGAAAAGAATAATATTAAATTTAACAACCCTGAAGTTATACTCTTTATGATTATTGAACTTGTTGGTTCTACTTGTTTTAATTCTATTTTATACAAAGAACCTTTATCTATTGAAGAATACAAGCCTTATTTATATAAAGCTATTCGTAATTTAATAACATCAGAAAAAATTTAAGCCAACTAAAAAACTAGATATTAGAGAAATTTAATATCTAGTTTCTTTAGTCATCAAATAATAATTTAATACCCCATAATCCAGAAATACCAACAAGGGCATATATAATTCTTGATACTATACTCATCGTTCCAAATATACTATCAACTAAATTAAAATCAAAAAAACCTACTAACCCCCAATTTATAGCACCTATTATAATTAATACTAATGCTATCTTGTCCACTACTTTCATATAGCTACCTCCACTTTTATTAATTTTCAATTATATTATATGTATATATTCAAAATTTATACATATTATTGAAAAATTTTTCATTTTATGATAGCTTTATTATATAAATTGGAGGTAGATAAATATGAGAAGAAATCATAGGAAAAAATCAAAAAATAATAACAATATAATAAAAATACAAAAAAATTTTTTAATTATATTAATTATAATGTTGTTATTTCTAATATTTTTCATTACTAAAAATTATTATCTAAAAAATAAACCCATCATTCTATCTAATAGAAATTATACAGAAGATAATCAAACAAATAATAATATAAATATTTCAACAACTGAAAAGAATGATGAAAAAAAACAAAACACTTCTATAACATTTAATATGACTGCTATTGGTGACAGCTTATGCCATAATACACAATATTGGGATGCATATAACAGTGAAACAAAAAAATATGATTTCTCTTATGTTTATGAAGATATACAATATTATACTAAAACTGCTGACATAACAATTGGAAGTTTAGAAACAACATTTGCAGGCGAAGAAAAAGGTTATAGCAACTATCCTAGATTTAATACTCCTGATAGTTTAGCAACAGCCCTTAAAAAGATTGGTGTTGATATAATTTCTTTGGCTGGTAATCATGCTTTAGACTATGGTTATACTGGCATTTGTAGAACTATTGATATTTTAGACAATGCTGATATTTCTCATTTAGGCACATATAAAACAGCTGAAGAACAAGAAAAATTATTAATAAAAAATGTAAAAGGTGTAAATATAGCTTTTATTAACTATACTTATGGAACTAATGGAATCTCTATTCCTACTGGAAAAGAATACTGTGTTAATTTAATTAATAAAGATTTAATTAAGAAACAAATTGAACAAGCAAAAGAACAAAATGTAGATATGATTGTTGCTTGTATGCATTGGGGAACTGAATATAAAACTACTGCTAACTCAGAACAAAAAGAACTTGCAGATTTTCTTTTTGCAAATGGTGTTGATATAATTATAGGAAATCATCCTCATGTACTAGAACCTATGGAAAAAAGAACTATCACATTAGAAGATGGAACTGAAAAAGAAGTTTTTGTAGTTTATGCATTAGGTAATTTTACTGCTGACCAAAGAGATGAAATAACAAGAGACTCCGCAATTTTAAATCTAAATATTACCAAAAATTATGATGGAAAAATTTCAATAAATAAAGTAAATTATGTACCTATTTATATGTATAAAAATCCAAATGTAAAAACTCACAAATTTAAAATATTAGATATAGAAAAAACTATTTTAAATTATGAATCTGGAAAAGATACTTCTATTGGTACATCAACATATAACAATTTAAAAGTTCAATTAGAAAAAATTAAAAATATTTTAGGTAAAGAACTTGATTAAAAAAGAGGGATTTGGAGTGGTGGCCCCTTAATCCCTCTTTTTAATCTAGCATATCTTTTTTCTTTAACCACCAAGTAACAAGTAAAGTCAAAATAATTGAAATAGCAACCATTATTGGAAAGCCAAATTTGTTATCCTGAAATGGTAATCCTACATTCATTCCCCAAAAACTTGATATCATCGTTGGTATTGCAAGAACTATTGTTATTGATGTTAAAAATTTCATTACGCCATTTAAATTATTTGAAATAATTGAAGCATATGCATCCATTGTTCCATTTAAAATATCACTATATATTTTAGCCATTTCTATTGCTTGTTTATTCTCTGTAATAGCATCTTCTAGTATGTCCTCATCTTCTTCATAAAGTTTTATTATTTTTCCTCTCATTGTTTTTTCCATTACAAGCTCATTTGACTTTAAGGATGTTGTAAAATATACCAAACTCTTTTCTAAACTTAACAATTTTAATAGCTCTTTATTTTTCATTGAATTTTTTAATATATATTCTGCAATTTCTGTCTCTTTGTTTATCTGTTTTAAATATGATAAATAATATGATGAATTCAAATATAATATTTGAAATATTAATTTTGATTTTTTATATGTTTGAAAATTTTTTATTTTTCTTTTTTCAAAGTCCTCTATTACTCTATTCTTCCTTAATGATACAGTTATAAAAAAATCATCTCTTACAACTATCATACCTAATGGCATTGTTGAATAAGCATCATTTTCTTCATTTTTTTCTATAATTGGAACATCTACTACAAATAATATTGTCCCATCATCTTCTTCTGAATCAATTCTCGCTTTTTCTTCAAAGTCTAATGCATCTCTTATAAAGTCTTCTTGTATTTGTACACTTTCACAAACTCTCTTTATTTCCATTTCCGATGGGTTTATTAAACTTATCCAACTTCCTTTTCTAAATTCTTTTATTTCTTCTATTTTATTTGTTTCTATATCTGTATTATATATCTTTAACATTATAAAACCCACCTTTTTCTTTTATACCATATATTTATTTTAACTTTTTATTTTATTATTGTCAATGCATTTTTAAAAATGTTTACATAATTGTTAATAATTTTTCTCTTGACAATTTTATTTTTTGGTACTATAATAACTTTATCATATGCATTACCCTTAGTCAGCAATGCACACTAAAACAAAATCTGCATCATTAGCTCAGCTGGTAGAGCAGCAGACTCTTAATCTGAAGGTCCTCGGTTCGAAACCGAGATGATGCACCAAAAAAGAATGTATTTTATAATACATTCTTTTTTATTTTTATATAAATTTAATTAATTATTCATCATATTACTAATTATTTCACTATTATTTGGAATATCTATATTTTCTTCTGTTTTATTATCCTGTGATGGATTACTTGCTGGCGGATTCACTTCTATTTCACTACCTTGTCCATTGTTGTTTGAATTATTATTATTTGAATTATTATTAGACATTGTATTATTATCCGCATTAGTATTTCCAGTTTCCCCTTTTGTTCCTCTTAATATAATCCTTTGCATAGCATTATACGTATCTTTTGATAAAAGTTCAGTTGAAACAACTTTACCATTTAGACTTTTTATTATATATGTTTCTGTAATTACTCCATTTGCACCTTTTTGAGAAACCTTTTCTGCTCCTGATGGTAAAGTATTATCATCTACATATTTAACAGTATATGGTATAGTTGAAATAGTTTTTGTGCTAAATGAAACTTTATATTCATTTTCTTCTTTTATGCCATAAATAGAAACTGTTGCAATTCCATTAGAGCAACTCGCTTGTATTTTTACAGCATATGTTCTTGTATTTTTAAATTTAAAATCTGTCACACCATATACAACTGTTGCATCTCTTCCAGCTGGAGTATATGATGTTATAAACATATGATTTCTTCTTTCTACAATTCCCAAATTTGACATTAAAACTGAATTATATAATGTTGATGAAATTTGACAAATTCCCCCTCCAATACCATCAACCACCTGGCCATTTTCATATACTGCGGCATTCTTATATCCTGCAGCAGCTGTTCTCTCACCTAAGGATTTATTATATGAGAATACTTCTCCTGGTAACACTACTTTATTATTAATTTTTTGGCATGCTAACCTTAAATTAGTGCTTCTGTTTTTAAGACTCGCATCATATCTTGTTGAATATGTAGCAAGTAAATCTGGAAAAGCCTCTGAACCTATTTGTGATATTGTTACCTTTGGTTTTGTTATTGTCAATTTTATTTCATATTTATCTTTATCTTCTTCTAATATCTTTTTTGCATCATCTAAATTAAAATCTACACCCTCCACTTCTGGATGAATTGTAAATGGATCCTTTGTATAATAAGCATCTTGAACTTCTTTATGAACTTCTTGATATATTTTTTCTATATCTATTTTTTCTGGTGTTTTAGTAATTACTGGTATTTCAATATACTCTTGATTTAGATTAGTATTTTCTAAATTCTCTTTTATCTTTTGCATTAAATTTTCTGTATCAATTTTTATTCCCTCTTGTCCTTTAGTTATTATTAAATTATCATCTTCTATGTAATAATCAGGTTCTACTACTGCACCTGGAATATTAGTTCCTATATCTTCTATTGTTTGTTTTGTAACTTCTTCATTTATTGCCATATTTACATTTACATCTTTTTTTCCAATAAGAGCAAATAAAATATTATAATTGTTTACAAAAATATTTCCACCTTTCCCTATTGAAATAGCAGATTCTACTGCACCATCAACATCATAATTTACCTCTAATAACTCTGGGTTGATTGTTGCATCATAATCTTCATATTTCAATAATATGTCTTTCTGTTTTTTTTCATTATATATTAGTTCTATTTTATTTTTGGCTTCTTCTTTTGATAATCCAGAAACATCTATTCCTTTTATTTTTACACCACTAGTTATATTATTATTATTAATATTTATTATAGCAAAAATAGTTGAAAAAATTATTCCTATTAAAATTAGTACACTAATTATAATTGCGAATAATATAACTTTACTATTTTTTCCCTTATATTCTTTTTTTATTTTATTTTTAATTTCATTTTCTAATTCATTATTTGGGTGTGTCTCCTCTTTTTCTCTTGTATTCTCCATAGCTTTGTTTTCTAATTCCTCCCATTTTAAATTACCTTTTCCCATTTGTTTTATTCTCCCCTTTATATAATCTAATTTTATATTATCATATTCTTATATTTTTTACAATATTATATTTTAACAAAAGTTTCATTTATAATATAAAACGTACCTAGCAAGCTAAAGGCTTGCTTAGGCACGTTTTCTTATCTTCTATTATTCTATTCCAAGTATATATGGTGAACCTTCAACTCCATCTCCACTCTTTATATAGACTCCAGACTTCAGAGAAACTACTGGACGGCAGCCCCAGCAATTGGTGCCGAGGTTAAAGATAAAGTCGCCCTTATATCCCACGCTACATACGTCGCCGTATTTACTGGTATAAGCAGAACCGAGCCAGTAGTATGATCCCGTATTTCGTATTCCAGTTGTAGTATTTATGCTTCCAGTTATTGCTAATGCTTCTTCATATGTCATTGCATGTATATCTTTTATATCATTATTATCTTTATCTTTTGTATCTGCTATTAAATTCTTTTGATTCTTATCTACATACATCTGCCAACTTCTTGCACTATATGTGCTATATCCTGTTTGTCTTAATCCACTTGATAATATATATTCTACTCTTCTATTATCATAAGCTGTTGTATAATAATATACAAAATTTTCTGGACATCCTGCATGTACTAATTTTGTTACATATGTTTTTCCATTTTCTTCATAACTACTCAATATTTGCCATCCATCATACTTTGGTGTTCCAAATCCACTTTGTGGTGCTACACTTTTATTTCTACTTGTTATTACTGTTCCATTATTTATATATTTTTCATTTGTTGTATCTCCTTTATATGTAAATCCTCCAAATGTAAAATCTAAACCTTTAGTATTACTTGCTGTTTTACTTACATTTAAATTATATAATCCTGCTGTTTTTAAACTTTGTATTTCTTCTGCTGTCCATTCTCCTGCATCATATTGAACTAAATTTAGTGCTGCTTGATATTGATTTACTGTTACTTCTTTTTCTTCTATTATTTCTTTTCCATTATATGTTCCTGATACATTAAACACATATTTTCCATTTGCTGTTACTTGATATGGTACTTTT
>CAKPDN010000001.1 GCA_934149005.1 uncultured Clostridia bacterium | reverse complement strand
AGGGCTTAACCACAAAAAAGTTAAGTAAAAAGTAATCGGAACAGAATCCTAAAACGAAAATTCATCTATGTATTTTTGAGTGTGCTTAAACACTATAAAAAATGAATAAAATAAAAAAAATTGGAAAAAATATAAAAAAGCACTTGAAAAAATAAATTATATATAGTATAATTCAAAAGTATAAAAAATAAGTTATCAATTTTCTGGTAACGATGACATTTAGGGTAATACCTGTTCCCATTCCGAACACAGAAGTCAAGCTTAAATGTGCCGAAAATACTTGCGGGTTACCCTGCTGGGAAGATAGGTTGTCGCCAGATTTTATATATATTCCTCTTTAGCTCAGTTGGTAGAGCGCTCGGCTGTTAACCGATAGGTCGTTGGTTCGAGTCCAACAAGAGGAGCCAAATAAAAAACTCTGAAAATATTGAAAAATCAATATGTCAGAGTTTTATTTTATTTTTTAATGCAAAATGATATTTTTTAACAAAAAGATAAGCATTTATTTATAAAATATCGAAAATCTTGTTTTTTTATTGTAAAAAAAACAAAAATTTGGTATACTTTAAATGAATTTTTATACTTATGGAGGAGATAAACTTGATTGATTTAAATGAAGAATACAAACATGCATTAAAAGGTAAAAAATTTATAGATTTATTTTGTGGACTAGGTGGATTTAGACTTGCTTTAGAGTCATATGGTGCAGAATGTGTATTTAGCTCTGATATAGATAACCATGTTAGTAAAGTATATGAGAAAAATTTTGGAACAAGTCCATTAAGTGATATAACAAAAGTTGCTGAAAATGAAATTCCAAAACATGATATTCTTTGTGCTGGATTTCCTTGCCAAGCATTTTCTATTAGTGGAAAACAAAAAGGATTTGAAGACACAAGAGGAACTTTATTTAGAGAAGTGGTTAGAATTGCAAAATTTCATCAACCAGAATTATTGATATTAGAAAATGTAAAAAACTTAGAAAAACATGATAACGGAAATACTTTTAGTGTTATAAGAGAAAATATAGAAAATATAGGATATAATATGTACTGGAAGGTTTTAAATGCTTCAAATTATGGTGTACCACAAGCAAGGGAAAGAATTTATATGATATGTATTAGAAAAGACTTAGATAATCATAATTATATATTTCCAAAATCTGTAGATAAGGAGATATGTGTTAATGATATATTATTAAATAATGGAGAAGAAAGAAAATATGTTATAAATAAACCTTATAAGATGAATAAAAAAAATAATCAAATACAAGTATCTAAAATTTATAATAAACCAGTAAGACTAGGTACTGTAAACAAAGGAGGACAGGGAGATAGAATTTATGATCCATTTGGACAAGCTATTACATTATCAGCAGAAGGTGGAGGAACTGGAGCAAAAACAGGTTTATATTATATAAATAATGAGGTTAGAAAATTACATCCAAGAGAATGTGCCAGATTAATGGGTTTTCCAGAAGATTATCAAATGGATAATTCTGTTAATCAAGCTCAAAAACAATTTGGAAATAGTGTTGTTGTTAATGTATTACAATATATAGTTAAAAGTATTATTGATGAAGGGAGTATAAATAATGGATAGTTTAAGAGGTTCTAAAATAGCAAAAGATGGATTTAATAATGAAAAAGATATAGCTGAGAAATTTATTAATTGGAAAAATGATGATGAAGCTAAAACATGGCTTAAAACAATGGGATATGACTTGAATGATATTGAATATGTATATGCAGAGGTATTACATGGCTATAAAACAGATGTACAAGTACAAGTTACTATAAAATTGAAAAAAATAATTGAGGCTCAAAATCTCCAAATCAAGTTAGTAAGTAATGATAAAGGATTTAATCAAATAGATAAAAGATGGATTAAGAACTATAAGGAAATGTGGGATATTCCAGAAAATATTGTAAAGTTATTACAATATTTTACAGGAGAGCTTCTACCATATAGAAAAGATACTAAAGATTCAAGAAGAATGTTTATGAATGAATTTACAGAAGATGAACAAAATCAATTAGTAAAATTTTTTGAAGATAATAAAGCACTTATAATACTAGACATTGTAAAAGGTAGAGGAATTTTAGCAGCAGAATGGATACTAATCGCTAAGAAAACAGCAACAGAATCGATATGGACATTAAAGCCTATAAATGTAGCAATAAATCATTATAGTGAAGGAAATGTGGAAATAACTAATAGAGGTAGCATGAAAATAGGTAGAATTACAATGCAAAGAAAAGGTGGAGATGCTGGAAGAGATACCGCAAAAATGCTACAATTTAAGGTAGATCCAACTGAGTTATTTAATGTAAATTAATAAAAAGACAAAAGTAGAATAAGAAGGTTCTACTTTATTTTATTTATTTGGCTAAAAATCAATAGTTGAAGTGAAAAAATTTGAAATATAAAAATGGATTTGAAACAAAAAGTACAACAAGAATATATTGTTATAATATGAAAATTCAAAACAAACAAAAAAATAAAAGCATTGTGAAGTAAAATTTACAATACTTCTATTTTAATAAAATAAAGTATATAAATATTATACGAAAATAATATATAAAAGTCAATATTTTTCATTTGATAATTACTTTTTTATGTGTTAAAATAAAAAATAGATAAAAAATAAGAATAAATAACAATTAAGGAGAAGATAATATCATGGAAGACATTGAAGAAAAAATAAATAAAGTAATAAAAAAATATAGAGAAGAATTAAAAGAAAAAATTGATACAAGACTATTAGAAATGAAATCAGATAATATTAGTCACTATTTTATTTATAAAGTACTAGGAATCTCAGAAGAGGAAGGAATATTAGTTGATGAATACCAGAATAAAGGACGTTTTTTATATAAATATGCAGGAAGCTTCCTAGAAGAAGTAACAATACTATGTTTTGAATATGCCTTTAAAAATACTAAAAGAAAGGTAATGGTTGATAATGTAATAGGATATAGACCAAAAAAATTTGAAATAGATTGCTTAGTTAACGATAAAAATGCATATGAAATAAAATGGCGTGATGCAACTACTGATGGAGATCATATTACTAAAGAGCATACTAGAGTGAAAAATATAAAAGAAAAAGGATATACTCCAATAAGAATAATGTTTTATTATCCAAACAGAGATCAAGCAATTAGAATTCAAGAAACATTACAAACACTATATATTGGCATGGGAGGAGAATATTATTCAGGAGATAATGCATGGAAATATATAAAAAATACAACAAAAGTTGATTTATATGATATATTAAAAAAATCAATAGAAAAATCAATTTAATGGAAGGATGATTATATGAACAAAATTATACATGCGGATTGTTTGAATTACATGAAAAAAATAAAAGATAATTCAGTTGATTTAATATATTTAGATCCACCATTTTTTACACAACGTACGCAAAGAGGAATTCTAAGAGACAAAGAGAAAATAGTAGAATTTCAAGATTCATGGAAAGATATAGAAGAATACATACAATATATAAAAGTTAGATTAATAGAAATGAGACGAATTTTAAAAGATACTGGAAGCATTTTTCTACATTGTGATAAGACAGCTTCACATTATTTAAGAGTTTTACTTGATAATGTTTTTGGAATGGATAATTTTCAAAGCGAGATTATATGGACTTATAAAAGATGGTCAAATTCTAAAAAAGGATTATTAAATTCACATCAAAATATATATTTTTATAGCAAAAGTGCAAAATTTAAATTTAATACAATATATACAGATTATTCTGCCACAACTAATATTGATCAAATATTACAACGAAGAAAAAGAGACAAAAATGGTAAATGCGTTTATAAAACTGATGAACATGGAAATGTTATAACTGAAAATGAAAAAAAAGGAGTTCCACTTTCAGATGTATGGGAAATTCCATTTTTAAATCCTAAGGCAAAAGAAAGAGTAGGATATCCCACTCAAAAACCAATATTATTATTAGAAAAAATTATACAGATTGCAACTGATGAGGGAGATACAGTATTAGATCCTTTTTGTGGTAGTGGTACTACATTGGTAGCATCAGAGCTATTAAATAGAAAATATATAGGAATAGATTTTTCGGAAGATGCAGTAAAGATTACAAAAGATAGAATTAATAATCCTATAAAAACAGAATCTGAATTGCTAAATAGAGGAATTGAAAAATATAAAAATAAGAATGAAAAAGAATTAGAAATTTTAAATTCTATTGGAGCTATACCAGTACAAAGAAACTCTGGCATAGATGGTTTTATTTTGAATAAAGAAAAAAATGAAAAAATTGCTATAAAAATTCAAAAGGATACAGAAGAATTAAACGAAGCAAAGAAGAAATTAATTATTGCTGCTTCATCGAAAGGATGTAATTATAAAGTTTTAATAAAAACAAATGGTAATATAAAACATCAGAATTCATTTAGTAATAATATTGAAGAAGATGATGTATTTGTTATAGAAACATATAAAGATATTTTGAATAAAATTATTTATAAAAAAATAGATAGATAATAAATATAGGAGATAAAAATTATGTATAAAAACATAGACAAACAAAAAATATTAAAATTAAAGGAACAAGTAGAATATATGTAGCAGAAGGAGATGCAATAGTAACAGTATTTAATAAAAATAGTAAGACAAGAATTATATAAAATATAAAATATAAAATATATTAAAATAGCAATATAGAAAGTTTGAAAAGGAAAAAATATGAAAAATAAAATAATAAAAATAATAATTTTAATAGCACTAGTAGTAATATGCATAACATATAGTTTAGCATCAACAACTAATTACACCCAAATAGATGAAGACAATTCAAAAGGAACTAGTTATTGGAAAAACATACCAATAGTATCAAAAGAATTACTAGAAAATGAGGAAGTAACAACAGGAGGAGAAGGATGTCAATGGCCACTTAGCATAGCAACATCAAGTGATGGAAAATACCTATTTTACGGAACAGATGTAGGGGGATTATATCGTTCAACAGACAATGGTAAAACATGGGACAAATCAATGAAAAATTACACGGCATCTGGAGCAGCGGATATAATAGTAGATCCTAATAACAGTAACAGAGTAATTGTATTTGGAGTAAATGGATCTCCACAATATACAACAGGAATATATCTTTCAGAAGATGGTGGAGAAACATGGCAATTCAAACAAAACTTTATGATAACAGGTTACAGAGATGTATCCGAAAATATGTCATATGATGAATCTTCATATGAGGAAAATTTAGGATATTCTACAACAGCATATGTATCACTAATATATAAAAAAGATTTTTCTAATAAAACAAAGTTAGAGTTAACAGATGCGATTTCTGATAGTTATACTGATGGAAAAAACACATGTACTAAAGCAGGATTATATAAAACTATTGATGGCGGAAATACATGGAACATGATTAGTAATACATTATATGATGGAATTGTTAAAGTAAATCCTATAACAGGAACAGTATTTATTGCAAAAGAAGATGGGTTATATAGAAGCACTAACAAAGGAATAAGTTTTGACAAAATAAATTCAAAATATATTTTGGGGCTAGATATAATAAAAAAAGAAAACAAAGTAAAAATATATTACACAACAGATACGGGAGTTTTTTATAGTGAAGATGATGGAAATACATTTACAAAAATACAAAGCAATAATTTTCCTAGTATGCAAAATCGCCATCCTCAAAATATAAAAATAAGTCCAGTAGATAATAACAATATGATAATGTATTTTGGTGAAGAACTAATGAAAAATGGCTTATATAACATCAAAGGCGATATCTATTACACTTCAGATGGAGGACAAAACTGGAACAAAAGCACATATAATGCTAAATATAATTTTATGCGTAATAATCTATCAACAATGGAAAGAGTGCCGAACTTTGTATGGAGTGTAACAGACAAAAACAGAGTGTGGGACTTCCAAAATGACTGGATTTCATCATCAGATAATGGTGGAAAAGAATTTAGATGGGATGCAAATGGATTAAATGCAATGTTAGTTGGCGGAAAATGGCATTTTAATTTATATAATTCAGATATAATATATTTAAGTTCACAAGACTACAATGGAGTTGTAACTTTAGATGGTGGCAAAACTTGGAAGTATGTTGATTTAAGTGCAAAAAGTACAACATCAGATAAATGGAATAGTGCATTTATATATGGAGGATATGCATCAGATGAAAAAACATATTTTGGTGGAGTATCTAGTGACTGGACAAGCACAAAATATTTAACAATTACACATGATGGTGGAAAAACCCACACATCATATCTAAATAATGAAGACTATGCATTAACTTCAGGAAAAAATAACAGATTATTGCAACAAAGAAATTATAGTAGTTATCAATCAATAAAAGATAAAAATATTTTATTTTGTGCAAATTTAAGGTCAACAGACAATGGGTATACATGGTCAAAAATGGTAGACACAAATGGCGAAACAGCCGTTACAGGAGTATATACACACGATTCAAAAACAGGAAGATTATTTGGAATAAATGATTTTACTGGATGGGTTATGTACTCAGATGATGATGGTGCAACATGGCAAAAATACAATAAAGAAAGCTTAAACAAATGGCAGAGTTCTCCATACTTAGAAACATTAAACTATGATTCTAAAAATGACAAATTATATGTGGCTTGGGGATGGACACAACTTTCAGTTATAACAGACAATGGAAATACAGTAACAAATATAACAGAAAATATACCTAAAATGCTTCAATTTGAAGGAGCACCAACACAAGAGCAAATAGGTTCAAACTATTGTGAAAGACGTATTCGTTGTGTAGCAGTAGACCCTAACAATCCGGATATTATATATGCTGGTGGAGGATGCTACACATATCAAGGAGATAGTAGTTTATACCGTTCTTGTGATGGTGGAAAAACTTGGAAAATTGTAAGTATAAATGGAACAAATTCTATTGTATCAACAAAAAATGGAGATTATGGAGGAGTAGAGCCAACTTGCATTAATGTAAAACCTGATACAGGAGAGCTTTGGGCTTCTGGAAATTGTACAGGACTTTCAAAATTAACACCACCATATAAGATAAATAATAACAATCAAGATAATACTGAAAATAAACAAATTGAAATTGATGTAGACAAAAAAGAAATAAAAAAAGATGAAGAAGTAGAAATAAGTATAAAAGCATTAGAAACAGAAAACACAATATATACATATAGTGGAATTATAGAATGCGATAAAGAAAAATTTGAGACTTTGACAAGCAAAAATTTTGTAACTATGAATTCATGGGAAAATTTAGAGTTCAACGAAGAAAATGGTAAGTTTATTATAACTAATAATGGTAGTAATGGAAATGAAGAAATATTAAAAATTGAAATAAAATGCAAATGTGATGCACAAAACTTAGATACTGAAATTAATATAAAGAATTTAGAAACTGTAGATGAAATAAAAAATGAAAAGATTACAACATTAAACTCAGAAACAATAGATATAAAAATAAATAATACAAAAGCTGAAGATAATAAAGGAAACGAAGATAATAAAGGAAACGAAGACAATAAAGGAAACGAAGACAATAAAGGAAACGAAGACAATAAAGGAAACGAAGACAATAAAGGAAACGAAAACAATAAAGAAAATAAAAACAACAAAGGCAATGAAGATAAAAAAAGTGATGAAAGTAACAAAGAGAATGTAATAAATAAAAGCAATGAAAATAACAAAGAAAATGTAAGCAAAGAGCAAGAAAAAGATAAGACTGTAAAAGAAAGATTACCATACGCTGGGAAAAATAAACATATTAAAATTATTATTATAACAATAATTTTAATTATTATAATTATTTTGCTAGTAAGATACAAAAAAATAAGAAAAACAACTTTAACAGTAGTATTAGCATTAGCTATAAGTTCTAATATTTGTGCAAACATATTTCAATCTATCTCAAATAATGCAAAAAAAGGAGATATTAATTTAGATGAAAAAATAAACAAAGAAGATATAAAATTACTTGAAAAATATTTAATAAATTTAGAAAAATTAACAAAAGAGCAACAAGACAATGCAGATATATATGAAGATAAAAAAGTTGATTTAATAGATTTACATTACTTAATTAAAAATTTAAACAATAATACAGAAGATAAAGATAATAACGATTTTGAATATAATTTTGAACAAAAAACACCAATTGATGACAAAGTAACATATGAGCCAGTATTGATGGCAAATCAAAAAATGAAAGAATACGGCATAACAGGAGCTGGAAGTCAATGGCCAGTTTCATTAGAAACATCGAAGGATGGAAATTTAATGTTATATGGCATAGATGTAGCAGGTTTATTTAAATCAACAGATCATGGAAAAACATGGACTAGAGCAAATGCGGGGTTAACATCACCGGGAGCGGGCATGGTTGCAATAGACCCGCATAACACAAATCATGTTGCAACATTAGGACTAAGTCAGTATTCAAATGTTGGAGGAATACACATAAGTTATGATCAAGCTGAAACATGGAATAAAACTTTAAAAATTGGAATAAAAGGATATAGATACTTATGGGATGGACTAGAATTTGACCCAACAAGCTATGATGCAAATAAAAATTATTCAACCGATTTATATTTTTCAACACCATATAAAAGAGATACACAAATAAGAACAAAACCTTCAGATTATAGATTATTAACAACACTAAAAGAAAATGAAGTGGGACTATATAAATCAGATGATTGTGGAGAAACATTTACATTAATAATAAATGATCCAAAGGTAGCGGATGGAATTATAAGATTTACAGATGATGGAAAATTATATATAGGAAATCAATATGGATTATTTTTAATAAATACAAAAACAAATAAAATAGAAAAAGAATATACAGAATTTAGAAATGATCCAAACAAATCAAATGAAGCCTCTACAAAAGGAGTAACAGGATTAGATGTAGTAGGAAATGTAGTTTATGTACAAACATGGAATGGAATTTTTAAAATTGAAAATGAAACAACTACAAAAATAACAAGTGACACATATGATACAAGATGGCCGCAAATGTTAACAGTATCAAAACAAAATCCAAACCATATGGTATATGAATTCAGAGGAGATGTGAACAACTATTTTACAACATTAGTAAATGTTACTTTTGATGGAGGAAAAACATGGCAAATATCAAAAGCAAATTTAGAAACAACATTTTATTACAATGTAAACTTTGCTTCAAGAGAAAAAGCCTTTATAATAGATCCAAGTGATGATTCAAATGTTATTACATTTGGAGGAGATAATGCCTTTAGAAGTAATGATGGTGGACTAAATTTTGTACAAGCAAGTGGAATATCAAACATGATGCAAGGTGGAAAATTTAAGTTTAATTATTACAATCCAGAATTAATGTTATTATCAGCCCAAGACTATACAGGAGTAATATCAAAAGATGGAGGAAAAACATTCACAAATTTAGTGATGGATAAAGGAAATTTCTATGGTGGATTTGCAGCAGATGAAAACACAATATATGGATTTGCAAACAAAAATTGGGGAGGAGGAACATTAACTTACACACATGATGGAGGAAAAACATGGACAGATACAGGATTAAATGCTAAATATGAAGAATCCTCAACTTATTATACATCATTGCAATCAATAACAGACCCAAATGTATTATTTGCACAAGAATATTACTCCAAAGACAAAGGATATACCTGGAAAGAAATGGATGGTTGTGTAGCAGTATATACATATAATTATACTGGTCAAAAAGAATTATATGGAGCAAATAAAGAAGGAAATGTAGTTGTATCATATGATAATGGGGATACATGGAAAATAGTCACTAAAGATAAATTCAATAGTGGTTCAATATCAGAAAAAATATATGATTTAGCATATGACCATGTAAATAATTATATATATGTCCTAGATAGAGAAACTTATAGTTGGGGAGGAATAGAAAGAGTATATAAATATGATATAAATAACGACAAATGTACAAGAATAGATGTACCAAGAGATACAGAAAGAGGATTTATGAGATTAAGAACAATAGCTGTTGACCCTAAGTCTACTTCTGTAATATATGTAGGGGGAGCAGGAGATTATTTTTCAGCATCAACAGGATTACTTAGAAGTGTCAATGGTGGAAAAAATTGGAAAGTTCTAACAACTGCTAATAATCCCAACTATCAGGAATGGGCAACCAATAAAGGTGGTTATGAGGTTTCTTGTATAAGTATTAATCCAAGAACAGGAAAAGTATGGATTGCATCTGGTTGCTATGGATATTCAACAATAAATCCTCCATACTAAGGTTACAATTTAATAAGAAAGCAAGTAGAAAAAGGGCGAAAAAGCATGTATAAAGTACCAAAAACTTCTCGCCCTTTTGACTAGCAAGTTATAGTAGTAATATATAAAATATGATTACTATAAATGTTGATATATTAATATTTTTTGTAAAAAACATATGCATTCTCTAAAGTAAAACTTTTAGAATTAAGATAATTTAAAATACCACTATCAGTTTTAAAATTAAATTTTAGAATATAACTACAAAGTGTCTGAGACTTTTTTTCAAAATGTTTATTAATATCATTTTTTCCATATTTACCATCACCAATAATAGGATAACCAATATGGGCTAAGTGAGCACGAATTTGATGAGTTTTTCCAGTTTCAATTTGAACATCTAAAATAGAAGTATTATCAGATTTTTTTTCTAAAACCGAAAAGGATGTAATAATTTTTACATATCCTTTTTTAGGTATATCAGAAATATAAACCATAGATTTTTTATTATCCTTAAATAAATAACTTTCAATTCTTTTATAGTTTACTGAAGGAATTCCATAAACCCAAGCTAAATAATGCTTTTCTATTTCATGATTTTTAAATTTTTCTAATAGAATATTTAAAGACATTTCATTTTTAGCATATAAAATTAAACCTGTAGTATTTCTATCAAGCCTGTGGCAAGGCATTGGTTTAAAATTTAAGTTTTCATACTTCTTATAAACTAAAGATGTTAATGAATTATTTCCAGTAACCTCAATGTTTTCAGGTTTATTAATAAGTAAAATATTATCATCTTCATAAATAATATCAAAATTAATGGAATTAGAAGAATTTTTATTTAATAATTCATCAGAAATATACACTAAAATTTCATCATTATTAAAAACTGTTATATCTTTATTAACACGTTTTCCATTAATTTTAATATCTTTTTTTCTTAGAGTATTACAAAAAAGTCCATAAGATAAATTTGGAATATTTTCTAATAAAAATTTATTTAATTTTTTTCCATCATATTTTTTATTGACAATTAATTTTTTCATAAATAAAACATACTCCATTTCGATAATTGTAATTAATTATACGAGAAAAAAGAAAAAAAGACAAGTCAATTATTGATTTTTACTTAAAAATAAAGTATAATTTTAAACATAAATAAAAAGAAATATGTATAACATAGAAGGGAAGAAGAAAATGAAAGCAATAGAGATAAGAAATAAATATTTAAACTTTTTTAAAGAACATGGACATAGTGTAATACCATCCGCACCACTAATACCAGAAAATGATCCATCAGTATTATTTAATACAGCTGGAATGCAACCATTAGTACCTTATTTATTAGGAGAAAAACACCCATCAGGAACAAGACTTACAGATTATCAAAAGTGTGTAAGGACAAATGATATAGATGAAGTTGGAGATAACAGACATTTGACATATTTTGAAATGCTAGGAAATTGGTCATTAGGTGATTATTTTAAAAAAGAATCAATCCAAATGAGTTTTGATTTTTTAACGAAAGAATTACAAATACCAGTAGAAAAGTTGTCAGTAACAGTATTTGCTGGAGATGAAGATTGCCCAAGAGATGAATTAGCAGCAGAATGTTGGAAAAAGGCAGGAATATTAGATGGACACATTTATTATTACGGCAAAGATGATAACTGGTGGATAGCAGGGGAAGAAGGACCATGTGGACCAGATACAGAAATGTTTTATGATACAGGAAAACCAGCATGTGGATCAAATTGTCAGCCTTCCTGTGATTGTGGTAAATATGTTGAAATATGGAATAATGTATTTATGGAATATTTCAAAAATAAAGATGGAAAATATACAAAATTAGCCCAAAAAAATGTTGATACAGGTTTAGGACTAGAAAGAATGACTATGTTATTACAAGGTAAAGAAACACCATTTGACACAGAATTATTTATGCCTATTATGGATAAGTTATCAGAATTACAAAAAGTAGATATAATAGAAAGCAGAAGAATAGTAGCAGAACATCTACGTTCAAGTATGATGATAATATCTGATGGTGGAAGGCCAAGTAATGTTGACAGAGGATATGTTTTGAGAAGATTGATTCGTAGAATGGTTAGACATATGAATAAGTTACAAATAAATTTAGATGAGATATCAACCTTGATAGATATAAATGTTAAAAACTTAAAAGAAATGTATCCAGAACTAGAAAAAAATGCAGAAATAATTAGAAATGTAATAATAGAAGAAAAAAATAAATTTGTAAAAACTTTATCACATGGTGAAAAAGAATTCCAAAAAGAAATGAATAAAGCAAAACAACAAGGAAAAAATATAATAGATGGACAAGTTGCTTTTAAACTATATGATACATATGGATTTCCACCAGAAGTAACAAAAGAATTGGCAGAAGAAAATAAAATGGAAGTAGATATGAAAAAATTTGATGAGTTATTTAAAGTACATCAAGAAAAATCGAGAATTGGTTCAGAACAGAAATTCAAAGGTGGACTGGCAGAACAAAATGATATAACAATTGCATATCATACAGCAACACATTTATTAAATGCAGCATTAAAAAGAGTATTAGGACCAGATACTCATCAAAGAGGTTCAAATATTACAGTGGATAGAATGAGATTTGACTTCAATTGTGATCATAAAATGACAGATGAAGAAAAAAAGAAAACAGAGGATTTAGTTAATAAATGGATAAAAGATGCAATACCCGTAACAGTAGAAGAAATGAAAAAAGAAGAAGCGGTTAAATCAGGAGCAGAATGTATGTTTATAGAAAAATATCCAGATGTTGTTACAGTGTATTCTATAGGAGATGTTTCAAAAGAATTATGTGGAGGGCCTCATGTTAAAAATACATCAGAGCTAGGAACATTTAAGATTAAAAAGGAAGAAGCAAGCTCAGCTGGAGTTAGAAGAATAAAAGCAGTTTTGGAAAAATAAAAAATACAGGATTAAAGATGGATTAAGGGGGATTACGGGGCCATCACCCGAATGGATTAAGGAAGCACCACTGAAAGGGATTACGGGGCCACCACATAAAATCCCTTATAAAAAACCTTAAAAATAATTGAAATATAAAAATAAATAATATAAGGGATTTTATGTGGTGGCCCCGTAATCCCTTCGGATAGAAAGGTGAGAAAAAATGGAAGATTGTTTATTTTGTAAAATAATAAAAGGAGAAATACCTTCAACTAAGGTATATGAAGATGAAGAAATATTAGCATTTAATGATATAAACCCAGCAGCACCAATTCATATATTAGTAATTCCTAAAAAACATATAACATCATTAGCCCACATGAAAAAAGAAGATGAAGAAATAGTTGGAAAAATTTATGGTGTTATTAATAAAATAGCAGAAGAAAAAGAATTTAAAGATGATGGGTATAGAGTAATTGTAAATTGTGGAAAAAACGCAGGACAAGAAGTAATGCACTTACACTTTCATATATTAGCCGGAGCAAAATTTGGAGATAAAATAGTATAAATTTAATAAAAAAATTGTAAACAGAGATTAGATATGCTATAATATAATTAGAGTTTTAATTACGGAGGGAAAAATTATGTTTGAAAGTAAATATAGTAAAGTATTAACAATAATTTTAATTATAGTTATAATAGCAATAGTAGTATTATTAGCATTTTTAGCCTTTGATTTTATAAAAAAATCTAATACAACAAAGCAAGCATCTGACTTTGTAGAAAATTATGAAGGAGATATTACAACTGGAGATCAAAATTCAACAGGAAACTCAAATACAGAGGAAAATATTATATTAGATGCAAATGAAATATCAATAGATACTGCAATTGGAGGAAGTATATCATCAAATAAGAAAAAATATCAAGGATTTACAGTAGCAGGTACAATGAAAATACCAGCAATAAATTTAAATTATCCAATAGTTGAAGAAATAACAACAAAATCTTTAGAAACAGCATTAGTTGTATTATATCCAAGTGGGGATAATTTGAATCAACCAGGAAATACAGTTGTAATAGGACATAATTACAGAAATGGATTGTTTTTTTCTAATTTAAAGAAACTATCTAATGGAGCTAGAATTTATGTAACAGATTTTAGAGGAACAAATATGTCGTATGAAGTTTATAATACATTTGAGGCTTCTTCAACAGATACATCATTTTATACTAGAGATACTAATGGTTTAGCAGAACTAACATTATCAACTTGTACTGATGCAAGTAATGACCAAAGAACAATTATTTTTGCAAAACAAATTTAAAATATAAATTAAGAGAGAATAAGAGGGATTGCAAGTTATCCTACTTAATCTCTCTTTTTGATAAATTTATAAAAAATACTTTCAAAATAGTAAAAAATGTTATACAATATACGAAAAGTAAAAAAATGAGGAGAAATATATGAATAAAAAATGGCAAGTATATACATCTAATGAAGAAGAAATAAATAAAATAGTGGAAAAATATAATTTAAATAGATTATTAGCAACAATACTTGTAAACAAAAAAATAAGAGAAGAGGATATGGAAACATTTTTAAATCCTACTAGAAAAAATTTCCATAATCCATTTTTAATGCCAGATATGGAGATAGCTGTAGAACGAATAATAAAAGCTATAAATAATAAAGAAAAAATTATTATTTATGGAGATTATGATGTAGATGGTATAACAAGTATAACTGTCTTAAAAAGTTTTTTGGAAGATAGGGGATTACGAGTAAATCAGTATATTCCAAACAGGTTAGAAGAAGGTTATGGTTTAAATAAAAATGCAATTGATGAAATAACAAAAAATAATTATGATTTGATGATAACAGTAGATTGCGGAATTTCGGGAATAGAAGAAATTGATTATGCAAATTCTTTAGGATTAGAAACAATTGTAACAGATCATCACGAAGTGGGAGATAAACTTCCAAATGCAATTGCAGTTGTAGATGCAAAAAGAAAAGACAATCAGTATCCATGTAGAGATTTAGCAGGAGTTGGAGTAGTTTTTAAGTTAATACAAGCAATTGGAATTAGATTAGATTTAGAAGAAAAAGAGTATTTAAAGTATTTAGATATTGTATGTGTTGGAACAATATCTGATATTGTTCCATTAATAGATGAAAATAGAGTGATTGCAAAATTAGGATTAATGCTAGTTGCACAAACAAAAAATATGGGATTAAAATCATTATTAATTTCATCTGGATATAAAAATATAGATTCAAATACAATATCATTTGGTGTAGCACCAAGAATAAATGCTTGTGGAAGAATGGGACATGCAGATGAAGCTTTAAAATTATTTTTGTCACAAGATATATATGAAGTAAATGAATTAACAAAAAAATTAAATGATTATAATACATTAAGGCAGGAAAAAGAAAAAACAATTTATGAAGATGCAATAAATCAAATAGAAAAAAATAAATTAAATGAGAAAAATGCAATAATAATTGCAGGTGAAAATTGGCATCATGGTGTTATTGGGATAGTATCTTCAAAAATTACAGATTTATATTTTAAGCCAAGTATTTTATTGTGTTATGAAGAAGATTTAGCAAAAGGTTCTGGTAGAAGCATACCTGGATTTGATTTACATGAAGCATTAATGAATTGTCAAGATACAATAGAAAAATTTGGTGGACACAGTATGGCAATAGGAATTACAATAAAAAGAGATAAATTTGAGAAATTTAAAAAAGAATTTGAAGAAGTTGCAAGGAAAGCAAAAATAGATGAAATAATTCCTATTATAAATATAGATGCTAAAGTTAATTTAAGTGGAATTAATAAAGAAATTGTTACTAGTTTAAAACAATTGGAACCATTTGGCGAAGGAAATAAGATGCCAATATTTATTTTTAAAAATTTAAAAATAAATTCAATAAGAACATTATCAGAGGGAAAACATATCAAAATGACTTTGAAAGATGAAAATGCTATTGTAAATGCTATTGGGTTTAATCTAGGATATTTGGCTGATGAATATAGAATTGGTGACAAAATTGATGTAGTAGGAACTTTGGAAATTAATAGTTTTAATGGTGTAGATAGCTTACAGATTAATCTTAAGGATGTTATGAAGTCAATATAAAAAGTTGCCAAAAGGTGAGGTACTTTTGACAACTTCGGAGGTTAGGTTTTTCCATAACATATTAATGGTTACAAAATTTAAATAGAGTACAGCATAATTTACATAAATAGTAAAGAAAAGCTTTAAGAAAAAATTTCTATCAAAAAGATGTGTCTTTATTGACAAAAAAGGGGTGAGCGAAATGCAAGAAAATAATAAAGAAATAACAATTCAAGATGTAATAGCAAAAAAGAAAGAAACAACAAAAAGAGTGGATAGCAAACAAATAATGAAAGCATATAACTATGCAGTAGAACATCATGGAGACCAAAAGAGACGTTCAGGAGAACCATATATAATACATCCAATAAATGTAGCATATATTCTGGCAGGTGTTGGATTAGATGAAGCAACAATATGTGCAGCTCTTTTACATGATGTTGTTGAAGATACAGATGCAACAGATGAAGATTTAAGAAAAGATTTTGGCGAAGAAGTTGCAGACATGGTAGCAGGTGTTACTAAACTTGGAAAGATGTTGTTTACAACAGCAGAAGAACAACAAGTAGAAGATTATAGAAAAATGTTTTTAGCAATGGGAAAAGATATTAGAGTAATAATAATAAAGCTTGCAGATAGACTTCATAATATGAGAACTCTAAAATTTCTAAAAAGAGATAGACAAATAGCAAATGCAAAAGAAACAATGGAAATATATGCACCACTAGCAAATCGTTTAGGACTGTATTCTATGAAATGGGAGCTAGAAGATTTATCATTTAAATATTTATATCCAGAAGAATATCATGAATTAGTTGAAGGAATAAATAAAAAGAGAGAAGAGAGACTAAAATTCATAGAAAAAATAATGAATGATATAAGAGTTCAATTAAAAAAACAGCATATAGATGCAGAAGTTACAGGAAGAGCAAAACATTTATATAGTATATATAGAAAAATGCAAAGAGATAATAAAACATTAGACCAAATATATGATTTATTTGCATTACGTATCCTAGTAAATTCAGTAAAAGATTGTTATGCAGCATTAGGAGTTGTACATGAAATGTATAGTCCAATGCCAGGAAGATTTAAAGACTATATAGCAGTACCAAAACCTAATATGTATCAATCAATCCATACAACACTTCTAGGAGAAAAAGGAACACCATTTGAAGTTCAAATACGTACATGGGACATGCATAGAGTGGCAGAATATGGAATCGCAGCACATTGGGCATATAAAGAAGCAAACTTTATGGGAAAAGGAAAACAAGTTGTAAAAGTAGAAGAAGATAAACTAGCATGGCTTAGAGAATCGCTAGAGTGGCAAAAAGATATGCAAGACCCACAAGAATTTTTAGAAACATTGAAAACAGAACTATTTGAAGATGAAGTATATGTATTTACACCTAAAGGAGCAATAAAAGTTTTGCCACGAGGAGCAACACCAATAGATTTTGCATATTCAATACATGAAGAAATCGGAAATCATATGACAGGATGTAAAATAAACAGCAAAATGATGCCAATAATTACCCAACTAAAAAGTGGTGATATAGTAGAAGTAATAACATCAGACAATTCAAAAGGACCAAGCAGAGATTGGCTAAAATTTGTTAAAAGCACAAAAGCAAAAAACAAAATTAATGGTTGGTTTAAAAAAGAAGAAAGAACAGAAAACATAGAAAAAGGAAAGAACTTAATAGAAAAAGAAATAAAAAGAATAGGAATCTCTTATACAGAACTATTTAAAAATCAATATGTAGAACCAATGCTAGATAGATATAAATATAAAAACTTAGAAGAAATGTATGCGGCAGTAGGATTTGGAGCAAATTCAGCAGGAAAAGTAGTTGCAAGAATTTTACAAGAATATAGAAAAGAACATGAAGAAGAAAATATAGAAGAAAAAATAGAACAATTAAACACACAAAAAGCAAAGAAAACAAAATCATCAAGCTCAGGTATTGTAGTAAAGGGAATAGACAATTGTTTAGTGAAACTATCAAAATGTTGTAATCCATTACCAGGTGATGAAATAATAGGATACATTACAAAAGGAAGAGGAGTATCTATTCATAGAAAAGACTGTGTAAATGTAAAAGATTTATTAACTGAAGAAAACAGAATGATTGATGTAAAATGGTATGAAGAAGCAAAAGAAAATTATAATGTAGAAATAGAAGTTTTGGCAAATGATAGAAGAGGATTATTAGTAGATATTTTGAATACTATTAAAGAAACTAAGGCAAATCTTATGGGAGTTAGTACAAAAACTACTAAAGAAAGAATTGCTATTATGGATATTAATATTGAAGTAGAAAATATCGAGGAATTAAATAAAGTAATTAGAAATATAAAAAAAGTAGATAGTGTATACGAAGTAAGAAGATGAGACAGTTGGGACGGACCAAATTTGTCTCATTAAAAAAAAGAAATTTGTCGAAAATTGCAAAAAAATTATATTATTAGGTATTCGACAAAAAATGACAAAAATATGAGACAAATTTGGTCCGTCCCAACTGTCTCAAGAAAGAAGATAAACTATGATTTTAAAAGAACTAAAGATAGATACTTGGATAGGTGATAAAACGAATTGTTATGTGATATTTGATGAGAATAGCAAAGATATAATGGTAATAGATCCAGCTGGCGATGTCGATAAAATAGAGAATTTTATAAAAAATATATTTAAGGGGAATTTAAAATATATTTATTTAACTCATTGTCATGGCGACCATATAGCGGGGGTAACTGAATTAAAAGAACGTTGCGGTGGAAAAGTGTTGATTCATAGAATAGATGCAATTGGGCTAAATGATGTTAATATTAATTTGTCTGAATATATAGGGTTACCAGAGATAGAATTAGAAGCGGATTCCAGAATTGATGATAATGATTTAATACATTTGGGAGATTTAGAATTTAAAGTTATTCATACACCTGGACATACAGCAGGGAGTACATCACTTTATTGTGAAAAGGAAAAGTGTTTATTTTCTGGGGATACAATTTTTGCAGGAACATGGGGGAGAACAGATTTGCCAACATCAAGTAGAGAGGATATAATGAATTCAATTATGAATAAGATATTAGTTTTACCAGATGATACTTTTATTTATCCAGGACATGGAAAGGCTACAATGCTTAAAGATGAAAAAACTATTTATCTTGATTTAAAGCCTAAAATGTGGTGAATTTTATGTAAAGAATTGAAAAATTATATAAAAAATGATATAATACTATAGATACTGATAAATTATATTAATGTTGCAAGAACAAAAGGGAGGATATTGTATGTTAAACGTTCACTTTAGTAAAAAGGAATTAGAGCAATTGGAACGAAGTAGTTACTATGTAGAACAGGGAAAAGATATAATAACAATACGGAATATTCAGGGGGTATCAGTTGGAGAAATAGTATATATTAAGGATTCTAATATAAACATTTTAATGTGTAAAACGCAATATTATTTTTGTAGAAGTATTGATGGAATACATGAATTTCTTGGATATGTATATGTTAATATCAGAACAACAGAAGGAGGTTGTGGACAGATTAGATTACAGTAAAAATAAGTGTAACTTGCAATAATATTGGGAATAGAAATCTATTCCCAATTATCTTAAATAGTGTAAAATATGTAAATAATAAAAAAATGGAGATGAAAAATATGAATAAAACAGAACCAAGAACATTAGCTGGATTTATGGAATTAATGCCAAATGAGCAAATATTATTTGAACAAATAAAACAAAAAATAGAAAAAATATATCAAAAATTTGGCTTTTTACCATTAGATACACCAATACTAGAACTATCAGAAGTATTGCTTGCAAAAGCTGGTGGGGAAACAGAAAAACAAATATATAGATTTCAAAAAGGTGATACAGATATATCAATGAGATTTGATTTAACAGTACCACTTTCAAAATATGTAGCAAAAAATTATGGAAATTTAAGCTTTCCATTTAGAAGATATCAAATTGGAAAAGTATATCGTGGGGAAAGAATGCAAAAAGGAAGATACCGTGAATTTTATCAATGTGATATAGATATTATTGGAGATGGAGAGTTAAGTGTAAGAAATGATGCAGAATTGCCAAGTGTTATTTACAATATATTTAAAGAATTAGGATTTGATGATTTTACAATAAAAATAAACAACAGAAAATTGTTTAATGGTTTATTTGAAAGTTTAGAACAACAAGAAAATGCAGTTGAAATTCTTAGAATAATAGACAAAATAGAAAAAATAGGAAAAGAAGCTGTAATAGAAGAATTAGAAAAAATAGAAGTTCCAAATGATACCATAAATAAAATATTAGATTTTATTGAAATAGAAGGAACTACAGATGAAAAATTACAAAAGCTTATAGATTTAAATATTAAAAATGAGGCATTTAAAACAGGACTTGAAGAACTTACAGAAGTTGTTAAATATGTAAGATTATTTGGAATTCCAGACAAAAATTTTAAAGTTGATTTAACAATTGCTAGAGGACTTGATTATTACACAGGAACAGTTTATGAAACATTTTTAAATGAATATAGAGAGTTAGGAAGTGTATGTTCTGGTGGTAGATATGAAAATTTAGCTGAGAATTATACAGATAAGAAATTACCAGGTGTTGGAATATCAATTGGTTTAACTAGATTATTCTATAAATTAAATGAATTGAATTTAATAAAGGCAGATAAAAAATCAGTAGCTGAAGTTTTAATAATTCCAATGGTTGAAGATATGACAGTACCTATAAAACTAGCAACTAATTTAAGAAATAATGGAATTAATACAGAGGTATTTTTAAATGATAAAAAGTTGAAAGCTAAAATGAAATATGCAGATAAACTTGAAATTCCTTATGTTATAGTTGTTGGGGAAGATGAAGTTAATTCTGGAATAATTAAAATTAAAAATATGAAAATAGGAAATGAAAAGGAATGTAGAATTGAAGATGTAGCAAATGAAATTTAGTTACACATCAATTATTTTGTATGGACTGTAAATAGTAATGAAATTTAATGGAAGTATCTAATATTATAAAAAATATTAGGTACTTTTGTAATATAAATGTAATCAAAAAAACGTTGAAAAAAATAAAAGTATAATGTATAATAAAAATGTAAAAATCAGAGTAAAGGATTGATTATATATGGGATTAAAACAAAAGTTGTTAATATCAATTTTGTTATTGAATATAATATTTTTTATTATAACACCAATTAAAGCAAATGCAGCATTACAAGCAAATGGAAATGGCTCAAAAACAGATACGATAGGAAATTGGTTGTTAAATATAAGAAAAATGGAAGAAACAGGTGGAACACTAGGATTAACAGACACAATAAATACAACAGATTTGACATCATCAGCAAGTCAATCAAATAATTTAGATGTACATATGCAAAAAAATACAGAATATGGAGCTATGGCAATACTTTCTGCTTCAGCATATGGGAATCCTAATAAAATAAATGATGGGGAGACAACAACTGGAAATAAATCTGGTGTATATATGAAAATGAATGGTGAATGGGTATCAGCAGCAGAAAAAGATATGGATCTATGTCCACCAGTTATTAATTCAAATAATAAATATAAAAATTTATATACTGGGTATTCAACAAAAATTGGAGATGCGATTAAAGATACGAAGGGATGGCATTCAAATGTAAAAAAAGATGCGTGGATTAGTGTACCTTCATATAGTGGATTAATTAGAGCTTATACAGACAGTATTTTTTCATTTTATGGAATTGGAAACCATATGGTTACTCATTATAGTACCCCAAGAACCACTCGTTCTGTAATTGTTATAGGTAACGGATTTTAAATTAAAAGGCAGGGATAAAAATGCTAAAAAAATTAGAAAGGGCAATTAAAAAAAATAATAAAAAGCTAGTAATAATAGTACTAGCTATATTTCTAATCCTATTACTTTTAATTGGTATAACAAGTAAGATAATACAAACAATAAATAAAAAAAGAGCAGAGAATTTACAAGAAATTACATATTCTGTATATAAAGTTAATGAAAATAATGCAGAAGCTTTAGTTACTTTTTACAATGCAGATGGAATAGAAAAAATAACTTATAAAGATTATGAAAATGATGAAGATATGATAGTTAATTGCTATGGAAAAACAAAAATAGCTATCGATTATAAAATGCAAGATTTAAATAGATATGAATTTAAAGTTGTTTATAAAAATAATGCAGAGAAAACATTGGCTATAGATTTTGAAATTCCAAGAACACATGGATTATATACATTAAAAAATGGAATATATGTAAATGAACCAGATATAAGTACAGGATTAATAAAAGAAAATACAAGATATTTATATTTAAATGAAGATGGTAATTTAACTCCAAGCAATTGGTTAGTAGGAAATCCGCCAGAAGATTGGTATGATTATTCAAATCAAAAATGGGCAAATATTGTTACAATAGCAACTGATTTAAATGGAAATGCTACAGAAACATATTATGTATGGATACCAAGATATGAATATAAAATATTAAGCGATAGAACTAATTTGAGTACTGAAAATAGAAGAATAGATGTTAATTTTATAACTACAGAAATAACAAATGAAAATTGTTCTCCTGGATATAAAGTACCAGAGGCATTTTGGTGGGATAATAATTCTAATGGAGTACAAGATGAAGGTGAACAATTAACTGGATATTGGATAAGTAAATACCAATTGAATACTAATTAAGGACAAAAGTGGTATGGATAAAACTTTTAATTTTATATAATATAAGTAAAAATACTGGAACATAATTTCCAGTATTTTACTTATATAAAAGAGTAATCTTATTTCCATTTTTCTTAATAAAACCATCATCTTTTAAAGACTTAATTTCTCTCATCATAGCACTTCTATCAACACTTAAATAATCAGCAAGGTCAGTTAATGAAAATGGAAGAAAAAAAGTCTGACTTAAGTGCCTGGTAGATAAAATATTAAAATAGCTGCGTAATTTTTCACGAATAGAACGTTTTGTTAATATTTCTATTCTTGTGTTTAAATCCATAACTTTATCTAAAATTAAATTAGAAAAATTTTCAGATAAAGTTTGATGAAATCTACAATTATTTTTACACTTTTGATGAATATTATCATATATATAAAAAAGTACTTCACAATTTTTTTTAGCCTCAACAGAAAGTTCATTATTAGTAGTAACAATATAAAGAGCTTCTCCAAAAATATCGTTTTTTGTAAAATGTTCTATAATTGATTTATTACCATTTGAATCATATCTGACTAAATCAGCCTCACCGACTTAAAAGTATACAGACTTGATTTCTTTTTTGTATATAGGTCGTTATGGTTTGATTTTTTTTAAAAGATTTTTTTTGAACATTTTTACAGTTAGAAGAAAAATCATTTAAAAAGTTTTCAATAGATAATTTTGAATTCATTATTAATTTACCTCCTGTTTCCCAATGGGATGTTTCTGGCATTATACAATAAAAAAGTTGCATTTGCAACATATTTTTTGTAATATAAATGTAATAAAACATCAACCCTTAGAAATTAGCGGATAAAAAAATATTAAAAATTTTTTTTTAATATTTGTTGCTTTTGCAACAGAAAATGTTTTATATTGATATATAATAAACACATAAAAGATGTGGAAACACAAAAGCAAATTTAACACTAAATGTGGAAATAAATAAGGGAGGAAATGCAAAAATGAAAATCATTAAAAGAGATGGAAGAGTTGTAGATTACGACAGACAAAAAATTTCAATAGCAATTGAAAAAGCAAATCAAGAGGTAAAGGGAAGAGAAAAAGCTACTAAAGAAGATATAAAAGGAATAATAGAGTATATAGAAGATTTAGGTAAAAAAAGAATGTTAGTAGAGGACATCCAAGATTTGATTGAAGAAAAACTAATGGAAATAGGAAAATATGAATTAGCAAAAAGATATATAGTGTATCGTTATAATAGAGCATTAATAAGAAAATCAAATACAACAGATGAATCAATATTAGGATTAATAAGAAATGAAAATAAAGAATTAGCAGAAGAAAATTCAAATAAAAATACATTATTAGCATCTACACAAAGAGATTATATAGCAGGAGAAGTTTCAAGAGATTTAACAAATAGATTACTATTACCAGAAAAAATTGTAAAAGCACATCAAGAAGGAATTTTGCATTTCCACGATGCTGATTATTTTGTACAACCAATATTTAATTGCTGTCTAATAAATATATCAGATATGTTAGATAATGGAACAGTAATGAATGGAAAATTAATAGAAAGCCCAAAAAGTTTCCAAGTTGCATGTACAGTAACAACACAAATAATAGCGGCTGTTGCAAGCAATCAATATGGAGGACAATCTGTTGATTTAAAACATTTAGGAAAATATTTAAGAAAAAGCTATGATAAATATACAAAACAATTGCAAGAAAAATATAGAGGAAAACTATCAAATGATACTATTGCAGATATAGTAGAAGAAAGAGTAAAAGCTGAATTAAAAGCAGGAGTACAAACAATTCAATATCAAATAAACACATTAATGACAACAAATGGCCAATCACCTTTTGTAACTTTATTCTTAAATTTGCAAAAAGATGATCCATATATAAAAGAAAATGCAATGATAATTGAAGAAGTTTTAAGACAAAGATATGAAGGAATAAAAAATGAAGCAGGTGTATATGTAACACCAGCATTCCCAAAACTAGTATATGTTTTAGATGAACATAACTGCTTAAAAGGTGGAAAATATGATTACTTAACAAAACTAGCAGTTAAATGTTCAGCAAAAAGAATGTATCCAGATTATATATCAGCTAAAAAAATGCGTGAAAACTATGAAGGAAATGTATTTAGTCCAATGGGATGCAGAAGTTTCTTATCACCTTGGAAAGATGAAAATGGAAATTACAAATTTGAAGGAAGATTTAATCAAGGTGTAGTTAGTATAAATTTACCACAAATAGCAATAATTGCAGATGGTAATGAAGATAAATTTTGGAAATTATTAGATGAAAGACTAGAATTATGCAAAGAAGCTTTAATGTGTAGACATTATGCTTTATTAGGAACAAAATCTGATATAAGTCCAATACACTGGCAATATGGAGCAATAGCAAGATTAGAAAAAGGAGAAAAAATAGACAAATTATTATTTGGTGGATATTCAACAATTTCATTAGGATATATAGGAATATATGAAATGACAAAAGTAATGAAAGGTGTATCTCAAACAACGCCAGAGGGACATGATTTTGCACTTAGAGTAATGAAACATTTAAATGAAACAGCTGCAAAATGGAAAAAGGAAACAAACATTGGATTTGCATTATATGGAACACCAGCAGAAAGCTTATGTTATAAATTTGCACGTATAGATAAAGAAAAGTTCGGAACAATAAAAGATGTAACAGACAAAGGATATTATACAAACTCATATCATGTAGATGTCAGAGAAAAAATAGATGCATTTGATAAACTTTCATTTGAAAGCGAATTCCAAAATTTATCAACAGGTGGAGCTATATCATATGTTGAAATACCAAATATGCAGAATAATATACCAGCATTAGAAACAGCAGTTAAATTTATTTATGATAATATTCAATATGCTGAATTTAATACAAAATCAGATTATTGCCAAGTATGTGGGTTTGATGGAGAAATTATTATAAATGATGATAATGAATGGGAATGCCCAAATTGTGGAAATAAAGACCATAGCAAAATGAATGTTGTTAGGCGTACATGTGGGTATTTAGGAGAAAATTTCTGGAATGCAGGAAAAACAAAAGAAATAAAACAAAGAGTTTTACATATGTAATTAAAGTGAAAATTAAGTGGAACAGCTGAGCGGGATTAAGGGGCCACCACCCGAAAGGGATTAAGGGGCCACCACATAAAATCCCTTATAAAAAATTTAAAAATAATTGAAATATATAAATGAAAAAAATAAGGGATTTTATGTGGTGGCCCCTTAATCCCTTTCGGGTGGTGGCCCCTTAATCCCCTTTAGCTGTTCCCTGTTTTAGGAGAAATGTTATGAATTATGCAGATATAAAAAAAATTGATGTAGCAAATGGAGAAGGAGTTAGAGTCTCAGTGTTTGTAAGTGGATGTAATCATCATTGTAAAGGGTGCTTTAATCCATGTGCATGGGATTTTAACTACGGAAATGAATTCACAGAAGAACAAGAGCAAGAAGTTATAAATTATATGAACCATGATTATATTGAAGGACTTTCTCTTTTAGGAGGAGAACCATTAGAACCAAAAAATCAAGAAGGATTATTACCATTAGTAAAAAAAGTTAAAGAAAAATTTCCAAATAAGAATATATGGTGTTATACTGGATTTGATTTTGAAAAAGATGTTATGGGAACAATGGCTAAAAACAGTGAAACAACAAGAGAGTTACTTAAATATATTGATGTTGTTGTAGATGGAAAATTTGAAGAAGAAAAAAAAGATTTAAAATTACAATTTAGAGGATCTTCAAACCAAAGAATAATAGATGTTCCAAAAACAATGGAAAATGGAAAAATAATAAAAGAAGAACAATATAGGTAGTTATATATTATATAATATAAAAAATATAAAGGAGGTAAATGCAATGATTATTGAATTACCAGAGAAATTCTCTTTAGAGGATGAAAGAAAAGGTGTACAGGCATTTATTAAAAATGGAGTTCTAAAAATAACTAGACAAACTTCTTTTAGAAAAGCTATGGTAGAAATAGCGTATCAAATGAAGGGAAGAGATGAGTGTCAATATTGTCACCGGAAATTAACTAAAGATGAAGTGACAATTGACCACATGTTTCCTGTTGATTTTGGAGGACCAACAATTACTAATAATTTATTACCGGCATGTAAAGAGTGTAATGGAGACAAAAAACGAAATATGACATATCAACAATATATGACTTTTTTAGAAGAAAAAGATATGGGACTGGAAAATAAATACTTAAAAGCATTAAAAAAATATCAAGAAGAATTACGAAAGAAAAAAATGTATCAAATTCCAAAAGAATGGATTACAGAAAAAGAAATAAATGATATTATAATAAATATGAATTTATATGAAAATTATCGTAAAAAACGGTATAAATCATATGAAGAATATTATTTTAAGTATGGATTTTTGAAGAAACCAATAGTTGTTGATAAAAATGGATTTTTGTTGGATGGATTCTTACAAATAATGGTAGCCAAAAATAACAATATCAAATCAATACCAGTAATACAATTGGAAAATGTTGAGGTCATATTATGAGCAAAAAAGACTAGCTTTTGGTGTTAAACTAAAAGCTAGTCTTTTTTTAAAAATCTATTTAATAATTGTTCTCTACACAAATTTTCAAATTCATCATTTAATGGTTCTAATACAGTATTTTTATTATATTTTCTATCTAAACAATATTTAATAATATAATCACAAAGCTCAGGATTTTTTGAAAGAAGAGGACCATGTAAGTAAGTAGCTATAACATTACTTTTAAAATATCCTTCATCAATATCACCAAACTTATTACCATTTCCAAACAATACTTTACCAAAAGAATTAGAAACATCAAAAGTTTGTCCACCATGATTTTCAAAACCAATAACAGTAGTATTAGTTCCGTTTAAATTAGTCTCTATAACAATATTACCGATACATCTTTTTTTTCTATCTGGATTAGCCTCAGTATAATAATTAAAAACTTCAAGACCTGGAATAATAGTACCTTCAACACCTCTATAATATTTACCAAATAGTTGGTAAGCACCACAAATAAGTAAGAAAAATACACCATTTTGAACAGCATCTTTAATATTATCCTTATATTTAACTAAATCATCAGCTAAAATACTTTGTTCATTATCAGCACCACCACCAGCAAAGATAATATCATAATTATTAAAATCAGGAGTATTATCACCAATAGAATATCTATCAATTATGGCTTTATAACCACGAGATTCAATTCTATATTTTAAAACCTGAATATTTCCATAATCACCATAAAGCTCTAACATATCAGGGTATAGATAAAGAATTTTGAGACAGTTGGGACGGTCCGAATTTGTCTCATTTTTTTGTCGAATTTTGTCAGATAGTTCATCATTTGGTATTGTTTTTTGCTCAATTTGTGAAGTAATATCATTATTTTTTATGTTAGTAACAATTTCTTTTTCTCCGAATTGTTTCAATTCTCTTCTAGTAGGTTGCAAAGAGGTATAATTTGCAATTACATATTTTTTAATATCGGTTTTATATAAAGCTTGAACAGCTTCATTTAAATTTAGGTAAGGTTCTATTTTTTCGGCAGGGAATCCACTTGTTTTAATTCTGATAGCAATATCATAAGCTCTTGTTCCAGATGTAATAATTCTTGAAACATTATTTAAATTACTAAAATTAATATCCCAAATCCAAGAAACATCAAAACCATCTGCTATATTATCATTTAAAACAAATAATAATTCTTTTTCATCTTCATCTTCGTTTAAAATACGTAAGCTCACATTACTTCCTGTAGGATTTTTGGCTAAATTTATAATTGTCCTAATACCATTTATTTGAATTTCTTCCAACCTACCATTATTTAAAGCAAAAGTTGATAAAGATTTTTTTACAATGTCATTGGAAATATTATATAAACTGCAAACTGAGACAACAGCTGTATAGTTATAAATTAAGTAGATACTGTTACCTTTAATGTGATAAGTTTCATTATTTATATTGAAACATCTATTTTTTAAATTAACATTAGTAGCTATTTTATAAATTTTATTATTACCAAAATTACACTTAGGGCATTTGAATTTGCCTACATGTGAATATTGGTAATATTCATATTCTAATCTTGTTTTACAAAATGGACAGAATTTACCTTCGCCAGCTTCTTTTATATTTTCAGTTGCATAAGAATATTTATCAACACTAAAATAGTAGATATTTTGATTTGATTTATTAGCTTGTCCTAATCTTGAAACATTAGGGTCATCATTATTTAATATTAAATTTCCAGTATAGGATTTAAGAAAATCATTTATTCTTAAAATTAAAGATTCAACTTCTCCATTTCTGTCTAATTGGTCACGGAAAAAGTTTAAAATGACAAGAGTATCTAATCTAAAATCTTTAAAAACAACCGGAATATAACTTTCATCAACTTCAAAAACCAGAAAATCAGCTATAATTTTACCTGTTAATGAGCAATTTTTCAAAATAGTTGAGAGTATACCTGTTTCCATATTATTTCCTTCAACATTACTTACGACTCTATATCCAGCTTGTTTTAATGTATATCCAATGCAATTATTTGTCATTGTCTTCCCATTTGTTGCAGATACTGCAATTACAGGACAATTTACTTTGAAATATTTAAATATTTCTGGATTCCAATCAAATGCAATTTTGCCTAAAAAATTTCCGCCGTTTTTATGAAATATTTTTAGTATTATATTTAATAGTTTCATTGATAATATTATAAAAAAGTTTTTCATCGAAATTTTCTCCCTTCGCTATGTTAGGCAAATTATATCATAAATAGAAAAAAAATAAAATAATTTATTTTTATAATTTTTACAGAAATAATATAAAAAATATTACGAGGATATTACATCTTTTTTACAATTATATAACATAAGAACGAAATGTTGAACTATAATAAATATTATGGTATATTAAATATACAGGATATTTCTAAGAAATATTAACAAAAGAGGTAAGAAAGATGGAAAGAAATTTGAGAAAAAAGAATGGAATTACACTTGTTGCATTAATTGTAACAATTATAATATTATTAATTTTAGCAGGAGTAGCAATATCACAATTAACAGGAAATGGGCTTTTGGAAAAAGCAAAATTAGCAAAAGAGAAACAAGAAAATTCACAGATTAAAGAAGATGAAAAATTAGGAGACTATGAAAACAAAATTGAAGAATATATTAATGGAAATAGAGAAGCAAATAAATCAATATTAATTAATGATTTTAAGATAAAGAATGAACAAAATGGCTTAAAAGCTAAAATAGACATAGATGGTAGTATATCTACAACAAATAATAGTCCAGTTTTAGTTTATATCTTTTTAGTTAATGGGAAGGCAGTAGATTCATCAAAAAAATTGCCATATAACTTATCTTTAAATAATGGAGCGACAGATTCAGTATCTGTTATTGCAATAGATGAAGATGCAAATATGAAAAAGTCAAGTAACACATTAACAATAACAACACCTAAATATTTAATATCTGCTTTACAATATCCTATACTAACCGAAAATGGAATTGTTAATGCTAAATATAAATATTCAGACGATGAAAATGATTTTATTTATGCTTTAGACTTAAGTGTTGATTGTACAGCAGAAGATGCATTAGACAAAGCAGCTTATGATGGAGATGAATCAACTTATTATAGACCAAACTCAAAGAAAAATAAATTTTTGGTTACTGATTCTAATATAGATATTTACTATATTTGTTTCAAAATAGATTCAAATGCTAGTGGAACTGTAATTAAAAATGATAATGCTAATAATTATTATAGTACAGTTGGAGATGGTAGGTTTATAGATAAAAATTGTTGGCACGATATTTGGTTTAGAACACATAATATTAACTTTGGACAAGGAACATTTTTATTAATGGATGTCAAAGTTTATGAAATATTTTATGATAAAACTATTAAGTAAAAACTAATTATAAAAAAATGTATAAAATTATAGAAACTAAAGTTTTAAACAAGTAAAATTGTTATAAAATTTTAGTTTTATTTTTTTATGAAAATCAAAATTGAGTATATTAAAAAGCACTAGACAAAAGCATTAAAATGTGATAACATAAAGCAAGAAAAAATAAAGAGAGGGTGACCTAAATGAAAGATACATTTTATATAACAACACCAATATATTATCCAAGTGGAAGATACCATATAGGAACGGCATATACAACAGTATTAGCAGATGCGATAAAAAGATATCAAAAATTTAAAGGAAAAGAAGTGTTCATGTTAACAGGAGCAGATGAACACGGACAAAAAATAGAAGCAAAAGCCAAAGAAACAAACAAAACACCACAGGAATATGTAGATGAAATGGCTAAAATGGCAAAAGACCTATGGGCAAAAATGGATATACAATATGATGATTTCATTAGAACAACAGATAAAAGACACGAAAAAGCAGTTCAAAAAATATTTGACAAATTTATGGAACAAGGAGATATCTATAAAGGAGAATATGAAGGACTATATTGTGTACCATGTGAAACATTTTTTACGGAAACACAATTAGTTGATGGAAAATGTCCAGACTGTGGAAGAAAAGTAGTTCCAATGAAAGAAGAAGCATATTTCTTTAATATGAAAAAATATGCAGATAAACTTTTAAAATATTATGAAGAACATTCAGACTTTATTAAGCCAGAATATAGAAAACAAGAAATGATAAATAATTTTATAAAACCCGGACTAGAGAATTTATGTGTAACAAGAACATCATTTGATTGGGGAATAAAAGTATTAAAAGACCCAAAACATATAATATATGTATGGGTAGATGCATTAACAAATTATATCACAGCATTAGGATACATGTCAGAAGATGAAACATTATTTAATAAATTTTGGCCAGCAGATGTTCAAATTGTAGGAAAAGATATAGCAAGATTTCATTTAATATATTGGCCAATATTCTTAATGGCACTGGATTTACCATTACCAAAAACAATATTTGTTCATAACTGGATTATGATGAAAGATGGAAAAATGAGTAAATCAAAAGGAAATGTAATTTATCCCGAAACATTAATAGAAAGATATGGACTAGATGCAACAAAATATTTCTTGTTAAGAGAAATGCCTATGTCACAAGATGGACTATTTTCACCAGAAGAATTTGTACAAAGATATAATTTCGATTTATGTAATGATTTAAGCAATTTATTAAATAGAACAGTATCAATGGTTAATAAATATTTTGAAGGACAAGTACCAGAATATAATGGAACACCAAACCAAGTTGATAAAGAATTAGAAAAAACATGTATTGAACAAATAGAGAAATTTGAAAAATTATTTGAAAATTTTGAAATTGCAAGCTCAATACAAGAGATATGGAATTTAGTATCAAGAACTAATAAATATATAGATGAAACAATGCCATGGGCTTTAGCAAAAGAGAAACAAACAGAAGAACTAAAATCATCAATGTATCATTTAATAGAGAATTTAAGAAAAATAGCAATATTAATAAAACCATTTATGAATGAAACATCAGAAAATATATTAAGACAAATAGGTGTACAAGATGAAAATTTAAAAACATGGGAAAGTTTAAAAGAATATGGTAAATTAAAAGATATAAAAGTAATTGAAAAAGGTGAACCTATATTTATGAGACTAAATGCAGAAGAAGAAATTGAATATATAAAAGGAGTAATGAAAAAGTGAAAACATGGATACTCTTATTATATATAATGTAACAAAAAAGGTAATAAAAAGAGGATAAAATTTATGGGATTTTTTAATAAAGAGCAATATCAAGGGTATAATATTTATAGTATGAAAAAATATGTAGATAAAAAAAGAGTAATTCTTAATATGATAATATGTATTATAGTTATCATAACTTTAAGTTTTGTAATTTATTATACTATTGATACAACTATAAGATTGAGAAAAACAAAACAATTTACTGCTCAAGTTGTTGAATATCAAAAAGAAAAAGAAGAGCAAGAACAAGCAAAAATTAAACAGCAAGAAATTGATAAACAAGCAAAAATCCCCAAATTAACTGATAAGGGAAAAGAAAACATAAAAAATATATATCATAGTGAAACCAAAAGAGCATTTTTAACATTTGATGATGGACCATCAAAAAACACAAAAGATATATTAGACATATTAAATCAAAATAACATAAAAGCAACGTTTTTTGTGTTAGGAAGTCAAGTTGAAGTCTTTCCTGAAACGACAAATAGAATATATAATGAAGGACATTATATAGCAAATCATGGATATTCACATCAATATTCAAAAATTTATGAATCACCCGCACAAGTTTTAAATGAATATAATCAATGTAATCAAATTGTAGCTAAAACAATAAATGTTCCAGAATATAATTCACATTTGTTTAGATTTCCAGGTGGTTCAGTTGGAGGAAAATATGAAAATGTAAAAAATCAAGCAATTTCATTACTTGAACAAAATAACATTCTATATGTTAACTGGAATTCATTAACAGGAGATTCAGAAAAATCTAATCCAACAGAAGAATATTTAATGAACAACTTACAACAAACTACAAACGAAAAAAATAGTGTAATCATTTTGATGCATGACTCACAAGCAAAGAAAATTACAGTAGATTGTTTGCCAAAAGTGATTGAATACTTAAGGCAGCAAGGTTATGAGTTTTTTAATTTTTATGATATTATAAAGTAATTAGTTATTAAGAAGGGAGATTTTTAAATTGCCTAGAAAAAAGAAAGAAAAAATAGAAGGAATATTAGAAAAAATAGAATATATGGGATTAGATTTAGACAATATACCTGAGCAAATAAAGGAGTTTGAACCTTTAAAATATAGAGTATCAAAAACTTATGATGAAAAACAATATAGGCAATATAGATATGTTCCAATAAAAGATATACAAATATTGTTATCTCCAACAAATAGATTAGATGATTTAAATGAAAAATATAAAAAAGCAAGACCATTATGTGAATATTTAGATAAGGATAATGAAGAAAATATATTAAAATATACTACTTTCTTAAATATGCTAAAAAATATGGATATTGATGAAATAGAAAAGGTAGAAAAAGAACAAGCAAATTTAAACAAAACTATTCCATTTAAAGTAAAATTTCATGGGAATTATTTATGGCAAATATACTATTCAGAAATTACGGACAAATATTTTATGCTAGTTCCAACAGAGGATACAGATTACTCAACATTTTTCTATTTATTAAAAAAACAAATAGAAAATAAAAAAACAGGAAGAATATTTGTTCCGATAAGTAATGTAAAATATTCAAATAAATATTTAAAAGGCTCTGAATTTGAAGATATTGAAAATTATTTGTGGCTATTTACAAAAGATTGGCCATTAGTATATGAAGTATATAATCAAGCAAATGAATTATCAATACAGATTGTAGGGGAAACAAATGTATATGAAAAAATAAAAACATTATATAAAGTAGAGTTAAAATCGGCAGCTGAAGCAAATGAATTTTATAAATTAGTAAAAGCATTATTTATTTTACAATCAGAACTACCAAATTTTTATAATTTTGAAACAAATATAAATGAAAATGGTACATTGGAATTTTATTTAGAAGGAAAAAAAATAGAATATAAAAATATGGTAGAGTTTATTAGAGAACAATATAAAATAGGACTAAAAAGAAGAAAAGAAATAAAAACTAAAATAAGAAAATACAAAAAAATGTTAAAACAATTACAAGAATTATCAGCTAGACAAGAAATAGAATATTTGGCAAAAGAAAAACAAATATCAACATTTTTGGAATGTAAAAAAACTTTTTTTGGAAAATTTAAATATTATTTCAAATATAGTAAAAAGAACAATAAAAAATCAATAAGAGAAGATGAAAATGAAGATATAGAAATTGAGATACAACCAAAAGAAGAAATTAATAAAACAAAAAAAGAAAAAAAGAAAATTCCAATAAAAAAAGTTTATACATTAGATGAATTAATAACAAGTTATAGAGAACTAGAAGAAATAGAAACAATAATGAAAAATCTATTAATGGATATAAATGCTTTAAAATTAAAAACAAAAAATATGGATAAAAAAATTGAAAATGCAACTAAATATATTGAAGAAATAGATAGTCATAAAAAGAGTATATTTGAATTTTGGAAATATAGTAATAAAGATGAAATGTCAGTATTACCAGAAGGTGAACAAGAAGAAATAAATGTAATAAAAAAAATAGAAAAGACTTTTAATTATGAAGAAGACATTGAAGAATTTGGCAAGAAATTGGACAAAATGCAAAGAAAGAATTTGACTAAAGAAGATACTGACAGCATTTATATAGCAACTACTGAATTAATAGAAATATTAAATAAGGTAAAAACTAATCAAGTTATTCCAGGAGAATTAGAAAAGAATTTAAGAGAATTAAAAAGAGAAGCAAAAGATTTAAAAATATTAGATGAAGAAGAATATGATATATTTGGAAATATAATAGAAGATAATACAAAAATAAGAAAAATTAATAATAAAAAACATAGGGAATTACCAAAAGATAAATTTAATATTTTAGAAATAAATAAAGATACAAAAACAATAGGTTATAAGTTAACATTACAGATGATAATACAAAATATATCAAAAGCACTAGAAAAAGGAATTATTCCAGAAAGTTTATCAATATACAAAACAATGGATAACAAAGAATTAAATAATAAAGAAATAAATATATTTAATATAAATCCAGAAAATGAAGTAAAAAAGGCATTAAAATTTGATGGAAATAAAATTAATTTATATAAAATAAACATAAAAGATGGTACAAAAGGAATTGGATTTACCAATATTATTTTTTATGATAATAAAAATAAAACATTACCAATAGGAATGAATTTGTCAACTGAAATGATAGTAGATACATCTAAACTACAATTAGAATTATTAAATAAAAAATCTTTTAAAGTTACATATATTGAAAATGAAGAAGATGATTTTTCTAATATTGATATTAAAGATGTTGATGTTTTTGAATATGGAATTGCAGAAAATAGCTAAAAAATTTTTAAGTGCAAAAATTGTAATATAAGGTTAAAGTTTTTGCACTTAATTTTAAATTTTTGTAGACATTTTTTTATAAATGTGTTAATATAATTAAGTATTTGATATGCCGGTGTGCTGGAATTGGTAGACGGGGCAGACTCAAAATCTGTTGTCAGCAATGGCGTGTGGGTTCGAGTCCCACCACCGGCACCAATGACGTATCTGTTCGAACTAATAAAACAGATAGATACAAAAATCAATCAGAAAATAAATCTGGTTGATTTTTTTGTTTGCTCAAAAATGTCATCCAAGAAAGGATGGTGTTTGAAATGAAGATAATTAAGCAAGAACTAGAATTTGAAAAAGGAAATGGAAACAACAGAACAAAATAAAGTTGCATTGTATTTGTTTAATAATATAAAAGTTATCTAATACACATTTAGCACAAAAAAATTCAAGTAAAAATATAAAAAATACTTGAAAAATCAGCTCAAAAATGATAAGATGTTTATGTTAATTTCTTTTTAATCCTATTTTTTAGGTTAACATATAACTTCCATAGTAAAATTATTATTTTAAGGAGGAAAAACAAATGTTAAGCGAAAAGAATCTTCGGGAAATCAAGGAATATGAGGAAGCTGGTATTGATGTTGTTGCCGTAGGCAGTCATGGAACACTAGATTACTCTACTAAAGGCATGGGGGGCTGTGAATATTGCGACCAGTGTAGTGACTTTAGGTTACTTCCTGATCCTGATCCATTCGATTGGTTCAGGGACGGCGATATGAAGGCAGTATGCCTTGAGGTTAATGGAGTAATTGCAGGCTCTCTTGAGAGACCTAGCGAATGGACTAATATTCGCAAACCTCTCTACTGCCCTAAACTCGGTCGTGAACTGAGTGAAGAAGAAAAGAAAACAGCAGCTGAAAGGCTGAAATGGGCAAAAGAAAGGATGAAGTGAAGATAACTTTTCACATCGACAAGGGAGATGTTGCTTTATACAACATCTCTTTTAGTATAAATACTAACATTTCTTAATTATTATCTTAGTGTAAAATTTTAAATTTGTATTGCATTATAAACCAGGTCCTTTAATAGCAAAAAAATCAAAATCTAAAATTTTTTATAACACCATTTTTAAAATCTAAATTTCCACAAGAATCATCTTTAAATCCAAGAGTATATATATTAGAAGCAAAAATATCTTTATCAAGTAAAAGTTGCAAATCCTTATCAGTATTACTATCAGCAAACTTCTTCACAGAAGTTATTAACTTAACATTAGGAGAATTTTTAGATATTTTAGAAACAAGATTTTGACCATTTTTGTTAAAACCTAAAACTCTAATATAAGGCACAACATTTTTTGAAATATTCATATCACTTCTAGTAATGCCAAGTAAAGCATATAATAAAATTCTTTGTAAACGAGTTTGTGTATATCTTTTAGATTTTATAAAATTTAAAAAGGCATTAATATTATTACATGAATTTACAGCATTTTTTATAGCAAATTCTAAACCTTCTGAAACATCAGGAAGCTCTGCTATTTCTTCAATTGACATTTTTCTTAAAATATAAAAAATTTCCTTTTCAAAAACATCTAAATCTTGAACAATATGACCATTTTTAAGAGCTTCCATTAAGGAAGAATAAGTTTTATATGGAACCACATTTTTAATAATATCAAAATTTTTATTTCTAATAAAATTTCTTATTGCTGTTGCACTAGCAATATTATTTGAAAAATTAGTACTATTGTAATCAGATTTAAATCTTTTCACACAAATAGGTTCTATCTTACTATTATATTTCTTAAGAGCTTTTAAATATTCAATTCCTAAAATATTATTAGGAGAAGATAATACATTGTCATATTTTAAATTACCATTAAAAAATTTAGACAAGGCATTTTCACGAGCTTTAGGAAAAGATACACCCTGTTTTAACTCAAACGAAAGAATTTTTTTATATTCATCAGGTTCATCAATTAAAACATTAGCAATATCATTTAAAATATTTAAGTCAGAAGTTTCAGACCCAAAAGAAAGATGATCAATAATTCCAAGAGAATTTAATATTTTAATACTACCATCAGCAAAATTTTCAGCACTAGAAATTGAATATAAAATAGGTAATTCTATAACCAAATCTATTCCGTTAGAAAGTGCTATAGCAGCCTTTTCCCATTTATCAATTATAGAAGTAGATCCACGTTGAGTAAAATTCCCACTCATAATAGCAACTGAATAATCACAACCAGTTAATTTTTTAGAATTTTCTAAATGGTATAAATGGCCATTATGAAATGGATTATATTCTGCAACTATTCCTAAAACTTTACTCATTTAAACACCTTCTTTCAATAAAATACTTGTTAAAAAAAAATTATATTGATATAATAACATAAAATCAAAATAAATACAAGGAAGGTAGATTATGGAAAAAGTTGTAATATATACAGATGGAGCATGCTCAGGAAACCCAGGACCAGGAGGCTGGGGAGCAATTCTAATGCATAAAGATGCAAAAAAAGAAATTTCAGGAGGAAAGAAAGATACAACAAATAATATTATGGAACTTACAGCAGCTTTAGAAGGTTTAAAATTGTTGAAATTTCCATGCGAAGTTGATTTATATAGTGATAGTGCTTATTTAGTAAATGGATTTTCACAAGGTTGGATTTATAATTGGCAAAAAAATAATTGGCAAACTTCTGACAAAAAAGCAGTAAAAAATAAAGAAATATGGCAAGAAATATATTCATTAACCAAAATTCATAAAGTGAATTTTATAAAAGTAAAGGGACATGCTAATAATAAATTTAATAATAGATGTGATGAACTTGCAAGAAATGCTATAAAAAGCTTATAACGCACCGTTTATTTAATTAATAAATATTAGCTATGAATTACAATTGAATATTAACTTTGTAATATAAATGTAATATTAAAAATTCGACAAAATTATTGAAAAAAATAATCCTTTAATTTATAATAAAATTATAATAATATTGCCAAAGATTAAATAAGAAGTGTGGAAGGATGCATGATTATGAATACATTTGCTGAATACATATTAGAAGAAAAAAATTTAGCATCAAAAATGGAAATAGTATATTATTTATCAAAAAAAGAAAACATTTTTTTTGACAAAACAGTTATTGTAAAAACTGAATTGGCAAGAATGTTTTTAAAGTATAATAAAATAGATTTAGATGAAAATTTAGTATTAACAGAATGTCTTCTATGTAATTGTAAGAAGAGTAAAGGAGTTAGTAATTTAGATGAAATAAAATCATATGCTAAAAAAGGAGCAGAATATTTAGAAACATTAGGTTTTGGAAAAAGATTTTGTAAAATATGTGAAGAAATGAATAGATACAGTAATAGTAATCCAAGAGAAAGAGAAAGTGATGTAATTGAATTAGTAGAGCAATTTGCAGGAATGATTTTAGACAGACCAGAAAGAACAGGGTTTGATCCAGATGAAGCGATGATTTTATTAATACATAGAAATTTAAAAAGTAAATATAACAGATATCTTGAAATATTTTCTGAATTTATAGAAACATTAGAAGAAATAAATATAGGAGAATTTACAGAAATAAAACCAATTAAAAAGTTAATAAAAATGTATAATGAAACTAATGAATTAGCAGATTTTATAAAAAAAGTTGTTAATCAATATGAACCACAAGTTGATATACAAATAAATAAAAAATATAAAGAAATAAGAGATGAGATGTTTCAAGAAAACTTTAAAAATAATAGAGCATTATTTACAGAAGAAACAACAAAAAAGATATTTGACATGTTAGAAGAAAAAAATAAAAATATAACTAATCAAGAAAACATATAGAGAAAAGAGGAAAAAATGTACGAAGTATTTGCAGATTTACATATACACATAGGAAGATCAGAAAATGGAAAGCCAATTAAAATAACAGCGGCAAGAAACTTGAATTTTGCTAATATAGCAAAAGAATGTGCTGAAAGAAAAGGGATAAATATTTGTGGAATAATAGATTGTGCATCACCATATGTAATTGAAGATATAGAAAATTTCTTAAAAACAGGAGATGCATATGAATTAAAAGATGGAGGAATTATATACAAAGATAAAGTATGTATTCTTTTAGGAAGTGAAGTAGAAACATCAGAAAAAGGAAGGAACGGAAAATCTGGAGCTGCTCATAATGTGTGTTTCTTTCCACATTTAAAAGACATAAAAGCATTTTCAAACGAAATGAGTAAACATATCAAAAACATAACATTAAGTACACAAAGATCAGATTTATCAGGATATGAATTGATTGATATTGTTGAAAAATATAATGGAATTCTAATCCCAGCACATATATTTACACCATTTAAAAGTTACTATGGAAATTGTGCAGATAGATTACAAGATATATTTAGAGAAAAATATGATAAAATATTTGCGGTAGAATTAGGATTAAGTTCAGACACATTTTTGGCAGATGAAATATCAGAATTAGAAAATAAGACCTTTGTAACAAACTCAGATGCACATTCACTTCCCAAAATAGCAAGAGAATACAACAAAATGCAAGTAGAGGATATATCTTTTAAAGAAGTTGTAAAAGCATTAAAAAATGAAGAAGGTAGAAAAATAATTGCGAATTATGGACTAGACCCTAAGCTTGGAAAATACCATAGAACATATTGTGATAATTGTAATCAAACAATAGAAACAAAAGAGCCAGTTGAGACTTGCCCATATTGTGGAAGTAATAAAGTTACATTTGGAGTTTTTGATAGAATTGAATTAATAAAAGACAAAAAAGAAACAAAAAGCCCAGAAAATAGACCACCATATATATATCAAGTTCCACTTGGGTTTATTCCAGGCGTAGGAGGTAAAACTATTGATAAATTATTAGATACTTTTGAAACAGAAATGAATATATTACATAGATTATCAAAGGATGATATAGAAGCTGTTGTTGGAGAAAAAGTTGCAAATGCTATTGATAGAGCTAGAACAGGTAATGCGAAAGTTCAGTCTGGTGGCGGTGGAAACTACGGAAAGATTATATAAAAAAGATTATATAAAATTATACATAAGAAAATCAAAAAGAAAGGAAAGATAGAATATGAAAATTTATGAAAACATTGCTATTGTAGAGAGAGAGAGAGAGAGAGAGAGAGAGAGAGAGCTATTCTTTACTAAATAATAAAAAAGGAATTACATTAGTTGCGTTAATAGTAACAATTATAATATTACTAATTCTAGCAGGAATTTCAATAGCAAGTTTAACAGGAAACGGGCTTTTTGAAAAAGCAAAATTAGCAAAAGAAAAACAAGAAAATGCACAGATTGAGGAAGAAAAAAATTTAGGAAAATATGAAAATGAAGTCGGAAATTATTTAGAAAACAGCAGAGAAACACATAGTAGTAAATATTCTGTGTTGTGGCAAGGCACTGAGACAACTGTAAAGAGTGAAAGTACAGCAACAGAAAGCTTATCAGAAAGTTTTACTAATTATGATATGTTAGTAGTAGATATTATATGGGACTCTGTACAAAGCAATGCCGCAATTTCTGAGTTTTCAATAGATACAAATTCACTAAAAGACAGAATAAATAATTCAGGTTTGCACTTGCTATGCACACCATATGGCACAGGTCATCTATTTTTAAATTTTTCAAAAGATTATAAAAAATTTTGGATACAAATGAAAGGGACAGTGAATGATGGAAGAGCTCCACATGCAATAAGCAAAATAATAGGAATTAAATTTTAACAAAATATCATATCAAAACAGTTCTAAAAATCTCTTTATTGAATACACATTATGTATAAAAAGTGCATTCAATAAGGAGAATTTTTATATGAAAAAAAACAAACGATTAAACATAAAAAACACAATTTATCAGCATATAATCAACAATAAAAAAGAATATATATTAGTAACACTAATATTTGTAATAGGAATATTTTTAGGAGTAATGTTCATAAACAATACACAAGAAACACAAATGACAGAAATAACATCATACTTAAATAATTTTGTGGATAAATTAAAAAAAATAGAAAAGCTAAATAATATAGAACTTTTAAAAACAACAATATTTGAAAACATTATTTTAGCAATAACATTATGGTTTTTTGGAACAACAGTAATTCGGAATACCAATTGTTTTTGGAATAATACTATATAGAGGATTTTGCTTAGGATACACAATCTCATCAATAATAGTAATTATGGGAATGGGAAAAGGAATATTATTTATTCTAATAACTTTATTGCTACAAAATATAATATTTATACCATGTATAATTGCAATAGGAGTAAGTCGGATTCAAGTTATACAAATCAATAATAAAAGATAAAAATAAAAATAATATAAAAATAGAAGTATTACGACATACAGTATTTTCAAGTATTATGTTGATATTCTTATGTATAGCATCAATTATAGAAATATTAATATCAACAAATATTCTAAAAAAAATTATAAAATATTTTTAAAAATCTATTTACTTTTTTTAAATAGTTTGATATAACTTATATTAGTTTATGTAAATAAAATATTTTGATATAGGGGTAGGGAAAAATGGAGAAACAATTAAAACTTTTTTTTGAATTTTTAGAGACTGATAAAAAATTATCAAATAACACATTACAATCATACAAAAGAGACTTAAAACAATTCAGAAGATATATAGAAGGATGTGAAGTGGCATACAACAAGGTTGATGAAGAAGTTATGCAAAATTATATTGAATACTTAGAAGAATTAGGGAAAAAACCTTCAACTATTTCAAGATGTATAGCATCAATTAGATCTTTTTACCAATATGTATTAAAAAAAGGAAAAGTAAAAAAAGATCCAACAAGAAGTTTGCAATCACCAAAAGTAGAAAAAAGAACACCATGTGTTTTAACATCTAAAGAAGTTGAATTATTATTAGAACAACCAAAAGATATTGATTTAAAAGGAATTAGAGATAAAGCAATGCTAGAATTTGCTTATGCAACAGGAATGAGAGTTACAGAAATAATTTCATTAGATATAGATGATGTCAATTTTAAAGAAGGATATGTAAATTGTAGAAAAGCGAATAAACAAAGAACAATACCACTAGGAAAAATGTCTTTAAAAGCTTTAAAAGAATATACAGAACACGCAAGAGACATACTAATAAAAGATGATAACGAAAAAGCTTTATTTGTAAATGTTAATGGACAGAGATTAACAAGACAAGGATTTTGGAAAATAATAAAATATTATAAAGAACAAGCACACATAACAAAAGACATTACACCACATGTATTAAGACATTCATTTGCAACACATTTATTACAAAATGGAGCAGACCTAAAGTCAATACAAACAATGCTTGGACATTCAGACATTTCTTCAACACAAGTTTATATGCAATTTCAAGATGAAGGAATAAAAAATATTTATCAAAAAGCTCATCCAAGAGCATAATAAATTAAGAGGGATTAAGGGGCCACCACACAAAATCCCTCTTTTATTATATATACAACCTGTTAATAATGCTTTAAAAAAGTATATGGTAACGTTTTTTCACAAAAAGCCGAATATTTTTTTGAAATTTATTGACAAATTAGAAATTTATGGTATAATAATTATTGTTACAAGAAGAAGCAAAAACTTCTCACCCTAGCAAATAAGCGAAAGGTTAGAAAATACTAAATAATATTACAAATAAAGTAATATTTTTATGTGCTAATTGACTTGTAACAAAAGTCAATTTTTTATTGCGTAAAATGCAATCAATGGAGGTGTTTTAACATAAAACAAGAATTACCTATAAATGGTCAAATTAGAGAAAAAGAAATTCAATTAATAGGAATGAATGGGGAAAAATTAGGAATTGTTTCAACAAAAGAAGCTTTAGAAAAAGCAGGAGAAGATAACTTGGATTTAGTACTAGTTTCACCAAATGCAAAACCAGCAGTTTGCAAAATAATGAACTATGGAAAATACAAATTTGAACAATCTAAAAAAGAAAAAGAAGCTAAAAAGAAACAAAAAGTTTTAGAGATAAAAGAGTTAAGAGTTACCCCTAATATTGAAGAACATGACTTTGAATTCAAATCAAAAAATGCAAGAAAATTTTTAACAGATGGAAACAAAGTAAAAATTACGGTAAAATTCAGAGGAAGAGAATTAAACAACTCTAAAGCAGGAGAAATAGTTTTAAATAAATTTATAGAAAAATTAGAAGATATTTCAGTAGTTGAAAAACAACCTAAATTAGAAGGTAGAAATATGTTTACAATTTTAGCTAAAAAATAAGTTAGCCGTTTTAATTGGTTGGCGAAATATAAATAAAATTTAAGGAGGGAAAACTCATGGCAAAATTAAAAACAAATAAAGCTGCTAAAAAAAGATATTCATTAACAGCAACAGGAAAAGTTAAAAGAACAAAATCAAACAGAAGACATTTATTAGCAAATAAAACAAAAAGACAAAAGAAATCAGGAAAAGTTCAAAATGCTTATGCAAGTAAAACTTGTGAAAACACAATTAAAAAATTATTACCATATGGTGGATAAAATTTTAGAATAACGATAAGCGAAACGTTTAAAAAACATAAAAAACGAAGCGAAGCGTAGAGAAAGGAGAATAAAAATGGCAAGAGTAAAAACAGCAAGAACAACAAGAGCAAGACATAAAAAAATATTAAAACAAGCAAAAGGATATTTTGGAGCAAAACACTACAGATTTAGAAATGCTAACCAAGCAGTTATGAAATCATTATCTTACGCATATGTAGGAAGAAAAGATAAAAAGAGTGATTTTAGAAAATTATGGATAACAAGAATAAATGCAGCTGCTAGAATGAATGGAACAACATATAGTAAAATGATAGCAGGATTAAAAAAAGCTAATGTCACAATAAACAGAAAAATGTTAGCTGAAATAGCTGTAAGTGATCCAAAAGCATTTTCAGAAATAGCTGAAATATCAAAAAAAGCATAGTTCAAAAACTATGTTTTTTTTGTACATTTTTATTGTTTTTTCATTTTAGGTTTAGAAATTAGAGAAGCTAAGTATCCAAAAAATACTGCTGCTGCAATGCCTCCAGCAGAAGCTTTAACACCACCTGTAAAAGCTCCAATTAAACCAGATTCTTTAACTCCATCAATAGCACCTTTAGCTAAATTATAACCAAATCCAGTAAGAGGAACAGTAGCACCTGCACCAGCAAAATCAACTAAATACTTATAAATACCAAGCCCACCCAAAATTGCTCCAGTCGATACAAAAATAACTAAAATTCTAGCAGGGGTTAGCTTAGTCTTATCAATTAAAATTTGCCCAATAATACAAATTAAACCACCAACAACAAAACATTTTAAAAGTGAAATCCAATTAAAGACATTTGCCCAATTTATATCCATAAAATTCCTTCCTTTCTTTTGCTTGATGTCCCACATGAGACAGTCTCATTTGGAACATTTTAAACTTCTATACTAATTGCATGTGCAATTCCAGGTATAGATTCACCTTGCTGAGAACTTGTAGAATTCATTAAAGCACCAGTTGCAATAAGTAATAATTTTTTAAGCTTTCTTTCCTTTAACTGATTAAATAGATATCCAGAAAATACAGTACCACAACATGCACAGCCGCTACCACCAGAATGAGTATCTTGAGTATTTTTGTTAAAAATTAAAACACCGCAATCATTATAATTAGATTTAATATTATAACCTTGAGATTTAGAAATATCAATTGCAAGATCTTTGCCAATATGACCTAAGTCACCGCTTATAATTGCATCATAGTAACTAGGATTCCTTCCAGTATCTAAAAAATGTGCAATTAAAGTGTCTACAAAAGCAGGAGCCATAGCCGCTCCCATATTATTAGCATCTTTTATACCCATGTCAACTATTTTTCCAGGAGTAATATGAGTAATATATGGACCAGAACCACTTTTAGAAATAATTGCAGCACCACTACCAGTAACAGTCCATTGAGCTGAAGGAGGTCTTTGATTTCCAAGTTCAAGAGGAAATCTAAATTGTTTTTCTGCACTACAAAAATGACTAGAAGTAGCACATAAAGCATTTTCAGCAAAAGATTCTACTGAAATTGCACACAAAGACATAGACTCAACAAAAGTAGAACACGCACCAAAAACTCCAAAAAAAGGAATGTTTAATTCACGAAGACCAAAACTAGAAGAAATGCATTGATTAAGTAAATCACCTGCAAAACAACAATCTAATTTATCAGAAGAAATACCAGATTTGTTAATTACAGTATTTACAGTTTCCTTTATAATTTTGCTTTCAGCTTTTTCCCAAGACTTTTCACCCCAAAATTCATCATCTAAAGTTTGATCAAAATATTTAGCAAGTGGGCCTTGAGACTCTTTAGGACCAACAATAGAAGCACATTCTGTAATAGTAGGGGGATTATCAAATTTAATAGTTTGTTTTCCTATTTTTTGCAAAAAAATCAACTCCTTTGAGACAGTTGGGACAGTCCAATTTTGTCTCATAAAATATAGTGGATTTTGTCGAAAAAAGTAAAAGACAAATTTCGACAAATTTGTGAGACAAAATTGGACTGTCCCAACTGTCTCATTTAAACTAAAGTCATAGTTTGAGTATTAAAAATTAAATAAACAATACCCACAATTATAGAAGTGGAGATACCAAAAACTAGCACAGGACCTGCTACAGTAAACATTTTGCCACCAACTCCCATAACATATCCTTCAGATTTATATTCCATAGCAGGGGAAACGATTGAATTAGCAAAACCTGTTATAGGAATTAAAGAACCAGCACCTGCAAATTTACCTATTTTATTAAATAAATTAAGACCTGTTAAGAAAGCAGAAATACCAATTAAGATAATTGATACAATTGTACCTGACATAGTTTGATCAAAACCACGTTCTTTGCAAATGTTCATAATAATTTGACCAATTGTACATATTAACCCTCCAACCCAAAAGGCATTAAAGCAATTTTTAAATATTGGTGAATTAGGCGATTTTTTATTAACATATTCCTGATAAGTTTTTTTAGTTTCAATAGGATTCATTAATTATCATCCTTTCTATTTAAATCTACTAAAAAGCTCAAATCCAAATCAACAAAATATTCTGAAATTTTATTGCCATCAATTTTAGCTCTTTGTTCTAAAATTTTTACACTAGATAAGTAATCAATGGTTTTAGATGCTTCATTAATTGTTTTAACAATAGCATCTTTCCAAGACACATCTGATGTACCAGTAATTATTAAATGTTTTTCTATATCCATGTTAAACCTCCAAAAAATCTTTTAAAAATATTTTTCCCCATTTTAAAAAATATATACAAAATATAGAAATTTTATAAAAATTAATATATAATTTAATAAATACTTTAAATGAGATTTTAATCAATTTCAAAATATAAGGAGGTATGAAATGATAGATAAAACAAGAGAATTAGCTTTGAAAATATTATACAAAATAGACAAAGAAAAAGCATATTCTAATATAGTATTAAATGAAGAAATAAAACAAAATAGAAGAAATTTAACTGAAAAAGATATTGGACTAATTTCTGAAATTGTATATGGAGTGATGACATGGAAATTAACTTTAGATGAAATTATAAAAAAATATTCAAAAATAAAATTGAAAAAAATATCTTTATGGATCTTGAATATTCTAAGAATGGGAGTTTATCAAATAATCTTTTTAGATAAAATTCCCAAATCTGCTTCTGTAAATGAAAGTGTTAATTTAGCAAAAAGGTATGGTCATAGTTCAAGTTCTAGTTTTGTAAATGCAATTTTAAGAAAAATTGAAAAAAAAGATTATGAAGATTTTTTCCAAATTAATAATGATATAGAAAGAATTTCTAAAACTACATCTATGCCAGAATGGATAATTAAAGAATTAAATAAAAATAATAATATAGAAAAAGTTGAAGAAATATGTAAAAATTCAAATATAAAACCTAAAATAACAATTAGAGTAAATAGTTTAAAAATAGATAAAAAAGAATTAACAAAAAAATTAGAAGAAGATAATATTGCTTTTAAAGAAACCATGTATGAGAATTTTTTGATTTTAGAAAAAGTAAAAAATATTGAGAATTTAGATTTGTTTAAAAAAGGATTTTTTACAGTTCAAGATATTTCAGCGGGATTAACAGCAAAATTACTAGACCCTAAACCAGGAGAAAATATATTAGATGCATGTTCGGCACCAGGCGGAAAAACAACATATATTGCTGAACTAATGGAAAACAGAGGAAATATTGAAGCTTGGGATATTCATGAACACAGAACTAAATTAGTTGAAAAGAATGCAGAGAGATTAGGAATAGATATTATAAAGACAAAAGTAAAAGATGCAAGCATATATGATGAGAATTTAAAAGAAAAATTCGACAAAATTTTATTAGATGTTCCATGTCTTGGAATTGGAGTAATAAAAAGAAAACCTGATATAAAGTGGCAAAGAAAGGCTGAAGATATAGAAGAAATTGTAAATATACAACAAAAAATTTTAGAAAATTGTGCTAAATATTTAAAAAAACAAGGAACACTAGTATATTCAACTTGCAGTATATTTAAAGAAGAAAATGAAAATGTTATCTACAAGTTTTTAGAAAAAAGTAGTAATTTTAATATTGTTAAAGATAATATAATTAATATTATTCCAGACAAGGAAAAAGATGGCTTTTTCATGTGTAAGTTACATAAAAAATGAAATGTTACATAAATATTACAGTTTTATTACAATTAGGTTAAAAGTATTGACTTTTTACGAAAAAAAGATAAAATTAAGATGTGATTTAAAAAGTAAAATTGGAAATTATTATGAGTAAAGTGGAAGGAATTTAATATCATAAATTGCAAATAAAAACAGTATTTTAAAATAAAAAAAGAGAATTATAATAATAAGAAGAAAAAATAAAAAGGAGATAAGATGTCAACTTGCTTAGGATTGTATATAGAAGAAAATATAATTAAATATGCAAAAGTTTCAAAAGAACGTGATCAAATAAAAGTAGAGTCATTTGGCGTAAAATTCTATGACAACATAGATCAAGTTATAAAACAAATAATTGAAGAAACATATAGTTATAGAACTCCAATAAGTATAAATTTATCTGATGAAATATACAACTATTTTCAAGTATTTGCTTTATTAAATAAAAAAGATTTACCTAAAGCAATAAAAACAGAATTTGAAGCATATTGTGCTGATAAAAATTATAATTCAAATGTTTTTGAAACAAGATATGCAATTACTCCTGATACACAAGAAAAAGATAGATTAAAAGTAATTCATATTAGCGAAAATAAAATAGAACTTAATAAAAAAATACAAAAATTTAGTTCCTATAGATTACAAAATATAAGCCCAATTTCAATGTTGATATCAAATATGTCAAAATTTGATGAAAATTCGTTAGTAGTAAATATAGAAGAAAAAACAATTATAACAACAATATTGAATCAAAATATATATGATATAAAAACATTAGACATAGGGAGTCAAGAAATATTAGACAAAATAAACATTAGAGAAAATTCATATCAAAAAGCATATGAAATTTGCAAAGAAACCACAATTTATACTTCTGAAGGAAAAGAACTATTAGAAGAAGAAACAGGATATTTAGAAGATATAATGCCTACACTGTATGAAATAGTAGGACAATTAAGAAAAATATTAAATGAAAGTACAGATAAAATAGAAAAAATATATATTACAGGAACAGGAGCATTAATAAATAATATAGACTTATATTTTGAAGAATATCTTGAAAATGTAAAATGCGAAATATTAAAACCAAGCTTTATAAAAATATCACCGGAAATAAATATAAAAGACTATGTAGAGGTAAATTCAGCAATATCTTTAGCATTAAGTGGACTAGGACAAGGCATTACAGGAATGAACTTTAAAAAATCCACACTAGTAGATAAATTACCAGATTTCTTTAAAATAGACACAAAAAATAAAAAAGAAAAATCAGAAGAAAAGAAGTTTAAAGGGAACTTATTGACATTAGATTTTAATGTTCCATTAGATAAAATTGAAAAAGGGCTTTTAAGAGGAATTTCGGGAATATTAATTTTATTTATAGTATATAGCAGTTTCTCCATATTAATAGAAAAACAAATGGAAGAAAAAGATACTCAAATAAAAGAATCTATAAAAAATACAGGAAATCAGATAGAATTGGTAAGTAAAGATATTCAGAATTTACAAAATAAAACCAACGACTATACAAATAAAATTAATAATTTAGTAGAAATCAATAAAAAAATAGAAGAAAACAACAGAATAAAAAAGGCAATACCAATACTATTAAGTAAATTAATGTATGTTATGCCAACAGAAGTGCAATTAACTTCTATACAAAACACAAGTACAACACATATAACAATTCAAGCACAATCTAAAAGTTATGCACAATTAGGATATTTAACAGCAAGCATAAAAACACAAGGAATTCTTACAAATGTTATTTCTACTTCTGGACAGAAAGACAATAACATAATATCAATAAAGATAGAAGGTGATTTACCATGAAAAAACTATTATTAGGTATAGTAATTATTTTAATAACAGTGTTAACAGGAATAACAATAGTACAAGGTTTTCAAATAGGTAAATTAAAAATATTAGGAATAACAGAAATAAAACAAAAAAATGAAGAATTAGATATATCTTTAAAAGATGCAACTAAATTAGCAAGTACAGACTATCAAAAGAAAATAGATGAATTAAATGATGCAATAAAAAAATTAGAAACAGAAAAAACAAAATATGATGATATGGTAAATGTTAGTACTGACAGCGAAGTACAAGCAGCAAATCAATCATATGAAAACATGATAGAATTTCTTTTAATAAGAATTGAAAATCACGCAAAAGCAGAAGGCGTAACAATGAAAATGGAAGTTACAAGAAGTTCTTCTGGTGCTGAAAATGTATATAATTTGAATTTTACAGCAACAGGACCTTATGTGGGCATAGAAGAATTTATAACAGATATAGAAGATGATTCTAAATTAGGATTTAAAATAGAAGACTTTAAAATGTCAGCATCATCAGAAGATGGAAGTACAGTAGAAGCAACTTTTGTTTGCAAAGACATAACAATTAATGGAATATCATCAAACACAGGAAATAGTACAACTACTATGAATTCTGATAATACAAGAAATACAAGCCAAACCACAGAAGGCACAAATAAAACACAAGAAAACACAACAGCACAATAAAATGATTAGAAAGGAGTAGAAAAATGGCTAAAAACATAATAAAAGAAATTATAATAATATTATTACTTATATTAGCTATTATATTAGTCTTGGGAGTATTATTATATGAATATGTTCCTACAAATAAAATAGTTCCTGAAAAAATTTCGTATACTACTCCTGAAAATGCTAAAATAGAATTAGAAACAGAAACAAATGTCGATGATACAGAAGTAATAATAACATATCAAATAGATGCGACAGATTTACGAAATTATCAAAAAATTCAAGAATATGTTCCAGGAAAGAAAAATCCATTTGAACAAGTAAAAGAAGAAACACAAAATACAACTGATGAAAATAATAATAATAATACAACATCAGAAACACAAACAAATACTAACAATGCCACGAACACAAATACAAAAAATGACACGAATTCAAATACAGGATATCTTCCAGATAAAGGAACAAAATAATATTAAAGTTATTAACATTATATTTATTTTTATAAATATAGTATATATATATTATATCAAAAGACAAAGGGGGGGAAAACTACAATGAAATCACAAAAAGGTATTACATTAGTTGCATTAGTTATCACAATAATCATCCTATTAATATTAGCGGGTATATCAATAGCTTCTTTAAGTGGAAGTGGATTATTTGGTAAAGCTAGACAAGCAGAAGGTGCATCTAAAAACGCACAAAACCTAGAAGAAAACAGACTTGATGATTATGAAAAATGGATGAACAATTATATAACAAATGATATGTAATAGATATCCCAAGAATTGGCATATGCATAGCTTAATGTATATGCCTTTTAATAAAAATAATAAAGGAAATGTTGCTTATAATAAATAATTTAACCATTAGTAGCAACTAGGAAAAAATAATGAATATATTTTTTTACATAATAATTTTTATAATAGGAATAACATTTGGAAGCTTTTATACATTAGCTGTATACAGAATACCAAAAGGTGAAGACATAACACATAAACATTCATACTGCCCAAATTGTAATCATAAATTAAATATTTTAGATTTAATACCTGTATTTAGTTATATATTTTTAGGAGGAAAATGTAGGTATTGTAAACAAAAAATAAGACCAAGATATTTAATATTAGAAGCACTATCAGGACTATTTTTTGTAATGATTGCATATTTAATGAATTTAAATATCTATAATTTAGAAATAATTACAATTATAGAATATATATTTTTTATTCTATATTTTACATTTATTATACTAATGGCAGGTATTGACAAAGAAAGTAGAATAATAAATAAACCAGTATTAATGTATGGAATTATAATTTCAATTATGTATATAATATATCTATACATAATAGAAAAAACTAGTATATATAGATATGTTATATATTTAGTATTATTTACATTATTATCAATAATAGATTTTATTACTCTAAAGAAACGTAAAAAAAACAATTACACAAATTCAATTTTAATGGTTATTTTAATAATGACAATATTTACAGGAGAATGTGTAGTAATTAATACAATTATTACAACTTTACTTGCAATTTCAATATACTTATTTATTAAGAAATTACATAATTTAAAAAATACAGAACAATACAATTCAAAAATAAAAATAGGATATTATTTATCTATATTTAACATAATTAATTTTGTTATAGTTTTAACATTTTTAAGATTAGTATAGAGAGGGAGAAAATGTATATAAAAGAAGAAAAAGGTATAGCTGGGGTAGATATAGCAATTTCTATTATAGTAATAACAATTTTTATAGCTATGATAGGAAATCTAATAATAAATATAAATTTAAATTACAAAGATACGGAAAGAAAAACAATAGCTACATCATATGCAATTCAAGAAATTGAAAAAATAAAAGCTCAAGGGTATATAGACAATTATCAAAACAAGGGAATTGAAGAAGAAGACATAATTGAAGAAAAAGACATCTTTGATAGCAACGGAAAATTTACAGGATATAATAAGAAAACTAAAATAAAAGATTATGTATTAATACAAAATGATAATACAAAAAAAGAAAATTTAGTAAAAGAAATAACAATAGAAATTTCATATAAATTAGGAAACAAAAACAAGAGTATAAGTCTTACAACACAAGTAGCTCATAATAAATAATAAACAAAATGCTGTGAAGGGAAGTAAACTCATGAAAAATGACAAAGGTATAACATTAACATCTTTAATTATTTATCTTATTGGAATGGCAATTGTTGTCGGAACAATTGCCACATTAACATCATTTTTTTATAAAAATGTAAATATTGAAAGTATAAATGATGATTCATCAACTCAATATACCAAATTTTCTAGTATATTTACTAATGAAATTAATACTGAAAATAATACTATTATTGATTGCAAAACTTTAACAAAAAATGACAACAAAACAAGTTACATTATTTTTTCAAGCGGAAATCAATATACTTTTAAAAGTGAAAATAATGCTATTTATAAAAATAAAATTAAAATTTGTGAAAACATTAATGATTGCGATTTTTCATATTCATTTACAGATTCCAAATATTCTATAAAAGTCAATTTTAAGACAAAAAGTATTGATATGACAGGAGATAATGCAATTATATATAATTTATAAAAATTAAAAAATAGTAAATAATAGTAATTTTAAAAAAAATAACAAAAAATATCTAATTTATAGTATAATAAAAGCAGTAACAAAAGAAAGGAAACGTTTATTATGGAAATGAGAAGAAGATTGCCAATAGGTGTAGAATTAGTAAAAAGAGGTATAGTAACAGAATCTGATATTAATAGGGCTTTAGAGTATCAAAGAGACCATCCAAGTATTAAATTAGGAGATATATTACATATTTTAAATGTTTGCGATTCAGAAAAATTAATACAATCAATAGGAGATATTGTAGGAGAGAAAGGCATTTTACTTACATCAGGTTCCCTAAAAATAAAACCAACAGATTATCTTTCTTTAGAGATATGTAAAAAAAATAAGTGCTTACCTTTTGAAATTAATGGAGGAAAAATAAAAGTATGTTTTTCTGATAAATCAATAGGAGGAAAAGTGGATTCTGTAAAGATGCTATTACTAAATAAAGGGCTTATTATGGAACAATATGTTACTTTTGAAAAAGATATAGAAAAAATTTTAGCTAATTTAGAAGGAGAAAGTTCAGGGGACATAGCTCAAACAACATCATCTGGAACTATAATCGAGTTAGTAGATAGTATAATAAGAACAGGAATGGAAAAAAGAGCCAGTGACATCCATATAGAACCATTAACAAATGAAGTAAGAATAAGATATAGAATCGATGGTGAATTATTTACTGTTGCTAGAATATCAAAAGAAAAACAACAACAAGTAATAGGAAGACTAAAAGCGATAGCAAACATGCATCAAGAAAAGCAAGAAGCACAAGATGGTAGAATTACATTATATGATGATTACAATATACGTGTTTCATCACAACCAAATATATGTGGAGAAAAATTCGTTTTAAGATTATTAAAGAAAAATGAAGATATTAAAAACATATTTGATCTTGGATATCCTGGAACAGAAGAAGATTTAAAGAGAAGCTTTAACAAAAAGAATAGCATAACAATAATTGCGGCCCCAACAGGTGCAGGTAAAACAACAACATTATATAGTATAATTGATTATTTAAATTCACCAGAAATAAATATAACTACAATAGAAGACCCAGTAGAAATTAGAATTAATGGATTAAACCAAATAGAAATAGGAAATAAAACCACATTTTCAGGAGCATTAAGAACAGTTCTAAGACAAGATCCTGATATGATATTACTTGGAGAAATCCGTGATCAGGAAACAGCAGAGATAGCTATTCAAGCAGGACAAACAGGACATTATGTTCTATCAACAATACATACAATAGATTCAATAGAAGTAATAAACAGAATGAGAAAAATGGGTGTATCAGATTATGATATAGCAAGTACTTTAGCAACAGCCGTTTCACAAAGGCTTGTAAGAAAAATATGTCCAAATTGTAAAAAAGAAAGAGACTTTACAGAAGAAGAGAAAAATATAATATCTAAAATACTAGAAAAGTATGGGGAAAAAGTTGATTTTAGTAAATTAAAAACATATGATGCCGTTGGATGCAAAAAATGTAATAATATTGGATATTATGACAGAATTGGTGTTTTTGAAATATTAGACATTTCAGATGAAATTAAGGAACTTATTGTAAAAGGAGCGTCTACAATAGAAATAAGAAATAAAGCCTTAGAGCAAAGCTATAGACCATTAATTGTTGATGGAATAAATAAAGTTTTAAAAGGTTATACAACATTAGAAGAATTAAATAAACAACTTATTATATATTAAAACAAAAAGACATAGTAAATTTATTTTAAAAGACAAAATTATAACAAAAGAAAGGGGAAATTTGTCATGAATATGGACAAGATTTTAGATGAAGCTATAGAAAGAGATGCATCAGATGTGCATTTAATTGCAGGAAATAAACCAATGCTTAGAATTGCAAGAGAACTATTGCCAATAGAAGAAATGGATGTTTTAACACCAGATGATATGAGCGAAATGTATGATTATTTAGTTAGAGGAAATATTGATAAAGATGAAGTATTTAATACAACAAGAAAATTAGATACTTCATATGAATATAAAGGAATTCGTTTAAGAGTAAATATATCATTATCAGATGATGTACCACTATGTACACTAAGACTTATAAAGAATACACTACCACCATATGAATCATTAGGACTACCAGATATTATAAGAAGAATGACCTTTCAACCACAAGGACTAATATTAGTAACAGGAAAAACAAACTCTGGTAAAAGTACAACATTAAATGCTTTAATAAATGAAATTAATGAAACACAAAATAAAAAAATCTTAACACTTGAAAATCCAGTAGAATATAGACATCATTCTAAAAAATCATTAATAGTACAAAAAGAAGTTGGAAGAGGTAGAGATTCTTTGACATTTAGTGATGGTGTTAAAAACTCATTAAGGGAAGATTGCGATATATTAGTAATTGGAGAGATTAGAGATAAAGTAACAATGGAAGCTGCAATTGAAATGGCTGAATCTGGGCATTTAGTTGTTGGAACATTACACACAAAATCTTGTGCCGAAACAATAGACAGAATGATAAACTTCTATGAAGTAAGAGATCAAGCAAGTATAAAATACTTATTATCATCTTTATTAAAATTAGTTGTATCACAAAGATTATTAAAAGGAAGAGACGGAAAATTAGTTTTAGTACCAGAAGTAATGGTTGTAGACAATATCGTTGCTGGTATTATAAGAAAAGAAAAAATTAGTGTATCAGAAATTGAAGATGCTATTCAAAGTTCAGATAAAGGTAGTATTGGTTTAATAAATTCAATAGCTTCACTGTTTGTAAATGATAAAATAACATTAGAGCAAGCCAAAGCACAAATAGAAGAAAAAAATATAGAAATATTAAATAGAACAATAATGCAAATGAAGATAAGAAAAGATAGCAATAGACAATAAGTTCAAAAGTTTAATGTATAAAGAAAGGAGGATATTCTAGTGCCTACATATATTTATCGAGCTGTAACTAGTTCTGGGATAAGTGTAAGAAACAGAGTAGAAGCTTCTAGTAAGCAAAATTTACTTAGAGCATTAAAAGAAAATAATTTAATGCCAATTACAATAGAACAAGTTGCATATTCTTCAAGAAAGAAAAAATCAAAAAAGAAAAATGTAAAAGATTTAGAAGAAATAATGAAAAATGTAAATACAACACAGATAAATACGAAAAAAACATCAACAGTAAAAGAAAAAATAAACATGTATTTATCTAAAACAGAAAAAGTTACAAGTAGAGACCTAGTTATATTTACACAAAACTTCTATTTATTAAAAAAGGCAAACTTTAACAATATACATGCATTAAAAACTATAATGGAAAGTACAGAAAATGTTACATTTAAGGGAATTTTAGAGGATATTCTAGCAGGTGTTGAAGCTGGTGAAAATATGTATACAACAATGGAATATTACTCTGATGTCTTTCCATTTATATACATAAATATGATTAAAGTAGGAGAATTATCAGGATCACTTACAAACTCATTAGAACAAGCAGTAAAATATTTAGACTCTTCTACAAAACTTAATAAAAAAATTAGAGGAATCTTAATACCAAATTTAACACAATTTGTTTTATTATTAGTAATGCTTGTTGTTGGTACATTAGTAGCAATACCAGCAATTCAAAAAGTATATGATGAAATGGGTTCAACAGACAAATTACCACCAATGACATTATGGTTTCAAGGCGTATTAAACAATATTATGAAGTTTTGGTATATACCAACAGTATTAATAATAGCAGCAACAGCAGGTATAATATTTTATATTAATACACCAAAAGGTAAATACAATTTTCATTATTTTAAATACAAAATGCCAATATTCGGGCAGTTGATATTTGCATTAGATTTTTCAAGATTTTTAAAAGCAATGCTTTTAAACTTAGAAAATGGAATGAGAATACAAGAAGCAATTGAAGTAAGTAAAAATGTTGTAGAAAATTATGTAATGTTATCAATTATAGAAACATCTTTAAATAACATACTTATAGGTGAATCATGGATTGAACCATTTGAAAGGTCAGGATTAGCAAAATCAATGATAACAGAGATGTTAAAAATTGGTATGCAAACAGATTTGTCGGAAATGATGGCCAAATTAGTTGAATATATGGAAATGGATATTGACAATATTATGGGAAAAATTGTTAAAGTTTTACCAGAAGTTACATATGCAATTGTTGGTGTTGTATTAATATTCTTCGTATTAGTAGTACTTGCACCATGTATTACAACTTACATGGGAGGATTCTTATTCTCAGCAGCAGGAGTATAAAATATGAATAGAAGATAAAAAATAAACAATAGGAATTTGAGGCATGTTCACAAATCTCTATTTTAGGAGAAAAATATGAAAATTGGAATTGATTTAGGCGGAAGTCATATTACAATAGGTGTTATAGATAATAAAAATTTTATCGTCGAAAGAATTGAAAAAAGAATAATGTCAAAAGATAAAAAAGACATAAAAAATTTTATAGAAAGCTATATATTTGAAAATACAGAAGGGTTATTAAATAAATATAAAATTACTGAAATGGGTATAGCTATACCTGGTACAATAAGTGAGAACAAGATAATAAAATCTGTAAATTTAGGTACAGAAAATTATGATATTGTAGAAAGATTAAAGAAAAAAATTAATTTACCTATAAAAATAAGAAATGACGCTAAATGTGCAGCAATTGCAGAAAGTAAAATAGGAGTTTTAAAAGATTATAAAAGAAGCTTATTTTTAACATTAGGAACTGGAATAGGTGGAGCTGTAGTCATAAATGGAGAACTTTTAGATGCAGGAAACTTGCCTGGTTGTGAATTTGGACATATGATAGTTCAAAAAGATGGAATAAAATGCAATTGTGGAAAAAATGGATGTTTTGAAAAATATGCATCCATGAAAGCTTTAAAAACAAACTTAAGAAATGTGTTAGGATTAGATGAAAAAACAAGAGGACAAGAATTATTGGATATGATTAGAAAAAATCCTGATGATGAAAAAATTAATAAAGTAATAGAGGATTTTATAGAATATTTAAGTATAGGAATATCAAATTTAGTAAATATATTTGAGCCTGAAGCTATTGGAATAGGTGGCAGTTTTGTATATTTCTCAGATGTATTACTAGATAAATTAAAAAGAAATATACAAGATAAAAAATATTTATTTAATTATAGAAACAATTTAGTAATATTACCAGCCGGACTAGGAAATGATGCAGGAATAATAGGAAGTTGCTAAATTTATAAATAATAATGAACAAAATAAAATGAAAGGAATATAAAGTTATGGATAGTACTAATAAAAAAGCCACTAGACAAAGTTATGGAGAAGCTCTAGTGGAATTAGGAAAAGAAGATGAAAATATAATTGTTTTTGACGCTGATTTAGCAGGAGCTACAAAAACAGAATTATTTGCAAAAGAATTTCCAGATAGATTTTTTGATATGGGAATTGCCGAACAAAATATGATAACAACAGCAGCAGGTATATCAACATGTGGAAAAACTCCATATGCAAGCACATTTGCTGTATTTGCTGCAGGAAGAGCATATGACCAAATTAGAAATAGTGTATGTTATCCAAAACTAAATGTAAAAATATGTGCTACACATGCAGGAATCACAGTAGGAGAAGATGGAGCAACACATCAAATGATTGAAGATATTTCATTAATGAGAACTTTACCTAATATGACAGTTATTTCTACAAGTGATGATATTCAAACTAAATGGGCAGTTAAAGAAATTAGTAAAATAAAGGGGCCAGTATATTTAAGATTATCAAGACTTGCAACACCTATTATATATGATGAAAATCAAAAATTTGAAATAGGTAAAGCAATTCAAATTGGAGAAGGCACAGATGGCACAATTTTTGCAACAGGAGTAACTGTTGCAGAAGCATTAAAAGCACAAGAAAATTTGAAAGAAAAAGGGATAAATGTTAGAGTTATTGACATTCATACAATTAAGCCAATTGATAAAGAAATGATTATAAAATCCGCAAAGGAGACTAAAAAATTAGTTTCAATAGAAGATCATAATATTATTGGAGGATTAGGTTCTGCTATTTCTGAAGTTTTAACAGATGAATATCCAACAAAATTAATAAGGCTAGGCGTAAATGATACTTTTGGAAAATCAGGTAAGGCCGAAGAGTTAATGAAATATTTTGGAATTATTAATGAAGACATTGAAAAATTATTTATGAAGTCTTTTTAATAAGGAGTAAAGAAGGAGGAAAATAAAAATGAGTAAAAACGTTGAAACTGTAGAGAGAGAGAGAGAGAGAGAGAGAGAGAGCTACACTTTAATAAAATAAATAAAACAAAGGGAATAACACTTGTAGCACTTATAGTAACAATAATAGTTATGTTGATTTTGGTGGGAATTACTTTAAATGGATTGCACAAAGCAGGATTATTAAGTAAAACAGATGATACTTATGAAAAGGTATTAATGGCACAAAAGAAAGAAAATGAAGTATTAAACCAATATGAACAAGAAATAGAAAATTCAAGAGGAAACAAATTAACATATTCTAGCAATTACATAAATAGTGTTGAAATTTCTGGAAAACAAGTTAATGATTATATGGATATTAATATCAATATAAGTAAAAAGCAAGAATATTCTAATCTGGCTTTAGTATTATTTAAAAATGGAATAATGTATGATTCTTATAAAAAAAATGAAATAGAAAACAATAATATAAATGTATATGGAATTAAACCTAATACAGATTATATATTTTATGTATATATAATAGATGAACAAGGAGGTATATTAAAATCTAATGAATTTAATATAAAGTCAGCATCAAATATTTATGCTTGGAGAAAGGCAGAATATCCAGTATTATCTAATAATATAATTAATAATATGGAATATTCAGATCAATATGGAAATGTTGTAGAGTATAAAAAGGATTTAAACGAAGGTGCTTGTACAGCTAGTGATGCATTGCCAATTCAAGCATGGGATGATAATACTAGTACAGCAGTAAGAACAGGAACCTTTTATATAAAAATAGCAAATGATATGATTGGAAAATTGCTAGTTTGGAATCAATATTGGACAAGCGGATGCACTTCGATATTTACATTTTGTGATGAAAATAAAAATAGTTTAGGAACTAAATGGGGGTCAGATATAACAGGAAGTAAAACAATAATTGATAATACCAAGTATTTACAATATTATAGTAATGGACATTATTTGTATGAAATTTATGGAAAATAAATATAAAAAAGTTCAAAACTGTATGAAAATTTTATATAAATATATATTAAAATAACACATTTGATACAAAATTAAACAAAAGATTACAAAAGATATTAAGTAATGAATAACTTAATGTCTTTTTTGGCACAAGCCTCTATCCACCCAAGAAACACAGACACATTAATCGTTTCACAAAAACGATTAAGTATAACAAAAATCCAAAAATTTCTAGTTAATTTTTCGCGAAAAGTATTGCAAAAAATAGCGATTATTGGTATGATTTAGAAGAATAAAAAGTTAAGAGGTAGATAAAAATGATAGAATTTAGAAATGTATCAAAAACATATGATACAGGAACAAAAGCAGTGAAAAATGCAAACTTTGTAATAGATAAAGGAGAATTTGCATTTCTAGTAGGAACATCAGGAAGTGGAAAATCAACACTAATAAAACTAATACTAAAAGAAGAAGAACCAACATCTGGACATATTATAATAAACGGAAAAGACACAACATATTTAAAACAAAGTAGAGTGCCATACTTAAGAAGAAGTATGGGAGTAGTATTCCAAGACTTCAGATTATTACCAGACAAAACCGTATATGACAATGTAGCATATGCAATGTATATAGTAAGAGCAACACCAAAACATATAAGAAGACAAGTGCCAATGGTATTATCATTAGTTGGATTAAGTGGCAAAGCAAAAATGTATCCAAATGAACTATCAGGAGGAGAGCAACAAAGAGTAGCTTTAGCAAGAGCGTTAGTTAATAATCCATCAATGCTAATAGCAGATGAACCAACAGGAAATCTTGATCCAGACACAGCTTGGGAAATAATGCATCTATTAAATGAAATAAATATGAGAGGAACAACTGTAGTTGTAGCAACACACGCAAAAGATATAGTAGATAAAATGAAAAAAAGAGTAATACACATAGAAAAAGGCGACATTATAAGAGATGATAAAAAAGGTGGTTATGATAGTGAAATATAATATATTTGGTTATTTAATAGGAGAAGGCTTTGGCAATGTATTTAAAAATAAAAAATCAACAGGAGCGTCATTAATGATAATGTGTGCAACTATGATAATATTTGGAATATTTTTAATGCTTAGTCAAAACATAAATCATTTTGTAGATGATATAAAATCAGAGCAAGGATTTCAAGTATTTTTAAAAACAGATGCAACAGATGAAGAAATACAAAAAGTTGGAGAAGAAATAAGAGCTTTAGATGGTGTTAGTACAGCAGATTTTAAAGACAAAGAATATGCTATGAATTTCGTAAAAGAAAGATTTGGAGACAAAGCATATTTAGTTGAAGCATATGGTTCAGATGTATATTCAACATCATATATAGTAACATTAACAGATTTAAGATTAAGTAAAGATATACAAAATAAAATATTACAATTTGATAATGTAAAAAAAATAACAAGTAGTGATGAAACAGTAACAACATTACTAAATTTAGCTAATGGAATCAAAATAGTTACAGGAGTTATACTAATATTATTAGTAATTATTTCAATATTCATCATTTCAAATACAATAAAATTAACAGTACATGCAAGAAGAAAAGAAATATCAATAATGAAATATGTAGGTGCAACAAATAATTTTATTAGATGGCCTTTTATAGTAGAAGGTATGATAATAGGAATATTAGCAAGTGCCATATCAATAGTAATTGTAGGTGGAGCATATAGCATACTTGCCGAACAAGCAGTAAATGCTCAATTTATAAAAACAATAGGACTTAGCTTAGTAAACTTTAAAGATATGATTTCTTCAATAATATTTGTATATATGTTATTAGGGATAGGAATAGGAGCTTTAGGTAGTGTTATTTCTATGAGAAAATATTTAAAAGTATAGAAGGAGAAAGCATGCGTAAGAATTTATGTATTGTTTTAATCTTACTTGTGGTATGTTTCACAACCATTTTTACATATACGTATGCAGAAAATGAAACAGTAAATAATACCACAGATTTACAAACACAAAGAGAAGAACTTCAAAATCAGTTAAATGAAGCAAATGGAGAACTAGAAGATGTTCAAAGCAATTTATCAGAAAATCTACAACAAATAGAAAAACTAGATGAAAGAATAGAAAAATCAGAAACACAGTTAGAAGAACAAGAAAGTAAGATTACGGAACTAAAAGAATCGATTAATGAAATCGAATTAAAATTAAATAATGTTTCAGAAAAATATAATAAGCAAAAAGAACTATTTAAACAAAGATTAGTAGCCATTTATGAAGCAGGAGAGACTAGATATTTAGATATATTACTAAAATCAAGAAGTCTTTCTGATTTTCTATCTAGCTATTACATAATAACAGAACTGGCAGAAATAGATAATGATTTAATAAGTGAATTAGAGGATAAGAAAAAAACAATAGATTTATCTAAACAAAAATTAGAAAAAGAAAAAAATGAATTAGCGATAATAGTAGAAAATCAAACAAGAGTTGCAAGAACATTGCAAAATACCAAAAAGATGAGAGAAAGTTTTATAGAAAAACTTTCAGATGAAGAAAAAGAATTACAAAGAAAAATAGATGAAATAAATACACAATATGAAGAAGTAAATAAACAAATTTTAGCACTAGCACAACAAGGAATAGACACTACATATATAGGAGGAGAATTGGCATGGCCAGTACCAGGATATACTAGAATAACATCAAAATATGCAATGAGGGTACACCCGATAACAGGACAATATAAATTACATACAGGTGTAGATATTGGTGCACCAGAAGGAGCAAATTTTGTAGCGGCAAATGATGGGATTGTTACAAAAGCTGGATTTAATACAGCATATGGAAATATGGTTATAATAGATCATGGTGGAGGAATATCAACACTATATGCACATGGTTCTGAAATAGTAGTAGAAGTTGGACAAACTGTAAAAAGAGGAGAAACAGTATTAAAAGTAGGTTCAACAGGATATTCAACAGGTCCGCATGCACATTTTGAAGTAAGAATAAATGGAGTAACAACAGACCCACTACCATATATAACAAATGGATTAATTCCAGGAACAGAAAACAATAAAGATGAAAATACTAATACTATAAATAATTAGGAGGAACCTATGAAAAATATATGTCAAAAAATTATAGGAACAATAATAATAATAATTTTATTATGTACAAATATATCAATGGCTGTTACACAATCAGAAATAAATAGTCAAAAAAATAAACAATCAGAAATAAATAATCAAATAGATGAAGCAGAAGAAAAACAAAAAGAAATAGAAAACAAAAAATCAGAAACAATGAAACAAGTAGAAAACATAAGCTCACAAATAGATAGCTATCAATCTCAAATAAATGATTTAGACTCTCAGATAAATGATGCAAATGCAAAAATAAAAGATGCTGAACAAAAAATAACAGAAAAGCAAGAAGAATACAACAAAAAACAAGAAATGTTCAAACAAAGATTAATTGCTGTTTATGAAGCAGGGGAAACAACATACTTAGATTTTTTATTAACATCTCAAAGTTTACCAGAATTTATTTCTAACTATTATTTAGTATCAGAAGTAGCACAGATGGACTCTGAATTAATGGAAGAAATAGAAAACGAAAAACAAGAAATAGAAAAATCTAAAAAAGAGGTAGAAGAAAACAAACAAAAATTAACAACGGCTAAAGCAAGCAAAGAAACAGTTAATAATGGGTTAAAAAGTGCTAAATCTGAAAAAGATAAATATGTTGCACAATTATCCGATGAAGAAAAAGAGTTAGAAAAAGAAATACAAGAATTAAAACAAGCAAACAATAAAATAGCAAATGAAATAAAGTTAGCTGAAGAAAAATATAAAAAGCAGTTAGAAGAATTAAAAAATAATTCATCAAATAATAACAACAATAATAATAACTCAACTGGAAACTCATCAGGATATTTAGCAGCACCAGTTTCAGGATCAATAACAGCAAAGGCATATTATTCAAGCGGAAAATTTCATGGGGCAATAGACTATGGAGTATCAACAGGAACACCTGTACATGCAGCAGCAGATGGAGTTGTAATGTCAACAGCAAACCTATCAGGAAGTTATGGAACATATGTAGTAATAAGACATGCAAATGGATTACAAACATATTATGCACATGGAACTTATGGTTCAATAAGTGTATCACCAGGTCAAATTGTAAAAAGAGGTCAACAAATAATGCTAAGTGGAAATACTGGTAATTCATCAGGACCACATTTGCATTTTGAAGTTAGAAAATCACCTTATAGCTACAATGGATACGCAACCGGATATGGACAAGACTCAAGAGTAAATCCTTTATCATATATGTAAATTTAAAACATATAATAAAAGAGCAGAAAAATCTGCTCAAAATTTAATAAAAATGGAAGAGTAACATATTTGTGCGTTAAGGAAGGAACGAGATTAAAAATGGAAAAAGAAAAAAAGTATAGAATTTATAGAACTATAATGATTGTTGCAATAGCAATGTTTATAACATTTATAGTTACATCAATATCTTTATATACATATTTTGTAAATAACCCAATATCAATATCATCAAATTCTAAAAGTAATGATATATCAACGACATTAGCAAAATATAAAGAAATAATTGATAAATACTATTTAGGAGAAGTAAATGAAGAAAAACTAAAAGAAGGAGCAATTAAAGGATATATAGAAGCACTAGGAGATCCATATACAGAATATATTTCAAAAGAGGACATGAAAGATTATTTAGATGATACAATGGGAAATTTTGTTGGAATTGGAATATATATGGTTAAAAATACAGAACAAGATAGAATACAAGTATTATCAACAATAAAAGATAGTCCAGCAGAAAAAATAGGTATACAAGCTGGAGACCTTATAATATCTGTTGATGGAGTAGAATATAAAGCTGATGATATGAATACAGCTTCAAATAACATAAAAGGTGAAGAAGGAACAACTGTAACAATAGAATTATTAAGAGGGACAGAAAAAGTAAAATATGAAGTAACAAGGGAAAAAGTGAAAGTAAATAAAGTAGAAGGAAAAGTTATTTCAAACAACATTGGATATATAGAATTTACATCATTTGATGAATCAACAGCAGAAGATTTTAAAGCAAAATATGAAGAATTAGCTAAAAAAGGAATACAATCTTTAATAATAGACTTAAGAAATAATGGTGGAGGAATTGTTGATGAAGCATTAGAAATCGCTGATTATATAGTACCAAAAGATACAGTATTATTATATGAAGTAGATAAAAACAATAATGAAACAGTAAAAAAAGCAACAAAAGATCCTATAATAAATATGCCAATTGTAATATTAACTAATAAAAATACAGCAAGTGCATCAGAAATATTAGCAGGAGCTTTAAAAGATTTAGGAAAAGCAAAAACAGTTGGAACAACTACTTATGGAAAAGGTGTAATTCAACAAATTTTAAGACTTACTGATGGTAGTGGATTAAAAGTTACTATTGAAGAATATCAAACACCTAATAGAAATAAAATCCACAAAGTTGGAATAGAACCTGATGAAAAAGTTGAATTACCTGATAATTTAGAAAATACACTTAATATTACCCAAAGTGAAGATACACAATTACAAAAAGCGATAGAGATGCTAAAATAATTGTTACAAACAATTTTTATATAAAGAAAGGAATGGAAAAATGAATTTAGCAAATAAATTAACGATTTTTAGAATAATACTTGTGCCATTAATGGTAATTGTTCCATTTTTCGGAATAGAAGGACAAATTTTTGGAATACCAATTACATATTTAATTATGGATTTAATTTTTATAATAGCCTCTATTACTGATAAATTAGATGGGTATATTGCAAGGAGTAGAAAACAAGTAACAACTTTTGGAAAATTTTTAGATCCATTAGCAGATAAAATTTTAGTATTAACAGCAATGATTTTATTAGTTGAAATGAATTATAGTTTACCAGCTTGGATACCAGCTATAGTTTTAGCTAGAGAGTTCATAGTGTCAGGATTTAGATTAATTGCAGTAGAAAAAGGTGGAAAAGTAATTGCAGCATCAGTATGGGGAAAATTAAAAACTGTAACACAAATGATTGCAATAATATTTGCTTTTATTGATATAAATTCATTTGGAGATTGTTTTAAAGGAACATTATCCGGAATTCCTTTTGCATTAAATTTATTCACAACAGTAATGATGTTAATACAAGTCATTGCAACTATATTCTCAGGATATAATTACTTAAAAGGTGGAAAAGATTTATTAAAAGATTAAGTATTTATTATAATTTATGCTTAAAAACTTGACAAATCTTAAAAACTGTCTTAATATAGTATAAGTTTTTACAAAATGGAGGTTATGTATTATGGAAGAAAAAGAAGTAATCCTTACACAAGAAGGATATGACAATTTAGATAAAGAATTAAATTATTTAAAAACAGAAAAAAGAGCTGAAATAGCAGACAGAATAAAAGTAGCATTGGGATTTGGAGATTTATCAGAAAACTCTGAATATGATGAAGCCAAAACAGCTCAAGCAGAAAATGAAGTTAGAATAGCAGAATTAGAAAACAAATTAAGACATGCTAAAATAATTGATGAAAAAGAAATAGATACAACAACTGTTCAAGTAGGAAACATAGTAAAAGTATTAGATATAGAATTTAATGAAAAAATAGAATATACAATTGTTGGATCAACAGAAGTTAATTTAGCTGAGAATAAAATTTCTAATGAATCACCATTAGGCTCAGCACTTTTAGGAGCCAAGAAAAATCAAACAGTTGAAGTTGTTGCACCTGCTGGAATAATGAAATATAAAATATTAGGAATAACAAAATAAAGAAGAGGGATTTAGGGGACGGTACTTAAAATCCCTCTTAAAAGGGAAAAGGGGGCACTTATTAACAGGGATTATTATGTTGATGAGTGTTCCTTTTTATATTCTAATTGCAGAATCCAAAGCAACTTTTATCATATTATTTAATCCAGTTTGTCTTTCTTCAGTAGTAGCAACATTTTTTATGAATTTCGAATCAACAACACTCATCAAACAAGAAGCTTTTCTATTAAAAAATTTAGCATTATAGAATAAAGAGAAAGCTTCCATTTCAGAAGAAATAGGATTAAAATCAGAAGGTATTCTTTCAAAAAATTTATTAACATCTTCCATATAAAAATCAACAGCATCAGTACAGACAGTATTTCCCTTTACTAAATTTATATTATTATTCAAGGCAGTTTCTTCTATAATAGAATTTAACTCATTACTAGAATTTACAACATGACAATCATCATTATTAAAAGATAAAGCATAATTACCCTCAGAAAAAGCACTTTTACTCAAAACAATATCAAACAATTTAAGTTCAGGTTTATATCCACCACAAGAACCAATACGTATAATATTTTCTACATCATAAAATTTATATAATTCATAACTGTAAATTCCCATACTAGGCATACCCATACCATGTGCCATAACAGTCAAGGTTTTCCCTTTATAATTTCCTGTATATGCATACATCCCCCTAACTTGATTAACAAGTTTGTAATCATCAAAAAAATTTTCAACTATATATTTAGCTCTTAAAGGATCGCCCGGCATTATTACTGTTTTTGCAATATCTCCTTTATTTGCTTCATTATGAATTGTTGACATATAAAATCCTCCTTCAAAATATTTTTATTAATTATAACAATATATCATAAAAAAAGCAAAAAATATTGCAAAAAACATTGACTTATGATATAAAATAAATTGATAAAATATAATAAGCTAGCACAAAAGAACAGAGGTGAAAAAATGATAAAAGCTTATGCAAAATCTGACAAGGGCAGAGTCAGAGAAATGAATCAAGACTATTATTATATTTCAACATCATTAGATGAAGTTCAATTATACATTTTAGCAGATGGAATGGGCGGATATAATGGAGGAGAAATAGCAAGTAGTCTAGCAGTAGAAACAGCCAAAAACTATATAGAAAACAATTTTAAAGATATAGAAAAAGATAGAGATAGTATAATACAATTATTAGGAAGCAGTATGGAATATGCTAATATGGTAGTATATGAAAAATCAAAAGAAAATCAAGAATTACAGGGAATGGGTACTACATTAGAAATATGCTTAATATATAATAATAAAGTATATATAGGACATGTTGGAGATAGTAGAATATACAGAATAAGAAAAGACTTTATAAGAAAATTAACACAAGACCATAGCTATGTACAAAAATTAGTAAAAGAAGGAACAATAACAAAAGAACAAGCAGCACATCATCCTCAAAAAAATATGCTAATGAAAGCACTAGGATGCAATGCTTTTGTAGAACCAGATGTAATGGTAAAGGGATTTTTAAAAGATGATATTTTAATCATGTGTTCAGATGGTCTATCAAATTTAGTAGAACAAGATACAATATATCAAATGGCAAGCAAAAATATAGAACAAGCCACAAAAGATTTAGTACAACTTGCAAATGACAGGGGAGGATATGATAATATAACTGTCATTGTAATAAAAAATATATAACAGTCCACATAAAAACTTATATTATAAGTGAAAAAGTGAAGGGAAGAGATTGAATATGAATTTAGAAGGTAGGATATTAGGAAACAGGTACGAAATTATTCAAAAAGTAGGAAATGGAGGAATGGCTACAGTATATAAAGCAACAGACTTAGTTTTAAAAAGATATGTAGCAGTAAAAGTACTTAGAGATGAATTTACAACAGATGAAGAGTTTATAAAAAGATTTGAAACAGAAGCACAATCTGCAGCAAGACTTGTTCACCCAAATATTGTTTCAATATTTGATGTTGGCGTAGATAATGAAATTTACTACATAGTAATGGAATTAATACAAGGAAAAACATTAAAAGAAATAATAATAGAAGAAAGAGGACCACTTCCATGGAAATGGTCAGTAAATGTAGCAATACAAATAGCTTCAGCATTAGAAATGGCACATAAAAACAATATAGTTCATAGAGATATAAAACCACATAATATTATAATAACAGAAGATGGAATAGCAAAAGTAACAGACTTTGGAATAGCAAAAGCTGTATCAAATTCAACAATAACAGCATTTGGAACAACAATAGGTTCAGTACATTATTTTTCACCAGAACATGCAAGAGGTGGATACACAGATGCTAAATCAGATTTATATTCTTTAGGAGTCGTATTATATGAAATGGTAACAGGAAGAGTACCATTTGATGCAGATACACCAGTATCAGTAGCACTAAAACACATGCAAGAAGAACCAGTACCTCCAATAGAGGAAAATTCTAATTTGCCAGAATCTGTAAATAAAATAATATTAAAAGCACTAAAAAAAGATCCAATGCTAAGGTATCAAACCGCAACGGAATTATTACAAGATTTAAGAATGGCTCTTAAAAATCCATCTGGAGATTTTGTAGAAGAAAATTTTGATCCAACAGCTAAAACACAAAAAATTTCAACAGAGCAATATTCAAGAAATAGTACAAAAAGAGGAAAAAAGGACAATAAATTTATAGAATTTGTAAAACAACATAAAACTTTAAGTGTATTTATAGGATTAATAATATTATTTTTCATAGCATTTGGAGGAACAATGTTAATATTAAATTTAACGAATCCAAAAGAAGTTGAATTACCAGATTTAGTTGGACTTACAAAAGAAGAAGCAGAGCAAAAAGTCAAAGATGCTAAATTAAAATTTGAAATAGAATCTGAAGAATATGATGCAGAAGTAGAAGAAAATCATATAATTAGTCAAGATCCTAAATATATTGAAAATTATAATAAAGTTAAAGAAGGAACAACAGTAAAAGTAGTAATAAGTAAAGGAACAGAAAAAACGACAGTTCCAAAAGTTGCCGGAATGAAAAAAGATGAAGCAATAACAGCTTTAGAAGATGCAAAATTAAAAGTAGAAATAATAGAAGAAACAAGCAAAAAAGTTGAAGAAGGATATGTAATAAGCCAAGAAACAGAAGCAAATAAAGAAGTAAATGCAGGAGATACAGTTAAAATACATGTAAGCACAGGAACAGGAATAAAGCAAGTTACAATGATAGATGTTACAGGAAAATCAGAAGCAGATGCAAAAACAGCATTAGAAGCATTAAATTTAGTTGTAAATATTGGATATAGCGAAGATAATTCAAAAGATAATGGAAAAGTTCTAAAACAAAGTGTAGAAGTTGGAAAAGTTATAGATGAGGGAACAACAGTGACAATAACTGTAAATAAATTAGCAGAAGTAAAAACAATTCCAATAAAAGTTAATGTAAAATCATTGTTAGATGGCAACATAACAGAAACAATCAAAGATGAAAATGGAGATGAAATTAAACAAGTAAAAGATGTTCAATTAAAAGTAATGGTTGGAAATGATGTAATATATTCACAAACAGTAAAAGCTTCAGAAACTGCAATTTCAGCTGGAAATGCTAAAGGAACAGGAACTACAATGGTTAAAGTTTATATAGATGGAGTATTAAAAAATGATGGTGGATATACATTAGTTTATAGTAATGTAAATTCATATACAGCTGAATAAAAAACAAAAGATAGGAGAAAATTAGAAAATGAATAAAAACATTGGTATTGTAGAGAGAGAGAGAGAGAGAGAGAGAGAGAGCTATACTTTAGAGAAAGCAAGGAAAAATAATGGAATTACATTGGTGGCACTTGTAATAACAATTATAATATTATTAATATTAGCAGGAGTAGCAATAGCAAGTCTAACAGGAAGTGGTCTATTTCAAAAAGCAAGGTTGGCAAAAGAAAAGCAAGAAAATGCACAAAGTGAAGAAAATAAAAGATTAAATATTTATGAAAATGAAATCAATAGTATATTAGGAAATACAATAACTACTGGAACAAGAAATGAGAATGAAAATGTTTACTCAACTAATGAACAAGTTATTGGAACTTGGATAGATGGGAAAAAAATATATAGAAAAGTATTTAATCCATATAAAAATGGACAATATACTGAAAATTATACATCACCTGCTCCATATACAATGACTGGATTTGACATATTAGATAATAATGAGGTTGATTTAGTTATTGATAGTAAAGCTATTTCAATACGAGCAAGTGGATGGATTGATATATATAATAGTGGTTTGAGCAATTCTGGTAAACAAGCTATTGTGGTTAATCCTAAAGACAAAAAAATGCAGATTGTTTTTAATGAACCATATACCATTTACATTATTCTTGAATATACAAAAACAACTGATTAAAATTTGTATTTATAAAGGTTATGAACTTTGTGTAAACTTTAAATATGTACAACATTTCTAACGAAAAGTTTAATAAAGTTTTTAATTTGTAAGAAGAACAAAAAAGACTAGAGTTCCAGCTCTAGTCTTTTACTTTATGTACTAATCAAACATATTTAAAATATCTTTAATAATTTTTAGAACATAAAGCTTAACGAAAAGTTTTAGCAAATTTTTCATTTCTTTCAGAAATTAGAAAAAAAGAAGAACAAAACTATTATACTATTATATAAATAGTCAATAAGTAAAAAAAGATAGAATATAGCGTATATTTATAAATATTTTTTTAATGTTTCAACACTATCTTCTTGCATAACAACATAATCATTCAAAATATCTTTAACATCTTTAGCAGCATCATCATTTTGATTTAACAAACGGCGACCTTCAATAATTCCCATATTAGTACCTTGCATTAATAACTCAGATAACTTAGAAGTTGTATCATCTGCCATTGTTTTCATTTGAATACCATACCATGTCATCATTTTATTCATAGTATTTGTTTTATGAGGCTCTTTATCACTATAGTTAGAATATAACTGATTAACTCTTTCAGAAATATTTCTATATTTAGAATATTCACCATCTAAAACCTCTTTAAATTTACTATCAGTTACTTTTTCAGATACAAAAGAAATAGCATCCATTCCCATTGTACTACCTTTGTTAATTTCATCCAAAATATTCAAATTCTGATTTTCCATATTTAACTCCAATCTTGGCATAATACCATTTTTTATAATAATATTATGTACAAAAAATAGAATAATATTATAAAATTTGTTGATTTTTAATATTATGTATAGTAAAATTAAAACAACAAGATAATAAAAATAAAAAATGGAGGAATAATGCAAGGATTCATAATAGAAAACATATCAAATCTATATAAAATAAAAGTAGAAAATAAAATATATGAAGCAAATGCAAGAGGAAAATTAAAAAAAACGGAAACAATACCAGTAGTAGGAGATAAAGTTAAAATAAAAATATTAGATGAAGAAAATAAAAAAGCAATAATAGAAGAAATATTACCACGCACAACATATATAAAAAGACCAAAAATGAGCAATATAACACAATTAATATTAGTATTATCAAGTAAAAATCCAAAACCTGATTTATTATTATTAGATAAACAATTAGCTTTTTCAGAATATCTTGGAATAAAATCAATAATAGTGTTAAATAAAACAGACTTAGATAAAAGAACAGACTTCGAAAAAATAGAAAAAATCTACCAAAAAATAGGATATAAAATAATAAAAACAGAAGCAAAAAATGAAAAAGGAATAGAAGAACTAAAAAAAGCATTAAAAAACAATATAAATGCATTTTCAGGCAACTCTGGAGTTGGAAAATCAACACTAATAAATGCAATATTTAAAAATGAAATAACACAAGAAGGAGAAATTAGTAAAAAAAATAAAAAAGGAAAGAATACAACAACAACAACATCAATGTATGAGATAGATAAAAATACATATATAGCTGATACACCAGGATTTTCAACATTTGACATATCTGAAATAGAATACAAAGAATTAGACAAATATTTTAAGGAATTTAAACCCCTAATAGAAAATTGCGAATTTGTAGGGTGTACACACATAAAAGAAGAACAATGTGGAATAAAACAAGCAATTGAACAAGAAAAAATAGATATTGGAAGATATGAAAGGTTTTGTAAAATTTATGAAGAACTAAAAGAAAAAGATAAATACAAATATTAACCAAGAGTATTTTTATAACATATATTTTAAAATTAACCCAAAACATACAAATAGAACTGTCCCAAATGGGACAAAAATGTCCCAAGAGAACCGTCCCCATGGGACAAAAGGAGGAAAAAAATGATAGAAATTTCAACATCAATACTTTCAATGAAAAAAGGAGAAGAAGCAAAAACAATCTTTGCACTAGAAAAAGCAAAAACTGATTACATACATATAGATGCTATGGATGGAAAATTTGTAGAAAAAAACACATATAAAACAATGATAGAAAATTCATCTTACATAAAAAGAATATCTAATATGCAACTAGATGTGCATTTAATGGTAGAAAATATAGAAGAATCAATAGATGACTTTTTATCAGTTGAACCGAATATAATAACATTCCATTATGAAGCATGCAAAGATAAAGAAGAAGTAATGAAATATATACAAAAAATAAAAGATAATAATTGCAAAGTAGGAATAAGTGTAAAACCTGAAACTAATATAGAAGAAATATATGAATTTTTACCATATATTCATATGTGCTTAATAATGACAGTTGAACCTGGAAAAGGGGGACAAACACTTTTAACAGATATGGTAAAAAAAATAACAAAATTAAAAAAATATATAGATGATAATAATATTGAAATTGATATAGAAGCAGATGGAGGAATTAACTTAAATACAGCAAAAGCAGTAAAAGATGCTGGTGCTAATATATTAGTTTCGGGAACAGCAATTTTAATTGCTAAAGATTACAAAACAATAATTGATGAATTAAGAAAATAGAAAAAATAAAGCCTAAGTTATTAAATTAAAATCTAATAATTTAGGCTAATATTCATATTAAATTAAAATTCTATTTTTCATCTTTTACTTTAGCTACATCATTTTTTGAAGCCTTTTTAGGAAGTATAGAAGCAACTAATATTCCTAAACCTAGAACTGTAATTACAAATGAAATTATTCCTCCAATATAAGGAATTTGAGTTAATCCCCAAACGACAATTCCAGATACAATTAACATTCCGAAAGTTTGTAAATTTTTAGTTATTTTTAATTTAGAACATACATAATTATTAGCTGTTATAGTAAATAAAGATGCTGATATTACAAGTGCTAAAATATATAAAGCTAATAAGAATAAAGAAACTTTAACAGTTAATTGCAATAGTATTAAAATTATACAAACTACAGGAACTGAAATAAGTCCAAGTAATCCATAACCTAATATATTTAAAGATTTCTTTCCAACATAATTATTAGTATTAGCTAAGAATTTTGGTGCTAACCATAAGCAAACTAACCAAACTACTATGATAAATACAAGGAATATACCCAAGCTCCATATATAATCTGCTATAACAGATTGAACAGATTTTTCTGAAGATGTTGATACAGACTTATAATTTACTGTACCACTGACTGCATTTTCAGGTATTGTAAATTCAGAACTAGATGAATAATTTAAATCTCCATAAATAATACCAGCAGCATTTTCATCTGTATTAAAGTTAAGTGAAGAACAATCTATAAAAGCATTTCTACCTATAGTTCCATTAATATTTAAAGTGTTACAAGCAGTTCTAATATCTCTATAAACATAACCTTTAGAAATAGTTACATTTTGAGCTAATGCATATACATTATATACTACACCTTTTATTTCAAGGGATTCTGACAAACTAAAAAGATTACTAAATACATATCCTTGTTCTTCAACAATTACTTTTTTTGCCATAATAAAGGCATCTCCACCAATTTGAGAATTGATAGTAACTGTATTAGCAAAAACAAAAAGATTTCCGTCTATTATATAATCAATTGTGATATTGTCGCCTGTAAGATAAACATCACCTTTTTTGTAATTATCATCTGGAGTTTCAGTATTTACTTCATTTGTAGCTCCATCATCTGAAATTGGCACTATGTCATTGTCACTAGTTTCATTATCTGCAAAAACAAAAGTTGAAGACAGCAATAAAATTAGTATAAGAAAAATTGCAATAAATTTTGTTTTGTTTTTTAACATAACAAATCCTCCTTTTATAATTTTTTATATGTAAAAATAATATATCTTTAATAAAAATTTGTCAATTATTTTATAATAAAATTTTGACAATATTTAGTTTATAATATATACTATCCAAAGTACTAAAAAATTAGTATCTGTAACTGAAAACCATTCATTAATTAAAAGGTGGTGAAAAAAATGAAACATGTCAAAACTCTTTCAGGAAACACATTAACCAAAAGTGTTAAGCATGGCGGATGTGGAGAATGTCAAACATCATGCCAATCAGCATGTAAGACTTCTTGCACAGTAGGAAATCAAACATGTGAAAATCCTAATAAGTAGTACAGGTTTCAAAAAAAGTAAAAGAACATTCACGTATTTTTATATGTAAATGTTCTTTTACTTTATATTTCTCTATTCAAATTTCCATTAGTATAAATTTTTCCTTCCAATCTTTTACCATCTAATACTTGATTAACAATAAAATTAATTTCATCAACGTTTTCATCTAAAATATCAATTCTAGCACAATTACAATTAAAATCATTAGAAATAATAGATGTAATTTTACTATTATAAATTGTTGAAACAGTTTGAATACTATCAAACAAAACCCTGAAATTCATATTCATTCGGTCTTTTAGATAATATTTATTATCTGAAAGACATTTGGAAGTACAAGTTGGATAACATTTATTAGTTTTTCCGGTTAAGACAGTAACTCATATTCATCAAAGGAGTATTTCCATAAACAATTAATTCCTCAGGTAATAAAAAATTATTGCATAAATTTGTTATAACTTTTTTATCTGATTCAGGAGAAATTGTGAATCTATTAATATTTAAATCTTTTAATTCATTAACACTATAATTATTAAAAATATTAAAAGTATAATTTGCAATTAGTTCAAAACTATATAATTTATCTTTTATAATATTTTCTAATAATTTTAAGTTAGATATATTTGAAATTATAAATCCAGAAATATTATATTTTTGAATAGTTTTTTCTATAGTATTATAAAATAAATTCCTATAATTTGATTTTAATATAGTTGGCATATAAATATAAATTTTGAATTTTTGTTGCAAAATATCTAATATTTTAGAATACTTTAAATTAGAAAAATATTTTAATGGAATATATATATTATCAATATTTTCTAATTTAGAATAATCAAAGTCAGGATTTAATATATTTAATAAAACAGAAATTTCTGTACTTTGGGAATTACTAAATTTTTCGGTTTTTTCTAAATTATCATAAAAAGTTTTTATAGAAGTTCTCTTAATATTATTAATTCCAAAATTATAAACAGCATCTAAAACATTTCTTCTAAGCTCATTTAAAGTACTTATTCTGGGTATAAAAAGACCATCATCTAAATCTATATCAACAGTTTCAAAACTATAAAGCGAATCAGTTGTTTTATTAATTTGAGACAAAACTTTATCTTTTTCTAAAGGTCTATTTTTAGCATCTTCTGTAATTACTTCTGACTTACAAGTAATATTTAAATTTGAATATATATCTAAGTTATTTGCAGAAGTTACATTAATCTCAATTGGCAATCCTTTTTTTATAATAACTTTACAATGTAATTTAATTTTTCTATTTTCATTTTTCATGCTTTCACGAGCAAATAAATTTAATTTTTTAGACGACATTTTAAATATTTTATCACCTAAATTAATATTACCTTTCATTCTACCAATAGTGACAGTTTGACCGATTGAAGTTTCTTTGATATTTTTATCCTTAAACATTAGCTCAGAAATATTGTAAGTACCATTTTCATTTTCTAAAGAAATTGTATCTCCAATTTCAATAGGTTCTCTTAATTTGACAGTTATATATCCTTTATTTTTATTGTATTTTTCAATTTTTCCTAAAAACAATCCCATATTATTTGGTTTTTCTTTAAAAACCAAATCTTTATTAGGTTCACTTAAAAGATGGCCACTTGAAGACATACCTCTATTAAATACTTGTAATAAAGTTTTCCTATCATTTTCATCAATTAGATATTCTTGGCCAGATTCTGCCAAATCAATATATTTTCTATAAATGCGAGTAACTGTTGCAACATATTCAGGATTTTTCATTCTTCCTTCAATTTTAAGACAAGTAACACCAGCATTTATTAAATTAGGTATAAAATCTAAACCACATAAATCACGAGGACTAAGAAGATAACCACTATCAATTTTTTTAGTATTCTCTAAAAATTCATAAGGGAGTCTACAAGCTTGAGCACATTTACCGCGATTACCAGAACGGCCGCCAATCATACTAGAAAATAGGCATTGCCCTGAATAGGAAATACACAAAGCACCATGAACAAAAACTTCAATTTCTATATTAGAATTACTACAAATATATTCAATTTCCTGAATAGAAAGTTCACGAGAAAGAACCACTCTTTTAAAACCTAATTCTTGCATTTCTAAAACACCTTGCAAATTATGTATAGTCATCTGCGTGCTTGCATGAATATCTAAATCTGGAAAATGTTTTATTAATTGTTTAGCTAATCCTAAATCTTGAACAATTATTGCATCAATACCAAGTTCATATGCTTTTGCAGCTAAATTAAAAGCATCATCAAATTCATTATCTTTTATCAAAGTATTTAATGTAAGATTTGTCTTTACACCACGTGTTTTAGCATATATTATAGCTTTTTCTAAATCTTCTAAATCAAAATTTGAAGCAAATGCTCTAGCACTAAATAAATTAGCCCCGAAATAGACACTATTTGCACCATTTTGAACAGCTGCTTTTAAACACTCAAAATCACCAACTGGTGATAGTAAATCAATCATTTTTACAACCTCCTAGATGATTATAACATTTTTTTCTAATAAAGTAAATTTAAGTTATGTTTTTGGGTAATGCATTTAATCAAGGGGACTGGTGCTTAAATATTTAATATATGACTGAATGAAATGAGCTTTAAAATTTGTTATTGTTTATCTTGAGGAATGTTCACGGGGTAAAAATCTTTTCTTTACTATTCATAAATTTATTGACTGCCTTTCATTCGCCAGAAATTCTATAAATTTTTTATGGCACCCTTCCACTAAAGCGAACTCTTTCCATAAAAAATTTAAGAATTTCTATGTTCATTCCAGTTGCACTTTAAATTTATTCATAGTTAAAGAAAAGATTTTGAGAGCCTGAGTGAAAGAGGCTCAAGATAAACAATTATAAATTTTAGCAAATGCAATGAATAAATATATTAAATATTTAAGCACCAGTCCCCTTGAGGAAATGCATTACCGAAAAAACATAATTTAAAAAGCAAAATATTGCATTTTTTTTAATTATTTAGTATATTAAGAAAGAAAAAAATATTAGAAGGTGAAAAAATGAGATTTGATTTAAATAGATTACTTATAAATGATAAAAAAAATCAAGATGCATTCAGATTAAAAAACAATGTATCTGCAATGGTAAAATATATTAGATTGATTGAAAAAGATTTTGATGGAAATATTATAGAAATAAAAAAACATATACTAGATGAATTAGACAATTACTTAAAAGAATATCTAAAAATAGTATCAACAGACCTAATACAAAGAGAAATAAATGCATTAGACACACTAAATAATAATCAACATTTGCTTAAAGGATATTATGAAAAATTAAAAGATGTAGATTTAGAAAAATTTGACTTATATAAAGATAAAAATGAATTATATGGAAATGAAACTGATTGTCAAATATTTGAAGTAAAAATTTTATTACAAGGAATAAGAAAAGAAAAAGACAATATAGATTCAGTTATGATGAGATTTGGAAAGAAAATACATGAATGTAAAGATCCGCAAGAAAAAGTGAATTACAAAAGAGAATTAGAAAAAGATCCACAATTACAGCAAATGTATGAATACGTTGAAATCTTTTTACAAAATTCTGAAGAAGAAATGTTGAAAAAATACACTGAATATAGGCTAAAAAATGCAAAAACAATGTTAAAAGAAAATGAAAGAAAAAGACTAAAAATAGCAGGACAGTTTTTTAAAAAATTTGGTTTATTAGAAAAAATGAAGAACAAAATAAATTCTGATTATAAAGAAATAGGACTAGAAGAAATGTGCTATCAACAGAGAACGGAAGATTTACAAGATGATATAGGAGTAGAAAACATATTTGAAGATAAATATATAAGCAAGTTAGATGATGAACAATTAGAATTGCTTAATGCTTATTGGCAAAATAGATTTACAAAAGAAGCGGAAGATATAAAAAACTCATTATTTGCAATTGAAAATTTGCAAGTATGGGAATATGTATTAGATGATGACTTTTGGGGAAACATATCAGAAGAAGAAATGATAAAAACAGTAGAAAAAATACGAATATGTGATAAAATTTTTAGAAAAATAAAAGGCAATGCAACAGAACAAAAAAAGGTTGCACCAAATGTTATTTATAGTGTAATAGATCTAAATCAAATTAGTGAAAAGTTTAAAAAGCAATATAAAAACTACTTTGATAAAACAATTAACCAAAATGAAAACGATTTTAATCAAGACTTTTGCATAGGACAAGCAACAAGAAATATGATTGAAACAATATATGATATAAAAAATGTAAATATAAAACAATTATTATTAAATATAGAAAGAAACAGCAAAATAACAAATTGGGGATATATTGAAGAAAAAGAAGATGGAGTTAATTCAATCAAAAGAGAAAAAACAAACATTTTAATTGGAATTGATTATCCAGGTTTTAATATTCCTATTAGACTTCATACAGACAGAAAGCAAATAGTAGAATATTTTAGTCAAACTAAAGAAAACACTATTATTCCAATTTATGAGGGAGAAAAAGATGAAGAATATAGAGGAAAATTAAAAGCGAGAGCCATACTAATGCCATTAACAGAAAAAAGAGAATCATTTATTATAAAAATGAATAAGCAAGCAAAACCAATGGATAAAAATTATATTTTTATTAAACATTTAGGAAATTTAGTAACAAAAAAAGCTAAAGGAATTCAAAAAATATATCCTAGAAAATATGTAAATTTAGAAAATGGAGATGTTGGATATAAGATGAATGGAAACTTTATAATAGAAGATACACAAACAGATAAAAAAATTGAGCAGAATATAAATGAAAAACATTGACAAATATATATATATAGGATATTATAACTATTGTTAAAAGTATAAAAATATATACTGTTAAAATAATTTATGGGAGGTATAATAATGGAATTAAAAGGTTCAAAAACAGAAAAAAATTTAATGGAAGCATTTGCAGGAGAATCACAAGCAAGAAATAAATACACATATTTTGCAAGCAAAGCTAAAAAAGAAGGATATGAGCAAATAGCAGCACTATTCCAAGAAACAGCTGATAATGAAAAAGAACATGCAAAAATGTGGTTCAAATTATTAAATGGTGGAGAAATAAAAACAACAGCAGAAAACTTAAAAGCAGCAGCAGAAGGAGAAAACTATGAATGGACAGATATGTATGACAGAATGGCAAAAGAAGCAAAAGAAGAAGGATTTGATCATATTGCATATTTGTTTTCAGCAGTTGCTAAAATAGAAAAAGAACATGAAGCTAGATATTTAAAATTATTAGAAAATGTAGAAGAAGGATTAGTATTTAGCAAAGATGGAGAAAGAATTTGGAAATGTAGAAATTGTGGACATATCGTAATAGGGAAAAATGCTCCAGAAATATGCCCAGTATGTGCTCATCCAAAAGCTTACTTTGAAATAAAAGCAGAAAATTATTAATAAACCAAAGGAAAGAAAAAATATTCTTTCCTTTTTTATTTGAAAAAAAATAAGCAATATGTTATAATTTATCCCAAAGGGAAACATCACTATAGGACAGGGAGGAAAAAATGCCAAAATTTTTTGTAAAAGATGAACAAATAAAAGATAAAGAAATAATAATACAAGGACAAGATGTAAATCACTTAAAAAAAGTTTTAAGAGCAAAAATAGGTGAGGAATTACAAATATGTAATAACAAAACAAAAGAAAATTTTTTATGTAATATAAAAAATATAGATGATGAAGAAATATTGTGTGAAATAAAACAAAATATAGAAGAAACAGTAGAATCAAATATACAAGTTACTATATTTCAAGGACTACCAAAAGCAGATAAAATGGAATATATAATACAAAAATCAGTTGAATTAGGAGTATATGATATAACACCAGTAGAGATGAAAAGATGTGTTGTAAAATTAGATGAAAAAGAAAAAAATAAAAAAGTTTTAAGATGGCAAAAAATATCTGAAGTTGCAGCAAAACAATGTGGAAGAGATATAATCCCCAAAATAAATAATATAATAAATATTAAAAATCTATATGATTTAATAAAAAATTATGATATAGTATTAGTAGCTTATGAAAATGAAAGAAAAAATACACTTAAAGAGCAGATGAATTTAATAAAAGAAGAAATAGATTTAAAAAAAGGTAACAATAAAACAAAAATTGGAATTGTAATACGGACCTGAAGGTGGTTTAGAGCCAAAAGATGTAGAATTACTAAAAAATAGTGGTGCAAAAGTAATAACATTAGGAAAGAGAATATTAAGAACAGAAACAGTAGCTTTAAATATTTTAAGTATTATTATGTATGAGTTGGAAAATTAAAATTTAAAACATAAGAGAGGAAGAAATTTAAAAATGAAAGAAGTAAATGAAAAATATTTAAAAGAAATATATTTAAACATATTAGAAGCTATATGTATTGTATTATATTTTTTAGTATTAAATTTAGCGTACGAAAATATAAATAGTAACTATTTAGAAACAGGAATAAAAATCTTTACAATGGTATTTCTTTTTATATCAATTTATATATTTGAAAAAGCGTATAAAAATGATAATGAAAAGCTAGCGTTACAAGGAATAGAAATATTAGTATTATCGGCATACACATTAACAACTGAACATATAACAAATAAATTTAAATTTGACTTTAAAAGTTATTCATTAGTGGCCTCATATTCATTTGCAATATATTTTATTTTAAAATCTATTGTTGAATATACAAAAGGAAGAAAAGAAATAGCAGAAGATTTTAGTGATATAAGAGATATAGTAAAAAATGATGAACCTGTAAAAAAAGAAGCTACAAAAAAAAGTAAAGATGTTAAAGAAAATGAAAAGAAAGAAAACATTGAATTAAAAGAAGATATAGAAGAAAAAACAAAAAGAAAGACAACAACAAAAACAAGTGCAGAAGAAAAAACAAAAAGAAAGACAACAACAAAAACAAGTGCAGAAGAAAAAACAAAAAGAAAAGCAACAACAAAATCAAACACAGAAGAAAAACCAAAAAGAAAAGCAACAACAAAATCAAACACAGAAGAAAAACCAAAAAGAAAAGCAACAACAAAATCAAACACAGAAGAAAAACCAAAAAGAAAAGCAACAACAAAAGCAAGCACAGAAGAAAAACCAAAAAGAAAAACGACAACAAAAGCAAACACAGAAGAAAAACCAAAAAAGAAAACAAAATCAACAAGTAAAAAGAAAAAAGAAGAGGTAAAAGAAAATGATTAAAAGTATGACAGGATATGGTAAAGGTGCTTTAAATATAGAAAATAGAGAATACCAAATAGAAATAAAAAGCGTAAACCACAGATACTTGGATATAAGTGTAAAATTACCAAGAACTTTAAGCTATTTAGAAGAAAATATAAAAAAACAAATATCTGAAAAAGTAAAAAGAGGAAAAATAGATGTATTTGTTACATTTCAAAATAATAGTCAAGAAGGAAAAAATGTAAAAATAAATAAAGAACTTGCCCAAATATATATAAAACAGCTGAGAGAACTAGCCAAAGAAGAAAAAATTTCAGATAATATTGAAGTTATTGATATTGCAAAATTTCCAGATATATTAACAATCAAAATAGATGAAGAAGATGAAAAAATAAAAAATGAATTAATACAAGTTACTAAAGAAGCAACAAATCAAATAGTTGAGATGAAAAGCATTGAGGGAGAAAAAATAGCACAAGATTTAATAGCAAGAATAGAAAATATTGAAACTAAGATAAAAGAAATATCTCAAAAATCTACTGGACTTATTGAAGAATATGTAGTAAAATTAGAAAAAAGAATAAAAGAAATATTAAAAACACAAGAAGTAGATGAAGCAAGGTTAGCACAAGAAGTAGTAATATATGCTGATAAATGCTCAATTGAAGAAGAAATTACAAGATTAAAAAGCCATATATGTCAGTTCAGAAATCTTATAACAAATACTGATAATGAAGCAATAGGAAAAAAACTAGACTTTATAATACAGGAAATGAATAGAGAAACAAACACAATAGGCTCAAAAGCAAATAATTTAGAAATAACTAATGGAGTTATAGACATAAAAACAAAATTAGAAGACATAAGAGAACAAGTACAAAATATAGAATAAGAGAAGGAGATTGATTTTATGCAATTAGTAAATATAGGATTTGGAAATATTGTTTCAGCAGACAGGATAATTGCCATAGTAAGCCCAGAGTCAGCACCAATAAAAAGAATGGTACAAGAGGCAAAAGATAATAAGACAGCAGTTGATGCAACTTGTGGAAGGAGAACAAGAGCAGTTATTATAACCGATTCAGGTCACATTATATTATCAGCAGTTCAACCAGAAACTGTTGCAGGAAGATTAGATAAAGACATTACAGGAACATCAACACAATTACAAGAAGAGGAATAAATTTAAAATATATTTTTATGGAGGAAAAGAAAATGATTGTAAAACCAACAGTTACAGAATTATTAAAAAAATCAACCAACAGATATGAGCTAGTAATAGCTACATCAAAAAGAGCTAGACAAATAGCAATGGGAGATGCACCTTTAACAAAAGTTAAAGAAGAATCACCTGTTACTTTAGCAGCTAATGAAATAGCAGAAGGCAAAGTTACCATTATAAGTGAAGAACAATACGAACAAAAAGAAGAAAATAAAGAAAAAGAAAAAGAAGAAATAGAAAAGCCAACAGAAGAAGAAAACGAAAAAGAATAAAAAAAGTGGTAATATAAATAATAAAGGGGATACTAAGATATGAAAAAAAATATTATATCTTTAGCAGGAGAATTATCAAGTGGAAAAGGCGTAGTTTCTAAAATTTTAATGGAAGAATTAAATTACGGAGTATATAGAAATGGAGATTATTTTAGAAAATTAGCCAAAGAAAAATGTATGAGTGTAACAGAGTTTAATGAATATGTAAAAGAACATCCAGAAATAGATATTCAAATTGAAAATAGTGCCAAAGAATATGCTGAAGAACATGAAAATTTTATAATAGATGCAAGACTAGGATGGTATGCTGTACCAGAATCATTTAAAGTATATTTAAAAGTTGATATAGATGTAGCAGCTAAAAGAGCATTTGAGAATCAAGATGAAGAAAAAAGAAAGACAGAAAGATTTAATACGTTAGAAGAACAAAAAACAGATATGCAGAAAAGATATAAGTTAGAAAATGAAAGATATTTTAAAGTTTATGGAGTAAAAAAAGATGATTTGACAAATTATGATCTAGTAATAGATACAACTAAATTAACTCCTCAAGAAACAGCAGATATCATAAAAAAAGAGTATTTTGAATGGTTAAAAAATAATTAAAAAGAAACTTTATATATTGATTTTTACAAAAAAGTGTGATAATATATTATCATACTTTTTTGATATTTTAATTTTATTAAAATACAAAGTATTTTGTTCAAATATTTTTAATCATATTTATTCTTTTATCAAACTCATTCAGAGTTCAAAGAAATTTTTTTCTAAATTTCATGTTATGCCTATACCAAAATTTATTTCGAAAGGCAAAAAATACGAGAGAAAGGAGGGATAATATGAGTGCTGAATTTGAATATAAAGTTTTAGAAAAGCTTGAATCATTAGAAAGAAAAATAGATACAGTAAATAACAACTTAAACAAGAAAATAGATGAAGTAAATGATAACTTAAACAAGAAAATAGACTATGTAGATAAAAAGTTAACTAAAAAAATAGATGATTTAAGTATAAAACTAGAATATACAAATAACAATGTAGCAAAAATACTACAAGAAAAAATTAAAATGAGAGAAGAAATTGCAAAAGACAGAAAACAAAACAACAAAGAACATAAATTATATGAATATGAAATAAATAACTTAAAAAAATATGTTGTAGGTTAAAAAACTGACAAAAAATTGCAAAAAAATAATATATGTGTTATAATTAAAAAGTACAATTGAAAAAAACCAAAAGGTGGTAAAAATGGAAAAATTATTATTAGTTATATACATATTAGTATTTATAGTATTTGCTTTAGTATCATATGCAGTAATGCAAATAAAATTATTAGGAATAAAAGTCAAAGACTTTTGGGATTTTATAGAAGCAAATGAAATGCTAGATAAATTATATAAATTTGCTAAGCAATATCAAAAAATGTCATCTCAAGAACAAGTTATATACTTAACAGAAGCAGAAAAAATATTTACTGCATTTGATAAAGTACCAGTAGAATTATGGGATGAAGAATATGAAAAATATAAACAAGTTTTAAAGAAATATAATGATATAAAGATGTTAAGATGGGCTCAAGAATAAAAAACATGTATACAAGAATAAAAAATACACCTGGTAATATAAAAGATTATAGGTGTATTTTTATATGTTATTTAATATAAAAAATAAATAGAAAAAAAGGAGGAAATAAATTGAAAAAAGAAATCATACGAAGAATAATATTCTTAATACTAACTTTATGCACATTTACAACTATATTTGGGTTTTCAAGCCAAAATGGTACAGAATCAAAATCAGTTAGTAAAACTGTAATGAGAAAAATTGTTGATATATATCCTAAAACAAAAAAAATAAATGAAAAAGATAAGGAGAAAATAGTAGAAAAATCACAACCATTTATAAGGAAAACGGCACATTTTACTATATATATGATTGCTGGGATTATGATAATGGAATTGTTTAATACATATAACTTAAAATGGAATAAAAAACTTATTATTACATTTATTATAGGTTTTACGTATGCTATAAGCGATGAATTGCATCAGGGAATTACTGGTGGTGGAAGGACACCTAGAATATTTGATGTATTTATTGACTCTTTAGGAGTACTTACTGGAATAGCCATTGTATTAGAAAGAGTATATTATGCAAAAAGAATAAAAAGTTGTAGAAAAAATAAGAATGTTTAGATTTAATATAAGATATGGATACTTTTAACTTTTTTTAAAAAAACAGGTAAAAAACAAAAAAACTTGAAATTTACATACTGTTTATTGTATAATTAATAAGAAAGACAATAAAAATGGTGCAAGATTATTTCATAGGGGGGAGATATAATGATACCAGTAGAAATTGATGCCAACAAAAATCATTATTCTATTGAAGATGAAACTGAAAGAATAAAAACATCCATTCTTTATAAAGTAGATAGAAAAATATATTTTTGTATTAAAAGAATATTTGACATATTTTGCTCAATATTAGGGATTATAGCAATGATTCCAGTTATGGCAATAACAAAGATTTGTTACATAGCATCAGGAGACAAAGTTTCGATTTTTTATAAACAAAAAAGAATAGGAAAAAATGGTAAAATTATATATATGTATAAATTTAGAAGTATGGTTCATAATGCAGATGAAGTTTTGAAAGAACTTTTAAAAAATCCAGATTACAAAAAAGAATGGGAATCAAATCAAAAGTTTCATAATGACCCAAGAATTACAAAAGTAGGAAAGTTTTTAAGAAAAACATCATTAGATGAACTACCACAATTTATTAATGTAATTAAGGGAGATATGACAATTATTGGTCCTAGACCATTAGTTGAAGGAGAACTTGACTCACATAACGGAAATCATGAAATATATGAGAGCATAAGACCAGGCATTAGTGGCTGGTGGGCTGCTAATGGTAGAAGCACTACAACTTATGAAAAAAGATTAGAATTAGAATACTATTATTGTAAAAATTGCAATTTAATTTTAGATATTAAGTGTGTATTCTTAACAATAGTAGCAGTGTTATTTAAAACGGGTGCAAAGTAGTATTAAACTATAATGAGGGATAATCGCTTACATAGGTAAAAAGCCAGAACATGCTTTGAAGTTATTTATTAGATTTACAATTGCAAAAATTGTAGTAACTTATGGAAGAAATAATATTATGAGTGTTGAGCTTAATTTAATTACTCTAATTATAAATAAATCCCCAACTAATACAAAACTGTATAAATTGATGACTACAAAAACTGGATAAGGTGAATAAAAAGTAGGTGGTGAATATTGACTAATATAAAAACAAAGGACTCTAAAAATAAAACAATAAAGACTCTAAACTATTGAAATATAATGAAATTTTCGTAAACATAATTTTTGGCAGAATTTACTATGCAAAATTGAGCAAAAAAATGGCTGAAAAAGTTGAATCTTTGGTTCTTTTAGTGTATAATATTTTCGAGTTTCTTTCAGATGAACATTATATTTGAAAGACAAAACAGATTGATTTAAAAATATAGTATATATTATACAATAGTAGTTAGTTTGAGTATTTATCATTGCATTGTATAGTGCAATGATTTTTTAAGGAGAAGTGAATTTTGTGAAAAAAAATGAGCCGATAAGAGTGGCACAAATTATAGGAAAATGGCTTGGTGGTGGAGTGGAATCTGTCGTAATGAATTATTATAGACATATTGATAGAACTAAAATTCAGTTTGATTTTATATGTGATGAAGATTCTACAAATATTCCATATGAAGAAATAGAAAAAATGGGTGGTAAAGTTATTTTAATACCACCATATCAAAAAGTTTTTAAGTATCATAAAAAACTAAAAGAAGTATTAAAATCTGGTGGATACAAAATAGTTCACTCACATATTAATACATTATCAGTTTTTAGTTTGTTTGCTGCAAAGTGTGCTGGAGTTCCAGTAAGAATTGCACATAGTCATAGCACGACAAATAAAAAAGAAAAAAAGAAGAATTTATTGAAGCAAATATTAAGACCATTTAGCAAAGTATTTGCAACAGATTATATGTGTTGTTCAGAACTTGCTGGCAGATGGTTGTTCGGAAACAAAGAATATGATAATGGTAATGTTTATCTTTTAAACAATGCAATTGATTTAGATAAATTTAAATATGATGAAGAGAAAAGAAAAGAAAAAAGAAAAGAATTAAACATAGAAGATAGTACTTTAGTAATTGGACATGTTGGTAGATTTGTTGAACAAAAAAATCATAGATTTTTAATTGATATATTTAATGAAGTACATAAACAAAAAGAAAATTCTATTTTATTACTTGCAGGACAAGGTCCTTTAATGGAAGAAATGAAAGAAAAAGTTAAAATATTAGGAATAGAAGATAGTGTTAAATTTTTAGGGCAAAGAAATGATATAAATGAATTATATCAAGCATTTGATGTATTTTGCTTACCATCATTGTATGAAGGACTGCCAGTTGTTGGAGTTGAAGCACAAGCAACAGGATTATTATGTGTGCTTTCTGATGATATGACAAAAGAAACAAAGGTGTTGGATACTACTGAGTTTTTATCACTAAATCAAAGTGTAGAAGAATGGGCAAATGACATTATAACAAAACATTCTAAATATGAAAGAAAAGATGTAAAAAATATAATAGCAGATAATAATTTTGATATAATTTTTGAATCAAAAAAATTAGAAAATAAATATTGTATTTTTTTGAGGGAGTGATTTAAGTATGTTTTATGAATATATAAGTTTATTTTTGGGATTTATAAAGATATATTTTTTAAAAGTATTATACATAAAAAGAATTAAGTTTAATGGAAAACCAAAGATGAATTATTCATTCAAAATTGCTATAAAAAAGGGTTCAAAACTTATTTTGGGCAAAAATTTTAGAGCAAGAAATAATGTATCATTTAGGATTTATAATAATGGACTTGTAAATATAGGAGAAAATGTTTTTTTAAATGACGGATGTTCGATAAATTGCCAAAAGAATATTGAGATAGGAAATAATGTTATGTTTGGGCAAAATGTAATGTTATTTGATCATGATCATGATTATAGGAACAATATGAATAATTTTGTAAGAGATGATATTAAAATTGGAAATAATGTTTGGATAGGTGCAAACTGTATTATACTAAAGGGAGTTACAATAGAAGATAATACGGTTATTGCTGCAGGAACAGTTGTTAATAAAAATGTTTGTGGAAATAAATTAATATATACAAAGAGAGAAATAGGAGAAAAATTGTATGAATAAAGAGAATTATAAATACAGTATTATTGTTCCAGCCTATAATGTTGAAAATTACTTAGAAAGATGTATAAATTCAGTTACACAACAAAAATATAATAATTATGAAATTATAATTGTTGATGATGGTTCTACAGATCAAACAGGCGATATTTGTGATAATATTGCTAAAAAAAATGACAATATAAAAATAATACACAAATCAAATGGTGGATTATCATCAGCACGTAATGAAGGAATAAAAGTTGCATCAGGAGATTATCTTATTTTTCTAGATAGTGATGATTTTTGGATCGAAAATGATTTTTTAGTAAATATAAATGCAATTATGAATAATGAAGACGTAATTATTTTTAATTCATTTAAATATTTTGACGAAAATAGTAAAATAAAAGCTAGATTCAAGCTTACTAATAATTTTAATAATTTAAATCATAATGAAAAAATGAAATATATTATTGAAAACAATATTTATAAGGCATGTGCTTGGGACAAAATAATTAAAGCTTCAATTTTTAAAGATAACGAAATGCTGTTCCCTGAAGGAGTGCTTTCAGAAGATATGGAATGGTGCGGAATGTTACTGGATAAAGCAAAAAAAATAAATGTTTATCCTAATGTTGTTTATGCTTATAGGCAGAGAAATAATTCTATAAGTAAAAGCGTAAGCAAAAAACATTTAATAGATATTTATAACCAAATATATGAAGGAACAAAAACTAAAAATCAATATGTTTTAAATTATTTTGCATTTGAATATTTAATTTTATATTCATATGCATTTGTATTGAAAGATAAAGAAATTATAAAAAAGGCAAAAAATTTATCATGGATTTTAAGTTATGATATTTCTCATAAAGTAAAAAAAATCAAAAAATTATATAATATTTTTGGTTACACAATGTGTGGTAAAATTTTAAAAAAATATTTGAAATGGAAGTAGGTGAAAAATTTGAGAAAGATATTATTTATAATTCCGTATTTTGGAACATTTAATAATTATTTTCCTTTTTTTCTAAAATCTTGTGAAATGAATGCTGAATATAATTGGTTAATTATTACGGATGATAAGAGAAATTTTTTTTATCCAACCAATGTTAAGGTAGTTTATACTGAATTTGATAAATTTAAAGAAATGGTTAAAAATAAATTTTTGAATATAGAAATATCACTCGAAAGCCCATATAAACTATGTGATTTTAAGCCCACATATGGATATATTTTTGAAGACTATATTAAAAACTATGAGTATTGGGGATATTGTGATATTGATTTAATTTTTGGAAATATACAGAAATGTTTGAAACTAGAAAAATTAAAAGAGTTTGATAAAATAGGTACTTTAGGACATTTTACAATTTTTAAAAATACGAAAGAATTAAGGGAGTTGTTTTTAGATAATGAAAGGTATAAAAAGGTTTTAACATCACCAAAAAGTATGAAATTTGATGAGGAATACGGAGAAGATTTTGGCGATTCAATAAACAATATTTTTGCACAAAAAAATAAAAAAATATATAATATTAATAATTTTGCGGATATTTATGTTAAAAGTTCAAATTTTAAATTGACAAAATATGACAATAATTTAAAAAGATATTTTACTGAAAAATGTACAAAGAATTTTTTTGTTTATGATAATGGAAATTTAAAAAGATATAAATTGGAAAATAATAAATTAATGGTAAAAGATTATATATATATTCATTTACAAAAAAGAAAAATGAAAATAAATGTTAATGATTTTAATAGATATAAAATTATTCCTAATTCTTTCGAATCAATTAATACTAAAATAAATAGTGTAGATGATTTTAAAAAAATTAAAACAAAACATTTTAATTTGCACTATTTTAAAATTAGATTTAAAAATTTAAAAAATAAAATTAAAATAAAAATGGAGGGAAAATAAATATGACATGGCAAGTTAGTTTGTTATTTACAACTCTTTTGATTATTGCAGGTTTTGTTTTCAAAAAGTCTAAAATACTGTGGAGTATTCAAATTTTATGGATGTGGATTCTAATGGCTGGAAGTAATGGTGGCGTTGATTGGACTACGCATAACAATATATTTTATAGTTCACTTTCATTTAAAGTATTTGATGATTCATGGTTATATAAATTGTTTTGCTATCCGTTTGTTAAAAATGGATACGATTTTGCAACATTTAATCTAGTTATGTCGACAGTATTATTGATAATTTTGTTTGGTATTATTAAAAAAAATTCAAAAAATATATGTGCTGTTACAAGTTTAATATATATATTTCCTTTAGCTGATTCTATTATACAAAAGAGAAATTTTTGTGCTTTAATTATTTTTTTATTAGGGATTTTTCCATTATTAAAAAATGAAAAAAAATCAAGTATTAAATTTTGCATATTTACTTTTTTAGCAGCACAAGTTCATTCATCATATTATTTGTATTTTTTAATACTTCCGTTGATGAAGTTGGATTATGAAAAATTAAATAAAACTATAGTGTTTTTTCTTATAGGAGCATTTATTGCAATTCCTTTTATACCTAAAATAGCAATGATATTTGTACCAGCAGCAAAAGTTAATTTTTATTTTTCTACATTAAAAATACCATTATATCAAAGTATTTGCTGGTGGAGTTTACAATTAATTTTTACATATTTATTTTTAAAAGAATTTGATATCAATTCAAAACTAATGAAATATTTGAAGATTGAAGAAGATATAAAAGAAAAAAATGAATATTCTAAACTAAAACAATTTAATAAAATTCTTTTGATTTTTATGCCTTTGTATTATTACGAGCCGACTTTTTTTAGATTTTTCAGAAACATGTTATTTGTGAATTATATATATATATCTAAAATTTTTGATAAAACTGAAAAAAATTATAAAGATATTATAATGATATTTGGCTCAATAGTATGCTTTGCATTATTAGTTTTTTTATCTCAATTTGTTTTGTTTGGAAAAGGATTTGATTATTTGGGAGTACCTATTTTCGAAGCAAATAGGTTTATCGGAAAATAAATGACAAATTAGGAATTAAAAAAGCGAGGAGTAAACTGTTTATGAATAAAAATATTACAATTATTATACCATTGTATAATAAAGAAAAATATATATACAAGTGCTTAAATAGTATTTTATTACAGTCATATGGATTTTATGAAGTTTTGATTATAGATGATGGGTCAACTGACAATTCAGCTAAAATATGTGAAGAATTTTATAGTAAAGATAAAAGGTTTAAATATTTTAGTAAAGAGAATGGTGGAGTATCTTCAGCGAGAAATTTAGGGATTGAAAAGGCTAAATATGATTATATTGTTTTTATCGATGCTGATGATTATATTGAAGAAGATTATCTAAAATCATTAACTGAATATGAATGTGATTTAGTTGTTGAAGGATTTAAAAAAGATGAAAATGGTTTTTTTAGTGAATTTCATATATTTAACGAAGAATGCAATAAAAATCAAATGTTGAAATATTTAATGAGAAAAGAAATTGCTAATATATTTTCTGTACCATATTTAAAATTATTTAAACTTGAATACATAAAAAATAATAATATTAGATTCAATGAAAAAATATCATTTGGTGAAGATTTTGATTTTGTATTAAAATATTTGAGGACTATTAGTAAAACAGTTAAATTAGTCGATGAATGTCATTATATAAATCGCATTGAACAAGAAAGTTTATCAAGAAAAGATTTACCAGATATTTGGAATCAATTATTAATTGTATATAATACGATTAAGGAATGTTATGATGATGAAAAATCTAAAAGTTTTTATTTAATAAGATTTATAAAAATAAGTCTTTTAAATAGTTATTGTAAAGAATTCAAAAATTTTAAGAAAATATTTTATCAAATAAGAAATAATGAGGAATTTTTAAAAATTAATTTTGAAGATATTAATAAGCATTCAATTGATTGGATTATTTATGTTTTTATTAGATTAAATTTTAGATATATTAGTTATTTGATATTTAGATTAAAAAGGGGGAAATAATATTGAAAAAAATAGGAATATTAACGTTTCATAGAGCACATAATTATGGTGCTTCACTGCAATGCTTAGCGTTAAAAAAATTTATTGAAAAATATGATGAAAATTCAAAAGTGAAAATTATTAATTATGCTAATAAAAAAATTGATTATGATTATTCTTTATTTCGAATTGATAACACATCATTGTATACAATAATAAAGTCATTTTTATCATCAATTATATTTATGAATAAAAACTTACATAGAAGAAAAATATATGGTAAATACATTTCACAATATTTTGATTGTACAAAGATATGCAAAAATGTTAAAGATATAGAAAAAATAACTCAATCTTATAATTATATTATTTCTGGTAGTGATCAAATATGGAATAATGAATTGACTGGTGGAATTGATGAAATTTATTATTTGAATTTTAAAACTAAAGCAAAAAAAATTGCATATGCAGCAAGTTTAGGAAAAAATAAAATGAATGATAATAGGGAATTATACAAAAAATTATTGCAAAACTTTGATAGTATATCAGTGAGAGAGTCAGATGGATGTGATATTGTAGGTGGTATTTTAAATAAGAATATTAAAAATGTTATTGATCCAACATTATTACTTCAATATGATGAATGGATGGAATATATAAAACCATATAAATCAGTTGATGAGAAATATATTTTTGTGTATACACCAAATAATATAAATAGTTTTAATGATATAGTTAACTATGCTTCCGAAAAATTAAACTTAAATATTATAAATTTTAAAAAGAAAGATATTGGCTTGAAAAATGTAAAGAGGAATTTATTTTGTTCGGACCCAAATGACTTTTTAAATTACTTATATTATTCAGAAATTATAGTTGCTACCTCTTTTCATGCAGTAGTCTTTTCAATTATATTTAAAAAGAATTTTTGGGTATTATCGCCCAAGGATAATAGTAGTAGGGTATCAACATTGTTAAGTAGATTAGGATTGGAAGATAGAACTATAGAATCATTGGAAGAATTTAAAGAAAAAGATATTAGGAAAAGAATTGATTATGAATGCGTAAATAACAAATTGAATTGTTTAAGAGAAGATTCGAAAAAATGGCTCCTTGAACAATTAGAAGTGGAGTAAGTGTTAATTATGAATCGAGAAAAGAGTTTGTTTAAAAATACAATTATAATTACTATTGGAAAGATATGCACACAATTAATAACATTTTTATTATTACCTTTATACACAGGAATATTAACAACTGCAGAATATGGAACTGTTGATTTGCTAAATACATTAGTATCATTATGTTTGCCAGTTATTACTCTACAAATTGAACAAGCTGTTTTTAGAGAATTATTAGAAGTTAGAAATAAAGAACAAGAGAGTAAAGATATTATATCTAGTGCAATATTTACTGTTATAGTACAAAGTATAATATTTTTGATGCTTTTTGTAATAATTGCACCTGCATTTAAAAATGTATATAAATATTTTTTGGCAACAAATGTTATTGCTTATATTTTTTCTTCTTTATTTTTGCAAATTACGAGAGGACTTGGAAATAGTAAAAAATATGCTTTTGCGAGTTTTATAAGTGCTTTATGCACAATTTTATTTAATATTTTATTTATTGTTGGAATAAAACTTGGTGCTAAAGGAATGCTACTTGGAACAATGCTTGGACAAATGATTACTGTAATTTACTTATTTATTTCATTGAGATTATACAAATATATATCAATAAAAAATAATAAAAAGAAAATTACAAAAAAACTTCTTAAATATTCTATACCATTGATTCCTAACGCTATTTCGTGGTGGGTATTTAACGCTTCTGATAGATTAATTGTTACAGCAATACTTGGAGTTGAAAAAAATGGTATTTTAGCAGCTTCATTAAAATTTTCATCGGTTTATATAACTTTATATAATGTTTTTAATATAAGTTGGACAGAATCAATTTCGACGGCTATTGATGATGAAGATATAAGTACGTATTTTAACAAAACTTTTAATGTTATAATTAAACTTTTTATTGCAATGGCAATTGGTATCATTGCTGTAATGCCAATTGTTTATCCGATAATGATAAATAAAAAATTTGATTCAGGATACGTATTGGTTCCAGTTTCAATATTAGCTTCATTTTTTAATGTTGTTGTTGGTTTAATAAGTGTTATATATATTGGTAAAAAAAATACAAAAGCGATAGCGAATACATCAGTTATCTCTGCTATTATAAATATAGTAGTTCATTTATCTTTAATAAATTTTTTAGGGTTATATGCAGCGGTTATTTCAACATTAATTTCATTTATAATAATGAGTGTATACAGAATTGTTGATATTAATAAAAAATATTTTAAAATTATTATAGATAATAAAATTGTTTTAGAAACTTTAATTATTATGTATTTAATACTTACTTTATACTATGTTAATAATAAATATTTAAACATAGTGTCTATCTTTATTGCAATTATATATGGATATTTTTTAAATAAAAATTCAATCAACATAATAGTAAATATGGTAAAGAAAAAAATGAAGAAAAGTGAGGGATAATATGTCAAATTATTTTTTAAGTAATAATAAAAGTGATTGCAATGGGTGTGGCGTCTGTTTTTTGAAATGCCCACAAAAAGCAATTAAAATGCAAATAGATCAAGAAGGATTTTTATATCCGATAATTGATAAAGAAAAATGTATTGAATGTAAATTATGTGAAAAAATTTGCCCTAATAAAGAGTACAAAATTAATGATAAAGTTACTGCATATATAGCAATAAATAAAGATGAAGAACAATTAAAAAGTAGTGCTTCAGGAGGGTGCTTTTTACCGATTGCACAATATATTATATCTCAAAAAGGTGTTGTTTTCGGAGCAAGATATGATAATAAACTTAATGTAATTCATGATTATACTGAAGAAATGGACAAATTAAAAATGTTTCAGGGGTCAAAGTATGTAAGGAGTGATTTAAATAATGCTTATATCAAAGTAAAACAATTTTTATTGGATAATAGATATGTATTATTTAGTGGGACGCCATGTCAATGTCAAGGACTTAGAACATATTTAGGAAAAACATATGAAAAATTATATACATGTGAAATTATTTGCCATGCAAACTCTTCACCTAGAGTATTTAATTTATATAAAAAGAATCTTGAAAAAAATAATAATAAAAGTATAGAAGATATTAGATTTAGAGATAAGTCCAATGGTTGGAAAAATCAAAAAACAATTATTAAATTTAGTGATGGAACAATACAAGAAGATTTGAGTTTTTATTTGGGATTTGTAAATGAACTTTTTAATAGACCTTCTTGCCATAATTGTAACTTCTGTTCTTCAAATAGATTATCTGATTTCACAATTGGAGATGCATGGGGAATTAATGAAATTGATCCAGCTATTATTGACAATGATACAGGGATATCATTATTTTGTATAAATACTGAAAAAGGAATGAAGTTAAAAAATATAATTGAGAAAAAATTAAATTTAAGAAAAACAAATGTTGAAATTGCATTTAAACATAATCATTATCAAAATGTTAAGGAACATAAAAAAAGAAAAGAATTTTTTGAAAAAATAGATATTGGAGAAATTGACGAAAAAAATATTATAGATAATATAAAAATGTACACAAAAGTTAGTTTTATACAGAAATGCGTTAATAAAATAAAAGCAATTTATTTAAAAATAAAGAAATAGTATTTAACAAGAAATGTGTTTATAATATTCACATTTCTTTTTTCTACAAAAAATAATAAAAAATTACAATAATTTTCCATAAAATTTTTGATAAAAAAATAAAAAAGTATATAATACAACCCAAGTAGCAGCAATGTCATAATGGTGGCTAGTTGATATATGTATTATAAATATATTTAAAGAATAAAAAGAAATAAAATTTAATATTAAGAGTTACAAAGGACAAATAAATTCTTTTGTGATAGCTCTTATAAGACATTAGCTTTACATAAGGGAGGATATTTGCCTTATAAAGCCAAAAACGTTTTTACGACTGGCTTTTTTCTTTGTCGAAAATCCATATACATTATTAGTAATTAATAATAGATACTATGTTGAATTTAAAGATGTAAAAAATATATTGAATACTGTAGAAATTACAGAAGAACAATTTTACTGTAGTACTTTAGTTCAAGGAAAAACTACCACTTTTAAAAGAAACTATGCATGATAATGAAAAAATAGTTAAAATTTCAGATGAAATATCTTTAAAAAATAAGAGAATGTGAGAACTAGAAAATTTAAAAAAAGAAATTTTGTATGATTTAAAGAAAGATTTAATTACAAATGACGATTATGATTTTTATTTTGAAACATACAATAACGAAATGAAGAAACTTTTGAAAGAATTAAAAAAACTTAAAGAAAATGAATTCACATTATCACATAATAAAAGAATTCCTAGTTGTACAGAAGAAACAATTTCTAATAAAAATGGACTATTAAATCGGTTAAATCTATATTAGAAAACCAAGTATATTGTGGTCAAGATGAATATAAAAAATTATTGAAGTTAGCAAAAAAGATTAAAAGAATACATAGCAGATTGATGCTCTGCTTTTATAATATGTAAAATAGTAAATGTCAAATAATCATTAAATTAAAAATAAATTATTAATATTATAAAAAATGAATATAATGATATTATAAGTTTATACCAACATGATAAAGGTGAATATAAAATAATTTGTTGGATATTTTGAATAGTATAAAGCATAATACAAAAAAACTAAAAAAATAAGATGTTTTTGTAGTACAGTACAAAAACTTTACTTTTACGCTGAAATGATGTATAATTTAAATAGAAAAAGAAGAGGAGGTATTTTTATGATAAGTAGAGATGAATACTTAAATGTATTAAAGAGATTTAAAGATAAAGCATTGATAAAAGTTATAACTGGAATAAGAAGATGTGGCAAATCTACTTTACTTGAAATGTTTCAAGATTATTTAAAAGAAAATGGAGTAGAAGAAAGTCAAATAATAAGTATCAATTTAGAAGATTTAGAGTATAACTTTATAACAGATTATATGACATTATATAAATATATAAATAATAAATTAAAAGAAAAGAAAAAATATTATATATTTATAGATGAAGTTCAAAAAATAGATGGATTCCAAAAAGCAGTGGATAGCTTATATATAAAGAAAAACGTTGATTTGTATATAACAGGCTCAAATGCTAATCTCTTATCAAGTGAACTTGCAACACTTTTATCTGGAAGATATATAGAAGTTAAAATGTTACCATTATCTTTTAAAGAATATAAAGAAGCTTATGAAGATTTAAATAATGAAGAGTTATATCAAAAATATATTTCATTAGGCTCACTTCCATATACTACATCATTAGATACTGAAGACGATGTAAGTATGTATTTAAGCAGTGTATATAACGACATAATAATAAAAGATGTTATGACAAGAAAGAAAATACAAGATGAAACTATGCTTAGAAATGTTGCTAATTTTGCTATGGATAATATAGGCAGTCTTGTATCTACAAATAATATAGCAAATACTATGATAAATGATGGTAAAGATATAAATGTAAGAACAGTTGAAAGGTATTTAGAAGGATTCACAGAAAGCTTCTTTTTATATAAAGCTTCAAGATATGATATAAAAGGAAAAGAATATTTAAAGACTCAAGGGAAATATTATGTATCTGATTTAGGTTTTAGATACTTTATGCTAGGAAGAAAAATAGGAGATTTTGGTCATATATTAGAAAATGTGGTTTATTTTGAACTTTTAAGAAGAGGTTATGATGTATATATAGGAAAAATAGAAGAATACGAAGTAGACTTTGTAGCAATAAATAATGAAGGAAGATTATATGTCCAGGTTACAGATACTTTAAAAGGAACTGATGAGAATAACACAAAAATATTAGACAGAGAATTACGAGCATTAAAGAAAATAAATGACAATTATGAAAAAATAATATTAACTTCAGATAAAATACCTGTTTCTAATGAAGATGGAATAAAAATAAAAAATGTTTTAGAATGGTTGCTAGATAAATAAGAATATAAAACAAATAGAATTATGAACTTATTCATAGTTCTATTTTTTGATAAAAACGGTCTATGTAATAGATACCATTTTACATTTTATAAAGTGTTTTTTTTCTTTAAATATAAACAAAAAACTTGAAATTTATATAAATGTTATTGTATAATTCTCATATAAGAAATACAAAAAAACATACGAAAAAAAGTAGGAGAAAAAATGAAAAAAATAAAAATTATAATAGCAGCACACAAAAAATACAAAATGCCAAAAGAAAAAATATATATACCACTACAAGTAGGAAGCAAAGGAAAAGAAAACATAGGATTTAGGAGAGATGACACAGGAGACAATATATCAGAAAAAAATCCATACTTTTGTGAATTAACCGGAATATATTGGGCATGGAAAAATTTAGATGCAGACTATATAGGCTTAGCACATTATAGAAGGCACTTCACAATAAAAAAATGTGTTACACCAAATATTGATAAAAAATTTGAAAATATATTAAAAGAAAAAGAACTATTAGATATACTAAAAGAAACAGATGTTGTATTACCACAAAAAAGAAAATATTATATAGAAACTTTATACTCACATTATGAACACACACTATATATAGAACCACTAAATGAAGCAAGAAAAATAATTGAAGAAAAATATCCAGAATATTTAAATGAATTTGATAAATTACATAAAAGAAGATCAGCACATATGTTTAATATGTTTATAATGAAAAAAGAAATTTTTAATAATTATTGTACATGGATATTTGATATTTTATTTGAATTAGAAAAAAGAGTAGATGTAAAACAATATAATGCTTTTCACGCAAGATTTTTTGGAAGAGTATCTGAATTATTATTAGATGTATGGATTAATCAAAATAATATAAAATATAAAGAAATTAGAGTTATAAATACAGAAAATGTAAATTGGCTAAAAAAAGGCTCTGCATTTTTAGAAGCTAAATTCATAGGAAAAAAATATAAAGAAAGTTTTTAAAGAAAAATTATGGAAGAATTAATTAGTATTATAATACCAGTATATAATGTCGAAAAATATTTAAATAGATGTTTAGAATCTGTAATAAATCAAAAGTATAGAAAATTAGAAATAATATTAATAGATGATGGCTCAACAGATAATAGCGGAAAAATTTGTGATGAATATGCATTAAAAGATTCAAGAATAAAGGTAATTCATAAAAAAAATGATGGAGTATCTGTTGCAAGAAACACTGGGATAAAAATTGCAAAAGGAAATTACATAGGATTTGTAGATAGTGATGATTGGATTCATCCTGATATGTATAAAAAATTATATCAAGCTTTAATAAAAAATCAAGCTGATATATCATGTTGTAAAGAAATAAGATGCAAAAATGGTGTAGAAAAAATCAGCAAAAAATTTGATAATAAAATAACGGAATATGACCAAATGCAATATATTAAAAAGTTTTTCAAAATAAATTCTCAAGAATGCATATATTATGTATGGAACAAATTATACAAAAGACAAATTATAGATGAAGAACAATATCCAATTAATTTAATTTCAGAAGATGTGGTTGGTACATATAAAGCTTTAGTAAAAAGCAACAAAATAGTTGAAATTAATTATCCATATTATTATTACTATTATAATCCAAACAGCATAACTTCAAAAGCCTTTTCAAAAGAAGATTTTGATTTAATTGAAATATGGGATAAAGTAATTGAAATTACAGAAAAAGAATCACCCAATTATCTATGGATGGCAGAACTAAATAGAAATAGAATAGATTATACATTATTAATGAGAATGGCCTTACAGCTTGACTTCTCAGAAATCAGAAAATTATATCCAGAACAATATAAAAAAATGTTAAGTTCATTAAAACAGAATAAAAAAAGTTTATTAAATGCAAAAATACCTTTTTCTAGGAAAATAACGATTATTTTAATATGTTGGAATTATAAAATGTTTGTCAATTTATTAAAAATAAAAAGGATAAAATAAAAAACAATTAATAAATAAAAAATAAGGAAGTAGTATAATGATAAAATATTCAGTAATTATGCCAATGTATAATGCAATTAACTTTATAGAAAAAAATTTAAAAAATTTTGAAAAATTAAATAGAGATGATATAGAATTAATAATAATAAATGATGGATCAACAGACAAAAGTATAGAAAAAATAGAAAAATATAAAGATAAAATTAAAAATTTAATTTTAATAAACCAAGAAAATAATGGGGTCTCATATTCAAGAAATGTAGGAATAAAAAAGGCCAATGGAAAATATATAACTTTTTTAGATTGTGATGATAGTTTAGAAAATGATATATTTGACAAATTAGATGATATATATAATAATAACTATGATTTAATACGCTATGGATTAAATATCATAAATAAAAAAAATATAAAAAGACAAAAAGTAGTAGAAAAAAAAGAAATTTATGAAAATTTTAATAAAAGTAGTTTAGGCTCTAAACTAATATACACAACAAATATTTTCAATACACTATGCAATGAAACTATAAAAAGACAAATATTATGTGAAAATGAAATATATTTTAATCCAGAACATAAATATGGAGAAGATTTTGAATTTAACAGAAAATTAGTAAAATGTATTAATAAAATATGCTTTTTACCAGATTGTTTATACAATTACTATTCTAATGAAAATAGTACATCCAGAAAAGAAACAAAAGACAATGTTATTAAATGTATTGATGATACAATACATATACATACACAATCCTTTATTGAATGTAAGGAAAAATATGAAAATATTTTAAAAGAATCCTTTAAAAACATTTCACTTGAATTTTTAACTACAATTAGAAGACTCTTTTTTATAAAAAAGGTTACTATGAAAGAGATAATGAAGATTTTTAATGAATTACGTTCTTATAAAGAAATAGAAATGCTATGTAAAGAAAAGAAAATACATAATTGGAAATCTAATCTGTTTATAGATACATGTATATATAATAAGCCTAATTATGCACAAATATTATTTTTTAAGTACTTTTTTAAAATGAAAGAATTTGTAAAATATATATTATATTAATTATGCAATATATTTGGAGGAAAAATGATAAAAAATATAATAAAAAAAATAATATATAATTTTCCAATAGTAATGAGAAAATATATATTGTTAGAAAGTACACCAACATATTCAGATAATACGAAAAATGTTTTTGAAGAAATGATAAAAAGAAAAATTAATGAAAAATATAAGATATTTTGGATTACAAATGAAGATATTAATAAATTTAAAAATATAAAATATAAGAATGTGTATTTTGTAAATAGAAAAAACAAAATCAAATTATTTTTATTGAGATTAAATTCAGAATTTATTATAGACAGTAATAATTATATTAGAAAAATTAATAAAAATCAAATCAGAATATATTTAACACATGGTATGCCATTAAAAATTACTGAAGAATACTGTAAAATTTCAGGAAAAATTGATTATGTTACTGTAAACTCAGAATTCTTTTCTGAAAAGTTATCAAAATTATTTAATCTAAATAAAGAAAATATTTTAAACACAGGAGTTGCAAGAAATGATAGTATATATAAAAGTTCAGAAATATTATTTCCAGAAATAGAAAGAAAAAAAACAATATTATGGATGCCAACATATAGAAATCATAAAAAAACTGATACATTTGAAAGTAGAACAAACATAAAATTTGAATATGGAATTCCTTGCATAGACAAAAAAGAACAATTATTAGAATTAAATACGATTCTAAAAAAAGAAAATATATTAATGATAATCAAATTACATCCACAAGAAGATATAAAAAATATAAAGCAATTAGAATTAGAAAATATAAAATTATTAACTAATGATTATTTTGAATTAGGCAAAACAATTTATGATTATTTACAAAATGTAGATGCATTAATTACTGATTATTCATCTGTTTACTTTGATTTTTTATTAACAAATAATATGATAGGACTAGCTATACCAGATATTGAAGATTATTCAAAACATGTAAAACTAATAACCGATTATAAATCTAATATAGTTGGTGATTATATATATAATTTTGAAAATTTAAAAGAATTTATTATAAATGTTGCAAAAGGAATAGATAAAAAGAAAGAACTAAGAAAAGAAAAAAAGATAAAGTATAATGAACATGATGATAGTTATTCATCAAAAAGAATAGTAGACTTTATAGAAAAAATAATGAAGGAAAAAAGAAAATGAAAAGTGAAATAAAAACAGGGGCAATTATAGGGTATATTAATATGTTTGCAAATATAATTATAACCTTTGTATATACTCCAATAATGTTAAAATTGATGGGAAATGCAGAATATGGACTGTATTCATTAGTATCATCAGTTATTGCATATCTATCTGTTTTAGATATGGGTTTTGGAAATGCAATGGTTAGATTTATATCAATAGCAAAAGTAAAAAAAGAAGAAAATGAAGAACATAAAATTAATGGCTTATTTTTAATTTTATACTCAATTATAGGAATAATAACTCTTATTATAGGAGGAATATTATTAAGCAATATACAAAAAATGTTCCCAGCATTAACAGAAATTGAAATAAAAAAAGCTAAAATTATTATGGAAATTTTAATATTTACTATAGCTATTTCATTCCCATTGAGCATTTTCGATTCATATGTATTAGCATGTGAGAAATTCAAACTTTTAAAATTGCTCAATTTAATAAAAACAATATCAATACCTTTAACAATGTTGCCACTTTTATTTTTAGGATATAAATCAATCACAATGGTAGTTGTTACAAGTGTTTATAATATTGGTTATCATATATGTACTCTAATATATTGTTTTAAAAAGCTTAATATAAAAATAAATGTATCAACACAAAATATTGACAAAAAATTATTTAAAGATATTTTCAATTATTCTTTTTTTGTTTTTTTAAGTTTAATTGTAGATACTATATTTAATAATACTGATCAAATTATATTAGGAAGTGTTTGTGGGACTATGGCGGTTTCAATATATGCAGTTGGAACAAAAATTACTAATATGAATATGACTGTTTCCACAACTATAAGTGGATTATTTTTACCTAGAATTACTAAAATGCTAGAAGAGAAAGATTCAGATGAAAAAATATCTAATTTATTTATAAAAGTTTCTAGGATACAAATCTATTTAATGATGCTAATACTATCAGGATTTATTATATTTGGTAAACAATTTTTAAATTTATGGGTTGGACCTGGATATGAAGATACTTACTATATTGTTTTGCTAATGATAGGACCTGCAATAATCCCATTAACACAAAACATAGGAATTTCTGTTATACAAGCAAAAAATCAGCATCAATTTAGATCTATATTGTACTTAATTATTGCAATAATTAATGTAATTATAAGTATACCATTAGCAAGAAAATTTGAAGGTATTGGAGTAGCATTAGGCACACTAATTGCAAATTTAATAGGGCAAATATTAGCAATGAATATTTTTTATTGGAAAAAAGCAAAATTAGATATACCTAAATACTGGAAGTTTTTAATTGTATTTACCTCTAAAATTGGAATGCTAGTATTAGTAATGCTATTAATAATTAGAAAAATCAATTTTAATTGGACCAAATTATTATTTGGAGTGGTTATATATATTATTTTTTACAGTATAATTGTGATATTAACTATGAACAAAGAAGAAAAAAAATATATGATAAGTATTTTAAATAAAGTGAAAAAATTAGTAAAAATATGAGGTAGTAATATGTATAGAAATATTTTAGAAATACTAGAAAAAACGAAAGAAAAATTCCCAGATAAAGTAATTTATGAAGACATAAATCGTAAAAGCACATACACAGAATTTGTAAAAGCAGCTAAAACTATAGGAAATTCTTTAGCTAATAAAATTAATAATACAAATAAACCTGTGGCAATTTATATAGACCGTTCTGTTACATGTTTAGAAACGATGATGGGAGTAACATATAGTGGGAATTATTTTACAGTATTAGATATAAAAGCACCTAAAGAGAGAATAAACTCAATATTAAATACATTACAAGATGTAGTAATAATTATAGAAAAAAAGAACATTGAAAAAATAAAAGAATTTAATTTCAGTGGCAATATCTATATTTATGAAGAATTAATAAAGGAAAATTTGAATGAAGAATTATTAGAAAACATAAGAAATAAAATAATAGATACAGACCCTATGTATATACAATTTACATCAGGTTCTACAGGAACTCCAAAAGGAATAGTTATATGCCATAGGTCAGTTATAACTTACTCAAAAATTATTAAAGAGACACTTAAAATAGACGAAACAACTAAATTTGGTAGCGAAACACCTTTTTATTTTAGTTCATCCACATTAGATACTTATACTACAATGGTTAGTGGAGCAACAATGGTTATAATACCTAAAATGTATTTTTCATTTCCTGTAAAATTATTAGAATTTGTGAAAGAAAAAGAAATTAATACAGTATATTGGGTTCCTTCAGCACTTTGCATAATAGCTAATTTAAAAGCCTTAGATGAAGTAGAATTACCAAATTTGAAAAAAGTAATGTTTGCAGGGGAAGTAATGCCTGTAAAACAACTAAATATATGGATGGATCATTTACCAGATGCAACATTTATAAATTTATATGGACCAACAGAAATAACAGATGTATGTACATATTATGTTGTAGATAGAAGATTTAATAATAATGAAACATTACCAATAGGAAAATCATTTAATAACTGTGATGTACTAATAATAAAAGATGATGGAACTCAGGCTAAGATAGGAGAAGAAGGTGAACTTTGCGTAAGAGGATCATTTTTATCAATGGGATATTATAACAATTTAGAAAAGACAGATAAAGTATTTGTACAAAATCCATTAAATACTGCTTACCCAGAAATTATTTATAAAACAGGAGATATAGTAAAGAAAAATGAAAATGGAGAAATTATTTATATTTCAAGAAAAGATTTCCAAATAAAACATATGGGATATAGAATAGAACTTGGAGAAATAGAAACAGTTATTAATAATATAGATGGAATTATAGCATGTGCATGTATTTATAATATGGAAAAGAAAAAAATAATATTATTTTATGAAGCTAAAAACAATTTAGAAGAAAAGGACTTAATAAAACAAATAAAAGAAAAATTATTAAATTATATGTGGCCGAATGAAATACATAGATTAGATAAAATGTTATATAATGCTAATGGAAAGATAGACAAGGCTAAGCTAAAAGAAACTTTTTCAAACTAGGTTTATGGATAGAGAAAGGAATAAGATAAAAAATGGAAAAATTATTAGAATTATTAAAAGGAATTAGACCAGAAGTGGAATTTAAAGGAAATGAACATTTAATAGATAATGAAGAACTTGATTCATTATCTATAGTAGAAATTGTTTCTGCAATAGATGATGAATTTGATATAGAAATAGGAGTAAAAGATATAGTACCAGAAAACTTTAATTCTGTAGAAGCAATATGGAACCTAATTCAAAAATTATTAGAAGATTAAAGAGGAAAATAAAATGACAATAAATTCATTAAATTTTATAGTATTTGTGGCAATAGTATGCTTATTATATTTTGTTGTTCCTAAAAAGGCAAAATGGGTAGTGCTTTTATTATCAAGTTATGTTTTTTACTGGCTATGTAGTAATTTATTAATTATATATATGATAATAACAACAATATCAATTTATGTTTTAACTTTAAAAATGGGAGATATAAATTCTGAAACAAAAGAATTATGCAAAAAAGAGCAAGATAGAAAAGTAAAAAAACAATTAAAACATAAAGCAAAAACAAAAAATAAATGGCTTGTTTTTACAGCTATACTATTAAATTTTGGAATTTTAATAGCTCTTAAATATTGTAATTTTATATTTGAAAATTTAAATTCTATATTTAGTTTTATAAAAATACCAATAGAAATTCCATTAAAACAAATAGTATTGCCATTAGGAATATCATATTATACACTACAATCAATTAGTTATGTTATAGATGTATATAGAGAAAAATATTTACCAGATAAAAATTTAGGAAGAGTTGCATTATTTGTTTCATTTTTTCCACAAATGGTAGAAGGACCAATAGGAAGGTATGACAATTTAGCACATCAACTATATGAGCCACATCAATTTAGTTATGAAAGAGCAAAATTTGGAATTCAATTAATGCTATGGGGATATTTTAAGAAAATGGTAATAGCAGATAGAGCAGCATTATATGTAAATGAAGTATTTCCAAATTATCAAAGTTATATAGGAATTCCATTATTTTTTGCAGCTGCATTATATACACTTCAAATTTATGCAGAATTTTCAGGATGTATAGATATAGTACGTGGAACAGCACAAATTTTAGGAATAAATATGGCAGAAAACTTTAAAAGACCATTTTTCTCGAAATCAGTACAAGAATTTTGGAGAAGATGGCATATTACTTTAGGAACATGGTTTAAAGAGTATATATTTTATACAATTTCTTTTTCAAGCTTAACAGTAAAAATTTCAAATATAGCAAAGAAAATATTTAAAACAAGCTATATTACAAAATTAGTACCAGTAATATTTGCACTATTTTTTGTCTGGTTTGGAAATGGAATCTGGCATGGTGCTAGCTATAAATATATTTTTTACGGTTTATATTATTATATAATAATGGTAATTGGAATGCTATTTAAACCAATAGGAGATAAAATAGTAAAAGCATTAAAAATAGATAAAGAGACCTTTAGTTATAAAATTTTTCAAATTGTAAGAACAACTACAATAGTTATATTTGGAATGCTTATTTTTAGAGCAGATAATTTACATATGGCTTGGGATATGTTTAAAAATATGTTTACGACAAAACATATAGATACATTATTTAATGGTAAAATATTTAATATAGGATTTACATATTTTGATTTTAATATATTAATTATAAGTACTACCATAATGTTAATTGTGAGTATATTACAAGAAAAAGGATATAAAATTAGAGAAAAAATTTCTAAACAGAATCTTCCTTTTAAATGGATATTGTACTATTCTATCATATTTACAATTATTATATTTGGAATATATGGGCCTGAATATGTCGTAAGTGACTTTATATATGGACAGTTTTAGAGGGGGCAAGTAAAAGATGAGTAAAAAAAATACAATATTAAAAATAATTATATTCTTTATAATTGGGGTAATTATATTTCAGTTATTTACATATATATTTATACCTAAATGGACAGACCCAAATGACCCAGCAACAGGAAGAATAAAAGGATATTATAATGAAAAGAAAAATACTATAGATGTTATAGCTGTTGGTGCAAGTAGTGTAGGCAAAGGATATTCTCCAATTGAAGTTTGGAATAAATATGGAATTACTAGTTATAATTTAGGAACCTCAAATCAAACAATATCATTAGCATATTATTTAATAAAAGAATCAATAAATTATCAAAGTATAAAAACAGTTATACTTGATATGGATGCAGCATTTGAAAATAAAACTACACCAGAAGGAGAATATAGAAAACTCTTAGATAATATGAAATTAGGAAAAACTAAATTAGAAGCAATTAATGATAAAAACCTAAAAATAGAAGAAAAAGATAAAATATCATATGTTTTTCCATTATTAAGATTTCATACAAGATTTAAAGAATTAAAAAACATAGATTTTAAATATTCAAGAGAAAAAAGTTGTGATGAATATTATTCATATAAAGGAATGGCCATAACTACAGATATAAAACCATATATAGATAAAGAAAATTATATGGAAGAAAAAATAGGGCAAGAAACAAAAATATCAGATGAAAATTTATATTATATAAATAAAATTATTAAATTATGCGAAGAAAAAAATATAAAGTTAATGTTTATAACAATACCTACTGCGACAAGTGGACCAGTAGGAAAACAAACATTGGACTGGTCATTAGATAAAAGTAAGCAAATAGAAAAATTGGCAAAAGAGAACAAAATAGAATTTATTGATTTCAATTTGCCACAAATGCAAGAAAAAATAAACCTAGATTGGACCAAAGACACTTCAGATTGTGGAAATCATTTAAATGTTTATGGAGCTGAAAAAGTGTCTGAATATATAGGACAAGTACTATCTAACAAGTATAATTTAGAAGATTATAGAAATAATAAAGAAATAGCTTCTGATTGGAACAAAATTGCAAGAAAATATGAAGAAAGAAAATTAGCATTAGAAAAAGAATAGATCATACATTTATAAAAAATAATCTTAGAAAGGAGTTAATAATATATTCTAAAAACAGAATTATATTATTATGTGACAAAATTATGAAATATGATTATTTAATAGTAGGTTCAGGGTTATTTGGAGCAATATTTGCATATGAAGCAAATAAAAAAGGGAAAAAATGCTTAGTAATAGATAAGCGTTCACACATTGGTGGAAATATTTATACCGAAAATATAGATGGAATAAACATACATAAATATGGAGCACATATATTTCATACAAGCGATAAAAAAATTTGGGAATATATTCAACAATTTTCAGAATTTAATAGATATACTAATTCACCAATTGCAGTATACAAAAATGAACTATATAATTTACCATTTAATTTAAACACATTTTCTCATATGTTTAATTTAATAAATATACAAGATATTGAAAAAAAATTAGAAGAAGAAAGAAGAGAAGGACTTTTAAAATTAAATGGAAGAAAACCTGAAAACTTAGAAGAACAAGCTATTTCGCTAGTAGGAACAACAGTATATGAAAAATTAATAAAAGGGTATACAGAAAAACAATGGGGAGTACCTTGTTCAGAATTACCAGCATTTATTATTAAAAGATTGCCAGTAAGAATGATTTATGACAATAATTATTTTAATGACAAATATCAAGGAATTCCAATAGGAGGATATACTCCAATAATTGAAAAAATGTTAGATGGTATAGATATAAAATTAAATTGTGATTTCTTTGAACATAGAGAAGAATTAAAAAATATAGCAAATAAAATTATATTTACAGGACAAGTTGATAAATATTATGATTACAAATTTGGAAAGCTCCAATATAGGAGTATAAAATTTGAAACAGAAAAATTAGATGTAGACAATTATCAAGGAAATGCTGTTGTTAATTATACAGATAAAGAAATACCATATACTAGAATAATTGAACATAAACATTTTGAACAAGGAAAACAACTAGGAAATGAAGTAACAGAAGGTCCATCAGTTGGAAAAACAATTATAACCAAAGAATATTCAGATAAATGGGATTCTTCAAAAGAGCCATATTATCCAATAAATAATAAAGAAAATAATGAATTATATAAAAAATACGAAAATCTAGCCAAGCATGATACTAACATTATTTTTGGTGGAAGACTAGGTCAATATAAGTATTATGACATGGATAAAGTAATAGATGAATCACTTAAATGTGTTGAAAACGAACTAAAATAAGAGAGGAAAAAACAAATGATAAGTATATTAAATAAAATTGCATTTTATTTATTTGGAATTTGGTGGTCCATATTTTTAATATTTAGCATAATAACTGTAATGAAAATCTGCAATATTAAATTAGATAAAAATAAAAAAATTATATTTTCTATATTTTTAGTAATATGTTTTTGCATATACTTTTTTACGATGATAAATACTAAACAACTTTACTCGTGGGATCAGAGATGTTATTATGCTAAACAAATTGATTTATTAAATATTTTTGAAAAAAACTTTTTTTCTGGAATTAAGCACATAATATTAACTACATATAAAAGCGACTATGGAGATTTTTTGCTTGTTTTTACAAGTTTAATATTTAGTTTTACAGTAAAAACAGAAAATATATTTATTTTAGTATATTGCTTCACAGAAATTTTACCAGTTATATTTACAGCATTATTAATTGCAAATCAATTAATTGAAAAATTTAACTTAAAACACGGAAACAAAATATTGATATTATCAGGGATATTATTAATAACATTCCCACTATTACATAAAGCTTCATTTGTTGGACAACCTGATATATTTGGATTATTTTGGATAAATTTAATAATCTTATTAACAATGAATTACGATTTTCAAAAAAGAGATTGTTTAAGATGGGCAGAAATAATTATATTTACATTCCTTTTAGTAATAACAAGAAGATGGTATATTTTTTGGATAATAGGTTATTATATTTCATATTCTGTAATATTATTATTCAACACTTTTATAAAAAAAGATAAAGCAAAAATAAAAAACTTGTTAAAAAATGGTTTAACATTTGCAGCATGTTCATGCATAATATTATCAATATTATTATTTCCTATTATAGAAAGGACAATATTAGCAAATTATGGGACAAGGTATAATGCTTGGAATGAAGGTGGACTAAAATTTGAAATATTTAATAATCAATGTAGATATATAGGGATAATAGCAATAATATTAATAACAATTCCTATTATATATAGTTTGGCAAATAAAAAAACATTAGCATTTACATTACAAATTGTATTAACATATATTATAACAGTATTTTTATTTACAAGAATACAAAATATGTGGTACCATCAATCATTAATATTAGTACCTGAATATTTAATATTAATGATATTAGGAATATCAGTTTTGTGTCAAATAAAAAACAAAATTATAAATAATATTATGACATTTATAATAGGAATATATTTAATTACAACTTTTTTAGGAAGTTACACAGAAAATAGAATTATTTATAAAAACAGCTTATTTACTAATATAAGTTTAAAACCAATACAAAGACAAGATTATGACAAAATAGGAGAAATAGTAAAATTTATATGTGATAATTGTGATACACAGAAAGATAGAGTATATGTTAATTCAGCAAGTTCCACATATTGTTCTGATACTTTTGCTTTTTATAAAATGCCTGATAATATTTTAAGAAATGTTATGATTTATGAAAGTTCAATAGATTCTGTACATGGATTTCCATTAGGACTATTAATAGCAAAATATGTATTTTTAACAAACGAAATAATAGAAGAAACGGGAGCAACACCTGGTCACATAATTCCTAATATAAAACATGGAATAGAAGAAAATAGAATTATTAGTGAAAAATATAAATTAATTAAAGAATTTGATTTAGAAAACGGAATTATTTTTTATGCATATGAAAGGATACAAAAAGTAGATAAGACAGAAATAAATGAATGGAAAAAATTGTTTGAAGAACAGACAAATCAGTATCCAGATAGGTTTGGAGATATTTTAGATAAATTTCAAAAAAATATTCAAAAAAATCATTAAAAACTATTGATTAAATAAATATCAAATGATATAATAAGGACAGTTAATAAAAAAAGGGAGGAATTTAACATGAAAAAAACATTAATAATAACAATTTTAGTAGTAATGTTAACAATGATAACAATTAGTGGGGTAAATGCAGCAACAAAAGCAACATTAGCAGATGATTTATATACAAAATTATCAGCTTATGGTGTAACAGAAGCAGACAAAGTAAAAGCAGAAAGATACTTAGCCGACAATACAATAACAGATGAACAAGCTAATGCAATATTAGCAAAAGCAGATGAAGCTGTAGCAATAATGAAATCAGAAGGCGTAACAGATGTTAAAAAATTATCTACAGATGCTAAAAACAAAGTAAAAGCAATAGCACAATCAGCTGCAAGTGAAGCAGGATTATCATTAACATTTTCAAAAGGAAAAGTTGAAGTTTATAATGCACAAGGAAAATTAATTGAAACAGTTACATTATCAAATACTGGAAAATTAGCTTACACAGGAAATAACATTAATATAATATTAGTTGTTTCTTCAATAGCAGTTATTGCCCTAGCTGCAACAGTTGTTGCTAAAAAACAATAAAATAGAGGCATAAAATTTATGAAAAAAACAATAAAAGCAACTATTAAAGATTTAATAGTTGCTTTTATTATTTTAATAATAATTTTAGCTGTAACATATCTATTTTTTGGGCAGAAAATAGATAATGCAGTACAATTGGTAAATCAAGTAGCAATAAAAGTAGAAAAAAATAATGAACAAAAACAAACTGAAATTAATACTGAAACAAATAAGTTAGTAAATTATCCGGAATATGGAACACAATACGGAACAATAGAAATACCTAAAATAGATGTAAATCTTCCTATTTATTTTGGAGATACATTAGAAATATTAAAAAAAGGAGTTGGACATTCTAGTGGAAGTTATTTTCCAGGTGAAGGTGGCTCAATAATTTATATGGGACACAACTCAAAAAATGTATTTAGAAGATTTTCAGAATTACAAAAAGGAAATGAAATTAAAATAACAACAAATTATGGAGAATATAACTACAAAATCTATGATATGCAATTAATAAAAGAAAACGAAGTAGAAAAATTACCAATACAAAAACAAAAAGAAATACTAATGGTATATACTTGTTATCCATTTAACAATATAGGATATGCAACGCAAAGATATGTAGTATATGCAGAATTAGAGAAATAGGAGGTAGTATAAATGAAAATATTAATTGGAATACTAAAAATGATATTAAATATAATTCTAATACTTGTAATAAGTTTATTAATATTTGTTAACTTAGCTACTTCAACAATATTAAATAAAAATTACATATTAAGTAAAATTGAACAAACAGGATATTATGAGAAAATAAAATTAGAAATACAATCAAGTTTTGAAAATTATATTGCACAATCAGGATTTGATGAAAATGTAATGGACAATATAGTATCAGAAGAAAAAATAAAAAAAGACACAGAAACATTAGTTGCAAATATCTATGATGGCACAAATACAACAATAGATACAACAGAAATTGAAGAAAATTTGAAAAGGAATATTCAAAATTCTTTAGAAAATAAAAAGTTAAATATTACTCAACAAAATGCAATAGAACAGTATATAACAACAATATCTAATCAATATAAAGAAACAATTTCGCATACTAAATATGAAACAAATATGAATAAAGCACTAAAACAAATCAATAAATATGTTAATATAATAAAAAAATGTGCTTTAATTGCAATAGTAATATTAATAATAGTTATTCTTATAGTTAATTGCAAAAATATATTGAGAGGATTATCACAATTAGGTATTGTCTTAACTTCTAGTGGACTTTTATATATAATTTTGAATATATATATATATGCAAAAATTAAAATAGATAATATAGTGTTTTTAAATGATGCAATTTCAGGAGTAATAAAAGAGATTGCAAATAATATATTGTACATTATTTCTAAAAGTGGAATTGCATTATTAGTAGTAGGAATAGTAATAATTTTAATATCAAATTTCATTAATAATATGAAAAACAACAAATTGAAAAGTAGTACTGAAATATAAAATGTAAAGATGTAGTTTTAGGACTATATCTTTTTTTTGTGAGTCATTTTAAGTAGACTGTGAACCGTAATAATATTCAAAAAAATTTCTGAAATTTTATACAAAATTACTTGATACAAAAATAACAATATGATAAAATATTTGCAGACTAATTTTTAAGAAAAAAAGGAGAAGAAACAATGGAAGAATTAGATTTAAAAGAATTATTAATAATGTTTTGGAACAAAAAAATACAAATATTATTAATTACAGCAATATTTTTAGTTATAGGTATAATATATACAATAGGATTTGTAACACCTGTATATACATCATCAACAAAATTAGTATTAGCAACTGCTAATAATTCTACAACACAATCAACAGCAAATACAATAACAACAACAGATGTAGCATTAAACTCAAAACTAGTTTCAACATACAGTGAACTAGTAAAAAGCAATAATGTAATAAGACAAGTTATATCAAATTTGAAAATGAATATAGAAGAAGAGGAACTAAGAAAAAATGTAACTGTAAGTTCAGTAAAAGATACAGAATTAATACAAATAACAGTCTCAAGCAAAAATGCAACTGATGCAGCTAAAATAGCAAATGAGATTGCAAAAGTTTTCATGGAAAAAGTATCTGAAATCTATAATATTAATAATGTACACATAGTAGATGAAGCCGAAACAAGTAATGATCCTTCAAATATAAATCATATGAAAGATATAACTATTTTCTTTTTTATTGGAATAGTAGTATCAGTAATGTATGTACTAATTGTAAACATGTTAGATACAACAATAAAAACAGTAGAAGAAGTAGAAAAAGAGTTCAAAATACCAGTACTTGCTTCTATACCAATGTACAGTTTTGAAAGTGAAAAAGGAGGAAAGAAAAAATAATGAAAATAAAAAAAGAATTAATAGTTCAAAAAGAGCCAAAATCACCTATTTCAGAGACATTTAGAACTTTAAGAACTAATATACAATTTATGAGTACAAATAAAAAACTAAAAACATTATTAATAACATCTACATTTCCAGGAGAAGGCAAAAGCTGGGTTTCATCTAATTTAGCAGTAACATTTGCACAAGCCGGAAATAAAGTTATTTTAATAGATGCAGACATGAGAAAAGGAAGACAATATACAATATTTGGGGTATCTCCAAGACCAGGACTTTCAAACTACTTATCAGGTATAGATATAGAAGGTTCAGATGAAATTGATATATCAAAATATATACAAAAAACTGAAGTGGAAAATTTATTGATAATGACAGCAGGAAATATACCACCAAATCCATCAGAACTATTGGTATCACCTCAAATGAATAAATTATTAGAAGATTTAAAAGAAGTATGTGATATTATAATAATTGATGGAACACCATGCGAATTAGTTACTGATTCAGTAATCTTATCAAGAATAGCAGATTCAACAGTTATTGTAACAGCATATAAAGAAACAAAAAAAGACTACTTAGAAAGAGTAATAAAAAACATACAAAACGTTGGAGGACGCTTAGCTGGAGTTGTTGTAAATAAATTGCCAGTATCAAGTAAAAAGTATAGTGAAACTTATTATTATGCTTCAACAGGGACAAGAGAAAAGTCTAATGAAATAAAAAGAAAAACCGATAATATGCCTCCAAAAAAGGCTGATGTATACCATAAGGAATCTTATTATAAAGATGTATATAATAAAGAAGTTAATAATACAGATATATATCGCCCAAAAATGGATAATGAGAAAAATGAGAATTTAGAAAGACCTAACTTTATTAGCTCAAATGATACGCCAAACTCAACAATAGAAAAAACAAGTAATATATTAGATCAAATAAATTCATATCTGGACCAAGAAAAGAAGAATTTAAACTAAGAAAAAGAGGAGAACAACAATGATAGACTTTCATACACACATAATACCAAATATAGATGATGGGTCAAGAAGTATTGATGAAACATTTAATTTGATAAAAGAAGCAAAAGAAGCAGGATTTGATGGAATAGTATTAACATCACATTATATAGAAAATTATTACGAAACAGATGTGCCAGAAAGAGATGTATGGGTAAAAGCAATAAGTGATAATTTAAAAATTAAAGGAATTGAAACAAATTTATATTTAGCAAATGAAATTTATATGTCAGAAAATATGATGAAATTATTAATAGAGGGCAAGGCATCAACTATAAACAACAGTAGTTATGTTTTATTTGAGATGCCATTAAATGCAGAACCAATGAATTTATATGATGTCATATATTCTTTGCAAGAGAATAAACTTATACCAGTATTAGCACACCCAGAGAGATATAGCTTTGTACAAAAAGAGCCAGAACTAATAAATGATTTAATCGAAAAAGGTGTACTAATGCAAGCAAATTATGGAAGCATATTAGGACAATATGGAGAAAAAGCTGAAGTTATAGTTAGAAAATTTTTAGAAGCAAATATGATACACTTTTTAGGAAGTGATGTTCATAGGCAAAATACTATATATAAAAAAATACCACAAGCATTAGAAGAAATTAGAAATATAATTGGAGATGAAAAATTAGAAGAACTTACAACAAAAAATCCAGAATTGGCTCTAAATAATAAAAGAATAGAAATAGAAGAACCAGATGATGTTACATTAACACTAAAGGAAAAATTAATAATGTATTTAAAAAAATAAAGAGGGATGGATTTAGGGATAGGTCAAAAGTCCCTCTTTTAAAAATGAATAGGAGTGAAATTATGAGAAAATATTTTGGAACAGATGGTATAAGAAGAATTGCTAATACAGAACTTACACCAGAATTAGTTTATAAAGTGGCTAAAGCGGGAGCATATGTGCTATCAAAACATACTGAACATAGACCTACAATATTAATAGGAAGAGATACAAGAATATCAGGAACACTAATAGAAAGTGCAATGGTTGCTGGATTTTTAAGTTATGGTGCAAATGTAAAATTATTAGGAGTAATACCAACTCCAGCAGTAGCATATTTAACAAGAAAATTAAATGCGGATGCAAGTGTTGTAATATCTGCATCACATAATACTTTTGAATTTAATGGAATAAAATATTTTAGTAATAAAGGGATGAAAATTCCAGATAGCCTAGAAGAAGAAATAGAAGAAGTAATGGATTCAGGAAAAATAGATGAATTGACAGCAATAAGTAGTAAAATAGGAGTATCTGAATACAGATTAGACTTAATAGATGAATATGTATATTTCTTTAGAAAAAATTTTGATGATGATGTAGAAAAAATAAACAGAGATAATTTTGTTGTAGGAATAGATACAGCAAATGGAGCAACATCAGTTGTAGCAGAAAAAGTTTTTAAAGTATTAGGAATAAAATATAAAATAATAAATAATCATCCAAATGGAATAAATATAAATGATGGATGTGGTTCAACACATTTAGAAGCATTAAAAAAATTTGTAGTAGAAAATAAATTAAGTTTAGGTGTTGCATATGATGGAGATGGCGACAGATGTTTAGCAGTTGATGAAAATGGTAAAGAAATAGATGGTGACAAAATAATGGCCATTATATCAAACTATTTAAGAAAAAAAGGAAAATTAGCTAAAGATACAATTGTAGCAACAGTTATGAGTAATTTAGGATTACATAAATATGCAAGAGATAATGGATTAGAATTAATCCAAACTAAAGTTGGGGATAGATATGTATTAGAAGAAATGCTAAAAGATGGATATAATCTAGGAGGAGAACAATCTGGACACGTAATTTTACTAGATTATAATCCAACAGGAGATGGAATATTGACATCATTAATGTTAATACAAGCAATATTAGAAGAAAATGAAACAGCATCAAAAATGACTGAAATAATAAAACTATATCCACAAGTATTAATAAACGCAAAAGTAAACTCAGATAAAAAATATGATTATGAAAATGATGAAGAAATCAAACAAGCAATAGAAAAATTGGAAAAAGAATTTGCAGGAAATGGAAGAGTTCTAATTAGACCTTCTGGAACAGAGCCCCTAGTTAGAGTGATGATAGAAGGAGAAGACCAAGAATATATAACTAAAAAAGCAAAAGAAATAGCTAATTTAATTGAAAATAAATTGAAATAAAGTTGTAATAGAAATGTAATACTTTTTTTCATTAAAATTATTGAATTTAAATATAAAAAATGATAATATATTTTTATTAATACCAACAAAAGAAAAGGAGTGAAAGTAAAAAATGTTTATATTTGATTTAACAAATTTATTGACATTATTTTTGATAGTAATAGCTACAATATTATTTATATTTTTATCACAAGAAATAAAGAAAAGTGCAGTAATAGCAATTCCGCTATTTGCATTTGTAATAGATTTAGTGATACACACAATACAAGTGTTAACATTAAAACAGGAATTTTCATATTTATATTCTACATTATGCTATAATATGGCAATAGACTTTACATTTATACTGATAACATTTTTAGCATATTTATGGGCAGATGAAGTAGAAGCAAAAGAATTAAAAAAGAAAACAATTAATAGTAAAGGTATTAATTGGTTATGGAAAAAGGTTTAAATAATATTAAATATATATTGTTTTAAAAACTAAATAGCAGATGGGAAATTTTAAGTTCCCATCTCTATTATTTTTTCAGTTTTATTTTAAAATTGCTTTAACAATAATTCTATTATTATTTAAATTATTACAAGTAATTAGAGTTAATTCATGAACATTTTTATTATATGAATAAATAGGCTCAAGATTGTTAGGAGAAACTTCGTATATATCATAAACAAGATAGGTAAACTTTTTATTATGATTATCATAAATAAATATTTCATCATTGGTATTTAAAGTAGAAATTTTACTAAAAAAACTATTATTATCATAATTATGACCAGCGATACATAAGTTACCGAGCATTTCCAGGTTCAGTTCCATAAAATTTACAAGGTGAGATTTTTAAAAGTTCATCAGTACAATTTGAAAATATTGGATAATAAATATTTATTTTTGATATTTCTATAGTTCCAATAATATAAGTATTATTAATACTTTCTTTTGAATTAAATTCGGTATTTAAATATAAATTGGAATATAATTTTGTTATATTGTAATTATTTAATATTTGGCTGGAATATTTTTCTTGTTTGTATAAATGAATAATGTTAAATATAATAAAAGAAATAATAAATATACTAAAAAAAACTGAAAAGTAAAACTGGAAGGCAAGTATTTTTTTAGATTTGATTAATTTTGTTTTGTCATTATTTAAATTTGTTTCTAAAATTTGATTCATGTTATTTACTCCTTATAATATTATTTACATAAAAAAAGAATTTATAAAAAAATAAAGAAGGCTATTGCAAAATGGAAAAATTATGGTATAATAATATACAAATTAAAAGAAAAAACAAAAGTAAGGATAACATAAATTATGTAATATCTTTAAGAGAGCCAAAGGAAGCTGAAAATTTGGTAAGTAAAAATAGTTTATTATCACCTGACTAGTTTTCAAACTGAAAATTTTTAAAAAGTAGAAGTAGGTTTGAACGTAAATCTGCGTTAAAGATAATGAAGATGTTATCAATTATAAAATGATAAATAAATAAGGTGGTACCGTGAAATAAAATTTCGCCCTTATGCTTAGCTAAAAGCATAAGGGCGATATTTTTTTGAGACAAGTGGGACGGTCCAATTTTGTCTCATTGATTCTGCCGAAAAAAGTTGAAAAATGTCGAAAAAATTTTTATAAAATAGGTGACATATTTCGACAAAAAATGAGACAAATTTGGACCGTCCCAAATGTCTCGGAGGAGGAAAGATATGTATAAAAAAGTTGAATTAAAAAATGGATTTGTAGGTATGGAAAGAGAAGTTGCAGAAAATTGGAAGAAAAAAGACATTATTAAGAAAAATTTTGATATGAATAAAGGTAAAAGATATTTTACTTTTTATGATGGACCTCCAACAGCAAATGGAAAACCTCATGTAGGGCATATTGAAACAAGAGTTATGAAAGATATAATTCCAAGATACAAAGTTATGAAGGGATATCATGTTGATAGAAAAGCTGGGTGGGATACACATGGACTTCCAGTTGAACTTGAAATAGAAAAGAAACTTGGTATTTCTGGAAAACAACAAATTGAAGAATACGGCGTAGAAAAATTTGTTAAAGAATGTAAAGAAAGTGTTTTCACATATGTTCATATGTGGGAAGAAATGACAAACAAAGTTGGATATTGGGTTGATATGGATAATCCATATGTAACATACCACAATGACTACATTGAATCTGTTTGGTGGGCTTTAAGTGAATTATGGAAAAAAGGTCTGTTATATGAAGGACACAAAGTTATGCCATATTGTCCAAGATGCGGAACTGCTTTATCTTCACATGAAGTTGCACAAGGTTATAAAGATGTTAAAGACTTAACTTGTATTGCTAAATTTAAAGTGATAGAAGGCCAAAATATAGCAGGAGATACAACAACAGAAAATACTCATATTTTAGCATGGACAACAACACCATGGACATTACCTTCAAACTTAGCATTATGTGTAAATAAATCTTATACATATGTAGAAGTTAAAGCAAATGTTGGAACTGATGATGAACCAAAATATGAAAATTATATATTAGCAAAAGATTTAATTGAATCAGTCTTAAAAGAAACACCATATGAAATAGTAAAAGAATTTAAAGGAGAAGAATTATTAGGAGTAAAATATGAACAACTAATGCCATTTACAAAAGTAGAGGGAAAAGCATTTGTTGTAATTCATGGAGACTATGTAAACTTAGAAGATGGTACTGGAATCGTTCACATTGCACCAGCATATGGTGAAGACGATAGCTTAGTTTCTAAACAAAATGATATAGCCTTTGTAAACTTAGTTGACAAAACAGGAAAATTCGTACCAGAAGTAGAACCATGGGCAGGTAGATTTGTTAGAGATTGTAACGAAGACATTTGTAAATGGTTACAAGATGAAAATAAACTATTCAGCAAAGAAAAACATATGCACTCATACCCACACTGTTGGAGATGTGACACACCATTACTTTATTACCCAAAAGAAAGTTGGTTTGTTGCAATGAGCAAACTAAGAGATGAATTAGTTGAAAACAACAATAAAGTAAATTGGTATCCAGACACAATTAGAACAGGAAGATTTGGAAAATTCCTAGAGAATGTAATAGATTGGGGAATTTCAAGAGACAGATATTGGGGAACACCACTTCCAATTTGGACTTGTGAAGATGAAAATTGTGGACACCAAGAATGTATTGGAAGCATTGCAGAATTAAAAGAAAAAGCAATAGACTGTCCAGAAGAAATCGAATTACACAAACCATATATTGATAATGTACATTTAAAATGCCCAAAATGTGGTAAAAGAATGACAAGAGCAAAAGAAGTTATAGACTGCTGGTTTGACTCTGGTTCAATGCCATTTGCACAATTGCACTATCCATTTGAAAACAAAGAACAATTTGAAAATAACTTTCCAGCACAATTCATTTCAGAAGCAATTGACCAAACTAGAGGATGGTTCTATACACTAACAGCAATAGGAACAGCATTATTTGGAAGAACACCATTTGAAAACTGTATAGTTTTAGGACACGTACTAGATGAAAAAGGACAAAAAATGTCAAAGTCAAAAGGCAATGGTGTAGACCCAATGACATTATTAGATACAGTTGGAGCAGATGCAACAAGATGGCATTTTTATACAGTATCAGCACCATGGCTACCAACAAGACTAGGAATAAACAATGTGCAAGAGACACAAAGAGGATTTTTAAGTACATTATGGAATGTATATTCATTCTATGTTTTATATGCAGAAATAGATCAATTCAATCCATTAAAATATAAAGACTTTAAGATTACAAATGTAATGGACAAATGGATAATTTCAAAATTAAATACATTAATAAAAGAAGTTGATGAAAAATTAGAAAAATATGATATAACAAGTGCTGCACTTCAAATTGAAAGTTTTACAGATGAACTTTCAAATTGGTATGTACGTAGAAATAGAGAAAGATTCTGGAGCCAAGAATTAACAGATGATAAAATAGGTGCATATGTAACATTATATGAAGTATTAGTAAAATTAGCAAAAATATCAGCACCATTTGTACCATTTATAACAGATGAAATTTATCAAAATTTAGTATTAGGACTTGATAATACAGCACCTGAAAGTATTCATTTATGCACATGGCCAGAATACAATGAAACAGCTGTAGATAAACAGCTAGAACAAGAAATGGACTTAGCATATACAATAGTAAAATTAGGAAGAAGTGCAAGAAACTCTGTAAACATCAAGAACAGACAACCATTATCAGAAATGCTCATATCTGTAAACACATTACCTGAATACTATGAAGATATAGTAAAAGAAGAATTAAATGTTAAAAAAGTTGAACTAGGAGCAGAAATGTCAGACTACGTAAACTTTGAAATCAAGCCAAATCTGCCAGTCTTAGGAAAAGAATATGGAAGATTAATACCTAGAATAAAAGAAGAAATTTCTAAGAAAAATCAAATGGATTTAGCAAACACAGTAAAAAATGGTGGAGTAGAATACATCAAAATAGATGATACACAAATAGCATTAAATTCAGAAAACTTACTAATCACAATGAATGGTAAAGATGGATTTGCATTTGCAGGTGAAGGTGAAATTGGTGTCATATTAGATACACATATTACACAAGAACTAAAGGAAGAAGGATATGTAAGAGAAATATTATCAAAAGTTCAAAATATGAGAAAAGACAAAGGATTTGAAGTTTTAGATAAAATAAATCTTTATGTTTCTGGAAACGAAATGCTTGAAAATGTAATAAAAGCAAATGCTGAATTAATCAAACATGACACCTTAGCATTAGAAATTGTCTATGAACAAAAAAGAAATGATTATACCGAAACAAATATAAATGGAGAAATATTAAATATTGATGTTGAAGTTATTAAATGACAAAAATTCTCTGGTAGGGGATAAGACCTTATCAGAGATTTTTTACTTGCAATAATTAATTGAATATGTTAAAATCTATTCGAGAATAAAAAGATTTATTAGGGGGATAAATGAAAGAAGAAAGCATTATTATACAACAAGATAAATTAAATGAAAATAAAAAAATAGTATTATATTTTTTTATATATGCATTTTTAGGATGGGTATTAGAAACAGTATTTTGTTTAGTTACACAAGCTAAATTCATGAAAAGAGGCTTTTTATATGGACCGGTATGTCCAATGTATGGGTTTGCAGCAGTTATTATGATACAATTATTAAAAAATGTAAAAACAAATACAGTTGGAAAATTTAGTATATGCATGATTACTTTTACTATATTTGAATATGTTGTAGCAGTAGTTTTAGAAAGTTTATTTGGATTAAGATGGTGGGATTATTCAAATGAGGTATTAAACTTTCAAGGAAGAATAAGTTTGCCATATTCAATAGCATGGGGGATTGTAGGAATAATATTTGTAGATAAAATACATCCAGCAGTACAAAGAAGAATTGAAAAAATTGAAAAATTAGTTTCAAGTAAAATAATAGTTATAACATTATATTCTTTAACATCTGTAATATTAGTAGATTTTATAGCTTCAATAATTAAATATATGAATTTATAAAAAAAGAGAGTATATTTATAATATACTCATATATATGCCACTATAGCTCAGTTGGTAGAGCAACGGATTCGTAACCCGTAGGTCAGCAGTTCGATTCTGCTTAGTGGCTCCAATTGAAATCAACTTACGGACTTAAAAGTTCGTAAGTTTTTATTTTATATAAAACTTCAAAAGTTTTCTTTCTTTCAAGGAGGAAAACTATGAGATGTGGTATTTATGTAAGAGTATCTACTGACGACCAAAAAGGGAAAAAAATTATCAGAATAATTTAATCCTATTTTTGTTTTTTTGAATATGGGAATAAAATATATGTCTAGCCAGCACTGAATTTATACTCCCGTATAAATTCATATGTGGGGTTACCCCAATCCCCGATAACAAATTAATATAAGTATATTCCTATGACTGATAGAATTCCCATAATTATAGCAATAATCTTACTTAATGATAATTTATCAGTTCCAAAAACTATTGATAGAATAAATAGTAAGAATACTCTTATTTCTTGTATTATTGCATTTATAACAGCAGCCTCATTTACATATCCCATTGTTCCAAATAAATAATATATTGCTTCAAACAATGATATTAATATAATCAATTTAATAGAACCACTATAATTGCTTTTCGTTTCTTTTGTTTTGTTCTTTTTCATCATAATGAAAAAGAAAGGAATCGCAAAAAAATAATATCCAAAATTAATTGCTACTTCATTTGCACCAACATCACTTGCAAACCTAATCAAATAAGGTTCAAATCCATAAAATAGCATTGAACAAAGTAATATTAAAATACCTGACATTTTAATTTTTTTAATTTTATTTTCATCTTTTTGTTTGTATGTATTATACGAAAATATAAATATAGATAGCATAAACATTGTAAATAAAAATAGAAACCATAGATTTATTTTTAAATACCCACAAACAAAATCAATTAACAAGTATGCAAATAAACTACCAGATTCTATCAACCCGGTAAGGGCTACAGGCAACCTTTTTAATGCTTGTACATAAAGAACATATCCCAATAGCATACAAATTCCATTTGCAATAATAAAAATCAAAGATGGAAATGTTACCGATACACCATTTATAATTCCATAAATTAATTGAATTACAAATGAACCTAATGCAGTCCCAAATAATATAAAGTACATATTATATTTATTAACTGCTATGTCTAAGGTAAAATCACAAAAACTATTTGAAACTGTAGATATAATAGCAGGAACTCTTTTATTCATATAACACCTCCTAATGATTAACTATAAGATATTATACAATAAAATACAAAAAATTCCCATACTTCCTTGAAAAAATATGGGAATTACTATATAATATTTTTAGAAAGAGAGCGTTGTAGTTCGTAAGCTGTAGCTTAACCGCTCCATACCAACCTCTAATATAAAGTCTTTTAAGTTGTTTATTTTAGTAAATCCCTTTATGTTAGGATAATTATATGTATAATATATTATCGTAAGTTTTTATAATAATTAGTAACATCTGTACTTCTTCTATAAACATTACATATTTTTGATAATTGAGATATTATTATATCTTCATCCTTAACCGAATTATAAAACAATTCATTCTTATTAGAAAAGTGTACTGTTTCATTTGTTGTGTTATTTGTAAAAATACTTCCTACAACAATATCTCTAATATTATAGTATTTTATATAATTTTTATATAAATCTAAATCCTTAACTGTTATATTTTCAAGAATTGGCTTCATATATAACACAACAGGAATATTTAAACTTTTACATATTTCGAAAGTTTTAAATCTTTCATCAATTGATTCTGTATTTATTTCTATAGTACTATGTTTAGAAATAGTTGCAGAACTAACAAAAATAATTAACTGTCCATAATATTCTATATAAGGTACTAATATATCAAGTTCTTTACTAGTAATTTTTTTCTTAGTGGATAATTGAATTTGATTTCCCTTCTTTAAGAAATATTCAATTATTTTTATTGTTTCTTTTTTATTATAATCATCCCAACATTCAGAAAAACAACCTAATGTAATTAATGTATCTTTAGTTAAATTCAAATTGTTTTTTTCTATCATGCTTATTATATCATTTGAAGATATTGTTTTATAATTATTATCTTTATTACCATAGCCTAGTTTAGGTAAATAGCAATATACGCATTCACCTGAACAACCTAAACTAGTATTAATAAATAATCTTTTATTGTCTTTAGCAAATAAATAACCATTATCTATCATAAAATCCTCCTTAAACTTTACCAATATACATTTCGGTATGAAAGTCAAATCTTACATTGGCATTATTCTGGTATTTGTCAAAAATTTCTATAATTCCTTTGATGAATTCATCATAATAAATTTCATCTTCTTTTGGTGCATATGATAAAGACTTTGATAATCCGATTAACATTTTTAAACTATATTTTTTTGAATGAATAAATGTATATGTATCATACATACCATCTTTAAAAAATTTTTTTCTATCATCAACATTTTTATGTTGATACTTTCTACCTGTTAATTTTGTATTCCAGTCATTTATATATTTGAAATAACTTTTACTAAATTCATTATTTTCATCTTCCCAATCATTCCATACAATTGCAAAATATCCAGAAGATTTCAAAATTCTTTTTACTTCTGTTTTTAAAGCTACTTTATCAAACCAATGAAAGCTTTGGACTGCAAATACAATATCTGCAATATCACTATGAAGTTTAGTATTTTCAGCAGTATTATTAACAAAAATTATATTATTACAGTCCTTACAATATTCTTTTCCTTTATTTATCATATCCATATTAGGTTCCACATAGTAAATTTTATTACAATATGAACTAGCTATTTTTGAGAACTTTCCTGTTCCAGCACCTAATTCAACTATAGCTTTATTTTTAAAATTATAAACTTCGGTTAAAAGTTCAAACAACTTTTTAGGATAACCGGGTCTATATTTAGAATAATCTTCTTGTTTACCAAAATAAAAATTTGTACTATCTATTATTTTTTTATAGTCCATAATTTAATTTCTCCAATCATTTTATTAGGAATATTATACTATAATTATAAATTATTCCCATATTTTTTTAGAATAACAAAATAAATCAGTCAAAATATTGAGTTATTTTCTTAAATCTATAATATCACAATTTCTTTCTCCAGTCCCGATCAATGTAACAGGTGTACTAGTTAAATCTTCAATCTTTCTAATAAAATCTTTAACACTAACAGGTAATTCATTATAATTATTACATCTATAAGCTTTCCAATCTATATATTGAACAAAATTTAAAGCAATTTGGGTTGGTTGATTTATCATAACATTATATTTTAATCTATCCCAATTCATTTCAAAAACACGTCTTACCTTTTTAGTTATAGTAGTATATTCTTCTAAATCAATATTACAACCACATCTATTTTTTACTTCATTCCAAGTAATTTCAGCACTTCCAGCATAATCACCACTATAAATATCTTGCCCTATATTAGTCTTATTGCTTATTCTTATAGGATATGGTCTTACAATCATATAAATATCTTTAACTTTAAAAGGACTGCAACCAGCATCTGCAATTAGTTGACTTGCACTACACATTCTACTTGTAACATTAGGATAGTCAAGCCCATAATTTATATCTAAATCTTGACCTTGTGCACCTTCTATTAAAATGTTATCATTACACTCATTTATCATTTTAGCAGTATCTACTATTTCAATAGTATTTTTTAAATCATCTGGAAGATTTTTAAAATAATCTTTTGCTAAAATAATATTAGGTTTTCTCATAATTTTTTCAGACAGTGCTGAACCACAACCTTTAAATGTTGACCCACTTCTAATAACTATTTTTTCCTCTTCACGATGCTTTTCCAAAATAATCATTGCTCTTGGATGAATGTATATTTTTCTAGGGCCAATCAAATCTCTATATTTTCTTATCTCATCAAACAATATTTCTGGAGTTATAATACATCCAGCATTTAATACTAATTTGCAATTTGAATTTAACATAGCCATAGGTAAATGACTAACAACTATTTTTTCTCCGTTATCTCCTACATATGTATGACCAGCATTACTAGACCAATTATTTGTAGATATTGAAAAAGAATCATGTTTGGCCAAATAACCACAAATTTTTCCTTTTCCACAACTTCCTGCTTGGCCATCTATTACTATGGTAATATTTTTATTATTCCTAAAAAACATCTAAATTCCTCCTATGACTAAAACTTTTCTAAATAATTATATAATAAAATTTTAAAAAATTCTATATTATATTGAAAGTTAATGTAACAAAATATACTTAAATTATGGTTTTTCTATTGATAAAACTTGGAATTTATGTTAAATTAAGAACAATAAGTATAATTTTAAAACTTAAAAAGAAGGAGAAAATTATGGGATTTTTTGATAAATTAAAAAATGGATTAAACAAAACAAAAACATCATTTGATGAAAAAATAAACAATGTATTCAGCAATTTTAGAAAAGTAGATGAAGAATTCCTAGATGAACTAGAAGAAGTTTTAATAATGTCAGACATAGGAATGGAAACATCAATAAAAATAATATCAAATTTAAGAGAAAGAATAAAAAGAGAAAAAATACAAGATGAAGAAGAGGTAAAACAAGCATTAAGAGAAGAAATGAAAAAAATATTAGACATAACAGACATAAGCTTACACTTAAATACAAAACCCTCAGTTATTTTAGTAGTAGGAGTAAATGGAGTAGGAAAAACAACATCAATAGGAAAAATGGCAAATAGATTAGCAAAAGATGGAAAAAAAGTAGTTGTTGCAGCAGCAGATACATTTAGGGCAGCAGCAGTAGAACAACTAGAAATATGGGCCAAAAGAGCAGGAGCAGATATAGTAAAAAGAGAAGAGGGAGTAGACCCAGCATCAGTAGTATTTGAAGCAATCAAAAAAACAAAAGAATTAGGAGCAGATATATTAATAGTAGATACGGCAGGAAGACTTCATAACAAAAAGTACTTGATGGATGAATTAAATAAAATTCAAAAAGTAATAAATAAAGAGATGCCAGATTCAGACAAAGAAGTATTACTAGTAATAGATGGAACAACAGGACAAAATGCAATTTCACAAGTAAAAGCATTTAAGCAAGAAGCAGATATTACAGGAATAGTACTAACAAAATTAGATGGAACAGCAAAAGGCGGAGTAGTAATTGGAATAGTAGAAGAAAACCAAATTCCTGTAAAATTTATAGGAGTTGGAGAACAAATAGATGATATGGAAATTTTCAACTCAGAAGATTTTGTAAAAGCGATAATTTAGGACTCACTTGGGACAACATAAAAAATATCCAAAAGAGAAATTGCCCTTTTGGGAACAAGGAGGTAGAAAGTTGAAAAAAAATAAAAGTAGAACAAGAATAATAGTAGTATTATTATTTATAGTAATATTTGCTATAATCAGTTATATAAGCTTAAGAGGAACATATTTACAATATAAAGAATTAGGTGAAAATTATGTACAATCTTTTATAACTAATTTAAATTACAAATACACAATTTTCGGAATTAACTTCATAATTTTATATTTTTGTATTTATTTTACAAATAAAGGTATAAAAAAGGGATTAAAAGAATTTTTTACAAAAGAAAATAAAGAAATGCCAAAATTATTAAATAAATCAATAGCTTTTATAGCTGCAATAATAGTAAGCACAATAATATCTAATGTATTAATGAAAAAAATATTATTGGTTGCAAGTAATTCATCATTTGGAATAACAGACCCAATTTTTGGTTTAGATATTTCATTTTACATGTTTAGTAAACCTCTAATTGAAACTTTATTAATATATTTTATTGGAATAGTTTTAGGATTAACAACATATATGGCAATTTATTATATAATAATTTTTAATAAATATTTTGATGGTGTAGATGGAAAAATGTTAAGAGAAAGTCTATTAATAAAAAAGATTATTAAAAATATCACTTTAATAATAATGGCCATTGCAGTATTTACACTCTTAAATATAACCAATATATCACTTAACAAAATGCTAACTATAAAAAATGATACTGATTCTACAAAAAATATTGAAATAATAGGAGCAGGATATACAGATGTAATAATTCAAAGATGGGGATATTTAATATTTTCAATAGTAATTGCTATATTTTCCATTAGGGCAGTCAAAGCATTTAAGAAAAATAACATACCTAAGGTATTAAGAAATTTATCAATAATTCCTGGATATTTAGTAGCAATGTTCTTAGTAATAACAGTATTTAACCTTATTTTTGTAAGTTCAAATACATTAGATAAAGAAAAAGAATACTTAAATGATAATATTAAATATACAAAGAGTGCTTATAACATAGATATTGAAGAACAAAGTATAGAAAATGCAGGAACAATTACACAAACCGAAGTTAATGAAAATAGTGATATAATAAATAATATTAAAATAATAAATAATGATGTGGTATTAAAGACTTTAGAAGATGCTCAAACAGGTACAGGATATTATTCATATAGAAATGCTAATATAGCAAAATATAAAATATCAGGACAAGATAAACTAGTATATATATCTCCTAGAGAGATTACAAATTCAGGAAGAACATATAATAGTAAAACATATGAATATACACATGGAATGGGACAAATTGTTGTTGATAGCACTTCTACAACAACAGGAAATTTAAATTATATTCAAAAAGATATAGCAGGGAAAGATGATAGACTAGGAACTGTTAATCAACAAATTTATTTTGGATTAGAAACAAATGATACGATTGCTACAAATACTAAAAATAAAAAAGAATATGATTATACTGATGAAAATGGATTAGAATATACATCATCATATAATGGAAATGCAGGCTTACAACTTAATTTTATAGATAGATTAATATTAGGGATAAGAAAAGGAAATTTAAAACTAGCATTCTCTGCTGAAGTAACACAAGATAGCAAAATCTTAATTAATAGAAATATCATAAAAAGAGCAAAACAAGCAATGCCATATTTAATTTATGATGAAAAACCATATACTGTTGTAACAAATGAAGGAAAAATAGTGTGGGTATTAGATGCATATACAGTTTCAAGTAAATATCCATATTCACAATATACAACAATTGAACATGATGGAATTAAAGAAAAAATAAATTATATTAGAAATTCAGTAAAGGTTATAATAGATGCATATGATGGAACAATGAAATTCTATATAACAGATAAAACAGATCCAATTGCTATGGCATATAGAAATATTTATCCAACAGTGTTTGAAGATATAAATGAAGAAGTATCACAAGATATATCAGAACATTTTATTTATCCAGAATATTTATATAATGTACAAGCAAAACTTTTAAAAACATATCATAATGTAAAAGCTGATATATTATATAGAACAGATGATTTATGGGACTTTGCTAAATATAATACTACTATAATTTCAAAATCAGCAGGAACATATTTAAAACCATATTATACAATGATTAATTTAAATGGACAAAACGAAATTGGATTAATACAAATCTATACTCCAAATTCAAAGCAAAATTTAATTTCATATCTTGTTGGTACAGTAGATGGAAATACTAATAAATTGAAATTATATAAATATTCACAAGATAGTAATATATTAGGACCAATGCAATTAGATAACCAGATAGAACAGGATGAATTGATTGCTTCAGAAATAAATAGCCTAAATACCACTGGAACAAGAGTTACAAAAGATATGGTAGTTGTTCCAATAAACAATACTATATTATATGTAGAATCTATTTATCAAACAATGCTAAACGAGGAATCAAAAATACCAACTTTAAAGAAAATAGTTGTATCATCTGGAAACAAAGTTGCTATTGGAGATAATTTAAAAGAAGCATTAGAAAATTTATTATCAAAAGATGCATCAAATATTGAAGTAGAAAATACAGATGATATAGATGGATTAATAGATAGTATAGTAAAAGCCAATAAAAATTTATCAGAATCTACTAATAATAATGACTGGGAGCTAATGGGGACTGATATTAAAAAGTTACAGAGTTTAATTGATTCTTTAGAGAAAGAAAAAGCTAAAGAAGATAAAAAGAAGGAAGAAAATAAACAATCAAACAATGTAACAACAAATACTATAAATGAAACAATAGACAATACTGAAATAGTAAAATAAAAATAAGGATTTGAGTTTTATACCCAAATCCTTATTTTTTAAACTAACTTATAAAATATTTTTTTACCTTTTTTCAAAATAGCATAACCATCTTTAAAGTCACTATCAGAAAAAACATAAGAAATATCAGTAATTTTCTCATCATTTAAAGAAATACCACCTTGAGTAATTAAAGTTCTAGCTTGACCTTTAGAAGGAGTAATTCCTGTTAAAACAATTGCATCTACAATAGAAATGTTTTTATTAGCACCTAAATCAACTGTTGGCATATTATCTAAGTTTCCATTACCACTAAATAATGCATTAGCTGCTTCTTCAGCTTTTTTAGCTTCTTCTTCACCATGAACCAATTTAGTAATTTCAAATGCTGCAACTTTTTTAGCCTCATTAATATGTTCATCTTTTAATAAAGATAGTTCTTTTATTTGTTCCATAGGCAAAAATGTTAATAATTTAAAAACATTTTCTACACTTTCATCTTCAACATTTCTCCAGTATTGATAAAATTCATATGGAGAAGTTTTTTCAGGATCTAGCCATAAAGCACCCTTTTCAGTTTTTCCCATTTTTTTACCTTCTTTTGTAGTAAGAAGTTTAAAAGTTAATCCAAAAGAATCATCTTTTCCAATTTTTCTAATTAAATCAACACCGCCAATTATATTAGACCATTGATCGTTTCCACCCATTTCTAGTTTGCATCCATATGTTTCATATAAATGTAAAAAATCATAAGATTGCATAAGCATATAACTCATTTCAAAAAATGTTAAACCTGTGTCCAACCTGTTTTTATAACACTCAGCTGCAAGCATTTTGTTAACTGAAAATAAGCTGCCAATTTCTCTCATAAAATTAACAAATTTCAAATCTAAAATCCAATCAGCATTATTAACTATAATAGCAGCATTGTCACCTTCAAAACTTACAAATTTTTCGATTTGTTTTTTTATACACTTAACATTATGGTCAATTTGTTGTCTTGAAAGCATTTTTCGCATATCAGTTTTTCCAGAAGGGTCACCAATAACTGCTGTACCTCCACCAACTAATATAATAGGCTTATGACCACATTTTTGCATATGACTAGCAACCATTAAAGAAACAAAGTGTCCAACATGAAGACTATCAGCTGTTGGATCTATTCCTATATAAAAAGGAACACTTTTTTTTTCGAAAAGTTCTTTAATTTCTTTTGGATGAGTCATTTGTTCAATATATCCTCTTTCTTCTAAAATATCAAATACATTTGTCATTTTTATAACATCCTTTCTTTTAATTGTGTAAATATTTTATTATAATTTTATATTCTTATTAGGTAGATTATTTAAACCTGAATAATCTAAGTATCTATTTAAATTTTTAACACTAATTCCTGTTTTGCTAGATAAAATGTCTAAATTAGTAGTTATACCATTTTCTTCTATGTATGTTTTAAATGTTCCAAACTCTAAAGTATCTTTGTTTTTACATTTTGGACATACATCATCATTTGATATAAAAAAGTTTCCGCATCTACTACATTTATTAAATTCCATAATAATTCCTCCTAATTTATCTTTTGATATATTTAACTAGGCGGTATTGTATCATATTTTGTTGAAAATAGGAAGAGAAAAAGCAAAAAAATATAAAAAGCCTGTTCAAACCGAACTGACCTTTAAGTGTGAGGATACTTAAAAATTAAAATTTGACATGAAAAAAATATAGATTTTAAAAAAAATTAATGATATAATAAAAAAATAAAAATAAAGAAGGAATATAAATGAAAAAAATAAATGGAATTATAATGCAATATTTTGAATGGTACATGGACTGCCATCAAAATTTATGGAATCAAGTGAAAGAAAATGCTGAAAAATTAGCAAATATAGGAATAACAGCTTTATGGTTACCACCAGCATATAAAGGAATAGGCGGAAAAGATGAAGTAGGATATGCAGTATATGATGTATATGATTTAGGAGAATTTGACCAAAAAGGAACAATAAAAACAAAATATGGCTCAAAAGATGAGTATTTAGAAGCAATAGTAGCTCTAAAACAAGCAGGAATTGAAAGTTATGCAGATATTGTATTAAATCACAAAATGGGAGCAGATGGTTTTCAAATAATACCAGCAACAAGAGTTGATTGGTCAAATCATAACATAGAAACATCACCTAAAGAAAATATAAAAGTTGCAACAAAATATACATTTCCAGGAAGAAAACACAAATATTCAGATTTTGAATGGAATTGGACTGACTTTGATGGAATAGATTATGACAATGGAACAGGTGAAAATGCAATATTCAAATTTATAGACAAAAAATGGGGAGAAGAAGTAGATGATGAATATGGAAATTATGATTATTTAATGGGAGCAGATTTAGACTTCTCAAATCCTAGAGTAATAAAAGAATGTACAGACTGGGGAAAGTGGTATATAGACTTTACAAAAATTAGTGGTTTTAGACTTGATGCAGTAAAACATATAGATGCTAAATTTTATAAAGATTGGATACAAACATTAAGAAATGAAACCAAAAAAGAACTATTTTCAGTAGGAGAATACTGGTCAGCAGATGTAAATAAATTACACAAATATATAAAAGAAACTGAAGGAAAAATATCATTATTTGATGTACCATTACATTATAATTTATATAATGCATCAACAAATCCAAATTATGATATGTCACAAATATTAGAACATACATTAGTAAAAGAAAATTCATGTATGGCAGTAACATTTGTAGATAATCATGATACACAACCAGGACAAGCATTACAAAGTTTTATAGAAGAATGGTTTAAAACAATAGCGTATTCAATTATTTTACTAAGAAATACTGGATATCCATGTGTTTTTTATGGAGATTATTATGGAATACCACATGATAATATTGACCCCGTACAAAATTTAAAAACATTAATACTAATAAGAAAAGAAAAATCATATGGAACACAACATGATTATTTTAATAATAATAATTATATAGGATGGACACAAGAAGGCGATGAGGAACATCTGAAATCTGGAATAGCAGTAGTTATTTCAAATGCTGAGGATGGAGAAAAAAGAATGTATGTAGGAACTCAAAATGAAGGCAAAGTATACATTGATGCTTTAAACAATTGCGAAAATGAAGTGATCATAGATTCAGAAGGATGTGGGAATTTTGGAGTAAAGAGTAGAAGTGTATCTGTTTGGATAAAAAAATAGATTTAAGTTTCATTTTTGTGTTACTTACTGCTCTAGGCGAGGCACTATAAATATTTAATATATAATTGAATGAAATGAGCTTTAAAATTTGTTATTGCTTATCTTGAGGAATGTTCACGGGTGAAAAATCTTTTCTTTACTATTCATAAATTTATTGACTGCCTTTCATTCACTAGAAATTCTATAAATTTTTTATGGCACCCTTCCACTAAAGTGAACTCTTTCCATAAAAAATTTAAGAATTTCTATGTTCATTCCAGTGGCACTTTAAATTTCTTCATAGTTAAAGAAAAGATTTTGAGAGCCTGAGTGAAAGAGGCTCAAGATAAACAATTATAAATTTTTAGCAAATGTAATGAATAAATATATTAAATATTTATAGTGCCTCACCTAGAGCAGTAAGTAACACAAAAAATGAAACAAAAAAACAAACTATTGTAAAATATTTGAAAATTTAGTAAAATAAGTGTGGTGATAAAAATGAAAAAATTGATAAAAAGTTTTAAATATGCATTTGAAGGAATTTTTACAGGAATAAAAGAAGAACAAAATATGAAAATACATATATTAATAATGATATTAGTTATAATAATGGGAATAATATTAAAAATAAGTAAAATAGAATGGATAATATGCATTATATTATTTGGATTTGTTATATCAATGGAATTAATAAATACAGCAATAGAAAATGCAGTAGACTTAATAACAAAAGAAATAAATTCACAAGCAAAAATAATAAAAGATATAGCAGCAGGAGCAGTTTTAATATCAGCAATATCATCAGCAATTATAGGAATAATTATATTTATACCTAAAATAATTTCTGCATTCTAATAAGCTCTATACTAAAAGAGAAAGGAGAATATAAAAAATGTATGATGTATTTATTGCAGAAGGAATATATTAAATTTCTAATTTTAAAATATTTAAAATAAATGGAACATCTGTCCCTAATGGGACAAAAATGTCCCAAGAGAACCGTCCCCATGGGACAAAAGGAGATATAGTATTATGAAAAACAAAAAAATAATAATCATAGCAATATTAGTAACAATAGTTATTTGTATAATTGCAGGAGGTGTAGTATATGCAAATATCACAAAATCAAAGCCAGAAGATACACTAAATGCATACATATCATTAATAAATGAACAAAAATATGATGAAATGTATAAAATGATATCAAATGAATCAAAAAGCCAGATATCACAAGAAGATTTTGTGAAAAGAAATAAAAATATCTATGAAGGAATAGATGCATATGACATAAAAATAACAATATCAGAAGTAGAAAAAGAAAAGGGAATACAAAAAGTTACATATAAGGAAAATATGTCTACATCAGCTGGAATAATATCATTTACAAATGCAGCTAAATTAGTAAAAGAAGATAAGCAATATAAATTACAATGGTCTTCTAGCATAATTTTTCCTGAATTGAGACACACAGATAAAGTTAGAATTTCATCAATAACTGCCAAAAGAGGAGAAATTTTGGACAGAAATGGAGTTAAACTTGCTGAAAATGGTAGTATCTCTACTATTGGAATTGTACCAGGAAAATTAGGTGAAAACAAAGAAGAAAAAATTGCTAAAATCTCTGAGTTAACAGGCGTTTCGGTAGATTATATAAATAGACAAATTTCAGCATCATATGTAAAAGATGATACATTTGTACCAATTAAAAAAGTATCAGCAAGTAATACTACATTAAAAGATCAATTGCTAGAAATCACAGGAATAAAAATAACTAGCACAGAAGCTAGAGTATATCCACTCGGGGAAGAAGCAGCTCATTTAATAGGATATGTTCAAGCCATAAATGAAGATGAATTAAAAGAAAAAGAAGGAAAAGGATATAGTTCAAGTAGTATAGTAGGAAAAACAGGATTAGAACAAGCATATGAAGATACTTTAAGAGGGATAGATGGAACAGAAATTTATATAATTGATGAAAATGGAACAAAATTAAAAACATTAGCAACACAAGATAAAAAAGATGGAAAAGATGTAAAACTAACAATTGATAGTAATTTACAAAAGCAATTATATAATCAAATGAAAGAAGACAAAGGATTTTTTGTTGTAATGGAACCAAAAACAGGAGAATTATTAGCATGTGTTAGTACGCCATCATATAATTCAAATGATTTTGTTTTAGGAGTAACAAATTCACAATGGGAAGAATTAAATAACGATCAAAGCAAACCATTATATAATAGATTTTTACAAAGTTATTGCCCAGGCTCAACATTCAAATCAATTACAGCAGCAATAGGACTAACAACTGGCAAATTAACAACAGATACAGCATTTTCCTATTCAGGTTTGAGTTGGCAAAAAGACAAAAGTTGGGGAAGTGATTATATAACAACTTTAACAGCTTATAATGGAACCAAAAATATAAAAAATGCATTAATACATTCAGACAATATATTTTTTGGTCAAGCTGCAATGCAAATCGGAAGTAAAACATTTTGTGAAAGTTTAGACAAACTAGGATTTAATGAACAAATAGAATTCCCATTAGCACTTAAAAAATCACAATATTCTTCAAAGGCGGATAATACTATATCAACAGAGAAAAAATTAGCAGATTCAGGATATGGGCAAGGAGATATATTAGTAAATCCAATACATATGGCATCAATTTATTCAGCATTTGCAAATGATGGAAATATGGTAAAACCATATATTGAATATAAAGACACAGCAACAGCAGAATATATAAAACAAAATGCATTTACAAAAGAAGCTGCAAATACTGTAAAAGAAGACTTAATACAAGTTGTAGAAAATCCAGAAGGAACAGCAACCGACATGAAAGTTGGAGGAGTAACAATAGCTGGAAAAACTGGGACCGCAGAATTAAAAACATCAAATACAGATACTGAAAGCGGCACATTAGGATGGTTTGATTGTTTTACAGTTAATAATACATCCGAAAATGATATTTTGATTATTAGTATGGTTGAAAATATTCAAAACAACAGAGATGGAGGAAGTCATTATTTAATAAAAAAGATTAGAACATTATTTGTAAAATAAAATAAGAGGAAAGAATATGAAAAAGATATTATTAGTGGAAGATAATGAAACAATAGTAATGGGATTAAAATATTCACTTGAAAAAGAAAATTTTCAAGTGATTTCTGTATTAAATATAGAAAAAACAAAAGACATTTTAAACAAAGAAACAATAGACTTAATATTACTAGATGTAACATTACCAGATGGCAATGGCTTTGAATTATGCAAGTACATAAAACAAAAATTAGATGTTCCAGTAATATTTCTAACAGCACAGGATGAAGAAACTAGTGTAGTAGTTGGACTAGATATAGGAGCAGATGATTATATTGTAAAACCATTTAGAACAAGAGAATTAATTTCAAGGATAAATTCTGTACTAAGAAGGTATTACAAGAATATTGAAAAAAGCAGTATCATTCAATATAAAAACATAAAAATAGACACAAATATGGCTAAAGTATATAAAGATTATGAAGAAATAATACTTACGAGTTTAGAATATAAAATCTTATTAATGCTATTTACAAATCAAAATAAATTAATTACAAGAGAAGAACTACTAGACAAAATATGGGATATAGCAGGAAATTTTGTAAATGATAATACATTAACAGTTTATATTAAAAGAATAAGAGAAAAATTAGGAGATGATTCAATTATTAAAACTGTTAGAGGATTAGGATATAGAATAGGAGATTAATGTTACAAATGGGCAAATTTAAAAATGCAAATTTAAAATTTTTAATAATACCAATGATAATTATTACAATTTGTACAAGCTTAATTATTAGTATAGTAACAATTAATCAGTACAAAAAAATCACACAAATAGAAAATATAAAGATAGCAAACATTATAGGAAAAATAAAAGAAAATTATCAAGAAATTGACACAAAAGAAATTATAGAAATTTTAAATGAAGATATTAATAATTTAGAATTTAAAGAGGGGAAAACAGAACTTTCTAAATATGGTATAGATATAGAAGAAATAGCTTCAATTTTGTCAGTTCAAAATCAAATGAGAACAAATATAAAAATAAATGTAATTGTAATAATCATATTTAATATCCTATGGATAGTTGCAATTTTAATATATCTAAACAGAAGAGATAAAAAATTAAAAAAAATAAAAGAATACATAGAAGAAATTAGCAATAGAAACTATCAACTAGATATTGATGAAAATAGTGAAGATGAATTAAGTAATTTAAAAAATGAATTATACAAAATTACAGTTATGTTAAAAGAAGAAAGTGAGAATTCAAAAAAAGATAAAGAAAATTTAAAAATATCAGTTCAAGATATATCACACCAGTTAAAAACACCCTTAACATCAATATCAATAATGTTAGATGGAATAAGGGAAAATCCAGAAATGGATGAGAAAACAAAGCAAAAATTTATATTTGAAATTAGCAGGCAAATAGAATGGATAAATTGGCTTGTCATATCAATGTTAAAATTGACAAAATTAGATGCAAACATTGTACAATTCTATAAAGAAAAAGTTAATTTGAAAAAATTTATTAATGAAATAATTAAAAATTTAGAAATACCAATTGAAATAAAAAATCAACAAATCATTGTAGAAGGCAATGACAGAGCATCTTTTGTTGGCGATTATAAGTGGCAGCAAGAAGCGGTTACAAATATTATTAAAAATTGCATTGAACACAATAAAGATAATGGAAAAATCTATATAAAATACGAAGAAAATACTTTATTTACAAAGATTGCAATAAAAGATGAAGGAACAGGAATATCAAAAGAGGATTTAAAACACATTTTTGAAAGATTTTATAAAGGTAAGAATTCCTCAGAAAATAGTGTTGGAATTGGACTTGCATTGGCAAAGGATATTATTGAAAAAGATAATGGCATGATAAGTTGTATATCAGAAATTAATAAAGGAACAGAGTTTGTAATTAAGTATATGAAATACTAATAAAGCAGTGTTAGGAGAAAAAATGGAACAAATTAATAGAAAATATATAGCAATAATAGCATTTTTAAGAAAATTTATGAGCGTATTCTTTTCACTTTTTTTTAATATATACATATTAAAAATAGTAAATAATGATATAAACTTTATATTAAAATATTCAGTATACTCAATTACCGCAAGCTTTATAATAGAATATATAATATTAAAAATAATAAATTCAAAAAACTCAAACTTTTTTTATAAATTAAGTTTTATATTAAACTTAGGTTGTATTGTTTTATTAATAGTATTTAAGGAAAACATAATAAAATACATATATCTATTTAAAACATTAGATTCATTAAGCTCAATACTTTATTTTGTCCCATATGAGTCTATGATAGTAAATTCAAACAGTAATAAATCAATGAGTAGTTATATTGCAAACATAACAATTTTGCAAAATATAACAACAATATTGGCACCTATATTATCAGGGTTTGTTATAGAGAAATTTTCATATAATATACTATTCATAATTTTAGGGATAGAAACATTATTAATTATTTTAATATCAGGAAAAATAAAGGATACAGCAGTAAAGGATGAAAAAATGAATTTGATAGAATTTTGGAAGGTTGCAAAAAAAGAACAGCATTTAAAAGATATATATAAGTGCATGTTTTTTAGAAGAATTTCCACACAAGGTGCAATGACAGAATTGCTACCAATTGTACTATTCCTAAGATTAGGAACAGAATTAAGTTTCGGAAGTTATAACACCTTTTTTGCTATCATATCAATTATTTCATTGCAAATACTAAAAATGATCAATAACAAAAATATTAATAAAAAATTTTATCCATATATGGCAATTGTAATTTTCATATCATCAGTATTACTTGTATTTAACACAAGTTTTATAACATTATTGATTTACTATATATTAATGAATTCAATTGGAACAATAATAGAATCAGAGTCTTGTAGTATTGTCTATGCAGCAATTAAACCAAATGGATTAGAAAAATATATAAAAGAACATATAATGACTTATAATATATATATGTTTATTGGACAATTGATAAGTTATGCATTAGTATATATTTTATATAATTATTTCTACAATGTAAATATACTTTCGATAGCAATTGCAGTATTAATGTTTTTCTTAATAATTGCTACAATTTATTTAAGAAAAACAGAGCAATATTTGTATAAAAATTAATAGTGGACTTTAATAAAATATATGTTATAATATATAAAATATAACCATGATGGAAATGGAGTGAACAAATAAATGATTGATTTTACAAATTGCAAAGAGGAGCTAAATAGTTATAAAGGATCTGAGAAAAAGAAAACACTTATATATGAAGGGAAAAAATATTTAGTAAAATTTCCGGACCCTATAAGAGAAAAAAACAAAAATATATCATATATTAATAATGCATTTTCTGAATATATAGGAAGCAACATTTTTAAAATTGTAGGATTTCCGACTCAAAATACAATTTTAGGAATATATAAATATAATGAAAAAGAAAAAATAGTATGTGCATGTGAAGACTTTACAGACTTTAATAAAACTTTATATGAATTTGAAAATCTTGCATTAAGTACAAATCCAGACAAAAAAATAGAAACAGAATTACCAGACATTTTAAATGTATTAGATGAAAACAAAATAATAAATTCAACTAATATAAAAGAAAAGTTTTGGGATATGTTCGTTGTAGATGCATTAATAGGAAACACAGATAGACACAATGGAAACTGGGGTTTTTTAGTAGATAACAAAACTAATAAAATAGAGTTTGCACCAATTTATGATTGTGGCTCATGTTTAAATCCAATGATAGATGATAATGAGATAGAAAATTTAAAAGAAAATGAAATAAAGAACTTGGCAATAAATTGTTATTCTTGTTTAAAAGAAAATGGTAAAAAAATAAATTACATGACATATATAAGGGATACCAAAAATAAAGAATGCCATAAAGCTATTGTTAGGGTATTTAAAAATATAAATATTACCCAAATAAATAATTTTATAGATGAAGTATTGTGCATGTCTAATAATAGAAAAAAATTTTATAAAAATATAATTAATATAAGATATAAAATAATAGAAGAAGTTTATAGTCAGGAAAAATAAAAAATGAGGGATTGATACTTGATATAAGTTATCAATCTTTTTTTGCATCAAATAATAAAGAGTGACAAAATTTATAGTAAAAAAGTCACTTAAAAGTCACTTTCAAAAATTATACTATATATAACAAAAAAATAAGAGACCAAGATCGGTACTTTTGAGACATTTTTGTCCCATCAGAAACGTCCCAACTGGCCCCGCTAGTCCACTGGTCTCAAAGGAGGAAAAATTATGGAAATACTAAGGGTAGAAAACTTAAACAAAATTTATGGAAAAGGCGAAAACCAAGTAAAAGCAGTAGACAATGTATCATTTTCAATAGAGAAAGGAGAATTTGTAGCAATTATCGGAGCAAGCGGTAGTGGAAAATCAACACTATTACACTTATTAGGTGGAGTAGATAGACCAACATCTGGAAAAGTATATATAGAAGGAAAAGATATATATTCTCTAAATAATGATCAATTAGCAATTTTTAGAAGAAGACAAGTAGGACTAATTTATCAATTTTATAACTTAATACCAGTTCTAAATGTTACAGAAAACATAACACTACCAACAAAATTAGATAGTAGAGATGTTGACCCAAAAAGATTAAATGATTTATTAAAAACATTAGGACTTGAAAATAGAAAAAACAATTTACCAAATCAATTGTCAGGTGGACAACAACAAAGGGTTTCTATTGGTAGAGCAATGATGAATGAACCTGCATTAATGCTTGCAGATGAACCTACTGGAAACTTAGACTCAAAAGCAAGTGAAGAAATTATCTCATTATTAAGACTTTCAAATAAAAAATATAATCAAACAGTTATAGTAATAACACATGATGAAAAAATTGCATTAGAGGCAGATAGAGTTATAACAATTGATGATGGAAAAATAATTAAAGATGAAAGGACTGGAAAATAATGAAAGTTTTAAATGAATTGAGTGTAAAAGATTTAAGACTAAATAAAAAAAGGTCAATTGTAATTATAATTGGAATTATTTTATCAACAGCCTTAATCTGTGGAGTAGCAGGACTTATAACAAGTTTTCAAAAAACATTTGTAGAAACTGCAAAAAATAGTCAAGGAAATTATCATGCAATTTTTTATAATGTACCAAAAGATGAACTTAAATATATAGAAGAAAATAGAGGAGTTGAAAATTATTATTTATCAGAAGAATTAGGATATAGTTATTTACCAAATGAAAAAACATCAACAGGAGAGGAAGAAAAGCCACTTGTTAATATTATTTCAATGAATGACAAGTTTTTAAATAATATGGCTATAAATGTGCAAGAGGGTAGATTACCAGAAAATGATAGTGAACTTGCAATTTCAACTAGAATAAATGAAAGGTTCAAAACTAATTACAAAGTTGGAGATACCATCACATTAAATATAAGTGAAACAGAAGAAAATATGGAAAAAACAACTTCAAAAACATATAAGATAGTAGGAATAATAGAAAGACCTACGGTTGCAATTGAATCTTATGAAACTGATTGGTTTACAGTTATTACAAAAATGCAAACAATAAATAAAAAGGCAAATATAGCAGTTTTATATACAAATCCCAAAGATTATGTAAAAAATACAGAAAATATAAATCAAATGGTAAAAGATTCTAATGGTGTAAAAGAAGACAATACAGAGGCTACAACATTTAATGGATTAAAAGGAGCGTATAAAAGTTATAAATATAAATTAAATATAAATAAAGAATTATTATCATATGAAGGTGCAAGTTTAGATGATGAAACACTAAGAACAATTTATGGATTAGGAGCCTTCATAATGGGAATTGTTCTAGTATCAAGTGTATTCGTTATTAGAAATGGATTTGCAATATCAATAACAGAAAGGTTAAAACAATATGGAATGCTTTCAAGCATTGGAGCAACAAAAAAACAAATCAAAAAAAGTGTTTATTTTGAAGGCTTTTTATTAGGACTTATAGGAATTCCTTTAGGAATTTTAAGTGGAGTATTTGCGATTTATATATTAGTAAATGTAGTAAATTACATATTAAAAGATTATGTATCAAGTGGGACTTTACTAACATATGGAATATCATTGCCAGCAATAGTTGTAAGTATAATTGTATCAGTTGTAACAATATGGCTATCTTGCAAAAAATCTGCAAGAAAAGCATCCAAAATAACACCGATTGAAGCAATAAGAAGTTCAGAAGATGTAAAATTAAAAGCTAAGAAAATAAAATGTCCAAAAATCATAACAAAAATATTTAAAACAGGTGGAGAAATTGCATACAAAAACTTAAAAAGAAGCAAGAAAAAATATAGAACAACAGTAATTTCTATAATAGTAAGTGTTGTAATATTTATTGCAATATCAAGCTTTATACAATATGGATTCAAAATGTCAAGTGCATATTATACAGAAAAAGATTATAATTATGTAGTATATGCGTACACAAGTGCGTCACCTGAAGATACAGAAGAATTTGCAAAAGAACAAGCAAAAAATTTAAAAATGTTAACAGACATATCAAACTTGCCAGATGTAGGAAATGTATCAATAAATAAAACCAATACATTTGAAATGAATATGGATGAAAAACACAAAGCAGAACTAACTGAATATGGAAAAGATATTAAAGCAAGATATTCAGAGTCAAATTCAAACCAAGAACAAATAGATAATGTAAATATTATTTCATTAAGCAAAAATGCGTATGATGCATATTTGAAAAAGATAGGCGGAGATTATGAAACATACAAAGATGGAGCAATTTTAATTGATAATAATATCAATTTTGATGAAAAAGGAAAGAAAATTCAAGGTAGCATGTATACTTGGAAAAAGGGAGATACTGTTACAGGAAAAATAAATGATAAAGAGCATAACATTAAAATAGTAGCCAAAACAGAAGAAAGACCAAATGGTGTAGAAAATTTATATCATACTCGTGCATATTTTATTGTAAGTGAAGATTTTATAAATAAAACAGGATATATATATGCGACTTTGTATTCACAATCAAATGATGTTGATAAATTAGATGCAGAAGTTGAACAATATAAAAATGATAATAATCTTACTAACTCTAATTTAACAACATTTAATATGGAAAAATCAGTCAAGGCTGAAAATGCAGTTGTATTAGTTATCTCAATATTCTTATATGGATTTATTGGAGTAATTACTTTAATTGGAATAACAAATATTTTTAACACGATTACAACAAATATGAATTTAAGAAAAAAAGAATTTGCAATGCTTAAATCAATAGGAATGACAAAAAAAGAATTTAATAGAATGATTAGATTAGAAAGCATTTTCTATGGTATAAAATCTTTGATCATTGGTATACCAATTGGACTCGTATTGTCTTATGGTATGTATAATGTGTTCAGAAATAGTATGGAAATGGAATATGTTTTGCCATATAAATCAATTGCAGTTGCTATAGTATTCGTAGCTGTTGTTATTGGTATTATTATGAAATATTCTATTGGCAAGATTAATAAACAAAATATTATTGATACTATTAGAAATGATAATATATAAAAAATATTGTAACATATTTTATTGGAAAAGATAATTCAGAGGAACTAAAAATATGTTAGAAAAGATTTTTAAATAATTTTAAAAGATAGCAAAACTATTATATAGTAGTGCTATCTTTTAAGTATTGCAAAAGTGATTGGGTTATGATAGTATATTGACATATAAATATAACAAATAAAAAGGAAGAAAACAATGTCATTAATAGAAGTAAAAAATTTAGTAAAAAAATATAAAATTATAGAAAAAGAAGATGGGTTAAAAGGTTATCTAAAAAATCTAATCAAACCAAAATACAAAGAATTTACAGCAGTAAACAATATAAATTTCAATATTAATGAAGGAGAATTAGTAGGTTACATAGGAGAAAATGGAGCAGGAAAATCAACAACAATAAAAATGCTCACAGGGCTATTAACACCAACCTATGGAAACGTTATAGTAAATGGAATTGTACCAAATGAAAAAAGAATAGAAAACAACAAAAATATAGGTGCTGTTTTTGGGCAAAAAACACAGCTATGGTGGGACTTGCCTGTAATTGAATCTTTTAGACTAATTAAAAAAATGTATAAAATTCCAGAAAATCAATATAGAAAGAATTTAAAACAATTTACTGAATTATTACAGTTAGAAGATTTGTTAGAAAAACAAGTAAAGAACTTAAGTTTAGGACAAAAAATGAGATGTGAAATTGCAGCAACATTTTTGCATAATCCTAAAATAGTTTATTTAGATGAACCAACAATTGGATTGGATGTTTTAGTAAAAGAGAATATTAGAAAATTTATTAAAGATATAAATAAAGAAAAAAATACAACAGTAATACTTACAACACATGATTTAAAAGACATTGAAGATGTATGTGACAGAATAATATTATTAGATAAAGGGCAAATAATCTTTGATGGAGAAAAACAAAAATTTAAAGATACATATGGAAATAGTGTTTCGGCTGAAATCATTTTAAAAAATAAAAAAGCAAGTATAACTGAAAAACTATATGATGAAGATTTTGAGATTATAGAAGAAAATGAAGAAAATATAAAAATAAAATTTGACCATGAAAAAATGACAATTGTAAAGATAGTAGAGATGATTTCAAAATATGGAGATATAGTAGATATTCATATGAAAGAAGCAGAATTAGAAGATATATTAAAAGAAATATATAGAGGAGTAAAAATATGTTAGAAACATGGTTAGCATTAGCACGAGTACATTTTAAACAATATTCTATTTATAAATCCAATTTCTTTTTATGGACAATAAATAGAATAGTAGAAATTGTTGTTTATGTTTTCGTATGGCAAGCAATATACTACCAAACCGGTAATGCCGCCGGCTATAGTATAGAATATATGGTTACATATTATATTTTAGTTATTTCAATAAAAGCAATAGCAACATGGGGAATAAATGAAGATATTGCAGAGTCAATTAGAAAAGGTCAACTAAATAAAGAATTACTAAATCCAATATCATATTTTAAATATTGGTTTGGATTATACATGGGAGAAATTGGATATGCAATTCCAATTTCAGTTGCAACATTTATAATATGTTCAATTTTTTGGAGTGTACAACTTCCTGTAAGTTTTATAAATTTTTTATTATTCATATTTGTAATAATGCTTATACTTCCAATATCATTTTTTATACAAATGATAGTTGGAACTATCGGATTTTATACAAATTCAATATGGGGAATGCAAATTTTAAGACAATCAATTATAGCAATCTTTTCTGGATTAATTGCACCACTTACATTGTTTCCTGGATGGTTTCAAAAAATTGCAAACATACTTCCATTTAAAGAATTTATATATACTCCTATAAATATTTATCTAGGAAATATTTCTTTAAATGAAATAGGTTTTATAATATTAAAATTAATAGCATGGTCATTAATTTTATATGTAATATCAAAAGCATTTTTTAATTATTCAGTAAAGAAAATAACAATTAATGGAGGATAAAATGAGAACAGTATTTGACAATATTAAATTGTACTTATCATTCTTTGTAGCATCTTTAAAAGAGCTACTCATATATAGGATAGACTGTTTAACAGGTATGATTTCTCAAATGGTTACTCAAGCAGTAGAAATTATATTCATTTGGATAACATTTCAAAATACAGAAAATTTAGCAGGTTGGAATTTTAAACAAGTACTTTTATTATATGGCACAACATTAATATCAAATGGAATTTTAGACTTATGTTTTGATTCATTATATGATATAGGGTCAAAGTATATTAAAGATGGAGAATTTGATAAAATCTTACTAAGACCAGTTCATCCTTTAATTTCAATAGTAGGAAGCTCAAAAACATTTACAGCTGTTGGATATTTAGGATTAGGATTTTTTATAGCAATAAAAATGTTAATAGAATTATCTATTCCAATTACATTTTGGCTTATATTAAAAATAGTTATATTTAGTATTATTGGAGCAGCGATTGGAGGAGCAATATTAACAATCTTTAGTATTTCATCATTTTGGACATATAAATCAAATGAAGTTATATGGACATTTTACAGAATACATACAATTGCACAATATCCAATCAATATATATAATGGATTTATTAAAATATTAATAACAGTAATTTTGCCATTTGCATTTGTAGCATATTATCCAACAATGAATTATTTAGGAATAGATAAATACATGATTTACTTATCTCCAATTATAATGGTGATTTTATGGATAATAGCTATTAAAATTTGGAATTGGGCATTAAATAAATATAGAAGTACAGGGAGCTAGGTTGTTTACTAAATACAGAAAATTATTATATATGAAAGTAGAAAAATAGAACCTTAAAATTTAAAAATTAAGTTTTTAATTTTTAAGATAAAAATCAATTGGAGGTAGAAAATGCCAAGCTGGACAAAGGAACAAAAACAAGCAATAAATGAAAAAGATACAAACTTACTAGTAGCAGCAGCAGCACGGAAGTCGGAAAAACAGCAGTACTAGTAGAAAGAATAATAAACAAAGCAATAAATGAAAATATAGATATAAACAAGTTATTAGTAGTTACATTTACAAATGCAGCAGCATCAGAAATGAGAGAAAGAGTATTAGATGCAATTTATAAAAAACTAGATGAAGATCCAGAAAATGAAAATTTACAAAGACAGATAACGCTGCTAAATATGGCAAGTATATGTACAATAGATTCATTTTGTTTAGAAGTAGTAAAAAACAATTTTTATGAATTAGAAAATGTATCACCAAATTTCAGGATAGCAGACACATCAGAAACAGAATTATTAAAACAAGAAGTATTAGATGAATTATTTGAGAATAAATATCTTTCAGAAGATAAGGACTTTACAAAACTAATAAATACATATACAAGTTATAGAGATGACACTCCATTAAAAGACCTAATTTTAAATATTTACAGTTATATTTGCTCTAGTCCATATCCTAAAAAATGGTTAAACGAGAAAACAGAAATGTTTAATATAGAAAATCAACTAGATGAAGATTTCAGCCAAACTGCTTGGGGTAAAATATTGTTAGAGGGAATGCATGAAGAACTAACAGATGATATTACAATACTAGAAAATGTATTAGAAAACCTATCATATGATAATGAATTAGAAGAATTTAAGCAAACAATTGAAACAGATATTAAACAACTAGAAACGCTAAAGAAAAATTTAAATAATTGGGATAAATCTTATAAAATAGCACAAAATATAAAATTTGTAACATGGCCAAGAAAAAAAGTAGAATCAGAAATAAAAGAAGAAGCCAAAAGGATAAGAGACAATGTAAAAAAGAAATTTAATAAAAAGATAGGAAAGATATTTGTATCAGACTCAAAACAATCAAATCAAGATATATTTAACATGTATAAAGTATTAAAAAAACTAGAAAATTTAATATTAGAATTTGATGAAATTTTCTCAAAAAGAAAGAGAAATAAAAACATAGTAGACTTTACAGACATAGAACATTTTGCATTAAACATTTTAGTAAAAGATGTAGAAGAATCAATTGATGAAAATGGAGAAAAACACCCCAATATAATAAAAACAGAAGTAGCAAAAAAATACACAGAAAAATTTGAAGAAATAGCAATAGATGAGTATCAAGACAGTAACTTAGTACAAGAATTTATACTTTCGTCAATATCAAGAGGGAACAACATGTTTATGGTAGGAGATGTAAAACAAAGCATTTACAGATTTAGGCAAGCAATGCCAAAGTTATTTTTGGATAAATATGCAAAATTTGAGACAGTTGGGACGGTCCAAATTTGTCTCACAGAAATGTCAAATATTGTCGAAAACGAAAAAACAACAAATATCGACAAAAAAAGTGAGACAAATTTGGACCGTCCCAACTGTCTCAAAGGAAGAAAAATCCAGCTATTCAAAAACTTTAGAAGTAGAGATAATGTGCTAGATTTCACAAATTTAGTTTTTAAAAACATAATGAGCCAAAGATTAGGTGAAGTTGAATACGATGAAAATGAATATTTGAATTTTGGTGCTGAAGATTATCAAATGAATAATCAAAATTTAGAAACAGAAATTGATATAATAGATACTAAGCAAAATGAAGAAAATAAATACGAAAATGCGTATTCAGATGAAGAAAAAGATGAAGACAAAGATGAAATAGAGCATATAGAAAACATTGAATTAGAAGCTAAATATGTTGCCAACAAAATAAAGAGTTTAATAGATAGTAAATACCAAATTTATGATAGAAAAAAAGAAAATTTTAGAAATATAAAATATAAAGATATTGCAATCTTATTAAGGTCAACAAAAGATAAGGCAAGCATATATGAACAAGAAATTATGAATTTAGGAATGCCGGTATTTGCAGATAGCAACCAAGAATATTTGGACTCAATTGAAATACAAACAATAATGAGCTTATTAAAAATAATAGACAATCCAATACAGGATATACCACTTGTAACGGTTTTAAGGTCTAACATAGGTGGATTTACAGATAATGAACTTGTTGAAATAAGACTATCAGATAAATATGATAATTTTTATAACTGTATGTTAAAAGCAAAAGTTAATGTTAAACCTGAATTAAAACAAAAAATAGAAAATTTTTTAAATAATATAGAAATTTGGAGAAAAGAACAGGAGTACTTATCATTAGATGAATTGATTTGGAAAATTTATTCAGATACTGGATATTACAATTATGTAGGATTGATGCCAAATGGTAATTTAAGACAAGCTAATTTAAAAATGCTATTTGAAAGAGCAAAAAAATATGAAACAGCTAGTTTTAAAGGACTGTACAACTTTATAAACTTTATTGAAAAATTAAAATTAAATTCTGGAGATTTAGGTGCTGCTAAAATTATTGGTGAAAATGATGATGTTATTAGAATTATGAGTATTCATAAAAGTAAAGGTTTGGAATTCCCGATTGTATTTTTAGTTAATTCTAATAAAAAATTTAATGAGCAAGATGTAAGAAAAAACCCTGTATTATTACATCAAGATATTGGAATAGGAGCCAAATATATAGATTATAATGCTCAAGTTCAATATGATACTTTAACCAGAGAAGCGGTAAAAAATGTTATTATAAATGAAAATATTTCAGAAGAAATGAGAATTCTATATGTTGCATTAACAAGAGCTAAAGAAAAATTGATAATAACAGGAATATCAAATGATTTTACAAAACAGATAGAAGATATTGAAAAACAAGCAGAAATTTATACTAGAAAAAATGGAAAAATAAACCATATTTTAGTAAAAAAATACAAATCATATTTAGATTGGATATTATTGATTTATATTTACGAAAAAGAAAAAACAGAAGGGCTACTTGAACTAAATAGAATTGAATCAAGTAAAATTATAAGTAGCCAAAAACAAAAAAAACAAGAAAGCGACTTAGAACAAACAATTAAATTACTAAACGAAAAAGAATGTAAACAAGAATTATTAGAAGAAGTAAAATGTAAAATCGAATATGAATATAAAAATAAATTAGCAACAACAATTCCGACAAAAAGTTCAGTTACAAAAATAAAACAAATGAAAGAAAAACAAATTGGTATTGATATTGAGAGCTTAGAGCAAATTAAAACAGATGAAATTTTACTAAATCAAGTAACCTTTGAAAAACCTAAATTTTTACAAGAAGAAAAAGAACTAAAAATAACATCAGCACAAAAAGGAACTTTAATACATCTATGTATGCAAAAATTAAATCCTAAAGAAGAATATAGTTTACAAAAAATAAATGAATTAATACAAGATTTACAATTAAAACAAATTATAACTGAAAAAGAGGCAAAAGCAATAAATCCATATAAAATATTAGAATTCACAAAATCAAAAATATGGGAAGAACTAAAAAATGCAAAAGAAATATATCAAGAAAAACCTTTCTATATAAATGTTCCAGCAAAGAAAATTTATGAACAAGATATTGAGGAGAATGTTTTAGTACAGGGTATTATTGATTTATATTATATTGACCAAAATGATAATTTAATCTTACTAGATTACAAAACAGATTATGTAGAAAACGGAAAAGAAAAGGAGCTTATAAATAAGTATAAAAAACAATTAGATTTATACAAAGAAGCTCTAACACAGGCTCTAAATAAAAATGTTGATAGAACTTATATTTATTCTGTTTATCTAGGAAAAGAAATTGAAACTTAAATTCACAAAATATTGAAAAATACTGATTTTTCTGATATAATACAAAAAGTTAAAAATATTATAAGAAATGGAGAAAAATTATGGATAGAATGAAAACTTTTCTAAAATATGCAATATGGATAATATTATTTTATATATTTTCCAATTTAATGATATACCTAAATATAGAAACAACATATCAAAATATTGGAAGAAAAGACAATTTATCACAGATAACAGTATATCAAGCTGAAGCAACAAAAATAAATGGAAGAATAAAAGGGAAAATATATAATAATGCAGAAAATAAAATAACCAATAACTATTTAAGAGTAGATTTATATTCAGAAAGAGATAACTTATTAGGAAGCAAATATATAGATATTTCAAATATGAGAGATAATGAAACTAGAAATTTTGAAATATACTTTAAAGTTCAAGATGTTGACTATTATGAAATAACATTTACAGATAATAAGGAAGAAGGAGAACTTCCAGAAATGCTAAAAGATTTAACAAGAGAACAAGTAATATGGGGAACACTTTTAACATATTTAATTTTCTGGTAATAAAATTTGCTAATAATATTACAACTAAAAAATATATTGAAAACCAAAAAACAAGAGAGGAATGATTTAAAATGGAAAAATCAAAAGTTTATTTCTTAAAAGAAATAACACCAGAAAATGTAGTTAAAATTTATGAAACTTTAGGAAAAGAACTAAACGGAAAAATTGCAGTAAAAGTCCATTCAGGAGAAGCAGGAAATCAAAACTACCTTAGACCGGAATTTATGAAAAAAATAATAGAAAAAGTAAATGGAACAGTAGTTGAATGCAATACAGCATATGCAGGAGAAAGAAACACTACTGAGAAACATAAAAAACTAATGGAAGATCATAAATGGACTAAATATTTTGATGTAGATATTATGGATGCAGAAGGAGATGACATAGTTCTTAAAATACCAAATGGAAATAGAATAAAAGAAAACTATGTTGGAAAAAACATAGCTAATTACGATTCAATGCTTGTAATATCACATTTTAAAGGACATCCAATGGGAGGATATGGAGGAGCATTAAAACAATTATCAATAGGATGTGCTTCATCAAGAGGAAAATCTTGGATTCATTCAGCAGGAAAAGAAAAAGACCAGAAAAGACTATGGGAAAATTTACCAGAACAAGATGCATTCTTAGAATCAATGGCAGATGCAGCATATTCAGTAGTGAAATATTTCAAAGGAAATATGGCATTTATAAATATTATGTGCAACATGTCAGTAGATTGTGATTGTTGCAGTGTAGCAGAAAACCCATGTATGAAAGATATTGGAATATTAGCATCTTTAGATCCAGTTGCAATAGATCAAGCTTGTATAGATTTAGTTAAAAATTCAAATGATCCTGGAAAAGAACATTTTTTAGAAAGAGTAAATTCAAGACATGGTACACATACAATAGATGTAGCAGAAAAACTAGGAGTTGGAACAAAACAATATGAGCTAATTGAAATATAAAGTATAAAAAACTTGACATTTCTTATATAAATAATTATAATAAATACAATATATATGTTATCAAGAGTGGACGAGAGAATCGGCTTTAAGACTCCACAGCAACCTATTTTAGTTAGGTGCTAAAACCGACAAAGTAACTTAAGAGTACTTTGGATGATGATTTTAAGAGATTATTAGCCTTTGTACGAAAGTATAAAGGCATATTTTTTTGACTAAATCAGAAACTAAAATAAAAATATAATTGAAACATATATAAAATTTATTATATGAAAGGATGAATAAACATGAAAAAATTATTTACATCAGAGAGTGTTACAGAAGGACACCCAGACAAACTATGTGATTATATATCAGATAGTATATTAGACAGTTATTTAAGTGAAGACAAAAATGCAAGAGTAGCATGTGAGACTGTTGCAGGAAAAGGAGAAATCTATATAACAGGAGAAATAACATCAACAGCGAATATAGACATTGAAAAAGTTGTAAGAAATACAATAAAAGAAGTAGGCTATGAAAATAGTGAATATGATATTGACTATAGAACTTGCTCAATAAGAATAAACCTATCAAAGCAATCACCAGATATAGCACAAGGAGTTGACAGATCATTAGAAGATAAGAAAGGAGAAAATGTTGAATCAGAAGGTGCAGGGGATCAAGGGTTAATGTTCGGATATGCATGTGACGAAACAGAAGAATTAATGCCACTTCCTATTTCTCTAGCACATAAATTAGCAAGAAGGTTAGCACAAGTAAGAAAAGAAAAAATAATAAGTTATTTAAGGCCAGATGGAAAAGTTCAAGTTACTGTTGAATATGAAAATGAAGTACCAAAAAGAATAGATACAATAGTTGTTTCTACACAACACTTGCCGGAAGTAGATATGGAAACTTTAAAAAATGATGTAATAGAAAAAGTTATAGAACCAATTGTACCAAGCAATTTATTAGATGATGATACCAAATATTTTATAAATCCAACAGGAAGATTTGTAATAGGTGGACCATTAGGAGATAGTGGATTAACTGGAAGAAAAATAATAGTTGATACATATGGCGGATTTGCGAGACATGGAGGAGGAGCTTTTTCAGGAAAAGATGCAACAAAAGTAGATAGGTCAGCATCTTATATGGCAAGATGTATTGCAAAAAATGTTGTAGCAAATGGATATGCAAAAAAATGTGAAATACAACTTGCTTATAGTATAGGAGTTGCAAAACCAGTATCAATATATGTTAATACTTATGGAACTAATACTATCCCTGAAGAAGAAATTATAGAAAAAATAAAAAATAAATTCGATTTAACACCAAGAGGAATAATAAATTATTTAGATTTGCAAAAACCAATTTATAAACAAACAACTAACTATGGACATTTTGGCAAAGAAAATCTTACTTGGGAAAAAGTAATTAAATTTTAAAATTGAAGGAGTAAGTAATGAAAAAATTAAACTTAATAGTAGTATTTAATACAAATTTAGATAAGGCACTTTTTTGTATTAGAGCAAAAGAACCATATAAAGGGCTATATAATTTTGTAGGAGGTAAAGTAGAGGAAAATGAATCTAATGATAATGCAGCATATAGAGAACTATTTGAAGAAACTGGAATATCTAACAAAGATATAGAATTAGAACATTTCATGGATTTAAATTACTTTAAATACGAAAATAATTTGCAAGTCTATTATGGAGTTTTAAAACATGAAGTAAAATTAATTGAAGAAAAAAATAAATTAGAATGGGTAACTATAAACGAAGAATTATTAGATAATTCTAAATTTGCAGGTAACTATAATATACCACATATCATAAGGCAAATAAAAGTTTATTTAAAAAACGGAACAAAAATTGATAAATATTAAAAAATGACATAATGAACTACCTTCTAATGTATTTTGGATAAGAGAAAAGAAAATGATAAAAAGATATAAAAAAAATGAAATTGAAAAGATAGCTAAAATATTAAAAAGCGATGGTGTAATTAGTGTACCAACTGATACGGTTTTTGGTATATGTGCGATAATAAGTTCAGAGATAGCACATGATAAATTAATAGCTGTAAAAAATCGTCCAATAGAAAAATCATTTCCTGTAATGTGTGCAAATGAAAAACAGATAAGAAGTATAGCTATTGTAAATGAACTAGCTGAAAAAGTAATTAAAGCATTTATGCCTGGCCCAATAACAATAGTACTAAGGAAAAACAAAAAGCTACCAGACTATGTGACAAATGGAAAAGATACAATTGCAGTTAGGATGGCAACATCAGAACCAGTAAAAAAATTAATTTTAGAATTAGAAGCTCCAATATTTATGACAAGTGCTAATCAAAGTGGAGAACCTACTTGTACTAGTTTAGATGAAATAGAAAAGATGTGTCCAAATTTAGATGGAATGATGGAAGGAAATGTAATTTTTTCAAAAGGAAGTACAATTATAGATTGTAGCACAGGTAAAATAAAAATATTAAGAGAAGGTCCGATATCCATAGAACAAATAAATGAAATAATAAATCACAAGCAAGCCATCAATTGTGGGCCAGTCCTTGAGTGTCAAAAAACAACACAAACAGCGTTATTTTAATATTATAAAAAAGTTGAAGAATATCGTAAAACATGCTAAAATATAGGTAAATATTGTAAAATAGCAAAATAAGCGAAAGTTTATAATTCAAAGCCAAAGGCCTAAAAGCATACGTGCTTATGATAACTAGGTCGCACAAATGAAAAGGGGGAATTTATATGGAAATGAAAAAAATATTAAAAATTGTTGAAATTATAATAATAGCATTAATACTTATTATATTAATTTATTTTTCAACTATACATTTTAATGGTTTTCTAAATAAAGACAATGTAATGACAAGAAAAGAAATAGTTGCATTATTAAAAAAAGGAGAAGAATATCCTAATTATTATTATTCACCAGAAAACTACATATTTTTTAGAAAATTGAATGAAATGAAAACAGAATATTATATAAAAGATGGTGTTATAAAATGTGTAAGCAATGGTAATATTTTAAGATGGGAAAATTATAATACAGATGAAGTAATTAGTATAATGGGAAAAAATGCAGGTGTTTCATCTTTAAAAAGTTATTATAATTATGGTGATGAAACAGTTTTATATAATCAAAAAGGTTTTGACTATTCAATAATTGCTGATGAAAAAACATTCAATACTAATTTTAAATATTTAGGTGAAAAACAGTATAATGTAAGAATGACTATACTTGTTCAAGTATGGAATAAAGATAATGTTAAAGTTAATTCAACAATTTTTTATATTGACAAGGACTCTGGATTAGTAATGAGAAGAATTGATTATAGTGCAATGGGACTAAAAAAACTTGATTGCAATAGAAATATAAAATTTGATGTAGTTACTGATAAAGATGTAGAAAAGCCAAACTTAGATAATTATGAAGTATTAAATAGTGAAAAATAAAGAAATGTTAGATGGTAAAATTTAAGAAAATAATAAAATTTTTAGCAAGTGATTATTAATAACCACTTGCTTTTATAATACATGGAAAAATTATTTTAGTAATGAAATTAATATTATAGTTCAATTTTAGGTTGATACTTCTCAAGCCACATATTAACCTGGCAAAGATAAGCCATAAGCTGAGGCCCAGTCATAAGTTGCCCAAACCAAGGGCGAGAAAAAGCAGAACCATCAGTATTCAAAATATCTAAAATATATTCTCGATTAAGCAAATTATTAATAGGAGCATTTTTATTTTTCATAATATCAGCAAGCATACCCTTAACCTTAGCCAAATAAGTAGGATTATGAGTTTTTGGATACGGAGATTTTTTTCTATCAACAATTTCATCTGGCAAGAAATCTTTACAAATGTATCTAAGTAAACCTTTTTCACGACCTTTTAAAGCTTTAATTTCCCATGGGATATTCCACACATATTGAGCCAAACGATAATCACAAAAAGGAACACGAAGCTCAAAACCATTATACATAGCCATTCTATCAGAACGATCTAAAAGTGTTTGCATAAACCAATTCAAAGTAAGATGAGAAACTTTCCTTTTTTCAGCAGTTTCATCCGAATCTGAATCCAAAATTTCAACCTCAGATAAACTCTCATTATATCTATAATCAATATAACTTTTTAAATTTACTTTTTGCCCAACAGAGGGATTCAAAAGTTTTTGTCTTTCATCAATAGCAATAGACCAAGGAAATGTTCCGCTATTTAAAGCATCTTCACGAAAAAACCATGGATAACCACCAAAAATTTCATCAGCACATTCGCCTGTTAAAGATACAGTCATATCCTTTTTAACATTTTTACAGAACAACAACAAAGAAGAATCAATATCAGCCATACCAGGCATATCACGAGCAAGCATAGCATCTTCTAAATATTCAGCGAGTTCAGGAGTATCAATTACAATATTATGATGATTTGCATATAAATTTTTGGTCATAAGATTGATATAATAATTATCAGAATTTGGTTGAAAATCACTTTTGACAAAGTTTTTATCATTATCTACATAATCAATAGAATAAGTATCTAAAGGTTGTAAATTATTATCTTTACAATAATCAGAAGCAAACTTTGTTATTATACTCGAATCTAATCCACCTGAAAGAAAAGTACATAAAGGAACATCAGAAACAAGCTGCCTTGTAATAGCATCATTTAACAAATATTTTACTTTTTCACAGGTAGTTCCAAAACTATCTATATGAGGTTCAGATTTCAGTTTCCAATATTTTTCAATATGTAAACCATAACTATTAAATGTTGCATATTGTGCAGGTTTTAATTCGTAAATATTTTTAAATATTGTAGTACCAGGTGTATGTGCTGGACCAATTCCAAATAACTCACAAATACTTTGATTATCTAAAACTTTTTCAATACCAGGATATTCAAATAAAGATTTAATCTCTGAAGCAAAAATCAAAACATTATTTTTTATTGTATAAAATAAGGGTTTAACCCCAAAATGATCACGTGCTAAAAATAATTCCTTTTTTCGACTATTCCAAATAGCAAAAGCAAAAATTCCATTTAATTTATTAACAACATCATTTCCATAATAAATATAAGACTTTAATAAAACTTCTGTATCAGAATGCCCATTAAATGTAAATCCATTTTCTGATAAGTCTTTTTTTAATTCCTTTGTATTGTAAATTTGACCATTATAAATAATAACATATTCCCCATAAGAATGTTTTTCAACCATTGGCTGTTTGCCGCCCTTAGGGTCTATAACAATAAGCCTTTTATGAGCAAGTGCCACATTTCTATCTATATAATAACCATCTTCATCAGGACCTCTTCTTGAAAGAACAGAATTCATTTTAAGAAGAATATCTTTTTTTGAAGATATATCATTTTTAAAATCTATAAATCCAACAAATCCACACATAAAATACCTCCGAAGTTTAATAATTTATTTATATTATATGCAATATTAAAAAAAAGTTGCTTTTAAAAAAAATATATGATAAACTTACACTGTAATAGGGAGATGAAAAAGATGTACTTAAAAAATGTATTAAAACATTTTATTGTAATTACGAAACACAGATTACTTGTTTTTAAATTATGTATAAAAGTAGGACAACCCTGGAGAGGACTAGTACATGATTTATCAAAATACTCACCAACAGAATTCTGGGAAGGTGTTAAATATTTTAATGGCCATCATTCACCAATAGCAGATTGTAAAAGAACAGAAGGATATTCAAAAGCATGGTTACATCATAAAGGAAGAAATAAGCATCATACAGATTATTGGGTAGATTTAAGTGCACCAGATAAAACACCAATAATACCCTATAAATATGTAGCAGAAATGCTGTGTGACAAATTAGCAGCAGGAATAATATATAAAGGGAAAGATTGGACAAAAGAATATGAATTACAATATTGGATGAATGAAAGAGATAGAACATTAGTAAATAAAAATATAGACAAATTAATAACAGAATTTTTTACACAAGTAAGTGAAGTCGGAATAGATAAAGCATTAACAAAGAAAAATGTAAAAGAATTATATGCAAAATATTGTATTAATTATAGAAAACAAGAAAATACAGAGAAAAATGAGACCGAAGTTAAATAAAAATACTATTTTTATCTTGCACAATACAAAAATAGTTGACAAAAACAAAAAATACTTGTATAATTTTATAGTGCAAAAATCGAAAAATTTCAAATAGATATAAATCAATATATCTTTAAGCAAGGGGGGAATAGAAATGGCACAACCAAAAAGAAGATGGTCAAAAGCAAGAACACATTCAAAAAGATCAACATGGAAAAAAGAACAACCAAATTTTGCTACATGCCCAAATTGTCATGAACCTATAATGCCACATAGAGTTTGCTCAAATTGTGGATATTATGATGGAAAACAAGTAGTAGCAAAAAAAGAAACTGAAAATGCATAAGTTAAAAATAGCACAATTTAGTGCTGTTTTTTTATATCCAAAAAACTAAAAATATTTCAGAATACGTAAAATATGTACTAAATTGTAACAAATTATAACAATAAAATAATAAAAAAATGTAAAAAATATATACAATTTTAAAGTAATATGATATTATATATCAAAATACAAAAGAAAGTGAGGGAGTATCATGTTTGAAAAGTTTCTAAAAAGGTCAAGTTGGACAGACATAGTTATTTCATTAATATTTGTGCTATTTGGAACACTATTAGTTGCAAAACCATCTGAAACATTAGGAGCAATTTCTATAATATTAGGAATAGTATTCATTGCTATGGGTGTTTTAAAATTAGTAGAATATTATACTTCAGAAACAAAAGAAGATTATTTATTAACTATAGCACTCATTACTGTAATATTGGGAATTGTAATCCTATTTGCATCAGATTCAATATTATCATTATTTAGAGTAATATTAGGAATTTGGATTATTGTAGCAGGAATAATGGATTTACAAACAATATTAGCTTGGAGACAAGTTAAATCACCATATTGGACTGTAACATTAATATTATCAATGTTAATGATATTAGCAGGACTTATTATATTAATAAATCAAAACATATTAATTACAACAATGGGAATAATGATAATAATTTATGCTATACTAGATATTATTGATAGAATAATATTTATGAAAAAAATTAATGACTACATGAAAAAAGATTAATTATAAAATAAAAAAGGCAATTCAAATAATTGAATTGTCTTTTTTATTTTATAGCAGCCCACTATTGTTCTAACAAAATTTAGAAACTATAAATTATAACAGTCAGTAACAATAAATTTAATTATTTAAGTTCTAAACATTGTTTTTTTTGCAAAAAAATGATATATTATACCAAGAAAAAATAAAATAAATTAGGAGAAAAATATGAACATAAGAAAAAACAAAGGAATATCAATGATATCACTAGTAGTCACAGTAATTCTATTATTAATAATATCAGGAATATCAATAACAGGAACAATACAAGACCAAAAACAAGCAGAAGCAAATACACAAAAAACAGAGTTAACCATGATGCAAAACGCTATTTTACAAAGATATACCAAAGCTCAATTAACAAAAGAAACATTGCCAGGAACTACAATAGAAAAAACAGAAGTACAATCAATAATAGATGAAATAAACACTAAATCAGGTGAAAGTATTACATTAAAAGGAACAGAATATAAACAATTAGAAAAAACAGATTTAGAAAAATTAGGGATAACAGGAAAAGAAGATATATATATAGTTAATTATAAAACAGGAGAAGTAATAAACAAAACACAAAAAGTAACAAAAACAGGACTCGCATTATATACATATGCTAAAAATGAAGAATAAAATTTTGAATACCAAAAATAAAAGTAAAAGAAAGTGAGTGTGAAAAAATTGGAAAATAAAGAAATATTAGAAAACTTAAAAAATATCATTTCAGAAGATAAAATAAAACAAAACGAACCAATGAAAAAACACACATCATTTAAAATAGGAGGGCCGGCTGAATTTTTTATAAAAATCAGTACAATAGAAGAACTAAGAAATATATTAAAATTCTGCCAAATAAATGGAATCACTTTAACAATAGTAGGAAATGGAAGTAATTTATTAGTAACAGACAAAGGAATAAAAGGAATAGTAATAAAATTAGATTTGAAACAAATAGAAATAAAAAAACTAAAAGAGCGAATAGAAATAATAGTTGATAGTGGAGTACAATTAGGATTTTTAGCACAAAAATTATTAAAAGAGGAAATATCAGGTTTTGAAGAACTATCAGGAGTACCAGGAACAATAGGCGGAGCAATAATTATGAATGCAGGAGCACATGGAAAAGAAATGAAAGATATTGTTACTGAAGTTACAGCAATGGATTATAATGGAAGAATACACAAATTCACAAAAAAAGAATCAAAATTCGAATATAGACACAGCAAATTTTCAAATGGAGAATATATAATCATACAAACAAAACTACTACTAAAAAAGGGAAAAAAAGAAGAAATAAAAGAAAAGATGAATGAATACGCACAATACAGAAAAGAAAAACAACCAATAGAATATCCAAGTGCAGGAAGTACATTTAAAAGAGGAAAAGATTATATAACGGCAAAATTAATAGATGAATCAGGATTAAAAGGATATTCAATAGGAGATGCACAAATATCAGAAAAACACGCAGGATTTATAATAAACAAAGGAAAAGCAACATCACAAAATGTAATAGACTTAATAAAATACACATCTGACAAGGTTTATGAAAAATTTAGAAAAAAAATAGAATTAGAAGTTAAGATATTAGGAGAAATGTAAAGATGTGTCCCCAATAGGACAAAAATGTCCCAAGAGAACCGTCCCCATGGGACAAAATGAAGTGGAGTGAAAATAAACAATGAATGGTTTTATGCAATGGTTTAAAGGAAGTAGTAAATTAAAAAGATGGATGTTGTTAATATTAGTAGGAGTGCTATTCATGTGCTATGGAACAGCAGAAATATTAGTATTAAAAGAGATATCTTTTGCAGAACTTGCAAAAATAATAACTATATTTGTAATTGGTGTAGTAGCAATAGTATTAGGATTAGTTTTTATAAATAAAAGAACACTAGAAATATTAATAGAATCAACAGATGACAGAATGAATGATAAAAATAATGTAAATATCAAGTCTTTAATATTTAATAAAAAAGTATATCATCAAGGACCAAATATTGTAGTAATAGGTGGAGGAACAGGATTAAATACAGTTCTTTCCGGATTAAAGAAATATACTGATAATCTAACTGCAATTGTTACAATATCTGATTATGGAGAAACATTAACTGAATCAAGAAAAGAATTACAAACAATGCCATTAAATGATGTAAGAGATAGTATGATATCACTTGCAAATAAAGATGAGCAAATCGAAAAATTATTAAATTACAAATTCAAAGAAGGCAAATTAAAAAATCTAGCATTTTCAGACATTTATTTTAGTGCTATGAAAAACATAAATAATGATTTTTCAGATTCAATAATTAAAAGCAATGAAGTATTAAATATAGTAGGAAAAGTTATACCAGTAACATTAGATGAAATGAATATAACAGCAGAACTAGCAAATGGTTATGTAGTAACTGAAAAATCTAAAATTCCAGAAATGGTATATGAAAAAGTAACAAAAATAAATAGAATATATTTAAATCCAACAAATTGCAGACCAGCACCAGGAGTATTAGAAGCAATAAAAGAAGCTGATTGCATAATAATTGGACCAGGAAGTTTATATACAAATGTTATACCAAATCTTTTAGTAAATGGTGTAGCAAAAGCAATAAAAGAAAATACAGGGCTAAAAGTTTACATAAGCAATATTATGACAGAACCAGGACAAACTGATGAATACAGTGTATCAGACCACTTAAATGCAATTATAGAACATTGTGGAAAAGGAATTGTAGACTATTGTATTTATGATACAGGAGAAGTTGTTCCTGAATATATCAAAAAATACAATTTAGAAGGACAAGATTTAGTATATCCAGATATTGATAAAGTAAAAGGAATTACATATTTACAAAGAAATTTATCAATGATTTCAAATGGATGTATCAGACATGATCCAGAACTAGTTGCTGAGTCAATTATAGGACTTATATGTGATGATCTAAAATATCAAGACAAACAAAACGACCCTCAATATTTAATGCTAAATAACAAATTAAAAGAGGATAAAAGAATAAATAAAATAAAAAGACAAATGGAAAAAGAAGCTAAAAAGGGAAAAATAGATAGAAAAGATAAACATAAAAGAACAAGTAAATTTAGCAGTAAATACAGTGATAGAATTGAATCAATAAAACAATCTGATGAAATGATAAAATTAAAAGAACAAAAAATGAAAAAAGAAGTTAAGAAAACCAGAAAACCAAAAAAACAAAAAATTCAAGAAGATGAAGAAGTATTAAAATTTAGGAAAGAGTATGAAAAAAGTATGAGACAACCAACAAAAACTAAAACAACTATAAGTAAGACAAAAAATACAGCCACAAGCTCAATTCCTAAAAGCCAAAGAGGATTAAAAAAGAAAACACCACAAGAAGTAAGAGCAGAAATGTTAAAAAAATTAGAAGATAGTAATTTAAAATAAATTAATCAAAGCACAAATATATAAAGTATGGAGGATATTATGAAATTTACAAAAGATGATTTAAATATAGAAAATGGATTAAAAAAAGAATGGCTAGTAACAAATGGTTTAGGCGGATTTGCAAGTTCCACTATAATTGGTGCGAACACTAGAAAATATCATGGATTATTAATAGCACCTTTAACACCACCAGCAAGAAGATATTTAATTTTATCTAAGCTAGATGAAAGCATACAAATAGGGGATAATAAATACGACTTATATACAAATGTAGGAGAAAACTATATATCACAAGGATACAAATATCAAGAAACTTTTGAGAGAGAATATTTTCCAACATATACATATAAAGTCGAAGATGTAGAAATAACAAAAACAATATGCATGGAACAAGGCAAAATGGTCGTAGGCGTATACTATAAAATTAAAAATTCTAATAAACCATCAAAACTAACAATAGCACCAATTATAAATTTCAGAGATTTTCATACAATGAGTACAAATCATATATTTGATGTTAAACAAATTATAAATGGAACAAAAGTAAAATTAATAATAGATGGAAAATCAAATTTCCCAGTTTATATTAATCTATCAGAAGGAACATATATTAAACATGAAAATGATACATTTAAAGACATGTTTTATATAGAAGAAGAAAAAAGAGGATTTTATCCAAAAGAAAATCACAATGTTACAGGAGTTTATGAAATAGAGTTACAACCAAATGAAGAAAAAAATATTTCATTTGTTTGTGGTTTTGAAGAAAATATAGAGGAAATAAATCTCATAGATACACTAAAAAAAGAAATAAAAAGAATAGATAGCTTAGTAGAAAACACAGAATTATTAAAAGATAAAAATCTATCTAAAAAAGATACAGAAATATTAAAAAATTTAATTAAAGCATCAGATCAATTTATAGTATATAGACCATCATTCAGACTACACACAATAATTGCTGGATATCCATGGTTTTTAGATTGGGGTAGAGACAGTTTAATAGCATTTGAAGGATTATTATTAAAAACAAAAAGATATGATATAGCAAGAGAAGTAATATTAACGATGGTAAGAGATATTAAATACGGGCTAGTTCCAAATGGATATTCTGGATTTGATAATAGGCCATTATATAATAGTGTAGATGCATCATTATTACTTTTTGAACAAATACAAAAATATATAAATTATACAGGTGATTATGAATTTGTAAAAGAAAATATATATGAAAAACTAGAAAAAGTAATAGAAAATTACATAAAAGGAATAGACATTGATAATAACAATATATATTTAGACAAAGATTACCTTATATCATCTGGAACAGAAAACACACAAAATACATGGATGGATGCAAAATGCAATGGAATAGCAGCAACACCAAGAAATGGAAAAGCAGTAGAAATAAATAGCCTATGGTATAATAGCCTAAATATAATGGCAGATTTAACAGAAAAAATTGGTAAAAAAGAAAATGAAAAAAAATATAAAGACTTAGCAAAAAAATGCAAAAAATCATTTAATGAAAAATTTTATAATTCTAAAAGAAAATGTCTATATGATGTATTAGGAGAAAATAAAATAAGACCAAATCAATTATTTAGTCTAAGTTTAACATATCCTATAATTGAACCAAATTCAGAAGAAGCATACAACATTATAAATGTTGTAGAAAAAAAATTGTTAAACAGCTATGGACTAAAATCATTAGCCAAAGGCGAACCAAACTATATAGAAATATATGAAGGAGACAGTTTTAAAAGAGATATGAGTTACCATCAAGGAATAACATGGACATGGTTATTAGGATTATATTATGATGCATTAAGAAATATGATAAAATTTGAAAAAAGAAAAACATATAAAACAAAACTAGAAGAAAAACTAAAAAACTTTATAGAAAAAACAAGAAAAACATTTCAAAAAGAATTAAATACAAGAGGATGTATAGGAAGTATAGCAGAAATTTATGACTCAACAAAACCATATGAACCAAAAGGAACAATAGCACAAGCATGGAGCATATCAGAAATTTTAAGAATTGTGTCCCATGGGGACGGTTCTATTGGGACAAAAATGACCCAATAGGGACACATGTTAAAGAAAAACATTAAGAAAAACACCCATTTTGGGACAACACTATACTAACTGAAACGAGGAGAAAAAATGACAATAGAAGTTTTAGAAAAAGAATTAAATTCAAAAAAATTAAATAGTTTATATCTTTTATATGGTGAAGAATTATTTTTATTAGAAAGTAATTTAAAAAAAATAAAGACATTATTTGGTGAATGTATAAAAGGAATAAATTACATTATGATAGATGAACAGAATGTTTCAGAAATTATTTCAGATATAGAAACACCAAGTTTTGGATATGAAAGAAAATTAATTATCGCTAGAAACACAGGATTATTTAAAAAAGAAGGAAAGAAAAAAAATAGCGATATTTTCAAAATAAAAGATAAATTAGCAAAATACATAGAAGAAAATATAAAAATTATAAATGAATCAGTTGTACTAGTTTTTGTTGAAGAAGAAGCTGACAATAAATCAGAACTTTTTAAAACTATTGAAAAAAATGGAACAGTTTGTAAATTTGACTTTCAAAAGCCAATACAAATAGAACAAAGGATTAAAGCAATTTGCAATGGTTATAAAGTGCAAATTGATTCACAAACAATAAAATATTTTATTGAATGTTGTGGAACTAATATGCAAGATTTAATAAATGAAATAAGAAAGCTAATAGAATATGCAGGAGAAAATGGCACTATAAAAAAGGAAGATATTGATAAATTATCAATTAAAAAATTAGAAAGTATTATATTTGACTTAACAGATGACTTAGGCAAAAAAGATATAACTGGAGCATTGAATGTCCTACAAAATTTAATCTATACAAAAGAGCCATTAGCAAAAATTCTAATAACATTATATAATCATTTTAAAAAGATTTATATTACCAAAATGGCTTTAAACACTAATAAAGACTTGACTTCTAGTTTGAAATTAAAACCAAATCAAATGTTTTTAACTACAAAATATAAAATGCAATCTAAATATTTTTCTGAAATAGATTTAAGATGTATTTTACAAGAATTATGTGATTTGGATTATAAATTTAAAAGTGGGAAAATTGATTTACAAGTTGGAATGGAAGCTATATTGTGTAGATATTGTTCTTAAAAATCACAAAATATTATTAAAGACAACTCTAATAAAAGGTTGTCTTTTTTGAAATAAAAAACTAGACAATATTATAAAATTATAGTAAACTATAAAAGAAAAAAATCAAAAGAAGGACAAACAATGGATTTAAATGAAGATGTAAAATACATAAAAGGAGTAGGACCAAATAGAGTAAAACTTCTAAATAAAATAGGAATATTTACATTAAAAGATCTAATAACATATTACCCAAGAGGATATGAAGATAGAAGTAAACCCAAAAATATATGTGAATGTGTAAATGGAGAACTAGTACTAATTGAAGCAATAGCAGTATCAAGATTTATAGACACAAGAATAAGTAAAGGTAGAACTATGCAAAAATTACTAGTTAGAGATGAAAGCGGACAAGCTACAATAACATGGTTCAATCAACCATATTTAAAATCAAAATTTCAAGTACGGAAAAAAATACAGATTTTATGGAAAAATTGAATTTCAATATGGAAAAATAAATATAAACTCGCCAGTATTTGATGAAATAGAAAATACAAATAATACCGGGAAAATAATACCAATATACCCACTAACTTTTAGCCTAACACAAAATACATTAAGGAAAATAATTGAAAATGGACTGCAAAAAGTAAAGGAACAAGGGGGACTACAGGAAACACTACCACAATATATATTAGATAAATATGAGCTAGAAAAAATAAATGAAGCAAATTATAATATACACTTTCCAAAAAAATTTGAAGACTTCAAAAAAGCCAGAAAAAGATTGGTATTTGAAGAATTATTATCAACTCAATTAGCACTATTAGAATTAAAAAATAACAATTTAACAGATAAAAAAGGAATACAATTTAATACAAAAGTACATATGTCAAATGTAATAAATACATTACCATTTAATTTAACAAAAGCCCAATTAAGAGTATTACAAGAAATTGATGAAAATATGGAAGCAGAAAAGTCCATGAATAGGCTTTTACAAGGAGATGTTGGTTCGGGAAAAACAGTTGTAGCAATAATATCAGCATATAAAGCGGTAAAATCAGGATACCAAGCAGCAATTTTAGCACCGACAGCAATACTAGCAACACAGCACTTAAAAAACTTTAAAAATATTTTAGACAAATTTGATATAAAATGTGAACTATTAATATCAGGAATAAGCAAGAAACAAAAGGAAAATATTTTAGAAAGACTAAAAAATGGAGATATAGATGTTCTAATAGGAACACATGCAATAATTGAAGATAATGTTGAATTTAAAAATTTAGGATTAGTAGTAACAGATGAACAACACAGATTCGGAGTAAAACAAAGAACTAAAATTGCAGAAAAAGGTCAAAATCCAGATGTATTAGTAATGTCAGCAACACCAATACCAAGAACATTAGCATTAATATTATATGGAGATTTGGATATATCAATAATAGATGAACTTCCACCTAATAGAAAAACAATAGAAACATTTGCAGTTACAAAAAGAATGGAAGAAAGAATAAATAACTTTATAAAAAAACAAATTGATGAAGGCAGACAAGCATACATAGTATGTCCACTGGTAGAAGATAGTGAAGAAGAAGAAAATGATTTAAAATCTGTAACAACATTATATGAAACATGTCAAAAAGAAACATTTTCAGAATATAAAGTTGAATATATACATGGAAAAATGAGACCTAAAGAAAAAGATGATATAATGAATAGATTCAAAAATGGAGAAATAGATATATTAATATCAACAACAGTAATTGAAGTTGGAGTAGATGTACCAAATGCAAGTATAATGGTAATAGAAGATGCTCAAAGATTTGGATTAGCACAGTTACATCAATTAAGAGGAAGAGTTGGAAGAGGAGAATATAAGTCATATTGCATATTAAAATATAATGGAAATGGACAAAATACCAAAGAAAGAATGAAAGTAATGTGTGAAACAAATGATGGTTTTATAATATCACAAAAAGACCTAGAATTGAGAGGCTCAGGAGATTTCTTTGGTACAGCACAACATGGTATACCTGATTTTAAAATAGCAAACTTATTTACAGATATTGATATATTAAAGCTAGCACAAGAAGCGGCAATTTCAATAGTAGATAAAGATAAAAAATTAGAAAAAGAAGAAAATAAACTTTTAAAAGAATTAGTAAAAAATAAATTTACGAATAGAATTGAAATTTAGGATTTAAAGATGAGTTAAAAATATAAGGAGGAAAAAAATGGTTATATTTGGAATAGATATAAGAATATATTTTTTATTATTTATAACATATGCATTTTCAGGATGGTGCATAGAAGTAATTGGAAAATTAATACAATATAAAAGATTTATAAATAGAGGATTTTTAATAGGACCATATTGTCCAATATATGGAGTTGGAGCTTTATTAATTACATTCTTACTAAAAAAATATACTAATGATCCAATCGCACTATTTGTAATGGCAATAGTAGTATGTGGAACCCTAGAATATCTAACAAGCTATTTTATGGAAAAGATATTTCATGCAAGATGGTGGGATTATAGCCAAAGAAAATTTAATATAAATGGAAGAGTTTGTTTAAATACAATTATACCATTCGGATTGCTTGGAATGTTTATAATGTATGTGTCAAACCCATTTTTGCTTGAAAAATTTGAAACTTTGCCAGAAACAGTTCTAAACATATTATTTTGGACATTATTAGTAATATATTTAGCAGATAATATAGTATCAACAAATGTAATTAGCTATGTAGGAAAAACAACAAAAGAAATTGGCAAAGACTTAGATAATACAGAAGAAATTACAAAGAAAGTTAAAGAAATATTAACTAAAAAATCCGGATTATATAGAAGATTATTAAAAGCATATCCAGCAATACAGTCAATAAAAGTGAAAATAAAAGAAAAACAAGATGAAATAAAAAAACAGGTAGAACAACAGAAAAAAGAAATAAAAGACAGAATAGATAGCATTAAAGAAGATAAAAAGGAAGATATTAATGGGAAGAAATAAATTAATAGAAAAATATAGAAAAATTGAGGAAAAATGGACTAATATTAGTAACGATAATATTGGAGCTTATGCAGCACAATGCTCATATTATACAATATTATCTTTTATCCCTTTTTTAATTTTATTAATAACACTTATACAATATACAAGTATTGATCAAGAAACATTATTTAATGCAATTTCTAAAATAATACCATCAAGTATGAATGAATTTGTTTTAGGAATTGTTAAAGAAGTATATTCAAAATCAATAGGTACAATATCAATTTCAATTATATTTACCCTTTGGTCAGCAGGAAAAGGATTATTTGCATTAATAAAAGGACTACATATGGTTTATGATGTAAATGATAAAAAAAGTAATTCAGCAATATATTTAAAATTTATGTCTATAATACAAACAATAATATTTATAGTCATAATAACAATAGGTTTAATAGCATTAGTATTTGGTAATAGTCTAATTTCAATAATAAAGAACCATTTTGGGGTATTTGAAAATTTTACCCTAATATCAGGAATATTAACAGAATTTGGCTTAATATTTGCTACATTTATAGTATTTTTGTGTTTATATAAATTTATGCCAAAACACAAAGTTACTTTCAGAAGTCAAATACCAGGAGCGATATTTGGAGCAATTTCGCTTAATGTAATATCCCTTATTTTTTCAAAATATTTAGATATTTTTAAGGGATTTTCAATAACTTATGGAAGTTTAACTACATTGATGCTTGTCATGATGTGGACATATGCATGTTTTTATACATTGTTTTTAGGAGCAGAAATAAACAAAAATATTTGATTTTAATTTTGACATGCCATTATATAAATGTTATAATATTTCAGAAATAACAAACATAAGAAGGAATAAAAATGAACAAAACAGATTTAGATACAATAACAAATGTAATATTAAACAATGAATATAAATTACACGAAAATGAAATAAATAAAGAAGAAAAAAACAATCAAGAAAATAGAGATAATAAAAAAGCAAAACATAAAAAAATCAAAAAGAAAAAAACGCTAAAACAAAAGATATTCTTAGCTTTTAAAATATTAATAGGATTAATAATTTTAGGAATAATATTTATATTTTTATTTTTCAAAACATCACTATTTCAAAAATATAAAGAATTATGGGTAGTAACAGCAATGTCAACAATGAATCATCAATATTTAGCAACATGGTTTTTATCAGATGAAGAAATAAATGAAATAATGAAAAAATTAGAAGTACAAAACAATGAAGATTCAAATTCAGAAGAAATAAAAATAGAAATACCATCTAAAAAAGATAAAAAAGAGATAACAGTAGAAAAAATAACAGGGAAAAACTATGTAGGATATGTAATGCTAATTCCAGATGCATCAAAAGTAAAATTAGTAGATGCTAGAAAACAATCCAGAGGAACAAAATTAAGTGAAATAGTAAGAACTAATAATGCAATTGCTGGAATAAATGCAGGAGGATTTACTGATGAAGGTGGAGTAGGACAAGGAAATCAATTATGCAAAGCAACTATAATAAACAAAAAATTATTATATGGATATAAAAATACTAAATACAGTTTAATAGGATTAAGCTCAGATAAAAAATTAGTCTTAGGAAAATATACATATCAACAGGCAATGGATGCAGGAATAGAATCAGCAGTAGAATTTGGACCATATTTAATAGTAAATGGAAAGAACCAAATTACAAATGCTAGTTCTGGAGGAATTCATCCTAGAATGGCTATTGGGCAAAGAAAAGATGGAACATTCATATTTGTTGTAGTTGATGGAAGACAACCTGGATACAGTTTGGGAACAAATTTACTAGAACTTCAAAATATATTTAATAAATATGATGCATATAATGCAGCAAACTTAGATGGTGGATCATCTGCTACTATGTGTTATAATGGAAAAGTTGTTAATAAAACGTCTACTCCCGCAGGTGAAAGATATTTACCAAACGCATTTATAGTTGAAAAATAAATTGGATTTACGGAGGAAAAATAATGAAAAAAACTTATAACGAACATGAAAAACCTTCAACAGTGTGTATAGATAGTTTAAAAAATAAAAAAGGAATAACTTTAGTAGCACTTGTAATAACTATTATAATTATGATTATACTAGCATACATTTCAATAATGATGTTGAAAAATATAGGATTAATTGATAAGACCCAAGAAGCAAAACAAAAACATGTAGAATCAGTTGCAAAAGAAAAATTAGAAAACGCACTTTTAGAAGCTAATATTAGAAAAAATACTGATGGTAACTACAATAGCGAAAACTTTTTATCCGATTTGTTAGAAAATGAAGGATTTGTTGTAAATCAGAATATAATAATTGTTGATGGAATAAGGTTCGTTATAGATAGAGAAAAACTGCGAATATTAGATAATATAAATACTGATACAGAAAATAATTATATACAAGAATGGTTAAAAGTTGGAAATTTAGATAAAGAATATAAATATACTACAATACAGGAAATCCTAAACGATCAAATATGTTTAGAGAAACTAATGAATAATATTAATACTATTGATTATATGATGACAGACACGGGACAAATAATGAATAAAATTTGTGAGTCAAAAATTGGACTAGAATATATAGCAAAGAATGAATATGCAAAATATAGTGTAATAAAAAATAAAATGTGGTGTGAAAGTATATTAAAATCAGAATATGAATCAATATTTTCTTCCAAATTATTATCAGTATCAAAAGTAGAAAATATGACTTTACTAGATGAAAGTGGATTATTTTCAACAAATCAAAATGACTTAATGATATATAGTTCTGGAAAAGGAGGGGATCCATCATTTTTAGGAGAGGCAACAAAGCATTTACCACTATTATTTGATGGAAGTGAGGAGACATATTGGAGTTCAAGAACAACCAATACAAGTATATACCCTGCAAGAATAGGAATATATTCAGAAGAACCACTTATTTTATATAAAGTTGTTTTAAAAATTGAAAATGGAAACAAATTTAACAAAGGAGCTGTAATACAATCATCATCAAATTTAAAACAATGGGAAGATATATGTGAATATGCAAATTATAAGGAAGGAGAATATATAATTTCAGATTTAAAAAGAGAAGATAGAAATGCTTTTGTATTGTATATACCTTCAATAACAAATTCAGAACAATCTGCTAATATATATAAATTACAATTCTATTACATGAAAATGCCTCATTTGGCAAATAAAGACATTGTAGAATGGTTATCAAAGATTAATGTAAATTTAATTGAGAATGAAGAGGTTGAACTAAATAATTATATTAGTAAGTTGATGAAATCTAAAGAGGCAGTAGAATATATGATACGAAATGAAAATATTATGGATTTAGTAACTAATAATCGTACATATATGAGATGTTTATCAGAGTCACAGTATGCAAAATATAAAGCTATTACCAATACAGTCTTTTATGATAAAATAATGAATAGTCGATATATAGATACTTTTGATAATAGTAATATAACTGTACCTAAAATTACAAATGTAAAAGCTACAAATGATGCAAATATTTATAAAACAAATATAGTAGGAGTAGATATTTATTCAAGTGGAAAAAATGGAGATCCAGCATTTAATGGACAAGCAACAACATATTTAACAAATATGTTTGATAATGATAATAAAACTTCATGGTGTTCAAGAACAACAACTAATTGTTTCCCTGCAAGAATTGGAATTATTCTTGATAAAAAATTAATTTGTTATAAAATTAAAATTAATAATACCAATATTTCTAAACTGAATAACGGATTTTGTATACAAGCTTCAAATGATTTGCAAAATTGGGAGAATTTAACGGAATATATAAAAAACGGTGACAATTTGCTAAAATCAAAATCATTTAATGAATATAAAGATTTTGTATGCTACATACCATCAATTATATCGAATTCTAATAGCTTTTGTATAAACGAATTACAATTTTATTGTGTCGAGAAAAGTGAATAAAAATAGAAAACACTTTAATATGTAGTAAAAATAAATCACAAATATTTGTGATTTATTTTTATGAGATTTTATACAAAGTAATTACCACATTATCAGCAGTATTCTCGGCCTTAATTTTAATATCATAACCAGTATTATTCCTAAACTTCAAATCATAACTACCATAAGCAACAGCAGCATCCTTACCAGTTGGAATATAAGGAACTTTATTACTATGTTCATGTCTTTCAGTAACAACTAAACTAGGAATATTAAGAACAGCATTATACAAAGTTGTACTAACCTGACAATTACCACCACCCAATCCTTTTTTCTTATTACCATCTTTATCAAAAATATCAGCTTCCTTATAACCTTTAGCAGAAGTAGCAGGACCTACTGTATTACAAAAGGAAAAAGTAGAACCATTAGGAATAACAGTATCATTTAAAGCTTTACAAGTTATAGAAATATTATTTTGTCTTTCAGAAGCTTTAGTATAAATTTTTGTAGAAAAAGAAGAAATTTGTTCTTCTTTTTTAATTTCATTACCAGTAGAATTTTGAGTTATTTGAATTGTATTTGTTTCATTTGTATTATTTTGCATAGAGACATTTGAATTAGTATTTTCATTAGAAATTTGATCATTTACAGAACTCTTCATTGCAGTATAATTGCTCTCATTATTATTATTTTTTGTAAAGAAAAAGATAGCAAAACATAATCCAATAATAAATATCAAAACCAAAAAAATCCATAATTTATTTTTCAAGATAATCACCAACATTAGTATAACCAAAAAATGTCATAAAATACATGAAATATGAATATAATATGTCCCAGAAGGAATGCTGAGGATTTTACCCTGTTCATTACGTACAAAAAGAAAGGAATGAGATTTAAAATTAAAGATAAAAATGAAATATTAAAATATTTTCCCAATAATATATATCAAATATTTCTTAATCTAACAAAAGAAAACAGCACTATATTAGATGAAATTCAAGAAATACGAATGAGGACAAATAGGCCAATAATATTAAAAATGAGAGACAAAGATGTAATATTACAATATAATATTACACAATCAGAAATACTACAAATATTAGAAAAACTTTGTGAAAACTCAATATATGCTTATAAAAGTCAAATTTGTGAAGGATTTATAACAATAAAAGGAGGGCATAGAGTAGGATTAACCGGCTCATGTGTTATAGAAAATGGGAAAATTATAAATGTAAAATATATATCAAGTCTAAATTTTAGAATAGCAAGAGAAATACTAAATTGCAGTACAAAAGTACTTAGAGAAATTATAGATATTGAAAATAAAACAATCTATAATACTATAATTGCTGCACCTCCAGGTAAAGGAAAAACCACAATCTTAAGAGATATAATTAGAAGATTAAGTAATGGAATTGATGAAATTAATTTTAGAGGCAAAACATGTGGAGTTGTAGATGAAAGAGGAGAAATTGCAGCTATGTATAAAGGAGTAGCACAAAATGATGTAGGCATAAGAACAGATGTTATAGAAAATGTAAGTAAAAATCAAGGAATACATATGTTGATAAGAACAATGGCACCTGAAATAATTGCATGTGATGAAATTGGAAACATAGAAGATATAGAAGCAATAAACTATGCTATGTATTCTGGAGTAAAAGGAATATTTACAATACATGCTAAAAACATAGAAGATATAAAAAATAATAAGTCAATTTATGAATTGATTGAAAATGGAGAAATACAAAAAGTAGTCTTTTTATGATTTTTCATTGACTTTTTGCCCAAATAACAGTATAATATATATGTATTATTTTGAAAAGGGAGAAATATCATGTTAAAAAAATACTGGAAAAAGATTGGAATGTTAATATTAATAATTGCGTGTGTATTTAATATAATGAACAAGTTAGTACATAAATTATCATTAAATAAAGAAATGCTACAATCAGCACAGTATATTTTTGATTCACAAAAAAATGAAAACAAACAAAAATAATACTTGAAAAATTTTAGATAATATGTTATTATAAAAAACAGTCATGTTATAAAATACGAAAAAGAGGTGAATTAAATGAAAGAAGGAATACATCCAGCATATAATCAAACAACAATCACATGTGCATGTGGTAATGTTTTAGAAGTTGGTTCAACAAAAAAAGATATAAAAGTTGATGTTTGCTCAAAATGTCATCCATACTGGACAGGTAACTTAAGACAAGAAACAGTTGGTGGTAGAGCAGATAAATTTAAAAAGAAATATGGACTTGCATAAGTCGACAAAAAGTAGCTACAAAGCTACTCTTTTTTTATATATTTTATTTACTTTTTTTATAAAATAATTTAAAATTAAGTAAAAGTAAAATATTTAATGAGGGATTTTATGTGGTGGCCCCGTAATCCCCCAAAAAGAAAAGGAATGATATATATGCCAAATGTTTGTGATTATACAAAATGGAGAGGAGACTTAAATTTAAATCAGTCTGAATTCAACGAAATTGATAATTTAATATTATCAAGATTTTCATATTTTCCATTTGATACAATAATAAAAGAAGATGAAGTTGTAACAATAAAAGAATTAAACGAAAGATTTCAAAAAGAAGATGTAAATAAATTGACCATATTATGGAAAGATGATGTAGATTTATTTCCATTAATGGGAAAATCAAAAAGATTTGGAGAAATGCTTGCTACAAAGTATATAAATAAAATAGATGCAGAGCAAGAAAAACAATTTTCGGCAATCACAGTATTAATGCCAGATGATACTATATATATATCATTTAGAGGAACAGATAACACAATAATAGGATGGAAAGAGGATTTTAACATGAGCTTTAAGAGCCATATTGCATCTCAAATATCTGCAAAAAAATATTTAGAAATGGTAGCAAAAGAATATCCAAATAAAAAAATTAGAGTGGGAGGTCATTCAAAAGGCGGAAATATAGCAGTTTATGCCGCTACATTTATTGATGATGAAATTAAAGATAGAATAATAAATGTATACAATAATGATGGACCAGGTTTTTGCGAAGATGTAATTGAAACACCTGAATATCAAAAAATGATAAAGAAAGTACATACTTATATACCACAATCATCTATTATTGGAAGATTGATGAATCATAAAGAAAAATATACAGTTGTAGAAAGCACACAAAAAGGAATAATGCAACATGATTTATATAGCTGGCAACTTTTAGGAAATAACTTTATATATTCAAATGAACTTACAAATAGTAGTGAGTTTATAGATAAAACCATAAAAGGATGGCTTGAAAATGTAGAACCTAAAAAAAGAGAAGAGGTTATAGATGTTGTGTTTGAAATTCTAAGTACAACAGATGCTCAAACAATGAAAGATTTAAAAGTCAAATGGTTTATTAATGCAAAAACAATTTTAACAACATATAAAAACATTGATAGTGAAACGAAAGAAATGATATGGCAAACTTTAAATGCTTTATTTAAAATTGCTAAAAATAATATTTTTGAAGAATTACCTAAATTGCCAGAAAAATCAAAATAATTAAAAGTTCAATTTAAATAAAATAATAGCCCACTGAATTTATAGAAAATGACCGAATCAGATTGTGTAGCTGAATTAATGAAAATGTATGAAAAAATAGTAAAATAAAATACGAATTTGCCTCCCAAGCGGGGGGCTTTTTATATTTTAATATAGAATAACATAACAACAAAATGTAAACGAAAAAAGTTGACAAATTATGTAAAATGATATATAATTTTGAAAGAGTTTTTGAAATTTTAATAAGAAGGTTTTATATGAGTATTAAATTATGGAAATTAGAAGAGCAAATAAAAAATAAAGAACAAAGCGAAAATACACAGCAAGAAACAGATGAGCAACCAGAGGAAAAACAAGAAGAACAAAGCGAAAATGCACAGCAAGAAACAGATGAGCAATCAGAAGAAAAAGAAAAAGAAGAAGAACAAAACGAAAATACACAGCAAGAAACAGATAAGCAATCAGAAGAAAAAGAAAAAGAAGAAGAACAAAACGAAAATACACAGCAAGAAACAGATGAGCAACCAGAAGAAAAAGAAGAAGAACAAAACGAAAATACACAGCAAGAAACAGATGAGCAATCAGAAGAAAAAGAAAAAGAAGAAGAACAAAACGAAAATAGACAGCAAGAAACAGATGAGCAACCAGAAGAAAAAGAAGAAGAACAAAGAGAAAATGCACAGCAAGAAACAGATGAGCAACCAGAGGAAAAAGAAGAAGAACAAAACGAAAATACACAGCAAGAAACAGATGAGCAATCAGAAGAAAAAGAAGAAGAACAAAGAGAAAATACACAGCAAGAAACAGATGAGCAATCAGAAGAAAAAGAAGAAGAACAAAGCGAAAATACACAGCAAGAAACAGATGAGCAACCAGAAGAAAAAGAAGAAGAACAAAGAGAAAATACACAGCAAGAAACAGATGAGCAATCAGAAGAAAAAGAAGAAGAACAAAGAGAAAATACACAGCAAGAAACAGATGAGCAATCAGAAGAAAAAGAAGAAGAACAAAGCGAAAATAAACAGCAAGAAACAGATGAGCAATCAGAAGAAAAAGAAGAAGAACAAAGCGAAAATACACAGCAAGAAACAGATACACAAACAGAAGAAAGTGAAGAACAAAACAAAAATAGAGAAGAAAATGAAAACATGTTTAGCCAAATGGCTAAAAAATCTAATAGAAAACACTATAATAATGTAGAAAATAAATTAGAAAACTTAGATGAAGCTGAAGTTCCAGATAGTGTGATAAACATGCTAATTGATAAATTCTTTAATCAAACTTTTTCTAAGAAAGCAGATTTGAATAAAAAACAAGATGCTTATAAAGAAGATAATGGAGATTTAGTATGGAATGTAACAGAACTTATTAAAGACAAAGTAACTAAAAATCTAAATAAAATGAAATTAGACAAGCATGGTTACAAAAAGGAAAGTGGAGAGCGGAGAAAACATACCATTATCATTTTATTTTGATTTATCAGGGAGTATGGAAGAATATACTAGAGTACTATCAATAATGGCATTAAGGATAATGAAAAAAGGTGTAAAAATTATAGTTGGATTTAATCAAAATGCATATGCACAAATAAACGAAATACCCAAAAATTGTACACCAGAACAATTTATAAATATTATGGAATATTTAAGTTGTTTTGTAAATAGTAGATATTTTTTTGGAGATATAAATACAAAAAAAATAAAAATAGATTATCTTGAAGGAATAGAAATAGATGAATATTTAATTCAAAATAATGCAGAAAAAGTCGTAGTCTTTAGTGATTTTGACCCAAAAGATGAAATAGAAAATTTATCAAAAAAATGTGAAGTATATTGGTTCTGTTTTAATAGAAGTTGGAAAGAAGGAGAATTAGAACAATTTAAAGGTAAATTTTTTAAAACACGAAATGAAAAAGATATAGTAGAACATTTAAAACATATAAATAGCAAAGTATATGAAAGAAAACAGAGAAAATTGGGGAAAAAAGAATTTAGAAATATTTATAGATACAATGTAAATCAAAATACAATGTCAAATTATAGCAATTTGTTAGGAGAAGATAGTGATGGAAGAGATGAATTTGGAGAAGATGAATATAGCTTGTAAAACTATGAAAAAAAACAAAGATGACAATTTTAGAAAATTACTTATTACTTGTACTTATAATATAAAAGGATTAACTCCTAAAAATATTATACAAGATTTTTTACCAATAAAAATACAAGATTTGTTAGTATATATAAAGGATGATGTCATTATTTTTGAAAAAGAAAATAAAAAAATAGGAGAAATCTGGACTGACACTAATTGTTATTCAAATTTAGAAATATTAAGAAATATAACACCAATATATGGAATTAAGTGTAAAGATGATAGTATTTTAGAATTAATGAAATATCGCAATAAAATAATATTAATGTTACTATAAAATATAGAAAGGTAAATAATATATATGAAAGCAACTACAAATATAGAAACAGTAAAACAATATATGGAAGATGCACGGATATTATCCAACTCGTCAATTGGTATTACAAACAGCATTAGGAATAGAATCAATGAAAAAAAAAGGTCAAGTTGGACAGGGACTTCATTCAATATGTCTTTCAGGACCACCAGGTGCAGGAAAAAGTTTTTACGCAAAAACATATAAAAAAGTTTTAGAAAAAATGCTAAATAAAAAGATAGACATAGTGAGTTATACATGTAATACATCTACAGGAAAAGCAGATTTATATGAAGAAATAAATATAACAGAAGCTGTTGTTGATGATAAAGATAGAGATAAAATAATATTACCAGGAAAAGTGCTACAAGCAATAGATTTGGTAAATAAAGGAAAAAATGTATTATTATTTTTAGATGAATATGATAAAGCAAGAGAAGAAACAGACACATTTTTACTAGATTTTTTACAAGATGGTGAAATAAATACAACACAAAGAGGAACAGCTACTATAAAAGAAGAATACTTAAAAAATTTGCAAGTGATAGTATGTAAAAATGATCATAGAGAAGAATTATCAGGACCATTAACAAGAAGATTAAAATTTTTAGAATTAGATTATATGAAACCAGATATTCTTTGTAAAGCAATAAACAATTCATTAAAAGATAATAATCAATCAATAAGAGATTCTATAATACTATTATACACAGCTATTTATGAACAAAAAGATAACTTTTCAAGAATACCAGCTTGTTCTGAATGTATGCAAGCAATAAAAGATGCAGAAGACTTAATGAATATGGGAGCAAATAAATCAGATATTATAGCTACAGCAATTATAGCGAACATGTTTAAAAATGAGAATGATGTAGAAACCTTTAGAGAATTAGTAAAACATAACAATGAGTTAATAGAATGGTATAATTGCATACTTGATGCTGTTGGCAGAAATGATAAAAACGATATGGATAGATTAAAAACAGAAATGGCAATAAACTTTTATCCAAAACAATTAAGAAAAGTATCAAAAGAACTAGAAGAAAAGAAAGAGGAATTAGAAGCTCAAAGAAAAATTATGGAAGAAGAAACAAAAGAATATTCAAAAAGAAAAAAAGAGATGGAAGAGAAAACAGCCAAATTAAAAGAAAAAGAAGAAGAATTAATAAAAAGAGAAGAAGAAACAAAGAAATTAAGGGAAAATGCTGAACAAGATGCTATTCAATCTGCACAAAAAATATTCGATGAAAAATCAGAAAAATTACAAAAAGAAATAAAACAGCGTGAAAAAGAAACAAATCAATTAAGAGATAACGCACAAAAAGATGCACTAGAATCAGCTAACAAAAAAATAGAGGAAGAACGAGAAAAGACAGAAAAATTATTTGAAGAAAAAGCAAATAAAATGGATAAAGAGGTAAAAGAAAGAATAGATGCCACAAATGAGCAAATAAGGAAAATTAATGAAGAAGTACAAGCAAAATTAGCTAATCATAATTATGTACAAGCCAAAAAAGAAGAAATAGAAAAATTATTAGAAGAAAAAGAACAAATATTAATAAAACAAAAAGAATTATTACAAAAATTATTAGGTAGACCGCTACAAGACACTGATTTAAACATATTAAAAAATGATGAAGAACAAGAACTAGAAGTAGATAAAAATAAAAACTTTATTGTAGAAAATACCCCACAAGGAGAGATACAAAAAATAGATATAAATAGTAGTGAGAGTATATTTGATATTTCTAGTAATGGAAATTGGACAGAAATAGGAAAAATTGTTTTAGAAAAAACTAATAGTCCAGAAAAATTAAAATTTAATAAAGAAGCTTCAGAAAAATTAGGAAAAATTTTAACAAGTGAAAAATACAAAAAACAGAAAGCAGCAGTATATAATGATGGAATAGTTTTATATCAAGGTTTAAGCAATAAAGTGATAGCAGTTAGAATTATAGAACAAGAAGGAGAACAGTATAAAAACTTATATAAATTTTATTCAAACACGATGGTAACACCAGTACAAGCTTTTCATATGATTGTAAATATGATTGGAAATATAAATGCATGTGGAATTAATATGCTATCAAAAGATGCTATTGAAATGAAATTGAATTGTTTATTATATAGTAATAGAGAACATATCACAAGTAAAAATTGTAAATATGAAGAAGTAGATAATGAAGTTTATTATTTAAAATATGAAAATAAAACAGAAAAAAATCCTGTATTAATAGCAAAATTTCTTATAAGCAAAAATGGATTAAATTGTAGTATAAAAGAAAGCTCAGAAGAAGAACTAGAATTAATAGAAAAAAAGTCATTTATAAGTCATAGTGAAATAATAAGTGGAGAAAAAGCAGAAGTTATTAAAAAGATAGAAGAAATTTCAGAAATCAAATTTAATGAAATAGAAAATACTAAAGAATTATAAAGTATTAAAAGGAGACAGATTATCATATGGAGATAAAAGAAATTAACGTTATAAATACTAAAAAAATCTTTAAATTAGCAAATAATTTAGAAAAAATATCTGAGTATATAAAATATAAAGAAATTATAAATTGGGCAAAAGAAGATATTAATGAAATATACTATATACAACAAAATTTAAAAGAGAAAGGGCTATTGGAAAAAGCATATAGTATTAAAGAGACAATAAATATAAAAATAAGTAAAACAAAGGATATAGAAAAAAGAATATTTGAAGTTTATAATGTTATTAATAAAGAATTGAACACTTGGAGAGAAATTAATTTAAAAATCAATATATAAGAAACTGAAAGGAGAAAAAATTGTGTTTAAAGATAACGAAAAAGCTAGAAATCAGTATGAAATAGAACAAAAAAATGAAAAAATAGTAGATAAAGAAATGGAACAGATTTCCAGATATACCACTAATATGGAAGAATTATTAGACCTAACACAAAAAATAAGAAATTATAGAGCAGAAATATATAAATTTAAATTAGAATTAAAAGGACAACTTGAGGGAATTTATGAACAAAAAGATACTAAACTATTAAGTGATATGGAAACAAGAGCAAACAAAGATGAAAACGTATTATATAATTTAAGTGTTACAAATCTTATATTTGGAGAAGATTCATTAGAAAAAGTTCTTCAAAGCTCATTAACACAACTGTGTTTTCCAAATGCAGCAGTAATGAAAATATTTAGTAATATGGTGGATGAACGATGGTTATGTGTCACAGAAAAACGTGATGATGTGGATATATATTATAATATAGGAGGATGGATGGTTACAAAAGAATTTAAAAATGCTATTGTAATACACGATACACAAGGAGATAAAATATTGTTAGGAGAACTAGATAGAACACTAAAAAATGTTTATTATATGAATCGTAAAAAAGAATATGCCAGTGAAGAAAACGCACGAAAAAATCAAAGACTTGAAGAAAAAGAACAATTTACAATTAAAAGAATAATTTTAATTAGAGCTTCTCAAATTTTACAATATTATGAAAAGGAGCTATCTTATTGGCAAGAAATTAATTTAATAAATGAGATAGAAAACGGAGACAGCGAGCATTATTTTGAATAAAAATTTACCAAACTCTTGTTTTAAATTTATAAATATAGTATAATGTCCCAAGAGGGACATTTTTTTTAGGGGTACAAAATGCCAAAAAAGGAAAATGGCCAATTAGAAACATACCTTTTGGAACAAGGAGTGAAAAAAATGAATGATAAAATAATAATAAAAGGTGCAAAAGAGCATAATTTAAAGAATATAAATTTAGAAATACCAAGAGATAAAATGGTAGTAATAACAGGACTATCAGGTTCTGGAAAATCATCACTTGCATTTGATACATTATATGCAGAAGGACAAAGAAGATATGTAGAAAGTTTATCATCATATGCAAGACAATTTTTAGGAATAATGGAAAAACCAGATGTAGAATCAATAGAAGGATTATCACCAGCAATATCAATAGACCAAAAAACCACATCAAAGAATCCACGTTCAACAGTTGGAACAGTAACAGAAATATATGATTATATTCGTTTATTATATGCAAATATAGGAGTACCATATTGCCCAAATTGCGGCAAAAAAATTGAAAAGCAATCAATTGACCAAATAGTTGATAATATAATGGCTTTAGAAGAAGGAACAAGAATACAAATTTTAGCACCTGTTGTAAGAAGTAGAAAAGGAGAATTTGTAAAACAATTAGAAGGCTATCAAAAAGATGGATTTGTCAGAGCAAGAATTGATGGAGAGGTTTACGATTTATCAGATGAAATTAAATTAGATAAAAATAAAAAACATGAAATTGAATTAATTGTAGATAGACTAGTTGTTAAAGAAGAAATAAGAAGTAGACTCACAGAATCAGTAGAAACAGCTTTAAAACATGCAGAAAATCTAGTATTAGTAGATATTTTTTCTAGTAATGGAGAAAAAATGGTATTATATAGTTCTAATTATGCATGCCCAGACTGTGGTTTCAGCTTTCCAGAAATAACACCAAGAATGTTTTCGTTTAATAATCCATATGGAGCTTGTCCAACATGTATGGGTATAGGATATTTAATGAAAATGGATGAAGATTTAATAGTACCTGATAAAAATAAAACTTTATATGATGGAATAAAAGCATTTGGTGCAAGTACAATGAAAAAAGGCGATACAATGGCAAAAATGTATTTTGAAAGTATAGCCAAACATTATGGCGTAAAAATAAAAGATGTTCCAATAAAAAAATTACCAAGATGGTTTATGGAAAAAATCTTATATGGTACAGGGGATGAAAAAATTGATTTTGAATATTCATCTGCTGCTGGTGTAAGAAAGTTTACAGCACCATTTGAGGGAGTCTTGCCAACACTTGATAGACGTCATAGTGAAACAAAATCACAAGGTATGAGAAGTTTCTATGAAATGTATATGACAAATTCTAACTGCCATACTTGTAATGGAGCCAGGCTAAAAAAAGAAATATTATGCATAAAAATAAATGATAAAAACATAAATGAAATAACAGATATGTCAATAAAAGACTTAAAAGAATTTTTAGGAGCATTAAAATTAACTCAAAAGGAAGCAATGATTGCAGACATGATATTAAAAGAAATAAACACAAGACTTCAATTTTTAATAGATGTAGGACTAGAATATTTAACACTTTCAAGAAATGCAGGTTCCCTATCAGGAGGAGAAGCACAAAGAATCCGTTTAGCAACTCAAATAGGATCTGGACTTACAGGAGTTATGTACATTTTAGATGAACCAAGCATTGGACTTCATCAAAGGGATAATGATAAATTAATTGCAACATTAAAAAAATTAAGAGATTTAGGAAATACTCTTTTAGTGGTGGAACATGATGAAGACACAATGTATGCAGCAGACCAAATAATAGATATTGGACCCGGAGCAGGTGTGCATGGTGGAAATGTTATGGCACAGGGAACAGCGGAAGAAATAAAACAAGTAGAAAATTCAATCACAGGACAATATTTAAGTGGAAAAAAGAAAATAGAAGTTCCAAAAACAAGAAGAAAACATGTAAAATCAAAAGTAATAGAAGTAAAAAATGCCGCAGAAAACAACTTAAAAAACATAAGCGTAAAATTTCCACTTGGAGTATTTACTTGTGTTACAGGTGTTTCAGGCTCAGGAAAATCAACACTTGTAAATGAAGTTTTATACAAAACAATTGCAAAAGAACTAAACGGCTCATCAGAAAAACCAGGAAAATGTAAAGAAGTAAAAGGACTAGAAAATATAGACAAAATAATTAATATAGACCAATCACCAATAGGAAGAACACCACGTTCAAACCCAGCAACATATACAGGAGTATTTGATTTAATAAGAGATATATTCGCAGGAACAAATGAAGCAAAATTACGTGGATTTGACAAAGGAAGATTCAGTTTTAATGTAGCAGGAGGAAGATGTGAAAGTTGTAATGGTGATGGTGTACACAAAATAGAAATGCACTTTTTACCAGATGTTTATGTACCTTGCGAAGTATGTAAAGGAAAAAGATATAATAGAGAAACATTAGAAGTAAAATATAAAGGAAAAAACATTTCAGATGTATTAAATATGACAGTAGAAGAAGCACTCGAATTTTTTGACAAAATACCAAAAATAAAACAAAAAATTCAAACTATGTATGATGTAGGATTGGGATATATCAAACTAGGGCAACCATCAACCACACTTTCAGGAGGAGAAGCACAAAGAGTTAAACTAGCAACAGAACTTTCAAAAAGAGCAACAGGAAAAACACTTTATATTTTAGATGAACCTACAACAGGTCTTCATATAGCAGATGTTCATAGATTAGTAGATATTTTACAAAGATTAGTGGATACTGGGAATACAATTATAGTTATAGAACATAATTTAGACTTAATAAAAACATGTGACCACATAATTGACTTAGGACCAGAAGGCGGAGATGGTGGAGGACAAGTGGTCGCTGTTGGTACACCAGAACAGATTTGCAAAAATGAACATAGCTATACAGGAAAATTTTTGAAAAAGTATTTGGAATAAAAGAAAAATTAGCATATTGGTACTAATTTGGTAGTAATATTGACATATAGTAAATTAAATGATAAAATTATCAACATAAAGTTGTAACTAATAATATCTACAAATGGAGGTATAAAATATGGAGAAAGTACGGATAGTTATTTGGGATTGTGATGATTTAATGTGGTTTCATAAAAAAGAAGAACCAGAGATATTAGCAAAAGCTTTAAAAATTCCTGAAGTAGCAGAATTTTCAATTGAGTTTTACAATTTCTTCGCAAAATTTATGGAATACTTTAAAAACAAAAAAGTAAACATGAAGGAAACATTAAAACTTATTGAACACGAAATGCCAATCTTAGATATTTATGGTATTTTGCCGGAGCAATTCATGGCGGTACATTATGAAATGAAATTTGAAGGAAGTGACTTTAATAAAGATACATTAGTTTTAATGGAATATCTAAAGGAAAAAAACATAAAAAGTATCGTAAAATCAGATTGGTGGAGAAAGGTACAGGAAGACATGTTAAAAAACTATGGTGTATTAGACTATATCGAAGAATTACACTGCTGTGATAATGCATATCTAAAAAGCAATCCATTATCATCAAAAGGATTAATAAAAGCAGAAAGAGAAGAACAGTATCTTATTATTGGTGATTCGCTTACAACTGACATCGCATTTGCTAACCATGCTGGCATAAAATCTATATGGTTAAATAAGGGAAAAAATAAAAACGAAACTAAATACCATCCAACTCATGAAGTCGAATCTTTATTAGAAGCAATGAAAATTATTTAGAAAAATATCCGATACTAATTAGTTAAACTTAGTATCGGATATTTTATATAAAAATCACTAGACAAAAAGAATAAAAAGTAATATAATTATACCATAATAAATAAAAAACGAAGAAAAAGAGAAGTATATTTAAGCACCAATTTAAAGAGAACAGAAGTCATAGGCTGTAAACTTCTGAAATTAGGATAAATAGAAAGTAACTTTTGAGTTGATAATCCGAAAATAAACTTAAGATTATCCGTATAAGCTGCGTTAAAGTAAAATGAGAAATTATCTATAAAAAGAAATAAAAAAATAGATAATAATTAAGGTGGTAACGTGAGATAAAAAGCTCGCCCTTATATTGTGTAATAGCAATTTAGGGTGAGCTTTTTTGAGTGAGACACTGGGGACGGTCCAAAAATGTCTCACAAAAACCGAAAAAAATGTCGAAAAATGTTTGAATGATTTAAAAAATGAAAAAAGACAAAAATCGACAAAAAAGTGAGACAAAATAAGACCGTCCCACATGTCTCAAAAAGAAGGAGGTAAATTTTAAATGGATAAAAAGTTAAATGACAAATATAATCCACAAGATTTTGAAGAAAAACTATATAAAGAATGGGAAGAAAAGGGGTACTTTAAACCAAGCATGGACAAAACAAAAGAAAGCTATTGCATAATGATGCCACCACCTAATGTAACAGGAAAACTACATATGGGACATGCATTAGATGACACAATACAAGATATTTTAATAAGATTTAAAAGAATGCAAGGATACAACACATTATGGCTTCCAGGTTCAGACCATGCAGCTATTGCAACAGAAGTAAAAGTTGTTGCTAAAATGAAAGAGAAAGAAGGATTGACAAAAGCTGATATTACAAGAGAACAATTTTTAGAAAGAGCATGGGCTTGGACTAAAGAATATGGTGGAACAATTAAAAAACAGCAAAGAAGATTAGGATGTTCTTGCGATTGGGATAGAGATAGATTTACTATGGATGAAGGACTATCAGAAGCAGTTTTGGAACAATTCATCCAATTGTATAATAAAGGGCTAATTTATAAAGGGAAAAAAATGATAAATTGGTGTCCTTCTTGTCATACAACAATTTCTGATGCAGAAGTTGAATATGAGGATGAAACTTCACATTTATGGTATATTAGATATCAAATTGCAGGTGAGCCAGATAGATACATTATAGTTGCAACGACAAGACCTGAAACAATGCTTGGAGATACAGCGGTTGCAGTACATCCAGATGATGGAAGGTATAAAGATTTAATAGGAAAAAAATGTATTTTACCAATTATGAATAAAGAAATTCCTATAATTGCAGATGAATTTGTAGAAAAAGAATTTGGAACAGGATGCGTTAAAATTACACCAGCACATGATCCAAACGACTATCAAGCTGGATTAAGACATAATTTAGAAATTATTGAAGTATTTGATGAAAGTTCAATTATGGGAGATTTAGTTCCTGAATATAAAGGAATACCAGCAATGGAAGCAAGAAAAATAATTGTAGAAAAATTGCAAGAACTAGGAAATTTAGTTAAAATTGAAGATTACACACATAATGTTGGAAAATGCTACAGATGCCACAGCACAATAGAACCAAGAATTTCAGAGCAATGGTTTGTATCAATGAAAGATTTAGCAAAAAAGGCAGCAGATGCAGTTAGAAACGATGAAGTGAAATTTGTTCCAAAAAGATATGAAAAAATGTACTTTAACTGGTTAGATAATATCCAAGACTGGTGTATATCAAGACAGTTATGGTGGGGACACAGAATACCAGTATATTATTGTGATGATTGTGGACATATACATGTAGCAAAACAAATGCCAAAAAAATGTGAAAAATGTGGTTCAACTAAATTACATCAAGATGAAGACTCATTAGACACATGGTTCAGCTCAGCATTATGGCCATTCTCAACATTAGGTTGGCCAAACACAGAATCAGAAGATTATAAAACATTTTATCCAACAAATGTATTAGTAACTGGTTATGATATTATAACATTTTGGATATCAAGAATGATGACACAAGGACTAGAACTAACTAACAAAAAACCATTCAAAGATGTTGTAGTACACGGAATTGTAAGAGATTCACAAGGAAGAAAAATGTCAAAATCATTAGGAAATGGAATAGACCCAATTGAAATAATCGACAAATATGGTGCGGATAGCTTAAGATTCTCAGTACTTTCCGGTACAACGATGGGAAATGACATCAAATATATGCCAGAAAAACTAGAACAAGCATCAAACTTTGCAAACAAGATTTGGAATGCAGCTAAATTCATAATAATGAATGCACCAGATGAAGAAAAAGTAAGAAACTTTTATAATGAAACCATTAAAAAAAATGAAACATACAATCCTGAAAGGTTGAGAATTGAAGATAAATGGATATTAAACAAATTTGATAAATTAGTAATAGATGTTACTAAAAATATTAATAAGTATGATCTAGGAATAGCACTGGATAATATATATAATTTTATTTGGAACGAATTCTGTGATTGGTATATAGAAATGGTAAAACCAAGAATTTATAGCCAAAAAGAAGAAGAAAAAGCTTCAGTAACATATGTATTAAATCATATTTTAGCAGCATCACTTAAATTATTACATCCATTTATGCCATTTGTTACAGCAGAGATATATAAAAGTTTAATAGTATTTGGAACAGAAGACATAATAGTTGCAAAATGGCCAGAAATAAAAAAAGAATTTGAATTTAATAAAGAAGAAGAAACAGTTGAAAAAATCAAAGAAATTATTACAGAAATAAGAAATGTAAGAGCAAATATGAACATACATCCATCAAAAAAATCAGAATTAATATTTGTGACTAAAAAATATGAAAACGAAATTTGGGAAGCAAAAGACTTTATTTTAAAACTAGGACTTGGAGAAAAAATAGTGGTTCAAAAAGATAAAGCTGGAATACCAGAAAATGCAATAAGTATATTAAAAGATGGAATAGAATTATACATGCCACTTGAAGATTTAGTCGATATGGAGGAAGAAAGAAAAAGACTTGAAGAAGAAAAAACAAGATTAGAAAGTGAAGTAGCAAGATGTGAAAAAATGCTTTCAAATCCAGGATTTATAAATAAAGCACCTGAAAAGAAAGTACAAGAAGAAAAAGATAAATTAGAAAAATACAAAGAAATGCTACAAAAAGTTGAAGAAAGATTAAAATAGTAATTGTTGTACATTGTATAATCAATACATCGGTTCTTTTGGGACATTTTTGTCCCAAAAGAACCGTCCCCATGGGACAAGAAAGGAATGAATATTAAAGATGGAAAATGTTGGTAAAATATATGATTTATTAAACGACATAAAAGTAACAAAAGAAAATGAAGGATATATAAATGAAATAAAGGATTTAATAGCAACAGGAAACTACTTTGAGGCACTTAAAAAAATGAGAGAATTAAAAGAAAAAGAAGAAAAAGCAAAAGAAACAGAAGATGAAAATATAATAGAAGAAAATGAAGAAATTGATGATGGATCATATCCAAAACAGTTAAGCAATATTGAATTAGAAAGAATTTTTATAGGATTACTACTAGAAAATCCAAAATTAATATCTAAGTATTATTTTTTATATGAAATTTGTATGTTTGAAGACCCTGAAATGTTAAACATATACAAAAGTGTATTATATAATGAAGGTGCAAAATATTCTTCTGAACAAGCTAAAAACCGATTTAATTTTTCAAAAGATACAGATAAAGTGTATGAACTAAAAAATAAATTAGTAAGAGAAGTTAAAAATCAAGATTATAATATAGAAAAAATTTATACAGAATTAAGAAAATTATTTATAATAAGAAAAGCATATATAGAAACACCAGAAAGAAATATACAAAATAAAATAGTAGAAATAACAGAATATAATTTATACGATAAGATGTCATCAGAAGAAGTTGAAAGCACAATAGAGCAAGTTAAAGTAACACAGAAATTTAAGCAATCAGTATTAAGCAATGATTTAGTAGATTTTTTAGAAAGTGGAGAAAATGAACTAGCAAATGGATTAAGCTATCCATTTCCAATAATAACAGAAGTATTTAAAGGAATAAGAAAAGGGGAAACAATGGCTTTTGCGATGCCATCAAACTCTGGTAAAAGTAGACTTACAACAGATTTAGCAACATATACAGCATTAGTTCATAAGAAGAAAGTACTAGTAATATCAAATGAGATGTCAGAAGAAAAAATGAAACTTTGCTTAATCACAACAATAATAAATAATCCGGAAATACAAAAAATACATGGACAAGAAGTTAAAATTTCAGAAGGTGAATTATTAGAATTTAAATTTAGACCAGATAATAAAAAGGCAGCAAAATTAGATGAAAACGGATATATCTTAAAAGAAGAAGGAGAAACACAAAAGCAATTTGTAAAAAGATTATCAACAATATCATCAGACTTCAATAAAGCAATTAAAGCAATTGATTGGGCAAGTAAACAAATTAAAAATTCAATATATTTTATAAATATTACGGACCACACAAATGATGAATTAAAGAAAGTTATAATAAATTACTATTACAAAGAACATATAGAATATGTATTTTATGATACATTAAAAACAGATACAGACAACATTGGAAATCCAGAAGAAATAAAGAAAACAGCAACAATCCTTTCAAATTTAGCACAAAATTTCAATATTTTCATATGTTCATCATTACAATTAGCAGAAAGTCAAACATCTCCAATTAACTTAAATGTAAATGACTTAGCCGTAAGTAGAACAGTAAAAGAAGTTTTAGATACATTATGCCTATTTAAACAAATAAATAGAGACAATTTAGATGAGTATGAATATTCATTAAAAGAAGTAGATACAAAATTTTTAAATTTAGAAAAATCAGACAATCCAGATGTTAGATATTATGCTTGTGTTATAGATAAAAATAGAGCGGGTGCAAAACCTAAATTAGTATTTAAACTAAATTTAGCATATAACAGTTGGGAAGAATTAGGATATTTAAAGTTAAAATAATAAGATATGGGGATTTTTAGACTATCCCCATATCTTAACTTCGTAATAAATCAATCCAACTATAAATAACCTTTTTTGACATAGTAAATAAATTTATTTTATCTACATTATCAGAAGCAATTAAATTAACACTTGAAAGAACATTATTATCTAAAGAAAAAACGATTCTTCCGAAGAACATCACCTTTTTTAATAGGAGCTTCAATATTACCATTTATTTCAAGAGACTGAGAAACCTGATTTTCTTTTCCTTTTTCCATTAAAGTACCAGCATTGTTTTCTAATATAACATCAACATTATTTGTAACACCTTTATTTACAGATACTGACTGAATTATATCATTTTTATTTCCAAAACTTTTGAAAGAAAATTTGTTAAAACCATAGTCTAATAACTTTTGAGCTTCTGAAAATCGTATCTTTGTAGAAGGAGCTTTCATAATTACAGCAATTAAAGATAAATTATCACGTGTTGCACTTGCAGATAAGTTATATAAAGCAAGTGATGTAGAACCTGTTTTTAGACCTGTAATGCCCTTGTAAGTTTTTATTAATTTATTTGTATTTACTAATTGAGATTTTCCATCTCTTAAACTATCCATCCAAATAGTTGTATATTTTGTTATACCCGGATGTTTTATTAAAAGTTCGCGAGACATTAAAGCTATGTCATAAGCCGATGTTAAATGCCCATCTTCATCAATACCATGACAATTCTTAAAAGTTGTATCATTCATACCTATTTTTTTTGCTTTATCATTCATCATTTGAACAAAAGCTTCTTCGGAACCGGCAATGTGTTCTGCCATTGCAACTACACAATCATTTGCAGATACAACACATATTGCTTTTAGCATTTCGTCAACTGTTAAAGTCTCTCTAGGATCAAGCCAGATTTGAGATCCACCCATAGAACGAGCATTTTCTGAACATGGAACAGCATCTGTGTAAGAAAGATTACCACTATCAATTTGTTCCATAATTAATAAGATACTCATAATTTTTGTGACAGAAGCTGGACGTAGTTGCTCGTGGGCATTATGAGCATATAAAACTTGACCTGTTGATTGTTCTATTAGTATTGCAGCACTAGATTCTAAATTTAGAGAATTATCATTTTGAATTTCGGAATTTGTTTCTAAAACATCTGACGAAAATACGGGATTAGTACTCGAATCTATAGACCATATGTATGAACTTGAATAATAACCTGTTGAAATTGTTGTAAAACTACAAATAATTAATAATAAAATTGTGAATGTTTTTTTCATTATTACCTCCAATTTTTCACATAAAATATTTTACTATTCATATGAAATTATAAGTGTTTTGTATAAATATATGTTAAAGAGCAGTTTTTAGACCTGTATTATATCAACACAAGAAAAAATAAAAAATTGTACAATGATTATTTAAATGGAGAAAAAGAAGCAGTAGATAATAATGATATTTTGGAAAAGATAGAAGAAACAGATGAACCAAATATTAATGAAAATATAGACAATAAATAAAAAATATGATAATATAAAAACATAAAAAAGTAGATAAAAGGAGATAAAAAATGCAAAATATCAAAAAGAACGAAAACGTTGAAATTGTAGAGAGAGAGAGAGAGAGAGAGAGAGAGAGAGCTACACTTTAATAAAAAATGGAGTTGTGTTAAACATTCTAATACAATAAAGAACAAACAAATAAATAAGCAGAATGGAATAACATTAGTAGCACTTATTGTGACCATTATAGTTTTATTAATATTAGCGGGGATATCAATAGCTACATTAAAAGATAGTGAATTATTTAAAAAAACACAAAATGCGAGTATAGAAAGCAAAATTGCAGATATAGAAGAAGTAGCGAATTTAGTATATTTAGAATTAAAAGTTTCTGAATATCAGAATAAAATAAATGGACCAACAATCTCAGATGTAGTAGAAGAGTTAATCAATAAAGGATATAAAATAAAAAAAATAGAAAAATTAGAAGAGCCAATAGTAGGAATATCATTAAAAGAAGATAAAATTGTATTAGCAGCAAATGGAACAAATTATATAACAGTAGAATTAAAAGAAGATACAATATATAACAAAAATGGGAATTTTATTCAAATAGATGAAAAATATTATGAAATAACTTTAACAGAAAACGTAATAAAGATACAAAGAACACCAATTTATTTACAAGAAACAGAAATAGAAGCAATAAATGAAAAAGAAACACTAACATTAAAAGCAACATCAGATAATGAAAATGTAATAATAGATAGAATAGAAGGAAATGTAATAACAGTAAAGAGCAAAACAGAAGAAACAACTTCCGAAATAAGCATAATATACGGAAAATATGAAGCAAAATGTGAAGTGAAAGTAAATCCTAATTTAACCAAATTCTCAGTTACAAATTATAAAATAGATGTAGATAATGACGGAGATTATTCAGATGATTGGAATGTCTTGTATGAAGGAGAAGAAGGTTTATTCTTAATAGCCAGTAAATGTATAGACTATACTAAATATCCCAAAAATACAATGATTGAACATGGGTATGGAACTTTTGCATATAGTGAAACAAGATCTAAAGTAGTTAGTCCATTTATTGTAAATGATGGTTTCAGTACAAATAAAAACGAAGGATATATTGCTAACTTAGAACGTTTATGTGAATTTCCTGGAAATGAATCACTTTATGAGGCATATTCTAATCTTACCAATGAGGAAAAACAAAAATTTCCTAAATATGGAGTTTTATGGAAATGCAATCCAGGTGGTCCACAGTTATTGGATTATAATATGTGGACCAGTTTTATAGACGCAGATAATGGAGATTTATGTATGGGAAGTCCTACATTAGAATTATTAAATTTAAGTTTAGTATATTCAGGAAAATCAGAAATTCAAGCAATTAAGACTAAAAGAGCAATATATGGTCTAAATTATAGTGGTGGATTGAATTCAAATACCAGTTGGCGGAAACAGTATAGGAACTTCATTTTACTCTAATGATATAGGATTTATTACAGCTTATGGATATAATGCGAACAACAGTGGGATATTGCTTTCAGATTCAGGAGACACTGTTCTAAAGACTGTTAGATGGATAGATAGAAATGCTAATATTGGAGGATTGAGGCCATGTGTTAAAGTTAAATCTGGAAAACATTTTAATAAAACCACACTAACTATAGAATAATGTTTATTATATATTTTTAGAATTAAGTTTCGTAAAATAAAAGAGTAGTTTTGTAAAACAAAATTGACTTATTATGTAAATTGATGTATAATATATATAGTTCCTAAAATAGGACATGTAGCTATTATTATAATAAGTCCTCTAAGTAGAGGCACATATTTAATTAATAAGGAGACAAAGAAATGAAGAACAAAAAACTGATCTACAATGTAGCATTAAGTGAGGCAGAAAAATTGAAGTTAGATAAGTACCATACGTGTTTCTTAGCTGAAATGGTAGTTCGTAAGCTTCGGCATCCGGAAGAGAAGATGGATAAAATTGCATCTAAAGTTATGAAGGAGATGAAGAAAAACTATCCTAAAAAGGACCTTGTAGAGGTCAGTGCATCTAAATGCTTAGACCAGCTCGAAGTTGCACTTAACGACTCCGATGCAGTACCCACAGAATGGCTTGTAGGTCAAACTGTTAGTCACGTAGTTAAAAAGTTAGCTCAAATTGTTTTTGATCAAGTAGCTACTGAATAGCAGAAGTTATAAGAGGGAATGCAATGCATTCCCTCTTGACTTTTATATAAAAAAATATTAATATAAAGCTACAAAAATAAAAAGGATGTAGATATTATGATTATAGTAAAAATTTTAATGTTATTATTAATTTTATTTGGAGTAATACTTATTTATGATGCTAGAATTTTAACAAAAAAGTTTTTTGGATTTGGAGACCAAAATGAAGGCTCAGCCGGATTAAAAATTTTAGGCTTTATTTTAGCTATAACAGGAGGAATTCTACTCTGTTTTATGTAAAATTTGCTTGATTTATAAAAATGTGATATAATATAAATGAGGTACCAAATGGTGCTAAATAGGCATATAAAAGCCTAATAACAAGTGCATTGATAAATGCACAAAATGTATTTAGTGAACAAATTAAAGGAGGACAAACTATATGAAGAAAAAAATCACTAAAAACAACAGTTCCTTGAAAACATTTGCACGGTTACTTTTAGTAGCACTGTTAGTTGTAACACAGGTTGCATCAGTTACTACAATGGTCTGGGCAGAAGACAAAATTGTATTAGCAGCAGATGTGCCGAGTACATCTAAGGTTACAATTAATGGAGTAACGTACAACACTTTAACTAAAAATGGTCAAGTTCAGCTAATAGCTGGAGACAAAGTCAAATGGCTCTCAGATGAGAACGTTATGGCAGCTGCATACCTTGATAGCAATGGCACCGTATGGACCATAAACTACAGAGGTATTTGTGCAGGATACAACTATATGCTCCAGAAAGATGAGCCGAGTGTTAATTTACACAAGTATTTAAATAATGCAGAAGGCTTTGCATTTTCGGGTGAGCAATTAGTTGGAATACAGACAACGACCGGTTTAGTAAGTGTACCTACATTAGAAGAATTCAAAAAATTAGCTGGCATTACAACAAATGGTAACACAACAGGAGGAAATACTTCAACTGGTAATAATTCATCAAATACCACAGGAAAACTTAATTTAGTAGAGAACATAAATGTTGGTAGTAAGACATATACTTTTGTTGTAACTGATGGTAAAGCTCAGGTAATAGTTGATCAAAAGGTTATTAATTTCACAGAAGAAAATGTATGTGCAGTTGGAATTGATAACAATGAAACGATTTATATTACTTCTATCAATAATGGAATAAAGACTGCAAAATGGTATAATCCAAATTTGCAGAATGAAGTAAAATTAAATCAATTCGTAACTAATGTAGACAGCTATGTAAAAGACAGTACCTATCATATTGTCGCTATAAGGTTATCTAATAACTCTATAGTTAATGTATTAACCTTAGATGAGCAAAAGAGATACTTAGGAAATGCTAACAACACCACAGGAAAACTTAATTTAGTAGAAAGTATAAATGTTGGCAATAAGAAGTATACTTTTGTTGTAATTGATGGCAAGGTTCAGGTACTGGTTGACCAAAAAGTTATTAATTTCACAGAAGAAAATGTATGTGCAGTTGGAATTGATAACAACGAAACGATTTATATTACTTCTATCAACAATGGAGTAAAGACAGCAAAATGGTATAATCCCAATTTGCAAAAAGAAGTAAAATTAAATCAACTTGTAACTAATGTAGATAGTTATTTAAAAGACAGCACTAATAATTATGTTACTGCTATAAGGTTATCCAATTATTCCATCGTTAATGTATTAACCTTAGATGAACAGAAGAAAGCATTAGGAATTACCCAAGTAGATAATAATACTACTACCCAAGTAGATAAATCTCGAGTAGTTCCGGTAGGTACTTATACAAATGTAGTATATAACTCAGATAATAAAAAACTGTACAAATACACATTCAAAAAAGGTATACTTTCATTCAATGGAAAAAAATACAAAAATGTTGCAAAAGTTGGAGTAACTAAAAAGAATAACTTAGCATTAACCAGTAAAAAGGGTAATGTCTACATTGTAAATTATAAGACAGAAGAAATGAAAATGATTTACAGTTATGTGGACTATGGAAAGGTTAAAAAATATAATTATGATGGAGTAGGACATGCAGTAACAGCAGTTACAGCAGACAACACAAAAATAAGCTTAAAGAAATATTAGATTGTTCACTAAAAACAAAATAGGGAGTTTATCTCCCTATTTTGTTTTCTAGTCTACCTATGAGTCTTTTGCTGCAAAATATTAATATACTAACATTTAAAATATATTCATATATTTTTTACTGAACTGCAATGATTATATGTATAAAATGTTGAGAAAATATTTACAATTAACATAAAGTGTGGTAAAATAATAAAAGAGTTTATTTTGAAAGGAAAATTATAGATAATATCCTAAATATTGGATTTATTTAAAATTACTTTTCTATGAAAGGAATGATTATAAAAATGAAAATAATAAAAAAAGTACTAATTTCTATTATAATTTTAATAATAGTTTTCGTAATTACAAATGCCAACGCATATACAGGTGGAGTAGTAGATGCAGGAGATGAAATTGAAATTCCATCTATCCTAAATAATGGTAATGTTACAGTTAACACAGCAACAAGTTTAGCAAACTCAAGCATATATTATCAATTTGTAGAAATGGACAGTAATCAATATGCTAAAATAAGAAAATTAAAAGATGAACTAAATGTAGCAAGATATTATATAACATATGATGAAAACAAAACAGAACAAAATTATAATAATTATCAATCAGCAAGACAATACTATTTAAATAAATATGGAGAAAACCTAACAAATTTTTCAGATGCACGTATTGATGAATTAGATGCTAAGATAATTGGGAACTTACCTGATTATACAAATAATTGGATTTTAACCAGTAATAACATCATAAGTCTTGACTTATCAAGCTTTTCTGGGACTAAATATTTTACAGCATGGGTAAAAGTACAAAATGGCATTAGAACAGTATATGATGCACAAATATATGAGGAAATAGGAACAAAATCTGATTCAAATAAAGAAGATACTGGAAATAATACAAATTCAAATGTAGGAGTAATAGATGCTGGAGATGAAATTAAAATGCCTACATTCTTAACAGATGGAATTGGTAAAGTAGAAATAGAAAATAGTATAACAAATTATCAAATGTATTATCAAATAAACGAAATAGAAACTACTAAATATAATGAAATAAGGAAATTAAAAGATGAACTAATTGTAGCGAAATATTATAGAATATATGATGAAAACAAAACAGAACAAAATTATGATAATTATCAATCAGCAAGACAATACTATTTAAATAAATATGGAGAAAACCTAACAAATTTTTCAGATGCACATATTGATGAATTAGATGCAAAAACCAAAGGATTGTTACCTAAATATACAGATAATTGGACATTAACAATGAATAACCAAATTAATGCTAATTTATCAAGCTTTACAGGAACAAAAGATGTTGTAATATGGATAAAAGTAGTTAGTGGAAATAGAACAGTATATGATGGAGATATTTACGAGTTAACAGGAACAAAACAAGAAACAACACCGGGAAAAGAAGATAAAAAAGATGAGACAGATAAGCCATCAACATCAGACAAAGAAGATAAAAAAGATGAGACAGATAAGCCATCAACATCAGACAAAGAAGATAAAAAAGAAGAGACAGATAAGCCATCAACATCAGACAAAGAAGACAAAAAGGATGAAACAGAAAAACCATCAACATCAGACAAAGAAGATAAAAAGGATGAAACAGAAAAACCATCAACATCAGACAAAGAAGACAAAAAAGATGAGACAGATAAGCCATCAACATCAGACAAAGAAGATAAAAAAGATGAGACAGATAAGCCATCAACATCAGACAAAGAAGACAAAAAAGATGAAACAGATAAAACAACAGCATCTGATAAGAAAAATGAAGATTCTGTAAACAAAGATAATGGTAATTCTTCTGTTAATAAGGTTGGTACAGAAACTAAGAATACAAAATTACCATATGCTGGTAAAACAAGTAATGTATTTATTCATTTTGCAATATTAATGATGTTTATATCATGTATTGTTACATATATTAAATTTAAAAGAATATAATACTAATTAAAATTAGTTTGTAAATTTTAAAAAATTATCAATTTCTATTGACAATAAAACTTAGTTTGTGCTATTATAATTATTGTCAATAGGAAATGCGGATGTGGCGGAACTGGTAGACGCGCTGGTCTTAGGAACCAGTGCCAACGGCGTGGGGGTTCGAGTCCCTTCATCCGCACCAATGACGTTTCTGTTCGAACTAATAGAACAGATCGATATGAAAATCAATCAGTAAATAAAATCTGGTTGATTTTTTTGTTGCTTAAAAACAATATTAAAATCATCCTAATGAAAGGATGGTGCTAAAAATGAAGATAATTAAACAAGAACTACTTCAAAAATAGATGATAGATTTATTTTGTAAAAATAAATTTAATCAGATGTTTGTGCATTCAATTTACCAATTAAGGTAAATTGAATTAGCCTCGCAGAGCCACCGAGTTATGATAGTATGTCATAACTCATAGGGGAGAACGCTTTAGTTAAGTACACTAAAATATTCTCCCATAAAATAGCTTGTTTAAGCTGATATTCTTTTATTTATCATTTTTTCAATTACCATTGTCATATCTTCTAAACTAACTGGAAAAGAAATTATGCCAACACCTCTGTAATATATATCTATTTCTTGAACTTTTTTACCATCAACTTTTTCTGCTTGATGAATTAGTATCTTTTCTATTAACTCATTTAGTATCTCTGGTGTTAGTTCAGTTATTTCAGTATATTTCTTAACATTAGATATAAACTGTGTTAAGTCAGTTGTTTTCTTTTCAGTATTGTTTATTTCCTTTGATAATTGTTCAATTTTTGTTTTTAATTCTTTTTGTTCTTTATCATAATTAAAAGATAAATTTCTAAATCTTTCATCTGTTAGCTTTCCAGATATATTATCCTCGTAAATGTGCATAAATAAGTTATCAATTTCAATTATTCTTTTCTTTGCTTGTTCAAGTTCTTTCTTGTTTTTAGAAATATGCTTTAACTCATCTTGTGTAGATTTTGCAAGTTGTTCTTGAATAAATAAATCTTCATAGCTTTTTACATATGAAATTACTCTTTGAATATTCTCTAAAACAATAACTTGTAATACTTCATCTGAAATATAGTGAGATGAGCATAGAGAAGTATCATGCTTATAACTTGAACATCTGTAATGGTCTTTAGCTTTTAAATCTGTTACAGGTGATTGAAAGTACATTTTTTTACCACAATCATTGCAAAATAGTAGTCCTGAAAAAATACTTTTCTTACCTGACCTAGTAGGCTTTTTTCTATTATTTCTTAATTGCTTTGCAATATTCCAAGTATATTCATCAATAATTGGCTCGTGGGTATTTTTAAATATTTTTCTATCTTCCTTTGGAAGTCTTACTTTTGTTTTATCTTTATAAGAACGAGTAGTAGATTTAAAATTTATTGTATCTCCAATATATTCTTGTCTATCCAAAATACCAGCCACAGTAGTTCCACACCATTTATATTGATATTTAGTATTTGAGTTTGTACTAATACTTGCATTATATTCTGATGGAGTTAATATTTTTCTTTCTCTTAAAATTCTGGCAATCTCACAAGTTCCATGTCCTTGAATAAATAGATTAAATATTTCTTTTACAATTTCAGAAGATGTTTCATCTACTATCCATTTTGTTTTATCGTTCTCATCTTTTTTATAGCCATAGGGTACATTGTTAGCAAGTGAAATTCCAGATTCGCCTTTACTTTTAAGAACTGCTCTAACTTTTTGACTTGTATTTTTAGCATGCATTTCATTAAACCAGTCTTGAATAGGTAAGAAGTCATTTAAACCTTTGCTACTATCAATGTTGTCCATTATAGCAATATATCTAATGTTTAATCTTACAAAATCTTCTTCAAGAAGTTGTCCTACAACAAGTCTATTTCTACCAAGTCTTGAATGGTCTTTTACAATAATAGTTCCGATTTTGCCTTGTTCAGCAAGTTCCATTATTTCCATAAAAGCAGGTCTTGTAAAAGTTATTCCAGAATATCCATCATCTACAAAGAACTTAATATTTTGAAAATTGTTATCTTGTGCATATTTACTTAAAATTGATTTTTGATTTTTTATACTATTGCTTTCTCCTGATAGTTCATCATCTCTTGATAAACGACAGTATAAAGCAGTTATTTTATCGCTTTCTAGCTGTTTCATTATTTACTCCTTTCTTTTGACAGCTTGAAATACGATATAAAATTATAGTTATTACATTTCAAGTAGTGTTTATAATATACCATATTTCAAACTAAAAATTCAATATAAAAATTATTACTTTTGGAAGATTTCAAAAAATCTAGTTAGTATAGTGTGTTCCGAATTTTTATTAAAATAGGTATTGACCTTATAAACAGTACCTTTTATTTCTTTTTCAAAGTTCAAATTTTGTTCTGGATAAAAACTTTTTAAATATTCTGCACGTTCTTCATCGTTCATTTTAGAAAGCTTATTACAAAATTCTGTCTTTAAGTTCTCTAAAAACTCATATTCTTCATTAGTTAGTTCAATTCTATATATTTTTTCATTATCTTGCATCTCTGTCAGCCCTCCTTTTCTTGTATTCAGGAGAGTTCTTTAATTTTTGCTTTTCAAGTTTTGCTTGCTCTTTGGCTTGTTCACGAGCTTTTCTTTCAGCTTGTATTTTTTCTTGCTCTAGTCTTTGTCTTTCTAATTCATCTTGTTTTTCTTTATCAAATAGACCTTTGAAGAAATCTGTAACTTTTTGTGGTGCAAGTTTGATAGCATGGAAGTAATCTTTCGTTTTTTCTACAATGTCATCATATAGAGATTTCCATTTGTCTACTGCATTTCTTAAATTATCAATTCTACTATTAAGCTCATAAATTTCTTTATCTGCGACAATTCCTTTTTTAGCATATTCAGTTAAATTCTCATAGTCTTCTTGCTCTAGTTCAATCTTTTTAGAAAATCTCTTTTGTTTTCCTAAATTTGAAATATCTTCAATTTGCTTATCATATTTCATATAAGAATTATAAGAAGATTCTTTTTCTTCAACTTTATTTGTAATCTTTTCTAATCTTTCAGTATCTTTCTTAATTTTAAATTGCAAATCATCTAAATGCTCTTGATTACTGCCTTTTACACCACGAATAAAGTCTTTATAACCACTATCAGACATATATTTAAAAAATCTGTCTTGTAATAAGCTATATGATTTTATTAAAACTGCATTTCCTTTTTTATCATATACAGGCTTTCCTTGATTATCTAGTACTTGCTCTGACTTCCACTTATTACTATGACTTACTTGGTTGATTATTTCCTTTGTAGTTCCAATTAGTGCTTTGTCTTTACATTTTTTAGTCCATTTCACTTCTTTTCTTACAACAGGAAGTGCTACAACATGCAAGTGATAATGATATATAGGTTTTCCATATTCTTCTGTTAAAGCTGTATTTAATTCATCTGCATGCATTACTGCTGATATAATATTATCAGTTCCCATTTCTTGTTCAGCAAAATGAAAAGCTTTCTCGTAAAATTCTTTTGCAAATTTATAACCACCATGTTTTTCAAAATAATTAGAGTTAATATCAAATATAAGTTCATCAAATAGTTTTGCATTGGCTCTTAAACCTCTTAATGATACTTGTTTACTATCAATCAACTCTTTTAATTTTTCGTTGTAGGTAGTTTCACATCTTTTGTAATGTACATTATTTGACGTTTGAGTTAAATCAACATTCATATTAGAATATGATTTATTTTTTCTTTCGTTATGTCTTTCAGCTTTAGTTATACTTGTTTTAGTATAAGTTTCTACTCTAGCTACTGAATAATTTGTTTTGTTCTTGTCCAATATATTTCCTTTCTGTAGGTAGCAAGTAGCGACCGAAGGGAGCTGTTACATAACTTTCTAACGAAAGTATGTAACCCACTATGACACTTTCAAAACTATCGTTTTGCAAAGGTGTCGTGGGCTCCTAGCGGAGGGCTCATAAATTATCTAATCTTGCGATAGATAATTTATGTTTGGCTTCGCCAAAGCAAAAGAATATATTTAATATCGTTCATATATTCTTTCGCTCATCTTAACAATTTATTTACATACCAAAAATAAATTGTTAAGCTCTTTTTGTTTCTGCATAAATAGAGAGGGCAGAAGATTATACATAACAAAAAGCCATAAGCGATATACCAATACTCTATTTACCTACATGAATACAATTTTAATAAGCTCAAACAAAATTTGAGTTTTAAATATGTACTCATTTTTTAGTGTGTATGTAAATAGAATATTGAACTTTGCACTCATGGCTTTCTTAATTACTTATAAATACTGGACAAGTTTACTATTATTATAAATTTTTCACACTTTCTAATAACCAGTTCGCAATCCTATATGCGACTCGTTTTCGCCTGGCATCTGAGGAATTTCAAAATTCCCAAGAAGACATCAATATTCTTGTATTCCTAACTAGAATACACATAATATATATCACGATTTTAGCTTAAAGTCAATGAATTTGCCAGTTTTTGTTGAAAAAACTGAATAAACATGCTATAATTTATTATGTAAAATTTTATTATGCTTTAAGTTTGACAGTATCTTAGAGCTTTAAATATAACCATATCATTGATTAATGGAGGTAAAAAAATGAATCGGCAAAAATTGGCAACCATTGGTTGCATTATACTATCAATAGTCTTTTCTGTATTGTTCGGTCTTTTTATTCATTTCAAAGCATTTATGCCGGCTGTATCTGCTAATTATGAAAAGACTCTGCATTATCCTGAAGCTTTGTATAAAGAATATCAAAAAGAAGCTGAGGGAATGATTGCTAGACATGAATATACTTGCCAGTACCCTGCCCAAACAACATTCTATTCTGAAGATAGTCGGACAACTTTGGTAATAGAAATTGGAGAATATGATGAAGGAAAGATTTATTCTGATTATATAACTGCAACGGTTAAAAACTTCGGAACAAATGAGCAAGAAGTTACTTTTGAACGAAGTAGAAAGAGTGCTGAAGAGGCTTATGAAAGTGCTGAAAGATATAGAACTTTGACGGGTATTTTCACTTTAGTCTTTATTTTTATACTTATTATTTTTACAGCATATCTTATCAAAAACTCTATAAAAAGATGTTATAGCAAGGTACTTTATCCTATATCATTAATTGTAGCATGTACAGTTATGATTATTGCAATGATGCATTTTTTATTGGCATAGGAATTAACTCAAAAACTGTCAAAACCTATGGAATTTTTCTAAAAGAAAGTTCCATAGGTTTATTTATTGGCTTATGAAAACCCCGTGTTTTACGCGGGGTTCTAAAAGCTTCTAGCTATGGGTAGAAAAAATCCTCCTTTTTGATATAATAGATGTGGTCGCCAACCGCAAATAAAATTAAAAAGGAGGATTTTGTCATGAAAGACAATAATAGTTTAGCACACAGCACATGGAATTGCAAATATCATTTGGTATTTGCACCAAAGTACAGAAGAATGCAAATATATGGGCAGATAAGAAAAGATATAGGAGTAATATTAAGAAGATTATGTGAGCAAAAAGGAATAGAAATAATAGAGGCAGAATTATGTCCAGACCACATACATATGCTTGTAAGTATACCACCAAAGTATAGTGTGGCAAGTATAATGGGATATTTAAAAGGGAAAAGCAGTTTGATGATATTTGATAGACATGCAAATTTAAAATATAAATATGGGAATAGGCATTTTTGGTGTCAAGGATATTATGTAGATACAGTAGGCAAAAATAAAAAAGCAATAGAAGAATATATAAAAAAACAATTACAGGAAGATATAGCAACAGATCAGATAAGTATAAAAGAATATGTAGACCCATTTGAAAAAGAAGAAAAGGAAAAAAAAAGAAAAATAAAAAAAGGATTAGGACCACTTAAGTGGTAGCCTGAGAAGGAAATGCGGTTGGCAAACCGTTCAGTAGGGCTTAAGCCCAGAAGTGCCAGTACAAAAGTCTTCTATGCTAAGAGCAAACCACCCGTTTTACGGGTGGTTATGATTAATGACGAAACAAATTCATTGCTTTATACAAATATAAGTTCATGTAATATAATTTCTTCAACCGAATTTTTATAATTATTCATAAGTCCAGTCCATTTTAAAGGGGCAGTATTTTTCAAGCTTTCATCAATAGGATTTTTTTCTAGCATTTGTTTCATAAGTATTTCAAATCTTTCTTTAGCTTGTTTATCAGTTTCTACAATATGTTTTCTTAAAGTTTTGTTCATAAACATTATTATATATTCAGCCTTTTTATGATTTTTTAAATACTCTAATCTTAAATGACCATATTTTCCAATAATATAATCATTTTCGTAATTTTCCTTTTCTAAATATAAGTCAGGAACAAAAAAATCTCCTTCTTTGTGATAAGTTATCTCTACCATAACTAAAACCTCCTAAAATTTAATTTCACTACTTTTAGAACTATAATTTTATATCTGCTAAAGCTGTCTATAAATACAAATTTTTATAAAGTGTACTTAATTTAGTCTTACTGGGTTAGGACTTATGGCAAAGCCAAAGTCCTATGCTACGAAGAAAATTCAAAGGAGGTGCTTTTATGGAACAAGAATTGGCATATTCTTTTCACTTGGGTAGTGATAAAAACAAAAGTAAATTAGCAAGGAAAGTTGCAAAAGGAAATTTATCTGGCACTACTTCTCTATCTAATAATGCAATTCAAAATGCAAAAGATTTATCTGATGTTAATAAACACAATTTAAGGGATTATGAATAATCAAAGAGAGTTAATTAGAACAATTTATGGAACAAATGATATTATGAATGATGTTAAGCAAGTATATTTAGATGAGTTTGAAGAAGCAAGACTAGAATATAATAACAATCAAACTCGTGAAGATAGAAAAATTGAAGATTATTTCAAAAAAGTATGCAACTCACAGAATGATATTGCTTGTGAGATTATAATAGAACTTGGAGATATGGACTTTTGGAATGATAAAGAATATAGATTTAAAATGGTTGATGTATATAATGAATAGATAAAAGACTTAATTAAAATTGTACCAGACTTTAAGATAGCAAATGCAACAATACACTTTGATGAAGTTTCTCCCCATATGCATATTGTAGGTGTTCCAGTAGCCACAAATTGTACTAGAGGAATGAAAAAACAAGTAGGAAAAAGTAAATTATTTACAAAAACATCACTAACTGCAATACAAGATAAAATGAGAAATGCTTGTATTAAGTCATATAACAAGTTTTATGAGATTAATACACGATTAAAGGAAAAACAAAAAGGCAGAAATCAAGACGTTAATATTAATGAAATGGGCAATTACAGAGAAATGAAGGAAAAACTTGAACAAGAAAAACAGAAATTAGAAAATGCTAACAAGAAAACTAAAAAACTTGATAATACAAGTAGAGATGTAGTCAAAATATTAGATAATCTAAAATCTCCTTTACTAGATAAAAATAATAAGCTTATTTCAAACGAGAACATAGAAAATATCAAAAATTATATTGAAAACGTAACTGATGTTACTCAGACAGTTAGAAGTGTTAATGACTTAAATATAGCGATTAAAGATTTTGAACACTCTGCTTTTGAAGTAGAACAAGAAAATCGTTCTCTTAAATATCAAATAGAACTAAAAGATGATGAGATTGGTAATTTAAAAAGTGAATTATCTACTAAAGATAGAATAATTGACAAGCTAAAAGAAGAAAAAGAAGGTTTAAAATCTCAATTACAAAAGTTCAAAGGATTTTGGCATAGTATTATGAGCCACTTTCATAAAAAAATAACTTATGAAAACGATAAAAATTATAAAATTGTAAGTGATGATTTATATAAAAATGGTATATTTGATGATAACGATAATGAAATTGCAAATAATATTTATAAAAAAGTAACTATACCAGATGAGAACAAGCAAAACAAGAATAAAAAGAAAAACAATGATACAAGATTTTAAAAGGAGGTATTTTGATATGGAAAAAGTAAAAGAACAATGCAAATTAGAATATCTAATTGATATGATTAAAGAAATGGATATAAAAGACAAACTAAGACTTGCAATATGTATGAACGATAGTGAGTGGCTTACTTTAGACTATGATAAAAAAGAAATGTATAATAAATTTGAGTCAAAGCTAGAAGAAATTGACGAAGAATACAGAACTACATTAATAAATTTTGGACAAAGTAAATATTTTATTATAAATTTTGCTATGGCAAAACTTATGGAAATGGAACAAGCCGATAGAAATAAAGTGGCATTATATTTATTTAATAATATAAATATACAAAATTAATAGAAACAAAAAAATACTGTGAATAGAGTAAGTCACTAAAAATATTTGCACTTTATGTAAAATTATGCTATAATAAAGAAGTAAACTTTGTTGGCGTCCCCAATAATTATCATTCGGGGGCAATGCCTCCGAAAATTTAAGGAGGTAGAATTATGAGTTCTTTTGCAAAAACGAAATGTCCAAAGTGTGGAGCGATAAAATCTCATCATCTTGGAGGCTTGGGTTTCTATGGTAACGAAACTACAATATGTTCTTGTGGATATAAGTACCAGAATGTAGGAAACTGCATTGAAGATATCCCAGATAGAGATGAGCCGCCAATGCCTAGCTTACAAAGTCGTTTAGCTAAGTTCTCGACTAAGGAACTTAAAGAAGAGCGCTAAAAAGACGCAAAGGATAACGAGGAGAGCCTTCGCATGCATATATGCGAAGGTTCTCTTTTCTGACTATAGATTAATATATCCACAGTCTTCGTGATTTTTAATTTCTCTTATCCAACAATTTTTAGGATTTTTCTCTTCATGAAACCATTCAGGAGAGTAGTGAAACCATCTCAACAAAAATGCTCTCAAGGTAGTTCCATGTGTGAAAATAAACAATGTATCTATGCCATGTTTCTCATAGTCACGATAAATTGTTCCCATAAATTGATGAACTCTAATTGCTACATCAAATGGACTTTCACCTAACGGAAGTCTAGCGTAAAATTTTCCATAATTGTTTCTCTGACGCTGATATTCTTCATATTCTCTAGGAAAAAGTTCTCCCCATTTTTCTTCTGGAATTGAGTCAAATAATCCAAACTGTTGCTCAATAAGAGTTATATCCTCTCTTATATCAGATATATTAAGCGAAGTATTAAACTCTTCCGATGTTTGTCTTGTTCTACAATAAGGGCTACGCCATATTCGTGCATTATCAAGACAAATATCTTGCTTTTGGCAGTAGTTTGCAAGCCAAATTCCTGCTTCATGTGCCTGTTGCTTCCCTGTATCACTTAATGTTACTAAATGGTCGGGAATCCTTTTGACATAATTGTTTCCATTGTTAGCTATGGATTCACCATGCCGAATAAGAAAAATATGCATATAATCACTCCTTTCAAATTTGCCATAAGTTTTATCGACAAATATATTATACTATAAATTTACATAATTTTCAATTTTTCTGAAAAATTTATAGAAATCGTGAAGTTTATTTAAAAATATGGTATAAATATATCGATCAGTGATTAGTAAACTTTTGAAGCTCTAAGTCATTCAATAGCCTAGAGTCAGCATATAATCCGATGACCCTAGGTATTTTTTTGTGTTTGTTCAAAAAGTATTGATAATTTTTATGATTTTTGTATTGTATTTTATAAAAAAGATGATATAATAAATAAAACTGATTGATATTAGTGCCAATCGTTAAAGGTGTGAAAAGTTGTAGATATCTACGCTGTTCACACCAAATTCAGTAATATCAAGGGTTTTAGAAGATTCACTTGATATTATTTTTTTGCCCAATTTAGATTACGTCTAATCTAATGTCTAATCTTTTTACACCAAATTTCTAATTGACTATGTTAGTATATTAGACATTATTTGGGCAGAGTGTTCTTTTGAACTACTATCTAAATGTGTATATATTTCAGTAGTAGAAACATTTGAATGCCCACACCATTCTTGTACTTCTCTCAAATTAGCCCCATTATTTAATAATATACTTGCTACACTGTGTCGTAAATCGTGTAATCTTATTTTCCTAAAATTATTATCTTTTAAAAATTTACTAAATTTTTTAGAAAGCATATTTGGAGATATTAAACTACCATCAATTTTTACAGAAACATAATTATCAGTATTTAAGTAGGCATTCCCAAAAAGTTTTTTATTATCTTGCTGAGACTTATATGCTAGTTCTAAAAATTCTTTTAAAACAGGTTCTAGTGGAAATGTCCTATAACTAGACGTATTTTTAGGTATATCCTTTTTTTCTATAATATGTTTATGATTTATAGTTGTAGATACAACTGTATGTGCAATAGTGATTTGATTATCTTCAAAATTAATTCTGTTCCATTTTAAACCAATAGCCTCACTTCTTCTAAGTCCATAATATCCGATTAGCATTACTGGAACTGCTATATCAGTATTTCTAATCTTATCTAAAAACATTTTTAATTCTTGTTTAGAATATACATCAGGAATGTATTGTTCTGGTTTCTCAATTTTACAATCATTATTTGGTTTACTAAAATTAGTTTTGTTTTTCTTGCTTTTTCTAGCACTTGATTGATATTTCTGTAATAATGCAAAACAGTACGAGGGTCTTTCCCTAGTTTGTACTGATAATCATAGAAATCTTGTAAATCAAAAGTTGTTAAATCCGTTAATTTTATTTGCATTTCTTCAAAGTAAGGGCATATTATTGCTTTTATATTTGATTCATATCCACCGCTTGTTACATATAACAGATTATACAGAGAAAAATAAACTTGTTGTTAATATAACACAAATATGCTATATTGACATAGATAATAGGATTTTAAAAATACAACTTGATGAACTTAGTATTATTATAAAAGAAAATAACTGGAAGAACAGATGAAAAATTTAAAAGAATTAGAAGAAGAATTGAAAAAGTATGATGGGAAAAATATTACAATAAGAATTGATGGTAGCTTGAAACTGGGGATTCTAATACATAATTTAAAAAGTATGGTTACAAGTAGAAAAATAATATTTATCAATTATAATTTTAAACTTAATGAAGAAGTGGAAATTTGTTTAGATGATGTAATTGATATAGAATTAGGACAAGAAATTATATTACAAATGAACGGAAATTATAACATATACATTAGTACATAAAAAAAGTAGGAGATATTTTCCTACTTTTTGTTTTGCTCTTTTTCGATTGCAAGTAAGCAACCCTCTAGTTTTATTTTATTTTCATCAGTCAAATTATTATATCTAAAAATTAAATTTTCTACATTTTCGTTTTTTATATTATTGGAATCCTTATTTACATTAGGGTTATCTGTTCTTCCTAATAAATAATCAATACTACAATTCAAATAGTCAGCTAATTTAATAAGAACATCTTTGGATGGAAAAGCATTTCCATTTTCATATTTAGAAATAGATTCCTGAGTTATTCCAATATCCATTGCAATTTTTAGTTGATTTATATTTCTTTTCTCTCTTATTTTTCTAAGATTTTCCATTGAAGAATACCTCCTTATATAGTATATGAATAATAAGTATATTATATTAGGAAAATTAATTATTTTTAGTCACCAAAGTTATTTACAAATATGAATAATAGTTATATAATTATATTGTCGAAAATTGTAGAGTTGTTATTAATATTCCAATATGTATTTTTTAAGGGGGTGAACAATCAAAAGAATAAAATGGAATTATATGTAGAAAGCCCTAGTACGTAAGAATTTTAACCAGATTATTAGAATAAATAGGAAAGTTATTTTGGCATAAACTAGAAACAAGATAACTCAAAATCTACACTAAGCAAATTAAATATAAAATTTTGAAAGGAAAAATTAATATGGAAAAGAAAACTAAAAAAATTATATTGTCATTAATAGTGATATTGGCAATAATAGCAGTGTTATATTTTATGTGTTTTTACAGGGGAACGACAGAAAATAATAAAAAATCCCTAACGATAGCAGAAGAAATAACATTGAATGATAATGAAAAGGAATTACTTGCAGAATTGATAAATGTAAATAACAAATTACAAAATCCAGAAACAAAAGAAAATGCAAATACAACAGATTATACAGAAATTGCAAAACCAGCAGAGCCAACATCATTAAAAGACTTTTGTAAAAAAATATATGAGGCTAGGAAAACAACAAACGAACAGGGAGAAACAATATATTTATTCGATATGGAAACAATAGGGAAAAATCAAGAAACAATAAGAAGAATATTTGTAACTAAAAATGGAGAAATAGTTGGTTGCACATTTGTAGAAAGTGATTATGCAGATAGCTTAGAACAAATGGAAAATACAACAGTAAATAATGGTGGTATAAATTTAGGCAAAGACTTTGTAAAAGTAATTTTTGATGGTTTGACAAATTCAATAAATGAAACTTGGGAAAAGGCAACTGTATATAATGACGTAAATTATAACAATATTATAAATAAAATTTAAAGGGGATGTAATATATGGAAGATAAAAAAATAAATATTAAAGACAATAAAAAAATTGTTCTAGGTATAGTTGGAATCATTATAATTGTTATTATAATAGCATTTTTAAAGTATTTGAATAATCCGGTTGTGAAATTTAAACAAAACCTTGATAATGTAGATGTTTCAAAATTACAAGAAATATATAGCACTACACAAAGTTATGATGAAAAAAAGAAAATCGAAAAAATTTTTCAAGACAAATTAAAGTATCTTGTAGAATCATTTGTAAATGGTTCAAAAGATTATGATAATACAATAGAAGAAATTAATAGATATTCTAATATAAAGGAATTTGAAAACAGTATAAAATCGGCTAAAGATGATATTGAAAATGTAAAATCTTCAAAAGATAGTTTTGTTGAGGGACAAAAATATGAAAAAGAAGAAAATATATTAGAAGCTATAAAAAATTATTCTAAAGTAATAGAGTTAGACAAAAATAATTACAAAGTTGCACAAGATTATATTAAGAACAACAAGGAAAATTTAAAGGACAAAACTTTAGCAGAAGTAGATTCTTTAATTTCAAACAATGACTATGTAACAGCTAATCAAAAGATTAAAGATTTACAAGAGGTTATAAGCAATGATACCAAAATCACAGAAAAAAGCAATCAAATAAAAGATAAAGCTAAGGAACAAGAAATCGAAAAATATAAGAATGAACAAGAAGTAACTGTTGAAAGTGCAAAAATCCTAGTACAAGATGATAGATATAAATCATTGTATCCAGATATGATAGAAGTTGTAATAAAAAATAATTCTAATAAAACAATTAAGGATTACAATGTAGCAGTTTTAGCTTATGATAATAATAATTATCCACTAAAAATAAAGCCTCAATTTAACTACAATGGTGGAGGATTTGAATTTACAGGACAAGCAGATAATGTAAATGTAGTTGCAGGTGCAACTGGTGGCAAAAATTATGGTTGGAAGTTAGATTCAGCTCACGGAATATCAAAGGTGATTGCTATTGTGAAAGATGTAACATATTATGATGGAACAACTTGGGACAATCCATATTATACTTATTGGATAGAACAGTATAAGGAGAAACCTTTACAATAATTGAATATAAAGACATTATTAAGTATTTTTATCTTTAGTAGAACATCAAAAATAAGCCGATTTAATATAAAAGATGATAAATTCTCATCTAATAATTAAAATGGCTTATTTTTGCTTATATAATAAAAATGTATTTCCTAAAACACTTGCAAATACTGAGTTTTAGATTTGATAAAATTCTAGTTTTAGAGTTTTATTTTATTTGCATAAAGTTTTGCGTTAAGCTTTTAATTTGCTTGTAAGTATATTAAAATAGCATAATATAGAGAATAATAAAAGCATTTAAGGTATGCCGAACAAACGACGATACACGTGAGCGAATGTTTTTGGAATAGTAATGAAAATTATATGGTTAAAAAATAAAAATCGTTCTAAAAGGCTCGTACAGAATAAAATTAATATAAAAGTAAATTAGATTGGTTACTTAATGGCTTAACTGGGGAATTTTTAGATAATGATAGTATAATTTGTTATAGATAATATAAAAATTGAAAATATAACTATTTTTACTATAAATGAACTTACAAAAAACTACTTAATGAATATTACATTTATATGATAATATGTATAAAACAAAATAAATGTATAATTAATTTATGATACAAAAAATATATTAGTAAAACTTAATTATTAATAGTGGACTACTGTTATTCAAAAAATGTCTAATCTATTGACAAATTTATATAAAATCTAAAATATACAATAATGTTATAGCAAATTCTTTATAAAACTTTAAATTTCAATGGATTTCAGTAGATTAAACAACACTAAAAAATAATAAAAAAAACTATAAAATACATAATCTAGCGGTCTTAGGAACCAGTGCCAACGGCGTGGGGGTTCGAGTCCCTTCATCCGCACCAATGACGTATCTGTTCAAACTAATAAAACAGCTAGATACAAAAAAATCAATCAGAAAATAAATCTGGTTGATTTTTTTGTTGTCTAAAAACAATATAAAAATCATCCAAATGAAAGGATGGTGTTAAAATTAAAAATAATTAAGCAAGAACTACAATTTGAGAAATTTTAAATCAAAGACTTGAGTTTATATGTGAATTTTCTAAAGTTACTCCTACTTTTATAAATGGTAGCATTAGAAAATTAGAAAAAACTAATCTTACATATATTGAGCCACATAAAGTGAGTATTAAAAGTATTACTTTTTTAGTTTTCAATTATTCAAATGATGTGTATATTTCAAACTTATCTAAAAAGATAAAATTATCAGAGTTAGAAGAATATTTGAAAAAAATATAATAGTGTCGGTAGTTGAAAAGATATAGTAAGTATGCTATACTGAATTCGTTATATTTTATTTAGCGAACTTGAAAGGAAAAATAAAAATGGAAAAAGAAAATTTCAAAAAATTTGTGATATCTTTATATAAGCCTGTAAAATGTTTAACAATTGTAATGATATTAAGTATGATTATTTCTCAAATATTGGATTTAGTAAAGCAATATATAATAAAAGGAATAATTGATTTGCCTAGTATGGAAAATTTTCAAATGGCTGATTTATATAATGTTATATTTATTTTATTAGTAGTTATTGTTCTAGAATTAATATTTTTTTATATTTCAAATATAACAAGAACTATACATATTGTAAAAAAACAAACACCTTATATTTCAGAAAAATTATTTAATAATCTGAATAAGAAAACATATTCATTTTTTACTGATAATTATACAGGAAAAATATCTACAGCCATTAATGAAATAAATAATGAAGTTACGAATCTAAATACTCAAATAACAACTAAATTCATTTCATTATTAACTTCAATGATAAGTAGTTTGATAGTTTTATACACAATAAATATTAATATTTTCATTGTTGCAACAATACTTTTTGCAGGAATAATAGTATCAAGACTAATATATTTTTCAAAAAAGTATTTACCTTCTATAAAAAAAGCAGAAGAATATAACAGAGAGTACAATGGGATTTTAAATGATGCTATATTAAATTTTACATCATTAAGATTATATAATGCGGTAGAAAACTTTTCTAAAAACCTAAAATCAAAAAAACAAGAAACAAATTTATATAAAAATAGAGCATCTACTAAAGAATTTACTTTTGGAGCAATAGCTAATGTAATATATATTTTCACATTAATTGCATTAATGATTTATTCAATTAAACTATTTGAGAATAACTCTATGACATTAGGGAATTTTATATTCTTTATAAATGCTATGATTTCTTTAAAAAGTCAAACTACTTCGTTTACATGGTCTTATATACATATAGGTGAAATTATTGTTAAATTACATAATAGTTATGAATTATTATATACAAAAAATAATGCAGGAGAAGATAAAAAAAGTGAGATACAAATAAATACTGGAAAGTTAGAATTTAAAAATGTGTCATTTAGATATAATAATAATTATATTTTTGAAAATTTTAATTTAAAGGTTGAAGATAAACAGAAAATAGGAATTATAGGTGTAAGTCGGAAGTGGAAAAACAACATTAGTTAATTTGATTTTTAAATTTTATAATCCAGAAAGTGGTTGTATTTTAATAGATGATAAAGATATATATAAATATAGTGCAAATTCATTATATAATAATTTGACCTATGTACCTCAAGAAACAATACTACTTCATTCAACTATTTATGATAATATAAAAATAGCAAAGCCTGATGCTACAAAAGAAGAAATATATAATGCAGCCAAAAAAGCTGAACTACACAACTTTATAGAAAGTCTTGAAGATAAATATAATACGATTGTTGGAGAAAGAGGTATTAAACTCTCAGGTGGTCAAAGGCAAAGAATTGCATTAGCGAGAATATTTTTGAGAGACTCAAAAATTGTAATATTTGATGAGGCTACTAGTAGTTTAGATAATATTACAGAATTTAAAATTCAACAAAATATACACAAATATTTTAATGATCAGACTATTATATGTATAGCACATCGTTTGTCAACATTAAAAAATATGGATAATATTTTTGTTATCGAAAAAGGAAATATAGTAGATTTTGGAACTCCTGATTATATTATTCCTAAATATGATAAAAAAGAATTTCTAGTTGAATATATTTAAAAAGTAATGATTGTGTAAACATATTGTTTATTCAATCATTTATTTATTAAGTTTACTGTATCTTTTAAATTTTATTGTATTTTTATTGCAATTTATAGAAATTATGATATACTTTAGTAAATTGATTGATATTTGTATCAGTTGTCAAGAGAGCCCAAAAGTTGTAAATAACTACTTCATTGGCACCAAAAGATTAAATCATCGCACCAGACGAAAACCAAGAAATGTATTATGAGTTAAAATATTTGGTATGGAAAAGTTTTCCTACTAAAAATTTATGCTAGCTACAATTTGAGAATAATTTGCCCAAAACATAAAAATGTGGTATAATTATGTTAAATCTCTTTGAAAGGTGGATATATAAAATATGACAAAAGAAGGAAGAACAATGATTTTTTTACCAGAAAGTATTGAGAGAATTTTGGAACGGATAGGAGAGGCTTATAAACGGGACATAAAAAAATGCAGGTCTTATTATTCTTCTATTTCTAAAAATGGAAAAAAATACACAGGAACCGATACTGTAAAAATCCAACTTGAATATTTTGAAGAATTCAAGACAAGCTTGGAAAATGGAACCAACCAACTTCTTGTTTGCGAAGAAGGAAAAGAAGATGAAGCAAAGATTCGTTTGATGAATGCTGTTTTAGAGTGGTATGAACCTCTGTGGGCAGAAGATGTGTGCCGAGTAGAAAATGATGTTTATATCCAAAGAGGGTTAAGAAAACGAATTGAAAGACTTAAAAATGAATGCAAAACACAAAAAGAAGCTTTAAATCTTTTAGGATTCCTTAATAATGCATATAATTCCAGTTGGAGGCAAGATGATGCACATTATAAAATCAAAGATTTTAGATTAGTAGAATCAGAGGAAGAATTTGAAAAAATTCTGAATAAATTTGATAATGCTGAAGAACTCACTGCAAGCAAATGGAATATCGTAGATTATACGACCATTCGAGTAGTCTTGGTTCCTATGGATCGGAGGACTATTCTAATAAGGAAAGGACTCTTTGAAGATTATCAGCGGTTTTATAAAGAGCATCTTGGTGACATGAATTTCGACAGTGCCTTTAAAATGTTCAATTTATGGCATGATGTAAGAGAAACTGCAATTTATTATATCTATGCTCCAAAAGTAAAAAAATAATACTTATATCCCCAAGAAAGCACGACAGATTGTTGTGCTTTCTTTTTCTATGACCAGACTAAAAAATATATCAAACATCAAGAGATAAAATGTTCAATAACAATTGACAGATACTTTAAGTGATGAGTTTAGAGTTGGCTCATTTATATTTAAAGGAAGTATTGGATAAATTTTAGTAAAATACTATGAAAAATTACAATTTTATGATATAAATTATATATAATTAATAAAGGAGAAGTATTTATATGAATAAACCTATTATAGGAGTAGTATCAAAACATTATGCCACTTATAAATCAAATAAAATAGATACTTTTATAAGAGATGAAGTGAAACAAGCAATATTTGATAATGGTGGAGTAGCTATTGGAATACTACCTACAGAAGCTAATATAAACTATTGTGGAGATGATTGGAAAGATAGTTTATCTATAGAAGAAAAAGAAAATTTAATTGCTCAATTAAAATTATGTGATGGCATTATTTTGCAAGGTGGTTTAGAAACAGATAATTATGAAATCATTATTGCTAAATATTGTTATGGCAATGATGTTCCAGTACTTGGTATTTGTGCAGGACAAAATAATATTGCAAGAGCTTTAGGTGGAACTACTTATAAAATTCCTAATCCAGAAAAACATGATAAATCTTTTGCTGAATATGTTCACAGTATTAACATAGATAAATCTTCAAAGTTTTATGAGATAGTTAAAACTGATAAAATGCAAGTTAATTCTAGGCATAAGAGAACAATAAGAGAATGTCCTAATTTAGATAAAGTTGGTTTTTGTGAAGATGGCTACCCAGATGTAATTGAATCAAAAAATAAAACATTTTATATTGGTGTTAGATTTCATCCTGAAAGCTTATATAAAATAGATGAAAATCATAACAGAATTTTTGAGGCATTTATAAATGCTTGTAAAGATATATAAGACTATGGAGCTTTTCTTTACTTTTACACGCAATCATGATATAATTCACATAATTAAATTCTTATAATCTCCTTATGGAGCTCACATAGAGAATATATAGACATCTGTACAAAAGTAACTCGCGAACTAATTAGTTAAGGAGGTAAAAAATGGAAAGAGAAAGAGTTCAAGCACTTATTATGTTATCAAGAAATACTGAAGAAGCAGATTTAGCAATTGTCAAATTTCTTGGAAATGTAAGTGTAAAAGAAAAAATTGCATTTTTAAGAGGAATGTTTGATGTGCAAATAATTAGCAGATGTGGTCAAACAAATGATGATGAATCTGATTATCATTCAATGTTAAGTAGCATATTAGCAGCATTTAGAGAGTCATAAAAATAAGTCAACCTTTTTATGGCAGAGAAAAAAGAACATTAAGAGAATTGCTTAAACTCAAGGTATTTTTTTAAGAAAAGGAATTATTGTTAATAATTCCTTTTCTGTTTCAAATTTAATAAGTAACATGATTGAATATAAGCCTAAAAATATAAAAACAATAAATATATTGTTTGCTTTTTATATTCAAACAACAATAAAAATCACATGATGTTGCGAAAAAAATCATATATTTGCTAATATCTGTTGACTAATAATGAAAAAGATGGTATTCTATTATTAGAAAGTATAAATTTTCGGAGGTACCGTAATATGAGAATAAGCTATAAAAAACTATGGATATTACTAATACAAAAAGAGATTTCTCCTGTCCGATTAAGAAAAGACTTAAATATTGCTACTGGAACAATGACAAAAATTAGAAAAAATGAAGAAGTAGCATTATCTATACTGATGCGTATTTGCGAATATTTAGATTGTGATATAGGAGATATTTGCGGATTTGAAAAAATTCAAGAAAATTAATATATAAGTGTAATATATAATAAGGGGGAAAATTAAATTGAAAAATGATGAAAAAATATTAATACAAGAAACAGATAAGAATATATTTTGCTCATATTGTGGAACAAAATTAGATATAGATGCTAAATTTTGTAAAAATTGTGGTAAAAGGACTAATCAAGAAAATCTTTCAAAGCGAAATGTTATATATGAAGGAAATTTGCATAAATGTCCTAATTGCGGAGAAATGTTAAAATCTTTTGTAAGCAATTGTCCATCATGCGGATATGAATTTAGAAATACGCATTCTTCTAATTCTATAAGAGAATTTATTATAAAACTCGAACAGATAGAAGCTAAGGAAATGCCAGAAATTGAAGAAAATGAGTCAGTAATGAAGCAAATTTTTGGAAAAGATTTAAACGAAAAGGACAAAGAAGATGAAGCGAGAGAAGATTTTGAAGAACAAAAAGCAAAAGAAAAAGCAAATTTGATTATTAATTTTTCCGTTCCTAATACAAAAGAAGATATTTTAGAATTTATGATTTTAGCAGCATCTAATATAGATACAAAAAAAGAAATTGATGATATTGTCTCAGAGGCATGGATTTCAAAACTTGAACAAGTATATCAAAGAGCAGAGATAACAATGAAAAATAATCCAGATTTTGTTGAAATTAAAAAAATATATGATACTAAGAAAAAACAAATAAAACATAAAAAAATAAAAGGATTTTTAGCAGTTGTTTCCATTTTTGTAGGATATGCATTTTTATTAGGATTACTATACAATCCAATTGCTACAATAGGAATTGCAATAGGAATCTCTATATTATTAATAATAGTTTTTATTTTTTATAAAAGAAAAATTACCAAAAAATAAAATAAAAGGGAGGTATAAATATTATGTGGATTTTTAATAAGAAAAATAGAACAGGAGGATTTATGGATGAAATTCGTTGTGATGAACCATCATATTTAATTTGGAAATGGCACCCTTCAGCATCTCCACTTGGAGAAAATAATAGAGAAAATGCTATACGTTGGGGCTCATCATTAAGAGTAAAAGATGGAGAAGTTGCAGTATTTGTATACAAACAACCAAATGGCATAATGCAAGATTTTATAGTTGGACCATTTGATCAAATTATTCATACTAAAAATCTTCCAATACTTGCAAGTATTGTAGGATTATCTTATGAAGGAGGAACACCTTTTCAAGCAGAAGTATATTTTATAAATCTTGCTCAAATTATTCAAACAAAATTTGCAGTTCCTTTTTTTGATGTATATGACCCAAGATATGAAGATTTTGGCGTTCCTGTAGCAGTAAGAGGAACAATTAGTTTCAAAATTACAGATTATCGTGAATTTATAAAATTACATAGACTTAACACATTTAATCTTGATGATTTTAAAACACAAATTTGTGATGCAATAACAAGATATGTAAAAGATATAGTTACAAACGTCCCAGCAGCTAATAATATGCCATTAGTTCAGATTGAAACAAAGATTTCTCAAATAAATGATGAGATAGAAATATATTTAAAAGATAGATTGAAAGAAAATTTTGGCGTAGATGTATCAGGAGTAGATTTATCCACAATAGAAATTGACAAAACAAGTGAAGGATATAAACAATTGATGAGTATAACTAAGGATACTTCTGGTTTTATAGCAAAAGCGGAAGCAGAAGCTAAACTTAAAAACATTGAGGAAAATCAACGTATAGAAATGGAAAATAAAGAGGAAACTTTGCGAATCCAACGTGAAGAAAATCAATATTCTATACATAAAAAGACACAATCAGATAATATGGGGGCATTCCAAGTCGAAAAACAAGCAGAAGTTGGCATTGCTGGAGCAAATGCTTTAGAAAAAATGGGAGCCAATGGTGCAGGAAACATAAATTTTTCAAGTGGAAATAATGATGGAATTAACATGGCAGCAATGATGGCTAGTATGGCTGTTGGAGGAACCGTTGGACAAAATATAGCAAGTTCTATGAATAATATTATGGGAGGAATTAATCAACCTTCTCAAAATATAGCTACACCTCCAGAGATTCCTGTAGAAACATATTATCTAGCTATAGATGAAAAAGCAACAGGACCATATGATTTAAAAACACTTAAACAAATGATTTTAAATAAACAAATAACTTCTTCAAGTTTGTTATGGAAAGAAGGAATGGAGGAATGGACAAAAGCCGAAAATATTGAAAAAATTAAAAAGTTATTTATGCCACCAATTCCACCAAATAATTAATAAAAGAACTCTGCGAGGAGTTCTTTTTATATTATATGAAAGTTCTTCAAAAATCAGCCCACTATTGTTCTTTTGCATAGAATTTTTAATAAAACATAAGCAAAACTTTGACTTTATTTTACAATTATATTACATTTAGATAATTTATTGACTAAAAAAATACGTAATGATATAATAATGTCGATAAATTGGAAAAATTAACAAAAAAGATAAAAAACAAAAGAATTGGAGGAAAAACAGATGCAAAAAACGAAGAAAATTATATCATCAATTTTAATTCTAACAATAATAGTAAATATTTTAATATCAATAATAATAAGAAATAAAACATATGCAGTAACACAAAGTTTTAGCACAGATATAGAACAAATTAATGACTCAAAATATCCAGGAATAAAAGACAGAATAAAACTATTAAAAAGTAAATACCCCAATTGGAAATTTAAGATATTATACACCGGACTAGATTGGAACGAAGTAATAGCAAATGAATACTCAGGACATGGAAGTTCACCCAAAAATTTAGTATATAAAACATCAAATTATCAAGGAGAATGGATTTGTGCTATATGTGGTGATAAAAAATATGACAATGGATATTGGAGATGTACCTCAGAAAAAGCTATAAAATATATGATGGATCCAAGAAATTCAATAAATGCATCAGATATTTTTCAATTTGAAGAATTAACAAATGCAGGATGTGACATAAATATTTTAAAATCAATGACAAACGGAACATTTCTTTCAGGACATGAACAAGGAATAGTTGAAGCAGCAAATCATAATAATGTAAATGCTTATTATATAGTCGCAAGACTTATTCAAGAACAGGGAAAAACAGGAACTGTTTTAACATCAGGAAAAGGATATAATGGACAAGGTGTAGGATATTACAATGCTTTTAATATAGCAGCATCAGGAAATACAACGCCAGAAATTTTAACAAATGCATTAGCTTATGCTAAAAAGAAAGGATGGACAAGCTTAGAAAAATCAATAGATGGAGGAATAAGTTTTTTAGCAAAACAATATATTCAAAAAGGACAAAATACATTATATTTACAGAAATTTGATGTTGAAGCAACAAATGGACTATATTCAAATCAATATATGCAAAACATATTAGCAGCTCAAAACGAAGGAACAACCCTAAGAAATACATATATAAACATGAATTCTATGTCATCATCACACACATTTATAATACCAGTATATGAAAATATGCCCAAAGAGGCTTGTAATAGACCAAATACAAATGGAACAAGTACAGTAGAAAGCGACTTAGTAAAAATAAATGTTGATGAATCACTAAGAATAAGAAACAATCCAAATGGTAGTACAACTGTTGGATGGTTATATAAGAATGAAATTGTAACAAGAATAGAAAAAGCAACTTCTAAAGTTAATGGTACATATTGGGATAAAGTTCAAAAATCAGATGGAACAATAGGATATGCAGCTAGAGAAACTTATGAAAACGAAGGCATCTATAAGCTATACCTAGTGCCAGTAAATGAAAACAATAATGAAACATCAAACACAAATAAAGTAAAAATAGATAAGAATAGTAATATTATAACAGTAACACCAAATGCAATTGCACAAGATATATTAGATGCATTTGGAGGACCTACAAAAATAACTAGAGCAGATGGAAATTATCTTAGTGGAGAAAATGAATCACTAGCAACAGGTTATATAGTTGAAGATAAATATAAAGTTGTAAAAAAAGGTGATGCAAATGCAGACGGAACAGTTAATTCATTTGATTATATAAGAATAATGAACTATATTATGGGAAAGAAAACATTAAACGATGCAGAAAAATTAGCTGCTGATGCCAATAATGATGGAACAGTTAATTCGTTTGATTATATAAGAATAATGAATTATATTATGGGAAGTAAAAATATAGAAATATAAAATAAAAGGTGAGAAAATGAAAAAAATAATAAAAAAATTAGGAATTCTTTTTATACTAATATTATTGATATTAGCAAATAAAACTTATGCAGCAGGGAGCTTTAGTGTAAGTTCATCAAAAACAACTATTAATAAAGGAGAAAGCGTAACTGTAAGTATAAAAGGCAATAATGCATATGGAAAAGTTAATATTACTGCAACAAATGCAAAAGTAAATGTAGCATCAGTATTTTTGCAAAACGATACACAAAATGTAACAGTAACATCAACATCTTCAGAAGATATAAAAGTGACAGTTTCACCAGCCTCTAGCGGATTAGGTGATATTGATGAAAATCCAATAACAGGGTCTCAATCTATAACTGTTAAAGTTAATGGAGGGTCAAATACTGGAACAAATAATTCTAATTCAAATCCAAATACTGGAAACAATACTGGAAATAATAATAATCCAACCACTTCATCAAAATCAAGTAATGCTAATGTAAAAATGATTACAACATCACCAGTAGATTTTTCGGGATTTAAAGCTAGCAAAAATTCAGGATATGAAGTTACAGTAGATAATAATGTAGATAAAATCAATGTAAATGTAACTAAAGAAGATTCAAAGGCAACAGTATCTTTATTAAATAAAACTAATTCAGATAAAGGAAAATCTTGGGTTTATATAGCAGAAGGAAAAAACGAAATTGATATTATTGTAACAGCAGAAGCAGGAAATACTCAAAAATATACAATAAGTGTTACAAGAAAACAAAAAGATGAACAAACACCAGAGAAAACTGAAGAACAACAATCAGAAAAACCTGTAGAAGAGACTCCAGAAGAAACTTCAGAAGATCCAATGAAAGAAACCTTTGGATTATCAGAATTGAAGATTGAAGGAATAGAACTAGAACCACAATTTCAAACAGATATATATGAATATAAAGTAAACCTAAAAGAAGATATACAAAAATTAAATATAACAGCATTAGCAACTGAAAATAATTCAAACATAGAAATCGTCGGAAATGAGGAACTAAAAGAAGGCGAAAATATAATTACAATTATAGTAAAAGGCGAAAACGAAGAAAAAACGGCAACATATCAAGTGATAGTGAACAAAGCATTAGATATAAAAGAAGGAGCAAGAAACAGTATAAATAAACAAAATATTATTATAATATCAATAGCTGTGGGAACAGTATTTATAGTTATTATAGCTTTAATTATAATTAAAATTAGAAAAGCAAAAAGCTCAGATAATAGTGGGTATATACCATATGAAAATGTTATAGATAATTATGAACAAGGCGAAAAAGAAGAAAATAATTATGCAGAAAATGAAGATTATGATGCAGAACCTAAAAAGAAAAGACATTCAAAAGGAAAACGTTTTAAATAGTGACTTTAAATAAAATTAGTTACAGCTCAGTAAAAAATATATTAATCTGTTTTAAATGTTGATATATTAATATTTTATATCTTACTGAACCGTAACTAAAATTAATAAAAAAAGAGAAAAAATGTTTGACATATTTTTGTTTGTATGATATTATATACAAAAATGAGAAATGGAGTGATATATATGCCAAGAAAAAGACCTGAATTAAATAGTAGAGAAAAATCTATACTAAGATATATTGAAAAACAAATAATGAATGTAGGATATGCACCATCAGTAAGAGAAATAGGTAAAGCAGTAGGATTGAGTTCAACAGCAACAGTACATGGATATTTAGCAAGATTAGAAGACAAAGGTTATATAAAAAAACAAGACAAAAAAGGAAGAACATTAAGATTGTTAAAAGGAACAGATGGTGAAGCTAAAAAAACATCATCAAAAGATTTTTATACACAAAAAGAATTAGTAGAAGTTCCAGTAGTAGGAAAAATAACAGCAGGTATGCCAATTTTAGCTGTTGAAAATGTAACAGATACATTTCCAATTCCAATTGACTTTGTTGGAAATTCAGACTGTTTCATGCTTACAGTTAGGGGAGAGAGCATGATAGAAGCAGGAATTTTAGATGGAGACTATATATTAGTAAGAAAACAAAATAATGCGAACAATGGAGAAATTGTTGTAGCATTAATTGAAGATGAAGCAACAGTAAAAACATTTTATAAAGAAAAAGACCATATTAGATTACAACCCGAAAATAGTACAATGGATCCAATAATAGTTCCAAATTGTGAAATTTTAGGAAAAGTTTGTGGTGTATTTAGAAAAATGTAAAATTCACACAAAATTCACAATAACTACATTTACAAATGACACAAAGCCATTAAAATAATGACAATGTGTCGTTTTTTAAGGCTATTTGAAAAAAATAAAAAACTTTATCAGAAAGAAAAAGGAAGGGAGAAAAACAAAAAACATGTTAAAAGTACTAAAAAATTTAAAAGAATCATTTATATCAGTAATTGCAATCATAATACTATTAATAATTCAAGCGGCATGTGATTTAACACTACCAGACTATACATCAAAAATAATAAATGTTGGTATTCAAAATGGTGGTATTGAAAATGTAGCACCTGAAATGATTAGAAGAAATACAATGGATAATTTATTAATTTTTACAGAAGATGATGAAAAAATACTAACATCATATGATGAAATTTCTAAAGAAAATTTAGAACAAAAAGAATATGAAAAATTAATAAAAGAATATCCAGCTTTAGAGAATGAATCATTATACAAACTAAAAAAAATAAGTAATGAACAAAAAAATACTCTAAATAGTATAATGGCAAAACCTTTAATGATAGTGAGCTATTTAAATAATGAAGAAATGGCCTCACAAATAAGGGAACAAATAATCAATCAATTACCAACAGATATGCCAGAACAACAAAAAATGGCAATGAAAAATATGCAGTTAGTTGAAATTATTAAACAAATGCAACCAGAACAAATAGATAATACACTTTCAAAAATAAATGAACAATTAGATAAAATGCAAGATAGTATATTAGAGCAAGCAGCAATCCAAGAAGTAAAAGAAGAATATAAGGCTATTGGAGTAAATACCAATAACTTGCAGAATAAATATATAATTATATCTGGATTAAAAATGCTAGGTATATCTTTAATTATAATGGCTTCAGCAATATCAATAATGCTATTATCTGCTAAAGTGGGAGCAAAACTTGCAAAAACACTAAGAGAAAAAGTATTTAAGAAAGTACTAAGTTTTTCAAATAAAGAATTTTCAGAATATAGTACGGCATCATTAATAACACGTTCAACAAATGACATACAACAGATTCAAGGTTTAATCGGAATGCTATTTAGAGTTATTGTATATGCACCAATAATAGGATTTGGTGGATTTTTAAGAGTATTAAACCAAAGTGACAATTCAATGGCATGGATTATAGGTGTTGCAATTTTAGCAATACTATTTGTTATAGGAACATTATTTATAATAGCAATGCCAAGATTTAAAAAATTACAAGAATTAGTAGACAAAGTAAATTTAGTAGCAAGAGAAATTTTAACTGGATTACCAGTAATTAGAGCATTTAACACAGAAAAAAGGGAAGAAAAAAGATTTGATGCAGCTAATATAGATTTAACAAAAACAAATTTATTTGTAAATAGAGCAATGAGTTTTATGATGCCTATATTAATGCTAATAATGAATAGCATATCATTATTAATTGTATGGGTTGGAGCTCATGGAATTGATAATGGTACAATGCAAGTTGGAAATATGATGGCATTTATCCAATATACAATGCAAATTGTAATGAGTTTCTTGATGATATCAATGTTGTCAATTATACTCCCAAGAGCATCAGTATCTGCAAACCGTATTAATGAAATATTAGAAACAGATGAATTTATAAAAGAAAGTAAAAACCCAAAACAATTAAATCCAGACAAAAGAGGTTTTGTAGAATTTAAAAATGTAGGATTTAAATATCCTGATAGTGATGAAGAAGTTTTAAGTGATATAACATTTACAGCCAAACCAGGAGAAACAACAGCAATTATCGGAAGCACAGGAAGTGGAAAATCTACTATTGTTAATTTAATACCTAGGTTTTATGATATTACATCAGGTAATTTATTAATAGATGGAGTAGAAATTAAAGATATTTCTAATAAAGATTTAAGAAAAATTATAGGATTTGTACCACAAAAAGGGTTATTATTTTCAGGAACAATAGAATCAAATATTAAATATGGAAATCCTGATATGTCTGATGAACAAATGATTAAATCAGCACAAATAGCTCAAGCAGAAGAATTTATTGAATCAAAGACATTAAAATATAAAGAACCAATAGCACAAGGCGGAAGTAATGTATCTGGTGGGCAAAAACAAAGATTATCAATTGCAAGAGCAATTGCAATTGACCCTGAAATATTAGTATTTGATGATAGCTTTTCAGCATTAGACTTTAAAACAGATAGTATTTTAAGAGCAGAACTTTCAAAAATAACAAAAGATAAAACAGTAATAATTGTAGCACAAAGAATTAACACAATATTAAATGCAGACCAAATTATAGTATTAGAAGATGGAAAAGTTGTAGGAAAAGGAACACACGATGAATTGATGAAGAACAATGAAACATATAGACAAATAGCATTATCACAACTTTCCAAAGAAGAATTAGACAGTAAAGGAGGTAATAAACATGAGTAACAATATAACAGAACAAAAACCTCCAAAGATGAGAGGAAATGGTCCAATGGGTGGTCCACATATGGGACACGGACCTACTGAAAAAGCCAAAGATATAAAAGGAACAACAAAAAAATTAGCCAATTTACTTTCAAAATATAAAATAGCAGTAATTATTGTAATTATATTTGCGATTGGAAGCACTATATTTAGTATAGTAGGACCAAAAATATTAGGAAATGCTACAACAGAAATCTATACAGGACTAATGAATAAAATTAATAGAACAGGTGGAATAGATTTTGCAAAAATTGGGAAAATTATTTTAGTAGCTTTAGGATTATATGGAGTAAGTGCTTTATTTAACTTAATACAAAGTTATATTATGGCTGGTGTAGCACAAAAAATAACATATAAAATAAGAAATGATTTAACTCACAAGATAAATAAATTACCAATGAAATATTTTGATAAGAAGACAAATGGAGAAGTTCTATCAATAATAACAAATGATGTTGATACATTAAGTACAGGCCTAAACCAAAGTATAACACAAATAATAACATCAATATGCACAATAATTGGAATACTTATAATGATGTTATCAATAAGTTTGGAAATGACAATAATAAGCTTACTTATATTACCAATATCAGCTGGAATATTAAAGAAAGTTATTGGGAAATCTCAAAAATATTTCGTAAAACAACAAGAGTATTTAGGACATGTAAATGGTCAAGTAGAAGAGACATATGGTGGACACAATATTGTAAAAGTGTTTGGAAAAGAAGAAGAAGTTATAAAAGAATTTGAAAAAGAAAATGAAGAACTATATAAATCTGGATGGAAATCTCAGTTTTTATCAGGATTAATGTACCCACTAATGAATTTTGTAGGAAATATAGGATATGTATTAGTTGCAATTTTAGGAGGATATTTTGCTGTAAAAGGAAAAATTACAGTTGGAAATATTCAAAGTTTTATACAATATAATAAACAATTCACACAACCAATAGGCCAAATAGCTCAAATATCAAGTACAATACAAGCAATGATAGCAGCAGCAGAAAGAATATTTGAATTTTTAGAGGAAAATGAAGAAATAGAAGATGTAAAAAAACCTATATCAACAGACAATTTAAAAGGCAACATCAAATTTGAACATGTACATTTTGGATATGATTCAGATAAAACAATAATAGAAGATTTTAATTGTGATGTAAAAGATGGCCAAAAAATAGCAATTGTTGGACCAACAGGAGCCGGTAAAACTACAATGGTAAAATTATTGATGAGATTTTATGATGTAAATAGTGGTGCAATTTTGATAGATGGTCATAATATCAAAGATTTTAATCGTGGCGAATTAAGAAAAATGTTTGGGATGGTTTTACAAGATACATGGTTATATGGAGGAACAATTAGAGATAATATAAAATATAGTAATCCAGAAGCTACAGATTCGGAAGTAATTGAAGCAGCAAAAGCAGCACATGTACATCATTATATAAAAACATTATCTAACGGATATAATGCAAAAATTAATGAAGAATCAAACAATATTTCCGCAGGGCAAAAACAATTACTTACAATAGCAAGGGTTATTTTAGCAAATCCTAAAATATTAATTTTAGATGAGGCTACAAGTTCTATAGATACTAGAACTGAACAACAAATACAAGCAGCCATGGATAATTTAATGAAAGGCAGAACAAGTTTTATTATTGCACATAGATTATCAACAATTAAAAATGCAGATTTGATTTTGGTTATGGATCATGGAGATATTGTAGAGCAAGGTACACATGAGGAACTATTGTCAAAAGATGGATTTTATGCTAAATTATATAATTCTCAATTTGAAGATTGTATTGATGAAATAGAATAAAAAATAAAAACTCACCAGTTTTAGATATACTGGTGAGTTTTTTGCTATTTTTCATATTTATAACTAGAACATTTAGATTCATCAGATTGTTTTGTATTGCATCCTTGTGTTGGAGCAACAATAATTTCACTTAAAGTACAAAGACCTTTTAATTTATTATTATATTTACAACTTCCAACAGTACAAGATATTTTTTGATTTCTTTCCATTTTATACCTCCATAACATTATTAAAAAAGTTTATAATAATATTATGTGTAAATTTTAAATTACTATTCACAATTAACAATTTTCTGGAATTTTTTAGACAAAAATTTAATGTTACAGTTAAGTAAGAAAATATATAATATTATAGACAAATTTTAAATAAAAAGAAAGAGACATAACTCTTTCTTTTTAAAATGATTAACAATTTTTAGTATCATCATTAGAAGAATGCTCACAGATTTCAGGAGGCTCTTTAAAACTTAAATACCAGCTAATACCATTTTGATTTTCATTAATATAATTTTGTCTTTCTTCTAATTCACAAAATGTTTGTGGCATTGGAACAATAACAGGTTGACCTGGCATCCAATTAGCAGCAGTAGAACCTTTGCTACAATCAGACATCTGCAAAGCTTGAACAGTTCTTATAATTTCAGGGATAAATCGTCCCACATTTAAAGGATAAACAAAAATAGCTCTAACAATTCCTTTATCATCAATTATAAAAACATTTCTAACGGTTTCTGTTGTACTTATATCATTTGAAATCATACCATATTTTCTTGCAATTTGGCCGCTTCTATCTGCTATAATCGGAAAAGGAAGTTTAACTCCGGTTCTACAATAGATATCATATATCCAAGCCAAGTGAGAAGAATTACTATCAATGCTTAATCCTAATAATTCTGTATTTATCTGTTGAAAGTATGTATATGCTCTTGCAAAAGCAATCATTTCAGTTGTACAAACTGGGGTCCCAGTATGTTCAATTTTCAAGAACTGAAAACCATTGAAAAATATGCGTTTGGTAAAAACCAAATTTGTATCATAATGTATTTGTCCAATTTTTTACTTTGGGTTAAAATTTTTTCATAAGGAGCATTTGTTTCAACAAGTTTTTCTAATTTTGCAGTATTTTTCATAATTAGATAAAATATTTTGGTATCCATAATAATCAACTCCAATTTATATCTATATTATTATAGCAGATTTTAATAAAATAATATGTCAGAACTTGTCAAATAAGATAAAAAATAAATAATCTAAACCTTTTTAAACAAAAATATATATTTTTAATTTATAAAATGATATAATTGGCAAGAAAATAAAAAATAATTGCTAGAAAATACTTTTGAATTAAAATCCTAAGGAGAATTGAAAAGATGAAAAAGAAATTAATAATAACTTTAGCCGTAATTGTTATAATCTTAATAATTATAATGTGTATAGTAATTAATAATAAAAAATCTAATGAAAATAATGAAAAAGCTGATAGCACTGTAATATATGATAAAGATGGAAATATTATATACGATATTTCAAGAGAAAATGAAATTACAGATGTTATTAAAGATACAGTTATTCAAGGAAAAGTAGAATCAAAATTTAATGGATATATTTATATATTTAATGGTCAACATTTTGGAGAATTTGGACTAGAAATAGAAGAATATACAAGAGCAATTTTTAAAGATAATAATCAGACCTGTATAGATTATTTGACATTACAAAAATACGATACAAATTATATACAAGAAGGAGATATACTAATTTGTAGTGGAGATTTAAGTAAAAAAGGTTATAGTATGGGAGACAATGATTTTGATACTAAAGATAATGCAATTATTGTTTTAAAATCAAATGACTATAATCAAATGAAAAAAGATGCGTTAATTGGAAAAAGAACATATTCTTCAATTGTAACTGTTGGTGATGAGTATGTTGAGTCAGGATATGTGTATTTAAAATATAGTTTAGAAGATGATACTCATTCAGATACTGGTTATAATTTTCCATTTGCAGTAAAAGCATATATTGAAGATGACACTAAAGTTATTGGTGATTTGAAAAAAGGCAAAAGAGTAAAAGTTACATATAAAGATGAAAATGTTGATTTTGATAACATGAAATTGCAATCAATAGAAGTTGTTGAAAATTAATTCAATAATTATTAGATAAATAGTTAGCTTTTAAAAGTTGAAACTATAAAAATCTGTATAGGAGAATAGAAATTATAAAAGAAGAAAGTAAATTATCAATAGGTTCTAAGATTGGATGTTTTACGATAATTGAAGATGATGATTATTATCCCATAAAACAGATTACTGATGACTTAGTAAAAAGAAATGTAGAAAAACAAATAGCTATTAAACAAAAAATATGGATGAGAATTTACCACAAGATTATAAAATGACAGAGAAATATTTATGCAAATGTCAATGTGGCAAGGAGTATCTTTTAAGTAAAGAAATTTTACTATCAAAAAAACGCAGATATTGTGGTGAAGATTGTTTTACAGATATAGTTTATGACAAAACTAAAAATTTCAATACAGATTATACTAATACTATTCATGAGTCATTAAAAATATTAGAATGTATAGATGAAAAATATGAAGAAATGTCATACATATGAAAAAGAGTTAGAATTTTTACAAAATAATAAAGTTATTTAAAAATACAATTTATTGTTTTACTAAAAATATAAAGTTACAAGGAGATTGAATAATGGAAAAAATAAAAAAATATATTCCTAAAATTATATTGTTAGATACTATAATTTATACGCTAATAATTGTTACGTTATATTTTATATTATCTTCATTTAAATTAATGTTTAGAGAATGGATATATATAGTATCCGCTATAATAATTATAGGTGGTTTTAGTGCTGGTATAATACAATTATTCTTAAAAATAAAAGAAAAAGTTTTAAGGAATGTTTTAATAGGAATAGTTATTATTTTATTGTTACTATCAACTCCAGCGATTTTCTTTTTAGGAGCATTCAGTTATGCACCTGAACATATTGTCAATAAAGATGGAAAAAAATATGTAGCGTATGTAAATGGATTTTTAAGAACATATGTGTATTATTATGATTATAAAAACATATTTGTTGCCGGAAATCAAAAAAGAATAGAAGAATATTATGGTAAAGGTGGATTTGATCCAATAAAAAATAAATTTGGAAATAAATATGATGTTGAATACATTACATATTATGATGAAGATGGAAATGTTATTAACACAGAAAATACAAAATCTGACAATCAAATAAAGGAAACAGAAATAGAAAATATCACTAATAACATAGAAGAAACTTATAATGGAATTATAACTAATATAAATTCTAATAGCATTGTTTTTGAAAATAAATTAGATAATAAAATATATTCTATTGATGTAAATAGTTCTTTGAATTTTATAAATGGAAGAACAAATGAAAAAGTATATTATGATGAGATGAAAATTGGATATTACATAGATACATATACATATAAAAAATCAAAGGTAATTAGCATATTAAGTAACATAAAGGGAGAAGCGTTAAGAAAAGAATTGATTAAAAACTTAACATTAGAAGATTCACCTTATTTAACAGTTTCTCCAATAGGTACGAATATAGAAATAATAAATAGTAATAAAGCAATATTAACTATAACTTTTGAAGATTTACTACCTGATTATAATGTAGATGGTGGAAAATTTGAAATGAAAGTAGAAATAAATCCTAATACAGTAATAGAGCGTAAAAGCGGAAGGAATAAGATAGAACAATTAAAAAATGCAGATTTAAGTATTATAAAAATAAGACTAGACAAAAATACTATTAATAACGAAATTCCTATTGCTACATATTTTATGTCTAGTGATGGAAATTAAATATATAAATTATAGAAGAATATAATTTAAAATATTGTAAAAATTAGGGGGACAGATGGTTGGTTGATAATTATCTGCTTTTATGATAATATATGTAAAAATATAAATGATGGGAGATAGAAGGAAATGGAAGATTTAAATACAGAAATTTTAGAATTGAATACAGAAGAAGATTTTAAAAAAGTAGTACAATTATTAATTCCAATAAAGGAATTTGTTGAGGAAAAACATAAAAATAAAATGTATGACGATTGGAATGAATATGAACATAACCTACATTGGTTAAGTGAGAGTAAAAAAAATTTTTTATATAATAATAAGTTATATGTATATATATTAAAAGATAAAAATAAAATTATTGGAATTAATTTTGTTTCACTTGGTGAAAATATAATAAAAAAATTTAAAAAAGATAATAATTTAGAGAAAGAAAACGAAAATAATAATAAAGCCGGTATATTGAGTGCTTTTCATATATTAAAAAAATATCGAAATAAAGGAATTGGATTTAAATGGCTAAATCAAGAAGTTTTCAGAGATTTGAAAACTAAAGGTATAGAAATAATTTATATAAAATCAAGTCATAATAAAGCATTAAATCTTTATGATAAATTAGGTGAAAGAGTAGGAAACTATATAGGAATTAGTGATAATCATTTATACCAAAGATTAGGATATATATTTAAAATTAAAATATAGTACATAACAAGAATGTTTATCTGAACGATAACTTACAAGTTATAATTGAGATGCAATTTTATAAAACTAGGTAATTACTTAAAAAAAGTAAAAGCCTAGTTTTATTTCTTTTGTAAAAATATGATAAAATAAAAATAAAAGTGTAACCTTTTTATATTTTTTACCACTATAAAGATGTAAGATATCTTATAAAGGAGCAATAATGTGAAAGAGAAAAAAGAACTAAAAAATTATATTATAAATAAAAGAATTGATTTAGACAAAATTGTAGATGACTATACACCATATATAAGAAAAATAATACAAAACATGGTTGGAAATAATTTAACTGAAGAAGATAAAGAAGAAATAATACTAGATACATTTTTTGTATTATGGAAAAGACATAGCGAGAATTTTAAAATTAATTCTTTGGATTCATATATGGCAGGAATTGCTAGAAATTTAGTAAAAGAAAAACTAAAAACGTTAAAATATAACATAGATATAGAACAATGTGTAAATTTAATTGAATATAGTTATGAAGAAACTTATTCACAAGAAAGAGAAGAAATAAGTGAAATATACAATAAAATAAATAATCTAAAAGAAATGGATATTAAGATTATAAAAATGTTTTATTATTCAAACAAATTAATAAAAGATATAGCTAAAGAATTAAAAATAACAGAAGTAAATGTAAAAACAAGATTACATAGAATACGAAAGAAAATCAAACAAGAATTAAGAAAAGGAGGTTTTTAAATATGAATGACGAAATAAAAGAAAAATTAAAAATGAAAATAGCTATATCTCAAATAAAAAATGAGGAGAAAAAAGTTATGAATAAAAAAGAAAAATTTGTATTTAAAAATATAGGGATAGCAGCATGCGTACTAATGTCATTGACTGGAGTTGCTTTTGCTAGCAGTAAAGTAATAGAAAAAGTTTTTAAAGAACCTAAAAAGTATGAATCATATAATGAGATATTAGAAGAACGTGCAGAAATTCAAGGCTCACAAGAAGTAAGACAAGAAGATGAAGAAAAAGCAGTAGATATGGAACAGGCTGCTGTAAATGCAAATAGTATTTTAAATAAATTTGGATATGAAAATCAAGAATTTGTAGTTAAAGAATTGAAGAAAAATTATATAATGGGTGCAAAATTGTCTTATTTTTTTGCAACAGATAAAAATCTTAACAAAGGAATTCAGGTAGATATAAATGCAGAAAATGGAAAATGTGTTGGAATATGTGATGAAGATTTATGGACTAAAGAAATTATATCTGATCCAATATCACAAGAAGAAGCAATAGAAAAAAGTGAAGAAATATATAAATTATTTGGATTAAAGGAAAATGAATATAAATTAAAACAAATTGAAGGTGGACCAGATGCAAAATATGACGGAGAAAATCCTAATACTTGGCTTATAACATATGCAAAAACATATGATGGTGCATTCAATTACTTTGAAAGACTAGAAATGTATTTTGGAATAAAAAATGGTAAGATTTTATTATATAGTGTATACATAAAAAATGAAAATGTCGAATTTAGTAATAATGAAATTGTAATTTCAAAAGAAGATGCAAAAAAAATTGCTTTAGAAGAAGATAAAAAAATAACTAATAATGAAGTTGATTTTACGATTATTAACCTAGAAATTAGACAAGTAAATTCATGGATTTATTTATTAGAGCAAAATGGAGGAAAATATCCTGACTTTAAACAAGAAAAACTTGAAGATGGAACTACCGTAACTTATCCTCAATATAGAACAGTTGAAAATAAAGCAAGAAAGGTATGGACAGTGAATATTCATTATAAACAAGGTGAACCAGATCCTGATAATGATAAGAAATATAACTCAAAATCAATTTTTGTTGATGTTACAACCGGCGAAGTTGTAGGTGGAGCAGATGAATCTTATTGGGAAGAAAAAAATTAATTTTAAAATATTAGATAATAATTAAAAATCTATTGACAAAAATAATGCCTAGATATACAATGTATAAAAATACATAGAATATCTAGGTATATTTATTTTAAAGGAGGGGATAAAAGTGAAAATTAGTAAAGAATTACTAAAAGGAAGCACAACAATGCTAGTATTAGATTTATTAAAAAATCAAAACATGTATGGATATGAAATGATTAAAAAATTAAAAGAAAAATCAGAGAATGTATTTGAACTTAAGGAAGGAACACTATATCCAATATTACATGGACTAGAAGAAAAAGGATTTATAACATCATATTGGGACGAAACAACAGCAAAGAAAAGGAAATATTATACTATAACTGAAAAAGGAAAAAAACAATTAAAAGAAAAAAAAGAAGAATGGAAAATTTTTAGTAATGGAATAAATCAAGTATTAGGAGGTGTTTCATTTGCAAACTAAAAAATTTTTAAATACTGTATGTGAACAAATAAAATATAAACCAATAAGAAATAGCATATCAGAAGAACTAAAAAATCATATAGAAGACAAAAAAGAAGAACTAATTGAAATGGGACAAAATGATGAGGAAGCAGAAAAAAATGCAGTTGAGCAAATGGGAAATGCCGAAATTATTGGCAAGGAACTAAATAAGATACATAGGCCCAGATTAGATTGGAAATTGTTAATAATATTAGTAGTTTTATTGATTTTTGGCTTTGTAATTTCGTACATAATTACAAAAAATGAACATACAGAAATGATGCAGTATATGAAAGAAGGAGTAAGCGAATATATTACAACAAACTATATGATAAAATATGTATGTTTTGTAGCTATTGGTTTTGGAATAAGTGTAATAATATATTTTTGTGATTACAAAAAAATTAAAAATAAATCATTAATTTTATATATAATTGCAACTGTAGTAATAATATTAGCTTTTTTATTTGGAATATCAGTTAATGGTATAAATTTTTTAAGAATAGGAAATTATAGCATAAGGTCAAATACAATAGCTGTACCATTATATATTCTTGCTTTTATTGGATTTCTAGAAAATATAAATGAAGAAAATAAATTAACCAAACTATTTAAACAGAAAAACATAAAAATAAATGAAAATATTTTAAAATTAGTTGTTTTAAGTTTGATATCATTACTAATGTTAAGCTTAATTCCTTCATTATCATCAGTAATAGTGTTAGCAATTACATATTTAATTTTGGCTACAAAAAAGATAGTAAGTGAAAGTAAAAACAAGAAAAAACATCTATTAATTTTGTGGGGAATACCTATAATAGTTGGAACATTGTTTGTTTTATTTGAATTTTTAGAGAATCCATATATTTTGGATAAATTTATTTCAGTATATAAACCAGAAGAATATAAAGAAACAGAAGGGTGGAGAGCATTAAACAGAAAAGAAATAATTGAGTCTGCACAAAAATTTGGTGAAGCAGGAAATATGAGTGATGCTATATACTTATTTGATGAATCTGGAAGTAATGAAATCATATCAATATTAGCTCATTTTGGTTGGATACCGACTGTTGCTTTGATTATTGTTGTTTTTGCTTTTTCTATAAAGCTGGTAATTAATTCATTTAAAATTAAAGAAAAGTATGGTAGTTTAATAATTTTAGGAATTGGTTGTGTGTTTATTTTGCAAAGTGCATTTAATATTTTGATGAATTTTAATTTGATTTTTGATGCTAGTTTTAATCTTCCTTTTGTTACTTATGGTTCTGGAGAATTGATTGTTAATATGATGTGCTTAGCTTTAATTTTTGCGGTTTATAGAAGAAAAGATATACTTATTACATATGATATAAATGCTGAAAAATAGATTGAAAGTAAAATATTATAATTAATAATTTTCAATAATATATTGTCGTTAGTATATATTAAAAGTAGAAGTGATGACTTCTACTTTTAATTATTCCATAACAGTTCTGGAGAATACAATTTATCTAATTTACATATAACATCATTAATATTAAAATCTAATTTATTATCTAAAATTCTAGGAACATTAAGCAAAAAATTACAACTTAAATCATTAGTAATTTTATAAACTTTATTATAATCAGAATTATTAAATAAGACTAGATTAAGATAATCTGGAATCAATAATTTTTTCAATAATTCTTTATGTTCTAAATTATTCAAATTAATATAACAATGCAAAAAGTTATTATCTAATTTTAATAATATAACGCCAAAAAATATATTTTTATAATTTAATACTTTAAATTTAAAATCAACTTTAGAATAGTGCTTATTAGTTTTTATCCCTAGACAAACCCTATTCATTTCATCATCTATTAATACTAATTTATTTGATTTTAAATAATCAATATTACTAATTTTTATAACCGAACTCAATTATTATACACACCATTAATATTGGGGGTGTACCCAAGTGTAGTTTGAAAGCACATGCTGAATACAAGGCTTTATTTTTAGTGCTTAATATTTTGTAAAAGGTAAAATGTTAGAGAAATTTTCGCCCCGAGATTTCTTTATATTTTTGCCTTTTTATTTTTATAAGAAAGGAGGATTTTTGAGTTAGATTCTTGTTTTAAATACAATAATAGAAAGGAAAGAAGAAAAGGAACGTAGCGAAAGTGGAACAGTTGAGATAATAGAAGGTATTAGTTATAAAAGAGTAGCAGTATATGATATAGGAGATACATATATAAAAAAAGAAAATAAAAGAATACCAATATTAGATAATATAAAGAATATTTGGATTTGATTATTGAGTTTTTAAAAATTAAGTAGAATTCTGAAATAAAGCTTATTGAAAAGAAAAATGTCATCTTAAATTTGAGACTGATAGAACAATCGATTTATAAAAGAAAATTTCCATATATTAGAATTAGAATCTTCTTATCATTATTATACATAATGTATGAGGAGATTTCTTGTATTTAAAATATGTTACATACTATTTATTTTTTATATATAATATGGTAAAATTTCAACAGTGCAAAATAATTTTTTTAATAATATTTAAAAGTTTAAGATTTGAAAGATGAAATAGAAAGATAGGAGTGATATATATGAAAACAATTAAGAGTATTGATTTATGGACAGAACAATATGAAAATCATTACGAATGTTTTAATGGAGCTTTTGTCGATGGATTTGAAAATAATAAAATTGCATTTGACGAATATAAAATAATAGAAAACTGTAATTGCATAATAACTGTTAGCAACCCAAAGATTAATATAAGTAATAAGCATAATGCTATTGTTTTTTATAAAGATAAAAATCCTGTTAGATTAATGGTTATAAATAAAAATACAGATATTGATAAATGTATAAAAATAGCACTAAATCAATACTTTGAAAATGAAACACTACAAGTTTTATATGATAATTTACAAATCAAATCATCTATAATAGATCTGAATGAAACATCAATTTTTAATAATGCTAATTTTAATAAAGAAATTGATGTAGGTTCTTGTGATAGATGGAATCTTTTATATAATATGCTAAAAGGTAGCTATACAGAAAGCAATATACAATATGGAAATTATGAAAGTGATAAATATGAGTTTATTCCAAATATTTTTATAAAATATGAATTAACAACAGATACAGAAAAATTTGAAATAGAACATAAATGTGCTTTTATAAATACTATAAAAACTAGAATAATTCCAATACAAGAAAATTCGTTATTAACTAAATAAAAATAGGTTTTAAATATAAAAATAATATTATGGAGGATATGATGGATAAATATATAATGATAACTACAACATTTGATAATAAAGAAGAAGTTATATTAGATAATCATAGTTATGAAACTCCACAATTAATTGCCTATGACATAAATGGAGATTTACCACCAGAAAATTTAAAAAATTGCGAAATTAGAGAATACGAAATAATGGAGAAATAAAAATGATATTTAGTGTATTAGCATTTATAGCAGTAATTGTAAGCATCTGTATAAAAGATAGAAAAAAATCTTTAGTAGTACAATCTTTAAATTGTATATGTGAAGCAATCTATGATTTTATTATATCTGCATTTACAGGTGCAGTATTAAGTATAATAAATTTTATAAGGACATGCTTGTTTATAAACAAAGATAAATTTAGTAAAAAAATATATATTTTGATATTAATACTATTTGAATCACTAATAGCAATTAATTGTATATTTACTTGGAATGGAATAATTTCATTATTACCAACAATAGGCTCGATGATTAGAGCATATTGTTTATGGCAATCCAATATGAAATTAGTCAGAATATCTGGAATAACAACAGGGATATTATATGGTTCATATTATATTTATTATCATAGTTGGTTTATGGTATTAGGAGATTTAATATTATTAATTACTGGAATAATAGCTGTATATAAAAATGATATAAAGAAAATATATAAAAATGAACAGATGAAATAAGGAGCAAAATAAAATGAGAATAGGAATCGATATAGATAATGTAATATCAAATTTTAATGAAGAACTGCTAAAAGCATATATAGAACATGATAAAGAATTAAGAAACACAGGAATTATAAATAAAAATGCAGAATATATAAGAAATGGAATGTTTGATTGGACAGACGAAGAAGAAAAAACTTTTTATAAAGAAAATATAGAAAGAATAGCTATTAATTTAAAAGCAATCGAAGGTGCAAGCAAATACATAAAAAAGTTAAAACAAGATGGACATACTATTTATATAATTAGTGGGAGAGATACTGGAGAATATACAGATCCATATAATATGACAAAAAATTGGCTAGAAAAATATGATATTGTTTATGATAAGTTATTTTTAGTAGATGCATATAATTCTCATTCTAAAACAGAAATATGTCTAGAAAATAATATAGATATTATGATAGATGATTCAAAAAGAATGTGTACAGATATAAAAAAATATGGTATTAGAGCATTTATTATGGATACACCGTATAATAGAGATACTAATGAATTTGAACGTGTATGTTCATGGAAAGAAATATATGATATTATATCTAATAATAAAATAAATGTGATATTAGACACTGATACATATAACGAATGTGATGACCAATTTGCTTTATCTTATTTAATAAAATCGCAAGATAAATTTAATGTGGAAATGAAGTAGGATACAAAGACAATTTAGAATATAATTTTAGACAAGATGTAGGGGCAGTTAAAATTGTATTAGAATCACAAGTTAAATTAACTATACTACCTTGCAAGGATATAGTATCTAATTTAAGAATCGATATTAATACTTTAAAAGAAAGCTTAGGTAATAAATCAGAATTATGTAATTATTTAATAGATAGATTTTACGATGATGGATATCATGGCATACAAGAATCAAGAGTTATATGGGATATTTCAGTTATAGCATATATGATAAATAAGAATTGGTTTGAAACAAAAGAAATAAATTGTCCAAATATAAAAGAAGATACTTCTTATGAAATAACTCAAAACAAGCATAATGTAACTTTTGTAACAAAATTGAATAGAGATAAAATATATGAAGATTTATTTAATAAATTAGGAGCAAGAAATGAAGTATAATGAAACAAGCTGTGAAACTATTAAGTAAAGAATGGAATTTAGGAAAAAAAGAAGCGGTAGTAGACAATTATATTTGTGCTTGGATATATTTATTTGATGTTTTACAAGAAAGTAAAAAAAATTTATATATGAAAAAAATTATAGAAAGAGGATTAAATATGCAAAAGTTTAATTATCATACTCATACTAAAAGATGCGGACATGCTGATAACAATATGACAGATGAAGATTTTGTAAAACTATTTATAAAAAAGGGTTTTACAAAAATAGCATTTACAGACCATTGCCCTGAAAAAGAAGAAATAGATTATAGAAAAAATATGAGAATGAAATATAGTGAGAAAGATGAATATTTAAATAGTATAAAATTATTAAAAGAAAAATATAAAGATGCAATCAAAATTGAAACAGGCTTTGAAGTTGAATATCTTCCTGGACAAGAACAAAATCTTTTGGAATTAAAAAGTGAAACGGATAAGATAATTCTAGGACAGCATTTTATATATGATGAAAATAATGATATAAAATTTTTGAGAAGACAAAAGTTTACTGATGAAGACGCTTTAAAATATGCAAAATATATAAAAATAGCAATTGAAAAAAACATACCAGATGTAATAGCACATCCTGATGTATATATGCTAAGTAGAGATAATTATACAGAAGTAGATGAAAAAGTTGCACATATAATTTGTTCTGCAGCAGAAAAATATGGGATACCAATAGAAATTAATTTGTCTCATCCTAATGAATTTATAATAGGAAAAAGAGAAAATATTGTATATCCTTGCAAAGAATTTTGGAAAATAGCTTCAGAATATAAAAATTTAAAGGTAATATATGGAGTAGATGCTCACTTTGAATATCAAATTATGAATTATGAAAAAGCTATAGAAGTTGCAAATAAGTATATAGGACAAGAAATTATAGATAAATTACATTTTTGTAATTAAAAATTAGAGGTGGAATGGTATGAGTGGATTATTGATTGCCGGATTTGGTGCAATAGGGAAAACAACAATGTCAAAAAAATACAACAATATAATTGATTTAGAATCTAGTTCATTTAAATACATAATAGATGAAGAATTAATAAAAATAAATCCTGAAGAAAAAAAGGATTAAAATCAAGAAAATTAAATAAAGAATTTCCAAACAATTATTATAATCAAATAATAAAAGAGCTAGAAATTTATGATATAGTGTTAATACCAATGCATAAAGAAATTATTGATTTACTAGAAAAAAATAATATTAGTTATTATGTTATTTATCCAGAAGAAAATATGATAGAGGAAATAATTGAGAGATGTAAAAAAAGAGGTAATAAGTATGATTTTTTAATTGGTGTTAAAGATGCTTATTAAAGAAACATATAAACTAAAAGAATATTTTGACAGTTTATTAGGATATAACTTATATGATTTATTTCCAGAAATAAAGAATAATTTATAGTAAATTGGAGAAATAAAATGAATAGATTATTAAGAATAGGTTTTGATACTTTTGATTTTGGTGAAAAATATATTTTAGCAACATCATTTGCAACTTTAATAACAGATACTCAATGGGATATTGCTTATGCAATAAAAACAGTAGCACAAATTGATATTACAAAAAAAGAATTTTCATATAATGAACATATAAAAAATAGCAGAAAATTAGTATATTTGTTAATTATATCAAGTATTATAATGGGTATTATATTATATCCAAGTTATAAGGTAGATATAATGGCAACATCAATCATAGTAAGTATAGAATTGGTAAGTTTATATATGTATCCAATTTATTTAACAAAATTAACATATATACAACTTGAACATTCTGCTGTAAAAGCAACTATTAGTAAACAAATTGCCAATATAATTAGAATTTTTTGTTCTTTTATATCATCTCCATTTTGCACATCAATTGGACTAGCAGTTTCAGTTATATATCAACTAGTATCTACACAGTATATAATTGAAAAAAATAAAATTAATATGGAAATGAAATAAAATCATTGCCACTCATTTGAGAGATAAAACTAGAGAAAAATTGAAGAGTGATGAGATAAATAATGTCTTAGTTGTAGAAGATGGATATGTATTTGAAATATAAAAATTAAAAAATTAGGAGCAAAATAAAATGTACGATTATGTTTTACAATACGGATTTGATATTGAATCAGAAAAAAATATACAAAATATAAAAAATTATTTAAAAGATAACAATATAAAAGATAAAGAAAGAAAATGGAGACCACATATAACAATAGATTTATATGATTGCACTAACCAAAATGAATTTATAGAAAAAGTAGATATCATAGTAAATAATATAAAATGTTTTAAATTAGAATGTAAGAATTTAAATGATTTTTATAAAGAAACATTATATATAGAGCCTTATAATAAAGATAGATTATTAGAGTTAAAATCAATTTTTGATAATGTATTGAATGATTATAGAAAGCAAAATAGAAAAGAAAGAATATATAAGCCTCATATAACTTTATGCACAAATGAAAATATAAATCAAAGTTTATATGATTTAGCACATAATGTTTTTGAACCATTTGTAGCTAAAGTTAAATATATATGGATCTATAATCAAAAGATGGAATTAATAAAAGAGTATAAATTAAAAAATTAGGAGTAAATAAATGAGAATAGGTATAGATATAGATGATACTTTAACAGATATAAAAGCAATTATGATTAGTAATGAAAGAAATAGTAACAACGAAATAAAAACATTTTATAATTGGAAAGAGATATATAATTACATAAACGAAATGGAGTAGCAAATGAAAAAAATAAAAAATGAAAATCAAATATTATATGATATATTTAAGAAAAAGGGAGAGTAAGTACTAAAATTTATTTTGGAAGTAGAAAGAGGAAATAAAATGAATAACAATTTTGGATTTATAGATGCAGTAAAAAATTTATTTAAATATTCAGGAAATAATAAAAAATCTTATATTAAATCAGTAGTTTTTATGGTTTTATTTACAATATCAGAAATGTTATATAAAACATTTTTTTCTAAATTTTTGGCTAATATGGTTAGTAAAGAATTTGATATTGCATTTAATTTAATAATAATATGTGCTTTTTTTAGAATATTCGGAATAACATTTTCTCATAACCAATATAGAAAATGTAGTATAATTGTTGGAGAAAAAATCAGTGCAAATTTACAAGAAAAATTATATAAAAAAATAATGATATTATCTTCAAAAGGATTTAGAAATATGGGTTCTGGAAAAATACTGACAATTATTAAATCGTGTGAAAGTAGTATGGTTAAGATAATAGATAGTATGTTGCAAGAATTCGCATATATTTTTACAGCTTTTGTAATGCTTATTGCAATATTTATTATTGATTATAAATTAGCATTGGGAATTACAATAATTTGTGGTATTAGTTTATGGTTGTTTAAAATTGAATTAACAAAATCAAAAGGATTATTGAATGATGAGTATAAATCAACTGATGATTATACTAAACTAATTTCTGAAACAAGTAAAGGAATAAATGACATTAAAGCATTAAATTTTGAAGATACATGTAGTAAAATTTTTGTAAATGATATTGAAAATTTAAAAAGTACAAGAACACACAGAAGATTATTAGGAAAAACTATTAATACATCAAAATGGACTATTAGAACAATAGTCGAATCTTTATTATTAATATATATATTAAAAATGATTCAACTAAATGTTTATTCAACTGAACTTGCGATGCTATTGGTAACATATATGGATAATATAATTGATGATGTGTTTCATAGAATAATTGAACATGATTTTGAAATAGCTGAATTTACAGCAAACATGAAAAGAGTTAGTGATATTATTGAAAGTGACGAAATGGAAAAATTCGGAAATGATAAATATCAGATAAAAGGCAAAATTAAAATTGAAAATCTAACATTTAAATATGATTTATCAGAAAATAATGTTTTAAATAATATAAATATTTTAATAAAGCCACATACACAAAATGCAATTGTTGGACCTAGTGGAGTAGGAAAAACAACAATTTTTAAATTGTTAACAAAAGAGTTAACTAATTATGAAGGTAAAATAGAATTTGATGAAACAGAAATTAACAAATTAAATAAAGAAAGTTTTAGAAATTCAATTTCAATAGTAAATCAAGAACCAATTTTATTTAATATGACTATAAAAGAAAATTTATTAATGGCAAACGAAAATGCTACAGATACAGAAATAATAAATGCATGTAAACTTGCTAATATAGATTCATACATAGAAGAATTACCAAATAAATATGATGAAGTAATAACTGAAAATAGTACAAATTTTTCGGTTGGACAAAAACAAAGAATAGCTATTGCAAGAGCAATTTTAAGAGACACGCCAATAATTTTATTTGACGAAGCAACATCAGCATTAGATAATTATAGTAAAAATAAGATAAAAGAAACTATGACAAAATTATCAAAATATAAAACTATAATTATGATATCTCATACATTAGATTTAGTAGAAGATTGTGATAATATAATTTATATTGAAAATGGACAAGTATTAGAACAAGGAAATCATAATACTTTAATTGATAAAAAAGGTAAGTATTATGAATTGATAAATAATAGTATTTAGAAAAGAAAAATGTCATGCTAAAGAATTAAAAAATAGTTAGATATAAGAAGTATATATTTGAAACTATGCAAGGAGTTTTTATATGAGAATAGAATTATCCAAGACCACAATTTGTTAGAAATAAATGGGAAAGTTTAAATGGAGAATGGAACTTTACATTTGATGATGAAAATTTAGGAGAAGAAAAAGGATATTATATTAGCTTTCCAACAAGAAATAAAATCAATGTACCTTTTACATACGAAACTGAATTAAGCGGAATAAAAGATGAAAGTGTGCATTATGTAGTATGGTATAATAAAAAAATACATATTTCAAAAGAAAATAAAAAAGCAATATTACATTTTGAAGGAAGTGACTATAAAACTAAAATATGGAATAATGGAAAATACATAGGAACAAATGAGGGTGGATACCATAGATTTTCATTCGAGATAGATAAATATATTCAAGAAGGCGAAAACGATATTACTGTAAAAGTAGAGGATTCATTAGCCAAAGAACAACCTAGAGGAAAACAAAGATATAAAAAAGAAAGTTGAAAATGTTGGTATATACAAACTACAGGAATATGGAAAACAGTTTGGATAGAATATGTGCCTAAATATTCTATAAAAAACGTAAAATCAACACCAAATTTAGATAATAGAAATATACAATTAGAATATGAAACAAATATATCTGAAAAAGAATTAGAAGAAAATAATTTTTATATAGAAACAGAAATTTCTTTTGAATATGAAAATTATATTTTGATTATTTTAATTAAAGATTTTAAAGATGATTATTATTTATCAGATGAATATGTATATAGCCAGGGAAGGAAAATAAGTAATCTTATTTTTAATGAGTATTTAAAATTAGGAGCAAAAAAATGAAAGAAGTGAAACAATTGGAAAATAAAAATTTAACAGGAGAAAATAAATGGAACAAGAAACCAAGAAAATAAATAGAAGTATAAAAATATATCCATTATTTGCATCATTTACAGGAGACTTAATATTCTTCGTACCAATAGACACATTATTTCTAACATTAGTAAAAGGATTAAATGCCAGTCAAATAACGGCAATGACAATGGTTGCATTAATAATATGTATAGTATTTCAAAAAGTAATACTAGCTATTGTAAAAAAGATAGGAAATGTAAATTCATTAAGACTAGGAGCAACTATGTTGTTAATTGCATCATTAGTATTAACATTTGGAAAATCGTTTATTGCAATGTTATTATATAAAAGTATACATGAATTAGCAGTTATGTTTTTAAATATGGATGAAATAATTTTGAAAAATAATTTAAAAGCTGTAAATAGAGAAGATGATTATTTTAAAATAAGAAATAAATCAAAAATTATATATGCTATTATAACTTTATTTACTGCATTAGTAGCAGGAAAAATGTTTAATGTAAATAATTATTTGCCAATGTACTTGTCAATAATAATATATGTTTTAGTATTAGGAACAGCATTTTTATATTATGAATCAAAAGTAAATAATGAACAAGAAATAAAGAAAGAACATAAAAAATTAAAAATAACATCAATAATATTCTATATAATATTATCAAATGCAGTATTTTATTCAATAATAAAAATGGGACAAAACAATAGTAAATTATTTATGCAATATAATTTTCAAAAATTCTTATCTGTTGAAATGGTAACATACTACATAACAACAATAGTATTTATATCAAGAATAGCAAGATTAGTAGGCAATGTAATATTTGGAAAGTTATATTCAAAAATAAAAGATAAAATGAGCATTGTTCTAACAATATGTTTGGCATTAGCATTTTTATTATTGATTATAGGACACTTTATAGAATCGGCGTTCATTTGCAAAGTGATAATTATGTCTTTAGGATTTTTCTTAATATTAGCTATTAGAGATTCCTTCCAAACGTATATAGAAGATGTTGCATTAACTATTTCAAACAAAGAGGAACAACAAGAAATTATAATTAAAATTGAAGTTTATAGAAGATTAGGAACATTAATATTAAGTGCTATTTTTACATTAATATTGATGAAATACGAACTAATTGTAATAGAATTTATTTTATTGAGCTTAAGTATTATTGAAATATTTATTAATAAAAGACTATGTAGTAAGTTAGCAAAATATGGTAGCAGTGATAGATAGCAAATAATTAAATGCTATCTATTTTTTAGTTAAATTTGTAAAAGAATACCTGTTGAACATATACTTCTAAATAATGTATAATCTATTTAAGAGGTGCAATAACTATGAGAATAATAAAAAAATATGGGAAAGAATTATTATATAAAGAATTAATAAAAAGTTACAATTTTTTTATTAAAGAAGCAAACACAAATAAAAAAAGCAAGGGATATGGACTAATAAGAGATAAAACAATATTAGCTGATAATATTGCAAGTATAGCATCAGTAGGATATGGTTTAGCAGCATTAGTTATTGGAGTAGAACATAATTGGATAAAATACGATAAAGCCTATGATAGAGCAAACAGAACACTAGAAAGCTTTATAAATAACGTAGAAGGGAAAAATGGATTTTATTATCATTTTGTAAATATGCAAACAGGGAAAAGAGAATGGAATTGTGAAGTATCAATAATAGATACAGCAATTTTTATATGTGGTGCTATAACTGCAGGTGAATATTTCGGAAAAGAAGTAAAAAATAAAGCAAATATCTTATATAAAAGAATAAATTGGGAATGGTATAGAAACGAAACAAACAATTTATTTTATATGGGATATAAACCTGAAAAAGGATTTTGGGGACAATGGGATGGATATGCTGAACAATTAATGATGTATGTATTAGGAGTTAGCTCACCAGCATATCCAATAGATAAAAGTATGTATTATGAATTTAATAGAAAAAAGAAGGATTATAAAGATATAAAGGATATAATATATACATATTGTGGAACATTATTTACATATCAATATTCACATGCATGGATTGATTTTAGAAATTTAACAGATATTAATGGAGTTAATTGGTTTGAAAATTCAATAAAAGCGACAAAAGCAAATAGAGAATATTGTATAGATAATAAGAACAGATTTAAAACTTATGGAGAAAACTCTTGGGGATTAACTTCTTGTCTTTCTCCAAAAGGATATATAGGATCAGGAGCTGAACCTTGTGATACTAATTTAGAAATAGAAAACGATGGTACAATATCTCCATGTGGTGCAATTGGTTCAATAGTATTTACACCAAAAGAAACCATACAAGCTATAGAATATTATTATAATACATTTATAAAGTTATGGGGAAAATATGGTTTTAAAGATGGCTTTAATTTAGAAGGGAAAAAAGGCTGGTTTGCAAATGAATACATAGGAATTGATAAAGGAATAGGAATGTTAATGATAGAAAATTATTTAAATGAAACTATATGGAAATATTTTATGAAAAATGAATATGTCATTAAAGGATTAGAAATGTTAGAATTTACTGATACCAAATCAGAAAATTTGAAATTAAACAAAGTATAATTTGGAAGAAATTACAAATGAAATAGTATATAAAAATTGATATAATATATGTAGATGTGTAATAACACATAATATTAGTAACAAATAACCAAAATGTTTTAATTAAAATGGAGGTATTAAGATGAAAATTTGTATTTTACGGAGAGATGGAGAAAACATTCATAATGGGATGATAGAAGTGATGTCTGCAATAATAGAGAAAAAATTTGGAGATAGAGAAATGTTTTTAGATAAGAACAAAAAAGAATTTACACAGATGATTACTTGTTTAGTTTCTGATAATGAAGATTCGTCTAATATAGTTCAATTTATAATTGAAGTATCGGAAATTAATCCATTATATACTGTGAGAATTTTGAAGTAAAAGCAAAGAAGAACTCTAACCTAGCAAATGCTGATTAGAGTTTTTCTTTTTTGCTGTCTTAAAATAAAAGTTCTTTACTAACATAAGACAACGAAATCCACTTTGTATTCGTAACAACTGTCATCAAAAAATCGACTGTTGAACATTTGATAGGAAATATTTCTAAAGGTGAATAGTCTCCAGGATACCTTTCTCTGTCATGCAATGTACACGAATCGTGATACATTTTTATGGTTAATTTTGGCTTTTCTGGACTATACTTTGCAAATCCTCCATATGGTTTATCTCGAAGTTCATCAAAAGCATCGCTAACTGCGTCAGCAATTTTTGAAATATCTTCGGAATTTACCACTTCTTTGGTATGTTCAGCAAAATGTTTTTTGAGTTGAGCAATTACTTCATCCCTTGTGGGTGGAGTAAGAAAACTAACATCATTGCTGTTGTTTTCCGTTTTAGTAAATGATGTCCGTGTGAGAGTATTAACTCTTGGCATAAAAAGTACCTCCTAATATTTTAATACTACAATTATACCATAAAAAATGAGATTTTTCAAGGTGAAGTTAATTTGCAATTTACATAAAAATATGTTATACTTTATAAGTATTGATTTTAGAAACCAAAAAGTAAAACAGATAACTTGGAGGTTTCAAACCTCCAAATGACTTTAAGGAGGTAACAATGTCTAAAAGAAAGAAACATTCAGGAAACTTAAAAAAACAAACTAAAGCAAAAAAAGAAATTTTGCAATTAGAAGATTGTTCAAAAAATGATGAATGTGGTGTTTCATCGGTTGATGAAATAAAAGTAATTGTTTTCTATAATGGTCCAAATTACAAAGTGAAAATTGTAATTCCAAAACGGAGTATAACCAAGAAAATATTGAAAGTTCAAAATAGCAAATTTGATTTATATATCCGATTTAGAGATTTAGATTATAGCGAATCAGGAGGACACCTTTATATAGAATTAAAGGGAAGATATAAGTTGGATGATAGATTAAAAAAACCAAATGAATGTAGTGAAGTAAAACTTGGGATTAATGCTAAAAGATATTATGGAAGTATTGTATTGCAACCAGATTTTTTTATTCCAGAGAATTGGTCTTCATCAGTTGATTCAAAGGAAGATGAAATTGCATTTAGACATTATAAGAGTGATATTAGGAAAATGGGAGTTAACACAAGTAATTATACCAATTATGAAAAAAACAATGCGTATCGACCATTTCAAGGTGGAGATTGTACAGGAGGAAAATAGTATGGCATTTGAAGATTATAAAGATTTAGATTTAAAACCTGAAAAAGCAACACAGGAAGAAATTGAACAACTTAGAAAAAAATATGGAGTATCAGAGTTTCATGATACAAGTTTAAGAGCAAAAGAATTTCTTCGTAGACAGGAAGAAAAGAATAGTTACTGAAAAACAATTAAGAGAACTGATTAAATTGTAATTGGATATTGAAAGTATAAAGAAAGGAATTATCGGTCATGATAGTTCTTTTCTTTACTTTTACACGAAATCGTGATATAATTCACATAATTTAATTTTTATAATCTCCGATATGCAACTTATGGAGTTTAATATATAGTAACTATTAACAATGCAAAATGAAAGTCAATTGACAAGAAGGAAAAACTATGGGGAAAATCAACAATATGAAAAAACAGGTAAAATCAGGCTGTTTAAATGAGAGACTACCAAGTATTACAAATAATCAAATAGGATATAATAAATTTCACTATGTTGTAGTATATGACATCATTGAAGAAAATTTATTAATTTCAGATTATGAGAACCCAAAGAAAATAGGTAGTTATACAATAGACATGGAGGGCATCCATTATAATAATAAAGGATATCAAGCTACCAATCACCCTGATTTACGCAGATTTGCATCTCGCTGTATTAAGGTATATACTACAGAAGGTTACGACGATATCATTGCACATTATGAAGAAAAAAGAGAGGTCATAATACGAGAAAAAACTAAGGAATTAATTAAATTAATTGGTAAAAGCTGTAAAACATGTGATAATGATAAGTGCAGTGGTGTACTTGAAGATACAAGTGAGTGTAATGGATGGTTTCATAGAATTAAAGATGTGAAAAAATTATCTTAATGTAACTCGTAAACAGATTTGTTAAGGAGGTAATAGAATGAAAACTTTAGTACGAATTCAAAAAAATGAGCAAAATAACTTCCGTGGAGAATGTGGTTGTTCTTGCACCTGTGATGGTGGCTGTAAAGGAGATACAAAAAAATGTACTTCAAAAAAAGCCATTGAAAAAGGTTGCAATCATTGTTGTATTTGTTATACTATTCCGATAAGTGATATTATCATAAGAAGGACAGTTCCTACAAATCCAAAGTAAATTCAAAAGTAGGCAGACTGTATTAAAATGTTTTTCTAGGAGGATAGCATGTTATTTTCAATATTTTCTTTTTTTATGATTTTTGTACTATGTTTATTATCAATATCTGCTGTTATATATAATAATGTGTATAACATTTTAAAGTTTAAAAATAAACAAGAAATCAGTATTGATAAGTTGAAATTTGAAAAATGTATTTTACCCTACAAAAGTAACTCACAAACTAATTAGTTAAGGAGGAAGATATTATGGGCTCTACATTAGCAGGAACATTTATAGTAATAGTTCTTATGTTAGATATTGCATATCTTTTAGTTGATCGTTCAATTGAAAGAAAAAAACGGATTAAGGCAGAAGGAAAACTAGAATCACTTGAAAAGAGTTTATCAGAAGCAAAAAGTGTAGATGCTAGAATTATTTATCAGTCATACTTTGCTCCACCAGTAGACCATACTGGTGATGGATTTATTGATGGTGATGAATAAGAGAAAAAGTAAAGCAAGGAGTTCGTTTCGACGGACTTCTTTCCTTCTGTCTTGAATTATACATAAATTTGTGATAGAATATGTGCATACTTTTTCAATCTTGCCAGGTGCAAGTTTTTATATAGATGTAACTTTAAAAATAAATATTTTTAAGTATGTACATACAAATATATCAGATTATTTTTTCATGGATAACTCTTCTAATTGTGATACTGGTTCAGTAAAAAAACATAGCAGATGCAAAATAAAACATATTCATTTAGCGTGTAACTCGTAAACTAATTAGTTAAGGAGGTAAAACAAATGGAAAGAGAATATTTCTGATTGATTTTTTTGAAAAGGGGATTGTCAATAGATAATTCCTTTTTCTTTACTAGCTAGCAAATAAGTAAATAAAAGCTCATCTTTAATATGGATTCATATAGTACTAGAATTAAAAACTAGTGCTATTTTTTATCTCAAATTTTTTCTCAACTAAAGTTTAAAAAAGATTAATTTCATTAGAATTTATTAAAATTATAGAATAAAAAATTTAAAAATATATTTTGCGATATTAATATTTTATGCTATAATGTTAAAAAAACAAGGAGGATATTAAAATGCTAGAAGACATAGAAGTTTTATATCATAGTTGTATTAGAATGAATAAAGAAAAAATGATTTATATAGACCCATATCATATAGAAAAAAATTACAATGATGCAGATATGATTTTTATAACACATGATCATTACGACCATTATTCTGAAGAAGATATAGACAAAGTAAGAAAAAATAATACTATATTTATAGTACCTGAGAATTTGTTAAATAAATTAATTAAAAAAGGAATAAATGATGAAAATATCATTACACTTGATCCAGAAGATGATGAGAATATAGATGGAATAAAAGTTGAAGCAATTCATTCTTATAATATAGATAAGCCATTTCATCCAAAAGAAAACAATTGGCTAGGATATGTTATTGAAATAGATGGTGTTAGATACTATATTGCTGGAGATACAGACATTACTGAAGAAAATAAAAAAATAAAATGTGATGTTGCATTTGTACCAGTAGGTGGTACATATACAATGAATTTTAGTGAGGCAGCACAATTGATTAATATTATAAAACCTAAAATTGCCGTTCCAATTCATTATGGAAGTGTTGTTGGAACAAAGCAAGATGCAACTGATTTTGTAAAACTATTATATCCAACAACAAAAGGTATAATTTTAATGAAATAAAAAAGAAAGAGGACTAAAAAATGAAATATTCAAATAAAGATAAAGAATTATTTAATGAAGTAGGAATTAATATAGAAGATAAAAATTATACAAATGAAGAAGTAGAAAGCTTAAAAATGCGAGTAACAGATTTTATTATGAGCCAAAGTACCAAAGATATAAATAAATATAGCCAAAAATTTAGTAATATATTATAAGGATATAGATATGAATAAAGAAGAAATAATAAAGTATTGTTTGACATTAGAAGATACATATAAAGACTGTCCATTTCCAAATGATTTTGAATCAGTAACAATGAAACATATTAAAAATAACAAATGGTTTGTTCTAATTATGAACGTTAATGATAAGTTATATATTAATGTAAAAACAAATCCAGATTATTCTGACATATTAAGAAATACTTATGATTATATAATACCTGCTTATCACATGAACAAAGAACATTGGAATACGATTATTGTAGATGAAAAAGTGGACAAAACATTAGTAAAAGAATTGATAGAACAAAGTTATCAACTAACAAAATAAAAGCAAATAATAAGCAAAATAGGAGATTACTATGATAATAACGGAAATATTTCAGAAACAATCTAAATAATGTTATTAAAATTGAATTATGTGGGCAAGGATTATGGGATTATGAAAGTTTGGATTTTTATTATAGTGATGGTAAAAGCAAATCTGTTAATTTATATACTACTGAACAACATTATTACATAGAAGAATATTTATATAATAATACATTTAACTATGATTATATATTTAAAATTTCTATATTTATAAGTTTGGCAACAATTGCTTTTACTATACATATTGGCATAAAAAAGAAAAAATAATTTTTAAATTAGTAAATTATTAAAAAATAGTATTTTAGAAGGAAAATGTATTTTATGAAAAAAAGATTATATTAACAATTTTATTTATAATTATAATAGTATTTATTTGTTATTGGTTATATTCAAATACAGGATTAAAAAAATTTGAAAAAGAAATTTCCAGTTTTATATTACCAGAAGGAATTGAAAAAGTTACAATAAAAAGTGGAATAGGAGATTCGGGAGGTAATGGAGAATATTCAACATATCGTGTAGTTTTGGTTGTGAAGGCAAAAATGCCAATAGAGCAATTAAATCAAGAATTTAAAAAACAAAACTTAACATTTTCAAGCCATATTGAAAATAGTAGTACACCTATTTGTTACATTACTCATTGCGAAGATAGTATATTTAAATCAGAAAGAAATTTTATATTAGAATTTGATGAACTAAAAAAAGTAAAGGATTTTACTGATTATTATTTTATTGAATTTATTAAATAAAATAGAAATGTAGATTATAATTGTATGTTTGGTATCTTGCAAATGTTATTAAGTAATGATATATTAAAAACGATTTATAAAAAATAAAGAAGATAAAGTTTTTGAAGGAATAATAATTGTATTGATTATTGCTTTAATAATAATGTCTATTTTATACTTTGACATGATAATTTCTTATTTTCAGAAGAGGGAAAATAAATATAAATAATGAATAGTGAACAGAATTTTTTCTGTTCATTATTTGTATATAAAGAGAAAATTATAATAAAATAAAAAAGTTGTAACTATTTTAGCAAAAAAAGACACTATATTAGTAGGAGAGTAAAAATAATGGAAAGTGTAGAAGAAATATACAATAAGTATGCAAATGCAGTAAAAAAATACATATTTTGTATTACAAAAGATATAAATTTAGCAGAAGATATTATGCAAGAAACATTTATAGTTGCAATTAATCAAATAAATAAATTTCGAGGCGACTGTGAAATTTCTGTATGGTTATTTTCTATTGCAAAGAAAATCTTATATCAAAAAACAAAGAAAAATAACAAAATTAAAACAATTTCTATTAATGAATTAGAATTTGCAGATGATAAAATATTAGAAGAAGAATATATAAACAAAGATAACAAAATAAAATTATTTGAAGCTCTTCAAAAATTAGATGTTAATACTAGAGAAGTAATGTATTTAAGATTAACGGGAGATTTAACATTTAAGGAAATTGGAAAAATATTAAACAAAACCGAAAACTGGGCAAAGGTTACATTTTTTAGAGGAAAACAAAAAGTAATAAAGGAGATAAGATTATGAAAGAAATAAATTGTGAAGTTATAAAAGATTTGTTACCAAGTTATGCAGATAAAATAACTAGTGAGACAACAAATAAACTAGTGGAAGAACATTTAAAACATTGTAATGAATGCTCAAAAATATTAGAAGATATGAACAAAGAAATTGACGCAGTATTATTTAATCAAAATGAACAAATAGATTATTTAAGAGGGTTTAGAAAAGAAAAGAAGATAGCAATTATTAAAACTATTTGTATTTTTATAATTATTATGTTAGTTCTATTTTTATTTTTCCAAGAAATGGTATCAAGATTTAATTTTGCTGTTGATATTAACAACCTTTATATTTCTTATAATGCAGAGGAAAAAATAGATGAAAATACAACTGAATTGCAGTTTAATGTTATAGATACAAAATATGATTTAAACTTTGAATATGACACATCAAATGGAAAAGATATATATATTATGCCAGTTGGAAAATTTACTTATTTCACTAAGCCTAGTAGAACAATTTTTTCTTTTAATATAGATGAAAATACTGAAAAAGTATTTTTAAAAGATAAAAAAGGTAATTTAAAAGAAATATGGAATAGGGATAATGGAATTTTAATAAAGTAAAAAAGTATAAGTATAAATATTGAGCCTCAAAGGCTCTTTTTATTTTATAAAAAATTTAATAAAAAAATGTTACCTTTTTCAAAAAAATGGTAATATATAAATAGATATCTAAAAAGGAGCTCTAAAGCAAAATGAAAAACAAAAAAATAAAAGAATATATTATTAATGGAAACATTGATATGGAAAAAATAATGAATGATTTTGCACGGATATATATTTATGATAATAAAAAATAGCGGATATGTATTTGATAATGAAGACATAGAAGAAATAGCATCAGATGTATTTCTTGTAATATGGAAAAACAAAGAAAAACTAGACATTAACAAAGAAATTGCTCCATATATAGCAGGAATAACAAAAAAATTGATATTAAAAAGAAAAAATAATTTTAAAAATAATAATGAAAACATTGAAGAATATGAAAACTTTTTATATGAAAAAAATAATGATATACATATTAAAATAGAAGAAAACGAAAAAATAAATATATTAACTAATGAACTAACAAAAATGAAAGAAGAAGATAAAAATATTTTTACATATTATTATTATCAGTCAAAATCAATAAAAGATATATCAGTTTTATTAAAAATATCACAAATTAAAGTGAAATCAAGACTATCAAGAATACGAAAAAGATTAAAAAATGAATTAGAAAAAAGGGGGTATGGTTATGGAAGAAGATAAAATAGTAGAAAATATTATAAAAAAATCACAAATAAAAATAGCTGTATCTGAATTTGCAAAGGAGAAAAAAGAAATGCCTAAAATAAATAAAATTTCAAAATATGTTGCAACAGCAATTATAACATTAGGAATAGGAACAGGAATCGTATATGCAACAGGAACTGCTATTCATGATAAAATATGGAAACAACCTGAAACATATAAAGTATCTAATGAAATTACTGAAAAAGATAAAGAAAATGCAATTAGTGAGGAAGAGACCAGAAAAAAAGCTGAAGAATATTTAAGAAAAATAGGATTAGAAGATGAAATAAATGGATTAGGATTAATGAAAAGTTGGCGAGGAAACGAGGTTATATGGGATATAGGATTTACAAAGGGCTCAATGATTATGGATGACAAAGGAAATTTTAAAAGTTTAAATATTCCATCATATAATTATACAATTCCATATAACTATGGAATTACAAGAGAAGAAGCAAGAAAGACGGCAAAAGAATTATTAGCAAAATATAATCCAGAAAATAATAATGATGAATACGAATTAGTTTCACTTCATAGAAATATGGAAAATGATAAGGCTTCATATATTTGGTATGCGGATTTTTATAAAAAGTATGGCGATATGTATAATATGCATGAAAAAATATCAATTGGATGGATACCAACAATTAATGGATTATATAGTTTAAATATAGAAAACTCAAAATATGAAAATAATGAACAAATTATTACAAAAGAGGAAGCAATAAAAATTGCAACAGAAAGAGATAAAAAAATTGAAACAAGACATAATATAGCAACTACCGAAGCACAAATTGGTATTGATAAAATGAATGCAGATGTTGTATATAGAGAGAAAGATATAGAAAATTACAATAAAGGAACAATTAATTATGAATGTGATGAAAATGGAACATATAAAATAAAAGATAATGCAGAATTTTACAAAGTTGATAATCGTGTAAGAAAAGTTTGGGAAGTAAAGATTTTTTATGATTATTATAATGAATATTATCAAGAAAGATATGTTTATTATGTTGATGCAACGACAGGAGAAATTATTGGTGGAAATAGATGGAATGGTTCAAATGAACAAGTTGCACAATTAATGGAAGATCAATATAATCTTATAGAAAAATAAAAAAAAGTCCAGTATGAACTCTATTTTTTAGGGGTATAGTTCAGTTTGGACTTCTTTTTTGATAATAGAGTATGATACAATAAAAAATATTTATATAAAATTTAAAAACTAAAAGATGTAAATTTATATTTAAAAGATTAGAGTTATTAGATAAAAAGTATAAATATGTTGTTTGAAAATATTTTTTGTGTTAGAATATAAAAAACAATCATACTACTTTGTGAGAAAATATTGTAATTGGAGGTAATGATATAATGGAAAAATGGAAATGTCCAAAATGTGGAAATGAAGAATATGAAAAAGACCAATTTCAGGCAACTGGAGGGAATTTTGCGAAAATTTTTGATGTTCAAAATAAGAAGTTTATAACAATTAGTTGTACCAAATGCGGATACACGGAATTATACAAAACAGGAACAAGTGCAGCAATGAACATATTTGATTTTCTAATGAACTAGGTACAAAATAAAAAATATGGAGAAAAGATATATGAAAAAAGTATTAAAATATGGAGCAATTGCAATTATTATAATGGTAACAATTATTATAGGTATAAATTTGTATGTAAAAATATCTACTAATAAACAAATTGTGAAAGAAGCAGATAATACAAAATTATCAAACATAGATTGTATAATAGTTTTAGGTGCTGGAATATGGAATAATGAACCTAGTCCTATGCTAGAAGATAGATTATTAGAAGGAATAAATTTATATAAAAATAATGTATCAAATAAAATAATAATGAGTGGAGACCATGGTAGAGCAGAATATGATGAAGTAAATATAATGAAAAACTATGCTATTGAAAGAGGAGTTAAATCAGAAGATATTTTTATGGACCATGCAGGATTTTCAACTTATGAAAGTATTTATAGAGCAAAAGCAATTTTTAAAGCGAAAAGAATTGTTATAGTAACTCAAAAATATCATTTGTATAGAGCATTATATATTGCAAAACAACTAGATTTAGAAGCATATGGAGTTGGAGCAGATCCAAGACAATATGTAGGAGCAACATATAGAGAAATAAGAGAAATATTGGCAAGAGATAAAGATTTTATAAAATGTATATTTAAGCCAGAACCTACATACTTAGGAGAAACAATTCCTGTCAGTGGTAATGGAGATGTTACAAATGATTAAGAAAGCAAGTGATTAATATCCACTTGCTTTTATACTATTATATATGAAACTTTATTTAATGTTACTGTTATATATAAATGAAAGCAGGTAAAAAATGGAGAAAGATTTAGATAAAAAATTGTACAAGGATTATTTGAATGGAGAAAAAGAAGCATTTGAAATTCTTTATAACAAATACAAAAATAAAATTGAATATTTTATTTATAACATAGTAAAAGACTATCAAAAAGCAGAGGACATAGCACAAGAAACTTTTATATACGTTATACAGCACCAAATGAGAGAAAATAGTTCGTTTAAATACTATATATATCTTGTTGCAAGAAGCAAAGCACTAAATTATATAAATGTAGAAAAAAGAAGAAATGAAATAACAGAAAAATATCTTGCAAATGATAATGAACAAATTGAAAAAGACGTATTAGATATTATTACAGCAGAGGAAAGTAAAAAAGAACTATTAGAATCAATAGAATTGTTAGACGAAAGATATAAAAATGCAATTTATCTCGTAAATATTGAAGGACTATCTTATGAAGAAACATCTAAAATATTAGGAGAAACTCTACAAAACACAAAGAATTTAATACATAGAGGTAAAAAACAATTAAGAAAAATCCTGCTAAAGAAAGGATTTAATGAAATGAATAAAGTTTTGAAAATTTTTATAATAATTATATGCACAACAATCGCATTATCAGGAATAGTCTATGCTACAACAGTTATATATAATAAGTATATAAAAAATAATACAAATCATAATATTACAATGAACCCATCATATCAAAGTACACTAGATGAGAATACAATAAATAATTTATGGGTTGGAACACTAGATTTAGCATGGAAAGAACTAGAAGATAAAATTGGATTAAATAAGATAGAATTAGAAGGTGAAATGCCACAAATTGCAAATGATTTAAATGAAAGTACATTTTCAAAAGAAATGTTGAATCCAAATGATTATAAAATAAATGTAGAAAGAACAGTTACAAATGGATACAAAATAGATGCTACACTTAATAAAAAATTGAACTTTTTAGAATCATTTGATAATTTTAATGATTATAAATGGACATTTGGAAATAGTGAAGAATATATTAAATATTTTGGAATAAATAATGCAAGTCCAGAAAAAATGAATAAAAATGTTGAAATTCTATTTTATAATAAATTAAATAATGGTAGTTTATTAAGTAATGATATGGCTATAAAATTAAAGACAAAAGAAGGAGACGAAATAATACTTTATAGAACAGATGATAAAAAATCATTTGACGAATATTATGAAGACATAAAAGCAAAAACAAAAAACTATAAAGGTCGTACAGAATTTTCAGAAGATGACGAATTAAGAGTTCCATATGTAAAGGTAAATGGAATGATTAATTACAACCAATTATATGATAAAAAGATAAAAAATTCTAAAGGATTATACATATATGATGTTATCCAAAATGTTAATTTTTACTTGAATGAAAGAGGATGTAATTTATCAAGCAAAGCAACTATGGTTACAGAATATATGGGAATAGGAGAAGATACAAAATATTGTTATTTTCAAGATACATTTATAGTATTTATGAAAGAGGCAAATTCTGATAAGCCATATTTTGCATTAAAAGTAGATAACAATGATATTTTAGAAAAGATAGAAGAAACAGATGAACCAAAAATATTTGATAGTACAACTTTAGTGGATAGAGAAAAATATTATAGCAAATATTTACAAGGAGGAGAATATAAATTTTTTGAAGACGAAAAATATGAGTATTATTATCCTTCACAAAAAACAAAGGTTGTTATGGTATATTTTCCAAATGGGGTTGCAATGACAGCAGAAGAGGCGTTAAATCAAGGAAAAATATCTATGGACTTATTGGATAAATATGAAATCGAATATTTTAAGAAAGAAAAATAATTATTAAAATGGCATAAGTTATATTTCAAAATAAAATTGAAGTAAGTTAAAAATTTATATATAATAAACTTAGAAGATATAAAAGTAATTATAAAGTATCAGAAGGAGAAGAAAATGGGATTTATAATTATTATATTAATTATTATAGAGATGCAATTAATACAAATACTAATATCAAAATACAAAATAGCAAAATGGATATTACCAATATTATTATTTATATTATCTATTAATGCTAATAATCTTTAATATACCAACAATATTGTTAAGTGTTACAAATTTTTTAATGAATAATAAGAAAGATTTTTACGAAAAGTTTACTAAAAAAATAAAATTAATGATTTTAATAAATATAATAGTTTTAATTTCATTATTCATAATTATCCAAATGAATGTATCAAAGAATATATATAAGATTGGCTTAAATGCTAGTCTTATTTTTTATAATATTTTTTTGTCTAAAGTCATAAATTTAATTGAGGTGATTTTTTAATAATGAATGATGTATTAGAACAAAAAAGTGTACTATTAGGTAGTGAGAAATATGAATATATAAAGACAAATGATGGAACAGAACAACTAATAAAAAGTGAAGATATAGGAAAACGAAAGATAAATATAGTAATAAAGAATACTACACAAACTAATACAGAAGAATTAGAAAAATACATTATTGACGTGTTGAGTGATTTATATATCCAAAAAAATATAAAAAGAATAATATAAAATTTTTTCTCAAATTGATTATCCTTTTTGCTTAAAATAAAATTTTAAGTTGAAAGGAGGTTTAAAATGAAGAGAGTTGGATGTTTATATAGAGTTTCTACTAAAAAACAAACATATAACAATGATATACCAGTTCAGAAAGAAGCTTGTAGAAAATTTATTAAGAAAAAAAATGATTGGACTCTAGAAAAAGAATATATGGAACTTGGTGTTTCAGGATATAAGGTTGGAGAAAAAGAAAGAGATGTATTACAAACAATAAAAAAAGATGTTAGTAATAATAAAATAGATATACTTCTTGTTTTTATGTTTGATAGAATAGGAAGAAGAGAAGATGAAACACCTTTTGTTGTAAAATGGTTAATTGATCAGGGAATTGAAGTATGGTCTGTAAATGAAGGACAAAGAGAAATAAAGAATAGCTATGATAGACTTATAAATTATATTACATATTGGCAAGCACAAGGAGAAAGTGAGAAAATATCAATTAGAGCCAAAGAAGAACGAATAAGATTAACAAAATTAGGAATTTATATGGGGTATTATGCTCCATTTGGCTATAAAATGGTTGAAAGTGATTTGTATAGTAAAATTGGAAAACAAAGAAAAGTATTAGAAATTTATGAGGAAGAAGCAAAAACTATAAGATTAATTTATAATCTTATAGCAATTAATGAATATGGAACTGATAAAGTAGCAATATACTTGAATAATAAAAAAATAAAAAGAAGAAAAAAAGGAATATTATGGGATTCTAATGCTATTTTAGAAATAGTTAAGAACCCAATTTATAAAGGCTATGTATCTTTTGGAAAGAGAAACAAGATGAAAGGAAATGATAATAGAAGACAAAAGGAAGATTGGATAATAGCTGAAAAGAGAAATGATAGTATCGTAATTATTTCAGAAGAAATATGGGAAAAAGCTAATAATTTAATAATTAGTAGAAAAAGAAAAAGTGGAGAAAGAGTATTACGTCTATTATCTGGATATACAAGATGCGGCTATTGTGGTAATTACATTGTTCCAAAAGGAAAGACAAAATATACATATATGTTATGCAAGGGAAAACAGAAAACTGGAAAATGTGAATATAGAAAAAATTATAGAGTTGATATTTTAGAAGGAATAGTTAGCAATGAAATAAAAATATATTTAGATACATATAAAAAAATAGATTTAAAGAATGAAGTTGAAGAAAGAATAATAAATATAAAAGAAAGAAAAGAAAAAGTCGTATTATTAAATCAAAAAATTAGCAATTCTCAAAATAGAATAGTTGAATTGAAAAATGAAATTGTACTTGCTCTTATGGAAAATAATCAAGATAAAAAGAAAAAAATAGGTAATGAGTATAATTCAGAATTAGAAAATCTAGCACATTTAAATAAAAATTTAGAAGAACTTCAAGATGAAATTAATAAAAACAACAAAGATATAAATAATTTAAAACAATGCATTCCTGTATGGAGTAAAGAGTTTGAAAATGCACCATTAGAAATTAAAAGACAAATTTTTGACAAATTAATAGATAAAGTGTATTTATATAATGATAAGGTAGAAATAAGAGTTAAATATCCTATAAGTACAATATTAATAGGAGAAAGAAATTAAACTTTATGGATATAAAAAGAGTTGGATGCTTGTATAGGGTTTCAACTTTAAAGCAAGTTGAAAAAAACGATATCCCAATGCAAAGAATAGCATGTGGAGAGTTTATAAAATCACAAAACAATTGGAAATTAACAAAAGAATATATTGAACTAGGAGTATCAGGATATAAACTTAGTGAGTCAAAAAGAGACGCTTTACAAGATATAAAGAAAGCTGTACTAAATAAAGAAATAGATATTTTGCTTGTTTTTATGTTTGACAGAATCGGAAGGAGAGAAGAAGAAACACCATTTGTTGTAGAATGGCTAATTAATAAAGGCGTTGAAGTTTGGTCTGTAAAAGAAGGACAAAGAAAAATCGAAAATAGAGCTGATAAGCTGATTAATTATCTTACTTATTGGCAAGCAGGAGGAGAAAGTGAAAAAACTTCAATAAGGGTTAAAGAAGCACAGACTCAAATGGCTGAAAATGGAATTTTAACATATGGAGGAAAAAGAAATGCTCCATATGGATATGAATTTATAAAAAGTGGAACATATACTAAAAAGGGAGTTGAACGCCAAAAACTTATAATAAAAAAAGATGAAGCAGAAATTATAAAAGATATTTTTGAAATGTATGTAAAAAAAGGATTTGGAATTGGAAGAATAGCAAAAGAATTAAATGATAGAAAGAAAAAACCAAGAAGATCTATGTTATGGGCGACATCAACTGTTGGGGCAATTTTAGGAAATCCTATATACATGGGATTCCCAGCATATAAAAAGAAAACTACTACAAATGCAACAGGTTCAAAAAAACAACCTTTTGAAAATTGGATTTTACCTAAAAAGAAGGTTGAAAGCTTAGCAATTATAGATGAAGAGATGTGGTATGAAGCAAAGAAAATTAGAAAAGATAGGGCTAAAAATCTTGAATTTGCAAAGCCTAGACAAACAAAATCACCATTGCTACTTTCAGGAATAGTAAAATGTGGAGAATGTGGTTATACATTTACAACATCTGAATCCAAAAAGAAAAAGCCTGATGGAGGAATATGGGAATATTATTATTATAAATGTAGTAGTAAAATAAATACAAACACTTGCTGTTTGGAGAAAAAAAGCATTAAAAAAGAAGTTTTAGAAGAAATAGTATTAAAATGTGTATATAATTTTTTAGATAGTTTAGAACAAGTTGACTTATCTGAAGCAATAAAACAAGGAGTTTTAAATAATTGTGATAATGATGAAAAAGAATTGAAAAAATGTGAAACACAAATTAATGAAATTGATGACAATATTAAAGTCTTAAAAGATGAGGTTATAAAAACTTTAACTGGTGAAAGTAGTTTTACGGCAGAATTATTAAATGAATTAATATCAGAAAAAGAAAAACAGAAAATTGAAATAATTGAAACTAAGAATTGTATTGAAAATAAAATAAGACAAAAGAAAGTCGAAGATAATGAATTATTACAAATTAAGGAAAGAATACCAATTTGGAAGGAAGAATTTGAAAATGCTGATATAGTAATAAAGAAAATGTTATTATCAGAAATTATTAAAGAAATAAGAATATATAATGATAGATATGAAATTGATTTTAGAGTACAATTAAATAAATATTTAAAAGCCATTTCAGAAATTGATAATGTCAAGGTGAAAAGTATTGAAAGTAAATTACTTGAAAATACAGCCAAAATCAAAAGATAATATTATGAAAGTGGCTATTCAAAAACATATTTCAAAAAGTTTGAAAACTGAACAAACTGCTGTAAAGTCTCCTGGATGACTAAAAAGAACTAACCATTTTCCTTTATAATCATTTAAAGTTTTAGGCCCACAGCTAGTCATAGCTTCAAAATCTGGTGCTTTTTGTCCTATTTTCACATTTCCATTCATCATTAATTCATAGTCCATAATATAACCTCCAATATTGATTTGTATATATTATTATAATATAAATAAATGTGTTACAAATTTATACTAATAGTGAAAGAACCACATACGATTCTCAGATACACTTTATAAAATTTATAAAAAAGAATGAATAAGATAATAAAATATCTCGAATCATTCATAAAACAAAATGACACTTTTGTAAAAAAATATAACATAAAATGACAAAAAATAGTATAATTTAAACCCTAAAAAAGCAATCTAAAAAAATACAACAAAATTTATAAAGATAAAAGGGAGATGTACTAAAAATGAGAAGCTTAGAAACTAAAAGATATTTACTAAGAATACCAGGATTAGAAGATGCTGAAAAAATTTATGAAAGATGGGGAACAGATAGGGAAAACATGGCACAATATAAAGAACACAGACTTTATAAAAATGTAATTGAAGCAAAAGCAATAATTAGTACGGCAATACAAGAAAAAGAAGATGGTGTTATATATTGGATAATAGAAGATAAGAAAGACGACAATATTGTTGGATATATAAAGTTACTAGCAGGTATAATAAAAGATAAAAAAAGAGAAATAGCATTTTATTTTTTAAAAGGATACAGAACAGATGGAACACCAGAGGAAGTATTAAAAGGTGTAATTGATTATATTTTTACAAAAGAAGAATATGAAACAATAATTACAAAATTTTATGCAGCAAATGAGCAAGATACAAGAATACTTAAGGATGTACTAACAAAAGTTGGAATGACAAGAGAAGGCATTTTAAGGAATAGATTGATTAATGATGAAGGAAAGATAATAGATAAATATGTATATTCTATTTTGAAAGAAGAATGGGAAAAACAATAAATTGACATTTTATGTATAGTGAATTATAATTGTAACTGACACAAATTAACCTATGACTATTTGATTTTAAAATAGTCTCACAAAATGGAGGAAAAAAACATGAAAGCAAAAAAGAAAGTTGCAATTTTTGGATCAACAGGTTCCATAGGAAATTCGGCTCTTCAGGTGATTCGGGATAATTCAGAATTATTTAAAGTTGTTACATTAGTAGCAGGAACAAATGTAGAATTACTGGTTAAACAGATTCAGGAGTTTCATCCAAAACATGTATATATTAAGGATGAAAAAAACAAAAACATTATTATTGAACGGTGCAGCAAAATAATTCCAAAGGAAGAAGTATATTTTGGAATCGATGGAATGGAAGAAATATCGCAAATCTATGATTTTGATATTGCAGTTTCAGCATTGGTTGGAATAGCAGGCTTAAAGCCAACCTACAATCTTATGAAATCAGGTGCAGATATTGCACTTGCAAATAAGGAAGTACTGGTAACGGGAGGAAAGTACATAATGAATCATGCCAAGAAGTTTGGTACACGGCTCTTAACTGTTGACAGTGAACATTCTGCAATTATGCAGTGTCTGAATGGAGAGAATAATAATGAAATCGAAAAGATTCTCTTAACTGCATCTGGAGGTCCATTTCTGACAAAGGATATTATAAAAGGCATAGGAGTAGAGGAAGTTTTAAAACATCCTACATGGAAAATGGGTGCCAAAATTACAGTAGACAGTGCTACAATGATGAATAAAGGGTTTGAGGTCATAGAGGCAACATTATTATTTGGAGTGGAGACAAGGCAGGTGGAAGTTGTTGTGCATAGACAAAGCATACTTCATTCAGCAGTGCAATTTAAAGATGGTACTATCATGGCAAATTTAGGACCAACTGACATGCAAGTACCAATTGCTTATGCACTGACATATCCTAACAGATTAAGAAATCAAATCGAAAGAGTTGATCTTTTTAAAATGCTAACACTTTCGTTTGAAAAACCCAATCTGCAAAAATTTCCATGTTTACAGTATGCATTTCAGGCCATAAGAGATGGACTTGAAAAACAGATAGTTTTGAATGCTGCTAATGAAGTAGCAGTAGCAAACTTTTTAAATAAACAGGTAGATTTTGCATCTATTCCTGAAATTATTTACAAAGTTTTGGATTATGATGAAAAAAGAAACAATATTAGTATCAACACTGTTGAAGATATTCTTGCAATAGATAGAGATACCAGAAAAATTGCAGAAAACATTGTTAAATTTAACTAGTTTTTTATCCATGAGATTCCCCCTGATTATGACAGGGGGAGTTTTATATTGAAAAATAATTTTAAACCAAAATTTGTAAAAACAAATTTAAATTATAAGATATAAAAAACTCTCTAAAAATCTATTGACATATTAAAATTTTAGAAATAAAATAACGTTGAAAAATAAATGTTAATAAAAAAGAAAAAAATGTTAACAATAAAAATGTTAGGAGGAATTAATATGGCATTAGTAACAACAAAAGAAATGTTTGAAAAATCAATGAAAGAAGGTTATGCAATCGGAGCTTTTAATGTAAACAACATGGAAATAATACAAGGAATTGTAGATGCAGCAGCAGAAGCAAATTCACCAGTAATATTACAAGTATCATCAAGTGCAATAAAATATGCAAGAATCAATTATTTAATGAAAATGGTGCAAGCAGCAGTAGAAGAACATCCCAATATTCCAATAGCAATACATTTAGACCATGGACCAGACTTTGAAACAGCAAAAATGTGTATTGATAATGGATTCACATCTGTAATGATAGATGGTTCAAAATATGATTTTGAAGAAAATGTTGCTTTAACAAAAAAAGTAGTAGATTATGCACATGAACATGGAGTAACAGTAGAAGCAGAACTTGGAAAACTTGCAGGAATTGAAGATGATGTAAATGTATCAGCATCAGATGCAATGTACACAGATCCAGCTCAAGCAGAAGAATTTGTAAGGAGAACAGGATGTGATTCATTAGCAATTGCAATTGGAACAAGTCACGGAGCATATAAATTTAAAGGAGAGGCAAAATTAAGATTTGATATTTTGAAAGAAATTAAAGAAAGAATACCAAATACTCCAATAGTATTACATGGAGCTTCAACAGTAATACCTGAATTAGTAAATATGTGTAATGAATTTGGAGGAGATATACCAGGAGCAAAAGGTGTTCCAGATGAAATACTACATGAAGCAAGCATTTCAGGAGTTTCGAAAATTAATGTTGATACAGATTTAAGATTAGCTATGACAGCTGGAATTAGAAAAGTATTTACTGAAAATCCAAATGTTTTTGATCCAAGAAAATATTTAGGAGAAGCAAGAGATTTAATAAAGGAAACTGTAAAACATAAAATAGTTGATGTTTTTGGTTCAGAAAATAAAGCATAATAAAAAATTTCGTAGGGATTACGGGGGATTACGGAGCCACCACTCGAAAGGGATTACGGGGCCACCACATAAAATCCCTCTTTTTTTAATTTGATTTTTCTAAAAACAAAATTAAATAAAAAATAAAAAAGAGGGATTTTATGTGGTGGCCCCGTAATCCCTTTCGAGTGGTGGCATCCCTACGAATGTTGTTTCATTCTTCTCTCAGCATCTTTTTTAGCTATATCTTCACGCTTATCATAAAGTTTTTTACCTTTACCAATACCCAATTCTATTTTAACCAGACTACCCTTAAAATACATATTTAAAGGCACTAAACTATAACCCTTTTGTTTAGTAAGTCCAATTAACTTATTAATTTCGCGTTTATTTAATAAAAGTTTTCTATCTCTTAAAGGATTTTTATTAAATATATTGCCATGTTCATAAGGACTTATATGCATACCAACTATGTATACTTCACCATCTTTAATTATAGCATAACTATCTTTTAAATTAGCTTTGCCATTTCTTATAGATTTTATTTCAGTACCTGAAAGAACGATTCCCACTTCAATTTTATCATTAATAGTATAATTATGAAAAGCAGTAGGATTTTTCGCAATTAACTTATTTTCCATACAAATAACCTCTTTATTATTTTTTATATAGTATAACACGAAAAATCCAAATCTGCAATTAATAAAAATTTTAAATTATTCTTCATCATGATGATTGTTATTGTTATTAGTAAATTGCATTGAATAATACCAAACAACAGCTATTATAGCAATAGCAGCAATGCCCAAAATAAGCCAAGTCCAAGCAGTTGATGTCATTCCCATAACAGTTTCATTACCTGCATTTACTCTTGTCGAAGTATAGTTGCCATTATTAGTTGCACTTGATGTACCTTTAGTAGTATTATTATTTCTATCCATCTTATTTTCAACATCACCAGTTACATTTTTAGAAGTATTAGAAAAGTCCATAGCAGCATTTTCAATAGTATTTTCAACACTACCAACTACATTTCTTACATCATTGGCAGCATTACCTAATCCATCCATATTATCTTTTGCAAAACAAATTGTAAAAGAAAAAATCGCAGATAAAATAATTGCTAAAGAAACAAAAAATTTTTTGTTCATAACAAATGTCCTCCTTTTAAAATTTAAAGAAAATAATAGATTTAATTAAATAAATCTATTAATATTATTTAAAAATTTGGACAAAATATACATACAAAAAATTACTATAAAAAACAAAAAAACTAAAATTTTCTTAAAATATCAGAAAACTTTAGTCTTAAATTTAATGTTTTAATTTGATTAAAATTGCAATAGATAATAAAATTAAAACAATGCCAACAACTATTAAAAATATATTTAGAATATTTGATAATCCTAAAGTAGATTCTGGAAGATTACTTGTACTAATAGTAGCAGAAGGCGAAGGAGATGTTGTGTTTACATATGTATTTGTATTGCTAGTATTGTTTAAAGTAGAGTTTGTGTTTGTACTAGAATTACTTGTTGTTTGATTTAGTACATCAGATGAATTTGTATCAGAATCTGTATTTTCAGTTAAATTTAAATTTACCGCATTTACACAATTAAAAGTAATTAATATCATCATTATAATTAAAAAAATAACTTTTTCTAATTTTGTCATAACCTACCTCCTAAATTTTTCATTTGATTACAAAATAATAATATCACAAAATCTTAAAACAGTCTAGTGAATTTTTAAAATTTTAAAAAAACTGGAAAGATATAACTCTTTCCAGTAAGTGAAAAAATAATTTACGAATCCTCTAATTTGACAATAACCAAGGTGACCGGAAGTTTTTCGGTACTATCAGGTATAGAAACTACAGTATCATGATAGTAAAGAATTTCAGGAACATATCCCAAAGCCCGTTTAAAAGCTGGTTTTATGTTTTCCGAATTCATTCCAGGAATTCTGGGAAGTGTAATGGCCACTTCATCACCACAGAAAGGATTTGAAGTAGCAATGTCAATTAGATCCTTTACAGTGTTAACAAATGCTTTCCGCTGTTCTTTCTTCTCTTTTTCACTATTCATAACAATACCTCCTAGTATGTATTTACACAATCAAATTATACCATAATGAAAGTTAACAGTCAAATTATTTAAACTTATAAAAAAACATTGTATATTTTTTTTAACTTTGATATAATTTTACCAACTGATGAAATATATATTATTAGGAGGAAAAAATGTCAGATAATAAAATAGAAAATTGTAATAGTAAAATAATAGAAGAATTTACGAATAAAATTTTTGAAATATATTTACCAGAAAAAGACAATTTAATTCAAATTTTAAATGAAATACAAGATGAATATGGGTACATACCAGAGTTAGCACAAAAGAAATTATCAGAGTTTTTAAAGATTCCAATGGCAGAAATATATGGAGTTATTACATTTTATTCAAGATTCACATTAGAACCAAAAGGAAAATATACAATATCAGTTTGTTTAGGAACAGCTTGCTATGTGAAAGGTTCACAAAAAATATTAGATAGATTACAAGAAAGACTAAAAATAGAACCAGGACAAACAACAGAAGATGGAATGTTTTCAATAGATAAAACCAGATGTGTGGGAGCTTGCGGATTAGCACCAGTGTTTACAGTTAATGGAGAAGTATATGGAAAAGCAACAGTAAAAAAATTAGATGAAGTATTAGACTCATTGCTAAAATAAGAATGGGAGGAATTTAATGAAAACTTTAGAAGAAATAAATAAAATAAGAGCAGAAAAAAGAAAAAAACTAGAATTAAGAGTCAACACCAAAACTGATACAAGAGAAAAACACATATTAGTATGTCATGGAACAGGATGTACATCATCAAAATCAACAGAAATATTAGAAAATTTTAAAAAAATAATAAAAGAAAAAAATATAGAGAATGTAAGAGTAATAAAAACAGGATGTTTTGGATTATGTGCAAAAGGACCAATAGTAATAATAAGGCCAGAAGATACTTTTTATGCTATGGTTAAACCGGAAGATTGTGAAGAAATAATACAAACACATATTATAGAAGGCAATAGAGTAGAAAGACTATTATGCAAGGATATTGATGGAAAGATTGTGAATAGTTTAGATGAACTAAATTTTTATAAAAAACAAAAAAGAATAGCACTAAAAAATTGTGGTGTAATTAATCCAGAAAATATCGATGAATACATAGCATTCAATGGATATTTAGCCTTAGAAAAAGTCTTAAAACTTATGACACAAGATGAAGTAATTGAAGAAATCAAAAAATCAGGATTAAGAGGACGCGGAGGAGCAGGATTTCCAACAGGTCAAAAATGGGAATTGACAAAAAATCAAAATTCAAAACAAAAATATGTAGTATGCAATGCAGATGAGGGCGATCCAGGTGCTTTTATGGATAGAAGCATTTTAGAAGGAGATCCACACTGTGTATTAGAAGCTATGATTATAGCAGGATATGCAATAGGAGCAAATAAAGGTTACATATATGTAAGAGCGGAATACCCAATAGCAGTAAAAAGATTTCAAGTAGCAATCGAGCAAGCAAAGGAGTATGGGATATTAGGTAAAAACATTTTTGAAAGTGGATTTGATTTTGATGTGGAAATAAGACTAGGAGCAGGGGCATTTGTATGTGGAGAAGAAACAGCTTTACTAGAATCAATAGAAGGAAGAAGAGGACATCCAAGAGTTAAACCTCCATATCCAGCTCAAAGTGGTTTATGGGGTAAACCAACACTTATAAATAATGTTGAAACATATGCAAATATAACAAAAATAATTTTAAACGGAGCTGGTTGGTTTAATCAAATAGGAACAGAAAATTCAAAAGGTACTAAAGTATTTGCATTAGGAGGAAATGTAAACAACGCTGGTCTTGTAGAAGTTCCAATGGGAACAACATTAAGAGAAATTGTTTATGACATTGGAGGAGGAATAGCAAATAATAGAGAATTTAAAGCAGCACAAACAGGTGGACCATCAGGTGGATGTATTCCAAAAGAACATTTAGATACTCCTATAGATTATGAATCACTAAAAGCAATCGGTTCAATGATGGGTTCAGGTGGACTTATTGTTATGGATGACACAAAATGTATGGTAAGTTTAGCAAAATTTTATTTAGATTTCACCGTATCAGAAAGTTGCGGAAAATGTACACCATGTAGAATTGGAACAAAAAGAATGCATGAATTATTAGAAAAAATATGTAATGGTGATGGAGAAGAAATAGATATATACAGACTAGAAAAATTAGCATTAAATGTAAAAGAAGCAAGTATTTGTGGATTGGGACAAAGTGCACCAAACCCAGTATTAAGCACATTAAAATATTTTAAAGAAGAATATAAAGAACATGTTACATATAAACAATGTAGAAGTATGGAATGTAAAAATTTGATGCAAATAGAAATTGATTCAAGTAAATGTAAAAGATGTGGAATATGCCAAAAAAATTGTCCAGTTAATGCAATTGAAGGAGATGGAAGAACCATAAGGAAAATTAATCATGATAAATGTATTAAATGTGGTACATGTTTGACAAAATGTCCATTTAAGGCAATAAAGTGAAGGGAGAAATATAATGGAAAATTTAGTAAATATAACTATAGATAATCAAAATATAGCAGTACCTATAGGAACAACAATATTAGAAGCATCAAAAAAAGCAGGAATAGATATACCAACATTATGTTTTTTGAAAGACATAAATGAAATTGGGGATTGTAGAATGTGTATAGTTAAAATAGAAGGTAGAAAAGGATTTGTCACTTCTTGCATTCAAAAAGTAGAAGAAGGAATGATTATAAAAACACATACTCCGGAAATAATAGAAGCAAGACATGTAATGCTAGACTTAATAATATCAAATCATGATAAAGACTGTTTAACATGTTCAAGAATGGGAAATTGTGAATTGCAAGCATTAGCAGCTAAATTTGGTATTCAAAATATAGAATATAAAGGAGAACGAAAAAAATATCAAATAGATGACTTTTCCACTTCAATAGTAAAAGATCCAAACAAATGTATTTTATGTAGAAGATGTGTTGCTACTTGTAAAAACATTCAAAAAATAGGTGCAATTGATTGTGGAAACAGAGGATTTGAATCAAATATATCAACTTCTTATAATAAAAGTTTAAAAGATACAAACTGCGTATATTGTGGTCAATGTATAGAAGCTTGTCCAACAAGTGCATTACGTGAAAAAGATAATACTAATGAAGTGTGGGCTAAAATAAAAGACCCAGATATACATGTTGTAGTTCAAACCGCACCATCAATTAGAGTTGCATTAGGTGAAGAATTTAAAATGCCTATAGGCACAAATGTAACAGGGAAAATGGTAACCGCTTTAAAAAGACTAGGATTTAATAAGGTCTTTGATACAAATACAGGAGCGGATTTCACTATAGTGGAAGAAGCACACGAATTTATAAAAAGATTTAAAAGCAATGACAATATCCCAATGATAACATCATGTTGCCCAGGATGGGTTAGATATATAGAGATTAATTATCCTGAATTAGTATCACATTTATCTAGTTGTAAATCACCACACCAAATGATGGGGGGATTAATAAAAACATATTATGCCAAAAAAGAAAATATTGATCCAAAGAAAATATTTGTAGTTTCTGTAATGCCATGTATCGCAAAAAAATATGAAAGGCAAAGAAAAGAATTATCAAACGATGGACTTTTTGATGTTGATTGTGTAATTACTACAAGAGAACTTGCAAGAATGATTAAATATGCAAATATTAGATTTGACAAACTTGAAGATAGTGAATTTGATAATCCTCTAGGAATATCAACAGGTGCTGCTAGTATTTTTGGAACAACTGGAGGTGTTATGGAAGCTGCATTAAGAACAGCACAAGATATTTTAACAGGAAAAAATTTAGATAATATAGTTTTTGAACAAATTAGAGGTAAAAAAGGAATAAAAAGAGCCACTATAAAGATTGATGAAAAAGATATCAAAGTAGTTGCAGTAAGTGGATTAGGAAATGCCCAAAAAATAATGGAAGAAATTAAATCTGGAGAAGCGGATTATCAATTTGTAGAAATAATGGCGTGCCCTGGTGGATGTATAATGGGAGGAGGACAACCAATAAAAAATTCTAAAATTCAATCTGAAATTGATATTAGAAAATTGAGATCAGATGCAATATATTCAATAGATGAGAAATCAATAATTAGAAAATCACACGAAAACCCAGTAGTAAAGAAAGTTTATGAAGAGTATTTAGAAACACCAGGAAGCTATAGAGCAGAAAAATTATTACACACAATACATGGTAATATTAAAGAATAAAAAATACAGGGAGATTAGTAAAAAAGTAAAGTATAATAATACTTTTTTAGAAATCTCCCTGTATTTTGAAATAAAATATAATTTTGAAATAAATAAAAATTAATAAATTTAAACAAACTATTTGCAGTTATTATTGCTGTTTGCTCTTTCATTATTTTGATTTTGATTATTATTATTGCTCTTATTGTTGTTTTTTTGATTATTGTTATTATTCTTATTTTTATTTGACATTGAAATGCACCTCCATTCAAAGTTCTAAAAATATTATAGCCCAAAATAAATAAAAATATTCTTTAAAAAATTTGTTTTTTTTAAAAAAAAGATATATAATAATGAACGAAAAAAATTTTTATGAATAAAGTAAAGTGAGATGTGTCCCCAATGGGACAAAAATGTCCCAAAAGAACCGTCCCCATGGGACAAGGAGGAAAAAATGAGTTATGAAAATAAAAAATTAAGTGAATTTAATGAATATTTAAAATTTAGAAAAGTAGCAGTAATTGGATTAGGAGTAAGTAATCTACCATTAATTGATTATTTATATGAAAAAAAGGCACAAGTAACTATTTTTGATGAAAGAACAATTGATGAAATTCCTAAAGATATTGTAAATAAGATAAATACATATGGCTTTGAATATTCATTTGGAAAAAATTGTCTTGAAAAATTACAAGGATTTAATATTATATTTAGATCGCCAAGTTGTTTACCAACTAGAGTAGAACTACAAAAGGAAGCAACTAGAGGAGCAATTGTTACAACAGAAATAGAAATGTTAATGGAAATGTGTCCTTGTAAGGTAATAGGAGTTACTGGAAGTGATGGAAAAACCACAACAACAAGCATGATTAATGCTATTTTAAGAAAAGCTGGATATAATACATTTTTAGGTGGAAATATAGGAACACCTTTATTTACTAAGTTATCAGAAATTACACCAGAGGACATAGTTGTATTAGAATTAAGTAGTTTCCAATTAATGAATATGCATGTAAGTCCTGACATAGCTGTTATTACTAATATAACACCAAATCATTTAAATATTCATAAAGATTATGAAGAATATATTGAAGCAAAGAAAAACATTTTTAAAAATCAAAATGAAAATGGAATATTAATTTTAAATTATGATAATGATATAACAAGAAATTGTGCAAAAGAAGCAAATGGCAAAGTCGTATTTTTTAGTAGTAAAGTAAAACTAGATGATGGATTTATAGTAGATGAAAATATTATAAAAGAATGTGAAGATAAAATTAGAAAACATATTTTAAATACAAATGAAGTGATTTTAAGAGGAAACCATAATTTCCAGAATATAGCAACAGCTTTAGCTGCAACCAAAACATTAGTTGATACAGATATTGCTGTTAAAGCAATAAAAGAATTTAAACCTGTTGAACATAGAATTGAATTTATAAGAGAAATAAATGGTGTAAAATGGTATAATGACTCTGCAAGTTCATCTCCTACAAGAACTATATCAGGAATAAATGCTTTTAATGAAAATATAATTTTAATTGCAGGTGGATATGATAAAAATCTTGATTATGGACCACTTGCAAAACCAGTAGTAGAAAAAGTCTCAACACTTATATTAATTGGGCAAACAGCAGAAAAAATTTATGATTCGGTAAAAGAAGAATCAGAGAAGCAAAATAAAAATATAAATATTTATATGTGTGATTCTTTAGAACAAACAATAGATATAGCGAAAAAATCAGCTAAAAAAGGTGATGTAGTATTGTTTTCTCCAGCAAGTGCAAGTTTTGATATGTTTAAAAACTTTGCAGATAGAGGAGAAAAGTTCAAAAAATTAGTAAATAATATTTAACAAAAAAACAGCTTTCCTCATAATATATAAAAGTAATACTTAATAAAAATAAAATTTGAAAAGTATTACATAAATATGAGGGAGGTTTATTTTTATGTATAATGAAACATATGATGAATACATAAGGAATATTTTAGGATATTCACCTATAAAGACATATGAAAATGATTATCAAATTTATAGAAATGAAAACACAAATTATAATGTAAGTTCAAACATGTATAATAATTCAATAAATAGTAGATCTGATGCTGAATTAGAAAGTTGTTATCCTGAAATATATAAAATAGTATATCCGATGGTAAACAAAAAATGTAATAATGTTAGAGGAAACATAACAAGAGAAGATATAGAAAATATGACAGATGAAATATATTATGCTTTAGAGGAAAAAAAAGATATTCAATTAAATATTAATTTAACAAATGAAGTTAGAAAAACAAATAACACTGTAAAATCATTAAATAGAAAACCAGATGTAAAAATAAGCGAAAAACCAAATGAAAAGATAGAAACAAGGCAAATAAATAGAGGACTTAGAGATTTAATACAAATACTTTTAATAAGAGAACTATTAAACAGAAGGAGACCAGGAAGACCGCCAATACCTCCACCACCAAGACCACCTATGAGACCTCCATTTAGACCTAGATATGGAATCAATGAAAATATACTTAATGAAGATTTTGAAAATATTTTTGAAAATCAATAAAATAAAAAAATAAAAACCGCACGGAAAAATTACCTGCGGTTTTTTGAATAGGATGGAAAGGATTTGAACCTTTGATCTTTGAATTTTTGATCCAACGCTTTTGACCGGCCTAAGCTACCACCCTAAACAAGCTATTATCATGAGAATATTATCTCAAAGCAAATAATATTATACAACTTTTTTAAAAATTGTCAATATTTTACATAAAAATTTTTAAAATAAAAAATGTATAAAGTTTTTGGAAATGTAAAAAATAATTATGAGAAATTTTGAAAGGTGGTATAAAAATGAAAGTAAAAGATTGTATGTGTGATAATGTATGCTGTGCAAAACCAGAAACTAAAATAAGTGAAGTGGCAAAATTAATGAGCGAAAATCATATAGGATGTATTCCGGTTTGTGATAACAATAATTGTATTTGTGGAATCCTAACAGATAGAGATATTTTATTAAGAACAGTTGCTTGCAATAAAGACATAAATCAAACTTGTGCAAGTGATATAATGTCTACTGATGTATGCACTTGCAAAAAAGATGATGAAATGTCAAATGCAGAAAGCAAAATGGCAAATAATCAAATAAGAAGATTGCCAGTATGTGATGAAAATAATCATGTTATAGGAATTTTGACTTTAGGTGATTTAGCACAAAATGATGTACAACTTGGAACACAACAAGTTTGTGAAACAATAAGCAATATATGTGATTGCAATGCACATAAAAATGAACAATAATATCAGGATTTTGGGGATACTTAAAAGATCCTCAAAGTCTAAAGAATATAATATATAATCTTACATATAATAAAATTATAGGAGAAACATGAATATGATTATTGATATGTCTTATTGGACAAGAGTACTAAAAAAATTTTTATATGTTATATTAATATTAATTGGACTATTTTTAGCATTTAAGTTATCAATTTTTTATATGCCATTTTTAATTGCATTTATAATATCATTAATTATAGAACCAACTATACGAATATTAATGAAAAGAATGAAACTTACAAGAAAAGTAAGTTCAATTATTATCTTTATTGTAGTTTTAGTAATAATAGTAGGTAGTTTAATATGGGGAATAGTTTCATTAATTTCTGAAGCCTCAAACTTATTGCAAAGCTTAAATGAATATGTAGAAAAAATTTACATATTATTTCAAAATTTTAATAATAAATTTGATTTTAATAAAATCAGATTACCAAATGAAATAAATACTATCATTCAAAATTCAACAGGAGGACTATTAAATGCAGCATCTAATTGGATTAGAAATGCTTTAACAGGATTGCTAAATGTTGTTACTTCAATACCTTCAATTGCAATATATTTTGTTGTAACAATTATGGCATTATATTTAATTTGTGTAGACAAAGTATATATACTAGATCAAATAGAACATCATTTTCCTAAAAAATGGGTATTTAAAGTTGGAACTCATATTAGAGATTTAATAAAGTCACTTGGAGGATATTTAAAAGCAGAAGCAATTTTAATATTAGTTTCTTTCATAATTTCATTAATAGGACTATATATATTAAAATTTTTAAAATTCAATATTCAATTTCCATTATTAATGGCTTTATTTATTGGCTTTGTTGATGCTTTACCTATTTTGGGTTCTGGAACTGTTATGGTTCCTTGGGCTATAATTTCGGCATTAAATGGCGATTTGAAAGTAGGAATTGCCATTGTCATTTTATTTATAATAATGTCAGTAATAAGACAATTTTTAGAACCAAAATTAGTTAGCAAACATATAGGAACACATCCTATTTTTACTTTAATTGCAATGTATACTGGATTTAAATTTATTGGTGTGATTGGTATGTTAGTTGGACCAATCATATTAATTGTTATAAAAAATGTTTTTGCTACTCTAATTGATGAGGGAGTTTTTAAAAGCATAATGGACACTAAATAATAAAAATATCAATTTTGACATATTAAAACCAAATATGATATAATATTAGAAATTATATTAAAAGGAGATATGTTAAAATGGATGAATTTCAAGTTATTGTTATTATGAATGAATCTATGTTAAAGTTATTAAAAGATAAAAATGCAAATTATGAAGAAAATCTAAAAATAAGAGGATATTTAGAAGATGAGGGATTCTTTTTTAAAATAGACAAATTAAAAGCTTTTAAAATTTTGCAAAATGTTGGAGTAAAAAAAGAAACACTTGAAGAAGTATATAAAAAATTAGTATCTTCAAATAAATTTTATGATTTATTAAATAAGGGAAAAATAAGAGCTGATGATAATAAACTAATAATTAAATATAATGCATATAGTTCTGACAATTTATTTAAAAAAAGAAATTAAAATAATAAAAATAATAATAATGGAGGAATTTAAATGAAAGATGAAAATATAAAAAGATTTTATAATGAAGTTAAACAACAGCTTGAAGGAGATTATAAAATAATATTAGAACCTAATAGAAAACTTACAGATAATTGGATTGAATATGATAAAGTAAAATGGGAAGTAGATGAGCCTATTCAAAATTTAGTACAAACATTATTAAAAGACAATACATTGAGTTTTGAAGACAAAATTTTAAACATTTATAAATACATATGTTTAAACTATATATATGATGTTAATGTATTATACTTCTTTAGAAAAGATGTCAGTGATATAAACAATATAAAATATATTGCTGTAGATTGGTATGGAAGAATAATAGATGAAAAATGGAAAGAAAACAGAAAAAAACATAATAGGAGAGTATGCTATGAATTTGCTAGATTCTATGCCAAAGCAATAAATGAATTATTAGATGGAAATGATAATGTAGAAGCTTTTATGCTTGGAGATAAAGAAAACTTACATTATGTTGTAGGACTAACAGGAAATGATTACAGTGTTATTTTAGATTTAGACAATTTTAATAGTCTAAAAGACCTTGCAAGATTAAAACTAGGACTAACAATTAAAGGAATAAAAATATTAAGAGATAATTCAGGAAAATTTCAAAAAGCAGTTGACAAATTTAATGAAGGCAAATTAGATGAATTGGATGAAATTATAGCAGTAAAAGACAAATTAAGAGGAAAAGACACTATTAAATATTTTAATAGTGTTGTAGAAATATTAAATAGTTACGATATTGATTCACAAGGATTTTTTGAATATATGAGAATAATAATAGAAGATGAAGGCATTGAAATAGAAAAAGTATGGAAAGAAGTTAAAAATGCTATTGAAAAAAGATATTTAAGATGTTTGATTTTTAACTTTGATTCAAAAGAATATCTATTAGATAGTGAAGAAAAAACATTAAGCATAATAGAAAAAGATAAATTAGATAATAAAAAATTTATTTTTAATCCTGAAGAAAATGAATATGCCTATTATGGAGGATAAATTTAAAAGATAAAAATATAAATATAATAATATAAGGAGAAATTAAAATGAGTATAAACATGGATAAAATTAATAAATTAAATGATTTAGTAACAGCACATTTTAGAAGAAAACATATAATAGTATTAAATCCAGAAAAAGAAAATGAAACCAAGAAAAACGAAAATGCAATTTACGATGAAATAGAATGGAAAATACCTGCCAAAATTCAACCACTAGTAAAAGAACTAGAAAAAAATAAAGAGTTAAGTAATGAAGATAAAATCTTATCAATTTATGAAGAATTATGTATGGATTACATATATGATGACAATATATTATCTTACATAAAAAAAATTGATGATGATTCATATGCTTTGCCAGATTGGTATGGAAGAGAGATTGACCATGATTGGGAAAAAAATAGAGAAGAACATAATAGAAGAGTATGCTATGAAGTATCAAGATATCTTGCAAAATCTATCACAGATATATTTAAAGAAAATGAAGACTACAATGTATGTATACTTTGGGACAAAAGCCTTACACATTATTTTGTAGGATTAACATGTGAAGATTATAGTATTATTTTAGATTTAGATAATTTCAATAATATAAAGGACCTTACAAGATTAAAAGCAGGATTAACAGCTGAGGGTATAGAAATCTTACAAGATAGAGATGGTAAATTTGGAAAAGCACTTAATAAATATAATAAAGGAAAACATAGAGATGCTTTAAAAAAGATGGAAGATGATATAGACACTTTAGAACATGACAAAAAAGACACAGATACTAATAAAATAGAAGAACCAGATAGTATTCTTTTTTTGAAAAATTCAATCGAAATACTAAAAAACAAACATGGAATTGACTCACAAGGTATATATGAATATATAAAAGAAATAATAGACATTACATTAGGACCAGAAAAAAGAAAAAAAGTTTGGAAAGAAATAAAAGGAAACAGTAATGAGAAAGCAAGATATATAAGATGTCTAATTTTAGATGTACACAATAAAAAATATGTGATTGATGTTGACCAAATGTTATTGCGTGCATTTGATGAAGAAGAATTAAAAGGTGATGATAGAGATTTTATACCATATAAAGAGCTTTTAACAGAAGAACTTATTGACTATAGAAGTCGCAAAGAAGAGAGATATAGCGGCAGATAATTGAAAAATTAATAAAAATATGCTATAATATAGATATAATCACATAAAGGAGGACAAGCAAATGAAAGTAGCAATAGCAACAGAATCTCCCGAAAAGATTAAAGGAATAAAAGAAACATTTTATCGGCTTTTTAAATTAAAAGAAAATGAAATTGAATTTTATTCTAAAAAAACTTATTCAGGAGTTTCAGAGCAGCCTTTTGAAAATGAAACATATGAAGGTGCTTTGAACAGAGTAGAGGACATAAGGAAAAAAATCCCCAACATGGATTTTTATATTAGCTGTGAAGCTGGTATAGAATTATCGTTTAACCAGTATTTTAATGTACAAGTTATATGTATATATGAAACGAAAACTGGAACTTATTTATGGGGAAAAAGTGCTGGATGGTCAATTCCTTCTGAAGATATTGAAAATATCAGAAATAATAATCTGGATATATATCTTAGAAGAAAAGGATTAAAAAGCATAAGCGAATTGCTTGGTCCATCTAATTCTCGAAGCTTAGCAGTAGCACAAGCTACAGAGCTAGCCTTAGCTTCAAGAAAATTAAAAAACGATTGAGGTTATTATACCTCAATCGTTTTTCATAATATTCCAGCAGTAGGAATATAACTATCATCAGGCGGATAAACATATTCCTCTTGTGAAGGTTTGCTTACAGCTTTAATATCAACAACTTTAATAATAGGCATGTCACCATGATAATCCCCTTTATAAATTTCGCCAGTAATTTGAACCCATTTATTGTCCTCAAAATTTTTAGCTTCATCATACTCACAAAGAAAACCAACAACAACAGTTTGAAAATTTGAATTAATAATCATATCTCTAGCTAGAACAAATTGATTTTCATTTAAATCTAAAACTCTATAAACATATCCTGTAAAACATATTTTTTTTCCAATATAAGAATCAATATTTTCATGAACAGTTTTCAAAATATTAGTATAATTTTTAGGAGATATTTGAAAAGTTCCATTCTTAGGAATGCAACTATTTGATTTTGATGAACTGTTTGCACCATTAAAAACTTTATACATAACAATTCCTAATATTATAATTAAAAGCATTATAACTCCAATAAAAAAATATTTAAATATTCTACTTCCATTTACTTTAACATTAAATACAAACATATAAATCCTCTTTTCTAAAGATATTAGTAAAATCTATGTAAAACTGGTAAAAATATGACATTAAATTCAAAAAATGTTGACTTTATATAAAGATATTAGTATAATTTCCATATAAAAAATGAAATATACGGAGGAAAAATAATGAAAAAAGTAATAGCTAAACGTGAAACTCTTGAGAGAGTACACACACACACACACCGGTAGTTTGAATAATTCAGAAGAAAAAGGCACAAGCCTAAAAAATGAAATTGGAATCACATTGGTTGCATTAATTGTAACAATTATAGTATTATTAATTTTAGCAGGAATTTCAATTGCAAGCCTTACAGGAAATGGACTATTTAATAAGACAAAACAAGCAAAAGAAAAATATTCTTTAGCTGAAGTAGAAGAACATATAAAAACCATAATATATGAAAAAAGTGTAGAAAAAGAAGGAAAAGCAACATTACAAGATGTAGTAGATGGACTAGATGAAGATGAAAAGTATGAATATGAAATAATATTAGGGGAAGAAGCAAAAATAAAAGGAAAAAAACCAACAATAGAAAATGTTAACTCAATAACAATTGTTTATCGAAATTTCAAATTTATATTAACATCTGATTTAAAATTGGCAGTAAAGTCAAAGGAAAAGACAATAGACACAGGAGATAGAGAAATATCATTTACACTAGACAATGATTTAATAACCTGGTTAAATAAAGTAGAAAATAAAATTGTTATGGAAGACTTCTTTGACAACCAAATTATTAATAAATTGATGCAATCAGAAAATGCTGTTAATTATATGTTATCAAATGAAAATATAAAAAATAAAATATTACAAAATAAAAATGGCGTTGAATATATCTTTAATAATGAACTTTCAAAAAATAAAGTCATACTTGATTCCAATTGGACAAATACAATATTAAATAATGCTAATATAATAGATTCAATGAAAAATAATAAAAATGTTGTAATGGTTCCTAAATTGTCATCAAATACAAGCAATGTTTTAGTATCAAGTCAATATAATAATAGTGACTATTGGGGAGGATATAAAGCTTTCGATGGTGTTGTTTCATCAGGTGTTTCAGCATATCATTGGACATCAAGTTCACCTACTAACCAATATATAGGATATAAATTTGATTCACCAGTTTGGATGTTTTTAGTTGAAATATATGATTGGACAGCTAAAGAAGTTGCAACTAATCCAAAAGATGTTATGGTGCAAGCAAGCCAAGATGGAGAAAATTGGAACGAAATGTCAGATATTGTTACATTAGAGGAGACCAAAGCAGTACAATCAATACCACTAAAAAATTATAATCAAAAATATCAATATTGGAGGTTATATATTTATAACGGATATTATAGTAGCTATGTTGGTATACCTGAATTGAAATTTTATGGATTTTAAAATATATTAATTCTCTTAAAATTAAGAGAATTTTTTTATTAAAAACTACTTGCTAAAAACATATTTTAGTGATATAGTTACAAAGTAAAAAAATATAAACTTAGGAGGAATGTACCAATATGAAACTATTCAAAACATACAGTGAAAAAGAAGTAAAAAGAGTAATGCCAATAGTAAAGAAAATCAATGATTTAGAACCAGAAATGGAAAAATTATCAGATCACGAATTAAGAGCAAAAACAGAATATTTTAAACAAGAATTAGAAGATGGAAAAACATTAGATGATATATTACCAGAGGCATTTGCTGTAGTAAGGGAAGCTTCAAAAAGAGCATTAGGAATGAGACACTTTGATGTTCAATTAATAGGAGGAATTATATTACATCAAGGAAGAATTGCAGAAATGAAAACTGGTGAAGGAAAAACACTAGTTGCAACATTACCAGTATATTTAAATGCACTAGAAGGAAAAGGAGTTCATGTAATTACAGTAAATGACTATTTAGCAAAAAGAGATAGTGAATGGATGGGAAAATTATATAAATTCTTAGGACTTTCAGTAGGACTTGTAATTGCTGGAATGGACCCACAAGCAAAACAAAAAGCATATGCAGCAGATATAACATATGGTACAAATAATGAATTTGGATTTGATTACCTAAGAGACAACATGGTAATTTATAAAAATCAATTAGTACAAAGAGGATTACATTATGCAATAGTAGATGAAATTGATAGTATCCTAATAGATGAAGCAAGAACACCACTTATCATTTCAGGTAGAGCAAATGAATCATCTGATTTATATAAAAAAGCAAATGATTTTGTAAGAAAATTAGAAGCAAAAGTAATAGTTGAAGAAGATGTTAAAGATTTTGAACAAGCAGAAGACAATGAAAAATATGATTATATAGTTGACTTAAAAGCAAAATCAGCATCATTAACACAAAAAGGTATTAAAAAAGCAGAAGAATTCTTTGGATTAGAAAACTTTAATGATTTAGAAAACTCCACATTAGTACACCATGTAAACCAAGCCTTAAGAGCACATGGAGTAATGAAAAAAGACATAGACTACATAGTAAAAGATGGAGAAGTTTTAATTGTAGATGAATTTACAGGACGTATAATGTATGGAAGAAGATATAATAATGGATTACATCAAGCAATTGAAGCTAAAGAGAAAGTTAAAATAGCAGATGAATCAAAGACACTTGCAACAATAACATTCCAAAACTATTTCAGAATGTATAATAAACTATCAGGTATGACAGGTACAGCTATGACAGAAGAATCAGAATTTGAAGAAATATACAACTTAGATGTTGTAGAAATACCAACAAATAAACCAATGATAAGAAAAGATGAAAATGATGTAATTTATAAAAATGAAGCAGCTAAATTTAGAGCAGTTGTTGAAAGTATAAAAGAAAGTCATGAAAAAGGACAACCAGTTTTAATTGGTACAGTATCAATTGAAAAATCAGAAAAATTAAGTAAATTATTAAATGAAGCTCGTATACCACATGAAGTATTAAATGCTAAATCACATGAAAAAGAAGCTATGATAGTTGCACAAGCTGGTAAATTTGGAGCAGTTACAATAGCAACAAACATGGCTGGACGTGGTACTGATATTATGCTAGGAGGAAATAGTGAATATCTAGCCAAAGAAGAAATGAGAAAAAATAAAGTACCAGCAAATTTAATAGAAGAATCAAACACATATTACGAAACAGATGACCAAGATATATTAAGAGCAAGAGAAGAATTTAATAAATTAGTTACAAAATATGATGAACAAATAAAAGAAGAAAAACAAAAAGTAATTGAAGCTGGAGGATTAAAAATAATTGGTACAGAAAGACATGAATCAAGAAGAATTGATAACCAATTAAGAGGACGTTCAGGACGTCAAGGAGATGTCGGAGAATCAAGATTCTTTATAGGATTAGATGATGACTTAATGAAAATCTTTGGTGGAAATGCAATTACAAAAGTTTATAATACATTAGGTGCAGATGAAGATATGCCAATATCTGTTGGGATGATTTCAAGAGCAGTTGAAAATGCCCAAAAGAAAGTTGAAGGAAGAAACTTCAGTATTCGTAAAAATGTATTAAAATATGATGATGTTATGAATGCACAAAGAGAAATTATTTATGAACAAAGAAGAGAAGTGCTAGATGGAGAAGATATTCATAATAATATATTAAATATGATAAACACAATTGCAGAAGAGACAGTTTCAATGTTTATAGAAGGAGAAGATGGAAAATCTGTAAATGTAGAAAGTCTAAATACAGAAATAACAAATGAATTTGGTATAGACATGTTAGACTATATTAAAGAACATAAAGATGATTCAAATGCAATTGCAGAAGAACTAAAAAAACAAGCACTTCAAAAATATCAAGAAAAAGAAGAAGAAATAACATCAGAGAGAATGAGAGAACTTGAAAGAGTTGTAATGCTTAAAGTTGTTGATGAAAAATGGATGAATCATATTGACAGTATGGATGAATTAAAAAACGGTATTGGTTTAAGAGCATATGGACAACAAGATCCTGTAGTAAAATACAGAATGGAAGGTATGGACATGTTCGAGGAAATGGTTGCAAACATAAAATTAGATGTTGTTAAAATTCTAATGAACATCAGAAAACAAAATGGAAATGCTCAAAGACAAGAAGCAGCCAAAATTACAGGAGCAGCATTAGAAGCAATAAATAGCGTTGATGGTGGAAAGAAAATAAACACACCAGAATTTAGTCAAACAGTTGTAAATGAAGGACCAAAAATTGGAAGAAATGATCCTTGCCCTTGTGGAAGTGGTAAGAAATATAAGAACTGCTGTGGTAAAAATCAGTAATATCAACACTTTCAGCGATTGCATAAAATTGAAAAATCACTAAAATATAGCAAAATGTTCGCAATTTGTTCGCAATCATATAAAAATGTTCACAAAAAACTTTGAACCCCTTTTATATCAGTAGAAAGCTCCTTGCGAACAAATTATGAATATTATAAATTAAATGTCAGTATTTCGATCGGTACTGGCATTTTTATTGTATACGTTTCATTTTACTAAAATATTTAGTAAAGGAGCGATTAAAATGGTTAATGTAAGAAAAAGGGGTAAGGTGTTTCAATATCAATTTGAAATTGCACCTGTTGATGGAGTTAGAAAGTACATCAACAAATCAGGCTTTAAAACGAAAGCAGAAGCAGAGAAGGCAGGCATAATTGCGTATAACGAATATACGCAAACAGGACATAATTTTACGCCAAATACAATGTCCTATTCAGATTATTTGGATTATTGGCTTAAAGAGCATTGTCAGATTAATTTGAAGTATCATACGATACAGGCGTATTCAAATATTATAAAAAACCATATCAAACCAAGATTGGGATTTTATAGGTTATCACAAATAACAACAGCAACACTTCAAGAATTTTTAAATAATTTATATGTAGAAAAGGCTTTTTCAAAAAACTTTATGAAAAATATTTTAAAGGTATTAAAAACATCTTTTGCTTATGCAACTGATGTAGTAGGTTTTGTAAAAGAAAATCCTGCTATAAAAGTTAGAATACCAAGATATGATGTACCAGAAGAAGATCCTGCTCATATATTTAGTAAAGAAGAAATTCAAATGATTCTTGAAAGATTTGAAAATAATCACGCATTTTATTATGCAATACTAACAGCTTATTACACAGGTTTAAGAGTTTCAGAAGTATTTGGACTAACCTGGAATGATATAGATTTAGAAAATAAGACATTAACAGTTAATAAGAATATTTTGAAAAAGAATCAAAACGGAGCTACACACGGAAGACATATAAGTGGAAAAGCAACTACAGTATGGTATTTTGGCACTTGTAAAACACAGGGAAGTTATAGAACAATTGAAATTGGAGATACATTAGTAAACTCATTAAAAGAATATAAAGCTGAACAAGAAAAAGATAAAGAAGAATATGGCGATTTATATATGAAGCACTATATGAAAGAAACAAAGAATTATTATAATAATAAACCTGAAATAAAAATTCTAAATGCTTATACTGAACTAAATATTGGTTTACCTGAAGCCAATTTAGTATTCGTAAAACATAATGGAGTATTTGAAGGAACAGACACTTGTAAATATCCTTTTAAAGTAATTCATTATGAATTAGGTATTAACTGTAGATTTCACGATTTTAGAGATACACACGCTACGAGATTAATAGAAGCAGGAGCAGATATAAAAGCTGTTTCAAAACGATTAGGACACAGCACAATAAAGACAACTTATGAGATATATGTAAGAGTTACAGGACAAATGAAAAGTGATGTTGTCGAAAAATTTGAAGAATTTGCTTTATCATCATAAAAAAACAACTGCAAGCTAAAACACTTGGCTTGCAGTTATTAAAGTATACATAAAACTTGAAAAAATTGGAAAATTCTGCTATAATATGGGCAGGGGAAAGATGAGTGCGAAAAATGTCGAAAAAAATGAAAACTTCATCAAATTCTACGAACTCTACAAATCCTTATTAAAGGACGGATATACAAAAGAAGAAATACTAATCATTATTAGGCAAGTCTTCAACAGGAATAACGATTAGTTTTTCAGATTCTAAAGCTTTATCAGGCTCTTGATAAAGCTTTTTATTATCCTTAACTAATTTGGCAAATAATTCAATATGTTCTTTTTTTATATCTTCATCTTCTTTTAATGCACCAATACTAACTAACGCTTCTTTTAAAGAAGAATATGCTTGTGCTGATTCTCCTAACATCTTTAATTTAGGATCAGAATCAGTAAGCAAATCAATATCAACATTTAAGTAATTACAGATTTTTAATACAGTTGAAACGTGAGGGTAGTTATAGCCTTTGCATATATTGGTTATAGTTCCTTTTGTAACACCAATTGCTTTTGCAAGGTCGACCTTCTTAATATCTAATTGATCTAAAAGTTTTTCAAGATTTCTTCCAAAACTAGAATTATATATAATATCATTTGAATTATTATCTTTGTTATCTTTTGGCATTAAAAAAACTCCTTTCAGTTAATTTGGGTATATGTATTTAAGTTGAATTGAAGTTAAATTGTAGTTATATTAAAGTAAAAAACAACAACCTAAACGTGCTTCATTTAATTAACCTTTATATATTATAAAGAAAAAAAGAAAAATAATCAAGCATTTTTAAAAAATAATATCAATTTTCTGTACTTTTTTTTAAAAAATATCTTGACACTTTTTAAGAAGAGTGATATATATTTTATTGAACTTAAGTTTAAATTATATGTGTAAGGGAGGGAAAAGTATGGTAAATGGCTAAACAAAGGCGAAAAGCATATTTTTTTTGAAAGAGAAGTACAGACAATTGATACAAATTAAAATAATATATTAAAATTTGTAACAATTTATTTTTTACACATATAGTACAGTGAATTGATACTAATGTATGAGGATTCTATAAAAATAGAATTTTATTTTTAAATAAAAAGTACAGACAATTGATACAAAAAATATGCTGAAGTTAAAAAAGTAATAATTTTTTATTACAGCAAAATAGGAGAAGACTATGAGCGAATTTGTTAGAAAAGAGTTTTTAAGGTTTATATATCAATTCATATTAAATAAGAAATATAGTACAGCAGGAAAGCTAATAGATTTCTTAATTGAAAATGATAAAGATATAGATTTGGTTAATTGGTATTTAGAATTTAAAGAATTATTATATGGAAGACCATTAATAATTTGTCAAAGAATCAGGGACTATTTAAGATAAGCAAAAGAATTTAAAAATATACAAGAGAAAAGGAGAAATTATTATGGCAAAGAAAAGTAGTAAGCAAAAAAGATATTATTGGTTAAAACTTAAAGAGGATTGGTTTAGTGGTACAACTGAAAAATATCTAAAATCATTACCAGCAGGGGATAGTTTGTTAATAACTTATTTGAAAATACAGTTAATGAGTTTAAAAACAGAAGGTTTTTTGAAATACGAAAGATTATTACCATCTGCAGAAGAAGAAATTGCAATGCTAATAGATGAACCAGTTAATAATGTAAGATTACTTATAAATGTATTATTAAAAACAGGAGCAATTGAAAGACTTGATGATAATTCATTATATTTGTTATCATTACAAAATTTAATTGGATCAGAAGGTAGTAGTACAGATAGAGTAAGAAGATTCAGAGAAAGACAAAAGGCGTTACAATGTAACAATAATCAGTTACAAATTGAAGGCGAAATATTAGGCAATTCTGAATTAGATGTGGAAAATTCAAAAGCGTTACAATGTAACGATAATGTAATGCAAGATGTAACAGATGAAAATTTGAAAATATTGCAAAATCTGGATTTGAAGACACAGCGTTACAATGTAACACCAATGAAACGTAATGGTAACGGAGAGAAAGAACTAGATTTAGAGAAAGAGCAAGAGCCAAATGGCACTACACTAGACTACACTACACTTAATATTATATTTAATTATATAAATAAATATGAGCTAAAAAAACAATTGGATCTTTCTTTAACAGAAGAAGAGCAAAAAGAACACGCTAGAATGTTTTTAGTAATCAATACACTTAAAAAATTAGAACTTTATATGACTGATAAAAAAACATTTGAGATTATGACAGAAGAAAGACAAAAAGATTTGCTTATTCAATATTACGTTATAGATGAATTTTCTAAAAGTCCATATAATTTTTTACTTTACAAATTAAACACAGAAAATTTTAATTTTAGATATAAAAAAGCAATGAAATACGTTGATAAATCCGACTTAGAAAGATTTGTGAGCTATTTGATAGCTTGTTTACAGGAAGAATTAATAGATTGATAGTATAATTTTATGTTTTTTTATATTTTTGGGAGTTAGAAATGAAACAAATTATTATTCAATTAAAGGCATTAGGAGTAATAAGATTTGTTTTATTCTATTTACTTGTAGCATTAGAATTTATATTAAATTTACCATATATCATTATTAGAAATATCTATTTAATAATAAATCTAATATTCAAGAAGACGGACAGATTATTTAAAAGAGAACGAATTATATTACTCCTAAAAATAGGTTTTACCAGAAAATTTTTATATAAATGTAAAGAAGATTATAAGCATTATATAAAAAACATACAAGACTAGATCTTAACACAAAAGAAATTGGAGGAATTGTAATGGAGCAAAAAAGTTATACGCAAAAAGAGATAAGTATAATGTTTAATAAATCTTTATCTCTATTAGCTCATTACAAAAAAGAACTAATAGAAAAAGGATATATGTATAAAAATGAAAAGGGGAAAAATGTAATAAATACGGAAGGAGCAGAATATTTAAGGCGAAGATTTGCTGAAATAGACCAATCTAAAAGGAAGAATGTAAAAAAAGATAAAATTATATTAGAGCAAGAAGTTAAGGTTTTACAGAAGGAAAAAGAGTGGTACAAAGATAAGCTAGAATATTATAAAAATCAAGCCGAAGATTGGAAAAAACAAGCAGAGATTTGGAAAGATGAAAAAAATAAGGAGCAGGAAGATAAAGAGGTTTGGCGAGAAATAGCTTTAAAGAATGAAAAACTATTGTTAGAAAACCAAAATAATTTATTGTCATCTTCCAATGATAAACCTAATATTTTTAAGAATTTCAAGAAAGGTAGAAAGGGGAAACAATGAAGGAGCTTGATGGAAAAAGTTGTTTATATAAAAAAAGTGATTATGTTTGTGGCATATTGAAAGTTAAAGATTGTAAAAAATGCAAATTCAGCGTTCCAAATACTGAAGAGAATTATCAAAAGAAAATAGTACAAGTTGAAAAAGATATTGATATGTATAAGGCTAAACATCTTTATTAAAATTGGAGGTTAAAATGGACGAAGTTAGTTTAGAAGATTTTTTATTAAAATATGATTTTAGGCTCACAAATGATAAAGATATTCAATTAACAAGAGTTATAAGAATATGTTTAGACACAGTTGGAGAAAACGATTGGATATATTTCGGATTATACTATTTTGATTCAGAGGAAAATATTCGTAAAAGATTAAGAATGGCTTTAAATGATAAAGTTTTAAAGCAAAATATTTCTAATTATTATTATGATGAAGACAGAAGAATTTTCAGTATATATTTGGAAGATAGGAGTTGAGAGTAATAAGTTAGGGAGGATTTGAAATGAATCAGACTAATAATGAATTTTTAGAAAAAATGAGAGAAATCATTAAAGAAGAATTATCTAAAATAGATGTTAGAAAGATGAGTTTTGATAGATGTATAAATAATGTAATTGTTATTTTGGAAAATTACAAAACTTTAAAACAATTTACAGCACAAGTTGAAAATGTAAAGTTTAGTAAAGAAGAAATTGACCAGGCAAAACAAAAAGAGCTTGAAAGAATGATGGAAGAAGTTTTTGCAAGCAAAGAGATTTATTTAGAATCCTTATATAAAAAACATTTACAAACTAGATTATTTTTAAACTTTTTAGAAAGTACATTTAAGGAATACATAAAAGAAACAGAAATTTCTATGAAACCTAAAAGCGAATTGAAAATTGCAATATTATCAGAAGTGTATATGGAAGGCAAAGAAATAAAACAATTTTTGTATGAACACAACTTAGGATATGGAAGAACATTTTATTATGCAAGAAATGAACTTTATGAAGAATTAGCAGTAAGAGTATTTGGAATTTATGCACTAAAATTATAATTTAAAATAAAAACAAAAGAGAAAGAAGTGATAATATGTGAGGTCAATTAGAAAATTGCGTCAAAGAGTAAAAAAGAATCCAACAGACATTCCTTATGATGTAAAAATATCAGTTGCAATTAGAGATAATGGGGTATGTGTAAATTGCAAAAATAAAAGAGGAATAGGACAACCTAATGCACATTTTATTGCAAGACAATTTGGTGGACTTGGTATTGAAGAAAATATTTTAGAGCTTTGTGATATTTGTCATAAGGAATTTGACAATTCAACAGGAAAACAAAAAATAGAATTAGAACAGAAATATGAAAAATATTTGAAAAGCAAATATTCATATTGGAATAGAGAAATGTTAGTTTTAAAAAGTTATAAAATCAAAAAGTGCAAGTTGTGTAATAAAGAATTTGGTACAAAATCTAATAAGACGGATATTTGTAAAGTATGCAAAAATAATTTGAAGCTAAAGCAACTTGCGTGTTTCACTAAAATTTCGTCAGAAATTTAGTGGCAGGATAAGAAAAACGGAGGTTTTTCTGTCAACACATAGAAAGACAAGCTTTCTAGTTCTCTGTTAGAGAGTAAAATGTTAAGAGGATTTAAAGAGTGCGTACACTTCGGTGTATTTTTAAATAAGAAATCAGGGGGAAAGGTTGAAAAATGGCTATTTTTATAACAGTATTTGTAATTTTATTGCTTTTAGGTATTGCATTTGTTTTATATGCTTGTGTAGTTGTAGGAAAAGCAAGTAAGACAGATAAAGAGATAGAAGATGAAAAATTAGAAGAAATAGAGTATATAAAAAAATGTGAAGAAGTTAAAAAGCAAAACAAGAAAAATAAATTTAGAGATAAAAATGATAAAATAATTTATCTCTAAGAAAGTAGGTACAGATGAAAAGTTTAATAATTGCAGAAAAACCAGAACTTGCAAAATCAATAGTAAATGCAATAGATGGAAAACTAAATAAAAATGACGGATATTTTGAAAAAGGTAATTATGTAGTAACGTGGGCTTATGGTCATATTTTAAGATTAAAAACACCAGAGGAATATGACGAAGATAATCAAAACTGGGATATGAAACAATTACCTATATATTTTAAAAATTGGGGTAAAAAGCCTATTGATAAAACTAAAAAACAGTTTAATATTATAAAAAAGCTAATAAGCGAATGTGATGAAATAATAAATGCAGGAGATATTGATGAAGAAGGACAATTACTTATTGATGAAATAATTGAATATTGTGGATTCAAAGGTAAAGTTAAAAGAATACAGACATCTGCATTTAATGAAGACTATTTGAAAAAAGCGTTAAAGAACTTAGAACCTAATTCAAAATATGAAATGTGGGGGAAAAGTGCAAATGCAAGAGCAATAGCTGATTATATGGTAGGAATAAATTTAAGTAGATATTTTTCATTATTAAATGAAACTACATTATCAGTAGGTAGAGTGCAAACACCAACATTAGGATTAGTAGTAAATCGAGATTTAGCAATTGAAAATCATATAAAAGAAAAGTATTATGATGGATATGTAGATATAAATATAAATGGTAATATTATTAAAGCAAAACTTGAAAACAAGGATAATATTGTTTATAAGAATCAAAATGAGTTAAAGCAAGTATTAGATAAATTTATAAATAAAAATGTAAAAGTAAATATAACAAAGCAAATAAAAAATGAAAATGCACCATTACCATTTAATTTGACAAAACTACAATCTCATATTAGCAAAAAGTACAAAATTAAGCCTAATGAAACTTTAAAAATAACACAAGATTTAAGAGAAAAATATCACGCTATAACTTATAATAGAAGTGATAGTCAATACTTAAATGAAGAGCATTATAAAGAAGCACCAGGAGTTATAAAAAAGGTATTAAATAATATTGATTTAAAACTTGATTTAGATTATAGTAATTTACCACATTCAAAATGTTTTGATAATAGTAAAGTAACAGCCCATCACGGAATAATACCAACATCAGTAGATATATATTTATCTAAAATGAATGATAAAGAGCAAAAGATATATAAAGAAATTTGTATGTATTACTTAATTCAGTTTATCAGACCAATAAAAAAAGAAATTACATATTTAGAAACAGATGAACAAAACGGATATAAATTTAAAGCAAGTTCTACGAAAATACTAGATGAAGGATTTAATAAATATTTAGACAAAACTAATAATGAAAATCAAGAATCAGTATTATCAAAAATTTCAGAAGGATTATATACTGGAACAATAAATAAAAGTGATATTAAAGAAATAGAAACAAAACCTCTTGCACGCTATACACAAGCCAGTTTAATAGAAGATATGACTAGAATATCAAAATACGTTGATGATCAAGAAATAAAAGAAATCTTAAAACGTAAGGATAAAGATAAAGAAGGAGAAAACGGAAGTATAGGTACAAGTGCAACAAGAGCTAGTATTATACAAAATCTTATAAAAAGAGGATATATCAAAGAAGAAAAAGATAAAGTTATTTCGACAGAACTAGGGAGAGAATATTATAATATATTGCCAGACGAATGGAAAAAAGCAGATTTAACAGCAAAATGGTGGATTATTCAGGAAGAAATAAGAGATGGAAAAGCAGACCAAAATAAGCTATTAGATTCTATTCTTTTAGATATAAAAAAAGTTATAGCAACAAAAGATGTGTCAAAATTCAAATTAAAGAAAAATTATAAAAATGAAAAGACAATAGTAGGACATTGTCCTTTATGTGGGAAAGACATTATAGAATCAAATAAATCCTTTTATTGTTCTGGATTTAAAGAAGGTTGTAAATTTTCTGTTTGGAAAACAATAGCAGGAAAGAAAATATCAAAAACAAATATTAAGCAGTTATTAGAAAATGGAGTAACAACTGAAATAAAAGGATTTAAAGCAAAGTCTGGAAAACAATTTAATGCAAAATTGCAAATTATAAATGGAGAAATCAAATTTCTATTTTAGGTAAATAAAAATCCAGGAGAGTTATAATTATTCTTCTGGATTTTTTAACCAATTTTTAGCTTCAACATTTGTAAATACTTTATCATCAAAGAAATCTTTTAATTCTATTCCAAAACCTTCACAAATATATAGCAAATTTTCTAATCGTATAGTCTTCGTTTCTCTACTTAAGAAAAGAGATATGGTAGAACGAGGTACGCCAGATTTAATGCTTAAATCATAGGTTTTCATATTTTTTTCTTTTAAAAGTTGTTTTATTCTTAATACAATTGCTTCAGATAACTCCATCAAAATATCCCCTCTCATAGATATAATCACAACAAATTATACCAAAAAAAGGTTTCTGACTTGTTTAAGCAATCAAACATTTTTCGCCAAAATACTTTATTTTATAACGATTATGTGTTAAAATATATGGCTAGGAGGCGTAGTTTTTTATGAAAAAAGACTTTTATATTCTTCAAGTAGAAGATGAAGAACCATTAGCAAAACAAACAGAAAAAATGATAAAAGAGAATTGTCCTTTTGTTACTAGAATGAAAACTGTTGGAACTGGCGAGAAAGGACTTAAAGAGATACAAGAGGAAATACCAGATTTTATAATTTTAAACCAATATATGCCAGGTATTACAGGATTAGAAATGCTTGAAAGATGTCATAGCTTGGAATTAAAACTTCCTACAGTAATAGTAATTACAGGTGGGATAAAAACAGATCAGGAAGTAGATAGATTTTATGAATTAGGAGTAAAATATATTTCTTCAAGACTTTTAAATGATGTTCAAAGAAAATATATTTTATATTATATTGAAGAAGCTTATAAAACTTCAACAAAAATAAATGAAGAGGATATGACAAGAATAATATCCAAACAAATGAATGCAATAATTAAAGATATAAGAAATATAAAACAACCATATAATGTTGCATTATTAGGGTATGTTCTTAGGCATTTATTAATAAATAAATTAGAATATTCTACAGAAGTAAAAGATGATTTATACAATTATCTGAAAGAAGAAAATGGACTGACAGATAAGATGATAAATGAAATAAGAGAGAAGATTGAAGAAGTAATAGAGAAAAGTTATACAAGAGAAAATCCAATAAGAAAATTAAATTATAATATAAATAAAGATGAAATTCAGGAAGAATTTTTTCATAAGTTAAAAGAAAATGTTTTAAAAGATATAATTGCTGAAAGTAACTAAAATCGAGTTGCTTATTTTTAGAATTGCAACTACTCCAAATAGCGTTGGTAGTAATAGCAATAGAATATTCAAAATATTCCTTGCTCATAATATAATTAAAAATATTATGAGAGAGGGAAATGTTATGAATTATAAAAAGATTGGAAAGAAAATCGCAGATAGAAGAATTTTATTAGGAATTACACAAGAAGAACTAGCAGAAAAAGTTGATTCTTCAGCAAATTATATATCTAATATAGAAACTGGAATAAAAAGTGGTAGTTTAATTTTCTATATTAAAGTAGCAAATGAATTAAAATTAAGCTTAGATTTTTTATTTAGTGATGAACTTCCAAATTTAGATACAAGTGAAGCTACTAATAAAGAAATTACAGAAATGATTGATATACTAAATAAAGATGAAAAACAAATGGCTAATGTTTTTGTTAAGAATATTGTTCAAGGTTTAATAGAATTAAGAGAAGACAATAAGTAAACATAAATTTTTGCAAAAACTTTGCAAAATCCTGCAGTATACATTCAATTTTTCAAGTGCTAAAATATTAATATGAAAAATTATATTTAAAGAAAGCGAGAGAAATCTTAGCTTTCTTTTTTGCACAAAGGAGGAAAAATTGATGGCTACTTTATTAGAGAAACATCTAAAGTTAGAAGAGATGAAAAAAATAAGAAATTGGAGGAATGAAGGCTATGAATTAGAAAAAATTAAAGAGTTAGTTGATAAAACTAATATTACTGATGAAGAAATTGAGCAAGTATTCTATGAAAATTCAGAAGAGATTCAAGAAACAGAACAAAATGAAGATTTGCAAAATCTAGAAATTCAAGAAGAACCTGATGAACCAGAAGAAATTGAAGCAGATTATAATGACGAAATAGATACAGAAGGATTTGATGAGAATGATATTGATGATCTTGAAGAAATGGAAGAAAGTGAGATAGAAATAGTAGAGGATAAAAAAGAAGATGTTACAGAAATAGAAAATATAGAAGATGAAAAATACGAGATTATAAAAGATGAAGACTTAGAAGATTTTCCTAATCAACCTTTTAAAATGTATTCAGAATCAAGAAAAAATACAATGATAGAAAGTATTAAAATTAATGGAATCATAGAACCAATCGTTGTGAGAAGAACTGAAAACGGAAAATATCAAATTTTATCTGGTCATAATAGAAGATTATGTGGAAGAGAAGCAGGACTAACTGAATTTAAGTGCATTGTAAAAGAAAATATGACAGAAGATGAAGCTAGATTATATATGGTAGATAGTAATTTAATGGTTAGAGATGTAATGCCTACTGAAAGAGGAAAAGCTTTAAGCATTAGAAAAGAATGTCTAAAAAATGAAAAGATAGCTTCTAAAATAGAAAATGAAATAATGCAAGACAATGTAGATAAATTAGATACTATTCAGCAAAAGATGATAGAAGAAAATCAAATGAGTAATGGTAACATTCAAAGATATATAAGATTAAATTATTTAATAGCACCTCTTGGAGAAATGGTTGATGATAAAGTAATTAATCTAAAAACAGGAGAGAATTTAAGTTTTCTAAGTAAAAAAGAGCAAAGAGATATTGCAAATATTATTGAAAAAGAAAATGTAAAAATATCTGAAGCTATGTCAAAGAAAATTAAAAAATCTTCTGAAAGTGGAGAATTAACAAAAGAATTAATGAAACAAATTCTAGTGAAAGAAAAGGATAAAAAGTTAGAAATACGAGTTATTTTCTTTGAAGACGAAATTAAGAAATACTTTAATAAAATAAATAATGGTAATGTTACAGCCAAAGACTGCAAAGACTATATTATAGCACTTTTGGAGGAACAGACAGTGTAAAAAATACACCGAAGTGTACGCACTCTGTAAAATATCTGCATAAATGATAGCGTAGCAGAGGAGTAGAAAGCTTGTCTTTCTAGCTGTCGCCAGGAAAGACACTTCTTTCCTTATCCTGCCCTTAATTTCTTTTTGGAAATTAAGGGGACACGAAAGATGAAGCAAGGAGAGATTAAATTGAGTAATAAAATTGTTAAGAAAAAAGATGAAAGTAGAACAGAAAAAGTTTATGCTGTTGTACCTAAAAATCTAAAAAACGCATTAAGAAAATATGTAGCTTCTATAGCAAAAGAAGATAGAAAAGCAACTGAAAGTGAAATAATAAACAGAGCATTAGAAGAATATCTTGAAATGAAAACTAATGAAAAAAGTGTTAGCAAATTAGAAACAATGTTAGAAAAAGTTATAGATGAAAAATTAGGTAGAAAATTTGAAAGACATATTGCTTTACTTAGCAAAAGTGCAAAAGCAAGTTTTTCATCAATATTTTTACAAGCTTATGTTTTAGCATATATTTTTAATAGTGAAGATGATCAGCAATTTATAAAAGATAAAATAAATTTAGCAAATAAGTTAGGCTATCAAGCAATAAAATCTCCATATTTTGAAGATGATATTACAAGAATTTTGCCTAAGGATTTGAATTTTAAAAATTTAATTTAAGGGAGTAGCTTATGGAAAAAGATTATAAAAAACAATTTAAAGATATATGTAAAAAATATAATTTTAAATATAGAGAATATTCTGAAAATAAAATTGCTTTATGTGCAAAAAATACAGATAGACAATGGAGAGATTGGATTGAATTAGATTTGAAAAATAAAGATATAACATTAATAGGAAATACTGACCATTGTAATTTTTGGTTTTGCAATACTAGAAAAGATATGACACCAGAAAGAATAATTGAATTTGTTGCAGACCTTAATACAATGCTTCGTGAATTTAATGATTCATATATTGCTGTAAAAACTTTAATAGATCCAGAGGACTGGCAAGAAATAGCACAGGTACAAGACGCTTATGAAGATAATAGATATAAAATTCAATTTGAAGAAATAGAGTTTGGATCAGATAATTATATATATTTTTCTATATTAAAAGAAAGAACAATGTTTAATGGTTTGTTTAGAATACACGATCCTGAAAACGGAAATGATATGACTTTAGTTACTATATCTGATTGTGTAAAAAAAGAAGACCAGAATTTCTTTAATGCACATTGGGACGAAATTGAAAATGAACTTTGTGAACGTGTAAAAGAAAGACAGAATATTAAAGAAGAAACAGAAGAAGAAATTTTATAAAAGGAATAATTGTAATATGGATAAAGATAGATTTAGTGATGGAGTTTTCTTTAAATGGCTCAATCAAAAAGAAATATATAAGAAATATGATAATAAAGGACGATCCAGAAGAATACAAGCGTATTTAGATGAGTTACACGAACATTATATTGCTACAAGACCTGGAACAGATTTTGGAGAGAATTTTCACGGATTATTTGGATATATTAATGAAAATTCTAATGTAGAAAAAATGGAATTATCAGATATAAAAAAGTATGTAGCAAGTAAAACATTAAATGGAGTTGATATATATAAAACCGTAATTTCACTTAGTGAATCTGACGCTATTCAATATGGATATACAACTAAAGAAGCTTGGAAGGATTTATTACTTGAAAAGGTACAAGAAATAGGTAGAGAATTTGACATTAAACCTGAAAATTTGGAATGGACTGCTTCATATCATTCAAAAAAAAGTAATCCACATTGTCATCTGTTACTTTGGAATAAAAATCAGCATTTAGAGCTTCAAAAGAAACCATTTGTTAGATATAAAAGAATCAGAAAAACATTATCTAAAAGCATATTTAAGCAAAAACTAAAAAGCTTATATGATATAAAAAATGTTTCAAAAAAAGAAATTGCAAATTTAACAAATGAGGAATTGCTAAAATATAAAGAAGACTTAAAAGAATTTTATGAGAATCCAGATATTACTCTAAGAATTATTGATACAGATGAACAAGAAAAAGTTATTATAGATAACTTGAAAAATTTAAAATTGGATAAGTGTATTTATATTTGTGATATAGAGAATCCTAATAATTTTGCAGAGATAAGAAAAATAGATACAGATAAATATGAATTTAAAAACTGTGGAGAACAATCAATATTATATAGAAAAAATTCCTTTTTAGATACAGCTGAATTTTTAGCTAATTTTTCAAATTTGAAAGTATTTAATTATAAAAAAGATTTAGAAAAATATATAGAGCAAAAAAATAATGAACATATAGATATTGAAAACAATCTTAGAGAAATAATGCCAGATATTTTTGGAATACCTGTATTATCTAATAAGTTTAAAGAGCAGAATTTCGACATAATTTTAAATAAGATAACAGAGTTAAAAAGTAAGTCAAACAACTTTGAAAATGGATATAAATATAAATACCAAAATCCTGAAATAAAGATGTATATTAATGAACTATCAAAACTTATTCTTAATACATCAGAAGACTGTAGAAATGAATTTGATGAATATATACAAACATCTATAAATGTATCAAGAATTATTGCTGATATAAATAATAAAAAAGAATATGAAAAAGTAAAGCGAATAGCAGAAAATGAAATGTTTACTAAAATAGGAAATCAAATATTGCAATTTGTAAAAGAAGTAGGTTTTGAAGAATATATTAGAAAAAGGGAAGAATGGGAAAATAAAAAAATCCAATTTGCAGAAAATCAAGGAATAAAAAAGGCTAATGAAGACTTATTTATAAAAAGGTTAGAAAGTCAAAATGCAAGGAAGATGATAACAGATATTTTTCAAATGCTATCAGAAGAGAATATATCTCATAATGCTTATTATAATAGAATAAGAAACAACAATAACTTATCTAAGCAAGCTAAAAGGGAAATATATCTAAAAAATAGAATGAAGGGAAATATTGATTGGGGATTAGAAAGATAAAAATATTTTTTTTAACATAAAAGTACAGATAATTGATACAAAAATACGATTTTTCAAATCCTGCAAACCCTTATTATATCTATAAAGTACAGATAATAAATACAAAATGTTTCACGAAGAACCAAAATAACAATTTTAGTATCAATTTAAAAAAGCAAATGATATGATAAACATTTTAATTTTTATAATTGCACTACTTTTTTATGGACTTTTACTTAGAATATTTGGCTATTCATATAAAACTTTCATTCAAGTAGTGATTAATGCAATTTTAGGCTTGATTGCATTGTATGTATTAAAGCTTATAGAAATTCCAATACAAATAAATTGGATTTCAATTATAATTACAGCATTTTTTGGATTGCCAGGAGTAGTTATAATTACCATTTTTTCAAATTGAAAGGGGAATGAAATGATAACTGATGAAACAAGGCGTGAAAGCTATCAAAAGATTATACCAAAGCAACCAGTACGCTATGATCAAATCATTTACATATTGAGAAACAATCCTAAAGGAATGACAGCTAAGGAAATTGCAGTTAAATTATATGAACTTAAACTAATTCCGAGTACAGAAAGAAATTTCGTTTCTCCTAGATTAACAGAATTAGTAAAACAAGGAAAAGTTGAAACAATAGGTAAAAGAGTTTGTCAGTATTCAAATAGAAAGGTTGCAGTATTTAAAGTTGTTTAGATAAACCATACAAAAGAGGAGAAAAATAATAATGAACAAAAGATTAAGTTTAAAGATAATAGGAATGATATTTGCATTTCTCATTAGTGTATTTTTATCGAGCATAATTACCTTTTGTTTAGTGCAAATATTTTTAAAACAACCAGAAGAAATTTTGGAAATAAATGTTTTTAGAGTTTTAGAAACAGGTGTAAGTTCTAAGGAAAGTGTTCAGATTTTTGTTTTAACAATTATAAGCTTTATGCTATTTGCAACATTTTCAATATTCAAATTTTTTAGAACAAAAGATTATCATAGCAAAACATACAAAGTAACTAATAATATTGAGATTCCTGTTCCAGTAGGTCAAAAACAGACACAACACGGTTCTGTTTGGTGGCTAGAAAAGAAAGATTTTAATAAGGTGTTTGGAATCAATACAATAGATCCTGAAAATCCTACAATAAAAGCATTATTAGAAAAATCAACAGAAGATAAAGAAATAATTAAAAAATCAGACAATGATGAAAATGTTAAGGTTAGCTTAGAAGTAGAAACATTACCAGAAGAATTAAGAAAACCAATATTTCAAAAAGGTGGCTTAGTTGTAGGAAAGAAAGATAGAAAAATTATAAAACCATATATAAAGCATATAAGAGTTTTTAAAACATCAAAGTATTTAAAAATACCATCAATAAAAGTAAGAAAAGTTGAAGATGTTTATTTTATAGATGATGATTTACATTCACTAACAATAGGAGCTACAAGGTCAGGAAAAACCAGAAGTTTAGTTCTTCAAAGTATTAATAATACAGCTTTAGCAGGCGAAAATATGATTATAAGTGATCCAAAACGGGGAGCTGTTTGAATACACTTGCGTGGAATTAAAAAGGTTAGGCTATAACGTATTAACACTTGATTTTAAAACACCACTTAAAAGCTCAAAATATAATTTTTTGCAACCTGTAATTGAAGCTATAAAACAGAAAAATACACCTAAGGCTGAAAACTATGCAAGTGATATAGTTCAAAGCTTAGTTGGAGATGTAAAAGGGAATGGCGAAGCAATTTGGAATAATGGAGAGAAAGCTGTAATAAGAGCAACAATTATGGCAGTAGTAATGGAGAATATTGAAAATCCAAAACTTCAAAATTTACCTAATGTTTATCACTTTATAGCAGAAATGTGTAAGGAGTTAGAGGATAAAACTACTTTAATTGATACATATTTGGATTTTTTGAAAGAAGTTGATAAAACACACCCTGCAATAGCAAGTTTTGCTCCAGCCCAAATGGCAGCGAGCAAAACGAGAGCGTCATTTTATACATCAGCACTTTCAACATTAAATATTTTTATGGATAGTTATGTAGCAAGTATGATTTCTGAAAATGAAATAGATATAAACAAATTTAATGAAGAAAAAACAGCACTATTTATGATTTTACCTGATGAAAAAACCACATTTTATCGGACTTTGTTCATTATTTGTAAATCAAGTATATACAAAGCTCGTAGAAATGGCAGATGAGAGGGGTGGTCGCTTAAAGATTCGTACTAATTTTATATTAGACGAATTTGGTTAAGGTAACTTCTCTGCAATACCAAACTTTGGTGGCTTTCTAACTGTTCGGACGGACGGAAGACGGAATAAGATTCAACTTATTCGTACAGTCATTTAGTCAGCTAAATGAAAAATATGGAGATAATACAGCTCAAAATATATTAGACAATTGTTATGTCTGGAATTATTTAAAAACATCTAATGAAGCAACAGCTGAAAAAATCTCAAAAAAAATTGGAACATATACAACAACAAGTTGGTCAGAAAGTAGTGATAAAAAATCAGACAATGGTGGAAGTAATTCAATGAATCTAATTTCAAGGGCATTATTAACACCAGATGAGATTTTAAGATTACAAAGACCATATTTGCTAGTTATGTGTTCTGGAAGTGAACCTGCTATAACTAATGCACCTGATTTAAGCAAGTGGAATTTTAATAAGCTATTAGGATTAGGCGACAAAAATTGGAACATTAAAGTAAGACAAAAACGTGAAAACGCAAGGCAGATTAAAAGAATTGCACCACTTGAATTATGGGATATAGACAAGCAGACAATGGAACTTAAACAAAAAAAGAAGGAGCAAGAACTGGAGGAAAGACGATTGAATTTTATGAAAAGACAGGGGGCAATCGAATATCCAAAGGGAAATTTATAGGAGGAAAACGAAAGATGAAAATTAAAGAAAAAATATTAACAGTAGGAACATCACTAGGACTAGGCATAATGACATTAAGCAATACAGTATTTGCTGATATTGTTTCAGAGGTATCAGGTGGAGGAGAAATCCAAAGCAGTAAGATTGGTACAGGAATGTTAAAACTTGTAAAGGATTTAACAGGAACTTTACAATGGATAATTCCATTTGTTGGAGTTGGATTTATTTTATGGCACGTTTTTAAGATTATGACAGGAGATGAAAGAGATCAAGAAATTCACAAAAAAGGAATTATAAAAGTTTTAGTTTGTATAGTAGTTGGTTTAATAGTTGTAACAATTGTAAATCTAATGGGAAGATATTTCTCATAATAACAGGAGGTAAATGTAGATGGAAAAAAGTGAACAAATTGAGAGAATGAATTTAGAAGTTAAAGAAAATCTAAAATTGACAGATGAAGAATACGAAAAATCAAAAGACGTATTAAGTAGATTAAATGAAATGGATTTAGAAGATAATCCAGAACTTATGAAGAAAGAAGAAACTAAAAATCAAACAGAAAGTCAAAAGAAGATTAAAGAACTAGAAGAACGTAAAAAACAAGCTGAAAAAGAGGAAAGGGCTTTAATCGAAAATTTTTCGCAAGAAATAGGGCAAAGTGTAAAAGATACAGAGAAAATTTGGGGATATTTAAAGCGTTACGCATTAATTGGAATGGTAACAGGAGTACCTGGAATTGCATTAACTTGTCTTTACGATAAATGGAAAGAAAATGCTATGGCTAAAGAATTAAAAGAACTTAATCAAAAAGTAATTGCAAGTCAAAATGAACCAGAACTACATAAGGAATTAGCAGAAAAATATCAAAAATATGAAAGACAATTTTGTAAAGTACATCATATAGACGAGCTTCAAAAAAATATTAGAAAGTCAGGCTATATTTCTCAAATAAAGACAAGTAAAGAAGCTTTGCTAGGATTAGTAGATGAAATAAACAAATATAAAGAATTAGATAAAAAAGAAACAGAAAAAGAATTTGAAAAATTAAAACAATTATCAGATGAATTTATAAAGCAAGAAGAAAATAGTGAAATTATTGAAGAAGAGGTTGAAGAAGACGAAGAGATAGTAATTGAACCAAAATAAAATAGGAGGAAATTTATATGGTTATAGGTGTTTTAATAGCAACAGCAATTTCATTTCTATTTGGTTATATAGCACAGGCGATTTTCAATTGGTTTAATGGAGTGTATGACGTAATGTTTTGGAACGCCTTTGCTATAGAAATAAATTTTAGAGGACTTTCAAATTTTAGTATTTCAGGAATTTATAATGCAGTATATACTTTTGCAATTGCAGTTTTAATAATGCTTTTTGTTAAGAAAATGATTGAAGTCTATATGGCTTGGTCAAACGGAGATCCAGAAGTAAGTCCAATGACAGTTGTGGTAGGTTTTGTAAAAGCTTTAATTATAATGATTTGTTTTGGATTCATATATACACAATTTGCTTGGATTTGCTATGACTTATACCAATCAATATTTATAGGAATGTTAGGCGATTTTCAAACAATGGGAGTAACAATTGGAAATATGGCTTGGAATATACTAGGAGCATTTTTCTATTTAATAATAGCAATTTATATGGTTCTAATATACTTTCAAACACTAACAAGAGGTATCGAAATGTTTATATTACGTCTAGCAATTCCAATTGCTTGTATTGGATTACTTAACTCTGATGGTGGTGCGTTTAATGGATATGTAAAAAAATTTATATCAAATGCTTTTACAGTAATAGTGCAATTAACTTTATTGCAATTCTCAATTTTATTAATGAATAATGCACATATTATCTTATCATTATCAGCTGTAATGATAGCAAATAGAACACCACATTTATTAAGAGAATTTATGGAAACAGCAGGTGGAAATTCAAGTCTTGGATCAAAAGTATCAACAGCTACAAGAACAGTTAGTAGCTTTAAAAACATTATTAGTAAAGGTAGATAAAAATGATTTATATACGAAAGAATTTAGATAATATTTTGCACCCTAATGAAGCCTATACATTAACTTATTTAGATAACAAAGGAAGATTAGTAAAAACAACAAAAGAAATTGATTTATATAAAATATGTAATCAGCTATATGAAACAAAAGAACTAATTGAAAAGGGAATAATAGCTTCTACTAAATATGATTATGATGATTGTTGTAGTTATGTATATGGCTTCAATACTAAAAAAGCAATTGAATTAGTAAAAAAGCACATACAAGATCTAAGTGTAACAATTATTCAAATTACACTAGATAAAGAGCAAGTATATTCAGTACAGAACTTAACTGATGTATTAGAAAATGCGAAAGAACAAATAAAAGTTAGAAATGAATTAATTAAGGAATATCAAGAAGAAGAACAAAATTATAGAAAAGGTTTAGTAAAAAAAGTAATTCATATTCAATCAGAAAAAGATTTTAGAAATCAAGAAATTTCAAGATATAAACGTAAATTAAAAGAATATGAAGAATCATCAATCGAAAGATAAATTTTAAAATACGGAGGACAAAATGAGTAGAATATATCACATAGTAAATTATTTAGGATATTTAGCAGGTTTTGCTTGTGTATTAATGATTGCAGTTGCAGTATATAAAATTTTAACTGGAGATGAAATGGAATATAGAAGATATTTAACTAGAATTAGAAATGGATTAGTAGCTTTAGTTCTTATATTAACTATAAGTACAACTAAAAATTTAGTATTAACATATTTTCCATATACAAAATCTGCAGACGCAATTGGAGATTTCTCATCTATTAAAGTAACAGTTACAGATGGAGTTCTTGAAAGAGAAGCAAAAGACAAAAAAGGAAGATGGACTATAGCAATAGATGGAGAGTATTATGTAAAAACTGATGTCAAGAAAATAAATTTTGGAAGTTTTTTAAACTCTTGGAAGAAAGATGTAGATGTATTTAAAGCGTATGATGAGTGTCAAGGTATAACAAGTGGAGCGTTAGCAGAAGAAAAATATTATATGTATTGGGATAAACACGATCGGAAAAAGTGTAGGACTACTTATTCCATCAGCAATGAAAGGTAGCATACATAGTGATGATGAATATAAAGATTTAATATTTAATCCCTGGAAAGATGGTGGTTGTGAACCACAATATAAGCACGTTGCAAATTAGGAGGAATACAAAGTGAAAGTTGTAAAAAAATCTAAAATGCCAGATGGTACACATATTCAAATAGAAGATTGGAAAGATGTATATGATTTTATGAATATTTATTCTATTGCTACATATCCAAAAGCAAAAAATTCAAGTAAATATGGATTTATAGAAAATAATAAAAATTTCAGATTAGAATTAACTCGTTTTGAAAACAACGAGCAAGCAGAAGAAATTTTTAAACAATTGGAACAAGGCTCTATAACTTTAAATGAGTTAAGTGATCATTTTTTAGATATTCATAGAGATATGTATTATTTAGGAATGACTGAAACAGAGAAAATACAAGATGAGCAAGACGAAGAAGAATTATCATAATACCTTTTATTAAAGAAGGAGAAAGGAATACAAAAGATATGGAAGATGAAAGTAGATTTCAAATAAATATGCCTGCAAATGTAAAAGTTAGAGTTGAAATTATAAATGGTATTGGAATCAAAGAAATGATAACAACAGCAATAGCAGGTATAGTAGCAGTTTTTATTGCACTTATATTTAATACGATATTTAATAATTATTTAATTGCATTGGGAATATGGATTGTGATAACAGGAGCAACATTTATTTCAGTTATGAAAGACAAATATAACACTTGTATAGCAGAATTAATAAGTAATATGTTTAAGTTTTATCAAAAACAAAGAGTATTCCATTATGTAGTCAAGGAGGAACAGCTATGATATTTGATTTTTTAAAGAAAAAGAAGAAAAACAGTAATATAAAAACTTCAGCTAATTTATTTTTAAATGTTAAAGACGTGCAAGGGAATTTCTTATATACAATTGACAACAAAGTTTTAGGCTATTTAAGAATTTATCCTAAGAATTGCAAGCTGATGTCAAAAGATGAGCAAGTTGCACACGGACGAAGCATTACAAGAAATTTTGCAAGTGAATTAAAACCATTAAAACTTTACTTTACAAATAGACCAATAGATTTAAGAAAGAATCAAGATTTTCAAGCAAGTTTAATGGAAAAAGAAAAAGAAGCTTTAAAATTCTCGTTATTAGACAAAAGAAGTAGAAGTTTTGGAGTTTTATCTACAACAGGAAAAGCATTAGAAAGTGAAATATATTTAATGATATGGGCTGAAAATGATGAATATGTAGAGCAAGAACTTATTAAAAGAATAAGTGAAATAAGAATGAAATTAACCAATAGTGGATATAAAACAGAAGTATTAGATGAAAGATTAATAATTCAGCTAATAAATAGTTATAACAATCCAGATATTGCATATATTGAAGATCAAAATTATTTAGAAAGTCCATTACAAGTTAAGATTTAATAAGAATTTACGAATGATAAAAATATATTAGCGTAACGCTAATGGAAAGTGAGTTACAAATGAAAACAAAAGAAATAGAAACAATGCCTATAAATCAAGAGTTGTTAGCACTTATAACTCCACAAGGTATTGAATTAAAACATAATAAAGTGCAATTAGGAGAATATCAACATAAATTGCAATATGTAAGTGCTTATCCATCTGCAGTAAATGTAGGTTGGTTGCTAAATTTAAAAGATATTCCAAATACTACTGTTAGTTTAGTAGTAACACCAATAGAAAATGTGCAGGAATATGTTGATGGTGTTTCAAAAGGCTTAACAACGGATAAAAACATATTTAATACAACAAGCAATGAAGCACTAAGAACACAAGCAGAATTTAAGATTAAATCAGCAGAGAAAATTATAAAAGACATAACAGTTGATAATATTCCATACGTCAATGTTTCTTTCGTTTCAAATACAATTGGAGAAACAGACAATAACTTCAATGAAAATTGCAGAACAGTTAGAAACAAAATAGCAGGAATGGGATTAAAAGCAAGAGTGCCTGCATTTATTCAAGACAAAGCCTTAAGACAAAGCTCTCCTTATGATACATATTATGATGATATTACCAGAATATCAAATAAAACAATGAGCTTGGAAGCTTTATTCTTAGGATTACCATTTTCAGGTAGTGGATTAGTTGATGTAGAAGGATATTATTTAGGAACAGATGAAGATGGAAGAATGATAGCATTTTCTCCATTCTTCAAGGGTAATGACAGAACTAATTCAAACATTGTTATTGAGGGTTCTAGTGGTTCAGGTAAATCATTCCTTGCAAAAAAGATAATGCTAAATGAATGGCTTAATGGTACAAAAATTTTCGTAATAGATCCAGAATCAGAAATGCGACCAATGTGTAAATTATTAGGTGGAAAATGGATTGACTGTTCAGGAGGAACTGGAAAAAATGTAGGAAGAATTAATCCTTTACAAGTAAATCCACTTCCAGAAGCAACAGCATTTGACGATGATGATGGAGAATATACATCTAGCAAGTCAGCTTTAGGTTTACATTTAGATTTTTTAAGTACATTTTTTAAATTATATTATCCAGAAATAACATCATTACAAATGAGTTTATTAATGGAGATTTTAGAAGAGTTATATAAAACTTATGGAATAACTTATGAAACAGATATAATAGATAAAGATTCAAAAGAATTTCCTATTATGGAAGATTTGTATAATTTACTTATTGAAAAAGTTAATACGAATAAAGACCATAAAAAAGAATTAGAAGAAATTAGAGCAGTAGTAAGAGAACTTTCAATCGGACATCACGGAGAAATTTTTAATGGATATACTTCATTAGATTTAGACAGTTCATTTGTATGCTTAGATGTTTATAGCCTTCAAGGAGCTTCTGAAAAGGTAAAAAGATGTCAGTATTTTAATATATTAAGATATTGTCAGGATCAAGCATTTAGAAATCGTGAAGAAAGATGTTACGTTGTATGTGATGAAGCTTATTTATTAGTTGATAGAAAAGTACCACAAACAATTGAATTTTTAAGAAATTTCTGTAAGAGAGCAAGAAAATACGAATGTGGACTTATGGTAATTACGCAAAGTTTGGTCGATTTTTTAGCTCCAGAAGTTCGTATGTATGGTCAAGCCTTTTTGGATAACTCTACCTATAAATTTTTCTTTGGCGTAGATGGTAAAGACTTGGAGGAAGTTGTTAATTTGTATAACTTAAATCAAGAAGAAAAAGCAATATTAAGTCAAAAAGATAAACGGACGTGGATTATTCTTTATTGGTTCAGGACATACCTTAATAAATGTAAAAGCACTAGATTGGGAAAAGGAATATTTAGTTGGTGGAGGAAGATAAATGTCAGATAATAAAGCAAAAGATTTTACAGGAATAGTATTTAGTTTTCTATCATTAAAAGTAAAAGCAATTATTATTGGTGTATGTGTAGGTTTTTTAATAATTGTAATTGGAATATTTGGATTAATAGGAATGTTTGGCTCATCTAAAACAGATGATGATGAGGGAAGTTCTGCAAGTGCTGGAGGTAGCTCTGGTAGTGGTAGTGTAGAAGTTGTAGAGGGTACATACAAATATGTAGGAGCTAAATTTAATATACCATTTGAAACGTGGGATAGTACAAGAGATGTTATTACATCAAAGTTTTCTCCTAGTAGAACTATAACAGTAAATGGAGTTACACAAACAAAAGCACACACACGGAATGGATATAGTATGTGTATCAAAAGCAAGTCCAAAAGTATGTGCTTCTGTTGGAGGATTAGTAGTAGTTGCAAATGCAGGATTAACTGGATATGGTAATTATGTTGTTTTAGAACATACTGGAGATGATGGTTCTACTTTCTATACTCTATACGGACATATGATCAATGGCTCAATACAAGTAACAGTTGGCGAAACAGTAGAGCAAGGAAGAGTATTAGGAACAATGGGAAGTACAGGAAATAGTACAGGTCCACATCTTCATTTTGAAGTTAGATTAGATAAAAATTCAAGTGCTAATGCTGTGAATCCATTTCCTTATTTATTTGGAAGTTCACAGGGCAACGGATAAGGAGTAAAAAATGAAAGAAAAACAAGAATTAAAAAAACAATTAATTATTTTAAGTATAGTTTTAGTATTAGTAATTGTATTAGCAGTTGTTCTAAATATGAGAGATAGAAATATAGAAAGCTATACAAAAATAAAAGATTCAACATCACAGCAGGGAGACACGCAAAACACAAGTGTAGATGATTTTATGGATAGATTAAAAGGGTTAGTAGAGGAAAATACAACAAGCGATAATAACACAATTCATTATGAAAATACAGACATAATTCAATTAGATACAGGAGAAATTGTTTTATATAGTGAAGACGAGCAAGATAATATAGATAGTCAAGAAGAATAGGAAAGGAAGCTGTAACAATGGAGGAAAATAGATTATATAAGAAGTATATTTATATTTCAAAAGAACCAAGAGTTATTATAGAAGATTATTGCAAGGAACATAGAATTAATCTTGTTATGAGATTTATAAATGAATATAATCTAAAAAAATTCTTAGAAACAGAATTAAGAAACTTAAATGGAGTAGATTATTTGATTTTAGATTTACAAGCAATAACTAATACAACATCAGAGGAAGAAATAACAAGTTCAATAGAACTTATTAGAAGAATGTATAATGTCAGAATAATCATTTTAGCAGAAGGTTATAAAGAAGGTAATGTTTTATTAGGACGATTATTTAATTTAGGTATTTACAATATAGTAACAGCCAAGAATGATGTTATATTTGCAGATGAAATCGAAAGAGCTTTTTCAGTTGAAGGAATGACTTTTGGTAATGCAATGAAATATAAAATTAATGATAGTATGCTTGTAATAAACAAAACAACAAAAATAGTAAAAGAGAATATAAAAAGAGCAAAACAAACAATTACTATTGGAATAGCAGGTACAGAAAAGCATATTGGAGCGACTACAGTTGCAATAAATATCGTTAAATATTTGTCTGAATTAACTAATGTTACAGCTTGCTATATAGAAAATAATAAGCATAATTCAATTTATAGTTTGGTAGAAGATGAATCAATACCAACAATTTATAATGATGTATTAAGAAAAATTACATATCAGGGAATAGACTTATATCAAAGACCAGAAAATTTAGCAGATATATTGAAATTTGAATATGAATTTTATGTATTTGATTTTGGTAATTTTGAAGAAATGAGTAAAGAAGAAATATCATCATTTTTAACAAGAGATTTAAAAATAATTGTATCAGGAAATAAAGCGTGGGAAATTAACAAGCTAATTGAAACATTTATGATTATTGGCGAAGATAGTAATTCATATCTAATGTTTAATTTTGTTAGAAATGAGGATAGAGAAAAGTTTAAAGAAAGTTTAGGTAAGTTTTGGAAGGAGCGAGCTTCATTTAGTGAAGCTGTTCCAGAACCTTTTATTGTAGGTAATAAAAGCTTTTATGAAAAAGTTTTAAAAGATTATTTATTAAATACTACAATTGAAGAGGTAAAAGAGAAAAAAGGATTATTAGATATATTTAAAAAGAAAAGGGATAAAGAAAATGTTAAAAAGAAGTAAAACTAAATCATTGTATGATCGAGCAATTGAAAAAAAGAATGAGAAGATAGAAAAAGAAAAATTATATAAGAATTTAAACTTAGATAAAGATAAAAATACAATTGTTTTTGATAAAGAAAAAAATACAGGAATTAAAATATTAAATTTTATAACTGATTTACTAATTAGAATAGTTAAATTTATATTTATTTTAGTGATTTTAGTCTTATTAACAATAGGTGCAACAGTTATAATCAATCCAAGTCTTAGAAGTAATCTATTGGAAATACTACATTCTTTTAATATCTTGACATAATTTTTTGCAAAAAAGTTGCAAAATCCTGCAGTATACTTTCAAGAATAAGGGTGCTAAAATATAGGTACAAGCTAAGAAGTAGATATACTTTTTAGATAAGTATGTAGAGTTGAGCAATATTTTTAAAATAAAAATATTATTCTTGCTCCTTTCAATAATATTTGGTAATCCCCTTTTATATTCTTGATCTACATACTTATCTAAGGAGTATATAAATATAAGGAGGGGAACAATGAAGAAAAGGATTATCTTAATATGTGCTATATTACTAGCAATAATCAGTATAACAATTAGTGTAATAGTTTGTATCAACCAGGATAAAACTGATTATGATAAACTTTATCTTAATTCATTAAATTTTGAAGGAAGGCTTGCTGAATATACATTTAGTCCAAAAGTAAATGATGATGGTGTATATAAAGTAAAATTCAAAGTTAAAGATGAGTTGAAAGATAATATTCGCATTAGTTTATATAAGCTTGAAGATGGCAAAGAATTAAATATTAAGCTTAATGATAAACTAGAATCAGAAGAAATCGAAAATTTGAAAGATTTAGATTTGAAGTTAGTAGTATATATAGAAAAATCTTATAATATGCTAGATAAAGACTATATTAATATAGGCTATTTATCTATAAATAATGCTAACTAAAGATAAAATATATAAAATACAAAAGAAAAAAATTTTAAAAGTACAAAAGATGAAAAAAGTCAGGAGAATAATTCTTCTGGCTTTATTTTTTTGAGAATTTATGATAAGATATGAGAAAATAAAATAGTAATTTGTAGAGGAGATATTTATGGAAGATAAACAAGTATTATTTAATAATATAGATAAAGTTCACACTAC